>NZ_JOFH01000014.1 GCF_000721235.1 Streptomyces olivaceus
GCGGCGGGCGGCGGGGGGCTGGCGCGGCGGGCTGCGGGGGGCTCGGTCCGGTCTCAGGCCTCCGCGGCGGGCAGCAGGACCTCGAAGCGGCAGCCGCCCGGGATGTTGCTCACCGTGGCCCGGCCGCGGTGGGCCTCGACGATGCCGCGGACGATGGCGAGGCCGAGGCCCGCTCCGGCCGGAGGGGTACGGGCGTGGGTGCCGCGCCAGCCGGTGTCGAAGACCCGCGGCAGGTCCTCCTCGGGGATGCCGCCGCAGCCGTCGGTCACCGAGACCACCACGCCCTCGGCGGACCGCTCGGCGGCGACCGCGACCGTGCCGTCGGCGGGCGTCCGGCGGATCGCGTTGACCAGCAGGTTGCCCAGGACCCGGCTCATCTCCTTGCCGTCCACCTCCACCGGCACGGCCGCCACCGCGTCGCCGACCAGCCGTACGCCGTGCTCGCGCGCCAGCGGGTCCGCGCCCGCGAGGGCGTCGCCGACCAGGTCGTAGAGGGAGATCCGGGCCGGGGCGAGGGGGAGCGTGCCGGCGTGGATGCGGGAGAGTTCGAAGAGGTCGCCGACCATCTCGTTGAGGCGCTCCACCTCGGTGCGGATCTGCCGCAGGTAGCGGTCGGGGTCGGCGGCGACGCCGTCCTCCAGCGCCTCGGACATGGCGCGCAGGCCGGCCAGCGGGGTGCGCAGGTCGTGCGAGATCCAGGCGACCAGTTCGCGCCGGGAGGTCTCCAGGGCGCGTTCGCGTGCGCGGGACTCCGTGAGCCGGGCGCTGGTGGCCGCCAGTTCGCGGCTGAGCGCGTCGAGTTCGGCGGTGGCCGGGACGGTGGGGGCCGCGTAGCCGCCGTCGTCGTCGAAGGAGCGGGCGGCGACGGCCAGTTCGCGGCTGCGGGCGACCACCCAGCGGCCCAGGAGCAGCGCGGTGAGCAGGGAGACGACGGCCGCCATCGCCACGACCGTGGTGACGACGGACAGGTCGTGCGGGGACAGGAACATCGCCCAGGCGACGGCGAGCGTGCCCGCGAGCATCGCGAGGACGGCGACCGCCGCCACCACCGCGAGCGACGCGGTCAGCGAACGCCGCCGGATCAGCCGCAGCACGGCCGCACCGGCCAGGCCGGCGGCGACGGCACCGAGGAAGGCGTAGAGCGCGATGAGGAGCATGTCACGCACGGTCAGCCCGTCTCCCGTCCGCCGCGTACGGCCGACCCGTCGCGCCCTTCACGCCCGCCGCGTACGGCCGACCCGTCGCGCCCTTCGCACCCGCCACGTACGGCCGACCCGTCGCGCCCGTCGCGCCCGGCCGGGTCGAAGCGGTAGCCCACGCCCCACACGGTCTGGACGAGGGCGGGCCGTGCGGGGTCGTCCTCGACCTTGCCGCGCAGGCGCCGGACGTGGACGGTGACGGTGGACAGGTCGCCGAAGTCCCAGCCCCACACCTCCCGCATCAGCTCCTCCCGGGCGAAGGCCCGCCCGGGATGGCGCAGGAAGAAGGCCAGCAGGTCGAACTCGCGCAGGGTGAGGGCGAGTTCCGTGCCGTCCTTGGTGGCCCGGCGGGCGGCCGGGTCGACGGCCAGACCGCCGGCCGACGGCGGACCCGCCTCGGCGGGCGGCCGGGCGCCGGGGGCGGGCCGGGTGCGGCGCAGTACGGACTCGACGCGCAGCACCAGCTCCCGCGGGCTGAACGGCTTGGTCACGTAGTCGTCCGCCCCGACCTCCAGGCCGAGGATGCGGTCGTCCTCGTCGCCGCGGGCGGTCAGCATGACCACCGGCACGGGCCCCGCGCCGCGCAGCCGCCGGCACACCTCCAGGCCGTCCATGCCGGGCAGCATCAGGTCGAGCACCACCAGGTCCGGCCGGTGCGCACCGGCCAGCTCCAGCGCGGTCGGACCGTCCCCGGCCCGGTCGACGACGTGCCCGGCACGCTCCAGGTAGCCGGCGACGACCTCGGCGACGGTGGGATCGTCGTCGACGACCAGGACGCGGGCGGGAGCGGGCGCGGGCGCGGCCGGGGACCCGCTCGGGGGCGGTTCCGCGGGGCGGCCCGAGGACCCCTCCGGCGGGCGTCCGCCCGGGGACGCGGGTTGGTACGGCTGCTGTGGCATGCGTCCAGCGTCGCACCGCGTGGCCGCGGAAGGTGCCGCCCGGGGACACCCGGAGGCGCGACGTCCGAGTTTCGTAAGGAGCGGGAGCCCGGTTCGTCCGTTTTCTGCTCGTAGGGTGAAAGCCGTGACTCTCTCACCCCCTCCCGACGTCGACGTCGTACTCCCGTGCCTGGACGAGGCCGGGGCCCTCCCCTGGGTCCTGGCCCGCATCCCGGACGGGTGGCGGGCGCTCGTCGTCGACAACGGTTCCACCGACGGCTCGGCGGACGTCGCCCGCGCGCACGGTGCCACGGTCGTGACCGAGTCGCGCCGCGGCTTCGGCGCCGCCTGCCACGCCGGGCTGCGCGCCGCCACCGCCGACGTCGTCTGCTTCTGCGACTGCGACGCCTCCCTCGACCCGTCCCTGCTGACGCCCTTCGTCGAGGAGGTCCGCGCCGGCACGGCCGACCTGGTGCTCGGCCGCCGGCGCCCCGAGGGCCGCGGCGCCTGGCCCGCGCACGCCCGCGCCGGCAACATCGCCCTCGCGCGGATGCTGCGCCGCCGTACCGGCCTCGGCCTGCACGACCTCGGTCCGCTGCGCGCCGCCCGCCGCGAGGCGCTGCTCGGCCTCGGCCTCACCGACCGGCGCAGCGGCTACCCGCTGCAGATGGTGGTGCGGGCCGCCGACGCGGGCTGGCGGGTCACCGAGCACGACGTCCCGTACCTGCCCCGCACCGGCGCCTCCAAGGTGACGGGTACCTGGCGCGGCACCTGGCACGCGGTACGGGACATGCGCCGCGTCCTGGCCGAGGCGCCGGCCGTCCGCGCCGAGGCCGGCGCGGACGACAGCGAGGGGAGCCGCGTCCGGTGACCGCCACGACCACCCTCCTCGTCATCGCCAAGGAGCCGCGCCCCGGCCGGGTCAAGACCCGGCTCACCCCGCCCTTCACCCCCGCCGAGGCCGCCGCCCTGGCCGAGGCCTCCCTTGCCGACACCCTGCGCGCCGTGGCCGCGACGCCCGCGCGCCGCCGGGTCCTGGTGCTCGCCGGTGAGCCGGGCCCCTGGCTGCCGCCCGGCTTCGACGTCGTACCGCAGTGCGCGGGCGGCCTCGACGAGCGGCTCGCCGACGCGTTCGCCGGGTGCGGGGGGCCCGCCCTGCTGATCGGGATGGACACGCCGCAGGTGACGCCGGACCTGCTCGACGTCAACTTCGCCGGCTGCGACGCGTACTTCGGTCCGGCCGAGGACGGCGGCTTCTGGGCCCTCGGCCTGTCCCGCCCCGAACCGGCCCTGCTGCGGGGCGTGCCCATGTCGTCGCCGGTGACGGGGGCCGTGCAGCGCGAACGGCTCCTCGCGGCCGGGCTGCGGGTGCGCGAACTGCCGCCGCTGCGCGACGTCGACACCGCCGCCGACGCGCGGGCCGTCGCCGGACTCGCCCCGCACGGCCGGTTCGCCGCCCGGCTGGCGGCGTGCACGGCGGCCGGGGAACAGCGCGCGGCGTGTACGCCGGCCGGGGAACAGCGAGCCGCCCGGTGAAGGGCGCGGCACGTCTCGACCCCGGCCCGGCCACCGCCCCGCACGCCGCTCCGCGCGCCTGGGAGGCCTCCGACCCGTACGCCGCCGCGCTGCGGGCCGGCCGCGGGCCGCTGTTCCTGCGGCGCACCGACGGCTGGCTGCTGCCGCTCGACGTGGAGCGGTGGTGCGCGCGGGCCGACACCGCCGACCTGGAGGTCCTCGACCGGTGCGAGGGCGCCGTGCTCGACGTGGGCTGCGGACCGGGCCGGCTGGTGGCGGAACTCGCCGCCCGGGGCCGCACCGTCCTCGGCATCGACGTCAGCGAGGCCGCCGTCGCCCGCACCGTGCGGACCGGGGGCCAGTCGCTGCGCCGCTCCGTCTTCGAGGCGCTGCCCGGCGAGGGGCGCTGGGACACCGTCCTCCTCATGGACGGCAACGTCGGCATCGGCGGCGACCCCCGCGCCCTGCTCGCCCGCGTCGCCGACCTCCTCGCCCCCGGCGGCCTGCTGATCGCCGAGACGGCACCGGGGGACGTCGACGAACGCGCCCAGGTGCAGGTCGTCGACGTCACCGACGGCCACGCGCCCGGCACCACCTTCCCGTGGGCGCGGACCGGCACCCGTGCCCTGCTCCGGCACGCGGGCGCCGCGGGCTGGGAAGGGGCCGGTCAGTGGAGGTCGGGCGAGCGCCGCTTCGTCGCGCTGCGCAGCACCCGCAGGGCGAGCAGCAGCGCAGAGCCGCCGAACAACGCCGCCGTGATGAGCAGCCAGCGGCCGAGGAACCCGTCCGACGACAGCGCGGTGGCCGACCGGTAACGCTCCTCCACCCGGCCGCTGATCAGCGGGAACCACACGAGCAGCAGCAGCGCGGAGAACGCGGCCGGGACCCGCACGTACAGCACCCACGCACGGCGGCGCACCGCCCCCAGCCCGCGTACGACGGCCCGGTCCGCCACCGCGTACAGCGGCAGCAGCACCAGGTCGTGCAGCAGCGCCGCCCCCACGAACCACAGCAGCACGCCCACCCGGTCGCCGTCGAGCAGCCGCACCCCGGCGTATCCCGCGAGCGCGAACGAGCAGCAGAGCAGGAGGATCTGGACGGGACTGCCGGTCAGGGACCGCAAGGACGGCCTCGGTGGACGGGGCCTGGGCCTGCGTACGAGGTTCGTCCCAGCCCTGTTCGTCCCAGCCCTGTTCATGCCAGCCCTCCGAAGGTCATCCGGGCCACCCACTTGGTGTTGAGCACGCCGGGTGCGGCCGGCACGATGATCCGCGCCGGGTAGCCGTGGTCCGGGCTCAGCGTCCCGCCGTTGACGGACAGGGCGAGCAGGGAGCGCGGGTCGGCCACCTGGTTGGCGCGCAGCGCGCCGTGCCGGAAGGAACCGGCGCGCTGGAGCGACTCGACGAACACGTCCGGCGGATCGCCGTCGAAGCCGACGAGCGCGGCGAGGTCCCGCAACCGCACCCCGCGCCACGCCTGGTCGGCGGTCGACCACCCCTCGACGCACGCGATGGGCAGCGCCGCGCCGTGCTGCCGCATCCGCAGCAGGTCGGCGCGGGCGAGGCGGACCGTGCCGGTGCGGCCCGCGACCACGAGCCGCCACGCCTCCTCGCCGGTCTCGGCGGGGTCGATGCCCGCGTAGGCGGCGGTCTTGTTGATCTGGAAGCCGTTCGGGCCGCCGCCCGGTTCGGCCCCGCCGTGCGGCGCGAGCAGCGCCGTCGAGCGCAGCGGCCCGTCGAAGGAGCGCCCGGCGCTGGTGACGAGGAGCAGCAGCGAGCCCCCGCCGACCGCCCACAGCGCCCCGCGCCGCGACACGGTCGGCGCGTCGGGCGCGGGCGCCACGAGATCGTCCGCCGCCTGGCCCGCCGTCTGATCCGACGTCCGGTCCGCGGCCCGGTCCGCGGCCTGGTCCGCCGCGTCCGGGTGCCGCCGCCGCGCGTCGCGCATGCTGCGTACGGTGCGCACCGCGGCCGGCGTCTTCAGCGCGGCGTGCGCGAGGAAGGCGGCGAAGAAGACCCACGCCCCGTAGAAGTGCAGCGGGTAGAAGGAGCCGGGGAAGACGTAGTCCAGCTGGACGTTGAGCACCCCGGTCACGAACACGAACAGCGCGCCGCCGACCAGCAGCAGCAGCGAGATCCGCTCCAGCGCGTGGGCGAGCGACCGCACCGGCGGCAGCGTGAACAGCCTCGGCACCACCGACCAGAGCTTGGCGAGGAGCACCGGGATCAGGGCCAGCCCGAGGGTGACGTGCACGCCCTGGGTGAGGCGGTACAGCCAGGTCGGGTCGGTCGGCCAGGAGAAGAGGTAGAAGCCGAGGATCCCCTTGTCCGGCGTCTTGTCGTTGACCGGGGACAGCCCCGGGTTGTAGGCGGCGTACGAGAGCAGCCCCGTCACGAACAGGACGGGGACGCCGACGAGGAGGACGAGGCCGAGCACGGAGGTGAACCGGGGACCGCGCAGGGGACTGCGCCAGAAACCCGGCGAAGAGGGAAGCCGTGAGGCGAGGTCGCGCATGTGCCGACCGTAGGCAGCGGCCGGCTGCCGAAAGGGTCCGCGACTCGTGACGAAACGCTGACGTCCGCCGCGTGCACCACAGCGCGCACGGCCTCCCGGCCTACGGTGCCGAGGTGACCCGCCTCCGCTCCGTCCGCCGCGACCTGTACGCCGCACTGACCGCCGCGCTCCTCGTGACGGCCGCCATCCTCGTCGGCCGGTACGTGTACACGTACGACGATCTGATCGTCGGCTGGCCACCCCTACTGGGCCGTTGGGACCCCCACCTCGGCCCCGGCACCCCGGCCGCCGTCCTGGTGGCGGTGGCGGTGGTGGCCTACGGTCCGTCCGTCGCCGCCCGCCTGCCGTGGCGGGCGCTGCCGCCCGCGGCCTGGGGCGCGTCGATGGCCTGGATCTGGTCCCTCGCCCTGATCGACGGCTGGCGCCAGGGCATCGCCGTCCGGCTCACCACGCCCAACGAGTACCTCACCGTCATCGACCGCTGGCACGACATCCCGGCGACCCTGCGCGACTTCACCGCGCACATCCTGATCCACTCCCCCGACAACTGGCCCGCCCACGTCGCCGGCCACCCTCCGGCGGCCACGCTCACCTTCGTGCTGCTCGACCGGATCGGGCTGGGCGGCGGAGCCTGGGCCGGGGTCTGGTGCATCACCCTGGGGTCGGCGGGGTGCGTGGCGGTCCTGGTGACGATCCGCGCCCTGGCCGGGGAGCACCTCGCGCGCCGGGCGGCGCCCTTCCTCGTCCTCGCCCCGGCGGCGGTCTGGCTCGGCACGTCGGCCGACGCGTACTTCGCGGCGGTCGCCGCCTGGGCCGTCGCGCTGCTCGCCCTCGCCGTCACCGGCCGCTCCCTGTGGTGGGCGGCGGGCTCGGGCCTCCTCTTCGGCCTGACCTGCTTCCTCTCCTACGGCCTCACGCTCTTCGCGGTGATCGCGGCGGCGGTCCTGCTCCTCGGCCGGCGCGGCGTCCGGCAGCGGCCGGTGCTGTTCGTGCCGCTGCTGGCGGGGGCGGCGGTGGTGCCGGTGGCCTTCACGGCGGCGGGCTTCGACTGGTGGGAGGCGTACCACCTCCTGGTCACCCGCTACTACGAGGGCGCCGCCGCCGTCCGCCCCTACGAGTACTGGGTCTGGGCCAACCTCGCCTGCACGGTGCTCATCACGGGCCTGGCGACGGCGCCGGGCCTGCGCCGGACGGGGGGCGTCCTGCTACGGTGGCGCACCGCCGCCGCGCCCCCGGAGACCCTCCGCCTCGCCTTCCTGGTCGCCGCCGCGCTGCTCGCCCTGCTGGCCGCCGACCTCTCCGGCATGAGCAAGGCGGAGACGGAACGCATCTGGCTCCCCTTCGCCCTGTGGCTCCTCCCCTCCTGCGCCTTCCTCCCCCGCCCCCGCGCCTGGCTCGCGGCCCAGGCGGTACTGCCGCTGCTCCTCAACCACCTGGTGGCGACGGGTTGGTGAGGCAGCCGGCCCGGTACCGATACAGATCACGCCGTACTGGTTCACGCAGTGGACTTGCATAGTCGCTGTACGTGAGCCGCATGAACGCCACCGGAACGCACTGGATCAAGAGCACCTACAGCGGCGGCGGTGGCGGCAACTGCGTAGAGGTCGCCCCGCTCACCGACGCCGTGCTCGTCCGGGACTCCAAGGGCACCGACAAGCCCGCCCTCGCCGTCTCCCGTGACGCCTGGTCGGCCTTCGTCGCGCTGTCGGCCGACCCGCGTCTCTGAGGTGCGGCGGGGTCAGACCCGGACCACGATCTTGCCCCGCGTGTGGCCCTGCTCGCTGTCCGCGTGGGCCTCGGCCGTCTGTTCGAGTGGGTAGGTTCGTGCGATGTGCGGGGTGTAGTGGCCCTGGGCGCCGAGTTCGGCCGCCTCGGTGAGGAGGGCCGGGTCGTTCTCCGCGTTGGCCAGGTGGACGCCCAGGCGGTGTGCGTTGGCGTGGTCGGCGACCGTCGAGACGCGGGCGGGGTCGCCGACGATCGCGACGAGGTCGGGCAGGGAGCCGGACGCCGCGGTGTCGAGTGCGAGGTCGACGCCGTGCGGGGCGAGGTCGGCGAGGCGGTCCGCGAGGCCGGGGCCGTAGGTGGTGGGGACGGCGCCGAGGGACGTGAGGAAGGCGTGGTTGCGTTCACCGGCCGTGCCGATCACCGTGGCGCCCCGGGCCACCGCGAACGCGACCGCGGCGCTGCCCACGCCTCCGGCGGCGCCCTCGACGAGCAGGGTGCGGCCCCGCAGGGCACCGAGCGGCTTCAGCCCGCCCAGGGCGGTCACGGACGCCAGGCCGGCGCCGGCGGCCTGCTCGTCGGTCCACTCGGCGGGCACGGGCGCCCAGGCCGAGAGCACGGCCAGCTCCGCCGTCGCCCCGGTGACGCCGCCCAGCCCGAAGACCCGGTCGCCGACGCCCACCCCTTGCACGCCCGCACCCACCTCGTCGACCACGCCGGCGGCGTCCCGGCCGGGGATCGCGGGCAGGTCCACGGCGAGCACGTCGCGCACCGCGCCGGAGCGGACCTTCCAGTCGACGGGGTTGACGCCGGCCGCCGCGACGCGGATGCGGACCTCGCCGGGGCCGGGGTGCGGGTCCGGTGCCTCCTCGACCACCAGGGTCTTGGCATCGCCGTACTCGTGATAACGGACTGCGCGCATGGTCTGCTGCCTTTCCGAAGGCCTGAAGGGGGGTGGAAATGGTCGGCGGGCCGCCGACGTTGCTCACGTTAAAAGCTGACGTCAGCGTGAGTTGCAAGTCCGGTGGGCCATCCGGACGAAGGAGGACCGATGCGCATCGGTGAGGTCGCCGAGAAGACGGGGGTCAGCGTCCGGGCGCTGCGCTACTACGAGGAGCAGGAGCTGCTCCCGGCGTGCCGCAGCGCCGGAGGCCACCGGCAGTACTGCGACACCGCAGTCACCCGGGTCCGGCTGATCCAGCACCTGTACGCCGCGGGCCTGCCGAGCCGGGTGGTGCGCGAGGTGCTGCCGTGCGTGGACTCGGGCGAGGCCCACCCGGCGCTCCTCGACCAGTTGGAGGCTGAGCGCGTCCGCCTCGACGAGCGGGTCACCGAGCTGCTCGCCGTGCGCGACCGGCTCGACCACGTGATCGCCCTCACCCGCGACCCGGACGCCGACTGCTCCCACCTGGAGTGAGCAGCCCGCCGGTCACGCCCCGCAGGGCAGGTCCACCTCCAGGGCGGTCGGGCCGCCGGGCGGGCTGGTCAGGCGGAGGGTGCCGTCGAGGGCCGCGACGCGGCGGCGGATGCCGGTCAGCCCCGAGCCGCCGTCCTCGTCGGCGCCGCCCCGCCCGTCGTCCTCGATCCGCAGGCGCAGCCGTCCGCCGCGGGCGCGGGCGGTGACCGAGGCCCGTCCGGCACCGCTGTGCTTCGCGATGTTCGTCAGCGCCTCCGCGACCACGAAGTACGCCGTCGCCTCGACCGACGCCGCGCACCGCTCCGGCACGTCCGCCTCGACCCGGCACGGCACCCCGCTGTCGGCCGCGAGTCCCGACAGCGCCCCGGCGAGGCCCCGGTCGGCGAGGACCGGCGGGAGGATGCCGCGCGCCACCGAACGCAGCTCCGCGAGTGCCTGCTCCGCCGCCGACTGCGCCCGCTCCAGCAGTTCGTCCGCACCGGCGGGGTCGCGGGCCGCCATCCGCCGCGCGGCACCGAGGAGGACCGTCACGGACACGAGGCGGTTCTGCGCGCCGTCGTGCAGGGAGCGTTCGATGCGGCGCAGCTCCGTGGCGTGCGCGTCCAGCGCCGCGGCCCGGGTCGCGGTCAGCTCGGCCACCCGCAGGGACAGGTCCGTGTCGGGGCCGGCCGCGAGCAGGCGCCTGGCGGGGGCGGCCTGGAGGCGGGCCATGCCGGGGCCGAGGCCCACGACGATCGCGATCCAGCCCACGCCCAGCAGCAGCGCCGCGAGCGCGTCGAGCCAGGTGTGCGCGGTGCCGACGCCGACGGACGTGGTCGTCGCCTCCTCGGACCCGAGCCGCCACCACAGCGGGAAGGTGGTGTCCCGGAAGGCGAAGAGCGGCAGCAGGAAGCCGAGCAGGCCGAGGAGGAACCCCCCGGTGGCGTGCCGCACCAGCCAGCCCAGCTCGCGCCGGGTGGTGGGGTCGGCCAGCGCGGGCCGCAGCCGGGTGGGCGGCGGGTCGGGCGGCACGATCTCCACGCCCCTGCGGTTCAGGCGGGCGCGCTCCCGGCGGGCCAGTCCGTGCAGGGCGCGCAGCGCGAGCGGGGCGAGCAGCAGCCCCACCCCGACCGGCGCGGTCATCGCGGCCGCGGCCAGCAGCACCAGCACGCCCAGTCCGGGGAACGCCGTGCCGAGCCCGCCGACGAGCTGGCCCATGGCCGCACGGGCGGCGCGCAGGGACCGTACGGCGGTCTCCCGCACGGACACGCGTCCGGAGGCGGCGTCGGAGGCGTCCTCCGACGTGCTCCCGGACGCTCCCCCGGCCGTGCTCTCGTCTGCCCTCATGTGCCTTCCTCCCTCCGGCCGTACGCCCGTGCCGGTGAGCCCGACCCTAAGCCGCGGCACCGGCCGGCGGCGGGTCCGCAGCCGGAAAGTACAGGCTGCTGTACCCCGGTCCGGGCACCCACGGGATCGGCCGCACCGGGTCCCGCTCCATAGCGTCGTAGGCGACCGAGAGCGACGCCGACGGAGGCCGCAGCCATGACGCACCAGGACCACCGAACCCACCAGGACCCCTACCGCCTGGCCTCGTCCCAGGACGCCCCCGCCCCCGGCGGGGAGGCCGTCTCCCGCGGCGACGTACTGCGCACCCTGCTGTGGGCCGTCGTCGTGCTCAGCGCGGTCGCCAACATGACCGCCTCGTACAGCGGTGCCCACCCGTGGGTGCACCTGGCCAGCGGCGTGGTCACCGTGCTCGCCGCCGGCGCCCTCGTCGTGCGCGGCCTGCGGGGACGGCGATGAGCACCGCCGCCGTCACGGCGGTCACCGCGCGCAGGGCGCCCGCCATCGCGCTGGACCGCGTCGCCAGGACCTACCCGGGCGGCGTCCGCGCCCTCGACGACGTGTCGCTGACCGTCGGGCACGGCACGTTCCTCGCGGTGATGGGACCCTCGGGCTCCGGCAAGAGCACCCTGATGCACTGCGCCGCCGGACTGGACTCCCCGACCTCGGGCAGCGTCCGCATCGACGGGCAGGAGATCTCGGGGCTCGACGAGACCCGCCGCACCGAACTGCGCCGCGAACGCGTCGGGTTCGTGTTCCAGGCGTACAACCTGATCCCCTCGCTCAGCGTCGAGGACAACATCACCCTGCCGCTGCGCCTGGCCGGCCGGCGTCCGGACCGGGCCTGGCTGCGCACCCTGACCGAGCGGGTCGGGCTGGCCGACCGGCTCGCGCACCGCCCGGCCGAGCTGTCCGGCGGACAGCAGCAACGGGCGGCCGTCGTACGGGCACTGGCGGCCAGGCCCGCCGTCGTCTTCGCGGACGAGCCGACCGGGGCGCTGGACCTGCGCAGCGCGCACCAGGTCCTCGACCTGCTGCGCGGGCTCGTCGACGACCTCGGCCAGACGGTGGTCATGGTCACCCACGACCCGGCCGCCGCCGCCCGCGCGCACCGCGCCCTGGTGATGGCCGACGGCCGGGTCGTCGACGCCCTGGAGCGGCCGACGGCGCCGGAACTCGCCGAGCGGCTCGTCGCGTTGGGGGAGCGGTAGACATGCTGCACCTCGCCCTGCGCATGGCCGCCCACCGCGTCACCGCGCTGCTCGCCGTCGCGTGCGCGGTCCTCGGCGGCGCGGCGCTGATCACCACCACCGGCGTACTGGCGGAGTCCGGGCTGCGCTCGCAGCTGCCGCCCGGCCGGCTCGGCGGCGCGGACGTCGTGGTCGCCGCCGATCAGGAGTTCCACCCGAGCGGGGACCTGCCGGTCGCGCTGCCCGAACGGGCCACGGTCCCGGGCCGCCTCGTCGAGCGGCTGGCCGCCCTGCCCGGCGTCACCGACGCGGTCGGCGACATCGGCTTCCCCGCCGCCCTGGTCGACGGCCGCGGACCGGCCGTACCGGCCGGCGGGGACCCGCGGACGGCCGGTCACGGCTGGTCGTCGACGAAACTGCTGGCCGACGCGCGCGTGACGGGACGGGCACCGTCCGGCGCGCACGAGGTCGCCGTGGGCGCCGGTGCGGGCCCGGCGGTCGGCGAGACGGTCGAGGTCGTGGCGAACGGCCGCCCCGCCGCGTCCTACCGGGTCACCGCGCTGGTCGACGCCCCGGACGCGGACGGCGTCTACTTCGCGGACGCCACGGCCGCCGGGCTCGCCGGGCGCGACGCCGAGGGCGCGGGCCCGCGCGCCGGGACCGTCGACCTGGTCGGGCTGCGGGTCGACGAGGGCGCCGGGGACGGTGCCGGGGTGCGGGTCGCCGACGCCGTCCGCGCGGAGGTGGCGGGCACCGGGCTCAAGGTCGTCACCGGCGCGGACCGGGGCGACGCGGTGGCGCCGGGCGTCGGGTCGGCGCGCTCGCTGCTGATCCTGCTCGCCGGTTCGCTCGGCGGGATCGTGCTGCTGATCACCGGGTTCGTCGTCGCGGGCGCGCTGGGCGTGACCATCGCCGGGCAGCGGCGCGACCTGGCGCTGATGCGGGCCGTCGGCGCGACCCCGCGGCAGATCCGGCGCCTGGCCGCCGCGCAGTCGACCGTCGTCGCGGCGGTGGCGCTGGTGCCGGGCGTGGCGGCCGGGTACCTGCTGGCGGGCCGCTTCCGGGAGCTGCTGGCCGACCGGGGCGTCCTGCCGTCCGAACTCCCCCTCACCGTCGGACCGCTGCCCGCGCTCGCCACGCTGCTGCTGGTGGTGGCGGCCGTCCAGCTCTCCGCCCGGTGCGCGGCCTGGCGCACCTCGCGGATGCCGGCCACCGAGGCCGTCGCCGAGTCCCGCAGCGAACCGCGCACCCCGTCGCGGACGCGGACCGGAGCCGGCCTGCTGCTGATGCTCGGCGCGTGCGCGCTCTCGGCGGTGCCGCTGCTGTCCCGCACGGCCCTCGGGGCCTCGGTCACGTCCATCGCGGGCATCCTCGCCGCGATCGGCCTGGCGATGGCCGGTCCGGCCCTGGTCAGGGGCGCGGGCGAGGCGGCCGTACGGCGGCTGCGCCCCGGGGTCGCGGCCCCGACGTGGCTGGCGCTGGCCAACGTGCGGGCCTACGCGCTGCGCCTGTCGGGCGTGGTCAGCCCGCTGGCCATGGGCGTCGTGTTCGTCCTGACGTACACCCTCACCCAGACGACGGTGCTCGCCGCCACCTCCGACGACACCCGCACCGGCACCCTCGCCCAGTACGAGCTGACGGCACCGGCCCTCGGCGGCCTGCCGGACGGCACCCTGACCGCCGTACGGGAGGTGCCCGGCGTACGGGCGGCGGCCGCGGCCCAGTCGACCACGGTGGTGTGGGAGTACGAGGAACTCGGCGAGCCCGCGGCCGAGTCGGCCCCGGCGACGATCCTCGGGCCGGACGCCCGGGACGTCGTGGACCTCGGGGTGACGGACGGCGGCCTGGACCGGCTCACCGGAGCGACGGTCGCCGTCAGCGCCGAGGCCGCCCGCACGCGCGGCGCGGGGCTCGGCGAGCGGATCCGGCTGGTGCTCGGCGACGGGGCGCGGGTCGACGCCCGGGTCGTCGCCGTGTACGACCGGGGGCTGGGCTTCGGCCCGGTCGTCCTCTCCCGCGAGCTGGCCGCCGGGCACACCACGACCGGCCTCGACCAGCGGGCCCTGGTCCGCACCGACGGCACCTCGGCGGCGGAGGCCGGGCTGAACGCGCTGGCCGCCGACCGCACCGGCCTCGCCGTCGCGGGCACGGCCCCCGACGCCGCCGGTGCGGACGCGCCGCCCGAGGTGTGGATCAACCTGGCGCTGGTCGTGGTGCTCCTCGGCTACCTGCTGCTGAGCATCGCCAACAAGCTGGTCGCCGCCACCGCGCAGCGCCGGACCGAGATCGCCGCGCTGCGCCTGGTCGGCACGACCCCGCGGCAGATCCTCGCGATGATGCGCCGCGAGGCCGCCGTGGTCGCCGCCGCGGCCCTGGCCGCGGGCCTCGCGCTGTCCGCCGTACCCCTCGCCCTGCTCGGCCAGGGCTTCCTCGGCCACCCCTGGCCGGCGGGGCCCGCGTGGCTGCTTCCGGCGGTCGCGGCGACCGTGGTGGCGACGGCGTACCTCACCGTCGAACTGCCCACCCGGCACGCGCTGCGGACGCCGCCCGCGGACGGGCTGCGGGCGGCGTGAGCAACGCCGGGGCCCGGGGGGGGGCGGGCGGCGTGAGCCCCGCCGGGGCCCGGGGGCGGTTGCCGGGGTCAGTCCGCGGGGCAGGACCGGTCCTTCGCGGGCATCTCGCCCTCGACGAGGTAGCGCGTCGTGGTATTCAACGCGCAGGAGTTCTTGCCGAGGACGTAGACCCCGTGCCCGCTGTCGTCGACGCTGACCAGCCGGGCCCGGTCGCCGAACTTCTCGCGCAGCAGCTCTCCGCCCCGGTGCGGGGTCGGCACGTCGCGCCGGTTCTGCAGGAGCAGCACGTTGCGCGGGCCCTCGGGGTCGATCTTCACCGGCGGTTCGGCCGGGGCGTGGGACCAGAAGGCGCACGGCGTGATGTTGGCGGCGGCCGCGCCGTACAGCGGGTAGCGCTCGCGGTCCTCGGCGACGCCCCGCCGGTAGGTGTCGACGTCCTCGGGCCATTCGACGTCGTTGCAGGTGACGGCGAGGAAGACGGTCAGGGAGTTGTCGGCGGGCGACAGCTCCGCCCCGTCCGCGGCGCCGTCCCGGCCGGCCGTCAGGCGGCGGACCGCCGACGCGTCGCCCTCGCGCACCGTCTGCCAGGTCTGGGCCAGCGTGGCGTACCGCGTCTCCTTGAACAGGTAGCCGAAGGTCAACAGCCGGAACATGCCGCCGTCCAGCCCCGCCACGGGCGTCTCGTCGAGCTTGGCGGCGATGGCGAAGTAGGACCGGCGGACCTCTGCCGGAGTACGGCCCAGGCCGTAGCTGTCGTGCCGGCGGGCGGCCCACTTCGCGAAGTCGGGAAAGGTCTGCTCCATGCCGAGCGCGTAGCGGCGCATGCCGTCGCGGTCGAGGTGGGTGTCCCCGATGTTGCTGTCGAGCACGATCCGGTCGGCGCGCTCGGGGAACATCGACGCGTAGGCGGCGCCGAGTGCCGTGCCGTAGGAGTAACCCAGGTAGCTGGTCTTCTCCTCGCCGAGCGCGGCCCGGATCCGGTCCAGGTCGCGGGCGGTGTTGGCGGTGGTCAGGTGGCGGAGCCGGCCGTCGGGGTCGTTGCTCGCGCACTGCTCCGCCACCTGCTCGGAGAGTTTCGCCTGCGCGGTGACCGCGGCGTCGTCGACGGCGTAGGGCGGGATGTTGGCGTAGTAGGGGCTGTCCGCCGTGAAGCCGCAGCCGACCGGGGAGGAGTGGCCGATCCCCCGGGTGTCCATGCCGATCAGGTCGTAGCGGTCGGTGACGCTGCTGGGCAGGCCCTGGGCCACGAGCAGCGCGGACAGCGCGAGACCGGATCCGCCGGGGCCGCCGGGGTTGAGCATGAGGACGCCGCGCCGCTTCTCCGGGTCGGCGGCGGCCAGCCGGGAGATCGTGAGGTCGATCTGCTCGCCCTCCGGGTCGGCGTAGTCCAGCGGCACGGGCACGGTGGCGCACTGCAGCTCGGTCGGGGCGGCCTCGGCCGCGACGTCGTCGGGGCACTGGCCCCATTCCACCTGCGGCGGCCTCGGTTCCTCGGCGGCGGCGGGCGCGGGGGCCGTGGCCAGGGAGCCACCCAGGCCGAGGACGGCCAGCAGGGCCAGGCTCCGGCCGACACTGCGCTGTCGTTTCATGTCCAGTCTCCGAACACCGGTTCACGATCGCGGTCGCCGCCATCCCAGTCCCTGCCCCTACGGCACGGTCAACACCGCCCCGGACGAACCGGCCAGGGTTGACCCTGCCCCAAGGGCAGGGTTTTCAATGGCCGTCGGGTACGACGCTGGAGAAAGGGCTCCGGGTGGCATGGAGCACGCGTCAACTGGCGGAACTCGCCGGTACGACGACCAAGACCGTCCGGCACTACCACGAGATCGGCCTGCTGGACGAGCCGGAACGGGCGTCCAACGGCTACAAGCTGTACGGCGCCCGCCACCTGGTCCGCCTGCTGCGCATCCGCCGGCTGACCGACCTCGGCGTGTCCCTGGCGGACGTCCCCGCGGTCGAGAGCGGCGACGAGCGGGCGCGGCAGATCCTGCGGGACCTGGACGCCGAACTCGCGGCGGACATCGAACGCCGGCAGCGGATGCGGCGCGAACTGGCGGCCGTGATGGAGAACCAGGCCGCGCTCGACATGCCGCCGGACTTCCGGACGCTCGCGGACGACCTGCCCGAGGGGGAGCGGTCCATGCTGCTGGCGTACTTCAGCGTGTTCCCGCCGGATGCGTTGGCCGCCGTCCAGGAACAGCTCTCGGCGCCGCGCGGTGCCCTCGACGTGGAGTTCGCGGCGCTCGCCGAGGACGCTCCGGAGGCGGTACGGCAGCGGCTGGCGGAGCTGATGGCTTCCGAGGTCCGCCAACAGCATCGGGACCACCCCGCCCTGGCCGACCCCGGGTTCGCCTCGCGCCGGGAGGCGGCGGTCGCCGAGTCGGTCGTCGCGCACGCGCTGGTCGAGTTCTACAACAGCGCTCACCTCGACGTGCTGCGACGCGTCCACGCGCTCGTCTTCGGGGACGGCGCCGCCAAGAGCGAGGACGGCGCCGCCCGGGAGTGAGGACGCCGCCGCCCGGGAATGGTCGGCGCCGGGGAAGCGTGCCTCACCCCTGCCGTTCGCGCAGGGCGGCGCGCGCCGGGAGGGCCACCGCGGCGAGGCCGAGGGCCACCGCGGTCGCGGCGAACGCCCCGTACAGCAGCGGCGGAACGTGCGGGGACTCGCCGGTCAGGCCGCGCATCATCGGCGTCAGCGTGATCATCGCGATGGCGGTGCCCAGGACCACGCCCGCCGCCGACACCAGCAGGCTCTCCCAGCCCAGCATCCGCAGCACCTGGCGGCGGGTGGAGCCGACGAGGCGCAGCGTGTGCAGTTCGCGCCGGCGGTCCAGGACCGTCATCACCAGGGTGTTGACCGCGGCGATCGCGGCGAACCCGCCCAGGACGGCGGCCATCACGTAGTTGGCCCAGGCGCCGAACTCGCGGTCCACGTTCTGCGCGAGGGCGTACCCGGAGGCGTCGGTGACCTCGCCGAGCGCGCCGAGCGGTCCGGCCTCGCCGCCGCTGACCAGCAGCGTGTCGGCGAAGGGCGAGGTGAGGTGCCCGTCCAGGGACGCGCGGTCCATGGTCACCGCGGGCAGGCCCATGCCGCGGCCGTAGACCGCGACGATCTCGGGGGCGGCCTTCGTGCCGTCGGGGAGGTAGAGCGGCAGCGTGTCGCCGAGGCCGGCCCCGGCGGCGGTGGCGAGGGTCCGGTCGACGGCGATCCGGCCCTCGCCCACCCGGTCCAGGCTGCCCTCGCGCACGTCCAGGTCCTGCACCTTCGCGAGCCGTGCGCCGGAGCCGGAGACGCCCTGGGTGGCGGTCCCCTGCAGCGACGTCTCGCCGCCGCCCCGCACGGGCACCAGTACCTGCGTGTCCAGCAGGCTCACGGCCGCGTCGACGCCGGGGACGCGGGCGGCCCGGTCGGCGGCGTCGGCGGGCAGGCCCGCCGGGTTCGTGACGACGTGGTCCGCGGTGACGCCGTCGCGGAGCTGCTCCGAGGCGACGTGGCTCTCGCTGGTGTGCATGAAGACCAGCGTCGACGCGAAGGCCATCGCCAGCACGATCGGGGTGATCGCGGAGGCCAGCCGGCGTGCGTTGGTGCGGGAGTTGGCGGCGGCCAGCGACGCGGAGGCGCCGCCGCCGCGCAGCAGCAGACCGAAGAGCGCCGCGCACAGCCGGGCCAGGACCGGGCCGAGCAGGGCGACGGCCAGCATGAAGAGCATGACGACGCCCAGGGAGGCGTTGGCCGCGTCGGAACCGGCGGCGGAGGCCGCGACACCGGCGAGCACGGAACCGCCGCCGACCGCGGCCAGCCCGAGGACGGTACGGACGACGCCGGGCCGCAGCCGCTCCACCGACGCCTCGGCCAGCGCCTGGCCCGGCTTGATCCTCGCGGGCCTGCGCCCGGCCGCCCAGCCGGCACCGAGCGCCGTGAGCAGTCCGACGGCGACGGCGGCCAGCAGCGGGAACCCCGAGACGTGCAGCTCGACCGCGTCCGGAACGGCCCCTCGGTCCTGCATCTGCCCGAACCACCAGTGCGCGAGCCCGATGCCCGGCAGGCAGCCGAGCAGCCCGGCGAGCGGTGCGACCAGCAGGGCCTCGGAGGCGACCGCGCGGCGGATCTGCCGCGGGGTGGCACCGACGGCGCGCAGCAGCGCGAACTCGCGGGAGCGCTGGCCGACGGAGAGGGCGACCGTGCCGGCCGCGGTGAAGACCGCGACCAGGGTGGCGATCGCGCCGAAGGAGGCGCCGATGGCGAAGAGCGTCTCCTTGGCGTAGGCCAGGGTGTGGTCCTCGACCTCGCCGCGGTCGTCGCCGGTGAGCACGTGGGCGCCGGAGCCGGCGAGGGACGCGCCGACGGCGGCGGCGAGGTCGGCCGGGTCGGTGCCGTCCTCGGCCAGGACGGCGATGGCGTCGGCCCGGCCGGGGTGCCCGGCCAGCACGGACGCCTCGTCGTCGGCGAACCAGGCCACCGCCCCGCCGCCCGCGGAGCCGCCACCCGCGTCCCCGCCCGCCGTGTCGCCCGCTCCGGCCTCGGCCAGTCCGGAGACCCGGAACCCGGCCCGCCCGTCGGCCGTCTCCAGCGTGACGGTGTCGCCGACGCCGGCCCGCGCGGCACGGGCCGCGCCGGTGCCGAGGACGACTTCGCCCGCGTGCGGTGCGGCGCCCTCCGACAGCGCGGTGCCGGTGAAGACGTGCGAGCCCCAGCCGTGACCGGTGAGGGTGCCCGACGCAGCGGTGCCCCGGAGCACGGGGAAGGTGAAGTCCGGTACGGCGACCGCCGCGCCCGGCGCCCGGGCCGCCCTCGCCGCGAGCCCCGCGTCCACGCGGGCGGTGTCCGGCAGCGGGTACGCGGTCTCCTCCGGGCCGTCGACGGTGTCGGCGACGACCCGCGCGGACTGGTCGGCCGCCGCGACGACCGGCGCGCCCGCGTACCGCTCGGCCGGCACCGAGGCGCGCAGCCCAGTCTCCAGGAGGACACCGCAGGCCGTGACGATCAGCGCCGACATCATCAGCGCGACGAACGTGCCCGCGAACGAGGCGGGTTTGAAGCGCACGGCCGCGCGCGCCAGACCGTTGGGCTTGAGGCTCATGCCGCCGCCCCCGCCCCGGCCATCGTCCGCGCACGGCCGGTGAGCGCGGCCATCCGCGCCGCGATCCGCTCCGCCGGACCCCGTTCGAGGTGGCCGGCGAAGGCGCCGTCGGCGAGGAACAGCACGCGGTCCGCCCAGGCGGCCGCCGCGGGGTCGTGGGTGACCATGACGACGGTGGCGCCGAGGGTGTCCACCGCGTGCCGGAGCAGGCCGAGGACCTCGGCTGCGGTGCCGGTGTCGAGGGCGCCGGTGGGCTCGTCGGCGAACACCACGTCGGGGGCGGTGACCAGGGCGCGGGCGACGGCCACGCGCTGCTGCTGGCCGCCGGACAGCTCGCCGGGCCGGCGGCGCGCCTTGTCGGCGAGCCCGACCTGGGCGAGTACCTCGGCCGCGCGGCGGTGGTCCTGGCGCTGCCCGGCCAGGCGCATCGGCAGCAGGACGTTCTGCTCGACGGTGAGCGAGGGCAGCAGGTTGAACGACTGGAAGACGAAGCCGAGGCGGCTGCGGCGGAGTTCGGTCAGCTCGTTCTCCTTCATGCCGGTGATCTCCGTACCGCCGAGCCGCACGGACCCCGCCGACGGCCGGTCGAGCCCGGCGGCGCACTGGAGGAAGGTGGACTTGCCGGAGCCGGAGGGGCCCATGACGGCGGTGAAGCTGCCGCGCGGAAGGGCGAGGTCGATACCGGCGAGGGCGTGCACGGTGCCCGCACCGCGGCCGTACTGCCGCCGCACGCCGCGCAGCTCGACGGCGAGCCCGGACATGGCGGCCGACCCCCCGGCACCGCCGTACGCCTCCGCGCGCCCCTCGGCCTCCGCGCGCCCCTCGGCCTCCGCCCGGTCCTCCGCCTGCCGCCGCTTCCCCTTGCGCAACCCCATGGTCCCGTCTCCCTCGTCCTCGTCCTCGTCCGTCTCACGTCCGGTGCGTCCGTGTGACGGAGGGAAGAGTGCGGGGACGGCTCGGCGCCGGGCGTCATACCCGGGAGCCAACATGCGGGTGCTACCCCGGTAGGGGGTGGGGAGAGGACCCGGCCTACTCGCCGGCCGTCACCAGTCCCGACTCGTAGGCGAAGACCACCGCCTGGGCGCGGTCGCGCAGGTCGAGCTTGGTCAGCACGCGGCTCACGTGCGTCTTCACCGTCTGCTCGGCCAGCACCAGGTCCTCGGCGATCTCCGTGTTGGACCGGCCGCGGGCGACCAGGGTGAGCACCTCGGTCTCGCGTTCCGTCAGGCCCTTGAGCCGCTGCGCGGGCTTGCCGCGGCCCGCGGGGCGCTGCTTGGCGAAGTCCGCGATCAGGCGGCGCGTCACGGAGGGGGCGAGCAGCGCGTCGCCCGAGGCCACGACCCGTACCGCCGCGATGAGGTCGGCCGGCGGGGCGTCCTTCAGCAGGAAGCCGCTCGCGCCCGCCCGCAGCGCCTCGTACACGTAGTCGTCGACGTCGAAGGTGGTGAGCATCAGCACCCGCGGCCGGTGGGTCACCCCCGGCGGGGGCGCGAGGAGCCGCCGCGCGGCCTCCAGCCCGTCCATCTCGGGCATCCGTACGTCCATCAGCACGACGTCGGGGTGGGTGCGCCGGCTCAACTCGACGCCCTGGGCGCCGTCGGGGGCCTCGCCCACCACGTCGATGTCGCTCTGGGCGGCCAGCAGCGCGGCGAAGCCGGCCCGCACCATGGCCTGGTCGTCGACGATGATGACGCGCGTCGTCACGTGAAGTCCTTTTCGGTGAGAGGTAGGTGCGCCGCAACCCGGAATCCGCCCGCCGGCAGCGGACCCACGTCGAGGGTGCCGCCGACGAGCCGCACCCGCTCGCGCATGCCGACGAGTCCGTGCCCGGTGCCGCCCACCTCCAGCGGCCCGTCGCGCGGCCGCGGCGGCGGCCCGTTGACCACCAGCACGGTGAGCCGCTCCCCACGGCCCCCGCCGTCCCCGCCGGCTCGGTCGTCCGGGTCGTCCCCGTCGCCGACGGGCCCGTCCACCGACAGCGACACCCGCGTCGCGGCCCCCGGCGCGTGCCGTACGACGTTCGCGAGGGCCTCCTGGACGATCCGGTACGCCGAGAGCCCCACGGCCTCGGGCACCTCGGCCTCGCACGGACTGAACTCCACCGGCCCGACGGTCCTCGCCGTCGCCTCGACCAGCTGCCCGATCTGCGCGAGGCCGGGCTGGGGCACCAGCTCGCCGTGCGCCTCCTCGTTGCGCAGCACTCCGAGGAGGCGGCGCATCTCGCCGAGCGACTCCCGGGCGGTGGACGCGATGGACGTGAACTCCTCCCGCACGTCGGGCGGCAGGGCCCGCAGCCGGTACTCGGCGGTGTCGGCCTGCACGGTGATGACGGACATGTGGTGCGCCACCACGTCGTGCAGCTCACGCGCGATGCGGGCCCGCTCCTCCAGGAGCGTCCGGCGTCCCCGCTCGGCCTCGCTGATGGTCTCCTGCTCGGCCAGCCTGCGCTGCACCTCGTACCGGTCGCGCAGCACGCCGCCCAGCAGGAGCGCGACGCCGCCGAGGATGGTGAACAGCAACTCCCTGGCCCCGAAGCCGTGCGGCGCGGCGAACCCCAGGCCCACGTTGGCGGCCGCCGTGGCGAGCCACACCAGCACCAGCGTCCGGCGCCGCTCGCGCAGGCCCAGGGCGAGGCAGAGGCCGACGTACCCGACCAGCTCCATGGGCGGGAACGGCCACAGCAGCCGCTCCTCGAAGTCGACGGAGAGCAGGGCCAGCGCCCCGGCCACGTCCGCGAGGAAGACCACGTACCAGGCCTGCAGCGGCCGTACGACGGCGAGCAGCAGCGGCGCGGCCTGCGCGACGGCCAGCCCGCCGGCGACCGCGCCGTTCAGCCCGTAGTCGGCGGTGAGGACGACGATGGTGGTGGGCAGCAGGGCGACGCTCAGCACGAACGCCAGCGCCCACGGCAGCCCCCGCACCCACCGCCGCGAGGCCCCCGCGAGCACCGCACGCGACCGCCCCGCCTCCACCGGTTCCATGCCCGCCAGCCTAGGCGCCCCTCACACCCGAACCATCACCCTGCAGAGCCAACCCGCAGTGATACCCCGGTAGGGGGTGCAGGGAGCACGAAGGGGGCGGGCGGGCGCCCCGCGGCACCGGCCCGCCCCCGGAAGCTGCGCCGGACTCAAGCGGATCTACGCCGGACCGTGGGCGTCACACCCCTGCCGGGGTCGGGCCCACCAGTTCCGTGAGGACGTCTTCCATCGTGACGAAGCCCAGGACCGCGCCCGTTTCGCCGGTGACGGCGGCCAGGTGGCTGTCCTCGGTGCGCAGGGCGGTGAGGGTGTCGTCCAGGGGGGTGTCGATGCGGACGCGGGTGACGCGGTGCAGGGTCGTGCGCGGGAAGGGGCTCTCGCGGTCGGTCAGGCCCAGGGTGTCCTTGATGTGCAGGTAGCCGAGGACGGTGCCGCCCGGTCCGGTGACCGGGAAGCGGGAGTAGCCCGCGTCGGCGGCCACGCGTTCCAGCTCCGCCGGGGTGACCGTGTGCGCGACCGTGCGCATCTTCTGGGCCGGGACGAGGATCTCGCCGACCGGGCGGGTGCCCAGTTCCAGCGCGTCGCGCAGGCGCTCGCCGTCGGCCGGGGTGAGCAGTCCGGCCTCGCTGGCGTCGACCACCATGCGGGCCAGCTGGTCGTCGGTGAAGACCGCCTCGACCTCGTCCTTCGGCTCCACGCGCAGCAGCTTGAGGAGCGTGTTGGCGAAGGCGTTGATGCCGAAGACGACCGGCTTCAGGGCGCGGGTGAGGGCGACCAGGGGCGGGCCGAGGACCAGCGCGGTGGTCGCCGGGGCGGCCAGCGCGATGTTCTTCGGGATCATCTCGCCGATCAGCATGTGCAGGTACGTCGCCAGGGCCAGGGCGATGGCGAAGGCCACCGGGTGGACCAGGGCGTGCGGCATGTGGACCGCCTCGAACACCGGCTCCATCAGGTGCGCGATGGCCGGCTCCGCGACCGCGCCGAGCACCAGGGAGGAGACGGTGATGCCGAGCTGGGCCGTGGCCATCATCTGGGAGATGTGCCGCAGGCCCCACAGGGTCATCCGGGCGCGCTTGTCGCCCGTCTTCGCGCGGGGCTCGATCTGGCTGCGGCGCACCGAGATCATCGCGAACTCGGCGCCCACGAAGAACGCGTTGGTCAGCAGCGTCAGCGCGCCGATGAAGAGCTGTACGACGGTCATCGGGCCAGCTCCCGCTCATCGTGCGACGCCGGGTGTCCGGGCGCCCGCTTTCCCTGCTCCGGACGTGCGTCTTCCGGGTGGTCGTGGTCCGGACGGTCGTCGTCCGGGTGCTCGCCGTCCGGCTCGCGGGGTGCCGCGGGGGCGGTGACGCGGAGGCGGTCGGCGCGGTGGTGGTCGATGTCCAGGACGTCGATGCGCCAGCCCTCCAGGTCGACCACGTCGCCCTTGGCGGGGATGCGCGTCAGCCGGGTGGCAACGAGGCCGGCCAGGGTCTCGTACGGGCCCTCGGGCGCGGTCAGGCCGATGCGCTCCAGGTGGTCCAGGCGCAGCGAGCCGTCGGCCTCCCAGGCCGCGCGGCCGTCGGGGTCCGCAGGGGCCGGCAGCAGGTCGGGGACCTCCACCGGGTCGTGCTCGTCGCGCACCTCGCCGACGACCTCCTCGACGATGTCCTCGACCGTCGCCACGCCCGCAGTACCGCCGTACTCGTCGATGACGACGGCCATGGTGCGGGCCCGGCGCATGCGCTCCAGGAGGCGGTCGGCCGGCAGGCTGTCCGGCACGAGCAGCGGCGCGGCCGCCAGCTCGGTGACGGGGGTGGTCCGGCGGCGGTCCGGCTCCAGGGCGAGGACGTCGCGGATGTGGACCGTGCCGATGACCTCGTCCAGGCTGTCCCGGTAGACCGGGAAGCGGGACAGGCCGGTGGCGTGCGAGAGATTCGCGGCGTCGGTGGCGGTGGCGTGGGCCTCCAGGGCCTTGACGTCCACGCGCGGCGTCATGACGTTCTCCGCGGTCAGCTCGCCCAGGTGCAGGGTGCGCACGAACAGCTCCGCCGAGTCCGCCTCCAGGGCGCCCTCCGCGGCCGAGTGCTGCGCGAGCGCGACCAGCTCCTCGGCGCTGCGCGCGGACGCCAGCTCCTCGGCCGGTTCCAGGCCGAAGCGGCGCACGAAGCGGTTCGCCGTGTTGTTCAGGTGGCGGATGAAGGGGCCGAAGCCGGTGGTGAAGCCGCGCTGCGGGCCCGCGACGACCTTGGCCACGGCCAGCGGGCGGGAGATCGCCCAGTTCTTCGGGACCAGCTCGCCGACGACCATCAGGACGACGGTGGACAGCACCACGCCGAGCAGGGTCGCCACCGTCGAGGCGGCGCCGCCCAGGCCGATCGCCTCCAGCGGACCGCGCAGCAGTACCGCGATCGACGGCTCGGCCAGCATGCCGATGACCAGCGAGGTCACGGTGATGCCGAGCTGGGCGCCGGACAGCTGGAGGGTCAGGGAGCGTACGGCCTTCAGGGCGCCCTCGGCGCCGCGCTCACCGGACTCGGCGGCCCGCTCCAGGTCACCGCGCTCGACGGTGGTGAGGGAGAACTCCGCCGCGACGAAGATCGCGCAGGCGAGGGTGAGCAGGAGGGCCAGCAGGAGCAGCAGGACCTCGGTCACCGTGCCACCCCGCTTCCCTCACGCGTATACGGGGGGACTGGCGGGCCGGCCGTGGCACGGCCGGTACTAGGGGGCTCCATTACGGAACGGGGCTCCTTAACGGGGTCGGCGGGCGCCGGTACGAGCCGGGCACCCGAAGGTTCTCCCTCATGGTAAAGGACGAGCAAAGAGAGCGGGAGTCCTGAGACTCTATGCTTCTACTCGCCTGTAGAGAACAGCCGGCCGTTTCCGGTTGTTCCCCGCACGAATTGTTCCCCGCACGAACGTGAAGGAGTGAACGCCTCGATGGTGTTCAAGCGGCTGCTCGGTTCCCTCGGCGTGGGCGGACCCACGGTGGACACGGTCCTCGACCCGGGCGCCGCCCGGCCCGGGGGCCTCCTGTCGGGCCGGGTCCACCTGGTCGGCGGCACCGCCGACCACGACGTCGAGCACGTGGCGCTGGAGCTGGTGGCCCGTGTGGAGACCGAGCACGAGGAGCACGGCGACGGCGAGGGCGTCGTCGTCTTCGACCGGCACGTCGTGGGCGGGTCCTTCCGGCTCGCGGCGGGCGCGGAGACGAGCGTCCCGTTCACGGTGGCCCTGCCCTGGGAGACGCCCGTCACCGAGCTGTACGGGCAGCCGCTGGGCATCGTGCTCGGCGTCCGCACCGAGCTGGCCGTGGCCGGCGCCCGCGACAAGGGCGACCTGGACCAGCTGACCGTCGCGCCGCTCCCTGCGCAGGAGGCGGTCCTGGAGGCGCTCGGACAGCTCGGCTTCGGCTTCCGCTCCGCCGACCTGGAGTACGGCCGCATCGGCGGCACGGGGCAGCAGCTGCCCTTCTACCAGGAGATCGAGCTGACCCCGCCCCCGGCCTACGCCCACCAGGTCAACGAGATCGAGCTGATCTTCCTGGCCGTGCCCGGCGCCCTGGAGGTGGTACTGGAGGCGGACAAGCGCGGCGGCCCGTTCTCCGCCGGCCACGACGCGCTCAGCCGGTTCACCGTCCCGCACGAGGGCCCGTCCGGGCCGCAGGACTGGAACGCCCTCGTCGACGGCTGGATCCAGGAGCTGGTCGAGCACCGGGCGTCGTACGGCTCGCACGCGGTGTACGGCCACGAGGCCGGGTACGGCGGTCACGAGCCGGGGCACTCCGGCGGCTCCGGGTCCGGGATCGGGGTCGGCACCGCCGTGCTGGCGGGCGCGGGCGTGATCGCCGGCGGGATCGTGGCGGCCGAAGTCGTCGACGAGGTGGGGGACTTCTTCGAGGACGACTCGGACGACGACCCCGACGACGGCTCCGCCGAAGAGTTCGGGGGCGACGGGGAAGACTGATAACTTCTACAGCAGTGTAGAGAGTTCGCCCCTTTCGGACCGGTACGGAGTACGGAGTTCTCATGGCCCTGTGGGACCGCTTCAAGGAGTCCGCGTCGCAGATGCAGACGCAGCTCGTGGCGAAGAAGAACGACCTCAAGAGCGGTGCCTTCCGCGACGCCAGCATGGCGATGTGCGCGCTGGTCGCGGCCGCCGACGGCACCGTCGACCCCTCGGAGCGGCAGCGCGTCGCGCAGCTGATCTCCACCAACGAGGTGCTGCAGAACTTCCCGGCGGACGACCTGCGCCGCCGCTTCGAGGAGAACCTGGACAAGCTGACCGCCGACTTCGACTTCGGCAAGGTCGGCATCCTCCAGGAGATCGCCAAGGCGAAGAAGAAGCCCGCCGAGGCCCGCGCCGTGGTGCAGATCGGCATCGTCATCGGCGGCGCCGACGGCGACTTCGACAAGGACGAGCGCGCCGTGGTCCGCGAGGCCTGCTACGCGCTGGACCTGCCGCCGCACGAGTTCGACCTCTGATCCCGCGGCCGCACCGCCGCGGCCGCACCGGCCAGGCCGCCCGCCTTGCCGTAGATTCGCCGTAGTCGCCGTCACACCCGGGTGCGGGCCCCGTGCCGCGGGCCCGCACCGTACGTCCACCAGGGGAGCGCCGTGTTCGGACTGAGCGAGCTCGCGATCATTCTCATCGTCCTCATAGCCGTCCTCGCCGCCAAGAAACTCCCCGAGCTGACCCGCTCGGCGGGCAAGTCGGCCCGCATCCTCAAGGCCGAGGCCCGCGCGGCGAAGGACCAGGACGAGCCGGGGACGCCGCGCGTCGTCCAGGGAGAGGCGATCCGGCGCGAGGACGGCGGGACGCGCCCCGCGGACGGCACCGGGACCGGCGGCCAGGGCGCACCCCGGGGCTGACGACCGGGCGCTGCCGACCGGGACCGACACACCCGAACTGACGGCCCGGAACTGACGGCCCGGCGCGCGCCCGGGTCCGGCACGGGTCGTCAAGGGCGGGTCGTTCAACGGCCGTTCAGGACGGGTCCTCGGGTACCGCCGACAGCAGGCCGTGCACAACGGGCCCGGCCGATCCGCCGCCGGTGACGCCCTCCTCGACCACGACGGCGACGGCGACGTTGCCCCGGTGGGCGACCAGCCACCCGTTGTTGTCCTGGTCGTCGGAGACCTCGGCCGTGCCGGTCTTGGCGCCGACCTCGCCGGGCAGGTCGGCCAGGACGCGCGCGGTGCCGTCGGTGACGGTCGCCCGCATCAGCGCGCGCAGCTGGGCGACGACCTTGCCGGGCAGCGGCTCGGTACGGACCGCGTCGGCGTCCCGGGCGGCGTCCGCGGTGACGGACGGCTGGTGGAACTCGCCGGAGACCGCGGTGGCCGTCACCGACGCCATGATCAGGGGGTTGGCCTGGACGCGGCCCTGCCCGATCATCGACGCGGCCTTCTCCGTCTCGTCCCTGGGCACCGGCACCGAGCCGTCGTACGTCGGGATGCCGGCGTGCCACTCCTGGCCGACCCCGAAGTAGGTGCGGGCGACCTCGCCCAGCTCCCCGTCGTCCAGCTTGCCGCGCAGGCCGATGAAGGCGGTGTTGCAGGACTCCGTGAAGTCCTTGCGGAAGGTGGCACCGGGGTGTTCGGAGGTCTCGACGTTGTGGAACTCCTTGCCGACCGTCAGGTACTTGGGGCAGTCCACGACGTCGTCCGGCGCGACCGCCCCCTTGAGCAGCAGGGCGCTGCTCGTGACGATCTTCCAGGTGGAACCGGGCGCGTAGGTGCCGGAGGCGGCGCGGTTGAAGCCGGAGGAGGGGGAGTTGGCGAGGGCGAGGACCTCGCCGTCGTCGACGCGCAGGGCGACGAGGGACGCGTTCTTGCCGTCGGCCTTCGCCAGCGCCTTCTCGGCGGCGGACTGCCAGCTGGCGTCCAGGGTGGTGCGCACGGGCCGGTCCGCCGTGGCCGGGTCGGGCTTCTTCCCGAAGGACGCCTCGGTGCGCACGGTCTCTCCGGAGGCCCGGTCCACCAGTTCGACCGCGCCGCGCGGACCGCCGCCACCGCCCGCGTCCCCGGCGAGGCGGCCCAGGAGCGGGGCCAGGGACGGGTACGCGTCGTCCACGAGGGAGACGCCCTCGCGGTCCGTGACCTTCGGCGGGGTGCTCTCCTCGCGCTCCAGGCGGAACTTCTCGGTGTCGCTCAGCCGCGGGTGCACCAGGGACAGCCGCCAGTCCACCTTCCAGCCGCCGCCCTCCTGCTCGCGCAGCGGCAGCCGGGACTCGTACGTCCAGGTGCCCAGGCCGGTGACCGGCATCCGCGCGGTGAACGGGACGCCGAGGGCGCCGTCCGCCTCCTCCTGCGTCCCGTCGTCCGCCGCCGTCAGCTTCGGCTGCTCGATGTCGAGGCCCGCGGTGAAGCTCTGCAGCACCTCCTGCGCCTTGCCGGGCTCGGTGGTGCGGCCCGCCGCGCTCGGCAGGCGCCCGGCGGCCCAGTCGGCGAGGAAGGCGCGCGCCTGCTTCATCGCGGCGGGGTCGGGGCCGTCGTCGCCGCGGGCGAAGGGGCCGAACCCGGCGGCGTACGAGCCGCCCGCGGCGATCGCGAGCACGACACCGACGGCGGCGACGGCCCGCACGCCGTTGCGCGGCGCGCGGCGGCGGGGAGGGGCGAGGTGAGGGGCGTCGGACATGGGAGGTCCTTGTCGGGTCAGCGGCCGGAGCCGGTGAGGAAGTCGAGGAGGGTGCCGGTGGCGTCCAGGGCCTTGCTGACGGGGCCGAAGCCGTCCGGCGGCGCAACGGTCGAACCGGGCCAGGTGTGGCCCGCGTCGTGGACGACCAGGAGTTGCACGGTGGCCGCTGCGGCGGCGGCCTCGGTGGCCGCTGCGGTGGAGTCCGCCGGGGCGGCGTCCTTGAGGCGCCACACCGTCCGGTCGTAGCCCTTCTCCTCCCGGACGACGGGCTCCCCCGCGCCCCCGGCCGCCGCGAAGGCCGCCGCGGTGTCCCGCGCCGACAGGCTCGGCAGGATCGGCTCCTCGGGGTCGGGCGGCGGGGACGGCCAGCCCGCGAGGGGCCGTACGGGGTCGTCGGCGCCGTAGACGACCATGACGGGCAGGGGCCCGGTGGGCTTCACCGCGGCGTCGCCGGCGGGGAGTTGGCCCGAGACCGAGACCGCGCCCGCCAGCAGGTCCGGGCGCTCGGCGGCCATGCGCAGGGCCATCGAGCCGCCGTTGGAGAAGCCGGTGGCGTAGACCCGCCCCGGGTCGGCGTGCTCGGTGCGGACCAGGTGCTTGATCAGCGCTTCGGTGAACCGCACGTCCAGGCCGGGATCCGGGCGCTGCTTCGTGGCCAGCGTGCCCGCGCCCCAGCCGTGGTCGAGGCCCTCGGGGAAGGCGACGAGCATGCCGCGGGCGGTGGCGGCCCGCTCCAGCCGGGACTTCTCGCGCAGTTCGGCGGCGTCGGCGCCGCGGCCGTGGAAGGCGATGAGGAGGGGCTTCGGGTCGTCGGTGGCGGCGGGACGGTGGAGGAGGTAGCGGCGGGTGCGGTCGTCCGCGCGGAGCTGCCCGCGGACCTCCGGCGCGGGGGCGGCGGTGGCGGTGGCGGTGCCGGGGCCGCCGGCGGAGCCGGTGCCGGTGGCGGACGGGTCTCCGCCGGGACCGGAGTCGGCGCCGGTGGCGCAGCCGGTCAGCGGGAGCAGGAGGGCGAGGGCGAGCGCGGCGGGCCACCGGCGGGCCCGCGACGCGAGGTCGCGAGAGGAGCGCATGCGTCGAGGAGAGCAACCCCACCGGGCTCCTGTCCAAGATTGATATGGATGTCCGATCGATCAATCCCCGATATGATTACTGCTCGTGGACCTGGTGCGGCACCTGGAGTGCTTCGTGGCTGTTGCAGAAGAGTCACACTTCGGGCGGGCCGCCGCCCGGCTCGGCATGGCCCAGCCGCCCCTGTCGCAGCGCATCCAGCGGCTGGAGAAGGAGTTGGGCGTCCGCCTCTTCGAGCGCACCAGCCGCCAGGTGGTGATCACCGACGCGGGCACGCTGCTGCTGACCGAGGCCCGTGAGCTGCTGGCCCGCGCCGAGGCGCTGCGGACCGCCGCGCGCCGTATCCGGGACGGCGAGAGCGGCCTGCTGCGCGCCGCGCTGCCCCCCGACATCTCCGGCGAGACGGTCGCCGCCCTGCTGGCCGGCTTCCGGAGCCGCCACGCGGGCCTGGAGCTGCAGCTGCACGAGCTGTCCACCGCCCAGCAGCTCGCCGGGTTCGCCGCGCACGAGCTGGACGTCGGCCTGATCCACCACCCGTGCGACGTCACCGGCCTGGAGCTGGGGCCGGTGCTCCGCCGCGACCTGGGCGTCCTGCTGCCGCGCGACGCCCCGCAGGCCGGTCCCGACGCGGTGCCGCTCGCCGCCCTCACCGGCTTCGACCTGGTCCTCTTCCCGCGCACCGACGCCCCCGCGGTCTACGACGACCTGCTCACCGCCTGCGCCCGGGGCGGCTACACCCCCAGCGCCGTACGGCACGGCCGGGGCGCCAGTTTCGTACGCGGCCTGGTCCTGTCGTCCGGGGCCGTCGCCCTGTGCCCGCGCGACACGCGGCTCGTCACCCCCGGCGACCGGGACCTGGTCTGGCGCCCGCTGTCCGGGGCCCCGCCCGCCCGGCGGCACTCCACGGCCTGGCCCAAGGGGCGCGGCGACGCCGCCGTCGACGCCTTCACGGACGCGGCCACCCACGCCCTGCGCACCACGGCCGACGCCTACTCCGAGGCGCCCGCGCGGCCCCTGCACCTTCGCCCGGCATCGGAGTACTGGCTGTGACCGAGACCGCCACCGCCGCCCGTCTGGACGCGGCCTTCGCCGACGCCGGGGTCACCGGGTGGCTGCACGCCGTGGACATCGACTCGGGTGCGCAGACCGGCACCGGCGCGGACCAGCCGGTCTGCACGGCCAGCGTCCACAAGGTGTGCGTCCTGGTGACGCTGCACGAGCTGGCGGCGGCCGGGTCCCTGGACCTGACCGAGCAGGTCGAGTGCCCGCCCGCCGGACGCACCCCGGGGCCCACGGGGCTGGCGGCGATGCTCGACCCGGTCCGGCTGTCGCTGCGCGACGCGGCGTTCCTGATGATGTCCGTCAGCGACAACACGGCCGCCGACCTGCTGCTGCGCCGGGTCGGCCGGGACGCCGTCAACCGCACCACCGCCCGGCTCGGCCTCACCCGGACGCGGATGGCGTACGGCTTCGGCGAGATGCTGGCCACCATGCGCGAGGACGCCGGGCCCGCCGGAGCCCGCGCCCTGGCCGACCCGCACGTCATCGCACGACTGCGCGCCCTGGACCCGGCCCGCACCAACCGCGGCACGCCCCGGGACATGACCCGCCTGCTCGGCGCCCTGTGGCGGGACGAGACCTGCCCGGCCGAGTACGGCGCCGCGATGCGCCGGATCATGGGCCTGCAGGTCTGGCCGCACCGCCTGGCCTCGGGCTTCCCCTTCGACGACGTCCACGTGGCCGGCAAGACCGGCACCCTGCCGACCCTGCGCAACGAGGTCGGCGTGGTCGAGTATCCCGACGGCGGGCGCTACGCCGTGGCCGTCTTCACCCGCACCGCCAACCCGGCGGCCACGCTCCCGGCGGCGGACGCGGTGATCGGCACGGCGGCCCGGATCGCGGTGGACGCGCTGCGGGCACCGTGAGGGCCCCGGCACCCCGCTCCGCCCCTCGTCACCCGGCGTTGTCCCGCCAGCGTCCGCCGCTCGGCGGTGAGTCGAAGCGGGTCGCCGCCGAGGCGTTGCCGCCGAAGTCGTTGCCGGAGACCCGGCCGCCGGTCCAGACGGCGTCCGGGGCGAGCCACACGGCGTGGACCTGAGTGCGGGGGTGCCCGTCGTCGCGGACCCGGTTGCCGTGCACGTAGGGGTGGGTCACGGCGGCGGCCGCGGTGAGCCCGGCGCGCGGGGCCGGGGCGTCCGGGAGGCGGTAGGCGGCGCCCGGCGCGGGGGTGCCACCGGGCCAGGCGGTCACGGCACCGGGACGCACGGGGACGAGGTCGAGCCGGGTGGCGGTGTTGTCGACGACCAGGGCGGTGACCTCGGCGGGCGCACCCGCGGAGGGCTCGACGGGCGGACCGGCGGAGGGCTCGGCGGCGGTGTCCCCGGCGGAGGGCTCGGCGGCCACCCGCACCTCCTTGCCCCGGTGGCCGCCCGGGAGCCAGTCGGCGCCCTCGTCGGTCAGCGACAGCGGCCCGCAGCGCACGCCCGCACCGCCGCCCTCCGCCGCCCCGGCGGCCCGGCGGCCGTTGTTCCGGACGCGGTTGCCGAAGATCGCGGGCTCGTGCAGCGGGGCGTCGACGCGGATGCCGTCCAGGGCATTGTCGTGCACGTCGTTGGACTCCAGCACGACGTCCGTGGCGGGCTCCTGGTCGCCGCCGGCCAGGTTGTGCTCCCAGTACCCGTACCGGCCGTTGTTGCTGATCCGGTTTCCGCGGAAGGCGTACGGGCCCGGGGTGTTGCCGAGCGCGATCCCGTCCCCCGCGTTGCCGTCGAGCACGCACCCGGTGACGATGCCGCCGCGCCCGCCGACGCTCGTCGTGCCCTGCGCGGACACGTCGAACCCGGCGACGTGGTTGCCGAGCATCGAGCAGCCGGTGACGAGCAGGCCGTCGGCGCCCCAGTCGGAGATGCCGTAGCGGTTGTCCTCGGTGTGGCAGGCGGTGACGCGGATGCCCCGGGGCGGGACCCAGTCCTCCTGCTGGAGTTCGAGGAAGATGCCGTTGGTGCCGTTGCCGCGGGCGGTGCAGTCGGTCACCGCCAGCCGCTCGACCGGCCCCCAGCCGCCGACGCCGATCCCGATGCCCGCGCCGCCCATCTTCTCGCCGGGGTCCTGCCGCCCGCAGCGCTCGGTCAGTACGCCCTCGACCACGGTGTCCTGGAGGAAGTCGCAGCCGAACCCGGTGGCGGCGGTGTCGTGGATCCAGAGGTCGCTGAACCGTCCGCGCAGCACGTACTGGAGGCCGAGCCCCTTGGCCAGGACCTCGTACTCCTCGGTCCGCACCCGGGAGCCGTCGATCTCGAAGCGGGCGAAGGTGACGTCGGCGATGTGGTTCTCCGGGCCGGCGCCGTGCTGCGCGGTGGTGAACCAGGCCAGCGGCACCGGCCGGTCGGGGGCGCCCGGGTTGGCGAGGACGAAGCAGGTCGCGCCGCGTCCGGCGCCGACCAGCGAGACGCCGCTGCGCCAGCGCACCGGCCGGTCCCGGACCAGGTACCGGCCGGCGGGCACCCGTACGGTGCGGGGCCGGCCGTCCGCGGCGGTGGCGTCGCCCAGCGCGTCCACCAGTTCCTGCAGGGCCGGCCCGTCGTCGGCGGTGCCGTCCCCTGCCAGGCCGTACGCGTGGGCGTCGGCCGTCAACGGCGCGGTCATGGCGCTGCTCCTTCCACCGACGGCGGTCGGGGGCGAGGGCGGCGGGCTCGGCGCCGGCGCCACCCCGTGGGGGCCGGGTACCAGCCCGTGGCCGGCCTCAATCACGCCACCGCGGCGGAGAGCACGCAGCACCTGGGGACCGCTCGGAGAAGCGCGGGAGATCGTCCGCAGAATCCCCACGGAGATATCACGGGGATATGGGGCGCTTTCTCCCATTTGGGGGTACATAATCAGAACATGAGTACGGCAACGTATGAACTGCTGGCCGCGTCCTCCGACGCGGTGAATGTGACCGTGGCCTTCATCCTCGGGCTGGTGATCGCCGGCGCGCTGATCGCCGCCGTACGGATAGGCATGCGGGTGATGGAGCGGGAGTCCGACCGCCCCCGGGCCGAGGACCAGCCCCATCTGCCCAGCTCCGGCGCCGTTCACGAGGAACGGGAGGTGCGGGAGCCCGACGAGATCCCGCTGAACGACGGCGGCACGCCGCGGCTCATGCCCTACGAGCTGCACCACTCGGGCAGCCGCCGCGGCGACGACCAGAGTCGCCGGCGGTGGATGCCGGGGTCCAGCGGCTCCTTCGGCGGCGGCGGACCGGGGCACGTCTGAGCCGCCCCCGGTGCGAGCGCACGGGCGCGTAGCCCCGGCGCGTCGCGGGCGCACGGGTTCGCTTTTCGGGTGATCTGGACAGACCTGATCGGGACAGCTCCGATCGGGACGGCCCTGATCCGGACCGGCCCGCCCGCCCGCACCGCCAAGGAGGCCGCGTGACCGTACGCAGCACCGCCGGCACGCCCGACCTGTCGTCCCAGGACCCCGACTGGTGGCGGCAGGCCGTCATCTACCAGGTCTATCCGCGCAGCTTCGTCGACGCCGACGGCGACGGGCTCGGTGACCTGCGCGGCATCACCCAGCGCCTGACCCACCTGGCCGCCCTGGGCGTCGACGCCCTGTGGCTCAGCCCGTTCTACCCCTCAGAACTCGCCGACGGCGGCTACGACGTCGACGACTACCGGGACGTCGACCCGCGCCTGGGCACGCTGGACGACTTCGACGCGATGGCGGCCGAGGCCCACCGGCTCGGCCTGAAGGTGATAGTCGACCTCGTCCCCAACCACACCTCGCACCGCCACGCGTGGTTCCGCCAGGCCCTGGACGAGGGGCCCGGTTCGGCCGCCCGCGACCGGTACGTCTTCCGCGAGGGGCGCGGCGAGCACGGTGAACTCCCGCCCACCGACTGGCAGTCCGTCTTCGGCGGCGGCGCCTGGCAGCGGGTGCCCGACGGCCAGTGGTACCTGCACCTCTTCGCGCCCCAGCAGCCCGACCTCAACTGGGAGAACGAGCAGGTCCGCGCCGACTTCCGCACCACGCTGAGGTTCTGGTGCGACCGGGGCGTCGACGGCTTCCGCGTCGACGTGGCGCACGCGCTGGTCAAGGACCTGACCGAGCCGCTGCGCGACCTCGGCGCCCCCGAGCTGAGCGGCGAGGCGGCACTCGCCGAGTTCGCGCCGGGGACCCACCCGTTCTACGACCGCGACGACGTGCACGAGGTCTACCGCGACTGGCGCAAGATCTTCGACACCTACTCCCCGCCCCGCACCGCCGTCGCCGAGGCCTGGGTCCCCGGCCCCCGGCGCGTCCTGTACGCCCGGCCGGACGAACTCGGCCAGGCCTTCAACTTCGAGTACCTCCAGGCCGGGTGGGACGCGGCGGAGCTGCGCGGGGTCATCACCGGTTCCCTCGCCGACGCGCGGGCCGCCGGTGCCTCGGCGACCTGGGTGCTCTCCAACCACGACGTGGTCCGGCACGCCTCCCGCCTGGTCCTCCCGCCGGACACCGACACGGACGCCTGGCTGCTGTCCGGCGGCCGCGCCCCGGCCGTCGACGAGGCGGCCGGCCTGCGCCGGGCCCGCGCGGCGACGCTCCTGATGCTGGCGCTGCCCGGCTCGGCCTACGTCTACCAGGGCGAGGAACTGGGGCTGCCGGAGGTGGCCGACCTGCCCACCGAGGTCCTCCAGGACCCGATCTGGGAGCAGACCGGGCACGTCCGCAAGGGCCGCGACGGCTGCCGGGTGCCGCTGCCGTGGACGACGGACGGACCGTCGTACGGCTTCGGCGCGGGCGCCGCGTGGCTGCCGCAGCCGAGCGGCTTCGGCGGGTACTCCGTCCAGGCGCAGGACGGCGTGGCGGGCTCCACCCTGGAGCTGTACCGCACGGCCCTGCGGCTGCGCCGCAAGCTGCTCGACGGCGAGTCCCTGACCTGGTCGGACGACGTACCGGCCGGAGTCCTGCGGTTCGACCGCTCGGCCACCTGGCGCTGCGTCGCCAACCTCTCCGGGACCACCGTCGACCTGCCGGCCGGTGAGGTCCTGCTGAGCAGCGCCCCGCTGGACGACGGCCGCCTGGGCCCCGACACGACGGTGTGGCTGGGGCTGTAGCGCCGCCCGCACCGGGCCGGAACCACAACGGCGGCCGGGACCCCCGGGCCGGGGGCTACAGCGGCGGCTGGGCGGGAGCCGGGCCCAGGGTGGTGGTGCCGGGGGCGGTGCGGTGGCCGAGACCCGTGCGGTACGCGTCGAGCGCCGCCTCCACCCGGCCGGTGCGGCGCAGCAGGTCGCCCAGGAGCCGGCACAGGTCGGCCAGGTCGCCGGCCGCCCCGGCCCGCTCCAGCAGGCTCAGCGCACGGACGTAGTGCTCCTCGGCGGCCTCGGTGTCCCGGGCGTCCTCGGCGATGATGCCGAGCAGCCGGTGCGCGCCCGCGGAGTGCATGGCGCCGCGCTCCGAGGAGAGGTCGTCCAGGACCCCGTGCAGCAGTTCGGCCGCCTCCCCGGACTTGCCGCGCCGGTGCAGTACGTCGGCCAGCTCGACGGCGACCTGGCTGCTGTAGAGGGCGGCGCGGGTGGCCGAGAGCATGCCGAGCGCCTCCCGCATCTCCTCCTCGGCGCGCGGGAGTTCGCCGTTCTGGGCGCAGACGTAGCCGCGCATCCAGTGGCAGTTGGCCAGCTCGGTGCGCAGCTGCAGCGTGCGGTACAGCTCGGCCGCCTTGGCCAGGGACGCGTCGGCCTCGGCGAGGCGGCCCTCGGCGAGCAGGGTGCGGGCGACGGAACGGTGCATGCGGGCGACCAGCGCGGGGTCGCCGGCGCTGGGCGCGAGGGAGAGGGCGAGTTCGGCGGCCTGGGCGGCGCGCGCGTGGGCGCCCATGTCCATGTACGGGCCGATCACGCTGGCGTAGAGCAGGAGCAGCGCGTCGGGGTCGTGCAGGCCGCCGCGGTTCAGCTCGTCGAGGGCGGACTCCAGGAGGTAGACGGCGTAGCGCAGTTCACCGGCGAGGTAGTGGGACAGCGCCCGTCCGCGCAGGGCGGGCACCCGGGCGGGCAGCGGCGCGCCGGCGTCGGCGAGGCACTGCTCGGCCCGCTCGAAGTACTGCCGTCCGGCAGCCAGTTCACCGGTCTCCACGGCGCACTCCCCGAGCCCGAGCAGCGCGGCGGCCCGCTCCTCGGCCAGGTCGTACCCCTCGGCCTCGGCCAGCAGCCCGGTGTACAGCTCGGCCGCCTGCTCCGCGCCCTCGGAGGCGAGGACGCGCTGCGCCTCGGTGAGCCTCAGCCGCAGGTCGGTGGCGAGGTGGGCGGGGCGTCCGGTGGCCAGTTCCTCGTAGTCGACGCCGAGCCGGTCGGCGAGGTGCCGCAGCGCCTCCTCGGAGGGGCGGACGCGGCCGGCCTCCAGGGTGGAGATGTAGGCGGGGGTGTACGCCGGTTCCGCGAGCTGGCGCTGGGTCATGCCGCGCTCGGCCCGCAGCCGCTGCACCCGGCGTCCGACGGTCCCCCGGTCGTCACGGTCCCCCACTGCCAACTCCCCTTGAGGCTCTTGCCGTTCGGCTGGAACGGTTCTAGGTTAAACCGCGTATTAAGCGCGCTTACCGCGCTTGACACATTTCCTGGATCCACAGAGGACACCGTGCCCGAACGCACCCGCACCGCCGAACGCTACGCCAGAGCGCTCGCCGCCGCCGTCGCCGCCGTGGGCTGCCTGCTGCTGGCCGCGAACGCGGGCCCGGCGGCCCCGGACGGCGCCTCGGCCCCGGCCTCCCCGCCGGCGGCGGACACCGCCCCGGACCCGGACGGGCCGGCCACGGTGGACGGCTGACGCCGGGCCCCGGACTCACCCCGGGGTCGGAGCCGGCTCAGCCCTGGGTCTGGAGCCGGCTCAGCTCCCGCTGCACATGGTCCAGGGCGCCCTCGCGGCGGCCCGGCACCCGGCCCCGCAGCGCGGCGAGGGCGGCGCCCAGCTCCCTGGCCCGTCCGGCGTCGCGGATCAGCCCCCACTGGTGGTGGGCCCGGTCGACGGCCGCCTCGACGGCGGGCGCCTGCGGCGGCTGACCGGCGCGCAGCCGGTTCTCCGCCACGGTGAGCCAGGCCCGGCAGCTGCGCACCGGGTCGCCCGCGAACATCGACAGGTCGGCCCGCACCTCCGCCCAGTGCAGCGCGTCCTCGGAGGCGGGCCCGTGCGCCTGGGCGGCGGCCCGCTCGTGCCGGGCGGCGAGCGCGTCGGCGTCGCGGTGGCGGCCGGAGCGCACGGCGGCGGCGATGACGGCGTGCGGGTCGCCCGCCACCGGCCCCGGCGCCGTCAGCACCAGGTCGGCGTCGACCGCCGCGCCCTCGGCCGCCATGCGGGCCAGCGCCTGCTGGTGCAGTTCGTGCGGAGGCGGCCGGTACCCGCTGCGCAGGATCGTCGCGACGCCCCGCATGTACGAGGGGACGGCCACCGTCCGCCGGGCGGGCGGCGGCGCGACGCGGCCGTAGACGGCGTTGTTGCGCCCGCAGTCCAGCGGGTGCTCCCGCAGCCACTGCCAGGCCTCGTGGTCGGCGTGCAGGTCGAGCAGCAGCGTCGTCGCGCCGCTCGGCCGCAGCCGCAGCTCCTCGCGGATCCAGTGCCAGGGCAGGGCGGTGTAGCGGACGGTCGACGGTGTCGTCCTGGCCAGCGCCAGGTGCGGCAGGCGCTGGCGCCGGTCCAGTTGGAGCTGCCCGGTCACGTAGACGGTCAGCGGTCCCGGGGCCGCCGCCGCGGCGCGCAGCCGGGTGAGGACGGCCTGCGGCTCCAGCGGGTCGGCGAGTTCGACGACGTTGGCCGTGTCGGCGCCGGAGAGCACGGCGGGCGGCACCGCCGCGAACACGGGGAGCACGGAGGCGGCGTCCACCAGGCACCCGCGGCCCACGGGCGCCGCCGCGAGCAGCAGCACGGTTCCGGGCATGTCCCCTCCCATCCCTCCCCTGTCGATCACGTACCGCAGCACCGTAACCGCTGCGGCCGCGAAGCGGGGTACTCAGGTCGGACGCCGGACACGGCGGCCCCGCCGCCCCGGGGCACACCTTGGGGGGGGCGGCTGGACCGGCTGGATGTACTGACCTGTGAGGTCGGGGACGCGGCCGGCGGGTGGTCGGCCTTTCAGTGCGGTGTGTCCGCGGTGGTGCTTGCAGGTGTGCAGCCGGCCGGGGAAGGCGACGCCGTGGCCGCGCACGCTCAGCAGTTCGTGCCGGGAGACGGCGTCGCCCCGGGCGGCGGCCCGGACCAGCCCGCCGAGGGGCTCCCACCGGCCACGTCGTACCGGCCTGCGCACGCGACCCCTCACCGGCAGAAGCGAAACACGGGCCCTTGGCCCCGCGTCCTGACTTGCCGGGCGGCGCGCCCAGGTGTGCGCTGGTAGTTCGGGGCGAGGCGAGAGGAGTGCTCCCATGGCTCACGCGGCACCGACACCCGGAACGTCCCCACGCGGACCGTTCGCACGAGGACCGTTCGCACGAGGATCGTCCACCGGCGCCGGCCCGGGCGTCGGACGGACCGGCCGCCCGGCACCGCCCGACGTCTTCGGCAGGCGGACCCACCTGCTGGCGAAGGCGGCGACGCTCCTCGCGACCGGGCTCGTCTACGGCTACTGGGAGGCGTCCATCAGCCGCCGCGGCGGCCCGATCACCGGCTGGAACCTGTTCGCCGGCTTCATGACGACGCTCGCGTTCCTCGTGCTCTACCTCGTGGTCCGGCAGATCGCCCGGCGGCTGCCGCGGGAGCCCCACGCGGCACTGTGGGGCGCGTTCTGGGGGAGCGCGGTGGGGTTCCTCTACTCGCGCAGCGGCGTGGCCATGTTCACGTGCGTCCTCATGTCGCTGATCGTGGCCGCGGCGGTGACCGGCGCGCTGGTCTACTGGTACTACACCCGCGGGGACGCGGTGGGGGCGCGGACGGCCCGCACCACCTGACCGGCTCGTCGTGGGGGGCCATCTGCAGTCACGCCGGTCGCCCGGCGCGGCCGCGGGGGCTTGCCTGGAAGGGTGTTCCCGCGTCTCAGGAGCGGCCTGTCGGCCGTGCTGATCGTCCTCGCCTGCCTGCTCGCGCCGTGCGGCACGCTGGCGGGCTGGGCCGCGTACGGGCTCGCCGACACCGGGCGGTACGTCGCGGCCACGGCGCCGCTCGCCGGCGATCCGGACGTGCGGGAAGCGGTCGCGGAACCGCTCGGCGCGGGGGTCGTGGACCAGGTCGCGGCCGGTCCCGGTCCCGTGACCGGCGCGGTACGGAGCTTCGTGCGGGACGCGGCGCGCTCGTTCACCCGGACCGAGGCCTTCCGTGAGGGCTGGGTCGCGGCCAACCGCACCGTCCACCGTGCCGTACTGCGCTCCCTGCGGGACGACGCGGCGGCCGGGCGCCCGGTCACCGTCGACCTCGCCCCCGTCACCGAACGCGTCCGGGACCGGCTCGTACGGGACAACGTGCCCTTCGCCCGGCGCATCCCGGTCCGGCACACCGAGGTCACCGTGGTCCCGGCCCGGGACGCGGACCGGCTCAGGAAGGGCTACCACGTGCTCGACGTCGCCGTCTTCTGGCTGCCGCTGGCGGCCGTCGCCTTCGCCGTCGCCGGCATCCTCCTCGCCGCCTGCCGCCGCCGCGCCGTCACGGCCGCCGGGTTCGGCACGGCCCTCGGCGGGGCGCTGCTCGGCCTCGCCGTCCTGCTCGGCCGCCGGCTCACCGTCACCGACCTCCCCGGCCCGGTGGACGGCCCCGCCGCGGGCGCCGTCTACGACGCCCTCACCGGGACCCTGCGCACGGCCGCGTGGCTCCTGGTCGCCCTCGGCCTCACGGTCGCCCTGACCTCCTGGCTCACGGGCCGCTACGGACACGTACGCGTACCGAGCCGCCGGGCCCCGGCGCAGCCGCCCACCCCCGAACCCGCCCCACCCGAGCCGCCCCGCACCCGCCTCTGAAATGGCTTGGCGGGTCCTCCACAGGGACGGGTACCGTCACCGCTCATGAACGGGACAACGACCCTGTGGCGCCCCACCGGTCCCGAGGAGCTGGCACTTGTCGAGGCCTCCGGCTGGACGGCCTGGCCGCCGCGCCTGCCCGAGCAGCCGATCTTCTACCCGGTCCTCAACGAGGACTACGCCGTCCGCATCGCCCGCGACTGGAACGTCCCCGCCTCCGGCGCCGGCTACGTGACGCGCTTCGAGGTCGACACCGCCTTCCTCGAGCGCTACCCGGTGCGGCAGACGGGCGGCGAGACGATCCTCGAACTGTGGGTCCCGGCGGAGGAGCTGCCGGAGTTCAACCGGCACATCGTGGGCCGCATCGAGGTCGTACGGGAGTTCCACTCGCCGACCGGGTAGGCGCGGCGGAACCCGGCGTCCGCGGCCGCGCGCAACTTCCGGCACCCGGTATTCGTCCTTGAGGGAGGATTCGGGCACCGCACCGCGAGCGAAGGGCCGGGACTTGGGCACCGACACGGCGACCGACGAGTGGGCGGACTACCGCGGCGGACGGGCGGAGCGACGGACGGGCCGGCGGTTCGGGGCCTGGTGCGCGGGGCTGCTGTTCACGGGCGTGAGCGTGGTCGTCGGCTGCCGTGTCGCCGACAGCGACGGCGTCACCCCGGTGCCGCAGCTGCTCGCCTTCCTGCCCTGGCTGCTGGCCCCGACCGCCGCCGGACTGCTGCTGACGCTGCTCGCCCGGTGGTGGACCGGCGCGGTGTGGGGCGTGGTGCTGCTCGGGCTGCTGGCCTGGTTCATCGAGCCGTACGGCAGGACCGGCGAGCCCGCCGGGCCGCCCGTCGCCGAGGTGCGGGTGCTGACCTCGAACGTCGAGTTCGGGCGGGGCACCGACGCCCTGATCGGCGCCGTACGGGACGAGAAGCCCGACCTCGTGTTCGTACAGGAGTGCGAATATACGTGCGACGCGGCCCTGCGGCGCGAACTCGCCGCCGACTACCCGAACCGGCGGGCCGTCGAGGGCGGCGGCTCCAAGGGCTCCGTCATCCTGAGCGCCTTCCCGCTCACGGCCGCTCCCGGCGTCCCCGGCACCATGGGCATGCCCGCCGCCGTCGCCGACGTACGCGGCCACGCCGTACGGCTCCAGCTCGCCCACCCGATGCCGCCGCTGCCGGACCAGGTGGGCCTGTGGCGCGAGGAGCTGGACGCCGTGCGCGACGCCGCCGCCGGGGACCGCGGGGCGCCCGCGGTCCTGGCCGGCGACTTCAACGCCTCCCAGGACCACGCCGCCTTCCGCCGCATCCTCGATGCGGGACTGCACGACGCGGCCCGGCTGGCGGGCGAGGACCGCACACCCAGCTGGCCCGCGCGGACCCTCCCCGCGTTCGGCACGCAGATCGACCACGTCCTGGTCTCCGAGGACTTCGCCGCGCACGGCGCCCGGTTCCTGGACCTGGCCGACACCGACCACCGCGCGCTGGTCGTCGACCTGACCCTGCACGCGGCGGACGGCTGACCGCCTCCTCTGCTCCGGGTGTCGCGGTCGGATCAGACGCCGATGTCGCGGCCGTCCGCGCGCCACACCGCCACGACCGCCGGGCGCACGATCCTGCCGGGTCCGTCGGGCCAGGTGCTGGCCGGCTCCTCCACGGAGGCGCCGTCGACCTCGCCCGGGTGCTGCACGGCGACCAGCACACGCCGGTCCTGGACGAGCGGGCCGCAGGTCTCCGCACCGGTCGGCACGGTCAGGAACTGCTTCAGCTCACCGCGCCGGTCGCCCTTGGTCGCCACGCCGAAGAGCCCGTCGTGGGTGCCGAGCGCGTTGCCGTCGGTGGAGATCCACAGGTTGCCGTGGTCGTCGAAGGCGACGTTGTCGGGGCAGGAGATCGGGCTGACCCGGTCCTTGGGGAAGCCCGCGAAGTAGGTCGCCGGGTCCTCCGGGTCGCCCGCGACGAGGAACAGCGACCAGCCGAAGGAGGTGGCGTCGGCCCGGTTCCACCGCTCGGTCAGCTCCAGGACGTGGCCGTGCTTGTTGGCGTTGCGCGGGTTGGCCTCGTCCGCCTTGGCCTTCGCGTCCACGCCCCGGTCGGTGTTGTTGGTGAGGGCGACGTACACCTTGCCGGTCGTCGGGGACGGCTCGATGTCCTCCGGGCGGTCCATCTTGGTCGCGCCGGCCTTGTCACCGGCGAGCCGCGTGAACACGCAGACCTCCTCGGCGCTCATGCCCTCGACGTGCGAGACCGCGCCATGCTCCGTGGCGGTGACCAGCGGGATCCACCGGCCGCTCCCGTCGAACTCGCCGTCGCTCGGCAGCGTGCCCGAGCCGTCGATCTCGATCGCCGGGGAGTCGCCGCTGAGCTTGGCGACGTACAGCGTGCCCTCGTCGAGCAGCGACAGGTTGTGCTCGCGCGCCCAGCGGGAGTTCCCGTGCCGCATCCGCTTGCTGCCGACGAACTTGTAGAAGTAGTCGAACCGCTCGTCGTCACCGGTGTAGACGACCGGACGCCCGTCACCGGTCAGCCGCACGGTCGCGGCCTCGTGCTTGAACCGGCCGAGCAGCGTGTGCTTGCGCGGCGTGGAGTCGGGGTCGTACGGGTCGAGTTCGACGACGTACCCGAAGCGGTGCACCTCGTTCGGCTCCTGCGCCACGTCGAAGCGCCGGTCGAACCGCTCCCACTTGCGCTCGGTGGCCCCGGTGCCGATGCCGTACCGCTTGTCGGTGTCGCTGGAGGCGTTGGCGAAGTACTGGTTGAAGTTCTCCTCGCCGTGCAGCGTCGTGCCCCAGGGAGTGGTGCCGCCGGAGCAGTTGTTGAGGGTGCCGAGCACCTTGCGGCCGCTGCGGTCGGCGGACGTCCTCACCAGGTCGGAACCGGCGGCGGGCCCGGTCAGCCGGAACTCGGTGGTGGCGGTGACCCGCCGGTTCAGGCGGTGCCGGGAGACGGCAGTCAGGCGGCCGCTCCGCTTCTCCTCCTCCACGGCGACGACGGACAGCCCGTGCGCCGCCCAGGCGATCTCGACCTGCTCGCGGGTCGGGTTCTCGGGGTCGTAGCCGCGGAACATGAGCACCTCGTCGGTGTACTCGTGGTTCGCGACGAGGAGCTGGCGGTCGTGCTCGCCGCGCAGGGGCAGCAGCGCGAGGAAGTCGTTGTTGTACCCGAACTGCCCGGCCTGCGCCCCGGCGCTCTGCTTCTCCGGGTCGAAGGCGGGCGCCCCGCGCAGAATGGGTTCACCCCAACGGATCACGACGTCCTGGCGGTACCCCTCCGGAACGGTGACGGTGTCGTCGGTGTTGGGCGCGACGGGCGTGAACCGCAGCCCGCGCGCACCCTGCGGTTTCGACGGTTTCCCGGGCCCGTTCCCGTGCCCCTTTCCAGCCGCGGGCGCGGCCTGCGCCGACGGCGCCCCGGCGACCCCCGCGGCTCCGGCGCCCGCCGCCGCGACGGTGACGACGGCGGCGGCCCGCATCATCGAACGGCGGCTGAGCGCACCGGCGATGACGTCACCGGCGTACTCGTTGCCGCTGGTGTTCGGCACCTCGTGGAAACAGGCGTCGCCGCACCGGAAACGGCAGGTCATGGCGGACCTCCCGCCGGGGTGCGAACCGGACGGCGTTCCGATCAACGGCAGCAGCTTGCGCACTGTGTTCTCCCCTTGAGAAACCCTGAATACCCTTGGCGTCAGCGCGACCGTAGGTGCGCACACGTGCGGGAGCCGGGCATCGCGGTGAACGACGGGTGAACCCGCGGAAGCGATGGGGGATCGCGGCACCGGCCGGATCCGGTCTTGACGTCTCCGTGCGTGCGTGGCAGACCCTGCACAAGATCACAAGCCGGGACCGCTAACCTTACGTGTCCGTCCTGGCCAGGGATTGACGGGCATCAACTCACGCGAAGGGTTGCGCACATGGGCATTCTCACTCTCCTGCGGAACGCGTTCGGCCGGTCACGCAAAGAACGGGCCGCTCAGACGGAGGGTGCGACGCAGGAGACGGCACCGGCCGTCACCGCGCCGGAGCCGAAGCTCCCGTCGCAGCCGGCCGCACCGGCGGAGCCGGACCCCTCCGAGCCCCCGGCCCAGCCGGAGGCCACCCCCCAGGTCCCCGAGCCCCGCTCGGAATCCACTCCCGCCCCGGCTGCCGCCTCCACCTCCACCTCCACCGACGAGCACGACCTCGTCAAGGCCGCCTTCACCAACATCACGGTCCCGAAGCCGACGGACCCGGAACCGGAGCCGCAGTCCGAGGCGGCCCCGGAGCCGGCGGCAGAGCCCCAGCCCGAGGCAAAGCCGGACCCGCAGCCCGAGCCGAAGCCGAAGACCGAGCCGCAGCCCGACCCGAAGACCGAGCCGGCCCCGGAGCCGGCCGCAGAGCCGCAGTCCGAGGCCGAGCCCGAGCCGGCCCCGGCCCCGGCACCCGAACCGGCCCCGGACCCGGCACCCGCCGACGGCGACAAGGCCCCACAGGGGCCACCCGCACCCGGCAACGAAAGCAGCACGGACGGTGCGGGTGGGAACACGGACACCGAAGGCGAAGCCGAGGCGACCAAGGCCACCCCGCCGGAGGCAACCGCCCCGAAACCCGCGACCAGCGCCGCCAGGCTCCGCTCCCAGGCCCCGGGACTCACCACCGCCTACAAGGCCGCCGGCGCCGCCCTGAAGAAGCACGGCCTCACCGGCACCCGCGCCAGGGTCCACCTCGTCCTCGACCGCTCCGCGTCGATGCGCGCGTACTTCAAGGACGGTTCCGCCCAGGCCCTCGCCGAGCAGACCCTCGCGCTCGCCGCCCACCTCGACCCCGAGGCCGCGGTCCACGTCACGTTCTTCTCCACGGAAGTGGACGGCACCGGAGAGCTGACCCTCGCCGACCACGAGAACAAGATCGACGAGCTGCACGGAGCGCTCGGCCGCATGGGCCGCACCGCCTACCACGCCGCCGTCGAGGCCGTCCTCGCCCACCACGCCGAACACGCGCCCCCCGGCACCCCCGCGCTGGTGGTCTTCCAGACCGACGGCGCCCCCGACGCGAAGACCCCCGCCACCCAGTCCCTCACGGACGCCGCGGCGAAACACCCGAACGTGCACTTCTCCTTCGTCGCCTTCGGTGACCCGGAGAACAAGGCCTTCGACTACCTCCGCAAGCTCAAGACGGGCAACGCGTCCCACTTCCTGGCGGGCGAGACCCCCAAGGAGCTCACCGACAAGGAGCTCTACGAAGGCGTACTGGCCACCTGGCGCCCGTAAGCACGGCACCCGCGCGGCACCCGCGCGACCGCGCACCGCAGCCGCCCTCGGGGGGTGGACCGGGGACCCCCCGGTCCACCCCCCGAAACGCGTGTGAGCCGTTCTCCGCCGGGCCAGTAGGATTTCGACCATGGCGGCCACTGGAACCGAGAAGCAGGGGGCGAAGGCGTACTACGTCTCGACCCCCATCTACTACGTGAACGACGCTCCTCACCTGGGCCACGCCTATACGACCGTCGCAGGCGACGTGCTCACCCGCTGGCACCGCCAGCGCGGTGAGAAGGTGTGGTACCTCACCGGCACGGACGAGCACGGTCAGAAGATCATGCGCACGGCCGAGGCGAACGGGGTCACCCCGCAGGCCTGGGCCGACAAGCTCGTCACCGAGGCCTGGAAGCCCCTGTGGGAGCACCTCGACATCGCGAACGACGACTTCATCCGCACCACGCAGAAGCGGCACACCGACCGCGTCCAGGAGTTCGTGCAGGACCTGTACGACAAGGGCGAGATCTACAAGGGCGGCTACGAGGGCCCGTACTGCGTGGGCTGCGAGGAGTACAAGCTCCCCGGCGAGCTGCTCGACGGCGAGGGCGAGTACGCGGGCCAGAAGCTGTGCCCGATCCACAAGAAGCCGGTGGAGATCCTCAGCGAGGAGAACTACTTCTTCAAGCTGAGCGAGTACAGCGAGAAGCTGCTCGCCCACTACGAGGCCAACCCGGGCTTCATCCAGCCCGAGTCCGCGCGCAACGAGGTCGTGAACTTCGTCCGCCAGGGCCTGCAGGACCTCTCCATCTCCCGCTCGACCTTCGACTGGGGCGTGCCGGTCCCCTGGGACGACAAGCACGTCATCTACGTGTGGGTCGACGCCCTGCTGAACTACGCCACGGCGGTCGGCTACAACGAGGACCCGGAGAGGTTCGCGTCGACGTTCCCGGCCGACGTGCACCTGGTCGGCAAGGACATCCTCCGGTTCCACGCGATCATCTGGCCGGCGATGCTGATGGCGCAGGGCCTGCCGCTGCCCGGCAAGGTCGCCGCGAACGGCTGGCTCATGGTCGGCGGCGAGAAGATGTCGAAGTCCAACCTGACCGGCATCAAGCCGCAGGACCTGACCTCGCACTTCGGCGTGGACGCGTACCGCTGGTACTTCCTGCGCGCGATCGCGTTCGGTCAGGACGGCTCGTTCTCCTGGGAGGACTTCTCCGCCCGCTACACGAGCGAGCTGGCCAACGACTACGGCAACCTCGCCTCCCGCGTCGCGGCCATGGTCGCCAAGTACTTCGGCGGTGAGCTGCCGGCCTCGACGGCCGACGGGGACGCCGAGGAGGCCATCCACTCCGGTCTGACCAGGGCGGTCACGGAGGCGGACCGCAAGATCGGTGAGGAGCTGGACTTCCAGGGCGGCATCCTGGCGGTCTTCGACTTCGTCAAGCAGGTCAACGGCTACATCACCGAGCAGGAGCCCTGGAAGGTCGCCAAGGACGAGTCCCCGCAGGGCAGGGCCCGCCTGGCGACGATCCTCTACACGGCCGCCGAGTCGCTGCGCGCCGTGGCGGTCCTCCTCAACCCGGTCATGCCGGACACCTCGCGGAAGCTCTGGGACTCCCTCGGTGCGGAGGCCGCCCTCGGCGCCCTCGCGGAGCAGAAGGTCCAGGAGGCGGCGGACTGGGGCCGGCTGCCCGCCGGAACCACGGTCACCAAGGGCGCGGTGCTGTTCCCGCGTCTCGAGGAGAAGCCGACCGCGTAACACGCTCGCTACAGCACGGGGCCCGGGAGGGGGCAGGCCTTCTCCCGGGCCCCGCGCTTTGCGAAGCTCGGACCACAACGATCTCAGAGGGGGGCATCCATGGCACTGTTCGGCAACGCGCACAGCATCAATCCGGCCCAGGCGCAGCAGGAGTACGCACGCCTGCTCGGCCACGGCGAACAGGTCCACGCGGCCTACCTGCTGATCCGCGACACCATCCTGTTCACCGACCGGCGACTGATCCTGATCGACAAGCAGGGCATCACCGGTAAGAAGACGGAGTACCACTCGGTCCCGTACCGCAGCATCTCGCACTTCTCGGTCGAGACGGCCGGCCACTTCGACCTCGACGCCGAACTGAAGATCTGGCTCTCGGGCTCCCAGACCCCGATCGAGAAGACCTTCACCAAGGGCGTCGACATCTACGAGGTCCAGGCGATACTGACCCAGTTCGTGGCGCGGTAGACCGCACGACGACGGAACGCGGGAGGGCCCGGCGCCGGTGACTCACCGGCGCCGGGCCCTTCTGCTCGTCCTGCGCGTCCTGCGCGTCCCGCCTGTCGGCTACTTCGGCTGCGGCTTGCGCACCGTCAGGTGCAGCTCCCGCAGCCGGGTCTCTTCCAGCTCGGTCGGCGCGCCCATCATCAGGTCCTGGGCGTTGCCGTTGAGCGGGAAGGCGATCGTCTCGCGGATGTTGGGCTCGTCGGCCAGCAGCATCACGATGCGGTCGACGCCGGGGGCGATGCCGCCGTGCGGCGGGGCGCCGAAGCGGAAGGCCCGGAGCATGCCGGCGAACTCGCGCTCGACGGTCTCCTCGTCGTAGCCCGCGATCCCGAAGGCCTTGAGCATGATCTCCGGCTCGTGGTTCCGGATCGCGCCGGAGGACAGCTCGACGCCGTTGCAGACGATGTCGTACTGCCAGGCGAGAATGTCCAGCGGGTCCTGGTTCTCCAGGGCGTCCATGCCGCCCTGCGGCATCGAGAAGGGGTTGTGGGAGAAGTCGATCTTCCCCGTCTCCTCGTCCTTCTCGTACATCGGGAAGTCGACGATCCAGCAGAACCGGAAGACGTTCTCCTCGAAGTGCCCGGCGCGCTTGGCCGCCTCGACCCGCACCGCGCCCATGATCTTCGAGACCTCGTCGAACTCGCCCGCGCCGAAGAACACCGCGTGACCGGCGGCCAGCGAGAGCCGCTTGGTCAGTTCCGCGACGTTCTCCTCGGTGAGGAACTTCGCGATCGGGCCGGTCAGCGAACCGTCCTCGGCGACGCGGACCCAGGCCAGGCCCTTCGCACCTTGCTCCACCGCGTAGTCGCCGAGCTGGTCGAAGAACTTGCGGGGCTGGCCCGCGACGTCCGGGACGGGCAGCGCACGGACGTGCTTGCCGGCGAAGGCCTTGAACTCCGAGCCCGCGAAGATGTCGCTGATGTCGGCCAGCTCCAGCCGGGCCCGCAGGTCCGGCTTGTCGGAGCCGTACTTCAGCATCGCCTCGCGGAACGGGATGCGCGGGAACGGCGACGTGACGTGCCGGCCGTTGCCGAACTCCTCGAACAGCTCGGTCATCAGCTTCTCGACCGGCTGGAAGACGTCCTCCTGCTCGACGAAGCTCATCTCGACGTCGAGCTGGTAGAACTCGCCCGGCGAGCGGTCGGCGCGGGCGTCCTCGTCGCGGAAACAGGGCGCGATCTGGAAGTACCGGTCGAAGCCGGAGATCATCAGCAGCTGCTTGAACTGCTGCGGCGCCTGCGGCAGGGCGTAGAAGCGGCCCGCGTGCAGACGGGAGGGCACGACGAAGTCGCGGGCGCCCTCGGGGGAGGTGGCGGTGAGGATGGGCGTCGCCATCTCGTTGAAGCCGAGGGCCACCATCTTGCTGCGGATCGAGGAGATGACCTGGGTGCGCAGCATGATGTTGCGGTGCATGCGCTCGCGCCGCAGGTCCAGGAAGCGGTACTCCAGCCGCCGCTCCTCGTTGACCCCGTCCTCGGTGTTGATGGTGAAGGGCAGCGGCTGGGCGGCGCCGAGCAGCTCGACCTCGCTCACCTCGACCTCGACCTCGCCGGTGGGCAAGTCGGAGTTGACGTTGTCGGCGCCGCGCGAGACGACCCGGCCGTCGACCCGTACGGTCGACTCCTTCGTCAGCTTGTCCAGCGCCTCGTAGGCCTCGGTGCCCGGACGGGCGACGAGCTGCGTGATGCCGTGGTGATCGCGCAGATCGATGAAGAGGATGCCGCCCAGGTCGCGCCGATTGTGCAGCCAGCCACTCAGCCGGACGTCGGTGCCGACGTCAGAGGAGCGGAGCTCGCCGCAGGTGTGGGACCTGTACCGATGCATCGTCGTTCATCCAGCCTTCGCGGATCGGGGATGGCGTTTCGCGTTTCACGTGAAACAACCCCAGCGTACCGGGCGCCCGTGGCCGGCTTCTTCCCCATGGACGGGTCATGGGACCGGTCCGGCGCGCCCCGGACGCCGAGGCGACGCCCCTCCGTCTCCCGGTCGTCTCCCGGTCGTCTCCTCATCGCCGCCCGGACGACCGGTGGCAGCGCGCGAATATTCCTCCCTAAAGTGGGGCAATGCGCACTGGTGCTGGTGACCCCCTGGCCGACGTGGGAGGCGTTCTCGTCGCCCTCGGGACCGGTCTGTGGCACTGGGACACCGACGCGGGAGAGGTCAAGGTGGACGCGGAGGCGGCCCGCCTGCTGGGACTGCCTGCCGAGCGGGCCCGCCTCACCGAGGCGCAGGTACGGGCCCGGCTGCACCCGGTCGACTGGAACGAGATCACCGGAGTGGTCCGGCTCGCCGTCGCCGAGGGCACCCTCGCCGAGGTCCGCATCCGCATCATGGACGAACGGGGCCATGTCCTCCGGGTGGTCCGCAGCCGTTCCCGGCCCTCCTTCGACCCCGACCGCAAGGCGTACGAACTGACCGGCACCCTCCAGGAGGTCACCGATCCGGCGCCCGGCACGCCCGCCGGGCGCAGCGCGGTCACCGGCGACTGGCGCCGCTCGCGGGAGGCCTTCCTGCTGGACGCCGGCCGGGCGCTGGCCGAGGCGCGGTCCACCGAGGAGGTGCTGCGGGTCGCGGCCGGGCTGTCGATGCCGGGGTTCTCCCCCGACGGCCTCGCGGTGTTCGGGGTGTCGGGCGACCGCCTCAGCGTCATCGGCCACCACGGGCAGCCCGAGCACGAGTCGGACCCGTTCATGGACATGTCGCTGAGCACCGACTATCCCGCCACCGAGGTGGTCCGCACCGGCCGCGCCGTCTACCTCTCCTCGCCCCAGCAGTACCGGTCCCACTACCCCATGACGTGGCCGCTCGCCGAGCGCTTCGGTCGCCAGTCGTGGGCCTATCTGCCGCTGACCGTGGCGGGCCGCACCATGGGGGCCTGGATGGCGGCCTTCACCTACCCGGTCGCCTTCACGCCGGACGAGCGCTCCGTCCTGACGACCGTGGCCCGGATGCTCGCCCAGGCCCTGTCCCGGGCCGGCGCCGCCGAGACCCAGCGGCAGCTGACCGACGGACTGCAGCGCACCATGCTGCCCGCGCTCGGCCCGCGGACGATCCCCGGCATGGACCTCGCCGCCCGCTACGTCCCCACCGGCGGCGGCCTCCAGGTCGGCGGCGACTGGTACGACATGATCCCGCTGCCCGGCGACCGCTTCGCCCTGGTCATCGGCGACGTCCAGGGGCACGACGTGCGGGCCGCCGCGCTGATGGGCCAACTGCGCATCGCCCTGCGCGCCTACGCCTCCGAGGGCCACCGCCCGGACGCGGTGCTCTCCCGCGCCTCGCACTTCTTCCACGGCCTCTCCGAGTCCTACGACGACCAGGGGGACCTGCGCTTCGCGACCTGCTACTACGCCGAGGTCGACCCCGCGACCGGCACCCTGGAGAGCGCCCGTGCCGGGCACCTGGACCCGGTGGTGCGGATGACGGACGGCACGGCGCTGATCCTCGCCACGGCCGGCGGGCTGCCGCTGGGCATCGACCCGGACTCCGACTACCCGACCACCCAGTTCGCGCTGGAGCCGGGGGACACCCTGTTGCTGTGCACGGACGGTCTGGTCGAGACCGGCGGCCACGACCTCCAGTCCGGCTGGCACCGGCTGCGGGTCACCCTGGAGGAGCACGAGGACGGCCTGGAGGAACTGGCCGACGCGCTGGTCCGGACCGTGCACGGGCCCTCATCGCACCACACCGTCGGCGCGCTCTCCGACCGGCGGGAGGACGACATCGCCCTGGTGCTGCTGCACCGGCAGGGCGGAAGCGGCGACGACGGCGCGACCCTTCCGACGCCGGTGCGCCGCACGATGCTGACGGTCTCGCAGGCGGAACCCGCGCGGATCGCCACCGCCCGGCAGCACCTGCGCGACCTGCTCCACGACTGGCCCGACGAGGAGCAGCGGGACGCGGCGGTGCTCCTGCTCTCCGAGCTGCTGACGAACGTCCTCGTGCACACCGACGCCGACGCCCTGCTGGTCGCCGAGATCGCCGGGGAGCCCGGCGAGCGGGGGATCCGGGTGGAGGTCACCGACAACGGCGACGACCTGCCGCACAAACGCCGGCCGGGGGAGATGGCGTCCTCGGGACGCGGCCTGGTCCTCATCGAACTGCTCGCGGACGCCTGGGGCGTCGCCCCGCGCGGCACGGGCAAGAGCATCTGGTACGAGCTCTACGAGTCGACGCCCCCGGCCGACGCACCGGACGGCCCCGCACCCCCCTCCCTTGCGTAACGCCCCTGCAGCTCGTGCACGACCCCGAAGGCCGCCGCGGTCAGCGGAACGGCCAGCAGCATCCCCAGGATCCCCGCCACCGACGCCCCCGCGGTGAGCGCCAGCAGCACGACCGCCGGATGCATGTGCACCGTCCGGCTCTGCACCATCGGCTGCAGCACATGCCCCTCCAGCACCTGCACCGCGAGCACCACCCCGAGCGCCCACAGCGCGATGACGAACCCGCGGTCGGCCAGCGCGACCAGCACCGCCACGGCCCCGGAGACGAACGCGCCCAGATACGGCACATAGGCACCCACGAAGACCAGCGCACCGAGCCCCACCGCGCCGGGCACGCGCAGGACCAGCAGCCCGACGGTGATGCAGACCGCGTCGATCAGCGCGATGAGCGTGGTGCCCCGCATGAAGCCCTCGACCGCCCCGAACGCCCTCCTGGCCATCGCCTCGACCATGTCCGCGCCGCCGGGCGGGGACACGGCGCGCACGGTGGTCACGGCCCGGTCGGAGTCGCGCAGGAAGAAGAAGACGAGCAGCAGCGCGAGCACGGCCATCGCGATCATCTCGCCGGCGACACTGACCCCGGTGACCACCCCGGAGGCGGCCGTACCCCCGAACTTGCCCAGCAGTTCGCGCGCGTTGGACGCCAGGTCGTCCAGCGAGGTCCCGGCCGCCCCGAAGTGGTCGGCGACCCCCTGCGCCGCGTCCCGCACCGAGGCGACGATCTGATCGCCCGTCCGGACCAGCGCGGACACCACGATGTAGACGGCCCCGCCCACCACCGCCACCACGGCGACGCAGGTCAGCGCGGCGGCCAGCGACCGCTGCACATGCGCCCGCACCAGCCGCGCGTGCAGCGGCCTGAGCAGCGCGGTGCCCAGCAGCGCGAGCAGCGCCGGCGTCACCGCCGTACGCAGCTCGACGCAGAGCCGGACCGCGACGTAGCCGACCCCGGCGGCGAGCAGGATGACGGCACACCACGCGGCGAACCGCCGCACAGGACCGGGAAGCAACCGCACGCCCCCAGCCGACCACGCCCCGCCCGGCCTGTCCTGAGCACACCGCCCGCCCGGGTGACCCACCACCGACGGTGCTCCGTCCCCCGCACGTGTGCCAAGCACATAAGAACAACGAAGGCGATCTCCCCCGCACGCTTACCGCGCTGAACACCCCGGCGGGATGGAATGAGGACACCGAGCACGGAGGGAGACCGTGCCGGCCCTCTCCCCGGACGACGGATCCGTCGTCTGTCCTCTCATCCCACCACTCGTTTCCCTCAGGAGGATTCCATGCGCAAGTCCCGGGTCATCGGCTTCGTGGCGGCGGCGATCGTGACGCTCGGCCTGACGTCCGGCGTGGCCAGCGCCGCAGGCACGTCCTGGAGCGGCGACGCGAAGCCGACCACGCCGTCCGGCAGCACCGCCGCCGAGGACAAGGGCGGCACCCTGCCCGAGGGCGTGGCCGTCGAGCGCACCAAGGACGGCATCAAGGTCCGCAAGCTCACCGAGGAGGAGCTGGCCGACACCCACGGCGCCAAGCCGACCAAGCCCCTCCCCGAGCACGCCCCCACCACCGGCGACAAGCCGGGCAAGTAACCGCCCGTACCGCCGCCACGAGGCCGGTGGCCCGCAGTCGGAACCTGCGGGCCACCGGCCCACCGGCCGGCTTGGCGAGGCGGCTGATTGGCGCGGGACCATGACGACATGACGAAGCAGATCAAGGAGGCGCCTCCGGCGGAGCAAGCCGTCGGTGAGCCGGTGCTCTCCGCCTACCAGCGGGCGCTGCGGGACCGACTGCTCGCTGCCCCCGTCATTCCCGCGCCCGCGCCTTGGCGGCCCGTCTTCGAGTACGCGTACGGCGTCCCTGTCGGCGGACTGCTCGGCATCGGCTTCGCGTCGCACCCCAGCAGCGGACGCGACCTGGTCATGGTCGTCTCGCACGCCGGTCACGGTCTCTTCGACGCCGTCACCGGGGAGAAGATCGCAAGGGACCGCGACCCGGACCCCGAGGGCAGCACCCCCGACGGTGCCCCCGACCTGACTTGCCCCGGACCGGGGCCGATCGCCGGCAGCCGCGTACCCGTCGCCGGGCTCTTCGGCGGGGGGTTGCACACCACGACCGGAGACGGCTGGACCCTGGAGGCTGTCACACCGGCTTGGCCCAACGACCGTGTGCTCCTCTCGGCCGACGGCGGGCTTCCCCACTCCGGTCCGCATGGAGAGCAGTGGTGGCACATCTTCCACGCCACGTACTCGGAACTCCGGGCCTTCGGCTTCTCGCCCTCCGGAGAGACCATCGCCGTCGCAACGAGCAGTGACCTCTCCCTCTGGACGCGCCACCCTGCGCAGAGCAACGAGGACGTCGCTCGGCAACGCGGCGGCGCCTGACGCGGCCTCCCGGAACGGCCGTCGCCGACCCCGGTGCAGAGCTGTATTCGAGGTGCCCCGACGCGTACCGGTCGGGTAGCGTGCCGGCCATGTCGAGTCCTGAGTCGGACAGGGTGGGGGCTTTCGGTCACGCCGTCGGCCCCCTCAACCGCTGAGCCCGTAGTCCTGTCGTCGCGCCGCCTTCCGCGGCGGGACGGATGTGCGCCCGGGGCCGGCCGCGGTGACGAGATGACTTCACGTGCCTCTCCTCACCTCGGAGCCACTCGATGCCTCTCCCGCTGTACCTGCTCGCCATGGCCGCCTTCGCCATGGGCACCTCGGAGTTCATGCTCGCCGGCCTCCTGCCGGACATCGCCTCGGATCTTGACGTCACCGTCGGTACAGCAGGCGTTCTCACCTCTGCCTTCGCGCTCGGCATGGTCGTCGGCGCTCCCTTGGTGGCCGCGTTCGCCCGTAACTGGTCCAGGCGCCCCAGCCTTCTCGGGTCCGTCCTCGTGTTCGCGGCGGCTCACGCCGTGGGCGCCGTCACCACGAGCTTCCCCGTCCTGCTCGCCACCCGAGTCGTCGCCGCACTCGCGAACGCCGGGTTCCTCGCTGTTGCTCTGACGGCCGCGGCCGCGCTGGTCCCACCCGACAGGAAGGGACGCGCGCTGAGCGTCCTGCTGGCGGGCACGACGTCGGCCATGATCGCCGGTGTACCGGGCGGGTCGGCTCTCGGTACGGTGTTCGGCTGGCGGGCCACTTTCTGGGCCGTCGCCGCTCTCTGCCTGCCGGCGGCTCTCGGCATCCTGAAGGGGGTCCCGGCAGGGCACCGCGCGGAGGAGGCGACCGGGAGGCCGGTGCTGCGGGCGGAGCTCGCCCAGCTCACCAGGTTGCCCCTGGTCGTCGTGATGCTGCTCGGAGCACTGGTGAACGCGGCGACCTTCGGAAGCCTCACCTTCCTCGCCCCCGTGGTGACCGACAGCGCCGGGCTGGGCGAGTTGTGGGTCTCCGTTGTCCTGGTGCTCTTCGGGACCGGTTCCTTCGCGGGCGTCACTCTCGCCGGACGGCTGTCCGACCGGCATCCCGGTCGGGTCGTCGCGGTCGGCGGTCCGTTGCTGCTCGTCGGCTGGCCGGCCACGGCCGTGCTGGCCACTGAACCGGTGGCCCTGTTCGTGCTCGTGTTCGTGCAGGGCACGCTGTCGTTCGCGCTGGGCACCACGCTGATCACGCGGGTCCTCTACGAGGCCGCGGCAGCCCCCGGCATGGCCGGCTCGTACGCGACCGCGGCGCTCAACGTGGGCGCCGCCGTCGGCCCCGTCGTCGCCGCGGCCACCCTCGGCACCGGGGCCGGGACCCTGGGACCGCTGTGGGCGAGTGGCCTCCTCGTAGCGGTCGCGCTGCTCATCGCGTTGCCCCTCCTCACCGGCGTCACGGCGAGCCGAGGCGGCGATGCCCTGCGGTGACCCGTGCGGACGCATGGTGCGGAGCGTGGGTCTCGTGTCCTCGGGTGATGCGAGCCCACCGTCCGGTCAGTCGTGGGAGGCGGGGCATCTCCCCGGCCCGGCGGACCGTCGCTCGGCGGCCTCGGGCCTCGGCCCTGGTGCCGTCAAGAGGCCGGTGGCCCCGCAGTCGCGATCTGCGGGGCCACCGGCCTCATGGAACACGTTCGGTCAGTTCCCCGGGCCCTTCGATGTCATCCCGTGCACCGCGGGGACCGTGCCCAGGCGGCCCTTCTGGAAGTCCTCGAAGGCCTGCTGGAGTTCGTCGCGGGTGTTCATGACGAACGGGCCGTAGTGGGCCATGGGCTCGCGGATCGGCCGGCCGCCGAGGAGGACGACCTCCAGGTCCGGCGTGTGCGCGTCCTGCTTCTCGTCCGCGCGGACGGTCAGCGAGCCGCCGGCGCCGAAGACCGCCGTCTGCCCGAGGTGGACCGGCCGCCGCTCGGCGCCCACGGAGCCGCGCCCGGCCATCACGTAGGCGAGGCCGTTGAAGTCCTCCCGCCACGGCAGCGTGACCTCGGCGCCCGGCGCGAGGGTCGCGTGGACCATCGTGATCGGCGTGTGCGTGATGCCGGGGCCGTCGTGGCCGCCCAGCTCACCGGCGATGACGCGCAGCAGCGCGCCGCCGTCGGGGGAGGCGAGCAGCTGGACGGAGCCGCTGCGGATGTCCTGGTAGCGCGGCGCCATCATCTTGTCCTTGGCCGGCAGGTTCACCCACAGCTGGAGGCCGTGGAAGAGGCCGCCCGACACGACGAGCTGCTCCGGCGGCGCCTCGATGTGCAGCAGCCCGGAGCCCGCCGTCATCCACTGGGTGTCGCCGTTGGTGATGGTGCCGCCACCGCCGTTGGAGTCCTGGTGGTCGAAGATCCCGTCGATGATGTAGGTGACGGTCTCGAAGCCGCGGTGCGGGTGCCAGGGGGTGCCCTTGGGCTCGCCGGGCGCGTACTCCACCTCACCCATCTGGTCCATCATGATGAACGGGTCGAGATGGCGGTAGTTGATCCCGGCGAACGCGCGGCGCACCGGGAAGCCCTCACCCTCGAAACCGCCGGGAGCGGTCGTGACGGTGAGCACGGGACGTGCGACGGCGTCGGCGGGCGCGGATACGCGGGGCAGCGTCAACGGGTTCTCGACGGTCACGGCAGGCATGTCGACCTCCTCGGGCGGTGTGCGCCCCACTTTAGTTGAGCGTTGAACTTCTTGCCACCTCAAACCGCGAAAGCCCGGAGGACATTCCCTCCGGGCCTTGTCGGACGTCCGTCAGCACCTATCCGTACATGCGGCGCATGGCGAAATCGACCATCTGTTCGACGGCCTTCGCGTCGAAGACCATCCGGTGCTCCCCCTCCATGTCCAGGACGAAGCCGTAGCCGGTCGGCAGCAGGTCGATCACCTCGGCGCCGGTGATCACGAAGTACTTGGACTCCTTGCCCGCGTAGCGGCGCAGTTCCTTGAGGCCGGTGAACATGGGGATCACCGGCTGCTGGGTGTTGTGGAGGGCGAGGAAGCCGGGGTTGTCGCCGCGCGGGCAGTAGACCTTCGAGGTCGCGAAGACCTGCTGGAAGTCCTCGGCGGACATCTGGCCGGTGGTGAAGGCGCGCACCGCGTCCGCGAGCGAGGGCGGGGACGGCTCGGGGTACAGCGGCGGCTGCTGCCCGTACCCGCCGCCCATCGGCTGCTGCGGCGGCGGGGCGTACTGCTGCTGGGAACCCGCGTGGGGACCGGCGGTCTGGTCGTAGCCGTACATGCCGCAAAGAGTAGCGAGTGACGGGTCACAGTTGCCCGGCTCGGGGTTGCTTCTTATTACCGACGGGTAGCATCATCGGAGCTACTGCTTGGTACGTACGTATGAGTACATGCGGACGAAGCGGTCGGAATGTGTACGGATGCGAGGAGTCGGTGCCTCGCCGATCTCTCAAGGGAGCGTCGCCATGGGGCACTACAAGCCGAATCTCCGGGACATCGAGTTCAACCTGTTCGAGGTGCTCGGCCGCGACAAGGTCTACGGCACGGGCCCGTTCGCGGAGATGGACACGGACACCGCGAAGAGCGTCCTCGACGAGCTGACCCGGCTCTCCGAGAACGAGATCGCCGAGTCGTTCGCCGACGCCGACCGCAACCCGCCGGTCTTCGACCCGGAGACCGGCACGGCGCCGGTCCCGGCGTCCTTCAGGAAGAGCTACCAGGCCTTCATGGACTCCGAGTACTGGCGGCTCGGCCTGCCCGAGGAGATCGGCGGCACCACCGCGCCGCGCTCCCTGATCTGGGCGTACGCGGAGCTGATCCTCGGCGCGAACCCGGCCGTGTGGATGTACTCCTCGGGCCCGGCGTTCGCCGGCATCCTCTTCGAGGAGGGCAACGAGGCCCAGAAGCACATCGCCGCGATCGCCGTCGAGAAGCAGTGGGGCTCCACCATGGTCCTCACCGAGCCCGACGCGGGCTCCGACGTCGGCGCCGGCCGCACCAGGGCCGTCGAGCAGGCCGACGGCTCCTGGCACATCGAGGGCGTGAAGCGCTTCATCACGTCCGGCGAGCACGACATGTCGGAGAACATCCTCCACTACGTCCTCGCCCGCCCCGAGGGCGCAGGACCCGGCACCAAGGGCCTGTCCCTCTTCCTCGTCCCGAAGTACGAGTTCGACGCCGAGACCGGCGAACTGGGCGAGCGCAACGGCGTCTACGCCACCAACGTCGAGCACAAGATGGGCCTGAAGGCCTCCAACACCTGCGAGATGACCTTCGGCGACCGCCACCCCGCCAAGGGCTGGCTGATCGGCGACAAGCACGACGGCATCCGCCAGATGTTCCGGATCATCGAGTTCGCGCGGATGATGGTCGGCACGAAGGCCATCTCGACCCTGTCGACCGGCTACCTCAACGCCCTGGAGTACGCCAAGGAGCGCGTCCAGGGCCCCGACCTGGCCAACTTCATGGACAAGAAGGCCCCCAAGGTCACCATCACGCACCACCCCGACGTCCGCCGCTCCCTCATGACGCAGAAGGCGTACGCGGAGGGCATGCGCGCGCTGGTGATGTACACCGCCTCCGTCCAGGACGAGATCCAGGTCAAGGAGGCGAACGGCGAGGACGCCGCCACCGAGCACGCCCTCAACGACCTGCTCCTGCCGATCGTCAAGGGCTACGGCTCGGAGAAGGCGTACGAGCAGCTCGCCCAGTCGCTGCAGACCTTCGGCGGCTCCGGGTTCCTCCAGGAGTACCCGATCGAGCAGTACATCCGCGACGCCAAGATCGACACCCTCTACGAGGGCACCACGGCGATCCAGGGCCAGGACTACTTCTTCCGGAAGATCGTCCGCAACCAGGGCGCCGCGCTGAACTCGCTCGCCGAGGACATCAAGAAGTTCCTGGCGCTCGCCACCGGCGGCGAGGAGCTGTCCGGGGCCCGGGAGCACCTGGCCAAGGCCGCGGTCGAGCTGGAGGCCATCGTCGGCCTGATGCTCACCGACCTCGCGGCCACCGAGCAGGACGTCAAGAACATCTACAAGGTGGGCCTCAACACCACCCGCCTGCTCCAGGCCTCCGGCGACGTGATCGTCGGCTACCTGCTCCTCAAGGGCGCCGCCGTCGCCGCCGAGAAGCTGCCGACCGCGTCCGGCAAGGACAAGCCCTTCTACACCGGCAAGATCGCCGCGGCGAAGTTCTTCGCGGCCAACGTCCTGCCCGGCGTCACCCTGGCCCGCAAGGTCGCCGAGGGCGTCGAGCTCGACCTGATGGAGCTGGACGAGGCCGCCTTCTAGGGGGCGCCGTCCCGCCCCGACGTACGAGGGCCCGCTGCCCGCCCACGGGAAGCGGGCCCTCGTGCGTCGCTCGTACGTCGTTAAGGTGAACCCCATGAGCGCAGCAGCCCGCTTCGACCGCGGCCACACCGACGACCTGATGTCCTTCCTCGCGGCGAGCCCCACGCCGTACCACGCCGTGGCGAACGCCGCCGAGCGGCTGGAGAAGGCCGGCTTCCGCCAGGTCGCCGAGACGGACGCCTGGGACGGGACGAGCGGCGGCAAGTACGTGCTGCGCGGCGGTGCGATCGTGGCGTGGTACGTCCCCGAGGGCGCCGCGGCCCACACGCCGTTCCGCGTCGTCGGCGCCCACACCGACTCCCCCAACCTGCGCGTCAAGCCGCGCCCGGACACCGGGGCGCACGGCTGGCGCCAGATCGCCGTGGAGATCTACGGCGGCCCGCTGATGAACTCCTGGCTCGACCGCGACCTCGGCCTGGCCGGCCGCCTCTCGCTGCGCGACGGCACCACCCGCCTGGTCGACGTCGACCGCCCACTGCTGCGCGTGCCGCAACTCGCCATCCACATGGACCGGAACGTCTCCGCGGACGGCCTCAAGCTCGACAAGCAGCGCCACCTCCAGCCCATCTGGGGCCTCGGCGACACCGTGCGCGACGGCGACCTGATCGCCTTCCTGGAGGACGAGGCGGGCCTGGCCCGCGGCGAGGTCACCGGCTGGGACCTGATGACCCACTCCGTGGAGCCCCCGGCGTACCTGGGCCGCGACCAGGAGCTGGTGGCGGGCCCGCGAATGGACAACCTCCTGTCCGTGCACGCCGGTACGGCCGCGCTGGCCGCGGTCGCGACCTCCGGCGGGGAGCTGCCGTACCTCCCCGTCCTCGCCGCCTTCGACCATGAGGAGACCGGCTCCCAGTCGGACACCGGCGCCGACGGACCGCTCCTCGGCAGCGTCCTGGAGCGCTCGGTGTTCGCCCGCGGCGGCACCTACGAGGACCGGGCACGCGCCTTCGCCGGCACGGTCTGCCTGTCCTCCGACACGGGCCACGCCGTCCACCCCAACTACGCGGAACGGCACGACCCGACGCACCACCCGCGCGTCAACGGCGGGCCGATCCTCAAGGTCAACGTCAACAACCGCTACGCCACGGACGGTTCGGGCCGCGCGGTGTTCGCCGCCGCCTGCGAGAAGGCGGGCGTCCCCTTCCAGACCTTCGTCTCCAACAACTCCATGCCCTGCGGCACCACCATCGGCCCCATCACCGCGGCCCGGCACGGCATCAGCACCGTCGACATCGGCGTGGCCATCCTGTCGATGCACAGCGCCCGCGAGCTGTGCGGCGCCGAGGACCCGCACCTGCTGGCGAACGCGCTGGGGGCGTTCCTCCAGCCGTAGGACCGCAGGTCCTCATCCGGCCCGGAGGAGGAACGACCCCCCGCGGCATGCAGGTTGAGGCCCGGGGTACCCGAACGGAACCGGATCGACCGGAAACCCGGAACCGACCGGATCTGACAGGGAGGCGACACACATGGGCCTCGGCGGGTGCATCATCCTCATCGCCGTGGGAGCCATCCTCACGTTCGCGACCGACTGGGACATGCAGGGCGTCAACGTGGACCTGGTCGGCGTCATCTTCATGATCGTCGGCCTGATCGGCATCGCGACGTTCAGCAGCATCGCCCGGCGCCGGCGCGTGGTCGTGCCGCCGGCCACCCCGGTCGTCGAGGATCGGTCCCACCACCACACGCAGGACGGCTACAACAACGGCTACGGCGCCTGACCCGTGCGGACACCGACCTCGCGGACACCGCGCCCGGTCCGGACTGCTCGGACTACCCGGACTGCCCGGACTCAGCCTGTCGGCCTACCGCCCGCGTTGCCCGGCCCCGGGCGGGGAAGCGGTCAGACATGAGATTCCTCGTGTACGACCGGCTCCTCGGCATCGGCGACGACTACTGGATCGAGGACGACAGCGGCAACAAGGTCTTCCTCGTCGACGGCAAGGCGATGCGCCTGCGCGACACCTGGGAGCTGAAGGACGCCCAGGGACGCGTGCTGATCGACATCCACCAGAAGATGTTCGCCCTGCGCGACACGATGGTGATCGAGCGGGACGGCGAGCCCCTGGCACGGCTCAAGCGGAAACGTCTCTCCCTGCTGCGCAACCACTACCGGGTCACCCTCGCCGACGGCACCGAGCTGGACGTCAGCGGCAAGATCCTCGACCGGGAGTTCGCGATCGAGTACGACGGCGAGCTGCTGGCCGTCGCCTCGCGCCGCTGGCTCACCCTCCGGGACACCTACGGCGTCGACGTCGTACGGGACGACGCCGACCCGGCGCTGCTGATCGCGCTGACGGTGTGCGTCATCCACCTGGCGGAGAAGGAGCGGGAGGACGACTGACGCCCTCGCGCCGCCCCGGCCCCGGCCGCCGCGTCGTACGGCGCCCCGCCCGGTCACCGCCGGGGCGTCTCCAGACCCAGCACGCGGTCCTTCAGGGCCGGGAACCGCTCCCGGGTTTCGGCCGCCCTCGCCGGGTCGAACTCCACCGTGAGGACCTCCTCACCGGCGCCCGCCTGAGCCAGCACCTCGCCCCAGGGGTCGACCACGATCGAGTGGCCGGCCTGCGGGACCCCGGCGTGCGTACCGGCCGTTCCGCAGGCGAGGACGAAGGCCTGGTTCTCCACCGCCCGCGCCTGCGCCAGGAGCGTCCAGTGCGACCGGCGGCGCTCCGGCCAGCCCGCCGGGACCACGAAGGTCTCGGCACCGGCGTCGACGAGGGTGCGGAAGAGCTCGGGGAAGCGCAGGTCGTAGCAGGTCGCGACGCCCACCGTGGTCTCCGGCAGCCGGACCGTCACCGGCTCGTGGCCCGCGCCCATCAGCACGGCCTCGCCCTTGTCGAAGCCGAAGCGGTGGATCTTGCGGTAGGAGGCGGCGAGGTCGCCGGAGGGGGAGTAGAGGAGCGAGGTGTTGTAGAGCCGCCCGTCGGGGCCGCGCTCGGGGACCGACCCCGCGTGCAGCCACGCCCCCGTGTCGCCCGCCGCCGCGGCCATCGCCTCGTGCGTCGGTCCGCGCAGCGGTTCGGCCGCCGTGCCGAACTCCTCGAAGGCGAACGCGCCGGTGGTCCACAGCTCCGGCAGCACCACGAGGTCGGCGCCCGCCTGGGCCCTTACCAGAGCCGCCACGCGCGCGCGACGCGCTTCGACCGTTTCGTCCTCGTTCACGGCGATTTGGATCAAAGAGGCGCGCACACTACCACCGTCCTGGCATTCGAGCCGTCCACACGGGCCTACGATCGTCACACGAAAGCACTGCCGGGGTGCCGCACAGCAGCGTAACTTAGCGTCCCAAGACGCCCGCCGACCGCAGCCACCGCCGCCACCGAACGTCCGTGTACCGACCGCCGAGGGGTCCCGTTTCCGTGAGTCTGCATCCCACCCTCCAGCCCTACGCCGACGCCTGGACTCACTCCATCGAGGCGATATCCGAGCTGGTCCAGCCGCTTGTGGAAGCAGAGTGGAACCGCCGCACCCCCTGCCCGGCCTGGTCGGTGCGCGACATCGTCTCGCACGTGCTGGGCCTGGACTCCGAGATGCTCGGCGACCCCCGCCCCATCCACACGCTCCCGCGCGACCTCTACCACGTCACCAACGACCACCAGCGCTACATGGAGATGCAGGTCGACGTCCGCCGCCACCACACGGCGCCGGAGATGACGTCCGAGCTGGAGTACATGATCATCCGGCGCAACCGCCAGCTGCGGAACGAGTCGCGGGACCCGGGCACGAAGGTGCGCGGGCCGCTCGGCACCGAGCTGACCCTGGAGGAGGCCGTGCGCCGGCACGCCTTCGACGTGTGGGCGCACGAGCAGGACCTGCGCACGGCCCTCGGCCGCCCCGGCAACCTGGACTCCCCCGGCGCGCACGTCGCCCGTGACGTGCTGCTCTCCGAGCTGCCCGCCGTGGTCGCCGAACGCGCGGACGCGCCGCGCAGCTCGGCCGTCGTCTTCGACGTGCACGGCCCGGTCGAGTTCCTGCGCACCATCCGCGTCGACATCCAGGGCCGCGGCACCCTCGAAACGGCCCCCGCCCTCGGCCCCGCCGCCACCCTGACCCTCGACTGGGAGACCTACTTCCGCCTGGCCTGCGGCCGGGTGACGCTGGAGGCGTCGCGGGAGCGCATCAAGACAGAGGGCGACCAGGACCTGGCGGAGGCAATCCTCCACCACTTCACCGTGACACCGTAACCGCCTGCCGCGCCGCTGCGGGCAGTCGTGCCGCTGGGGCGGCACGGGTGGGCGCGGCGGCACCCCGTCGGCGCCGGGCAGCGCCACCCGCCCCCGCCCCGCACCGACGCCGGATCACCGTCACACAGGAACGTGCACCGTCTCCACCCGGCTCGCCACCAACCGCTCCCGCTCCCGCAGCGCCGCCCGCTTCCGCAGCCGCAGGATCTGCGTCACCCCCACCGCCTGCAGCACGAACACGGACGAGAAGGCGACCCGGTAGTCGTCCCCCGTCGCGTCCAGCAGCACCCCCACCGCGAACAACGTGGTCATCGACGCCACGAAGCCCCCCATGTTCGTGATCCCGGACGCCGTCCCCTGCCGCTGCGGCGGATTCGCCGGCCGCGCGAAGTCGAAGCCGATCATCGAGGCGGGCCCGCACGCCCCGAGCACCGTGCACAGCACGACCAGCAGCCACATCGGCGCGTGGCCGGCCGGCCAGGCGAGCGTCGCCGCCCACAGGGTCGCCGTCGCCGCCACCGTGCCGAGCGCCAGCGGCAGCCGCGCCGCGTGGTGCCGCGCGATGATCTGGCCGTAGACGAGGCCGACGGTCATGTTGGACAGCACGACCAGGGTGAGCAGTTCACCGGCCGTGGCCCGCGACAGCCCCTGCGCCTCGACCAGGAACGGCATCCCCCACAGCAGCAGGAAGACCATCGCCGGGAACTGGGTCGTGAAGTGCACCCACAGCCCGAGCCGCGTCCCCGGCTCCCGCCAGGACGTGGCGATCTGCCGCCGGACGTACGCGGCCCCCTGGTGCGGCAGCGGTTCCGGCTCGTGCCCCTCCGGGTGGTCCTTGAGGAAGAGCAGCAGCAGGACGAGGACGACCACGCCGGCCAGCGCGCTGCCCGCGAACGCCGCCGTCCAGCCGATGCCGTGCAGCAGCCGGGCCAGGACGAGGGTGGAGACCAGGTTGCCTGCCATGCCGACCAGCCCGGCGAGCTGGGCGACCATCGGACCGCGCCGGGCCGGGAACCAGCGGGTGCCCAGCCGCAGCACGCTGATGAAGGTCATCGCGTCACCGCAGCCGAGCAGCGCCCGCGAGGCCAGCGCCGTGCCGTACGACGGGGAGAAGGCGAAGCCCAGCTGCCCGGCCGTGAAGAGGACGACGCCGATCCCCAGCACCTTCTTCGTACCGAGCCGGTCGACCAGCAGGCCGACGGGTATCTGCATACCGGCGTAGACCAGCAGCTGGAGGATGGAGAAGGTGGACAGGGCGGAGGCATTGACGTGGAAGCGGTCGGCGGCGTCGAGGCCGGCGACCCCCAGCGACGTACGGAAGATGACGGCGACGAAGTAGACGGCGACGCCGATGCCCCACACGGCGATCGCGCGGCGTCCGCCCGGCGGATCGCCGGGCAGCACGCGGCCGGCCGAGGTGGCCGTACTCATCGGACCTCCCCCCGGGCCAGGTGGGAGAACCAGCCCACGTGCCGGCCGACCACGCCGACGGCCGCCTCCGCGTCCCCCGCGCGCAGCGCGTCGAGGAGTTCCTCGTGCTCGGCCAGGGTGTGGGCGATCCGGTCGGGGTGGGAGTGCATGACGGCGACGCCCATGCGGAGCTGGCGGTCGCGGAGCTGGTCGTAGAGGCGGGAGAGGATCTCGTTGCCGCCACTGCGGACGATCTCGGCGTGGAAGCAGCGGTCGGTGACGGAGGCGGCGGTGAAGTCGCCGGCGGCGGCCTGCTCCTTCTGCCGGGCGAGCAGCTCCTCCAGCCGTCCGACGAGCCCGGGCGGTGCGGGTACGGCCTTTCTGGCCGCGTGCTCCTCCACCAGCAGCCGCGTCTCCACCACGTCCGCGATCTCCTGCGCGGAGACGGGCAGCACCAGGGCGCCCTTCTTCGGGTAGAGCCGGATCAGCCCCTCGGCCTCCAGCCGGAGCAGTGCCTCGCGCACCGGGGTGCGGGAGACGCCCACGGCCTCGGCCAGCTCGCCCTCGGTGAGCAGCGTGCCGCCCTCGTAGCGGCGCTCCAGGACACCTTGCTTGACATGGGTGTAGACGCGGTCCGCCGCCGGGGGTTGCTTCACTGCCGTGGTCATGCCGACAGGATAGATACAACAGGGACGCAAGCCGGCGCCCTTCCAGCATGCGGACGCCCCACCGGCCCGCCGCCGCACCCGCCACTCCACCCGGAACCCAAGCGTCACCCCCGTCACACCACCCCGGGGACCCGCGCGTCACCCCCGGGACGCCACCTCACCCCCGGGAGGGATTCCACCACCCCGCTCCGTCCCGCGGCACAACCATCCGCCCCCGCCGTCCGTCGCACAGACGCGGCCCGCACCGCACCGGCCCGCCGGTCGACCGACCGGCCCGTCGACCCGACCGCCAAGAGGGCCGCACCACCGGGGACTTCACCACAATCGGGGTATGTGACTCAATGACCAGCATTCCAGGCATCCAGCTCCGCAGGGCCGTCGCCGTCGCCCTGACCGGCGGCGCCGTACTCGCGACCGGCGCCCTCGCCACCGCACCCGCCCGGGCCGCCGCACCCGAGCGCGTGCCCGCCGCACCCGTACGGGCCGCCGCCGCGCCCTCGATCGCCGCCAAGGGCGGCTTCGTGATGAACAACGCGAACGGCAAGGCGCTCTACACCAAGGCCGCGGACACCAAGCGCTCCACCGGCTCCACGACCAAGATCATGACCGCGAAGGTCGTGCTCGCGCAGCCCAGGCTGAACCTGGACGCCAAGGTCACGATCCAGATGGCGTACAGCGACTACATCGTGTCGAAGAACGCCTCGTCCGCCCGCCTGATCGTCGGCGACAAGGTGACGGTGCGGCAGCTGCTGTACGGCCTGATGCTGCCCTCCGGCTGCGACGCCGCGTACGCGCTGGCCGACACGTTCGGCTCGGGCAAGACGCGGGCGGCGCGGGTGAAGTCGTTCATCGGCAAGATGAACGCGAGCGCCAAGAGCCTCGGGCTGAAGAACACCCATTTCGACTCCTTCGACGGCATCGGCAAGGGCAAGAACTACTCCACGCCGCGCGACCTGACGAAACTGGCGAGCAGCGCGATGAAGAACTCCACCTTCCGCACGGTCGTGAAGACGAAGAAGTACACGGCGAAGACGCGGACCAAGAAGGGCGGCACCCGCACCATGGCGCCCTGGACCAACACCAACACACTGCTCGGCAGTTACAGCGGTGCGATCGGCGTGAAGACCGGGTCGGGCCAGGAGGCCAAGTACTGCCTGGTCTTCGCCGCGACCCGGAAGGGCAAAACCGTCATCGGCACGGTGCTGGCCTCCACGTCCGCCGCCCAGCGCACGAAGGACGCCACGAAGCTGATGAACCACGGCTTCGGCAGGATCTGACCCGTGGGCAGAGGTGACGGAGGGGGCTCGTCGGCGCCGCGACGGGCCCCTTCGCACGGGCAAGACGCACAGTTCATCCGCCCTTGCACCGACTTTGCGGCATATTCGCCCGCAGTCGTGAACATATGTGCCCCAGCTGGCATATGCCCTCGCCTCCGCCCTACGTTCCGCGGCGGAGGTGGTTCTCATGAAGGAACCCAGCAAGCGACAGAACTCGGCCGCCCGGCACGAGGCGATCGACGTCAGCGATTTCGTGTACGCGGCCACCGGCGCCCGGGTCCGGAGGCTGACCATGCCGGACGGAAGCCACTGGTTCCCGGCGGTGGACGTCTGCAAGGAACTCGGGCACACAAACTCTCGGAAGGCTCTCGCGGATCACGTCCCGGACGAGCACCGAGAAATGCTCGAGACCGTAACTGGAGGTTACGGTCTCGGCGTTCCCGCAGGTAGGGGGTGGCGCCGAGACTTGCACATCATCTCTCTGCAAGGTCTCATCCTGCTCGTCAACGCCTGCACCAAGCCGGCCTGCGCCCCCTTCAAGCAGTGGGTCGCCGAAGTCATCGAGACCGTGCAGCGCGAGGGTTCGTACTCTCTCGACGAGGCCGAGGTGCAGCCCGCCGAAGCCGGCGCGCCCATCGCCTACGCCATGCCGGACCAGGTCGCCGAGGCCATCGTCCGGCTGGAGGCGCACAACCTTCGGCTGGACGAGGAACTCGCGGAAGGGCAGCGCACGTCGATCGCTCTGCAGAGGGAGATGCTGACGACGCAGCAGGCCACCCTCGCCACCCAACAGGCCGGCCTCGCCGCCCAGCAGGCGACCCTCGCCGTGCAGCAGGCCATGGTCCGGGCGTTGGAGCGCATCGCGGACCGGTTCGACACCCTGGTCCTGCCGCGCGGAACCGCCGTCGGCCACCCGGCACCGGCGCCCACCACCGAATCGGTGCTGGCCGACTGGCGGCAGCGGTTGTCCGTGACGGAGGACGTGTGGACGGTCGCGCTCGTCATCGCGCCGGTGCTCGTCGCGACGGGTGAGTTGCGGGAGCCTCTGGAGTCGATCGCCGCCCGTACGGGGCTTTCCGTGCGCCGGGTCAACGAATGCCTCCGGCTGCTGCGCCGGCACGCCTGCATCCGCTCGCGGGGCGGGAGCGAGGACGGCGCTCCGGTGTACGTGCTGCACCACGCCTGAGGGCCGGTACGGCAGAAGGGGCGTCGCAACTTCAACTTGCGGCGCCCCTCCCGTCATGAATCTACTCGTTCGCGGCCCTCACGCCCAACTGATCAGCCGCTTCGGCTGCTCCAGGACCGCCGCCACGTCGGCCAGGACCTTGGAGCCCAGCTCGCCGTCGACCAGGCGGTGGTCGAAGCTCAGGGCGAGGGTGGTGACCTGACGCGGCTTCACCTTGCCCTTGTGGACCCAGGGCTGGAGCTTGATCGCGCCGACCGCGAGGATCGCGGACTCGCCCGGGTTGAGGATCGGCGTGCCGGTGTCGACGCCGAAGACGCCGACGTTGGTGATGGTCACCGTGCCGCCCTGCATGGCCGCCGGGGAGGTCCTGCCCTCCCTGGCGGTCGACACCAGCTCGCCCAGGGAGCCCGCCAGCTGGGGCAGCGTCTGGGCCTGGGCGTCCTTGATGTTCGGGACGATCAGGCCACGCGGGGTGGCCGCGGCGATGCCCAGGTTGACGTAGTGCTTGACCACGATCTCCTGGGCGGCCTCGTCCCAGGAGGCGTTGATCTCGGGATTGCGCCTGATCGCGACCAGCAGGGCCTTGGAGATCAGCAGCAGCGGGTTCACCCGCAGGCCCGTGTACTCCTTGTCCTGCTTCAGCGCCTCGACCAGCTTCATCGTGCGCGTCACGTCGACCGTGACGAACTCGGTGACGTGCGGAGCCGTGAACGCCGAGCCGACCATCGCCGCCGCGGTCGCCCTGCGGACGCCCTTGACCGGGACGCGGGTCTCGCGCGCCGTGTCGTACGACGCCGGTGCCGCCGGGGACGGGGCGGGCGCGACGGCCGCGGGGGCGGCGCCGGGCGCCTCCCCGGGGGCGGGTGCCACGGCCGCGTGGACGTCCTCGCGCGTGATGACGCCGTCCGGGCCGGAGGGCACCACGGTCGCCAGGTCGACGCCGAGGTCCTTGGCGAGCTTGCGCACCGGCGGCTTGGCCAGCGGGCGGTCCCCGGCGGACGGGGCGGCCGGTGCGGCCGGGGCCGACGGTCCGTGACCGTTCATCTCGGCCTGGATCGCCGCCGACGCGTCCTGTGCGGCGGCCGGATCCTTCGCGCCCTTGCGCGGGCGACGCCTGGTCGAGGAGGTCGACACCCCGTACCCGACCAGGACCGGCTGGCGGCCCTCGGGCTTGGGCTCCTCTGCCCCGGTGGTGGCCGGCGTGTCCGCGACGGCCTCCTGCACCGGCTCCGCGGCGGCCGCCGCACCGTCCCCGACGCCCACCGCGATGATCGACGTGCCCACGTCGACGGTGCTGCCCTCGGGGAAGTGCAGCGCGCGGACCACGCCGTCGTAGGGGATGGGCAGTTCGACGGCGGCCTTGGCCGTCTCGACCTCGCACACCACCTGCCCGTCGGTGACGGTGTCACCGGGTTCGACGTACCACTTGAGGATCTCGGCCTCGGTGAGCCCCTCGCCCACGTCGGGCATCTTGAACTCGCGCACGGAACTGTCCGTCATCGTCGTCACACTCCCCTCCTCAGTACGCCAGCGAGCGGTCGACGGCGTCCAGCACCCGGTCCAGGTCGGGCAGGTACTCCTCCTCCAGGCGCGCCGGCGGGTACGGCGCGTGGTAGCCGCCGACCCTCAGCACCGGGGCCTCCAGGTGGTAGAAGCAGCGCTCCGTGATCCGGGCGGCGATCTCCGCGCCCGAGCCGAGGAACACCGGCGCCTCGTGGACCACGACCAGGCGGCGGGTCTTCTCCACCGACGCCTGGACGGTGTCGAAGTCGAGCGGCGAGATCGAGCGCAGGTCGACGACCTCCAGGGAGCGGCCCTCCTCGGCCGCCGCGTCGGCGACCTCCTGGCAGAGCTTCACCATCGGACCGTAGGCCGCCAGCGTGAGGTCGGTGCCCTCACGCACCACCCGCGCGGTGTGCAGCGGGCCGGGGATGGCGTCCTTGTCCACCTCGCCCTTGTCCCAGTAGCGGCGCTTGGGCTCGAAGTAGATCACCGGGTCGTCGCTCTGGATGGCCTGCTGCATCATCCAGTACGCGTCGGCCGCGTTGGAGGGGCTGACCACCTTCAGGCCCGCCACGTGCGCGAACAGCGCCTCGGGGGACTCGGAGTGGTGCTCGACCGCGCCGATGCCGCCGCCGTAGGGGATGCGGAGGACGACCGGCATCTTCACCTTGCCCAGCGAACGGGCGTGCATCTTCGCCAGCTGGGTGACGATCTGGTCGTAGGCCGGGAAGACGAAGCCGTCGAACTGGATCTCCACCACCGGCCGGTAGCCGCGCAGGGCCAGGCCGATGGCGGTGCCGACGATGCCGGACTCGGCCAGCGGGGTGTCGACGACCCGGTCCTCGCCGAAGTCCTTCTGCAGGCCGTCGGTGACCCGGAAGACACCGCCGAGCTTGCCGACGTCCTCACCCATGATCAGGACCTTGGGGTCCGACTCCAGTGCACGGCGCAGCGATTCGTTGATCGCCTTGGCCACCGCCATCTTCTCCGCAGCCATGTCAGACCCCCTCGGACTCTGCGAACGACGCCTGGTAGGCGGCGAACTGGACCCGCTCCTCGTCGACGAGCGCGTGCCCGTCCGCGTACACGTGCTCGAAAAGGGCGAGACGGTCCGGGTCCGGCATGGCACGGACCACCTCGCGCACTCGTTTGCCCAACGCCTCGCTCTCCGTCTCCAGTTCCGCGAAGAACCCCTCGTCCGCGTGGTGTGCGGACTCCAGATGACGGCGAAGGCGCAGGATCGGGTCCTTCGCCTCCCAGGCGGCACGCTCGTCGTCGTGCCGGTAGCGGGAGGGGTCGTCCGAAGTGGTGTGGGCGCCCATGCGGTACGTGTACGCCTCGATCAGCGCGGGTCCCTCGCCGCGCCGGGCGCGGTCCAGGGCCCAGCGGGTGACCGCGAGGGAGGCGAGGACGTCGTTGCCGTCGACCCGGACGCCGGGGAAGCCGAAGCCCTGGGCGCGCTGGTAGAGCGGCACGCGGGTCTGCTTCTCGTTGGACTCGGAGATCGCCCACTGGTTGTTCTGGCAGAAGAACACCACGGGCGCGTTGTAGACGGCGGCGAAGTTGAACGCCTCGTTCACGTCGCCCTGGCTGGAGGCGCCGTCGCCGAAGTACGCGATCACGCCGGAGTCCGCGCCGTCCTTGGCGACACCCATGGCGTAACCGGTGGCGTGCAGCGCCTGCGAGCCGATGACGATCGTGTACAGGTGGAAGTTGTTGCTGTTCGGGTCCCAGCCGCCGTGGTTCACACCGCGGAACATGCCGAGGAGGTTGGTCGGGTCCACCCCGCGGCACCAGGCGACGCCGTGCTCGCGGTAGGTCGGGAAGACGTAGTCGTCCTCGCGGGTGGCGCGGCCGGAGCCGATCTGGGCGGCCTCCTGGCCGAGCAGCGAGGCCCACAGGCCCAGCTCGCCCTGGCGCTGCAGGGCGGTGGCCTCGGCGTCGAAGCGCCGGGTGAGCACCATGTCGCGGTACAGGCCGCGCAGCTCGTCGGGGGTGATGCCGGCGACGTACCCGGCGTACTCGGCGTAGGGCGCCTTCCCGGTGGGCTCGACGCGCTCGCCCTCGGGCGTCAGCAGCTGCACCAGCTCCGTCTCGGAGCCCTTCTTGGCAGCGGTACGGGTGGTGCGCGTGGTGCGCTTGGCTCCGGCGCCGGCCTTGCCGCCGGTGGTGGTGGTCCCGGCCGCCTTGGTGCCGGTGGTTCCGGCCGCCTTGCCGCCGGTGGTTCCGGCCGCCTTGGTGCCGGTGGTCCCGGCCGCCTTGCTTCCGGCGCTGCGTCGCGGCTTGCGCGCGGCAGTGCTGTCGGTCACGTGTGCTCCTCCGTCGGTCCGGCCCCCGGGTTCGCCGGAAGCCAGTGCGGCTCACCTGCGGCCCGGCGGACGCACAAGGGTGGGTGCGGCCCGGTCGGCAACAGGCGTGACAGGTGCCCCGGCGAGCGCCCTGCGAACAGCACGTTACCCAGTGCTCCACATTTCTGTGAAACCCCTCCTGACCTGCGTTTTTACTCGGATTTCCAAGTAAATCGGCGAAGTCGGGAAGGTGTCCTGGTCACAGCCTCGCAGGGGGCCGGAACAACGGCACGTTATCCCGGCCACCCCGGGCACGGGAAGAGTCGGTGTGTGACACTGAGCGCGTGCGCGAAGACGGAAAAATCCGGGTATTCCTCCTCGACGACCACGAGGTGGTCCGCCGCGGGGTGCACGATCTGCTCTCCGGCGAGGCCGACATCGAGGTGGTGGGCGAGGCCGGCACGGCTGCCGACGCCCGGGCCCGCGTCCCGGCCGTCCGTCCGGACGTCGCGGTCCTCGACGTCCGGCTGCCGGACGGCAGCGGCGTGGAGGTGTGCCGCGACATCCGCTCCCTGGACGACTCCGTCCGCTGCCTCATGCTGACCTCCTTCTCCGACGACGAGGCGCTCTTCGACGCGATCATGGCGGGCGCCTCCGGCTACGTCCTCAAGGACATCCGCGGCGCCGAGCTGCTGGGCGCCGTACGGGAGGTGGCGGCGGGGAAGTCGCTGCTCGACCCGTCGGCCACCGCGCGCGTGCTGGAGCGGCTGCGCGACGGCGGGACGAAGACCGACGACCGGCTGGCCCGCCTCACCGACCAGGAGCGCCGCATCCTCGACCTGATCGGCGAGGGGCTGACCAACCGCGCGATCGGCGAGCGGCTGCACCTGGCGGAGAAGACGATCAAGAACTACGTGTCGAGTCTGCTGGCCAAGCTCGGCATGCAGCGGCGCTCCCAGGCGGCCGCCTTCGTGGCCCGCCTGGAGGCCGGAAAGCACTGACCGGCCGCCGGTGCCCGGCCCGCGGGGCCCGGCGGCCGGGGACTTACTCGGGACTTACGTCCCCTCCTGCCGGGGCGGGCGACTCTGGCGGCCCGTTCCCCCGCCCCCGCACAGTGAGGCCATGCCCTCCGACGAACAGCTCGCCGTCGGCCTCCTCGGCCGCACCGCCTACGGCCGGGCGGCCACCACCATGCGCGCCCTGCCCTTCCTCGCCCTCGCGCGGCACGTCGTGGCCGACGGCCGGGTCCTGCTGCGCATGCCCAGGAGCTGGGGATACCACCGGGTGTGCGCCGGCAGCGTCGTCGCCTACGGGGCGGACAACCTGACCTCCGCCCGGTCCGGCGAGGGCCTGTGGACCGTGCAGGTCGTGGGCCGGTGCGAGGCCCATGAGCCGACCGCCGCCGAGCTGGAGCTGTTCGGTCCCGCGCCGAGCAGGGTGGACGGCGAGCCGTACGAGCCCGCCTACCTGCGCGTCGACCCGCAGTTCGGCACGGTGCACTTCACGGACGACGGCGCGACCGGTCCCGCGTAGTTCACGGACGACGGCGCGGCCGGTCCCGCGTAGGCGGAGAACGCGACGCGCGCGTGAAGCCCGTTTCCGGACCGCACGCGCGCGTGGGGGATGATTTCGGTCACTCGTTCCCGGTGTCGCCGGTGGCGCCGCCCTGGCCCTCGGTACTGCCGCCCGGCGCGGTCTCCCCGTCGCCCGGCGGGGACTCGCCGCCACCGCCCGGATCGGTCTCGCCGTCGCCCGACGTCTCCTCGGGCGGCGTCGTCGGTTCCGTCTCGCCGCCGGTCGGCTCGTTGGTCGGGCCCTGCGTCTGCGAGTGCGACGGCGTGTACGACGGCGTCCACGACGGGTCCCAGTCCCCACCGGTCCCCGCCCCGCCCGAGCCCTGCTCGGTGCCCGGGTCGGTGGTCTCCTCCGTCGCCTCGTCGCTGGGCGAGGAGCTGGGCGACTCCGTGCCGGTGCTCTGCGAGGTGGTCGCCGACGGGCTCTTGTCCGGGTCGCCGCCGCCCTTGCCGTCGCCGGAGTTGTTCAGAGCCAGCGCGACGCCCGCGGCGACGGCGATCACCGCGAGGACGGCCAGTATCCACAGCTTGCCGCGGCCGCTGCCCCTGTTGCCGCCACCCTCGAAGCCGCCGTCGTCGCCGCCGTAGCGGCCCGGCAGGATCGGCTGGGGGATCTGCTGGGTGCCGGACGCGCCGTGGCCGGGGTGGGGCAGCGCCGTGGTGCCCGCGAGCCCGGCGGCGGGCGTGTGCCGGCCGTCGTGCGCGGCGACCGGGCCGGTGTTCCAGGTGCCGGTGTGGCCGCCCTGCTCGTAGAGCATCTGCAGCCCGTACTGGACCAGGCCGCGCATCTCCTCGGCGGTCTGGAAACGGTCGTCGGGCTCCTTGGCCAGCGAGCGCATCACCAGGCCGTCCAGCTCCGGCGGGGTGGCGTCGGAGACCTCGGACGGGGGCGTCGGGATGTCCTGGACGTGCTGGTAGACCACCGACAGCGGGGTCTCGCCGGTGAACGGCGGGCGCAGCGCGAGGAGTTCGTAGAGCAGGCAGCCCGTCGCGTACAGGTCGGAGCGGTGGTCGACGGCCTTGCCGAGGGCCTGCTCCGGGGAGAGGTACTGCGGGGTGCCCATGACCATGCCGGTCTGCGTCATCGTCGACTGGGCGCCGTGCAGGGCGCGCGCGATGCCGAAGTCCATCACCTTGACCGCGCCGGCGTTGGTGATGATGACGTTGGCCGGCTTGATGTCGCGGTGCACGATGCCGTGCTGGTGCGAGTAGGCCAGCGCCTCCAGGACGCCGGAGACGATGATCAGCGCCTGTTCGGGGCCGGGCGCCTCGGCGTTGAGGAGGAGGTCGCGGATGGTGCGGCCCTCGACGATCTCCATCACGATGTACGGCACGGACTGGCCGCCGGCGACGTCCTCGCCGGAGTCGTACACGGCCACGATGGCATGGTGGTTGAGGCCCGCCACCGACTGCGCCTCGCGCGTGAACCGCGCCTTGGAGACAGGGTCTTCGGCCAGGTCGGCCCGGAGCAGCTTGACCGCCACGGTGCGCCCGAGGCGGACGTCCTCCGCGGCGAACACCTCGGCCATGCCGCCCCGCCCGAGTCTGCGGGTCAGCCGGTAACGGCCGTCGCCGACCAGGCCTCCGTTGCCCCAGTTCTCCGGCGCGTCAGACATACCGCCGCCAGATGCCTCGGGTTCGGACGGGCCCTGGGCGCGCTGCTGCTGTGCCATCAGTCCTCGCCGTCGTTTCTGCCCGCGGTACGCGCGGTGTTGTTACGGGGTCTCCGTCGGCCACGCTACAGCCTCAGCGGGGGCCTCCGGTCCGGGATGGGCGCCGGGACCGGACATCAGACGGACCGGTCATGAAACCCTGGTTCCGTACTGTCGTGCAAATTCTGTGCACCGGCACTGCGGCGGCTGTAACGCTTGCGCGACGCTTCTTTCGCGTACGGTCACGGATCGGGCACCACGCTTGACGTGTCAGTGCCCTGGGGCAGACTTGGCCGGGAATAGCACTTTCGATCACGAGCGCGCGTACCGCTGCCACCGGCGTTGCGGCGCCTACGGGGGACGCAGAGACATGAGCCAGGACGCCGGACAGGGCCGGTACGCGGGGCGGGCGCTCGCCGGCGGCCGCTACCAGCTGCGCGACTTGCTCGGCGAGGGCGGCATGGCCTCCGTGCACCTGGCGTACGACTCGGTCCTCGACCGCCAGGTCGCGATCAAGACACTCCACACCGAGCTGGGCCGCGAGCAGGCCTTCCGCGAGCGCTTCCGCCGCGAGGCCCAGGCCGTGGCCAAGCTCACGCACACCAACATCGTCTCGGTCTTCGACACCGGCGAGGACGAGCTGGACTCCCTGACGACGCCGTACATCGTCATGGAGTACGTGGAGGGCCGGCCGCTGGGCTCGGTGCTCGACGAGGACGTGCGGCAGCAGGGCGCGATGCCCGCCGACAAGGCGCTGAAGATCACCGCGGACGTGCTGGCGGCGCTGGAGATCAGCCACGAGATGGGCCTGGTCCACCGCGACATCAAGCCGGGCAACGTGATGATGACCAAGCGCGGTGTGGTCAAGGTCATGGACTTCGGCATCGCCCGCGCCATGCAGTCCGGCGTGACCTCGATGACGCAGACCGGCATGGTCGTCGGCACCCCGCAGTACCTCTCTCCCGAACAGGCCCTCGGCCGCGGCGTGGACGCCCGCTCCGACCTGTACTCGGTCGGCATCATGCTGTTCCAACTGGTCACCGGGCGCCTGCCGTTCGACGCGGACTCGCCGCTGGCGATCGCCTACGCGCACGTGCAGGAGGAGCCGGTCGCCCCCTCCTCCGTGAACAGCGCGCTGCCCCCGGCCGTGGACGCGCTGGTGGCCCGCGCGCTGAAGAAGAACCCCAACGAACGCTTCCCGAGCGCCGAGGCCATGCGGGACGAGTGCCTGCGCGTGGCCGCCTCCTTCCAGGCGGCCCCGCCAAGCATCGTGCCGGGCGCGAGCACGTCGAACGGCGCCGGTGTCGGCTCCGCGGTGTTCCCGCCCGTCGGCCAGGGCACCCCGGCGCCGACGGGCCCCGTCCAGACGCCGTACCAGCCGACGCCGGTCCCGAACCCGTACGGCACCCCGCCGCCCGCCACACACCCGCCCGCCTACGGCTATCCGCAGCAGGGCGGCGGCTACCAGACGCCCGCCCCGGCGCAGTACGGCCACCAGCAGGGCGCGGCCACACCGCCGCCGTACAACCTGGCACCGTCGGGCCCGGCGTCCGGCTCTGCGGGCGGCGGCAAAAGCAACAAGCCGGTGATCATCGGCTCGGCCGTGGTCGCCGTCCTGGCGGTCGGCGGACTGATCGCCGCGCTGCTGATGAACGGGAGCGGCGACGAGGACCCCGAGGCCGGCGGCGGCTCCCCCGGCGCCTCCGCGTCGGCGTCGAAGGCGGCGGACTACCGCGGGCCGGACAAGACGAAGACGATCGACGACGACAAGTGCACCGAGCCGGACGAGTCGTACAACGACCCCGAGAAGATCCAGGTGCCCAACTTCCAGTTCAAGTACATCGGCTCCGTCAAGGAGTGCTTCAACGCGGCGGGCTGGCGGATGAAGGTCGTCGACGTCGACGAGAACACCTACGGCGAGGGCTCGGTCCAGGACCAGTTCCCCGCGGCCGGCACCGACGTCGACCCCGAGGACATGCCGGAGATCCAGCTCAAGGTCTCGACGGGCAACCCGGCCGGCGGATGAGGGGCTGAGAGACGGACGAAGGGCCCGGCAGCGGATGCTGCCGGGCCCTTCGCGATGTCGGGACGGCCCCGGCCGGAACGGGAGGGCCCCGGCCGGAACGGGACGGCCCCGGCCGGAACGGGACGGCCCCGGCCGGGACAGGCCCGGAGGCCGGGGCACGCCTACAGGTGGGGCACGTCTACAGGTGGGGCACGTTTACAGGGTGGGACACGTCTACAAGTAGGGGCCGCCGGAGCGGCCGCCCGGGTGCGGGGGCTCCTCGCCCTCCCCGCCGGCGCCCGGCGGGAGCGCGCGGCGCATCGACTCCAGCTGGGCACGCGCGGCCATCTGCTGGGCGAACAGCGTGGTCTGGATGCCGTGGAACAGGCCCTCCAGCCAGCCGACCAGCTGTGCCTGCGCGATCCGCAGCTCGGCGTCGGTAGGGGTGGCGCCGTCCGTGAAGGGCAGGGAGAGCCGCTCCAGCTCCTCGACCAGCTCGGGGGCCAGGCCGTCCTCCAGCTCCTTCACCGAACTGGCGTGGATCTCCTTGAGCCGGGCCCGGCTCGCCTCGTCCAGCGGCGCGACGCGCACCTCTTCCAGCAACTGCTTGATCATGCTGCCGATCCGCATGACCTTGGCGGGCTGCTCCACCTGGTCGGTCACGGGGATCTCGCGGGAGTCTTCGTCACCGCCGCCGCCGAGCGCCATTCCGTCCTGGCCGACGACCAGGATCTGAGGGTTCTCCGGCGACCTGTCGTTCCTCGGCATCTCCATGCCGCCATTGTCGCGCACCGGGCGGCCGCGACCGGGCGGTGCCCCCCGCCCGAAGGGACCTCTTCACGTTCGGCCCAGTCCGGAATGCCGGAATGGCGGATGAGTGCGAGGCTTGTGCCGTCGAGTCTCGCGACCGGCCGTCCTCCGTCCCGGAGCGTCAGGGGCGTCACGAGGATCCACTGATCATCACATCGGGAGGGGCCACGGGCGTGACTCCATGGCTGCGCACACTGCGGGCGACAGGGCTGGTGGGAGCGCTGGCCCTCGGCGCCGTGGTGGCACCGCACGGGTCAGGGGCGGCGCACGGCGCCGGGAGCGGTCCGGCGGGCGCGGTGGTGGAGGCCGTGCCGTCGCCGGAGGCTTCGGGGGCGGCACCCGGCCGAGAGCCGGTGAGGGACGACGACGCGGAGGTTTCCGGCGGGCAGGACGGGCAGAGCGAGCAGCAGCGTACGGACGGCCCCGACCGCCCCGACGGCCACGAACGCCCGGCCCCCGGGGACATCCCCCACCGCCCCGACCGTCCCGACGACGCCGGACCCGCCTCCCCTCCCGCCGCGGACGCCGGGCCGGGCAGCGGCGCCGGGCGTGGTTCCGCGACGCCCTCGCCCTCGGCGTCCGGCACGTCCGCCGGCCCCTCGTGGCCGCGGCCGGGTGACGGGCCGGACGAGGAGAAGGGGCGGCCCGGCCGTGCCGAGGGGCGGGGAACGGGGGAGGACGGCACGGACGCGGGCACCGGGCACGGGACCGGCGGTGACGGCGACGGCAACGGCGACGACGTGGCGCCGGCCGAGGACCGGGCCGTCGCCGTGCCGCCCGGGGAAGCCACCCCGGCGCGCTCCTCGTCCCCGTCCTCGGCCCGGCCGCAGGAGGGCTCCTCCACGCGAGGGGTCGCCGAGCCGGTACTGCGGGTCCTGCCCCTCGGCAGCGGGCTGGTCCTCATCGGCCTCGGTCTTGCCCTGGCCTTCGTGGGCCTGCGGCTGCGCCGGGGGTAGTCGGCCCGGCGCCGGGGCAGCGGCACGGGCGGGACCGGCGTCTGCCCGGCCGGCCGCGCTGCTACGAGGCGGTGACCAGCAGCACCTTGCCGATGTGGCCGCTCTCCTCCACCACCCGGTGCCCGTCCCCGGCCCGGCTCATCGGCAGTTCCCGGTCGACGACCGGGCGGATGTGGCCCCCGGCGAACAGCGGCCAGACGTGCTCGCGCACGGCGGCGACGATGGCCGCCTTCTCCTCCAGCGGGCGGGCGCGCAGCGAGGTCGCGCTGACGGCGGCGCGCTTGGCGAGGAGCGTGCCGATGTCCAGCTCGCCCTTCCGGCCGCCCTGCATGCCGATGATCGCGAGCCGGCCGTTCACCGCGAGCGCCCGGACGTTGCGGTCCAGGTACTTGGCGCCCATGTTGTCGAGGACGACGTCGGCGCCGTTGCCGCCCGTCGCGTCCTTCACCTCGGCGACGAAGTCCTGCTCGCGGTAGTTGATCAGGATGTCGGCGCCCAGCTCGGCGCAGCGCTCCAGCTTCTCCTTGGTGCCCGCCGTGACGGCGACCTTCGCGCCGACCGCCTTGGCGAGCTGGATCGCCATGGTGCCGATGCCGCTGGAGCCGCCGTGCACGAGCAGCGTCTCGCCGGGGCGCAGGTGGGCGACCATGAAGACGTTCGACCAGACGGTGCAGACCACCTCGGGCAGGGCCGCCGCCTCCTTGAGGCCGAGACCCTGGGGCACCGGCAGCAGCTGTCCGGACGGGACGGCGACCTTCTCGGCGTAGCCGCCGCCCGCGAGCAGCGCGCACACCTCGTCGCCGACGGACCAGCCCGACACGCCGGGGCCGAGGGCGGCGACCCGGCCGGAGCACTCCAGACCGGGGTACGCGGACGCGCCGGGCGGCGGGTCGTAGTAGCCCTGGCGCTGCATGATGTCGGCGCGGTTGACGGCGCTGGCCGCCACCTCGACCAGGACCTCGCCCTCGCCGGGCTGCGGGTCGGGGACCTCGGCCCACACCAGCGCCTCGGGGCCTCCGGGTTCGGGAATCGTGATCGCATGCATGGAGGCGACGCTACTCCTCTGTCCCCGGCCCCCGTCGGTCCCCGGGCCGGGGACCTGCGGCGTCGGGGCCGTCCGCGGAAATCCCTTCGCACGACCGATGAGTTTGCGGGACGGTAAAGGTCTCCCCATGCGTATCCCAAGAACGCGGAAGGACCACCAGCCATGAGCACGCACACGTCCGGACTCGCGATCGAGACCGCGGGACTGGTGAAGACGTTCGGCGAGACCCGGGCCGTGGACGGGGTGGACCTGGCGGTGCCCGCCGGCACGGTCTACGGCGTCCTCGGTCCGAACGGCGCGGGCAAGACCACCACGGTGAGGATGCTCGCCACCCTCCTGCGGCCGGGCCCGCGTCTTCGGTCACGACGTCGTGCGCGAGGCGGACGCGGTACGCGGCCGGGTGAGCCTCACCGGCCAGTACGCGTCCGTCGACGAGGACCTCACCGGCACCGAGAACCTGGTCCTGCTGGGCCGGCTCCTGGGGCACGGCAAGGCGGCGGCGCGCGAGCGGAGCGAGCAGCTGCTGGCCGCCTTCGGGCTGACCGAGGCGGCGGCCAAGCAGGTCAAGCACTACTCCGGCGGCATGCGCCGGCGCATCGACATCGCCGCGTCCATCCTGAACACCCCCGACCTGCTCTTCCTCGACGAGCCGACCACCGGCCTCGACCCGCGCAGCCGCAACCAGGTGTGGGACATCGTGCGGGCGGTCGTCGCCCAGGGTACGACGGTGCTGCTGACCACGCAGTACCTGGACGAGGCCGACCAGCTGGCCTCCCGGATCGCGGTCATCGACCAGGGCCGGGTGATCGCGGAGGGCACCAAGGGCGAGCTGAAGGCCTCCGTCGGCGCAGGCTCCGTCCATCTGCGGCTTCGGGAGGCCCGGGAGCGGCCGGAGGCCGAGCGGGTACTGCGGGATCTGCTGATCGCCGAGGTGCAGCCGGAGCCCGACCCGGTGGCCCTGACCGCGCGCCTCGGGGCGGCGGCCAGTGACACCGCCGCCGACCAGGCCGCCAAGGCGCTCGCCGAGCTGGCCCGGGCCGGGATCACCGTCGACAGCTTCTCCCTGGGGCAGCCCAGCCTCGACGAGGTCTTCCTGGCACTGACCGGGCACGACACCGGCACCGGCCGGAGCGCCGCGGAGGGCGGCTCCGGCACCGACACGAAGGACGAGGTCACGGCATGAGCACGGCCACGAGCACCCGCGGCGGCGAACTCTCCTCGGTCAGCACCGAATCGCTGGCGGCCCTCCTGGTCGCCGGGGAGCGGCCGCCGCGGCCCGGCGCCCTGTCCGCGTCCCTGGCCTTCGGCTGGCGCGCGATCCTCAAGATCAAGCACGTGCCGGAGCAGTTGTTCGACGTCACCGCCTTCCCGATCATGAACCTGCTGATGTTCACGTACCTCTTCGGCGGTGCGCTGGCGGGTTCGCCCACCGACTACATCCAGTTCGTGCTGCCGGGCATCCTCGTGATGTCGGTCGTGATGATCACGATGTACACCGGGGTCTCGGTGAACATCGACATCGAGAAGGGCTTCTTCGACCGCATCCGCTCGCTGCCGATCTGGCGGCCCTCGGCGATGGTCGGCTACCTCCTCGGCGACGCCCTGCGGTACACCATCGCGTCCGTCGTGATGCTCTCGGTCGGACTGCTGCTCGGCTACCGGCCCGACGGCGGGTTCGTCGGCGTGGTCGCCGGGATCGCGCTGCTGCTGCTCTTCTCGTTCGCGTTCTCGTGGATCTGGACGATGTTCGGGCTGATGCTGCGCACCGAGAAGTCGGTCATGAGCGTGCATGATGGTGATCTTCCCGCTCACCTTCCTGTCCAACGTCTTCGTCGACCCGAGGACCATGCCGGGCTGGCTCCAGGTCTTCGTCAACAACAGCCCGATCACCCACCTCGCGTCCGCGGTGCGCGGCCTGATGGCGGGTGGCTGGCCGGGCGTCGAGATCGCCTGGACACTGGGCTGGGCGGGCGCGCTCCTGCTGGTCTTCGGCCCGGTCACGATGCGGCTCTACAACCGCAAGTAGAGCGACGGCGGGACGGTCGCGAGCGGCGCCGGCGTCAGTCGCGGGGGGAGCGGACGGGCGTCAGTCGCGGGGGAGCGGGCGGGCGTCGGGTGCCACGTGGGTGGCCGGCGTCGCCCGCACGATCGTGATCAGGCGGTCGGTCAGCTCCAGTTCACCCACGGCCGGGTCGTCGTACCCCAGCACCCGGTGCCCGCGCAGCACGCTCACCACCAGGTCGCTCGTCTCCCGGGGCTTCCTGCCCACCTCGGCCTTTATGACCGGCCGCTCGACGAGGTCGAGTCCGCTGCCCTGGCTGATGAGGTCCTCCATGACCATGCCGGCGGCGGGGCTGAGCACCGAGAGCCCGAGCAGCCGGCCGGCGGCGCTGGCGCTGGTGATCACGGCGTCGGCGCCGGACTGCTTCAGCAGCGGCGCGTTCTCCTCCTCGCGGACCGCGACCACGATCTTCGCGCCGCGGTTGAGCTGCCGGGCCGTCAGGGTCACCAGGACGGCCGTGTCGTCGCGCTGGGTGGCGATGATGACCTGCTTCGCCCGGAACACCTCCGCGCGGTTGAGTACGTCGCTGCGCGTCGCGTCGCCTATCACGCCCGCGTACCCGTGGGCGGTCGCGGCCTCGATGGCCTTGCCGCTGGGGTCGACCACGACCACCTGCTCCTTGCGCAGCCCGGTCGCGCAGACGGTCTGGATCGCCGACCGTCCCTTGGTGCCGAAGCCGACGACGACGGTGTGATCGCGCAAGGCGGACCTCCAGCGGTTCAGGCGCCACTCCTCCCGAGTGCGCTCGGTGAGGGCTTCCAGCGTGGTGCCGACCAGGATGATCAGGAACAGCACGCGCAGGGGCGTGATGAGGAAGATGTTGGTCAGCCGGGCGGCGTCACCGACCGGGGTGATGTCGCCGTATCCGGTGGTGGAGAGGGTGACGGTGGCGTAGTAGAAGGCGTCGAGAAGGTCGACGGAGCCGTCGGAGTTGTCGCTGTAACCGTCGGAGTCGGCATAGACGATGAAGGCGGTCGCCACCAGCACCACCAGGGCCAGGGAGAGCCGTTTGGCCACCTGGCGGATCGGGTGCTCCACCAGTTTCCTGGGGAGTTTCACCCGGTGGGTCACGAGGTGCTCGTCCGCCTGGCGGGCGATCGCGTCCTGGCCCGGAAGTTTCACGTGAAACACACTCCGATTCCGCCGGCGGCCCAGGGCAGATCGAGCAGCTCGGCCTCCTCCCCCGACCGCGCGCCACCGGGGGGTACGACGGCCAGCGCGTCGGCGGCGGCGATGCCGCGCAGCATGGCCGGGCCGTTGTAGTGCAGCGGCACGGCCGCGTCGCCGCGCAGCACGACGGGGACGAGACGGGTGTCGTACGGGTGTCCGTGCACCGCGTCCCGCAGGGGCACCGGGTACGGCTCGGGCGCCGGACGGGCGGCGAGGGTGCGCAGCAGCGGCTCGGCGAGGGTGAGCAGTCCGGAGACGGCGGCCAGGGGATTGCCGGGCAGACCGACCAGGTGCTGGTCGTCCTTCAGACGGGCCAGCAGCATGGGGTGGCCGGGGCGTACCTGGACGCCGTCCACGAGGAGTTCGGCGCCGGCCCGGCGCAGGATCGGGTGGACGTGGTCGACGGGTCCCGCGGCGGTGCCGCCAGTCGTGACGACGAGGTCGGCGTCGGAGGTCGTGACGGCGCGGTGCAGCGCCTCGGCGTCGTCGCCGATCCGGCGGACGGCGCGGACCTCGGCGCCCAGGGCCCGCAGCCACGGCGGCAGCATCGGGCCGAGCGCGTCCCGGATGAGGCCGTCGTGGGGCAGGCCCGCGGTGAGCAGTTCGTCGCCGAGGACGAGGACGTCGACGCGCGGGCGGGGGACCACCGTGAGGGTGTCGTACCCGGCGGCCGCGGCGAGGCCCAGTACCGCCGGGGTCGTGAGGGTGCCGACGGCCAGCAACTGGTCACCGGTGCGGCACTCCTGGCCGCGGGGGCGGATGTCCTGGCCGTGGACGACCCCGCGAGTGGGGTGCAGGCGGCCCCGGTCGTCGGTGCGGCCGTGCTCGGTGCGCAGGACGGCGGTGGTGTCCGGGGGGACGCGGGCGCCCGTGGCGACACCGGCGGCCTCGCCGTCGGTCAGGCGTGCGGGCTGCGCGTGCCCGGCCAGGACTCCCTCGTCGCGCACCGTCCAGGGGCCCGGTCCGGCGACGGCCCAGCCGTCCATCGCGGAGGTGTCGAAGGACGGCAGGTCGGTGAGGGCGGCCAGCGGTGCGGCCAGGGTGAGGCCGAGGGCGTGGTCGAGCGGCGCGGAGACCGGTGCGCGGCGGGCGGCGCGAGCGGCGGCGCGGGCGGCCCGCTCGGCGGTCGCTCGGGCCTCGGGCCAGGGAGTCGCGCGGTGGCGTTCCTCCGCCCGGCCGTGCCGCGCGGCGTCGTGCCCGGGGGAGCCCTGGTGCCTGTGGGTGTCCTCGTGCCGAGAGGTGTCGTGGTGCTGCGGCGCGTGCGAGCCCGGTCCGCCGTGGCCTCGGTGCGCCGGGCCGGAGTTCTCCTGCACGAGGGCGAGCGCCTCCTCGACGTCGAAACCGTCGGTCTCCGCGCCGGCCCGCGCGCCGCGGGAGGTCATCAGGCGTCCGGGCGGGGGTCGGGAGCGGCGTCGGGAGCCGGGCCGGGCCGGCTCTCGGCGGCGTCGGGCCCGGCGTCGGCGGGCTTGGTGGCAGTGGGCTCGGCGTCGGCGGGCCCGGCGGCGTCGGGCTTCGCGGCGTCGGGCCGGGTCTCGGCGGCCTCCTCGGCCCAGCGCAGGGCGAGGTCCGCGGCCTTGCGGGCGGCCTCGGCCACCGCTTCGGGACCGCCCTGGGCCCGCCCGACGGCGTAGCCGACCAGGAAGGTGGTCAGCGGGGCCGCGGGCCGGGCCACCGAGTGGGCGGCGTCGCGCGCGAGGTCGAGCAGGACGCCGGTGTCCACGTCGAGATCGATGCCCAGCTCGTCCTTGGCTGCGGAAATCCATTCGTCCAACACGTGACCATGCTCCCTGATGCGTGCCCTTGCGGTGGCGATGTCGTCCCAGGTGTCGCAGTCGAACGAGGCGACGGCGTCGGGGACGCGGGTGAGACGGAGGGCGCCGGTCAGCCGGCGCAGGGGCAGCCCCGCCGGACCGCCGTGGTCCCGGGCGAGCGCCGCCAGTTCGCGACGCAGCGCGGAGGCGCGGTACGCGGCGACGAGAGGCTGGTCCCGGCCGTCGGCGTCGGTCAGCAGCACGCCGTCGACGTCACCGTCCGCGAGGGCCGACAGCAGCCGCACGACGACGGGTCCGCCGAGGAACGGCAGGTCGGCGGAGACCACCACGACGTGCTCGGAGGTGGTGTGCCGCAGCCCGGCGGCGAGGGCGGCGAGCGGTCCGCCGCCGGGCGGGTCCTCGCGCGCCCAGGTCACCGGGCGCACGGTGGGCCGGGGCTCGGCGACGACGACGGTGGCGCGTGCTCCGGCGCAGGCGGTGAGCACCCGGTCGAGGAGCGCGCGGCCGCCCACCCTCAGTCCGGGTTTGTCGGCACCGCCCAGCCGCCGGGCGGCCCCGCCCGCGAGCACGACGGCGTCGTACCCGCCGGGTTCGGCACCCGGCGCGGGGCGGGCGCCGGCGCCGGGGTCGCCGGAGGACTCGTACGCGGTCACCCCCCGAGTATGGGGCCCTGCTGGATCACAGGGAACGCGGGGGAGGACACGCGGTCGGAACGGGCGCCGTCAGAGGGTGCGCAGCAGCACCGCCGGCTGTTCCACGCAGTCCGCCACGTACCGCAGGAAACCTCCCGCCGTGCCGCCGTCGCACACCCGGTGGTCGAAGGTGAGGGACAGCTGGACGACCTGGCGCACGGCCAGTTCGCCCTCGTGCACCCAGGGCTTGGCGACGATGCGGCCGACGCCGAGCATGGCCGCCTCCGGGTGGTTGATGATCGGCGTGGAGCCGTCGACGCCGAACACGCCGTAGTTGTTCAGCGTGAACGTGCCGCCCGTCAGTTCACCGGGCGTCAGCCGGCCCTCGTGGGCCGCCTCGGTGAGCCGGGCGAACTCCGCGGTGAGCCCCTCGGCGTCCCGGGCGTGCGCGTCCCGCACGACCGGCACGACCAGACCGCGGTCCGTCTGCGCGGCGAAGCCGAGGTGGACGTCGTCGAACCGGACGATCTCCCGGGCCTCCGTGTCGACCGTGGCGTTCAGCTCCGGGAAGCGGGCCAGGGCCGCGGTGCAGATCCGGGCCAGCAGGGCGACCAGAGAGATCTTCGGCCCGCCGGAGGCGTTCATCGCGGTGCGCGCCCGCATCAGTCCGGTCGCGTCGGCGTCCACCCAGCAGGTCGCGTCCGGGATCTCGCGCCGGCTGCGGGAGAGCTTGTCGGCGACGGCGCCGCGGACCCCCTTGAGCGGCGTGCGGACGGTGCCGGAACGCGGGGCGCCGGGTGTGGTGGCGGAGGCCGGGGCGGTGGGCGCGGTGACCGGTGCGCGGCCCGTCCGCGCCTCGTGGTCCGCCGCACGGCCGCCCTGCGCGGCGGAGGCCCGCAGCGCGTACTCCACGTCCGCCCGCAGGATCAGCCCGTCCGGTCCCGAACCGGTCAGCTCGCGCAGGTCCAGGTCGTTCTGCCGGGCCAGCCTGCGCACCAGCGGGGAGATCACCGGAACCGGACCGTCCACCAAGCCTTCCACCGGACCGTCCGCCGATCCTTCCACCGGACCGTCCACCGGCCCCGCGACGCGCACCCGGCCGTTCGTCCGCACGGCCGCACCGGTGGCCGCCCGACGGTCGGGACGCACCCTGCGCCGCCGTGCGGGCGCCTCGGAGGTGCCGTATCCGACGAGGACATTGCCGGAACCGGCGGCCTCGGCCCTCGCCGCGACCGGCTCCGCGGCCCTGCTCTCCCCGCCGGTACTCGCCGCGCCCGCGCTCTCCGCGACCCTGCTCTCGCCACCCGCGCTCGCCGCGGCCTCCGTCCCCGCGGCCGGTGCGGCCCCGTCCTCCCCCGTGCCCACCGCCACGGTCACCAGCGGCGCCCCGACGGGCAGCTCCGTGCCCTCCTCGCCGAAGCGGGCGGTGACCACGCCGCCGTAGGGACAGGGCACCTCGACCATCGCCTTGGCCGTCTCGACCTCGACGACCGGCTGGTCGACGGCGACCACGTCGCCGACCTCGACGAGCCAGCGCACGATCTCCGCCTCGGTGAGCCCCTCACCGAGGTCGGGGAGCCGGAACTCCTGACCGCGTCCCTCAGAAGCGTGTGCCATCAGCTTTCGGCCTCCCACTGCAGGCGCCCCACGGCGTCCAGGATCCGGTCCACACCGGGCAGGTGGTGACGCTCCAGCATCGGCGGCGGGTACGGGACGTCGAACCCGGCCACACGCAGCACCGGCGCCTCCAGGTGGTGGAAGCACCGCTCCGTGACCCGGGCCGCGATCTCCCCGCCCGGGCCCCCGAAGGAGCCCGACTCGTGGACGACGACCGCGCGTCCCGTCCGCCGCACCGAAGCGCACACCGTCTCGTCGTCGAACGGCACCAGGGAGCGCAGGTCGACGACTTCGAGGTCCCAGCCCTCGGCCCGGGCCGCCTCGGCCGCCTCCATGCAGACGGCCAGCGACGGCCCGTACGTGATGAGTGTGGCGCTCCGGCCGGAACGCCGCACCACCGCGCGGCCTGTCGGTTCAACGGCTGCCGGTTCCTCGGGGTTCCAGGCCTCCTTCGACCAGTACAGACGCTTGGGTTCGAGGAAGACCACCGGGTCGTCGGAGGCGATGGACTCGCGCAGCAGCCCGTAGGCGTCGGCGACGGTGGCGGGCGTGACGACGTGGAGCCCCGGAGTCGCCATGTAGTACGCCTCGGACGAGTCGCTGTGGTGCTCGACGCCGCCGATGCCGCCGCCGTAGGGAATGCGGATGGTCAGCGGCAGGGGCAGCGCGCCGCGCGTGCGGTTGCGCATCTTGGTGACGTGGCTGACGACCTGCTCGAACGCCGGGTAGGCGAAGGCGTCGAACTGCATCTCCACGACCGGGCGCAGCCCGTACATCGCCATGCCGACGGCCGCGCCGAGGATGCCGGCCTCGGCGAGCGGGGTGTCCGTGCAGCGGTCCTCGCCGAACTCCTTGGCGAGCCCGTCGGTGACCCGGAAGACGCCGCCGAGGGTGCCCACGTCCTCGCCCAGCACGTGGACGCCCGGGTCGGCGGCCATGGCGTCGCGCAGCGCGCGCGTGAGGGCCTGCGCCATGGTGGCCGGCCTGACCGCGGCAGTCGTCATCGGGGCCCTCCTTCGGGCGCCCCGGACACGGATCCGGTCGCCGTCCCCGCGTGCGTCGCCGCGTCCGTGGTGGCTTCCGTCTCCGCTTCCGACTCGGTCTCCGTCTCCGCCTCGGCCTCGGCCTCGGCCGCCAGCTCGGCGCGCAGCAGTTCGCGCTGCTCGCGCAGCTGCGGGGTCGGCTCGGCGTAGACGTGGGCGAACAGGTCCATCGGGTCGAGCTCCGGATCCTCGTTCATCCGGGCGCGCAGGCCGGCGGCCATGGTCTCGGCGTCCTCCCGGGCGGCGCGGACACCCTCCTCGTCGAGCAGCCCGCGTCCGGTCAGCTCCCGCTCCAGCAGGTCGACCGGGTCGTGCCGGCGCCAGGCCGCCACCTCGTCGTCGCCGCGGTACCGCGTGGCGTCGTCGGCGTTGGTGTGCGCCTCGACGCGGTACGTCACCGCCTCCACCAGCGTGGGACCACCACCCTCGCGCGCGTGCCGCACGGCGTCGGTCAGGACCTCGTGCACGGCGGCGGCGTCGTTGCCGTCCACCAGGCGGCCGGGCATCCCGTAGCCGACGGCCTTGTGGGCCAGCGACGGGGCGGCGGTCTGCTTGGCGAGCGGGACGGAGATCGCGAAGCCGTTGTTCTGCACCAGGAAGACGACCGGCGCCCGCCAGACGGCGGCGAAGTTCAGCGCCTCGTGGAAGTCGCCCTCACTGGTGCCGCCGTCGCCGACCATGGCCAGCGCGACCACGTCGTCGCCCTTGAGGCGGGCGGCGTGGGCGAGACCCACGGCGTGCGGCAGCTGGGTGGCGAGCGGGGTGGACAGCGGGGCGACCCGGTGCGCGCGGGGGTCGTAGCCGGTGTGCCAGTCGCCGCGCAGCAGGGTGAGGGCCTCGACCGGGTCGACACCGCGGGTGACGACGGCGAGGGTGTCGCGGTAGCTGGGGAAGAGCCAGTCGCGCTCCTCCAGCGCCAGCGCGGCGGCGACCTCGCAGGCCTCCTGGCCGGTGCTGGACGGGTAGACGGCCAGTCGGCCCTGCTTGGTCAGCGCCGTGGCCTGCGTGTTGTAGCGCCGGCCGTGGACCAGGCGGGCGTAGAGCGTGCGCAGCAGCGCGGGGTCGACGCGCTCGGCGGCCTTCGTGCCGAGGACGCGGTACGGCTCCGCGTCGGGCAGCAGCGGCGCGGGCTCGGTACGGGCCTGCCAGGCGGGCGGCGGTGTGGGCCGGTACGCGCCCCGCTGCTCCATGACCGTCATGACGGCACCTCCTCCTCGTGGGAGCGGCTGTGGGCTCGCCACGGGTGTGACGGGCCTCACCTACCGATTGTTCGGTCGTCGGCACATTTTGGCTACACGCGGCCCCAGGCTGTGGACAAACGGTTCTCCACAGCCTGAGATGGACGCACAACGTCCATGGCGGGAAGGCGGGGGCACGTGGCAGCTGAACAAATGGCCGAGCACCCGGAGGAGGGCGGCGGCGCCGAGGAGGCCGCGCCCCCGCCGCCCCCGCGCCCACTGGACGCCATCGACCAGGACATCCTGCGCATGCTCCAGGCGGACGGCCGCGCCTCGATACGGTCGGTCGCCGAGCGGGTGCACGTCTCGCGCGCGAACGCCTACGCCCGCATCAACCGGCTCGTCGAGGACGGCGTCATCCGCGGCTTCGGCGCCCGCGTCGACCACGAACGCGCGGGTCACGGCACCTCGGCCTACATCACCCTGAAGATCGTGCAGAACACCTGGCGCACGGTCCGCGCAGAGCTGCGCCGACTGCCCGGCGCCTCGCACATCGCCCTGGTGGGTGGCGACTTCGACGTCCTGCTGCTGGTCCACACCCCCGACAACCGGGCCCTGCGCGAGCTGGTGCTCAGCCGCCTCCAGGCCATCCCGGAGGTGCTCAGCACCCGCACCCTGCTGGTCTTCGAGACCGAGGACCTCGAACCGCAGAACTGACCGCCGCCGCCGACCGCGACGCCGCCCCGCAGGGCATGCAGGCCGGGGCTCGGCGGCGGGGCACCGACGGCAGCGAGGCACCGACGGCGACGGCGACGGCTCTCAGGACGCCTTGCGCAGCCCGCCGAAGACCAGCCGCGCCACCGCGTCGACCACCTCGCGCTCCCCCGTGCCGTCCCGGCCGTCACGGCCGTCCCGTCCGTCGGGAGCGTCGGGGCGGTACCACTCGACGATCGAGTTGATCATGCCGAAGACCAGGCGGGTCGCGAGCCGCACCTCCACGTCGGCGCGCACGTCCCCCTCGGCCGCCGCGTCCTTGAGCAGGGCGGCGACCCGGTGGTCGAACTCGCGCCGCCGCTCCAGCGCCCAGCGCTCGGTGCCGGTGTTGCCGCGCACCCGCAGCAGCAGCGTCACGTAGGGCAGTTCGGCCATGAGCACCTCGACCATGCGCCGCACGACGTACTCCAGCCGCGCGGCCGCGGAGCCCACGCGCGCGTGCTCCTCGTCGAGGATCCCGAAGAGCCCGTCCAGCGCCCGGCTCACGGCCCGGCGCAGCAGCTCCTCCTTGCCGGCGACGTGGTGGTATATCGAGGACTTGGAGATCCCCGCCGCCCTGGACAGGTGCTCCATGGAGGTGCCGTCGTAGCCGCGCTCGATGAAGACCTGCACGGCGACGGACAGCAGCGTCTCGGGCGTGTACGTGTCGCGCTTGGCGGTGCTCATGAGGAGGTGCCCTCCTGCTCGTCGGCGGCGTACGCGTGCCGGGTGAGCGCCGGGGAGGGCGCGTACCGGCCCGAAGGGGCGCACTCGTGCAGGTTGCCGAGGACCCCGCGGACCCAGTCCGCGCCGAGCCGGCGGCTCCACTCCAGGGGGCCCACGGGGTAGTTGACACCCAGGCGCATCGCGGTGTCGACGTCCTCGGCGGTGGCCACCCCCTTGGCGACCGCCTCGACCGCCAGGTCGACGAGCCGCGCCACCGTACGGGCGACGATCATGCCGGGAACGTCGCCGATGACGCTGACCTTCTTGCCGAGCGCCTGGAAGAGGCCGGTGGCCTCGGCGACCGTGCGCGGCGCGGCGGACGGCGGGGCGGACAGGGCGACACGCGTCGCCGCGCGGTAGTCGAGCGCCAGGTCGAAGTGGACGGTGTCCCGGGACGCCGCCGGGGCGCGGCCGTCGGCGAGCGCGAGCCGGCCGCCGCCGGGCAGGACCAGCCGGGTGCCGCGGTCCGCGTCCTCCGTGCGGACGCCATCCGCGCGAACGTCCTCCGCGCGGACCTCGATGCCCGCCTCGCGGATCAGCGCGAGCAGTTCGCCGGCCGGGCCCAGGTCACCCCGGGCGACGACGTACGCGGGCGCGTCCGCGGGCTCCGCGGTGTGCGGCCCGGGGCGCTCGGCGCCCTCCCGGTAGTCGTACCAGCCCCGTCCGCTCTTGCGGCCGAGCCGGCCGGATTCGACCAGCCGGCGCTGGGCGAGCGACGGGGTGAAGCGCACGTCCTGGAAGAACGCCTGCCACACGGAGTGCGTGACGGACTCGTTGACGTCCTGCCCGATGAGGTCGGTCAGCTCGAACGCGCCCATCCTGAAGCCGCCCGACTCGCGCAGCACGGCGTCGATGGTGGCCGGGTCGGCGCCCCGGTCCTCGTGGACGGCGAGCGCCTCGGCGTAGAAGGGCCGGGCGACGCGGTTGACGACGAACCCGGGGGTGTCGGCGCAGCCGACCGGCGTCTTGCCCCAGGCGCGGGCCGTGTCGTGCGCACGCGCGGCCGACGCGGGGTCGGTGGCGAACCCGGAGACGACCTCCACCAGCGGGAGCAGCGGTGCGGGGTTGAAGAAGTGCAGGCCGACGCAGCGGCCCGGACGGCGCAGCGCGCCGCCGATCGCGGTGACGGACAGGGAGGAGGTGTTGGTGGCGAGCAGGCAGTCGTCGCCGACGACGTCCTCCAGGGCGCGGAACAGCTCCTGCTTGGCGTCCAGCCGCTCCACGACCGCCTCGACGACGAGCGCGCAGCCGGCGAGGCCGTCGAGGCTCTCGGCGGGCGTGAGCCGGGCGCGGGCCGCGTCCCGTCCGGCGCCGGTGAGGCGTTCCTTCTCGACGAGCCGGTCGAGCCGGGCGCCGATCGCGTCGGCCGCTTCCCGGGCCCGCCCGGGGACGGTGTCGTACAGCCGCACGGGATGGCCCGCGACCAGCGCCACCTGGGCGATGCCCTGGCCCATGGTGCCGGTGCCGACGACGGCCACGGGGCTGCTGAGGTCGAGTGCTGTCATGTGCGCGATCCTCCCGCACGGGGTTTTCCACAGATGCGGCGGTCCCCCTTGTCCCGACCGATCGTTCGGTTACTCTAGCCGTGTCCACCTGTTCCTGCCCAGGTTTCCCCCAGGTCCACGGACTCGACGGAGAGCCGACGGAGCGCCCGCGGCAGTCCGGCGTTCTCGCGCTTCGGCGAGATCGGCACGTTCCACCGGTCCGTGGGAGACGAGGAGTTGGTCCCGCATGGCCGCCGAACTCACCGCACAGCAGCTGATCGCCCAGCACCGGCCGACCCTGGACCTGGCGCTGGAGACGATCCGCACGCGCGCGTACTGGTCCCCCCACCCCGAGCACCCCAAGGCCTACGGGGAGAACGGCAGCCTCGGCACGGCCGCGGGCAAGGCCGCCTTCGACGCCCTGCTCGGCACCCGCCTCGACCTCGGCCAGCCCGGCACCGACGGCTGGGTCGGCGGCGAGGTCTCCCCGTACGGCGTCGAGCTGGGCGTGGAGTACCCGCACCCGGACCTCGACGTGCTGCTGCCCGCCATGAGGGCCGGACAGAAGGCGTGGCGCGACGCGGGCCCGGAGCTGCGCGCGCTGGTCTGCCTGGAGATCCTCGGGCGGATCGCCGCCCGGACCATGGAGTTCGCCCAGGCCGTCATGCACACCTCCGGGCAGGCCTTCATGATGGCCTTCCAGGCGGGCGGCCCGCACGCCCAGGACCGCGGCATGGAGGCCGTGGCCCACGCGTACGCGGAGCAGTCCCGCACGCCCGGGACGGCGGAGTGGACCAAGCCGCAGGGCAAGCGCGACCCGCTCGCGCTCACCAAGCGGTTCACCCCCGTCCCGCGCGGCATCGGCCTGGTCGTCGGCTGCAACACCTTCCCGACGTGGAACGGCTACCCGGGACTCTTCGCCTCCCTCGCCACCGGCAACGCGGTCCTGGTCAAACCGCACCCCCGCGCGGTGCTGCCGCTCGCGCTCACCGTCCGGGTCGCCCGCGACGTCCTCGCCGAGGCCGGCTTCGACCCGAACCTGGTGGCGCTGGCCGCCGAGCGCCCCGGCGAGGGCATCGCCAAGACGCTGGCGACCCGCCCCGAGATCCGGATCGTCGACTACACCGGCTCCACCGCCTTCGGCGACTGGCTGGAGGCCAACGCCCGCCAGGCCCAGGTGTACACGGAGAAGGCCGGCGTCAACACGGTGCTCGTGGAGTCGACCGACGACTACCAGGGCATGCTCGCCAACCTGGCGTTCTCGCTCTCCCTCTACAGCGGCCAGATGTGCACCACCCCGCAGAACCTGCTGATCCCCCGCGACGGCATCCGCACCGACCAGGGCCACAAGACCTACGACGAGGTGAGCGCCGGCCTCGCCCGCGCCGTGGACGCCCTCCTCGGCGACGACGCCCGCGCGAACGGCCTGCTCGGCGCGATCGTCAACCCGGACGTCAAGGCCCGCCTGGAGGCCGCCGCCGGACTCGGCGAGGTCGCCCTCGCCTCGCGCGAGGTGACCAACCCGGACTTCCCGGACGCGGTCGTGCGCACGCCGGTGATCGTCAAGCTGGACGCCGCCAAGCCGGGGGACGAGGCCGCGTACACCAGTGAGTGCTTCGGCCCCGTCTCCTTCGCCGTGGCCGTCGACTCCGCCGCCCACGCCCTGGAGCTGCTGCGGCACAGCGTCCGCGAGAAGGGCGCGATGACGGTGGGCGCGTACACGACCGACGCGGAGGTCGAGGAGGCCGTCCAGGAGGTCTGCCTGGACGAGGCCGCCCAGCTCTCCCTCAACCTGACCGGCGGGGTGTACGTCAACCAGACGGCCGCCTTCTCCGACTTCCACGGCTCGGGCGGCAACCCGGCGGCCAACGCGGCCCTGTGCGACGGCGCGTTCGTCGCCGGCCGCTTCCACGTGGTGGAGGTCCGCCGACCGGCCTGAGCCGGGGCGCCGGGGCCTGTCGTCAGGACACGGGCGGTACGGCCCCGGTGGCGCTCCAGTGGTACAGCGTCATGGCGACGCTGGTCGCGAGGTTGTAGCTGGACACCTGAGGGCGCATCGGGAGCGCCACCAGGTGGTCGGCACGTGCGCGCAGCTCCCGCGAGAGTCCACTGCGCTCGGAGCCGAACGCGAGCAGCGCGTCGTCCGGCAGCTTCAGCCCCCGGATGTCCTCGCCCTCCGGGTCCAGCGCGAACACCGGCCCCGGCGGCAGCTCCGCCACCTCCAGCCGCTCGACGGCGGTCGCGAAGTGCAGCCCCGCCCCGCCGCGCACCACCGTGGGGTGCCAGGGGTCGAGCGTCCCGGTGGTGACCACGCCGGTCGCGCCGAAGCCCGCCGCCAGCCGGATCACCGCCCCCGCGTTGCCGAGGTTGCGCGGCTGGTCGAGGACCACCACGGGCGTGCGCCGGGGCGTGCGCGCCAGCGCCGCCAGGTTGGCCGCACGCGGGGGCCGTACCGCCAGGGCGGCCACCGCGGTGGGGTGCGGCCGCGCGACGAGCCCCGCGTACGCCTCGTGTGCCACCTCGGCCAGCAGGCCGTCCAGCCTCTCCCGCACGTCGGGGGCCAGCTCGTCGGCGAGGGCCAGGGCGCCCGCGCGGTCACCGGCGACGGCCACCGGGACCTCGGCACCGAACCGCAGCGCGTGCTTGAGCGCGTGGAAGCCGTCGAGCAGTACGCACGCGTCCGCGTGCCGGCGCCAGACGGACAGCACGGGCGGCACAGACGGCACGGACTGCGGGCCGGACTCGGTCATGCCCGGAAGCCTACGTGCGTCTCCTCGGAGCCCTCGCCCCGCTCGCCCGCGTCCCCGCCGCGCTTGCCCGCGTCCTCGCCGTCCCTGCCCGAGTCCTCGCCGGAGTCTTTGCCGTCCCCCGGCCCGGCCCCGGGCTCCGTCCGCGGCCCCGGCACCGCCGCCGTACCCCCGCCACGGTCGCCACCGTCGCGCCCGCTGCCCGGTGCCCCCGCCGACAGCCGGCCCGGCAGCCGCGCACGCCCGCGTGCCACCCAGCCGCCCGCGCGGCGCAGGAACGACGTCGGCAGGAAGACCACGTCGGCGGCGATCATGGCCAGCGAGAAGAACGGCAGCCCGAGCGTCACGGCGATCACCGCGTGCTCGATCATCATCACCGCGAGCAGCACGTTCTTGACCCGCCGGTTGAACAGCGTGAACGGGAAGGCCACCTGCACGGCGACCGTGCCGTAGGTGATGAGCATGACCATCGTGCCGCTGGCGGCCAGGGCGTCGGAGAGCGCGGGCCAGGGCGAGAAGTAGTCCAGGTGCAGCGGGTAGTAGACGGCCGTGCCGTCCTGCCAGCGCGAGCCCTGGATCTTGTACCAGCCGGCGGTGGCGTAGATCAGACAGGCCTCGGCCATGATCACGACCAGCGCGCCGTTGTGCACGATGTTGGTGACGACGTCCAGCAGGATCCGCGGCTGGCTCCCCTCCGCCAAGCGCCCCACGGCCCACCAGAGGCCGAGCGCCGCCCACACCGCCCACAGCAGCACCGGGACCAACCAGTCGCCGTCCATGCCGCCCGCCAGCGTCACGGTGAGCAGCAGGAAGCCGAAGACGCACCACAGGACGGGACCGACCCGGTCCACGACCCGCTCCCCGCGCGCGCGTGCCGCATCCGCCCGCCGCGCCCGGCGCGCGTCCAGCGACCACACCTGGCCGCAGCGGGTGAGGACCAGGTAGATGCTCATCAGGTGCAGGACGTTGTCGCCGCCGTCCCCCATGAAGACGCTGCGGTTCTGCAGCGAGAGCACGCCGACCATGAACAGCACGGACACGGTCCGGGTGCGCCAGCCCAGCAGGAGCAGCAGGCTGCTCAGCACGGCCAGCGCGTAGACGATCTCGAACCAGGCCCGTCCGTCCGACCACAGCAGCGCCGTGAACGCCCCGTTGTCCCCGACCATCTGCTCGGCCAGGTCGTGGCTCCAGGGCCCGCCCGGTCCGTACAGCTCGTCCCGGTGGGGCAGTTCGCGCAGCAGGAAGAGCAGCCAGGTCGCGGCGAAGCCGATGCGGATCACGGCGGTCTGGTACGGGCCGAGCGCTGCGCCGGTGGCGCGGGCGATGCCGCGGGAGACCGAGAGGGCGATGCCGTTCACGCGGCACCCCCTTCGCCGGCGTCCTTGCGGGCCCCGTCCTTCCGGTTCCCGTCGTCCCGGTTCCCGTCGTTCCGTTCCGGGGTGACGGACCACCAGGGCAGCTCGCGGTAGGTCGGCCGGTCGGAGACCTTCTCCCCGCTCCACGGGGGCGGCTCCACGTTGGTGGTCCGGGAACGGTACTGGACCCGCTCCACGACGCCGCCCGGTCCGGCGGCCCCGTTCCGGTCCAGGCGCAGGAGCGCGATCCGCCGGAGGTAGGTCTCGGAGAGGGATCCGCGCAGGCCCACCGGGCGGTCCTCGGAGTCGTGGCTGGAGACGAAGAAGTCCCAGGCCCGGCGGAGTTCGTTCTGCACGGTGTGACTCGGCAGCGGATTGCCGTCGATGGCGCGGCCGTCCTCGGCGGACAGGTCGTACCAGCCGGTGGTGCGTATCCCGCCGTCCGCCGTGCCGACCTCGGCGCGGACCTGGACGGCGACGTTCTGCTGGAGCGGGTTGGGCGCGAAGAGCTTCCAGTTCTGCTCGAACTCGGGGAAGACCCACTCGTCCACGGCGGAGCCGTGCTCCTTGGTGAGCGTGTTGGACGGAGCCACGTGCAGGAACACCAGGCCTATGTGGGCGCAGACGGCGACCGCGACGGCCACGAGAGCGGCCACGGCGCCGACCTGGTAGCGGGGGGAGAGCGCGGCAAATCCGGTACGGGGTCCGGAGGGTGCCACAGGCACCTCGCGTGCCTCAGGCACCTCCACCGTCTCGCCCGTCTTGCCTGTCTCCCCCGTCTCGCCTGGTGCGGACGCCTCCTCGGTCCCGTCCGACCCACCGGTTTGTTCCGCTGCGTCGTCCGGCCCGGGCGGACCCTCCCGCCCGTCCCGTCCCAGCCCCTGCCGGGCGTCCGAGCCCTTGTCGTACGCGTCCATTCCGCCCCGTTCGGTCCCGATCCGTCCATCCGCCCGCCCCGCCGCGGGACGCACACGCGCCACCGGTGCGACTGCCCGGCGGCGTTCGAACGGGAACGGTACTCAGGACCGGCCGCCCGCACAGCCCCCGGTGTGCCGCTCGCACCGTGGCCGTCGCCACATCCGGCGCGGGCCGAGCGGACGGACCGCGCGCGGGCCACCGGGAAACGCGTCGGGAAAGGCTAGAGAACGTGCCCCGGTTCGCCCTTGTCGTCCACCACCGCACGACCGGCCGCGGCCCACTCCTGCATGCCGCCGTCGACGTTCACGGCGTCGACGCCCTGCTGGACCAGGTACATGGTGGCCTGCGCCGAGCGGCCCCCGACGCGGCAGAGCACGTGCACCCGGCCGTCCTGCGGCGCCGCCTCGGCCAGCTCACCGTACCGGGCGACGAACTCGCTGAGGGGAATGTGCAGCGCCCCGGCGGCATGGCCCGCCTGCCACTCGTCGTCCTCGCGGACGTCCAGCAGGAAGTCGCCGTCCTTGAGGTCCTCGACCCCGACCGTGGGCACACCAGCTCCGAAAGTCATGCCGCAGACGCTACCCGAGCCGCCGTCCCGCCCAGCGCTGCCCGCTCAGTCCTGCCCGCTCAGTCCTGCCCGCGCACCGCAGCCAGCTCCGCCTCGCGCTCGCGCACCTGCGTCGCCAGCTGCTCGGCGATCTCCTCCAGCAGGCGGTCGGGGTCGTCGGGCGCCAGCCGGAGCATGGCGCCGATCGCGCTCCCCTCCAGCTCCTTGGCGAGCAGCGTGAGCATCTCCTTGCGCCGGTCGAGCCATTCGAGGCGGGCGTACAGCTCCTCGCCCCGGCTCGGGCGGCGCTCGGGCACCGGACCCGCCGCCCACTCCTCGGCCAGCTCGCGCAGCTCCTCCGCGTCGCCGCGGGCGTAGGCGGCGTTGACGCGGGTGATGAACTCCTCGCGCCGCACCCGCTCGGCCTCCTCCTGGGCCAGGTCGGGGTGGGCCTTGCGGGCCAGCTCGCGGTAGAGCTTGCGGGCCTCCTCGCTCGGCCGGACCCGCTGCGGGGGCCGTACCGGCTGGTCCGTCAGCATCGCCGTGGCCTCCGGGAACAGCCCGTCCCCGTCCATCCAGCCGTGCAGCAGCTCCTCGACCCCCGGGATCGGCGTCAGCGCGGCCCGCGCCTCGTCGGCCCGGCGCCGGTCCTCGGCCTCGCCGGTGCGGGCCGCCCTGGCCTCCAGGAGCTGCGCCTCCAGCTCCTCCAGCCGGGCGTACACCGGGCCGAGGCGCTGTTCGTGCAGCCGCGAGAAGTTCTCGACCTCCACGCGGAAGGTCTCCAGCGCGATCTCGTACTCGATGAGTGCCTGCTCGGCAGCCCGTACGGCCTGCTCCAGCCGTTCCTCGGGACGCGGCGCGGCACCCTCGGCGCCGGTGCCGTCGTCGCCCTGCTCAGCTTCCGGGGTCGTCACCCGTCCAGCCTAGGGCCTGTCCGGCGTCTCTCCCACACCCCCGGCTCGGCCGCCACCCGGCCCGACCGCACCGCGGCCACCAACCGGGCGTGGTCCGCCTCCGTGCGGTCGGCGTAGGCGACGGCGAAGGCGGCGACCGCCTCGTCCAGTTCGCCGTTCTTGCCGCAGTACCCCGCGACGGCCCGCGGGTCCGCGCTGTGCGCGTGGGCGCGGGCCAGCAGCGCGCCGGTCATGCGGCCGTAGTCGTCCAGCTGGTCGGCGGCGAGCGCCGCCGGGTCCACGCTGCCCTTGCGGTTGCGGAATTGCCGCACCTGGAAGGGCCGCCCGTCGACCGTCGTCCAGCCCAGCAGGATGTCGCTGACGACCTGCATCCGCTTCTGCCCCATGACCACCCGGCGGCCCTCGTGCGCGGCTGAGGGGGCCTCGAAACCGGCGGCCGCCAGGTGCGGCAGCAGCGCGGAGGGCCGGGCCTCCTTGACCTGGAGGACGAGCGGCTCGCCCCGGTGGTCCAGGAGCAGCACGACGTACGACCGCGTGCCCACGCTGCCGGTGCCGACGACCCGGAAGGCGACGTCGTGCACCGCGTACCGGGCCAGCAGCGGCAGCCGGTCCTCGGAGAGGGTGCCCAGGTACTCAGCCAGGGCGCCGGAGACCGCCGCCGCCTCCGCGTCGGTGGCCCGGCGCAGCACCGGCGGAGCGTCCACGAAGCGCCGCCCGCCGTCCTCCGCGGGCTCGGTCGACTTGGCGGCGAAGCGCCCGCTGGTGTTGGCCCGCGCCTTCTCGGAGACCCGCTCCAGGGTGCCGAGCAGGTCGTGGGCGTCGGTGTGGGAGACGAGTTCCTCGTCCGCGATGGCGTTCCAGGCGTCCTGCGCGGAGAGTCTGGCCAGCAGCCGCATGGTGCGCCGGTAGGCACCCGCCGCGTCGTGGGCGGCCTCGCGGCAGGTGTCCTCGTCGGCGCCGGCCTCCCGGCCCGCGAGGACGAGCGAGGCGGCGAGCCGCTTGAGGTCCCACTCCCAGGGGCCGTGCACCGTCTCGTCGAAGTCGTTCAGGTCGATGACCAGGCCACCGCGGGCGTCGCCGTAGAGACCGAAGTTCGCGGCGTGCGCGTCGCCGCAGATCTGGGCGCCGATCCCGGTCACCGGCGTGCGCGCCAGGTCGTACGCCATCAGGCCCGCCGACCCGCGCAGGAACGCGAAGGGCGTCGCCGCCATCCGCCCGGCCCGGATCGGAGTGAGGCCGGGTATTCGGCCGCGGTTGGACTCCTCGACCGCGCTCACCGCGTCCGGCCGGGCGGCGTCCAGGTCGAGTGCGGCGTGCGCGGACCGCGGCACGCGCGTGCGCAGGGCCTTGCCCTCGGCCTTCGGCGAACCGTCCGCCGGCCACCGCGCGAACCCCGGCACGACCGGCACCCGCACACCCTCTGCCACGCTCCCCGCGTCCGCGCTCCGCACGCCGGCGCCGCCCCCGCGCGCACGTTCCGAGCCCTCCGCGCCCTCGGCTCCCGTACGCGCCCCCGGCACCTCCCCGGCCGCCGTCCGCCTGCCTGCCCCCGCCGTCGCCCCGGTCATCCCGGCCGCCCTCCCCGCCTTCGTTCCTGGTCGCCCGTACCCGCCCGGGCCGGCCGCCTGCCGCACACGCCGTGCGCCCTGCACGCCGTACGCCGCGCGGGCCCGCCCGCGCCGCACCGGCCGCCCGTCCCCCGGGCCCGGCGCCGACGCGCCACGACCGTACCCCCGGCCACACCCCCGTACACCGCACTCCGCCGCACCCCGCACTCCGCCGCACTGGCACACCGGCGCCCCGTCCGCCCCCGCCCCCCTGAGACCTTCCTCACAGCGCACCACCCGCGCACCGCCCCGCCGCCTGGGCCGACCCCGCGTCCCGGCAGGCGTCCGGACATGCGAAAGGCCCCCAGGTCTGGGACCTGGGGGCCTTTCGGCTGGTGCGCGAGGGGGGAGTTGAACCCCCACGCCCTTTCGGGCACTGGAACCTGAATCCAGCGCGTCTGCCTATTCCGCCACCCGCGCATTGGGTGTGTCTTCCGGGCCTTGCCTTGCGGCGCGGCGCCTTCCGACACCAGAACATTAGCACGCTGGAAGGGGTGCGTTCACACGCCTTATTGCGCCCGGGAGCAGGGCACCCGTCCGCCTCCGGGCACTCGTCGCGGTCCCTGCCCGTTCACGTATCAACCTCGTACCGGTCCGGCCCGTCTCACCAGGAGCCGGTAGGGGTCCGCGGCCAGGTGCGGGACACTGGTCCGCGGCCGCCTCTACGATCCTGGGCATGAGTACCCGTGGGGGACCGTCCCGACGCTCCCCGGAGTTCGAAGGACAGCTCCAACGGGAACTCCGAGAGGCGTCGACACCCGTCGACCGGGCCGACAGGGGGAACCAGCCGATCGAGCGGCGCGTGGATACGATCAGTAAGCAGTACCAGGTGGGCAGTGCGCGAAAGAGCGCCCCGCACACCGGCAGTGCGCAGGTCAGCACTACGCACGGCGGCAGTACGCAGTACAGCAGCATGCAGGGCAGTGGACAGGACGGCAGCGACGGAGGAGGTGCCCCATGGGAGTCCTGAAGAAGTTCGAGCAGCGCCTCGAAGGTCTGGTCAACGGCACCTTCGCGAAGGTCTTCAAGTCCGAGGTGCAGCCCGTGGAGATCGCGGGAGCGCTCCAGCGCGAGTGCGACAACAACGCGACCATCTGGAACCGCGACCGCACCGTCGTACCCAATGACTTCATCGTGGAACTGAGCACGCCCGACTTCGAGCGGCTCAGCCCCTACTCCGGACAGCTCGGCGACGAGCTGGCCGGCATGGTCCGCGAATACGCCAAGCAGCAGCGCTACACCTTCATGGGACCGATCAAGGTCAACCTGGAGAAGGCGGACGACCTGGACACCGGCCTGTACCGGGTCCGCAGCCGTACCCTCGCCTCCTCCAGCGGCCAGCAGGGCGGTCCGGGCCCCGCGGCTCCCCCCGCCCCCACCGGCCGGCCCGGCGCACCGGACGGCGGTTACGGCTACCCGCCGGCCGCCGCACCCGCGGGCGCCCCGCCCATGCCGGCCGCGCCGCCGCCCGGCGGCCGCCCCGGCGGCTACGGCTACCCGCAGCCCGCGGGCGGCCAGCAACCCCCGGCCGCGCCCGCCTCCGGCGGACGCACCCGCCACTGGATCGAGATCAACGGCAACCGCCACCAGATCTCCCGCGCGACCCTCGTGCTCGGACGCAGCACCGAGGCCGACGTGCGGATCGACGACCCCGGCGTCTCCCGCCGGCACTGCGAGATCCGGCCCGGAACGCCCACGACGATCCAGGACCTCGGGTCCACCAACGGCATCGTGGTGGACGGGCAGCACACCACCCGCGCTACGCTCCGCGACGGCTCCCGCATCGTCGTGGGCAGCACCACCGTTATCTACAGGCAAGCCGAAGGGTGATCCGGGGGCAATGTCAGAGCTGACCCTCACGGTCATGCGGCTGGGTTTTCTCGCCGTACTGTGGCTGTTCGTGATCGTGGCCGTGCAGGTCATCCGCAGCGACCTGTTCGGTACGCGGGTCACCCAGCGCGGAGCACGGCGCGACGCCGGCCGACCGCAGCAGGCCGCCGCGCGCCAGGGCCAGGCGCCACCACCGCAGCGCCAGCAGTCCGGCGGCGGGCGCGGCCGCCGGGGCGCGCCCACCAAACTGGTCGTCACCGAGGGCACCCTCACCGGCACCACCGTTGCCCTCCAGGGCCAGACCATCACGCTCGGCCGGGCACACGACTCGACGATCGTGCTGGACGACGACTACGCCTCCAGCCGCCATGCCAGGATCTACCCGGACCAGAACGGTCAGTGGATCGTCGAGGACCTCGGCTCCACCAACGGCACCTACCTGGACCGGTCCCGGCTGACGACCCCCACACCGATCGGTCCGGGTTCGCCGATCCGCATCGGCAAGACCGTCATCGAGCTGCGGAAGTAGTGCTACACCAATGAAAGAGCGCGAGCGGAGCGAGCACGCAGCGGCGGCCGGCACCCCGGGCCCCGGCGCGCTCCCGACCGGAGGGTGGGCAGTGTGGCTCGACACGACCGGCTGCAGTCGGAGCCGACGGGCGAGGTGGGCATGAGTCTGTCACTGCGCTTCGCCGCCGGTTCGCACAAGGGCATGATCCGGGAGGGCAACGAGGACTCCGGCTACGCCGGCCCGCGCCTGCTCGCCATCGCCGACGGCATGGGCGGCCAGGCCGCCGGTGAGGTCGCCTCCTCCGAGGTGATCTCCACCATCGTCGCCCTCGACGACGACGTGCCCGGCTCCGACGTCCTCACCTCCCTCGGTGCCGCCGTGCAGCGCGCCAACGACCAGCTGCGGCAGATGGTCGAGGAGGACCCCGCCCTGGAGGGCATGGGCACCACGCTCACCGCCCTGCTGTGGACCGGCCAGCGCCTGGGCATGGTCCACGTCGGCGACTCGCGCGCCTACCTGCTGCGCGACGGCGTCCTCACGCAGATCACGCAGGACCACACCTGGGTGCAGCGCCTCGTCGACGAGGGACGCATCACCGAGGAGGAGGCCGGCACCCACCCGCAGCGCTCGCTGCTGATGCGGGCCCTCGGCAGCGGCGACCACGTCGAACCCGACCTGTCCATCCGCGAGGTGCGGGCCGGCGACCGCTACCTCATCTGCTCCGACGGACTCTCCGGCGTCGTCTCCCACCAGACGATGGAGGACACCCTCGCCAGCTACCAGGGCCCCCAGGAGACCGTCCAGGAGCTGATCCAGCTCGCGCTGCGCGGCGGCGGCCCCGACAACATCACCGTCATCGTCGCCGACGTCCTCGACATCGACACCGGCGACACCCTCGCCGCACAGCTCTACGACACCCCCGTGGTCGTCGGCGCCGTCGCCGAGAACCAGGCCCAGACGGGCGACAACGGCATCATGCAGACCCCGGCCGGCCGCGCCGCGGGCCTCGGCCGCCAGGGCGGACAGCCCGGCGGGGGCGGCGAGTTCGGGCCGCCCGGCAGCGGTGACACCACCGGCTACGTCCCGGCCGGCGGCTTCGACGACTACGGCCCCGACGACTTCGTCAAGCCCCGCAAGGGCCGCAAGTGGCTGAAGCGGTCCTTCTACACCGTGCTCGCCCTCGCCGTGATCGGCGGCGGCACCTACGGCGGCTGGCGCTGGACGCAGACCCAGTACTACGTCGGCACCAGCGACGACCACGTCGCGCTCTACCGGGGCATCAGCCAGGACCTCGCCTGGGTCTCGCTCTCCAAGGTCCAGAAGGACCACCCCGAGATCGAACTCAAGTACCTCCCGCCCTACCAGCAGAAACTGGTCGAGGCCACCATCGCCGAGGGCGACCTCAACGACGCCCGGGCCAAGATCGAGGAACTGGCCGTCCAGGCCTCCGCCTGCAAGAAGCAGGCAGACCGGCGCGCCTCGGAGACCGACAAGAACGCGAAGACGGGTGAGGGCGAGGCCGGAGGCACCACGGGAACCACGCCCGCCTCCTTCACGTCCAAGGCCTCACCGAGTCCCGACCCCTCGCAGAACGAGTCGCAGAACGAGTCGGAGTCACCGAAGGCACCCGACTCGTCCCCGTCCACGACCGCACCCAACCCAGGCTCCGGACCGACCCTCTCGGAGGAAGAGCAGAAGGTCGTCTCGCTGTGCGGTAAGCAGTAGGCAAGCCGTGAGAGGCCCTGTCACACGATGAGCAGTACTACCAACCCGTCGACGCACCACACGTCCACGATCGGCGCCATCGGCGCCCCGAGCCGGCGCAACACCGAGCTGGCCCTGCTCGTGTTCGCCGTCCTCATCCCGGTCTTCGCCTACGCCAACGTGGGCCTGGCCATCAACGACGAGGTGCCCGCCGGCCTGCTGAGCTACGGTCTCGGCCTCGGCCTCCTGGCCGGCGTCGGCCACCTCGTCGTGCGCAGATTCGCGCCGTACTCGGACCCGCTGCTGCTGCCGCTGGCCACGCTGCTCAACGGACTCGGCCTCGTCGCCATCTGGCGCCTGGACCAGTCGGAACTGCTCCAGAGCATCGACCAGGCCGGCAACGCCGCCCCCCGCCAGCTGATCTACACCGCGATGGGCATCGCCCTGTTCGTCGCCGTGCTCGTCTTCCTCAAGGACCACCGCGTCCTGCAGCGCTACACCTACATCTCCATGGTCGGCGCCCTGTTCCTGCTGCTGCTGCCGCTCGTGCCGGGCCTCGGCAAGAACATCTACGGCGCCAAGATCTGGATCCAGGTCGGCTCCTTCTCCATCCAGCCCGGTGAGTTCGCCAAGATCGTCCTGGCGATCTTCTTCGCCGGCTACCTGATGGTGAAGCGCGACGCGCTCGCCCTGGCCAGCCGCCGCTTCATGGGCCTCTACCTGCCGCGCGGCCGCGACCTCGGCCCCATCCTGGTCGTCTGGATCGTCTCGATCCTGATCCTCGTCTTCGAGACCGACCTCGGCACCTCGCTGCTCTTCTTCGGCATGTTTGTGATCATGCTGTACGTCGCCACCGAGCGGACCAGCTGGATCGTCTTCGGCATGCTGATGTCCGCCGTCGGCGCCGTCGGCGTGGCCACCTTCGAACCGCACATCCAGCAGCGCGTCGACGCCTGGCTCGACCCGATGCGCGAGTTCGCGCTCTCCCGCGCCAACCAGGTCGGCCACTCCGAGCAGGCCATGCAGGCCCTGTGGGCCTTCGGCTCCGGCGGCACCCTCGGCACCGGCTGGGGCCAGGGCCACTCCGAGCTGATCCGCTTCGCCGCCAACTCCGACTTCATCCTCGCCACCTTCGGCGAGGAGCTCGGCCTCGCCGGACTGATGGCGCTGCTCCTGCTCTACGCGTTGATCGTGGAACGCGGCGTGCGCACCGCCCTCGCCGCCCGCGACCCCTTCGGCAAGCTCCTCGCCATCGGCCTCTCCGGCGCCTTCGCGCTCCAGGTCTTCGTCGTCGCCGGCGGCGTGATGGGCCTCATCCCGCTCACCGGTATGACCATGCCCTTCCTGGCCTACGGCGGTTCCTCCGTCATCGCCAACTGGGCGTTGATCGGCATTCTGCTGCGCATCAGCGACACCGCGCGCAGACCGGCACCCGCCGCGCCCGCCAACCCCGACGCCGAGATGACCCAGGTGGTCCGCCCGTGAACAAGCCACTGCGCCGCATCGCGATCTTCTGCGGTCTGCTGGTCCTCACCCTGCTCATCCGCGACAACTGGCTGCAGTACGTCCAGGCGGACGAGCTCAAGGAGGACGAGCACAACCGCCGCGTCGCCATCGAGCGGTACGCCAGTCCCCGCGGCGACATCATCGTCGACGGCAACGCCATCACCGGCCACGCCACCACCGAGGGCGACTTCAAGTACAAGCGCACCTACAAGGACGGCGCCATGTGGGCGCCCGTCACCGGCTACGTCTCCCAGGCCTACGGCGCCACCCAGATCGAGGCCATCAACGACGGGATCCTCACCGGCAACGACGACCGGCTCTTCTTCCGCAACACCCTCGACATGATCACGGGCAAGAAGCGCGAGGGCGGCAACGTCGTCACCACCCTGAACGGCGCCGCGCAGAAGGCCGCCTACGACGGTCTGAAGAAGCAGGGCGCCAAGGGCGCGGTCGTCGCGCTCGAACCGTCCACCGGCAAGATCCTCTCGATGGCCTCCTACCCGTCGTACGACCCCACCTCCATCGCGGGCGGCGACGACGCGGCGGGCGAGGCGTGGACCAAGCTGCAGAAGAAGAACGACCCCGACGACCCGATGCTCAACCGGGCCCTGCGCGAGGTCTACCCGCCCGGCTCCACCTTCAAGGTGGTCACCGCGGCGGCGGCGCTGGAGAACGACTTGTACGGCTCGGCGGACGAGAAGACCGACTCGCCGCTGCCGTGGACCATGCCCGGCACCACCACCGAGCTGCCCAACGAGGGCGACCTCCCCTGCAAGGACGCCACCCTCCGCGAGGCGCTGCGGGTCTCCTGCAACACCGTCTTCGGCAAGGTCGGCTCCGACCTCGGCAACGAGAAGATGCTGGAGGAGGCCAAGAAGTTCGGCTTCACCGAGGAGCAGTTCGTCCCGGTCCGCTCCAGCGCGTCGGTCTTCTCCGAGGACATGGCGCCGTCCGAGGTCGCCCAGTCCTCCATCGGCCAGTTCAACACCGCCGCGTCCCCGCTGCAGATGGCCATGGTCGCCTCGGCCGTCGCCAACAACGGCACCCTGATGAAGCCGTACATGGTCGACGAACTCCAGGCCCCGAACCTCGACACGATCGAGAAGACGGATCCCGAGGAGATGAGCAAGCCGCTGTCCGCGGACAACGCCCAGATCCTGCAGTCCATGATGGAGACCGTTGTCGAGGACGGCACGGGAACCAACGCGCAGATCGACGGCGTCAAGGTGGGTGGCAAGACCGGTACCGCGCAGCACGGTGTCGACAACAGCGAGAACCCCTACGCCTGGTTCCTCTCGTACGCCAAGGGTGACGACGGCGGCGCGCCCGTCGCCGTGGCCGTGGTGATCGAGGACGAGAACGCCGGCCGCGACGACATCTCGGGCGGCGGCCTCGCGGCGCCGATCGCGAAGAACGTCATGGAGGCCGTCATCGACAGCAAGAAGTGACCGCGTCATGAACGGGACGTGACTCCGGTCACGTCCCCTTCACATCGGCGCACGTTGCGATACCGGTCCTGTATCGGCTGCCCGGCTCGGCCAAAGGGCCCCCAGCGAGCCGGGTACGGTAGGCCGGACGGCAGCCTCCGACCGTACAAGCAGGCCGGTCGGGACCGACGGAGAGGGCTGGTAGGTAACCATGGAAGAGCCGCGTCGCCTCGGCGGCCGGTACGAGCTGGGCCCTGTGCTCGGCCGTGGTGGCATGGCGGAGGTTTACCACGCTCATGACACCCGGCTCGGACGCCAGGTGGCGGTGAAGACACTCCGCGCGGACCTCGCGCGTGACCCGTCCTTCCAGGCCCGCTTCCGCCGGGAGGCCCAGTCGGCCGCCTCGCTCAACCATCCCGCGATCGTGGCGGTGTACGACACGGGCGAGGACTACATCGACAACGTGTCGATCCCGTTCATCGTCATGGAGTACGTCGACGGCTCCACGCTCCGCGAGCTGCTCCACTCCGGCCGCAAGCTCCTGCCGGAGCGGACGCTGGAGATGACCATCGGCATCCTCCAGGCCCTGGAGTACTCGCACCGGGCCGGCATCGTCCACCGCGACATCAAGCCGGCCAACGTCATGCTCACCCGCAACGGCCAGGTCAAGGTCATGGACTTCGGCATCGCCCGCGCCATGGGCGACTCCGGCATGACGATGACCCAGACCGCCGCCGTGATCGGCACCGCCCAGTACCTCTCCCCGGAGCAGGCCAAGGGCGAGCAGGTCGACGCCCGTTCCGACCTGTACTCCACGGGCTGCCTGCTCTACGAGCTGCTCACGGTGCGCCCGCCCTTCGTCGGCGACTCCCCGGTGGCCGTCGCCTACCAGCACGTGCGCGAGGAACCGCAGGCGCCGAGCGTCTTCGACCCCGAGATCACGCCCGAGATGGACGCGATCGTGCTGAAGGCCCTGGTCAAGGACCCGGACTACCGCTACCAGTCGGCCGACGAGATGCGCATCGACATCGAGGCCTGCCTCGACGGCCAGCCCGTCGCCGCCACCGCCGCGATGGGCGCCATGGCCGCGGGCGGCTACGGCGCCTACCCCGACGAGCAGCCGACCACCGCGCTGCGCTCGGACGCGGGCGGCGCCACGACCATGCTGCCGCCCACCAACCCGGACGACGGCGGCTACGGCTACGACGACCGCCCCGACCGGCGCCGCCAGCAGCCGCGCAAGAAGAACACCTCCACGATCTTCCTGGTGCTGGCCGGCATCCTCGTCCTGGTCGGCGCCATCCTGATCGGCAAGTACGCCTTCACCGGCAACGGCGGGGCGGGCAACGACAAGATCCCGGTGCCGACGTTCGTCGGGCTGAGCAAGGGCGACGCCCAGCAACAGGCCGGCAACGTCGACCTGGAGCTGACCTTCAAGGAACAGCCCTGCGAGGACCAGCCCAAGGGCAACGTCTGCGAGCAGAACCCAAAGCAGGGCACCGAGGTCGAGAAGAAGACCAGCGTCAGCCTGGTCGTCTCGACCGGCGCCCCGAAGGTCGAGATCCCCGATGTCGACGGACTTGCCTTCGACGAGGCTGAAGCAGCCTTGAAGGACAAGGGCTTCGACGTCGAGAAGCAGACCGAGGAATCCACCGAGACCCCCGACACCGTGCTGTCCCAGAGTCCCAAGGGTGGTGCCTCCAGCGAGAAGGGCTCCACAGTCACCCTCACCGTCGCCAAGGAGACGGCCAAGGTGACCGTGCCCAGCCTGCTGGGCAAGTCGCCCGAGGACGCCAAGAAGCTTTTGGAGGACAAGGGTCTCGTCCTAGGTAGTCAAGAGGAGGCGGAGTCCACCGCCCAGCCCGAAGGCACGGTCTTCGAGCAGAGCTTCCAGCCCGGAACGGACGTCGACCGCGGCAGCACGGTGACCATCAAGATCGCCAAGCCCCCGGTGGAGGAGAAACTGGCGATGCCGAAGGTCACCCAGATGACCGTCGGCCAGGCCAAGCAGGTCCTTGCGCAGACCGGACTGGAACTCGCAGGGGTTCAAGGCGGCGGTGACGACAACGCCGTGGTGGTCGCCAGCAATCCGACCGAAGGACAAGAGGTCAAGAAGGGGGACGAGGTCACCCTCTTCGCTCCCGCCCAGCAAGGCAATAACAACGGCGGTTTCATCGGCGGCCTCCGCGGTGACGACTGACGTCTCAACCGCATCCGTCGTGTTTCGGAAAGTCAGGGAAAGGCTACTTACAGCTATCGCTGGCCTGCGCTCACGTATAGGATGCGATCATGTCAAACAACATGAAGCGTCTCTCGGTAGCAAGCGCCGCGCTGGCAGCTGCCCTGGTCGCGACTTCAGCGGGAAGCGCTGAGGCCGCCGGAGCGCAAGCCCAGGCATCGTGCAATGTCAGTGGCGCGTCGGGTGTTGGCAACTTCAAGAACTGGACCAACAACTACGCCGACATGAGCCTTACTGTCAAAGACACCTCGTCGGATGGCAACTCTGTTGCCATCCGGCTCATCTCGAAGGATGACAACGACAAGACCAAGTATTGGTCTTGGCACTCCAACGCGAACGGCTACAACAAATCGGTCACTTGGAACACCCATGCCTCCACCGGGAGTGGCGGTCTGAGCTACATAGGCATCCAGGCAGCCGTGATAAAGAACTCAGCAGTCGTCAGGTACTGCACCGACTGGGCTTCCTAGCCCGGATTTGCCACTGCCGAAGTGCTTCGCGGACCCGTTGGCGGAGCACTTCGGCGGCGGTTCCCTACAGCGCTGGTCCACGCCGCGTTGCACGGATTGACGGGTGGTGTGTGTGCATCGGTGGCCGAGGGCTAGGAATCTTTGTGCGTGCAGTGTGCGTACGGTCCCGTAGGTGTCACATACCAGGCGCGGCGTCCACGGAGACAAGCCTTTTCCACTGTCTTGACGGTCGGAGAAGATGATGAATTACTGAGCTTCATTCGTGTCGCCGTCACCGCAGCTCGGCCGGCGGCGTCCGGTCGCCGTCGACCTTCTCCGTGCGGACCAGTTCGCCCCACACCACGTACCGGTAGCGGCTGGTGTAGACCGGCGTGCAGGTCGTCAGGGTGATGTAGTGGCCGGCCTTCTTCCTGCCGGACTCCTCGGGGACGGCGTCGAGCACGTCGACGTTGTACTTCGAGGTCTCGGGGAGGGTGGCGTACGTCTTGTACACGTACCAGGTGTCCTTCGTCTCGAAGACGATCGGGTCACCCTCCTCGATCTTGTCGATGCGGTGGAACTTCGCGCCGTGTCCGTCGCGGTGGGCGGCGAGCGAGAAGTTGCCCTCCTTGTCCGCGGTGGGCAGCGTCGCCTCGACCGGGTCGGTGTAGTAGCCGGCCACGCCGTCGTTGAGGACCTTCATCGACGTGCCCTTCTCCACCAGGATGTCGCCCTTGCCCATGGCCGGGACGTGGAGGAAGCCGATGCCCGCCCTGGTGTCCAGCGCGCCGGGGCCGTCCGGGCCGACGCGGTCCTCGGCCCAGTTGTCGCGGACCTTGTCCGCCTGCCGGTCCGCCGCGCGGTCGGCGACCACGTTCGTCCACCACAGCGAGTAGACGACGAACAGGCCCATCACCAGGCCCGCGGTGATGAGCAGTTCGCCGAAGACGCTGACCGCCTGCGCGACGATCCGCCCCGGGCCCCGGCGGCGTGCCGCGGGCTCCCGCGGACCGTCCTCGCCGGCGTGCTCCTGCTGCTCCGTGTCGGTGCTCGCTGCCACTGGTCATCCGCCCTTAACTGACGAGCGCATCCGGCTTGCCCTTGCTGCGCGGCCGTTCCTCGACCATCTTGCCCCAGACGATCATGCGGTACTTGCTGGTGAACTCCGGTGTGCAGGTGGTCAGCGTGATGTAGCGGCCGGCCTCCTTGAAGCCCGACTGCTTCGGGACCGGGTCCAGCACGCTCACGTTGCTCGGCGACGTCACCGGCAGGATCGACGCCATCTTGTAGACGAAGTACTCGTCCTGCGTCTCCACGACGATCGGGTCGCCCGGCTGGAGCTTGTTGATGTAGCGGAACGGCTCGCCGTGCGTGTTGCGGTGCCCCGCCAGCCCGAAGTTGCCGGACTTCGCGTCCGGCATCGCCGTCTTCAGGGCGCCCTCCGCGTAGTGCCCGACCATGCCGCGGTCCAGCACCTTCTTGCTGCTGATGCCCTCCGCGATCGGCACCACGACGTCCAGCTTCGGGATGTGCAGGAGGGCGAAGCCCTGGCCCGGCTCGAAGGCCCCCGGAGCGCCCTTGCCGTTCGCCCAGTCGTCCTGGAGGCTGCTCGCCGCCTGGTCCGCCTGCGCGTGCGCCCGGACGTTCGTCCACCACAGCTGGTAGGTGACGAACAGCAGCATCAGCACACCGGTCGTGATGAAGACCTCACCGATCGCCCGGCTGGCGATCACCGCCGCGCCGGGCTTGCGGGCGCGAGCCTGGCGACGGGCCTCCACGCGCGACAGCGGCGCCCCCGGGGCCTCCTCGGCCTCTGCACCCGCCGGCCGCCCCTGGGGCGCCCCACGGCGCCCGTGACGCCGTTTCGCGGCCTTCCTGCGGGCCGCGCGGCCACCGTCCGCGGGAACGGCGGGCGTCCGCTCCGGCGGGGGGTCCGGGATCCGCAGCGCCACGGTCTCGTCGTCGACGGCCGGCGCACGGTACTGCTCCCCGGCCGCCCCGGCCCCTCCTGCGGCGAAGTCCTCGTGCCGACCGTCCCCGAACGCACCGGAATCCCCGTACGACTGCCCGTACGGGGATCCCTGGTCACCGGCCGTGCCGGACTGGCGCTCGGGGCGCAGCGCGGTCACGCCGTGGCCCTGCCCACCACCGGGGCGAGCCCCGCCGACCTCGCCACCGCGTCGCGGTCGCCGCACTCCACGAGCCAGTTGGCCAGCATCAGGTGCCCGTGCTCGGTCAGCACCGACTCCGGGTGGAACTGCACGCCCTCGACGGGCAGCTCACGGTGGCGCAGGCCCATCACGATGCCGTCCGGCGTCCGGGCCGTCACCGCCAGCTCGGCCGGCACGGTGCCCGGCTCCGCGGCCAGCGAGTGGTACCGGGTCGCGGTGAAGGGCGAGGGCAGGCCCGCGAAGACGCCCTCGCCGGTGTGCTCGACGGGCGAGGTCTTGCCGTGCAGCAGCTCCGGCGCGCGGTCCACCACGCCGCCGTACGCCACCTGCATCGACTGCATGCCGAGGCAGACGCCGAAGACCGGCACCCCGCTCGACGCGCAGTGCCGGACCATGTCGACGCAGATCCCGGCCTGCTCCGGCGTCCCCGGGCCCGGGGACAGCAGCACGCCGTCGAAACCCTCCTGGGCGTGCGCCGTCGACACCTCGTCGTTGCGCCGGACCTCGCACTCGGCGCCCAGTTGGTAGAGGTACTGGACCAGGTTGAAGACGAAGCTGTCGTAGTTGTCGACGACGAGGATGCGCGCGCTCACTGGTTGTCCACCGTCACATCGTTGAAGGGCAGCAGCGGTTCGGCCCACGGAAAGACGTACTGGAAGAGCGCGTAGACCACGGCCGCCACCAGCACGAGGGAGAGCAGCGCCCTGACCCACGCGTTCCCCGGCAGATGCCGCCAGATCCAGCCGTACATGCCGTCCCTTCCGTCGCACCACGGCGCCAGACTCACGCCGTACGGCACCAGACTAGCGGCGCGGGCCCCCGCGGAACGGCCCTAATCCACAGGCTGGGCGTAGTGCAGGTCGGCCGTGCCCGAGTAGCCCGGCAGTGTCGCCCGCCCGTCCTCCTCGACCTTCCAGCCGAGCCCGTAGACGTTGACGTACACCATGTAGTTCTGGATCGCCGGGGACTTGGCCAGCGCCTTCTTCAGCCGCTCCGGGTCGCCGACCGCCTGGATCCGGTACGGCGGCGAGTAGACCCGCCCCTGCAGGATCAGGGTGTTGCCCACGCAGCGCACCGCGCTGGTGGAGATCAGCCGCTGGTCCATGACCTTGATCCCGTCGGCGCCGCCCTGCCACAGCGCATTGACCACGGCCTGCAGGTCCTGCTGGTGGATCACCAGATAGTCGGGCTGCGGCTCCGGATATCCGGGGAGTTTCGCGGTGGCGTCCGGCGGGGCGTCGTCGAGTGTGACGGATATCGCCTCGCCCTCGAGTTCGTGCGTGCCCGCCTTCTTCTCCAGCGCGGCGAGTTCGTCGTCCTCCGACTTGCTCCGGCCGTCGTCGCGTTCGGCGAGCGATTCGACGTCCCGGCGCAGCGCCGCGTTGGACTCCTCCAGACCGCCGTTCTCCCGGCTGCGTTCGTGGATGAGATCGGACAACTTGAGCAAAGAGGCGTCCGTCCGGATATTGGTGCCCTTCGCGGTATTGAAGCTGGTGAAGAAAATCAGCCCCGCGAGAGCGAAGACGGCTGCCGTGAGAACCCGCACGGGCCGGAAACGGCGTCCGCGGGCAGGGCTGGATCCGGTCCGGGGGGAGTCGGCAGAATTGCTCAACGTACCCTTATCTCCTTCGGCGCCACGGAAGGACTACGCTAACGGACGCCCGGGGGAGCGCTCGGAGTCCCCTTGTCCCCACGTACGCCGCAGACCGAGACCGACCCCCGTTCCCTGCGCGGCCACGCAGCGCATCGACAGGAGAGACCCTCGTGCCGAAGTCACGTATCCGCAAGAAGGCCGACTACACGCCGCCGCCCTCGAAGCAGGCGGCCAGTATCAAGCTGACCAACCGCAGCTGGGTCGCCCCGGTCATGCTGGCCATGTTCGTCATCGGCCTGGCCTGGATCGTCGTCTTCTACGTCACCGACGGTTCACTGCCGATCGACTCGCTGGGCAACTGGAACATCGTGGTGGGCTTCGGCTTCATCGCCGCCGGATTCGGCGTCTCCACGCAGTGGAAGTAGCGGCGGAAGGGCGGGGAGTCGCCCTGCGGCGGCCTCTCCCGTAGCTCTGCCCAGGGGTATGCGGGAAGTTATCCACAGGTATTGTCCACACGCTGGGGAAAAAAGAAGACGATCTGTGGATAACCCTCTGGAGATTGACGCCGGTGTGACCGAAGTACCGGTTGACCCCAGCAACCGAAAACACGTTCGCCCCCTGCCTGACCTGCGGAAACACGGGTCAGCGACAGGGGGCACGCCTGTTCCCGCACGCTGTGCACAAGATCCGGCACCCGGTGTGGACAACGGTCGCGCTCAGGTGAGCTGAGCCGTCCTCACCAGGGTCAGGGCCACGACGGCCACCAGGACCAGCGCGCACGCGCCGTACTGCACCAGGGCCCGCCGTTCGCGCGGGGCGTGGAGCATCGCGTAGCCGATCACGGCGCCGCCGACGAGTCCGCCGACGTGGGCCTGCCAGGCGATGTTGGCCCAGGTGAAGGTGAAGACCAGGTTGATCACCAGCAGGATGACGACCGGCCGCATGTCCGCGTTGAGGCGCCGGACGAGGGCGGCGGTGGCACCGAAGAGACCGAAGATCGCGCCCGAGGCGCCCAGCGAGGGCTGGTTCGGCTCGGCGATCAGGTAGGTGAGGGCACTGCCGGCCAGCCCGGAGCAGAAGTAGAGGGCGAGATAGCGGACCCGGCCGAGGGCGCCTTCCAGCGGGCCGCCGAGCCACCAGAGGCTGAGCATGTTGAAGAGGATGTGCATGTAGCTGCCGTGCAGGAACATCGCGGTCAGCAGCCGGTACCACTGGCCCTCCGCGACCCCCTCCACCGAGCCGAGGAGCGGGACGTAGGCCCGGCCGATCATCTCGAGGTGGTTGGTGAAGCGGTCGCCGACGGAGAGCTGGACCAGGAACAGGGCCAGGTTGACGCCGATCAGCACCTTGGTGACCAGACGCGGGTCGTCGGCGATGGCGCCCCCGGCGAGGGTGCGGGGCCGGGACGCGGCGGGGGCGGGCCCGCTGCCGCCGGTGCGGCCCGCCGCGCAGTCCGGGCAGTGGAAGCCGACCGAGGCGTTGACCATGCAGTCCGGGCAGATGGGGCGCTCGCAGCGGGTGCAGCGGATGCCCGTCTCGCGGTCCGGGTGGCGGTAGCAGCCGGGCAGGCTCTGGGCGTCCGGCGGGCCGGCGGCCGCGTGGTCCATGGCTTCCCCTAGATCGTCCTGCGAATGGTGTGCACACGTGCACGCCCCGCCCTCTCTACGGATGGGCGGGGCGTTTGGTTCCTGCCCGGTGTACGGGAGGTCAGCCCTCTCGGGTCTCGACGGTCACCGACTCGATGACGACGTCGTTGACCGGACGGTCGGTGCGGGGGTTGGTCGGGAGGGCGGCGATGGCGTCGACGACCTTCTGGCCGGCCTCGCCCGCGACCTCGCCGAAGATCGTGTGCTTGCGGTTCAGCCAGGTCGTCGGGGACACGGTCACGAAGAACTGGGAGCCGTTGGTGCCGGGCCCGGCGTTGGCCATGGCCAGCAGATAGGGCTTGTTGAAGGACAGGTCGGGGTGGAACTCGTCCTCGAACTGGTAGCCGGGGCCGCCGGTGCCGTTGCCCAGCGGGTCGCCGCCCTGGATCATGAAGCCGCTGATCACCCGGTGGAAGACGGTGCCGTCGTAGAGCCGGTCCGTGGTCTTCTCCCCGGTCTCGGGGTTGGTCCACTCGCGCTCGCCCCGGGCGAGTTCGACGAAGTTCCTGACCGTCTTGGGGGCGTGGTTCGGCAGCAGCCGTACCTCGATGTCGCCGTGGTTGGTCTTCAGGGTGGCGTAGAGCTGCTCGGCCACGGTGTGCCTTCCGTCGTCCAGTTGTGCGCCCCGATCCTCCCACGGTCGGCGGCGCGCACGTCGCTCCGTGCCGTGAGTCACGGGCGCGCGGCGGCGATCCGTGGCATGGTCGGGGACAGGTTCGTGTGGCCCGGTATTCACCGGTTGTCGACGTTGGTCAGCTCTTGTTCGCATCTTCGTCACCACGCGCTCCGGAGGACTGACCGGCCTCGTCCGTGACCCGGATGCCCGCCCTCACATGCCTGCCGGTGCGTCCCCAGGCATGATCCGTAAAAGGGTGGAAAGTCGAATTACCGTACGCCACCGAGGAGGAGGAACCCGTGACCCGCATCGACAGCGTGCGCGCCGCGACCGGTTCGGCGAAGGACAGCGTGCTGCACGCCGCGGAAGCGGTGGCGCCCTACGCCGACACGGCCAAGGACAGGGCCGCCCACTATGCACAGGAGGCGCGCGTACGGCTGGCGCCCAAGGTGTCGCAGGCCGCAGACCAGGCCCGTCTTCAGTACGGCGCGCACCTCGCGCCGCGCTTGGAGCAGGCCCGTACGCATGTACCGCCGAAGATGGACGCGGCCGCTCAGGAGGCGGCCGTACGCACCCGTCTGGCCGCTCGGCAGGCAGCCGAATACTCACGCCCGCGGATCGAGCAGGCGGTGGCCGCGGCCGGTCCCGTGCGGGACGAGGCCACGGCGCGGGGTGCTGCCGCGCTGGCCGCACTGCGGGGCCAGGTCACCGCCAAGGAGATCCAGCGCCTGACCCGCAAGCACCAGCGCCGGGCGCGGGCCGGGCGGGCCGCCAAGGTCGTGCTGATCGCGGCGGTCGTCGCGGGTGGTGCGCTGGCCGCCTGGAAGTGGTGGGACAAGCAGGCCAACCCGGACTGGCTGGTGGAGCCGCCGGAGGCGACGGAGGTTCCCGAGTCGGGCCGGCTGACGTCGGTGGACGGCACCGGTGAGGCGCTCCTCGATCCCGAGGTGAAGGCCAAGCAGGCGCGGGAGGAGGCGGAGGGCGACGGCCCCCGCTGATCACCGCAGCAGGACAGGACATCGCCGTGGGGCGGAGACCGGGTACGTCCGGGTCTCCGCCCCACGGCGATGTTTCACGTGAAACGGCCGGGGGCGCTCAACGGCCGTAGCGGCGTTCCCGCAGGGAGTAGGAGCGCAGGGCACGCAGGAAGTCGATCTCGCGGAAGTCCGGCCAGTAGGTCTCGCAGAAGTGGACCTCGGCGTAGGCGGACTGCCAGAGCAGGAAGCCGGAGAGGCGCTGCTCACCGGAGGTCCGGATGATGAGGTCGGACTCGGACCGGGCCTTGGAGTACAGGTGCTTGGAGATGTGCTCCATGGTGAAGCTCTCGATGAGCTCGTCGATGTCCCCGCCCTGCGAGCTGTGCTCGGTGAGGGCGGAGCGCACGGCGTCGACGATCTCGCGCCGGCCTCCGTAGCCGACGGCGACGTCGACCTTGGTGCCGCCCTTGCGGTCCTGGGTGGCGGCGGTGGCGGTCTTGAGCCGGCTCGCGGACTCCGCGGGCAGCAGGTCCAGGGCGCCGACCGCTTCGACGCGCCAGGGGTTGCCGGGCGCGGCCAGCTGCTCGACGACCTCGGCGATGATGTCGATGAGCGGGTTGAGCTGGTCCTCGGGCCGGGCGAGGTTGTCGTCGGAGAGCATGAACAGGGTCACGTGCTCGATCTGCGCGGAGTCGCACCAGCGCAGGAAGTCCAGCACCTTCGCGCCGCCGGCCCGGTAGCCCTCGCGGGGGTCGGCGATGCCCGACATCTTGGCCCACCGGCGGTTGCCGTCGAGCATGATGCCGATGTGCTGGGGGCGTGGGCGTCCCTCCAGCTGCTTGACCAGCCGCTTCACGTAGAGCACGTCAAGAGCGGCCCGTACCTTCGCCCGCATGGTTACCCCTTCCACCTCGTCGGTAGCGACCGGACGGCTCCGACGGCGATGAGCCACGTGGCACCGTCCCGCCGGGGTGTGGCACTGGTGCCCTGTGAGGTGACGATATCAAGAGCAGACAGCCCTCCCCCGGCACCGAGCACCGCCCGTCCGCGGCCCCGCAGCGGGGGCGGGACAGGAGCCGACGGGCCACCCGGGGCGGTCAACTGGGCGTTTCGGTCGCAGGGTTGCCCACGACGGGTACCGAACGGCCGTCACCGGCCGTGGCACGGGGCCGCGAGCGGTGAGCAACGTCTCCGCCGCCCGTGGGCGGGCGCGGTAACGTGCCCCCCCCATCCCACCCCGCACCGCGTCCGGAACGAGAACGACCTCCTTGACCTGATTTCCGCAGGTCAAGGAGGTCGCAATCTGTGGAGCCTAGGGGAGTCGAACCCCTGACATCTGCCATGCAAAGACAGCGCTCTACCAACTGAGCTAAGGCCCCTCGGAAGGTGGCGGCGGTCGTGAGGTGCGGACCGTCGGTCACCGCGGACAAGAGTACCGGGTCGCCCCCCGTATCTCACAAATGATTGGGGGTCCCGGGGAACGACCACGCTCCGTAAGATGCTCGGCGTGGTTCGCTGGAGCGAACTGCGGTTGTTGGGGAAGCGATGGGGAGACGCAATGGACGCCGCACAGCAGGAAGCCACCGCCAGAGCGCGGGAACTGCAGCGGAACTGGTACGGGGAGCCGCTGGGGGCGCTCTTCCGCAGGCTTATCGATGATCTCGGCCTCAACCAGGCCCGTCTCGCGGGAGTGCTGGGGCTCTCCGCGCCGATGCTGTCGCAGCTGATGAGCGGCCAGCGGGCGAAGATCGGCAATCCCGCTGTGGTCCAGCGGGTCCAGCTGCTGCAGGACCTGGCGGGGCAGGTCGCGGACGGCAGTGCGAGCGCGGCCGAGGCGACCGAGCGCATGGACGAGATCAAGAAGTCGCAGGGGGGCTCAGTGCTCAGCAACACCACGCAGACGACGAGCAGTTCGGGGGCGCCCACGGTCAAGCGGGTGGTCCGCGAGATCCAGTCGCTGCTGCGCTCGGTGGCGGCCGCCGGGGACATCATCGACGCGGCGGACGCGCTGTCCTCCTCGCACCCGGAGCTGGCGGAGTTCCTGCGGGTGTACGGCGCGGGCCGCACCTCGGACGCGGTCGCGCACTACCAGTCCCACCAGAACTGACCTCGGGTCCCGGCCGCCGGGAGGGTCGGCGGCCGGGATCGCGGGGGTGGCGCGACAGGTCCCAGGGGAGGAGCGGCGCACAGCCATGGGTGAGGTCTTCGCCGGACGGTACGAGCTGGTCGACCCGGTCGGCCGGGGCGGGGTGGGTGCCGTCTGGCGCGCCTGGGACCACCGGCGGCGGCGTTATGTGGCCGCGAAGGTGCTCCAGCAGCGGGACGCGCACTCGCTGCTGCGTTTCGTCCGGGAGCAGGCGCTGCGGATCGATCACCCCCACGTGCTGGCGCCCGCCAGCTGGGCGGCCGACGACGACCAGGTCCTGTTCACCATGGACCTGGTCACGGGTGGCTCGCTGGTCCACCTGGTGGGGGACTACGGCCCGCTGCCGCCCGTCTTCGTGTGCACGCTGCTCGACCAGCTCCTGTCGGGGCTGGCGGCGGTGCACGGGGAGGGCGTGGTGCACCGTGACATCAAGCCCGCCAACCTGCTCCTGGAGGCGACGGGCACCGGCCGGCCCCGGCTGCGGCTGTCCGACTTCGGCATCGCGATGCGCCTGGGCGAGGCCCGGCTGACGGAGACCAACCTCGTGGTGGGGACGCCGGGTTATCTCGCGCCGGAGCAGCTGCTGGGCTCGGAGCCCGACTTTCCCGCCGACCTGTTCGCGGTGGGGCTGGTCGCCCTGTACCTGCTGGAGGGAGCCAAGCCCGACGCCAAGGCGCTCGTCCAGCACTTCGCCGAGCACGGTACGCCGCCCGCGCCGCAGGGGATTCCCGAGCCGCTGTGGCAGGTGGTGGCGACGCTGGTGCAGCCGGATCCGCCGGCCAGGTTCCGTACCGCCACGGGGGCGCGCAAGGCGCTGGCCGCGGCGAGGGAGCTGCTGCCGGAGCCGGGGCCCGACGACGAGCTGATCGAGATATTCGATCAAGTGGGGCCGCTGCCTCCGGGGTTCGGTCCCGACGGTCCTCTCCAGCGGGCGTCCGGACTGGACGACGTACCGACGGACGTACCGACGGACCCGCGGCAGGCGTCCGCTCCGGGCCCGGCGCCCGCCGCGACACCGCAGCCGCCGCCTGCGCCTTCCTCACCTCCTTCACCGGCCTCACCGTTCGCGTCGCCCTCAACGCCCTCAACGCCCTCGTCACCGTCCGGGGCCGACGAGGTGGCCGGCGCTCCGTCCGTCCCTCGGGGCACCCCGCCGACGGTCCGTCCCGGTACGGACCAGCCGTTCGCCATGTCGGAGACCGGCAGCTTCCACCTGCCGCCCCCGCAGCCCACCACCTCGTCGTCCCAGACCCCCACACCCCCGGCCCCGGCCCACCCCGGCGAACCGCAGTACCCGTCCTCGTACCCGCACCCGCACCAGCCCCGGCATCAGCCGCCCCCCGTCCCGCACCCTTCGCACCACCCCGCGCAGTCCCTCGCGCCGCCGCCCGCGCAGCAGCGCACCGACGTCCCCACCGCCTCCTACACCGCACGGAGCCCGCAGGCCCCCGCGCAGCACCGCGCGCCCCGGCGCCGGCGGCGTCCCGGGCCCCCGGCGAAGGTGGCGGTGCCGCTCCTGCTGCTGGCGCTGGCCTGCTACGCCGTGGGCTTCTGGGCCCTGACCCGGATCTGAGCCGGGCTCTTCGCCGCTACGCCGCCCTGCGCCGGGCCGTCACCGTCCAGACGGCGAGGCCCGCGAGCAGCAGGCTGCCGGTGCCGATCCCGCCCACGGCGACCGCTCTCATCGCGGCGTCGCCGTCCCGGGTGGCCCCGTTCTCCGGCGCCGCCGCCCGGTCGGCGGCCGAGAGCTCGAACACGCCCTTCGGCCGGGGCTCCCCCGTGTACCCGGGCCCGGCCTCCGCCGTCCCCCGCAGCCGCACCCGCAGCGTGAGGCCGAAGGGCCCGTCGCCGAAGTCGTCGGCCACCTGGGCCGCGAGGTGGACCACGAGGTAGTAGTCGCCGGCGAACCGCAGGGCACCGACCTGTCGGCTGCTCGCGTACCGGTTGGGATACGCCACGGGCGGCAGCGCGGCGAGGCCCACGGCGGCCGGGCGGCCGGTGTAGCCCTTGGCGGCGTCGTCGACCTCGCCGCGCACGGGGTTGTGCAGGCCCAGCCGCAGCGCACCGGTGGTATAGCCCGAGGCGTCGTCGGAGCCGCCGAGTTCGGCGCTCGCGTACACCTGGCGGCCCCAGTCGACCGGCACCTTGTAGTAAAGGGTCTGCCCGGGCCTGATGTCGCTCTGCCAGACGCCCTGGCCGACGGCGGTGGCACGGGCGAAGCCGCTGCCGCCCGCGCGGCGTTCCGGCTGCCCGGCGAGCGGTTCGGGCGAGGCGGAGTCCCAGGTGCCGGGCGGCTCGGTGGGACCCGCCCGCCGCGGACGGGGTTCGGTGGCGGTGGTCAGTTCGAGGTCCCAGTCGTCCGGCGGGGAGTCCTCCGGCCGGACCCGCTCGACGGCGACGTAGTAGGTACCGGCGTCCTGGCAGCGGCTCGCACCCGGCTCGATCTCGCGCATGCCCCAGGCCGTGACCGGGCGGGGACTGTGCGCGGCGCCGAAGGTGGCGCTGCCCAGGGAGCAGGAGGCGCCGTCCGCGTCTCGCACGGCGACCCGGACACCGTCCACGGCGGTGACCTCGCCCTCGGAACCGGGTACGGCGGTGACGGAGACGTAGGTGTCGGAGTCCGCGTCGAGTTCGAGACGGTAGTAGAGGGTGTCGTTCCTCGCCAGCGAGCTGCGGTACGTGGCGCCGGGCTGCAGCAGCGCGGCGCCCGCGGTGTCGCTCGCGCCCTCGACCCGCGCCGCACCGTCGGCGAAGGCGTACCCCTCGGCCCCGCCCGCCCCGCCACGCCGGGGGCCGGGCACCTCCGGCCCCGGTACGCCGCCGAACCCCGCACCACCGTCCCATGCCCCGCCACCCCTCGCCCTCGCGCTCACCGGCTCCGCCGCCGCCACCCCGACCGGACGGTGCCCATCCTGCCGCGCTCCGCCCCGCTCCGGCGCCCCCGCGGAGAGATCGGGCGGCACCGGGCCCGGACAACACAAAACCCCGACCGTGTGACGGCCGGGGTCTGCTCAGGACCTGATGTCGGTCGTACTCACGAACCCGTGGGCACGGAGTCAGTCGCCTCCGTCCACAGATCCTGCTCGGCGCGATCCGCCTGGATCTGGCGGTACACGAGGAGCCCGCCGATGGCGGCCAGTGCGACCAGGAGAAGCTTCTTCACCGCGCGACCTCGTCTTTCCTTGACGTAGGGGACCTCTGGCGCCCGACTATACACACCGGCCGATACCGATCGGTGACCTGAGTCGGCGGCCAACTTCCCCTCTCCCGAGCCCATTAGAAGCGGACGGCTCCGCTCCGATCGGAGGGTGATCACATCCTCACGGGCCGCGATCTTTGCCCCGTCACCCACCGGTTCAGGACCTTTCAGGACCCCTTGCGGCCATACGGGTGGTGTTCATCTGAACATCGACGCGCCACGGGCGCAGGTCCACCACTTCGCGAGCCGCATACACATCATGAGGAAAGTACGCAAATCGCCCAACCCGAAAGTGAGGGGTTATGGCCCGGAACAAGGTCATGACGCTGTGGACCACCATCGTCACCGCCTTCCTCGCGCTGTGCACGGCGCTCGGACTCGTCACGACGACCGCCTCGGCGGCCGTACCGCAGACCGGAACGCACAGCAACGCGGAGACCGAGAGCGCCTCCCCCGAGGCGGCACCCGCGGCGGCGGCCCCATGGTCCTGGTCCCGTACCGGCTCCCTGCCCCCCACGATGAAGCAGCGCATCCGCGCCGAGGCCCACGGATCGGCACCCAGTTGCCGCCACCGTCCGCTCACCGACGCCACCGCCACCACGACCGCCACCGGCCTCCAGTGCGACGACACCGCCGAGTCCCCGGCCCAGCACACCATCCCGATGCAGCGCTGAGCGGTGCGGCGGGCGTCCGGCGCCCGGCAGACCAGAAACAACAGACGTCACGGCGATCTGCGTACCGCACCACACGCGAGAAACGGCCCGGCCGCTCGGCAGAGCAGCCGGGCCGTCGCCCTGCCCGCCGCGCCCGCGCCGGCGTCTTCGCTCAGTCCTCCCGTACGAGACTGATCGCGGCGGAAGGGCACCCCTCGACCGCCTCGCGCACCCGCGGCGCGTCGATGTCGTGCTCCCGTCCGGGTATCACCGCGCCCAGACCGTCCACCTGTGTGAAGACGGACGGGGCACGGTGGACGCAGTCGCCGGAGCCGTAGCACTGCTCGGGGTCGACCGAGATCCTCATACGCCCTCCACCGCAACGGCCGCCGTCGGAACCGACACGACCTGCCTGCCCACCGGACGAACGTCCGAATCCAGGAGGTGAAGCGGGCCGACATGCCTTGGTACCGGTCCCTCCCCTCGTGGGGACCGGTACCAAACCACGCCGGCGCCGCATCGCACGCGTACCGGAACGGGTCGGGAAGGGCGGGGGCCACCGAAAGCTGACCGAGAACATGCGGCCTCACGGGGTGGCACTCCGAGCGCTGAGCCGCTGACCTGTCCGAGTGCCGCGGGGCCTGCTCGCCACTGCGTCGCGATCCTGCCACCCGGAGTAGCCGACCGGGAGACCGTGCGTCCGCGAAGCCTGGGTTAGCCCAGGTCAGGCGTATAGAGTGAGTTTTCCGGTCCGGACGTCCAGGCGCGGGGGAAGTAAGGAGTGGAGACCTTGAGTTTCGACTCAGGGGCACGCACCGCCTTCGCGGAACGCCTCGCACTGCTGTACAAGGAGGCGGGAAACCCTCCCCTCAAGCGCGTGTCCGAGGCCGTCGTCCGGCTCCAGCGGGTCGACGAACGGGGGCGGCCCGTACGGGTCTCCGCCCAGCGCATCAGCGACTGGCGGCGGGCCAAGAACGTACCCGCCCAGTTCACCGCCCTCGCGGCGGTCCTGCACGTACTCGTCCCGCAGGCGCGGCGCGCGCGCCCGGTCCCCGTCTCCGCCGGTCTGTACGACCTGGTGCAGTGGCAGCGCCTGTGGGAGCGGGCGGTGGCCGACCCGACGGGCGAGCGCCCCGCGCCGGCCGCCGAGGAGGAGGCACCGCCGGCCGACTCCCCGGCCGCCCCCGGCGGGATCTGCCCCTACCGGGGGCTCGCCGCCTACCGGCTGGAGGACGCCGGCTGGTTCTTCGGCCGGGAGCGGAGCACGGACGCCCTCGTCGCCCAGCTCCGCGCGGCCGAGGACTCGGGCGGCCTGGTGATGCTCGTGGGCGCCTCGGGGGCGGGCAAGTCCTCGCTGCTGAACGCCGGACTCGTGCCCGCCCTGCAGTGCGGCGCGCCGGACTCCGGGGCCGGTCCGCCCCGCCGGGTGCTCCAGCTGGTGCCGGGGGCCGACCCGATCGGCGAACTGACCCGGCTGATACCCGAGCTCGGGCCCGCGGCCGACGCCGCCAGGAGAGCTGCGGCGGTGGAACCGGGCGGCCCGGAGAGAGCCGAGGGAGACAAAGAGGACGGAGGGGGCGGCGGGGGCGAAGAGGCCGACCCGGAGGCCGGAAACGCGGTGCGGGCGGCGTTCGCGGCGTGGGCGGTACGCGTCGAGGCCGCGCCGGACGTCCGTCCCGTGGTCATCGTGGACCAGTTCGAGGAGCTCTTCACCCTCTGCGCCGACGAGCCGGACCGGCGCGCCTTCATAGGGCTGCTGCAGGCCGCCTGCGTGCCCGGCGGACCGGGGGACCCGGCGCCGGTCCTGGTGGCCCTCGGCGTGCGCGCCGACTTCTACGACCAGTGCCTGCACCATCCCGAACTGGCCGACGCGCTCCAGCACCGGCACATGGTGCTCGGGCCGCTGACCACGGCGGAGCTGCGCGAGGCGGTGACCGCGCCGGCCAAGGCCGTCGGCATGGAGCTGGAACCGGGGCTCGCCGAGCTGATCGTCCGCGAGGTCAGCAGCGACGGCCCCCGCGGCGCGCACGACGCGGGCGTGCTGCCGCTCCTCTCCCACGCGCTGCTCGCCACCTGGCAGCGGCGCAAGGCGGGCCGGCTGACCCTGGCCGGTTACCGCGCGGCGGGCGGCATCCAGGGCGCGGTGGCCGCGACCGCCGAGCGGGCCTGGTCGGGCCTCGACCCGGCGGCGCGCACGGCCGCGCGGCTGCTCCTGCTGCGCCTGGTCCGGCTGAGCGAGGACACCCAGGCCACCCGCCGGCGCAGCACGCGGCGGCTGCTGGCCCAGGAGTCGGGCGACCCCGGCAAGACCGAGGAGTCCCTGGAGGCGCTGGTCCGCGCCCGGCTGGTGACCCTGGACGCGGACACCGTGGAGATCACCCACGAGGCGCTGCTGCACGCCTGGCCGCGACTGCGCGACTGGATCGACGAGGACCGCTCCGGCAACCTGCTGCGCCAGCGTCTTGAGGAGGACGGCCATGCCTGGGAGGAGTCGGACCGCGACGCCTCGCTGCTCTACCGGGGGTCCCGCCTGGAGCAGGCCCGCGGCTGGGCGGACTCGGCAGACACCTTCCTGACCCGCAGTGCGGTGGACTTCCTCGCCGCGGCGGTGCGGCTGCGCCGGCGCGGCGTACTGATCAGCCGCGCCGCGGTGTCGGCGCTGGTGGTACTGGCCCTGGTGGCGGTGGGCTCGGCGGTGATCGCCTGGCAGCAGCGCAACGACGCGGTGTTCGAGCAGGTGGTCGCCGAGGCGGACCGGGTCCAGGACACGGACCCGTCGCTGTCGGCCCAGCTCGACCTCGCCGCGCACCGTCTGCGGCCGGACGACGAGAACGTCCGGAACCGGCTGATATCGATCGTGAACGCGCCGCTGGCCACCTCGCTCCTCGGTCACACCGGCGCCGTCTACCTCACCTCCTTCAGCCCCGACGGGCGGCTCCTGGCGACGGCCAGCTACGACCGGACCGTCCGGCTCTGGGACGTGTCCGACCCGGCCCGGCCGGAACCGCTGGGCAAGCCCCTGACCGGCCACACCAGCTGGGTGAGCACCGCCGTCTTCAGCCCCGACGGCACCACCCTGGCCAGTGCCTCGGACGACGGCACGATCCGGCTGTGGGACGTACGGGACCCCGGCAGCCCGCGTCCGCTCGGCGCTCCCCTGCAAGGCGACGGCGGCACCGTCTACCTGCTCGCCTTCAGCCCGGACGGGCACACCCTGGCCTCCGCCCACGACGACCACTTCGTCCGCCTGTGGGACGTGGGCGACCCGGGCCGTCCCAAGGCACTCGACACGCTGACCGGCCCGACCGCGGCGGTGCGCTCGGTGGCGTTCAGCCCGGACGGGCACACCCTCGCGGCCGGGGGCGACGACGACACGGTGCGGCTCTGGGACGTGACCGACCCGGACCGCCCCGAGCCGCGCGGCACCCCGCTGGAGGGGCACGGCGCGCTGGTGCACTCCGTGGCGTTCAGCCCCGACGGGCGCACCCTCGCCAGCGGCAGCGCCGACGACACCGTACGGCTCTGGGACGTGACCGACCCGGAACGGGCGGCGCCCATCGGTGCCCCGCTCACCGGCCACACCGGTCCGGTCTGGTCGGTGGCCTTCAGCCCGGACGGCGCCATGCTCGCCGTGGCCAGCGCGGACAGCACGGCGAGCCTGTGGAACGTCAGCGACCCCGACTACCCCTCCGAGATCGGCGTGCCCCTCGCCGGGGGCAGCGGCGAGATGTACGCCCTCGGCTTCAGCCCCGACGGCCGCACCCTCGCCACCGGCAGCGGCGACAGCAAGGTCCGGCTGTGGTCCCTGCCGACGTCGGACATGATCGGCCGCACCGGTGCCTACCGGCCGGACGGGAAGGTGCTGGCCACAGCCGCCCGCGACGGCCGGGTCCGGCTGTGGGACGTCACGGATTCCGACCGGCCCGTGACCCTGGGCACCCCCTTCAGACCGGGAGAGGGCGACATCCGGTCCCTGGCGTTCTCCCCGGACGGCGACACCCTCGCGGTGCTCACGGGAGGCCGCGCCGTCCAGCTGTGGAACGTCGAGGACCCCTCCCGGCCCACCGCCCACGCGCCGCCCGTACGGCTGGACACCCGCTACGCGGGCCCCGACGCACTGGCGTACAGCCCCGACGGGCGCACGCTGGCCACGGCCCACGACGACCGCACCGTCCAGCTGTGGAACGCCGAGGACCCCTCCCGGCTCCGCCCGCTCGGCAAGCCCCTCGGCGGCCCCACGGGATACGTCAACACCCTCGCCTTCAGCCCCGACGGGCACACCCTCGCCGGCGGCAGCGCCGACGACACCGTACGGCTCTGGGACGTGACCGACCCCGAGCACGCCACCCTCCTCGGTTCCCCGCGCACCGGGCACCTCGGGGCCGTCAACACCCTGGCCTTCAGCCCGGACGGCCACACGCTGGCCAGCGGCAGCGACGACGGGACGGTCCGCCTGTGGAACCTGACCGACCCGCACGAGGGGTCCGGGCCCGAGGCGACCCTGTCCGGTCACACCGACTCGGTGTGGTCGCTGACCTTCGACCGGGACGGCTCCACCCTGGCCAGCGGCGCCAACGACAACACGGTGCGGCTGTGGGACGTCACCGCTCCCGCCGAGGCCGCTCCCGTCGGACGGGCGATGAGCCCCAACGCCAAGACGGGCAACTTCCTGTCCTTCAGCCCCGTGCGGAACATGCTCGCGGTGTCGAGCGGCACGGACACCGTCCGCCTGTGGAGCCTCGGGGTGGACGACGCCATCGACCGGATCTGCTCGGCCACCCGGGGCGTGCTGACCGAGGACAGGTGGCACGAGTACCTGCCGCGCCTGGACTACGAGCCGCCGTGCGACCGGTGAGGCCGCCCGCGAGGACGTGATCCCGGTCACAGCTTCGGGTCCCGACCGACCAGTCGGCACCCGCCACGCGTCCGGCCTTGCTAGCCTTGGCCATGGCCCGACCGCTGGCGCATCCCCCGTCGCCAGCGGTCGGGTCTTTTCGCGTCCTCGGATCACCCGGTCCCGTTCCGTCGCACCAGGAAGGGTGGTGAGTGCCGCCGTGAGCCGGCGCATCTCCGTCGTCACCGCCGTGCACGCCCCGTCGGCCCGGTACCTGCCGGAGGCCTTCGCGTCACTGTGCGAGCAGCGGCTCCCGGACGGCTGGGAATGGCACTGGCTGGTCCAGGAGGACGGCCGGACCGACGCCGTACGGCCCCACGTGCCGGACGACCCGCGGGTGACGTTCCGCCAGGGCCGCCCCGGAGGGCCCGGCGTGGCCCGCACGATGGCCCTCGCGCACGCCGACGGCGCGTACGTGAAGGTCCTGGACGCCGACGACCGGCTGCTGCCGGGAACCCTCGACCGGGACCTCGCGGCCCTGGAGGCCGACCCGGCGATCGGATGGGCCACCTGCCGGGCGCTCGACCTGCTGCCGGACGGCTCCACCGTCGGCTTCCCGGGCGATCCCGGGCACGGCCCGGTCGAGCGGGGGGCCGTCCTCGACCACTGGGCGGCGCACGACCACCGGGCGCAGGTGCACCCGGCGACGCTCTTCGTCCGCCGCGACCTGCTGCTCGCGCTGGGCGGCTGGATGGCGCTGCCGGCCTCCGAGGACACCGGCCTGCTGCTGGCCCTGAACTCCGTCGCCCGGGGCTGGTTCTCCTCCGAGGCCGGGCTGCTCTACCGCAAGTGGCCCGGGCAGGCGACCGGGCAGGCCGCCCACGTGGACGCCGCCGAGCGCGACGCGCGCATGGCGGTGGCCGAGGCCCGCGCGCGGGCGCTGGAGGGCTTCCGCCGGCACTGCGCGGCCGACTAGAGGCAGGGCACGCCGCCCTCCCCTCAGGCCAGCGTCTCGGCGTCGATCCGCGAGAAGACCAGTTCCGTCTCGCCCTCGACGGTGTCCCGCACCCGGGCCGGCACCGCCGGGTGCCGCAGGGCGCGCGGGTAGCTCGCCGGCGCGTAGTCGTTGGGCAGCCGGTAGGCGTGGAAGCCGTGCCGGCGCATGATCTCCATGAGTTCGCCGGCCGAGTCGCCGAGCCGTTCCATGCGCTCCGGCGTGACCTCGACGACGATCTCGGCGTCCGGCCGCAGCCGGTCCAGGAGCGGCTCCATCCCGCGCACGACCGCGCCCTCCGCCCCCTCGACGTCCACCATGATCACGCGCGCGGACGCGACCTCCTCGGGCCGCAGCAGGTCGGCCGCGGTGCGGGCCTCGGTCTCGAAGGTCGACTCGGCAGGCCCCTCGTAGGGCACGATGCTGTTCGCGCCCATGTTGCGGGAGCTGGCGAGGACGAAGGTGAGCCTTTCGCGACGGTCGGAGACCGCGGCGTTGACGGCGCGGATGTTGCCCCGCCCGTTGAGGGCGGCGTTCCGCAGCAGCCCGCGGTGGAAGTCCGGCGACGCCTCCACGGCCACCACGCGCCCCGAGGGGCCGACGAGGCGGGCGCCGAGCACGGCGTACACACCGATGTTGGCCCCCAGGTCGACGAACCCGTCCCCCGGCTTCAGCCGCCGCTCCAGCCACCGCGTGAGGTGCGGTTCCCAGACCCCGAACAGGTACAGGTACCGCTGGATCAGGTCCTGGGTGTCGACGGCGAACCGGTCGCCCGAGCGGGTCTCGACCACCCGCCGCCGGGGACGCTCACGCAAGCGCGGATCAAGCACCCGAGCGGCCAGCCCGGCCTTGCCCAGAGACCCGGGAGCGCCCCGCACGTACCGGCAGCCGACACCCACCAGAAGATCGACAAGGCCCCCGACCACCTCACTGCCTCCCCGCTGCCACCCGAAACAGAACGAAGAACGGACGCTCCCACTCGGGGAACGTCCGCTCATTCGAATCATCATCGGTGGGGCTAACAGGATTTGAACCTGTGGCCTCATCCTTATCAGGGATGCGCTCTAACCAACTGAGCTATAGCCCCGCCGCGCTCTGCGGTGTATGTCCCGCGCGCTGACTCCTGAAGATTAGCGCACGAGGCGGGCAGTCCCAAAATCGGTTCCGGCCCGCCCGGAAAGCGGCGATCAGGACGACCCTCACTCGTCCTCGGCGAGGGTCAGCTCGACACCGCCGACGAAGCCGGCGGACAGGTTGTAGATGAAGGCACCCAGGGTGGCCAGCGCCGTCGCGAGGACGACGTCGATGACCGCGATGACCGTCGCGAACAGCAGCACGTTGGGCAGCGACAGGAAGGACTGCAGGTCGAAGCCGTTGGACTCGTTCGATCCGGTCGCCTCGGCGATCGTGCCGCCGACCGTGGAGAAGACACCCATGGCGTCCATGACCATCCACAGCACGGCGGACGCGACGATCGTGCAGACGCCCAGAGCGATGGAGAGCAGGAAGCTGACCTTCATCACCGACCACGGGTCGGCCTTCGAGACACGCAGCCGGGCCTTGCGGACCCGGGGCGTCGTGCGCGCCCCGGTGCGTGGGCGGCGCACGGCGGACGCGTTGCCGCCCTGGGTCTGGTAGGCCTGCGGCGGGTGGTACGGCCCGCCGGACTGCTGGGGCTGCCGTTCTCCCGGCAGCGGCGAGGCCGCCTGCGTCTGCTGGCCTCGAGTGTCCGTCACAGTTCCCCCCTGGGATCCATGCGTCTGGGACGTGTGCGCACCGCTCGCGCCGTCGTCGATCTTGCGGAGCTGGGTCGTGTGCGGGTCTGCCGCACGCGCGGCGGAGCCACGGCCGCCGCCGCCCGTTTCCGTACCCGTTGAGGTACCGGTCGATCCGGCGCCCGTGGCTCCGCTCACGATGACTCTCTCCTCGTGCTACTCGTCCGAGGGCGCCTCACCCTCGTCCGTGCCGGTGGTCGCGGCACCCTCGGCGGTCTCGTCGACGACCACATCGCCGTCGACCTCCTCCGCCTCGCGTCCCGCCTCGGCGTTGCGTGCGATGCCGACGACGGCATCGCGCTTGCCCAGATTGATCAGTTGGACGCCCATGGTGTCACGGCCCGTCTCCCTGACCCCGCTGACTCGCGTACGAATCACACCGCCCGAGAGTGTGATGGCGAGGATTTCGTCGTGCTCCTCGACCACCAGCGCGCCCACGAGCGACCCGCGGTCCTCGACGATCTTGGCGGCCTTGATGCCGAGGCCGCCGCGACCCTGAACCCGGTACTCGTCGACGGAGGTCCGCTTCGCGTAACCGCCGTCAGTGGCAGTGAACACGAACGTACCGGCTCGAACAACATTCATCGAGAGCAGCTCGTCCCCTGCGCGGAAACTCATGCCCTTGACACCCGAGGTGGCCCGCCCCATGGGACGCAGCGTGTCGTCCGAGGCGGTGAACCTGATCGACTGCGCCTTCTTGCTGATCAGCAGCAGATCGTCCTCGGCGGAGACGAGCTCGGCCCCGATCAGTTCGTCGTCGGTTCCGTCCTCCTGCTCGCGCAGGTTGATGGCGATGACACCACCCGAACGCGGCGAGTCGTAGTCCTTCAGCGACGTCTTCTTCACCAGACCCGCCTTGGTGGCCAGGACCAGGTACGGCACCGCCTCGTAGTCGCGGATCGCGCGGATCTGGGCGATGGTCTCGTCCGGCTGGAAGGCCAGCAGGTTCGCCACGTGCTGACCGCGCGCCTCGCGCCCGGCGTCGGGCAGCTCGTACGCCTTCACCCGGTAGACCCGGCCCTTGTTGGTGAAGAACAGCAGCCAGTGGTGCGTGGTGGACACGAAGAAGTGGTTGACGATGTCGTCTTCCTTGAGCTTCGTGCCGCGTACGCCCTTGCCGCCGCGCTTCTGGGCCCGGTAGTCGTCGGTCTTGGTGCGCTTGATGTAGCCGCCGCGCGTGACCGTGACGACGATGTCCTCCTCGGCGATCAGGTCCTCGATGGACATGTCGCCCTCATAGGGGATCAGCTTCGTCTTGCGGTCGTCACCGTACTTCTCGACGAGCGCGGTCAGCTCCTCGCTGACGATGCCGCGCTGGCGGGCCGGCGAGGCGAGGATCTGGGTGTACTCGTTGATCTTCCGCTGGAGCTCGTCGTGCTCCTGGACGATCTTCTGGCGCTCCAGGGCGGCCAGCCGGCGCAGCTGCATCTCCAGGATCGCGTTGGCCTGGATCTCGTCGATCTCCAGGAGCTCCATCAGGCCGCCGCGCGCGATCTCGACGGTGTCGCTGCGCCGGATCAGCGCGATGACCTCGTCGATGGCGTCCAGGGCCTTCAGGAGGCCGCGCAGGATGTGCGCCCGCTCCTCGGCCTTGCGCAGCCGGTAGCGCGTACGGCGGACGATGACCTCGATCTGGTGGTTCACCCAGTGCCGGATGAACGCGTCCAGGGAGAGGGTGCGCGGCACGCCGTCCACCAGGGCCAGCATGTTGGCGCCGAAGTTGGTCTGCAGGTCGGTGTGCTTGTACAGGTTGTTCAGGACGACCTTGGCGACGGCGTCCCGCTTCAGCACGATGACCAGGCGCTGGCCGGTGCGCGAGGAGGTCTCGTCGCGGACGTCGGCGATGCCGCCGATCCTGCCGTCCTTCACCAGGTCGGCGATCTTCTGCGCGAGGTTGTCCGGGTTGACCTGGTAGGGCAGCTCGGTGACCACCAGGCACTGGCGGTTCTGGATCTCCTCGACCTCGACGACCGCGCGCATGGTGATCGAGCCGCGCCCGGTGCGGTAGGCCTCCTCGATGCCCCTGCGGCCCACCACCAGGGCGCCGGTCGGGAAGTCGGGGCCCTTGATGCGCTCGATCAGGGCGTCGAGCAGGTCCTCGTGCGAGGCCTCGTAGTTCTCCAGGTACCACTGGGCGCCGGCCGCGACCTCGCGCAGGTTGTGCGGCGGGATGTTGGTCGCCATGCCGACCGCGATGCCCGCCGAGCCGTTGATCAGCAGGTTCGGGAAGCGGGCCGGCAGGACGGTCGGCTCCTGGGAGCGGCCGTCGTAGTTGTCCGTGAAGTCGACGGTCTCCTCGTCGATGTCGCGGACCATCTCCATCGACAGCGGCGCCATCTTGCACTCGGTGTACCGCATGGCCGCCGCCGGGTCGTTGCCCGGCGAGCCGAAGTTGCCGTTGGAGTCGACGAGCGGCATCCGCATCGACCAGGACTGGGCGAGGCGCACGAGCGCGTCGTAGATGGAGGAGTCGCCGTGCGGGTGGTAGTTGCCCATGACGTCGCCGACGACGCGGGCGCACTTGTAGAAGCCGCGCTCGGGCCGGTAGCCGCCGTCGTACATGGCGTACAGCACGCGACGGTGCACGGGCTTGAGGCCGTCGCGTACGTCGGGCAGCGCGCGGGAGACGATGACGGACATCGCGTAGTCGAGGTACGAACGCTGCATTTCCGTCTCGAGCCCCACGGGCTCGACACGCATCGCCAGGGCGTCACCCTCGGGCGTCGTCACGGGGGTGTTCTCGTCGGTCATTGCTGGTGAAGGTCCTTCCTGGTGCGGTCAGCCGAGACCGACTCAGATGTCGAGGAAGCGAACGTCCTTGGCGTTGCGCTGGATGAACGCGCGCCGGGCTTCGACGTCCTCGCCCATCAGCACCGAGAACAGGTCGTCGGCCTGCGCGGCGTCGTCGAGCGTGACCTGGCCGAGCACACGGTGCTCCTGGTCCATGGTCGTGATGCGCAGCTCCTCCGCGTTCATCTCGCCCAGGCCCTTGAAGCGCTGCACGGAGTCCTCGCGGATGCGCTTGCCCGCGCTGCGGCCCAGTTCGATCAGGGCGTCGCGCTCACGGTCGGAGTACGCGTACTCGAAGTCGTCCCGGCCCCACTTGATCTTGTAGAGCGGGGGACGGGAGAGGTACACGCAACCGGCCTCCACCAGCGGCCGCATGAAGCGGAACAGGAAGGTCAGCAGCAGGGTGTTGATGTGCTGGCCGTCGACGTCGGCGTCCGCCATCAGGATGATCTTGTGATAGCGGAGCTTCTCGATGTCGAAGTCCTCGTGCACACCGGTGCCGAACGCGGAGATCATCGCCTGGATCTCCTGGTTCTGCAGGATCCGGTCGATGCGGGCCTTCTCGACGTTGAGGATCTTGCCGCGGATCGGGAGGATCGCCTGGTACTGCGGGTTCCGGCCGGACTTGGCCGAGCCGCCGGCGGAGTCGCCCTCGACGATGAAGATCTCGCACTTGGTCGGGTCGTTCGACTGGCAGTCGGACAGCTTGCCCGGCAGCGACGCCGTCTCCAGCAGGCCCTTGCGACGCGTCAGGTCACGGGCCTTGCGGGCCGCCACGCGCGCGTGCGCCGCCTGGATGCCCTTGCGGATGATGTCCGCGGCCTCGTTGGGATTGCGGTCGAGCCAGTCGGTCAGGTGCTCGTAGACGATCTTCTGGACGAAGGTCTTCACCTCGGTGTTGCCGAGCTTCGTCTTGGTCTGGCCCTCGAACTGGGGCTCGCCCAGCTTCACCGAGATGATCGCGGTCAGACCCTCGCGGATGTCGTCACCCGTGAGGTTGTCGTCCTTCTCGCGCAGCAGCTTCTTGTCCCGCGCGTACTTGTTGATCAGCGAGGTGAGCGCCGCGCGGAAGCCCTCCTCGTGCGTACCGCCCTCGTGGGTGTGGATGATGTTGGCGAAGGAGTACACACCCTCGGTGTAGCCGCCGTTCCACTGCATCGCGACCTCGAGGGACAGGCTCTTGTCCTTGTCCTCCGCCTCGAGGTCGATCACGGTGGGGTGCACCAGCTCTCCCTTGCGGGAGTTGAGGTACTTCACGAAGTCGACGATGCCGCCCTCGTAGTGGTACGCGACGCTCTTGACCTCGTGCTTCTCGTCCTCGCCCGCCTCGTCCGCGCCGGCGGTGGCCTTCGCCGACTCGCGCTCGTCGGTGAGGTTGATCTTCAGGCCCTTGTTGAGGAAGGCCATCTCCTGGAAGCGCCGGGAGAGCGTCTCGAAGGAGTAGTCGGTGGTCTCGAAGATGTCGCCGTCGGCCCAGAAGGTGACCGACGTGCCGGTCTCCTCGGTGGCCTCGTGCCGGGCGAGCGGTGCCGTGGGGACGCCCAGTTTGTATTCCTGCGTCCACCGGTGCCCGTCGGTCTTGACCTCCACCGCGACCCTGGTGGACAGGGCGTTGACGACGGAGACGCCCACGCCGTGCAGACCGCCGGAGACCGCGTAACCACCGCCGCCGAACTTGCCGCCCGCGTGCAGCACGGTCAGCACGACCTCCAGGGCCGGCTTGCCCTCGGACGGGACGATGCCCACCGGGATGCCGCGGCCGTCGTCGACGACCCGGACGCCGCCGTCGGCGAGGATCGTGACGTCGATCTTGTCCGCGTGGCCGGCCAGCGCCTCGTCCACGGAGTTGTCGACGACTTCCTGCACCAGGTGGTGCAGACCGCGTTCACCGGTTGAGCCGATGTACATACCGGGTCGCTTGCGGACCGCGTCCAGACCCTCGAGCACGGTGATGGCACTGGCGTCGTACGACGCGGATGCGGCGCCGTCGGCGGTGCTCACCACGTCGTTCACGCCGGTGTCGGTGGACGGGTTGTTCTCGTTGGGGTTGCCGGAATCGGCCACGAAGCGCCCTTTCTGGCACAGCACGAGCCGGGCTCCTTGGGGTGCCCGCCGGAGCGGCTGCGGCATGTTGCGTTGATAAGCCTTGATCAGCGTTGCTCAGCTAGTCCCGGACGGTCCCCACGTTCGGGGCGGGATTGGCTTCCATTCTACCGGTACCACTGACACTGATGGGGGTTTGCCGGTACCTGAGTCCGCATGTGCCGCCCTGAACCGGGCTCGTCCGACTCCCGATATGCGGAAGGGGGCTCCAGGAGGCTCACACCGGCACTCAGCGCTTTGAGGTGTCAACCCTTTGCTACTTGGGAGTCAGAACGTGGCGCGGAGCCGCTCGCGACGGTGCGAGCGAGGGCGTTCCGCCGGTTCAAACGGGGCATCGACATCGATTTTTGTGAGTTACATCACCGGCCGCTGATCAGGTGTCAGAAGCCGCTCCGGAGGCCTTCCGGCACGGCAACGGCCACGTCTACGGGCGGCGGGCAGCGGGGCGGACTGGCGCGCTCCGGATCACCCGCGGTGCCCGCTCCGGTGCCGCCCGCTCCGTTGTCGTTCGCCGCGCGGTTCCGCTCGCCGGCCGGGTCCGCTCGACGGCCGGTGTCTTTCGGCGGCCGGTGCCGTCTCATCCGTAGGTGTCGCCCGGGCCCTGGCTCCCGGGGGCCCGCAGCGGGCCGTAGCGGCGGCCGGGTCCGCCGGCCCCGCCGGGGCCCAGCACCTTGATCATCCGCACCGACCCGTGCCCCAGGTCCTCGTTGAGCCGGGCCACCAGAGTGGGGGCGAGCAACCGCAGGTTCGTCGCCCAGGCCGTCGAGTCGCAGCGCACGACCAGCACCCGCTCGTCCTCGTCGTACCGCTCCGGCACGCAGTGCTTGGCCACGTCCTCACCGACGATCTCCGGCCAGCGGCCCATCACTCCGCCCACCGCGGCAGGCGTCTCCCAACCGCGCTCGGTGATCAGCCGGTTGATCGCCGAACCCAGCGCCATGGGGTCGCGGCCGTCGGCCCGCGCTCCGGAGCGCAGACCACCGCGACGCGCCTGCTTCCGCTGCTGGGCCGCGTCCCCGCGCGCGCGTGCCGCCTCCCGTGCCGCCCTGAGCGCCACGCGCGCGAGGTCGACGCCGGACGACGGCTCGGGGCGCCGGGGGCCGCTCGCCCCGCGCTCACCGGAAGGCTCTTCGGGGCCCGGTCCCGGCGCGTCGGCGCTCATACGCGCTCCACCGTGCCCTCCGCCACCGTGAAGCGCGCCCCCGCCAGCACGTGCGGGACGTCGTCGTCGACCGCGGCCGTCACCAGCACCTGCTCGCCGGGCGCCACCAGCTCGGCCAGCCGCTCCCGGCGCCGCGCGTCCAGCTCGGCGAAGACGTCGTCCAGGACCAGCACCGGCTCGTTGCCCTCGGCCCGCAGCAGATCGAACGACGCCAGCCGCAGCGCCAGCGCGTACGACCACGACTCGCCGTGGGAGGCGTAGCCCTTGGCGGGCAGCGCCCCGAGTTTGAGCAGCAGGTCGTCCCGGTGCGGACCGACCAGGGTGACGCCCCGCTCGATCTCCTGCTTGCGCGCCTCGGCGAGCGCGGCCATGAGCTGCTCGTACAGGTCCTCGCGCGTGTGCGCCTCGCCCGGCGCCGACGGCTTGTACTCCAGCGCGACGGGACCGCCGCCCGGGGCCAGCTGCTCGTACGCCTTGTCCGCCAGCGGCTGCACGGCCGCGATCAGGTCCAGGCGCTGGGCGAGCAGTTCGGCACCCGCGTGGGCGAGGTGCTGGTCCCAGACGTCGAGCGTGGAGAGGTCCATCGTGCGGCCGCCGTGCCGGCGGGCGAGCGCCGCCGACTTCAGCAGGGTGTTGCGCTGCTTGAGGACCCGGTCGTAGTCGGAGCGCACGCCGGCCATCCGCGGGGAGCGGGCGGTGATCAGCTCGTCCAGGAAGCGGCGCCGCTCGCCGGGGTCGCCCTTCACCAGCGCGAGGTCCTCCGGCGCGAACAGGACGGTACGCACGATGCCGAGTACGTCCCGGGGCCTGACCTGCGAGGACCTGTTGACGCGGGCGCGGTTGGCCCGGCCCGGGTTCAGCTCCAGCTCGATCAGCTGCTGCCGCTCGCCCTGTCTGACCTGGGCGCGGATCACGGCGCGCTCGGCGCCCATGCGCACCAGGGGGGCGTCGGAGGAGACCCGGTGGCTGCCCAGGGTGGCGAGGTAGCCGACCGCCTCGACCAGGTTCGTCTTGCCCTGCCCGTTGGGGCCCACGAAGGCGGTGACGCCCGGGTCCAGGGGCACCTCGACCCGGGCGTACGAACGGAAGTCGGCCAGCGACAGATGCGTGACGTGCATGGTCGTGCGCCGACCTCCCGGGTGTTCTGTGTTCGTCCCTCGGGCGCGTGGCCCTCGGGTGCTGCTTACTTCTCGGCCTTCTTCTCCACCGCGTGGCCGCCGAACTGGTTGCGCAGCGCGGCGATCATCTTCATCTGCGGCGAGTCGTCCTGCCGGGACGCGAACCGCGCGAAGAGCGAGGCCGTGATCGCGGGCAGCGGCACCGCGTTGTCGATCGCCGCCTCCACCGTCCAGCGTCCCTCACCGGAGTCCTGTGCATAGCCCCGGAGCCCGTCCAGGTGCTGGTCGTCGTCGAGCGCGTTGACCGCCAGGTCGAGCAGCCAGGAGCGGATCACCGTGCCCTCCTGCCAGGAGCGGAAGACCTCGCGGACGTTGTCCACGGAGTCGACCTTCTCCAGCAGCTCCCAGCCCTCGGCGGGCTGCACCCGGGCGACGTGCTCGGAGTCGCCGCCGTACATCAGGGCGTAGCCGTTCTCCAGGCCCCAGACGCCGCCGGAGACGCCGCAGTCGACGAAGCCTATGCCCTTGGCGGCCAGTTCCCCGGCGTGCCGCTCGTCGTCCGTCCAGCGGGAGTTGCCGCCGTCCACGACGACGTCGCCGGGCTCGAGCAGCTCGCCGAGCTGGTCGACGGTGGCCTGGGTGGCCTCGCCGGCCGGGACCATCACCCACACCACGCGCGGGGCGCTGAGCTTGCCCACAAGCTCTTCCAGGCTGTGGACGTCGGCGAGGTCCGGATTGCGGTCGTATCCGACGACGGTGTGGCCCGCGCGGCGGATCCGCTCGCGCATGTTGCCGCCCATCTTGCCGAGGCCGACGAGACCGAGCTCCATCAGTTGCGTTCCTTAGGTGTGCGAGGTGGCAAGGCGGCACCTCCGTACCCGCCGGATGCGTGCCGCGGCACTTTCGTACCCGTCCCGAGCCTAAACCCGGACGCCCGTGCACAGCTGTGGGCATACGCGCTCAGACGTACGCCCCCACCTGCACCTTTGTCCTCACCCTGTGGACAACCGCCGCCGACCCGACCGCTGCGCTCAGCCGCTCAGCCGCACCGGCATACTGCGGCCTTGTGGGGACGACCCCCACACCCCCGGCAGCCCCTCGGCGGACGCCGACCGACGGACTCAGCCGCTCAGCCGCTCAGCCGCTCAGCCGCACCGGCATGATCAGGTACTTGTAGGCCTCGTCCGCCTCGGCGTCCACCGCGGGCTTGCCGCTGAGCAGCGCAGGCTTCGTGGACGTCGTGAAGGAGAGCTGGGCGACCGGGGAGTCGATGGCGCTCAGACCGTCCAGCAGGAAGGTCGGGTTGAAGGCGATCGAGATGTCGTCGCCCTCCAACTGGGCGTCGACCCTTTCCACAGCCTGTGCGTCGTCGCTGGAGCCGGCTTCCAGGATGAGCACACCCTGCTCGAAGCTGAGCCGCACCGGGGTGTTGCGCTCGGCGACCAGGGCCACACGCTTGACGGCTTCCACGAAGGGGGCGGTCTCGATCACGGCGACGCTGTTGAACTCCGTCGGGAACAGCGTCTTGTACTTCGGGAGGTCGCCCTCCAGAAGACGCGTCGTCGTCCGGCGTCCGGCGCCCTCGAAACCGATCAGGCCCTCGCCCGCGCCCGAACCGGCCAGCGCCAGGATCACCTGGTCGCCGCTGGTCAGCGCCTTGGCGGTGTCCTGGAGCGTCTTGGCGGGCACCAGGGCGACGGCGGAGATCTCCGGGTTCTCCGGCTTCCACAGGAACTCGCGGACCGCGAAGCGGTAGCGGTCGGTGGAGGCCAGCGTCACCGAGTCGCCCTCGATCTCGATGCGCACACCGGTGAGGACGGGCAGCGTGTCGTCGCGGCCCGCGGCGATCGCGACCTGCTGCACCGCCGAGGCGAAGACCTCGCCGGGGACGGTGCCCGTGGCCTCCGGCATCTGCGGCAGCGCCGGGTACTCCTCCACCGGCAGGGTGTGGAGGGTGAACCGCGAGGAGCCGCAGACCACCGTCGCCCGTACACCGTCTGTGGAGATCTCCACCGGCCGGTTGGGGAGGGCACGGGAGATGTCGGCGAGCAGGCGGCCGGAGACGAGGACGGTGCCCTCCTCGTCGATCTCCGCCTCGACCGACACCCGCGCGGAGACCTCGTAGTCGAAGCTGGACAGGCTCAGCTGCCCCTCCTCGGCCTTCAGCAGCAGGCCCGCGAGGACCGGCGCCGGCGGACGGGCCGGGAGGCTGCGTGCGGCCCAGGCCACTGCCTCCGCGAGTACGTCGCGTTCCACCCGGATCTTCACTGTTGCCGCCTCCTGCTGTTGCCGGCGCTGCTCGCCCTGCTTCGCCTTCGTCGTCTGACCGGTGTCGCCCGCCGCTGTGAGGGGCAGAACACCGGGACCAGTCTGACGCACCCCACTGACAGTAGGTGCCGTTCGGGGTCAAGTCGTGACGAGGGGCAGCCGGGGCCGAGAGAGCGAGTTGTGCACAGGACCCGCTTCGAAACGGATTCCGCTCTCTCTCTAGTCGTCAGTAGTAGTAGGGCCTGTGGATACCGTGGATAACCTCGTTTGCGCAGGTCAGAGCCAAGATTTTGTCCACGGGGCCTGTGGGCGGAGCCGGTGGACAACCGGGCGCTTCTGTGGAGAACGGAAAGTTCTGCACACTCCGTGCACAGGCAGGGGCGAGTTCTCCCCAGCGTCGTCCCCAGCTTTACCCACCTTTCCCACAGGCCAACCCGGCACCTTGATGTGACGCCTTTCACTCGACGCGGTGACAGGGCGCGTCATGTTGCCGAACAGTGGACAGGCATGTGGAGAAGCTGGAGATCGCTGGGGACAACTCGCTCCAGCCTGTGGGTTGCCCGTGGACAACTTGATGCACAGCCTGTGGATCATTTCTTTGTCCACAGCCTGTGGAGATCCTTCGTCCACGAATCCACAGGGAGGTGACCTGGCCTGATGATCCCTCAACACCCTGGCCTGTGGACAGGATCGGGACAACTTCCCAGTCCCCAAGGTGTGGACGGAAAAAAGTAGCCGAATCTGTGGAGGACGCCCGTAACCCGGCGGGTATTCGAACAGTGGACAGGACAGCCGTACGACGGCGGCAGGGACGGCGGGGGCCCGGACAGGTGCCGCCGGGCACGAAGAAGGCGCCTCCCGGTGTCCGGGAGGCGCCTGCGTGGCCGGTACGGGCGGGCGTCAGCCGTTTTTGATGCGGTTGGTCAGCTCGGTCACCTGGTTGTAGATGGAGCGCCGCTCGGCCATCAGATTGCGGATCTTGCGGTCGGCGTGCATGACGGTGGTGTGGTCCCGGCCGCCGAACAGCGCGCCGATCTTCGGCAGCGAGAGGTCCGTCAGCTCCCGGCACAGGTACATGGCGATCTGCCGGGCCGTCACGAGCGCCCGTCCGCGAGAGGTGCCGCACAGGTCCTCGACGGTGAGGCCGAAGTAGTCGGCGGTCGCGCCCATGATGGCCGTCGAGGTGATCTCCGGGGCCGAGTCCTCGCCGCCGGGGATCAGGTCCTTGAGGACGATTTCCGTCAGGCCCAGGTCGACCGGCTGCCGGTTGAGCGAGGCGAAGGCCGTGACCCGGATCAGCGCGCCCTCCAGCTCCCGGATGTTGCGCGAGATCCGGGAGGCGATGAACTCCAGTACCTCCGGCGGGGCGTTGAGCTGTTCCTGGACCGCCTTCTTGCGCAGGATCGCGATGCGCGTCTCGAGTTCGGGTGGCTGGACGTCGGTGGTCAGGCCCCACTCGAAGCGGTTGCGCAGCCGGTCCTCCAGCGTCACCAGCTGCCGGGGCGGCCGGTCGGAGGAGAGCACGATCTGCTTGTTGGCGTTGTGCAGGGTGTTGAAGGTGTGGAAGAACTCCTCCTGCGTCGACTCCTTGTCCGCCAGGAACTGGATGTCGTCCACGAGCAGGATGTCCATCTCGCGGTAGCGCTTGCGGAAGCTGTCGCCCTTGCCGTCGCGGATGGAGTTGATGAACTCGTTGGTGAACTCCTCGGAGCTCACGTACCGCACCCGCGTGCCCGGGTAGAGGCTGCGTGCGTAGTGCCCGATGGCGTGCAGGAGGTGCGTCTTGCCGAGGCCCGACTCCCCGTAGATGAAGAGCGGGTTGTACGCCTTCGCGGGCGCCTCCGCGACGGCGACGGCAGCGGCGTGGGCGAAGCGGTTGGACGCACCGATGACGAAGGTGTCGAAGAGGTACTTCGGGTTCAGGCGCGCGGTCGGCTCGCCGGGGCCGGTGGCCGGTGCGGGCTGGGCGGCCAGTGGGCCGGGCGCGCCGGTGGCGGGGCCGGGGCCCACGGGGCCGCCGCGGTGGACGTGCCCGGAGCCGGCCGGCGGGTCGGGCAGGTCCCGGCGGGGGCCGCGCGGCTCGTAGTCGCCCCGCGGCTGGTCGTAGTCGGGGCGGGACTGCTCGTAGTCGCCGCGTGGAGCGTCGTAGTCGGGCCGGGGCTTGTCGTAGTCACCGCGCGGGGCGTCGTACGGCGGGCGCTCCGGCGCCGGCCGGCGGTAGTCCTGTTCGTACGCGTCGTGGGCGTACCGGGACGGCTCCTGGCCGTAGGGCTCCTGCGGGGGCGAGGCATAGGGGTCGCGTTCGGGGAAGCCGAGGCGCTGCTGCTGCCAGCCGTAGTCGTCCTGCTGGGCCGGGCGCGGCCAGGAGCCGGGCTCGGGCCGCTGGTACTCCTGCGGGTAGGCGGGCCGGGCGGTGGGGAGCTGGTCGGCGCGGTTGCGGCCGTATCCCTCGTACTCGTCGCGGTATTCCTCACGACCCGGTCCCGGTCCCGGAGGGAGCTCCGGCTCCTCGTAGCGGGGCTGCGGGCGGGCGGCCGGCGGCTGGGGTGCGGGGGCCGAAGCGGGGCCTGCGGGCTCGCCTGCGGTCTCGTCAACGGTGATCGCGATGCGGATCGGGCGGCCGCACTCGCGGCTCAGCGTCTCGCCGACGATCGGGGCGAGGCGTCCCTCCAGTACGCCCTTGGCGAATTCGTTCGGTACGGCGAGCAGGGCGGTGTCGGCCACCAGCGCCAGCGGCTGGCAGCGCCGGATCCAGTGCTCGTCCTTCGACTCGACGCCCTGCCCGCGGCCGTCTCCGAGAAGTTGCTCCAATACGCGTGGCCACACTGCGGCAAGATCGGCAGGTACGTCAGCCACAGGGCACGCTCTCTCACGAGTCCCTCGAAGGTGTGATTCGGGGACGGGTCGGGATGAAACTCGGGTGGGGCAGGGATAAGGGAACGAATCGGAGTTCAGCCACGGTAGTCAGCGCGGCCGGTAGGGTTCAAGTTGTTGTCCCCAGCCTGTGGACAAGTGTCTCCCGGTCACCGCTGGTTTGACCGAATGGCGCAGTCCCACGTACCGTGACCAGGTCGAGTTGTCGATGGCTGCTGCCGCCTGCCTCCGATGGGCACAGGTCACGTCCAAGGTGATCGAAAAGCGGTGCACTCGGGCGTAACGCGAGCTACTCGTGGGCGCACGGTGACAGCCAGGACGGCACCCCGCCAACCCCGAATCTTTCTGGAGCCCCCGAGTGAGCAAGCGCACCTTCCAGCCGAACAACCGCCGTCGTGCGAAGACCCACGGTTTCCGGCTGCGTATGCGTACCCGTGCCGGCCGCGCGATCCTGGCGACCCGCCGCAGCAAGGGCCGCGCCCGTCTGTCCGCCTGATTCCGGTCAGGTCATGACGTCGTGCTGCCCACCGAGAACCGGCTGAGGCGGCGCGAGGACTTCGCGACCGCGGTACGACGAGGCCGCAGGGCCGGTCGCCCGGCCCTCGTCGTCCACCTACGAAGCGGTGCCACGGACCCGCACGCGCCTGGGGAGAGCGCTCCCCCGACACGTGCGGGTTTCGTCGTGAGCAAGGCAGTGGGTGGCGCGGTCGTGCGCAACACGGTGAAACGCAGGCTTCGCCATCTGATGCGCGACCGGATCGACCTGTTTCCCCCCGGTAGCCTGGTAGTCGTACGAGCGCTGCCCGGTGCGGGCGACGCCGACCATGCACAGCTGGCCCGAGACCTGGACGCCGCCCTGCAGCGGCTACTGGGAGGGGGCGCGCGATGAAGTACCCACTGCTGGCACTGATCAAGCTCTACCAGTGGACGATCAGTCCGCTGCTGGGGCCGGTGTGCAAGTACTACCCGTCGTGCTCCCACTACGGCTACACGGCCATCGACCGCCACGGAGCCGTCAAGGGCACAGCGCTGACCGCCTGGCGCATCCTGCGGTGCAATCCGTGGTCGCTGGGCGGCGTGGACCATGTTCCGCCGCGCAAGCGCCCGCGGTGGCACGAAAAGCTGCGTGCCGCTTGGCGGGCACGCAAGGGCGGGACCTCCGCCGCCGAACCGGCCACCGAAGGACGGTCTGCTCATCAGAGCCCGTCCGGTCCCTCGGGCCCGGCCGCAGAGACCTCGCCCCATGCCCAAGGAGCATGATTAGTGGACACGATTGCCAGCCTCTTCAGCTTTATCACCTGGCCCGTCTCCTGGGTCATCGTCCAGTTCCACACGGTGTACGGGGCGATCTTCGGACCTGACACCGGATGGGCCTGGGGCCTGTCCATCGTGTCCCTGGTGATCCTCATCCGCATCTGCCTGATCCCGCTCTTCGTGAAGCAGATCAAGGCGACGCGCGGGATGCAGACGCTCCAGCCGGAGATGAAGAAGATCCAGGAGCGCTACAAGAACGACAAGCAGCGTCAGTCCGAAGAGATGATGAAGCTGTACAAGGAGACGGGCACGAACCCGCTCTCCTCGTGCCTTCCCATCCTGGCGCAGTCTCCGTTCTTCTTCGCCCTCTACCACGTGCTCAACGGCATCGCGTCCGGCGACACCATCGGCGCGGTCAACCAGGACCTGCTGGAGAGCGCGCAGAAGGCACACATCTTCGGGGCCCCGCTGGCCTCCAAGTTCTTCAGCAGCGAGAGCGACGTCACCGCCCTCAGCGCCTCTCTGACCGACGTCCGAGTCGTCACCGCGATCATGATCGTGCTGATGTCGGCCTCGCAGTTCTTCACCCAGCGCCAGCTGATGACGAAGAACGTCGACACCACGGTCAAGACGCCGTTCATGCAGCAGCAGAAGATGCTGATGTACGTCTTCCCCGTCATGTTCGCCGTCTTCGGTGTCAACTTCCCCGTCGGTGTCCTCGTCTACTGGCTGACCACCAACGTGTGGACCATGGGCCAGCAGATGTACGTCATCCGCAACAACCCGACGCCGGGCTCCAAGGCCCAGGCCGCCTACCTGGAGCGGCTGCACAAGAGCCTCACCGAGCACGGCAAGACCCGTGGCCGCGGTCAGAAGGCCATCGTCAAGGCCATCGTCGCCAAGGGCCGCGACCGCAACGAGTTCGAGCGCAAGTTCATCAACGGCCTGAACAAGTCGGGTCTGGCCGCCCAGCCCGACGGCAACGTGGAGAAGAACGACGCCGCTGTCGCCGCCCAGAGCGCTGACGGTACGACCGCCGCGACCACGACCGCACCCAAGCGCCAGCAGCCCAAGCGGCAGAGCAAGTCCCAGCGCCAGGCCAGGCCCGCAGGTGAGTCCGAGCCGAAGACCTCGCTGGAGAAGTCGGACGAGCCGCAGGACGCCGAGCCGGGCAGCAAGCAGGAGAGCAAGCCTGCCGCCGCCGCCAAGAAGCCGGCTCAGAAGTCGGGTGGCGGCCGCAGCAAGGCCCAGTCCGGACAGCGCAAGGGCCCGCAGCGGCCCAAGTCCCCGTCGAAGAAGTAAGAAGGAGTCCATCCCGTGACGGAAGGCACCACCTCCGCCGCTGCCGAGGGTGCAGACACCCTCACTCGCCTTGAGCAGGAGGGCGAGATCGCCGCGGACTACCTGGAGGGTCTGCTCGACATCGCCGACCTCGACGGTGACATCGACATGGACGTCGAGGCCGATCGCGCCTCCGTCTCGATCATCAGCGACAGCCACAGCCGGGACCTGCAGAAGCTGGTCGGCCGGGACGGCGAGGTGCTGGAGGCTCTGCAGGAGCTCACGCGCCTGGCCGTGCACCGGGACACCGGCGACCGCAGCCGGCTGATGCTAGACATCGGGGGCTACCGGGCCAAGAAGCGCACCGAACTCTCCGAGCTGGGTGCCAAGGCCGCCGCCGAGGTCAGGAGCAGCGGCGAGTCCGTGCGGCTGAAGCCGATGACGCCGTTCGAGCGCAAGGTCGTGCACGACGCGGTCAAGGCGGCGGGCCTGCGCAGCGAGTCCGAGGGCGAGGAGCCGGAGCGCTTCGTCGTCGTGCTTCCCGCCTGATCGGTCCCCTCGTTCTCCGGCCCCGTCTGTTGCGCAGACGGGGCCGAATTTTGTCAGCCTGATAGTTCTGGTGGTTCTGGTACCGACGCCTCGCGCGCCGGTGCCGTACGGAAGGACGGTCCCCGTGTCGGAGGCAGCGGAGCTTCCCCCCGTGCCCGAGCAGGCACGTGACGTGTTCGGCGATCGCTACGCGGATGCGGTCCGCTACGCGGAACTGCTTGCCGAGGCGGGGGTGAAGCGCGGCCTGATCGGTCCGCGTGAAGTGCCTCGCCTCTGGGAGCGGCACCTGCTGAACTGCGCGGTGCTTTCGGAGGTCGTGCCCGAGGGGGTGACGGTGTGCGACGTCGGTTCGGGTGCCGGCCTGCCCGGCATCCCGCTGGCGCTGGTGCGGGACGACCTGAAGATCACGTTGCTGGAGCCGCTGCTGCGGCGCACGAATTTCCTGACCGAGGTCGTGGAGCTGCTGGGCCTGGACCATGTCACGGTCGTCCGCGGCCGGGCCGAGGAGGTCATGGGCAAGATGCCGCCCGTGCATGTGGTGACGGCCCGGGCGGTCGCTCCGCTGGACCGCCTGGCCACCTGGGGTGTCCCCTTGCTGCGCCCTTACGGCGAGATGCTTGCTCTCAAGGGCGACACGGCCGAGGAGGAGCTCAAGGCCGCGACCGCGGCGCTGAGCAAGCTGGGTGCCGAGGAGACGTCCATCGTGCATGTCGGGCAGGGAGTCGTTGATCCCCTGTCCACGGTGGTGCGGGTCGAGGTCGGGGAGAGCCCTGGCGGTGTACGGTTCGCGGCCAAGCGTGCCAAGGCGGCCCGGACGGGTCGGACGCGTCGGCGCCGAGGATAAGCTCGACCGCTGGCCGTACTCCACACAAGCTGCCCTGCCTGTGTGTGCCGGAGTGTCGCGGCAGTTCGGCATCTGCGGCTGTGCATCGTGTTTCACGTGAAACGTCGCTCACTGCTGCACGGCATCATCAGTCGCGGCCGCGCCGCGGCAGACCCCCGCGACCGAAAGCCTCTCGGGTCGCTCGGAAAGAGCACGGAGTTGTCCACAGAGGTGGATTTCTCCACAGAACACCAGGCCTCACTGGTTCATGACCCCGAAGACATGGGAGGCTCTGTTCATTGCGAGCCTGAAGTCGAGGAGAGTGAATCCTTGCGGTCCGACGCCAATATCGCGGGACCGATGACCGATCCGGTCCCCGGTCCCCGTACCGAGTCGATGGGAGCGGATGTTTCACGTGAAACACCGCCTCCGATGGACGACACCCCGATCGGTCGAGCTGCCCAGCTGGCGGTGGAGGCCCTGGGCCGCGCCGGCGAAGGGCTGCCACGCCCGGAGCAGACCCGGGTCATGGTGGTGGCCAACCAGAAGGGCGGGGTGGGCAAGACGACGACGACCGTCAATCTTGCCGCGTCACTCGCGCTGCACGGTGCCAGAGTCCTGGTCGTCGACCTCGACCCCCAGGGGAACGCCTCCACTGCGCTGGGTATCGATCATCACGCCGACGTCCCGTCCATCTACGACGTACTGGTCGAGAGCCAGCCACTTTCGGAAGTGGTCCAGCCGGTCCCGGACGTCGAGGGTCTTTTCTGTGCCCCCGCCACGATCGACCTCGCCGGCGCGGAGATCGAGCTGGTCTCGCTGGTCGCCCGCGAGAGTCGGCTCCAGCGGGCGATCTCGGCCTATGAGCAGCCGCTGGACTACATCCTCATCGACTGCCCGCCCTCCCTCGGTCTGCTGACCGTCAACGCACTCGTCGCGGGCCAGGAGGTGCTGATCCCGATCCAGTGCGAGTACTACGCGCTGGAAGGCCTGGGGCAGCTGCTGCGCAACGTCGACCTGGTTCGCGGACACCTCAACCCCGAGTTGCACGTGTCGACCATCCTGCTCACCATGTACGACGGCCGGACGCGGCTCGCGTCCCAGGTCGCGGACGAGGTCCGCAGCCACTTCGGTGACGAGGTACTGCGGACCAGCATTCCCCGCTCGGTCCGTATCTCCGAGGCGCCGAGCTACGGGCAGACGGTTCTGACATACGATCCAGGATCGAGCGGTGCCCTCTCCTATCTGGAGGCGGCCCGTGAGATGGCGCTGAAGGGGGTGGGCGTCGCTTATGACGCGACGCAGGCCCACCTCAGCGCCCAGAATGATCCGAACATGGTGGAGGGGATCCAGTGAGCGAGCGACGGAGGGGGCTGGGCCGTGGTCTGGGCGCCCTGATCCCCAACGCTCCGACGGAGAAGTCGGTGGCGTCGGCGGCGCTGGGGAACGCGGGCACCGCGGCTCCGGGTGTGATGCCCCGCGTGCCGAACGAACGAGGAGTGGCCGCAGCGAAGGTGGCCACGCTGCCCCCTGTTTCACGTGAAACGGAAGAGCCGGGGGCTCCCAACGGTGCGGAGGCGCTCAGGACGCCCATGGGGGCGCACTTCGCCGAAGTGCCGCTCGACGCCATCACGCCGAACCCGAAGCAACCGCGCAAGGACTTCGACGACGATGCGCTGGCCGAGCTGGTCACCTCCATCAGGGAAGTGGGGCTGCTCCAGCCGGTCGTGGTCCGGCCGACAGGGCCCGGTCGCTACGAGCTCATCATGGGTGAGCGTCGCTTCCGTGCCTGCCGAGAGCTGGAACTGGAGGCCATTCCGGCGATCGTCCGGGCGACGGAGGACGAGAAGCTCCTCCTGGACGCTCTTCTGGAGAACCTGCACCGAGCGCAGCTGAACCCGTTGGAAGAGGCCTTCGCCTACGACCAGCTGCTGAAGGACTTCAACTGCACGCACGACCAGCTGGCGGACCGCATCGGGCGCTCCCGTCCGCAGGTCTCGAACACGCTGCGACTGCTCAAGCTTTCCCCGAAGGTCCAGACCCGGGTGGCCGCAGGCGTGCTCTCGGCGGGACACGCGCGCGCTCTGCTCTCTGTCGACGATTCGGAGGAGCAGGATCGGCTGGCCCATCGCATCGTGGCCGAAGGACTTTCGGTGCGTTCGGTCGAGGAGATCGTGACCCTGATGGGTTCGCGTCCTCAGAAGCCGCAGCGGGCCAAGGGGCCGCGAGCGGGTTCGCTGGTTTCCCCGGCGCTCTCGGACCTCGCCACTCGGCTCTCGGACCGCTTCGAGACGCGCGTCAAGGTCGACCTGGGGCAGAAGAAGGGCAAGATCACCGTGGAGTTCGCCTCCATGGAAGACCTTGAGCGGATCCTCGGCAGCTTCGCTCCCGGGGAGGGCCCGGTCCTGCAGAAGGGCCTCCTGGAGGATGAGGGCGAAGACTCCGACTCCTGATGCCGGGGCGGGCGGGGTGCTGGGAAGCGCTCCCCTGTCGGCAGGGCGGGTCGTGTCCGGTGCATACCGGAACACGGCCCGCCCTTTGCTTTGCGTCGGTGTCGGGGTCAGCGCATCGTGGATACGATGCGCTGAGGATGGCGTTGTGACCCGGCAGTACCTCTGAGAGGAAGGCAGGGGCCATGCGAACGGTGAGCCGTACCGAACTGGTGAGCGCGGGCTTGGGGCTGGGCGCGGTCGGTGGGTTCATCGGCAGCCTGCTCAGGGAACGGAGCGCTCTGACAGCCGCCCGCGACGCGGCAGGCGAAGGAAGCGAGGAACAGCCTTCATGGGGCGCCGGCTCGTACCGCTCACGCTGGACAACCTTCAGGACCTTCCCCAGCGCTGTCGCTCGTGTGTCTTCTGGGAACTGGATCCCGTCAGCGGTGAGACCGCGGTAGAAGCCGGAACATCGGCCCTGGAGAAGGAGTCCTGGATCTCGGCCGTTCTGCTGGACTGGGGGTCGTGCGGGCGGGTGGTGTACGTCGACGACGTACCGGTGGGCTTCGTCCTCTACGCACCGCCGGCCTACGTTCCGCGCTCGACGGCCTTTCCCACCAGCCCCGTCTCGTCCGACGCGGTGCAGTTGATGACTGCCTTCGTGATGCCTGGTTATCAGGGACAGGGACTCGGACGGGTCATGGTGCAGACGGTCGCCAAGGATCTGCTGCGCCGCGGCTTCAAAGCGATCGAGGCGTTCGGGGATGCCCGCTGGAAGGAGCCTGCGTGCCTCCTGCCCGCTGATCATCTGCTGGCCGTGGGCTTCAAGACAGTCCGTCCCCATCCTCGCCATCCGCGACTGCGGCTCGACCTCCGGTCGACACTGTCGTGGAAGGAGGATGTGGAGATGGCACTGGACCGGCTGCTCGGAGCCGTCCAGAAGGAGCCGGTGCTGCGGCCTCTCTGAGGGAGACCGCGCCTCCGTCGAAGGCAGCCACAAAAGCAATGGGCCGATCCGTTGGATCGGCCCATGCGTGTTTCACGTGAAACGTCAGTCGGCGATGAAGTCCTCAAGGTCGCGGACGATCGCGGCCTTCGGCTTGGCACCGACGATGGTCTTGGCGACCTCGCCACCCTGGTACACGTTCAGGGTCGGGATGGACATGACGCCGTACTTGGCGGCCGTACCCGGGTTCTCGTCGATGTTCAGCTTGACGATCTCGATCTTGTCGCCGTACTCGGCAGCGATCGCCTCGAGGGAGGGAGCGATCTGGCGGCACGGACCGCACCAGGCGGCCCAGAAGTCCACCAGGACGGGCTTGTCGTTCTTGAGGACGTCCTCGTCGAAGGAAGCGTCGGTCACATGCTTGAGGGTGGTGGTGCTGGCCACGGCGTGCTCCTTAACTGGTTGTGCGAGGGGTGAGGGTCAGACAGCGGTCTTCTCGGGCTCCGCCTGCTCCTCGTCGCTCAGCGCGGCAAGGAAGCGCTCGGCGTCGAGAGCGGCAGAGCAACCGGTGCCGGCGGCGGTGATCGCCTGGCGGTACGTGTGGTCGACCACGTCACCGGCGCCGAAGACACCGGTCAGATTGGTGCGGGTCGACGGGGCGTCGACCTTCAGGTAGCCCTCCGGGTCCAGGTCGAGCTGGCCCTTGAAGAGCTCGGTGCGCGGGTCGTGGCCGATCGCGATGAACAGGCCGGTCACCGGCAGATCCGAGAGCTCACCGTTCTTGACGTTCCGCAGCTTCAGACCCGCCAGCTTCTGGTCGCCCTGGACCTCGGCGATCTCGCTGTCCCACACGAAAGTGATCTTGGGGTCGGCGAAGGCCCGCTCCTGCATCGCCTTGGAGGCACGCAGGGTGTCCCGGCGGTGGACGATCGTCACGGACTTGGCGAAGCGGGAGAGGAACGTGGCCTCCTCCATCGCGGTGTCACCGCCGCCGATCACCGCGATGTCCTGGTCCTTGAAGAAGAAGCCGTCACAGGTCGCGCACCAGGAGACGCCACGGCCGGACAGGGCGTCTTCGTTCGGCAGGCCGAGCTTGCGGTGCTGGGAGCCGGTGGTGACGATGACGGCCTTGGCCCGGTGGACGGTGCCCGCGGTGTCGGTGACGGTCTTGATCTCACCGGACAGGTCGACGGTCACGACATCGTCCGGGATCAGCTCGGCACCGAAGCGCTCAGCCTGGGCCCGCATGTTGTCCATGAGCTCGGGGCCCATGACTCCGTCCTGGAACCCCGGGAAGTTCTCCACCTCGGTGGTGTTCATCAGCGCTCCGCCCGCAGTCACGGCGCCCTCGAACACCAGCGGCTTCAGGGAGGCGCGCGCGGTGTAGAGCGCCGCCGTGTAGCCGGCGGGCCCGGAGCCGATGATGATCACGTTTCGGACGTCGCTCACGGCTTCATTCCTCGTCTCTGGACTGTGTCTTCAGGGCCGGGTGGAGCTGCACTCGGAACTCTCACCCGACCTAACGGATCCTACGGGGCGTGCATTCCCGCTGTGCCCGGGCGCACAGTGACAGAGCGGAGACGCCGGAAGAAGAGGACGGTCAACCGCTACTGACGCGCGTAGGAGTGGGTCAGGAAAATCTCGGCCTTGTCGACGGCGGGATGCTTCACACAGGCGGAATCGACGAGGTAAGCGGTGACCCTGGCGTCGTTGGAGGCGTCGGGCAACACCACGAGCAGTGCCTCCTTGCCCTTGTAGACGCCTTCCTCCGTGGCGATCACCGCGTCGTCGCGGCCGATCCCCTTCTGGATGCACTCCGGAACCGTCGGCTGCTTGAAGACGTGATTCTCGGCGCCCGTCTCGGTGCCGTTCTCCGATTCCATGCCGAAGCTGCGCGGTGTGCGTGACCCGTTCTGCTGTCCCGCGACGAGTCCGGTGACCTTGTCCTTGAGCTGCCCCTCGGAGAAGGTGTCCGCGAGTGCGGTCTGCTGCTCCTGAGTGGTGTCGTCGGAGGGGCCACCGGTTACGGCGGACACGATGACAGAGCCCAGCCCGATGGCCGCAGCGGCGGCCACGGCGCCCAGCACGGCGACCCTGCGCCGCCCTCCACGCCTGCGGTCCTTCCGTCCGGGGCCGGTGGAGGAGGACCGGGCGCGCCCTGCGGGGCGATCCGCCGATGCCGATGTTTCACGTGAAACACGCGCGTCGTCGTCGGCGGCCCGAGGCGGCTCCGGAGTGCCGGCGTACGGCGGTGCCTCGGCGGCCAGAGCGGCGTCGATACGGTCGGCCACGTCGTCCGGCATGTGGGAGGGCGCCGGCACGGTGCCGAGCAGCCCCTGGATCTCCTCCAGCGACGCGTAGACGTCCGCACAGGGCTCGCAGGTGTCCAGGTGCCGCCGTATGTCCGAGGTCCGCGTGGTCGGGAGGAGGCCTTCGGTGAGGTCGGAGAGCTCCGCGACATCCGGGTGTCCGGTCATGTCTGTCGTCGACGACGTCATGCTCGTCCACCTCCGCCCTTCACTGCGGCTGAATCGCTCGGTCCTGTCCGTGTCGGATCCGCGCGGCGCGGTCCCGCTGCGGGTGGGACGGATGTCCCCGGCGTCCGGTTCCGTTCGGTGCCCTGTTTCGTCGCCTCGCCACTGCCGTCCGGGCGGAGGTGGGTGAGCAGTGGCAGCAGTCTGGCTCTGCCGCGGGCACACCGGCTTTTGATCGTGCCGGTCGGCACGTCGAGGATCCGGGCGGCCTCGGCGACGGGGTAACCCTGCATGTCCACCAGGACGAGCGCTGCCCGCTGGTCACCGGGCAGCGTGTCCAGTGCCGCCAGGAGCTGGCGGTGCAGTTCGTTGCGCTCGGCGGGAGCGGAGGCCGACTCGTGAGGCTCCAGGAGCTGCTCGAGACGCTCGGTGTCGTCGACGGGGGCAGTCTTCCGTGAGGCGGCCTTGCGGGCACGGTCCAGACAGGCGTTCACCGTGATCCGGTGCAACCAGGTGGTGACGGCTGCTTGCCCGCGGAAGGTGTGGGCGGCCCGGTAGGCGGAGACGAGTGCGTCCTGGACGGCGTCAGCGGCTTCCTCGCGGTCGCCGAGCGTGCGCAGGGCCACGGCCCAGAGACGGTCGCGGTGACGGCGCACGAGCTCGCCGAAGGCCTCGGGTTCACCTTCGACATGGCGGGCGAGCAGTTCCTGATCGGTCACGCCGTCATGACTCGGGCCACTCGCCATCACACCCCCACTTTCCCTCGGCTGCCGTCAGCTGGTCACCTTGACGTCGGCCAGGCGGCCGCGCCATTCGCCGTTCGCCTGCATCGGCAGATCGGTGAGCCACACCAGGAGGTACCGGCTCTTGAAGGCCTTGGCCGGCTTGAGTTCCACCGAGGTGCCCGAGCCTTCGGCGACCTGCTGGTAGCCGTCGAAGGAAGCCGGTTCCTCTGCGGCGTCCGCGCCGGCGCTGCGCAGTTCGACGGACGTGTTTCCGATGAAGGTGACGGCCACCTTTCCGACCTGCTGGACCTTGCCGAGGTCGACGATGACGCCGACCCCGTCCTTGAGGCGGCCGAAGTCGGAGCTGAGGTAGTAGTCGGTCTGCCAGTAGGTGGACGGGTTGTTGTCGAAGATGTTCCCGACTTCGGACGGCTTCTCGGACTGGTCGCCGAAGGGGTCGAAGTCCCGAGCCCCGACGATGGACACCGGCTTGCCGGACGCGGGCGCCTTCGCGCCCTTGTCGTTGTCGCCGTCCACCGTCTGGGTCTGGTCCGGGTCGTCGGCCGTGCCGCCCCGCTCCGTGAGCGCGTCCGCCAGCTGCCAGCTGCCCAGGCCGAGCGCGGCGATCAGCAGGGCGGAGACGCCCCACTTGAGCGCCTTGCCGGTACGGCTCTGCAGTGGGGGCGGAGGCGTCGGCGCCGGCTGGGCGGCACCGGGGCGGGGCGTCGGACGGCCGTAGGCGCCCTGCTGGTAGGCCGTGCCCTGGTACGTGGGCGGGGCGGTGTAGGCCGGCTCCGGCGGGCGGATGCGGGGCATCTCGCCGATCGCCTTCACCAACTCCTCGGGCGTCGTGCACGGGGCCTCGTGCCGGGAAGCGGTCGCCCCGTCGTTGGCCAGCGCCCGCATGGCGAGCTCGGACAGGCCTCGGTGGACGCCCGCGCGCACCTGGTCCGGGGGGATGAGGCCGATGTCCTTCGGCAGGCCGACCAGGCCGTGGGCGTCGTCCTCGTACGGCCAGCGCTGGGTGAGCGTGGCGTACAGCAGGGCGCCGATGGCCTCGGTGTCGGTGCGCTGCGGGGTGTCGGAACCGATCCCGCGCAGGGCGGCGTTGACGGCGAGCCCGCGGATCCGCCACTGGCCCGTCGACGTGCGCAGCACCGCGTTGGGGCTCAGCCGCAGATGGGCGAGGCCCTCGCGGTGGGCGGCCGCCATGGCGGCCGCGACCTGACTGACCATCTGGTAGGCGTCGTACACCTCCAGGGGACCGGAGGCGAGCAGTGCGGTCAGTTCGGTGGCGTCGGGGAGCCACTCGTGGACGACGTAGACGAGGTCCTCGTCCTCGACAGCGTCCAGCACCTGGACGAAGCGGGGGTCGCCGAGCAGGGCGGAGGAGCGTGCCGAGGCCAGCACGGAACGCGCCCGGGCGTGGTCCGCAGGAAGGATGTGGACACCGACAGCGCGGCGGAGCTTCTCGTCGACGGCGCGCCAACTGCTGAAGCCGTCCAGACGGGTGACGCACTCCTCGAGGCGGTAGCGTCTGGCGAGCTTGTGCCCGCTGTGCGGGTCGGGGGGCGAGGACTTGCCGGAATCCTCGTTCGTGGGGGTCCCTTGTGCCTCGTCGCTGTCCGTGTCCCGCTCCCGGTTGTTGGCCACCCCGTCGGCCGTGGACTGGTCCGCCTGTGCGGTCAGCGGTTCTTCACCGCTGTTGTCTGCCACGTCGACGGCAGCTGTGCTCCGTTCCGCCACCGTCGTTCCTGCCTCCCCATTCCATGCGCGTCGGCGGACTTCCGATCCGCACGTCCGACGCCGAACCCAATTGTGCCCACAGTCCGCCGCTATGCACGACACACGGCGGTGGACGATGGTTGTGCGCCTACCCCCGCTCTCAGCGTCCCAGGCGTCCGCGCACCATGCCGACCAGGGAGTTGACTTCCTCGATGCGCATACGGCGGGCGGCGGCGAAGAAGACACCGAACAGGAGCAGCCCGCCGGCGAGCAGCGCGGCGAGCGACCCCACGGCGCCCTGGCCGAGCGCGTGGCTGATGGCATAGCAGGCGGCGCCGCTGATCAGGGCGGCCGGCACGGAGGCGATGCACAGCCGTGCGTACGTCCGCAGCACCCGGGCGCCGTCCAGGTCGCCGCCGAGCCGCTTGCGCAGCCTGCGCCAGGCGATGCCCACGCCGATCACGTAGGCCAGGCCGTAGGAGGCGGCCATGCCGACGACGGCCCAGCGGGACGGCAGCAGCAGGAAGCACAGCCCGGAGGCGAGGGCGTTGACGATCGCCACGATGACCGTGTTGTAGAAGGGCGTCCGCGTGTCCTCGTAGGCGTAGAACGCGCGCAGGACGACGTACTGCACGGAGTACGGGATGAGACCGAGGCCGAAGGCCATCAGCATGTAGCCCATGTTGGTGGCTTCGCTGGTACCCGAGGAGCCGAACATCAGGGTGCACATCGGAATGCCGAGCGCGAGGAAGCCGAAGGAGACGGGAACGATGGCGACGGCTGTCGTGCGCAGGCCCTGGGAGATGTCGTCCCGGACCGCGCCGCCGTCCTCCTCCGACGCCGAGCGTGAGATGCGGGGCAGCAGGGCGGCCATCAGCGAGACGGTGATGATGGCCTGGGGCAGACCCCAGATGAGCTGTGCGTTGGCATAGGCGGCGAAGCCCGTGCCGTCGACGGGCGATGCCTTGCCCGCCGCGGTGGAGAGCTGGATGACGATCATGGCGCCGGCCTGGTTGGCGAGCACGAACAGGACCGTCCACTTGGCAAGGGTGATGGCCTTGCCGAGTCCGTGCCCCCTCCAGTCGAAGCGCGGCCGCAGCCGGAAGCCGGTCTCCCGCAGGTACGGGATCATGGCCAGGGACTGCACGATGAGGCCCAGCAGCACACCGATGCCGAGCAGCCGCTCGCCCTCCGGCGGGATGCTCGTGACCTTCATCCCCGAGCTTTCCGCGGTGCCGTAGACCCAGATGAACATGCCCAGGGTCACGATGATGACGATGTTGTTCAGGACCGGGGTCCACATCATCGCGCCGAACCGGCCGCGGGCGTTCAGGACCTGCCCCATCACCACGTGAAGACCCATGAAGAAGATGGACGGCAGGAAGTAGCGGACGAAGGTGATGCCGACCTCGTTCGCCGCCGGGTCACTGGCGACGGGGTTGGACAGCAGCCGGATCAGCAGGGGCGCGCCGACGACCGTGAGGACGGTGAGCGCGCCGAGCGCGACCATCACCAGGGTCAGCAGGCGGTTGGCGTAGGCCTCGCCACCGTCTTCGTCGTCCTTCATGGACCGCACGAGCTGCGGTACGAAGACCGAGTTCAGACCGCCGCCGACGGTGAGGATGTAGATCATTGTGGGCAGCTGGTAGGCGACCTGGAAGGTGTCGCCGAGCAGGCCGACACCCAGGGCCGAGACGATCAGCGCCGACCGGATGAACCCGGTGAGCCGCGACACCATCGTGCCCGCGGCCATCACGGCGCTCGACTTCAGCAGGCCGCCCGCACGTCCGCCCTTCTTGGGCGCGGCGGCGGGCTCCGGCTCCTGGAGCGGGGCCTCGGCGGCTTCCGGGGTCGGGGCCACTGCGTACTGGCCGGGTGCGGGCGCCGCGTGCTGCCCGTGCGCCGGGGCGGGGGCCGGGCTGCCGTACTGGTCGGAGGCCGGGGCGTTCCCGTACGGGACAGGCCTCTGAGGGCCGCCGTACTGGGCGGGCCCCTGGGGACCGCCGTACTGGGCCGGGCCGGGCGCCCCGCCGTACGGGTTCGGTGCCGGGGCGGGGGCGGCGGCCTGGTCGTCGTAGGAGGACCGGGCGCCGTAAGAGGGGTGGCCCCCGCCCTGCTGCTGGTCACGGAACAGGTGGGCGAAGGCGTCCGGTTCGTGGCGCTGGTCGCCGGCCTGGGAGACCAGGTCGTCCACGCCGACGAACTGCGTGGTCCGCGGGTCGTCGCCGTACGGCAGGTGCTGCGTCGGGCCCTCGGGCTCGGGGGCCGGGGCCTGGGCCCACACGCGCGGGTCGGGGGCGTAGGGGGACTGGGCGGGCTGCGAGTACAGCGGCTGCTGCGGCGGATGGGCACCCGGTGGTGGCGGGGGATGCGCGGCGCGGTCGTAGAGCGCCTCGGAGACCGGGTCCTGGGCGGAGAGGTCCTGCGCCCGGTAGGGGTCCTGGTCGTAGGCGTCCTGGAGGTACATGTCCGCAGGCGGCTGCGGCGGCGTCGGGCCGGGGTCAGGGGGCGGACCCTGGGGGTGACCCGAGCCGTCCACGGCCTGACCGCGGTCACCGTCGTACGGCGCGTTCATGGTTACCCCACCTCATCGTCCCGGGCCGACCGGCCACGACATCCTCAACGGTCCACTCTCTCACCCGTGCCGGACGGGTCGGCGCTTTCCGCTGCGGTGTCCGGTGTCGGGTCACTCGGCTGCTCGGGGTCGCCTGCCCGGGCCTGTGCCCCGGACTCCTTCTTGAGACCTCCGTCGGCCCCGTCCGGGTTCTCCGCGCTCTCCGAGTCGTCCCCGGGATCCCCGGACTCGTCCGACTCGCCGGAAGCGCTCTTCTCGGCGTCCCTGGCCGCGGCGCGCTTGCGCTGCGTGTACATCCGGAAGCCCGCCAGGACGAGGAGCAGGACACCGCCGCCGATGACGAGCATCACGGTGGCGGTGATCTCGGTGACCTTGACGTCGAAGGTGACCGGTTCGCCGTACTTGCGGCCGTCCTGCGTATACAGCTGGGCGATCACCGTCGCCCGGCCGTTGGCGTTGGCCGACGTGGTGAACTTCACCGACTGGCTGTGGCCGCCCGAGACCGAGATCGGCTGCTCCTCGTAGTCGGCGCCGCCGATCTCGAGGCGGGTGGGGCTCGTCGAGGTGAGTCGCAGCACGAGGGGGCCGACATCCTGCACGAGGTTGTTCTGCACCGTCACGGGAATCGTGGCGCTGCGCCCGGAGAGCTTCGTCTCCGACTTGTCGATCAGTCTGACCCGGCCGGAGAGCCCGTCGAGGTAGGACCTCACGCCGGTGCGGAACGACGCCGCCTCGGCGGCCCGGCCTCGCCAGGACGCGGACATCTCCCGGTTCAGGGCGCGTCCGAAGGGAGTCACGACCCGGGTCGGGTCCGACAGGACGACCTTGAAGTTCTCGAGCGCGTCCTGGGTCCGGGCGCTCTCCACGAACGCCGAGTGGGGCAGTTCCTTCTTGCGCAGCGCGGAGGGATAGGAGGAGGCCCCCGGCACCCCGGTGGTCGCGTCCGGATCCGGCTCGGCCGCCGCGGCTGCCGCCAGCTTCTGGGACTCGGACCAGGTGCCGCCCTGCAGGGCCCGCAGCGCCTCGGCCATCGCGCGAGCCTGGCTGCCGGAGGGCATGCGCTGCGGGGCGACGACGACGCTGCGCTGCTTGTCGGTCTGCAGCCCCAGGGCGAGGCTCTGGGCGAGGAACCGCTGCACGGCCAGCGTGGACGACGATGCCTTCGCCAGGTCGTCCCCGAACGCCGTGGACATCCGGGCGTCCGCGACGACGGCCGTGGTCCCGCCGCCGATGGGGCGGGCGGCGGAGGGCGTGTAGGGCAGGCCGCTGGACTCCTGCATGCTGTCGCTGCGGGCGATCACCTTGTCGGCGCCCGCAGAGGTGGCGACCTTGACGATCGACCGGTCGACCGCCCCGTCCACGGGCCAGGCGAAGTCGGTGCTCGGCTTCACATGGAGGATCGGCTCCACCGTGTTCTTGACCACGTCCGTCGCGTCCTTGAGCTGGCTCAGTGAGCCGGTGACGTCCGTGCCGTTGTGGGCCAGGGAGGCCAGGTCGGGGTCGGCGAAGGGGAGGGCGACCACCTCCTTGTCGGCCACCGCGTCCTGCAGGTCGGCGAGCCACTGCTTGGCGATCGCCTGGTGGGTGCCGGCGGTGGTCGTGTTGCCGTCCCGCACGCTGTAGCTGCCGGTCATCGCGTCGACCGAGGCCAGCAGGTCCGGGTCGACGACCCAGGTGACGTCCAGATCCTTGCCCAGCGTCACCATCTGGTTCAGACGGCCTCCGGGAGAGATCTCCTTGGCCAGGTCGTCGTTGAGGAAGACCGGTGTCTGCTCCTCGTTCGGCCCCGTCTCGGCGGCCATGTGCGTGGTCGACACGAGCGGCCACAGGGCCGTCGTCCTGGTCCGGGTGCCGGCCCCGTCGGGCTGCCAGGGCAGGAAGGTCCGCTGAATGCCGAGGATCTGCTCCCACGGCTGCGCCGAGGTCTGCCCGGAGAGCGAGACGGCGAATTCGTAGACACCGTCGCCGCCGAGGTTCAGGTCATCGACCGGTACGGAGATGTTGAAGTGCTCGGCCACGCCCGGGGCGAGCTTGGAGAACTTCTCGGTGTACTTGTCGGCGATCTCCGGGGAGATCGAGCTCCGAAGGTCGTCGCCGTCCTTGGCGATCGCGTCGATGGACGAGCGGGTCTCGACCTCGGGGCCGACGCGCAGGCCCACGTGCGCGTCGGTGACGGCCCGCTTGCCGTTGTTGGTCACGGTGCCGGACACGGTCACCGTGTCGCCGTCCGTCGGCGCGGAGGGGGTGAGCGAGTCGACGGCGACGGCCACCGAGCCCGAAGCGGCGTCCGCCAGGGCGCCGGCCCTGCCCTCGGCGTGCGCCGGGCCGGCGGCAGGCAACTGCGCGAGACCGGCCAGCAGCGGCGCCCCGGCGAGCAGTGCCGTGGTGCGCCGGAGCCACCGGCGGGCAGGAGAGGGAGTGGTCCCCTGGAAGTCTGCCGCCTCGGCCACGCGCTCGCCCGTCCTCGTCGTGATCAGTGGTCGTCGGAATGTGCGTCCACGCATGGTAACGATGTGCGCCGAGAGGAAGTGCCGCGGAGTGGGCGACAAGATCCGCCGTACGATCAGGGCCACCGTGTATGTGCGCCTATAAGGGGAGCGATGCCGGAAGGGGCGTATTCGGTGGGCGATCAGTGAGGGCGCCTGTCTCCGCCCGGGACACGTACCCTTTTCTGTTGTGCCGAACGCCAACGAAGTCAGCCCCAGTGTCCTGAACCGGGAGCAGTCCCCCGCGGTGAGTGAACCGCTGCGGGTCGCCCCTGTCGCCGACGATCTCGCCCGCCGCTTCCAGGAGGCCGGGTTCTCCCTCGCCCTGGTCGGCGGATCGGTCAGGGACGCATTGCTCGGCCGGCTGGGGAACGACCTGGACTTCACGACGGATGCCCGCCCCCAGGACGTGCTGAGGATCCTTCGGCCCTGGGCGGACGCGGTCTGGGAGGTCGGGATCGCCTTCGGCACGGTAGGGGCGCAGAAGGACGCCCGTGTCGGGGACGTCGACCGGAGCTGGCAGATCGAGGTCACCACCTATCGGTCGGAGGCGTACGACCGCACCTCGCGCAAGCCCGAGGTGTCCTACGGCGACTCCATCGAGGAAGACCTGGTCAGGCGCGACTTCACGGTGAACGCCATGGCGGTCGCGCTCCCCGAGAAGGTGTTCATCGACCCGTATGGCGGACTCGACGACCTGGCAGCGCGGGTGCTGCGGACTCCCGGCACCCCCGAGGAGTCCTTCTCGGACGACCCGCTCCGGATGATGCGGGCGGCCAGGTTCGCCGCGCAGCTCGACTTCGAGGTGGCGCCGGAGGTGGTCAAGGCCATGAAGGACATGGCCGGACGCCTCGGCATCGTCTCCGCGGAGCGGGTCCGGGACGAACTGAACAAGCTCGTCCTCTCCCCCCACCCCCGCAAGGGTCTGAGCCTGCTGGTGGAGACCGGGCTGGCCGAACAAGTACTGCCCGAGCTGCCGGCGCTGCGCCTGGAACGGGACGAGCACCACCGGCACAAGGACGTCTACGACCACACGCTCATCGTTCTGGAGCAGGCGATGGCCCTGGAGAGCGAAGGGCCCGATCTGACCCTGCGCCTGGCCGCCCTGCTGCACGACATCGGCAAGCCCCGCACCCGTCGCTTCGAGAAGGACGGCCGGGTTTCCTTCCACCACCACGAGGTGGTCGGGGCGAAGATGACGAAGAAGCGCATGACGGCGCTCAAGTACTCCAACGACCTGGTGAAGGACGTCTCACGCCTGGTCGAACTGCACCTGCGCTTTCACGGTTACGGCACGGGCGAGTGGACGGACTCGGCGGTCCGCCGCTATGTCCGGGACGCCGGCCCCCTGCTCGACCGCCTCCACAAGCTGACCCGGTCGGACTGCACGACCCGCAACAAGCGCAAGGCATTGGCGCTCTCCCGTGCGTATGACGGGCTGGAGGAGCGCATCGCCCAGTTGCAGGAACAGGAGGAGCTGGACGCGATCCGCCCGGACCTGGACGGCAACCAGATCATGGAGATCCTCGGTGTCCGCCCCGGACCGGCCGTCGGGCAGGCGTACAAGCACCTGCTGGAGCTGCGCCTGGAGAACGGACCGATGGGGCGTGACGCGGCGGCAGCGGCCCTCAAGGAGTGGTGGGCCGCGCGACAGTGAGCGCGCCCTGAGGTGATGTTTCACGTGAAACATCACCGCGGTGAGCCACGTATGAGGGGCGGTGTTTCACGTGAAACACCGCCCCTCATCGAGCCGCTCTGACGACTACTTGTTGTCTCCCAGGCACAGCGTGAAGGAGTCGCCGGTCTCCTTCCAGGTCAGCGTGGCCGTCGTGCCTTCGACGCTCTGGCAGGTCAGCTGCGGGACCATGGAGCCGTCGGCCTTCTTCAGCACTGTGTGGGTGGCCTTGGTGTCACCGCAGTCGACCTGGACGACCTCCGGGTCGCTGTCACTCCCCTTGTTGTAGAGGCAGTCACCGACAGCCAGCTTCTTCGCATCCTCGGCGTCACGGTTCACGTACCACCCGACGCCGATGGCGATCAGGGCCACGACGGCCACCGCGATGCGCAGATACTGCTTGAAGCCGCGCTTGGGCTGCTGCGGCTGCACCGGTGCGTACGGAGCTCCGCCCGGCGGGGGGAAACCCGGCTGGCCGGCCTGCTGGGGGAAACCCTGCTGGCCCTGCGCGTACGGGTTCTGTCCTTGGGGCTGCTGCGGGGCCTGCGGCTGGCCCTGCGCGAACGGATTGCCCTGGGGCGGCGGCTGAGTGGTCACTGGGGGTCCCCCTGATAGGTACGTGTCGCGGACATGCCGCGGGATAAGACCCACGTAAGCTACCGGCTCCCACTGACAACTCCGCACTCCGGAGAAGCTCTGTGTCACTGATGTGACACTTACTGGCCCTCAAACCGGGCCATAGCTGCCGCAACCGCTCCGTAGACCACGGTGACCGTCACGACCAGGGCCGCGGACCGGCCGTCCGGAGGCAGCATCAGTGCGGCCACTCCGGCGGCGCCCACGAAGGCGACGTTGAACAGCACGTCGTAGACGGAGAAGATCCGGCCGCGGAAGGCGTCGTCGACCGATGACTGCACGACCGTGTCGGTCGCGATCTTCGCGCCCTGCGTCGTCAGCCCCAGGACGAACGCACCCGCGAGCAGCGGCACCGTCGCGAACGGCAGGCCGAATACCGGCACCAGCACCGTGGCCGTCCCTGCGCACACGGCCATCCAGCGGCCGGGCCCCAGTCGTCCCGCCGCCCAGGGAGTGACCACCGCGGCCGCGAAGAAGCCGGCTCCGGAGACACCCAGCGCCAGTCCTAGCAGGGCGAGCCCCTCGTCCGTGTCCGAGGACAGGGCGTATCGGCAGAGCATCAGCAGCATGACCAGCAGAGCGCCGTAGCAGAACCGCATCAGCGTCATGCCCGCGAGCGCCCAGGCGGCCTCCCGGCGCCCGGGCGCGGCGAGATGACGTATGCCCGCCGCCAGGTCCCGGGCGATGCCGGCGAGCGCCGAGGACAGGCGCGGCGGCACGCGTGCGGGGTCGGGGCCCAGCAGTTCCACGGCGATGCGCAGGGACGCCAGCGCCCCGCAGAGATAGAGAGCGGCCCCGAGCAGCACCACCGCGGCGTCGGAGTCCGCGAACACCAGGCGCACGACGAAAGCGAGGCCGCCGCCCGCGGTGGCGGCCAGGGTGCCGGCGGTCGGCGAGAGCGAGTTGGCGATCACCAGCCGCTCGGCGTCGACGACCCGCGGCAGCGCGGCGGACAGGCCCGCGAGGACGAACCGGTTGACGGCCGTGACGCAGAGGGCCGAGACGTAGAAGAGCCAGTCCGGGACGGACGCGATCATCAGCACGGCCGTGACCGACGCCAGCGCGGCACGCAGCAGGTTGCCGTGGAGGAAGACCTGCCGACGGCGCCAGCGGTCCAGCAGGGCTCCGGCGAAGGGTCCCACGAGGGAGTAGGGGAGCAGCAGGACCGCCATCGCGGCGGCGATCGCGGCGGCCGAGGTCTGTTTCTCCGGAGAGAAGACGACGTAGGTGGCCAGCGCGACCTGGTAGACCCCGTCGGCGCCCTGGGAGAGCAGGCGGACGGCAAGCAGCCGCCGGAAACCCTGCAGACGCAGCAGGACGCGCAGGTCACGTACGACGGCCATGGGGCACAGCCTCACATACGGGGAGGGTCCCCGGGTCGCGCGACCCGGGGACCCTCAGCTCGGCAGAGCAGGCGCCTGTCAGCGCTCGACCTCGCCGGCGATGAACTTCTCGACGTTGGCGCGGGCCTCGTCGTCGAAGTACTGGACCGGCGGCGACTTCATGAAGTAGCTCGACGCCGACAGGATCGGGCCGCCGATGCCGCGGTCCTTGGCGATCTTCGCGGCGCGCACCGCGTCGATGATGACACCGGCCGAGTTCGGGGAGTCCCAGACCTCGAGCTTGTACTCCAGGTTCAGCGGGACGTCGCCGAAGGCGCGGCCCTCGAGGCGGACGTAGGCCCACTTGCGGTCGTCCAGCCAGGCGACGTAGTCGGACGGGCCGATGTGGACGTTGTCCGCACCCAGGTCGCGGTCGGGGATCTGGGAGGTGACGGCCTGCGTCTTGGAGATCTTCTTGGACTCCAGGCGCTCACGCTCGAGCATGTTCTTGAAGTCCATGTTGCCGCCGACGTTGAGCTGCATCGTGCGGTCCAGGACGACACCGCGGTCCTCGAACAGCTTCGCCATGACACGGTGCGTGATGGTGGCGCCGACCTGCGACTTGATGTCGTCACCGACGATCGGGACGCCCGCCTCGGTGAACTTGTCCGCCCACTCCTTGGTGCCGGCGATGAAGACCGGGAGGGCGTTGACGAAGGCGACCTTCGCGTCGATGGCGCACTGGGCGTAGTACTTCGCCGCGTCCTCGGAACCGACGGGCAGGTAGCAGACGAGGACGTCGACCTGCTTGTCCTTGAGGATCTGGACGACGTCGACCGGCTCCTTGTCCGACTCCTCGATGGTCTGGCGGTAGTACTTGCCGAGACCGTCGTGGGTGTGGCCCCGCTGGACCTGGACGCCGGTGCTCGCCACGTCGCAGATCTTGATGGTGTTGTTCTCGGACGCGCCGATGGCGTCCGCCAGGTCGAGACCGACCTTCTTGGCATCCACGTCGAAGGCGGCGACGAACTCGATGTCACGGACGTGGTAGTCGCCGAACTGCACGTGCATCAGGCCCGGGACCTTGGACGCCGGGTCGGCGTCCTTGTAGTACTCGACGCCCTGCACCAGCGATGCGGAGCAGTTGCCCACACCGACGATGGCTACGCGAACCGAACTCATTCCGGTTGCTCCCTGTGTGTACGAGTGAGGCCCTGACTGGGCGCTCACGTGGCGGTGTCGCCGGGCGTATCCGGCCGGGGGTCGTCCCCGGACCGGGGCAGGCCGCCCGTCGCTCCAGATGTCGTGTCCTGTTGAGCGGTCCCCTCGGCGGCGGAACCCCTGAGGTCCCGCCCCGCCCGCTCGCTCTCGATGAGCTCGTTCAGCCAGCGCACTTCGCGCTCCACGGACTCCATTCCGTGGCGCTGGAGCTCGAGCGTGTAGTCGTCGAGCCGCTCCCGGGTGCGCGCCAGTGAGGCACGCATCTTCTCCAGGCGCTCCTCCAGCCGGCTGCGCCGGCCCTCGAGCACGCGCATGCGCACGTCACGCGACGTCTGCCCGAAGAACGCGAAGCGAGCGGCGAAGGTCTCGTCCTCGTAGGCGTCCGGGCCCGTCTGTGAAAGGAGCTGCTCGAAATGATCCTTACCGTCGGCCGTCAACCGGTAGACGATCTTGGCGCGGCGGCCGGTGAGGGACGCCGCCGCCTCGTCGACGTTGCCCGGTTCCTCGATCAACCAGCCGTTGGCGAGGAGCGTCTTGAGGCAGGGATAGAGCGTTCCGTAGCTGAACGCCCGGAACACGCCCAGTGACGTGTTGAGCCGTTTGCGCAGCTCATAGCCGTGCATGGGGGACTCACGGAGCAGGCCGAGTACGGCGAACTCGAGGATGCCGGATCGCCGGCTCATCGTCGCCTCCTCTCGCCCTTATGCCGCGCTGATGTATCGAGTCGATACATCAGAACGATAGAACGAGCGCCTGTGTGCGACAAGAGGGGAACTGGTGAACGGGATCACATCAACGTTTCATCGTGAGCAAGTTGCCTGATTTGAGGTGAACTTCGGGCCTCGGGGGTTTTGACGGTGCGTAGTCTGTGCGCCATGCAGACCACCGGGAACCGAGTGACGCGTGAGGGCGTCCCTGTCCCTGGTGCAGTACGGGTGAATGCGGAAGGGGCCGCATCCGTACTTCGGGGGGACCGGAAAACAGCCGCCTTTACCAGGCGCCCGAAGGTGCGCCTGCCCGAGGAGTAGTCGTTCGATGAGCGAGCACCGTCGCAAACCGCCGCAGCCGCAGGGAGGCGGACGTGCCGCGGCCCGACGCGGCCAGTCCGGTTCGTCCTCCGGCCGCCGTGCGGCACCGCGAGGCGCCACAGGGTCGCCGTCCGGCTCGTACGGTCCGGAGGGTGAGGAGCGTCCGCACGGCAGTCGTGCCGAAGCCCGGCGCGCGGCACAGCGCGGCGGGGGCAGCCGCCGCAGAGCGGCCGAGCCCGGCCGCGCCGGCCGGCGGGCCGGTCGCGCGGTACCGCCCGGCAAGAAGCGGATGATCGACTACCCGCGCTACGACAAGGACGGGTGGCGCCGCTGGGTGCCCTCCTGGCGGCTCGTCTCCGGACTGTGCATCGCCTTCTTCGGTGGCGTGGTGGCCGCTGCCGGCCTCGCTTACGCCATGGTGAGCATCCCCGTCGAAGACGACTCCGCCACGGCGCAGAACAACGTCTACTACTGGGCGGACGGCTCACGGATGGTGGCCACGGGAGGTGAGCGCAACCGCCAGAGCGTCAATCTCGCCCAGATCCCCAAGGAGATGCAGTACGCCATCATCTCCCAGGAGAACAAGACCTTCTACACCGACAGCGGCATCGACCCCAAGGGCATCGCCCGGGCCGTGTTCAACATGGCCAAGGGCGGTGACACGCAGGGTGGCTCCACCATCACCCAGCAGTACGTGAAGAACGCGATGCTGAACGACCAGTCGCAGACGATCTCCCGCAAGGTGAAGGAGATCTTCGTGTCGATCAAGGTCGGTTCCAAGGTGTCCAAGGACGACATCCTCCAGGGCTACCTGAACTCCGCGTACTACGGGCGGGGCGCCTACGGCATTCAGGCCGCCTCGCAGGCGTACTTCAACGTGGACGCCGTCGACCTCGACGCGGGGCAGGCCGCCTTCCTGTCGGCCATGCTGAAGGGCGCCACCTACTACGACCCGGCGGGCGCGCAGTCGATCGACACAGCGGCCACGCCCGAGGCCAACCGCAAGCGTGCTGCATCGCAGATGCAGGACACCCTCGACAAAATGGTCGAGTACGGGCATCTGGGCCAGGAGGAGCGGGCGAAGTTCACCGAGCTTCCCAAGGTGGAGAATCCGCGGTCGAACTCGCAGCTGGGTGGTCAGACCGGCTACCTCGTCGACCTCGCCAAGGCCTCCGTGATCAAGAGCGGCAAGGTCACACAGAAGCAGTTGGAACGGGGCGGCTACTCGATCCACACGACCTTCGAGAAGAAGAAGGTCGACAAGCTCAAGGCCGCCGTCGAGAACGTCTACAAGGAGAAGATCGATCCCGAGAAGCGGCCTGAGACCGACACCCACGTCCAGTTCGGCGGGGCGTCCGTCAATCCCGAGACGGGGGCCATCGAGGCCATCTACGGCGGGCAGGACGCGACCAAGCACTTCACCAACAACGCCGACGTGACCGGTGCCCAGGTCGGTTCGACGTTCAAGCCGTTCGTGCTCGCGGCGGCGATGAAGTGGGGCGTGCGCGATCCCGACCTTGGTGAGCAGCAGGCCCAGGACGAGCGCACCGTCGTCTCCCCGAAGAGCCGCTACAGCGGCAAGAACGACCTCAAGATCAAGGAGTACGACGGGACGATCTGGGAGAACGAGAAGGGCGAGCAGTGGCGCCAGGAGAACGACGGCCAGGCCGACGCCCCCGCCGGTGCCCCGCCGGACTACATGATCGACCTTCGTGAGGCCATGCGGGAGTCGGTGAACTCCGCGTTCGTCCAGCTCGGCATGGACGTCGGCCTGGACAAGGTGGCGGAGGCCGCCACCGACGCGGGGCTTCTGGAGGACAGCCTCGCGGGTTCCGGCTACCCGTCCTTCTCCATCGGTGTCTCGGACCCGAGCGCCATCCGCATGGCGGGCTCGTACGCCACCTTCGCGGAGAGCGGCAAGCAGCGTGAGCCGTTCTCCGTGACCAAGGTGACGGACAAGGACGGCACGGTCTACAGCCACAAGGTGGAGACCAAGCAGGCGTTCACCGCAAAGGTCGCGGACAACGTCACGAACGTGCTGAAGACCGTGGTGGACAAGGGAACCGGTACCAACGCCCAGCTGCCCGGGCGTGAGGTGGCCGGCAAGACCGGTACCACCGACGGCAACAAGTCCGCCTGGTTCGTCGGCTACACCCCGCAGTTGTCGACCGCGATCAGCATGTTCCGCTACCCGGACGACGAGACCATGAAGGACCGCAAGTTCCTGGAGATGTTCGGAACGGGTGGCGAGAAGAAGATCCACGGTGCCTCCTTCCCCTCCACGATCTGGCACGACTACATGGCCGAGGCGCTGAAGGGCACGAAGGCGGAGAAGTTCCCGAAGCCCGAGCCCATCGGCGAGGTCCTCAACGACGCCCCGTCGCCGAGCCCGACTCCCTCGCCGTCCGAGACGGAGGAGGAGACGACTCCGTCGCCGTCGTCCTCGCCCAGCGAGAGTGAGTCCACTCCCTCGACGCCGCCCTCGCCGAGCAACACCTGTGGTGTCTTCGAGTGGAACTGCGACGAGGAGAACGGCGGAAACGACTCCACGGGCAACGAGAACGGTGGCCCGGGAGGAAACAGTCCGTCGCCGTCTTCGTCGCCCAGTGAGACGGGTGGAGAAGACGACGGCGGAGGTGGCCAGGACGGCGGCGGCTTGTTCGCCGGCCGGAACGGATAGCCGCCGGAACGTCCGGTCTGGGTGTTTCACGTGAAACGCCCGCAAGTTTCACGTGAAACAGGGGTCGCCGCATCCACGAGGGTGCGGCGGCCCCGGCGTGTTCCCGGGTGCGTACGGCAGGATGTGCCCCATGCCCAGCGCAGAATCGACGCCAGCGAGCGTGCACGAGCCGGACGCGGTGCGGTCGACCCGGGAGGACCCGGTGGCCGCCGCAGGCAGCGAGCTGATCGGCGGCCCCGTCGGCCGGCACGCCCTGTTCGGCAGATCCTGGTGGACTCCCGTGCGGGTGATCGCGCTGGTGGCGATCGGCATGTTCGCCCTCGGCCTCGTCCAGAAGGCGCCCTGCTACAACGGCGCCTGGTTCTTCGGCGCCAGCTCCCAGTACACGCACGCGTGCTACTCGGACATCCCGCACCTCTACCAGGGGCGTGGCTTCGTCGACGGACTCGTGCCGTACTTCGACAAGCTCCCCGGTGACATGGAGTACCTCGAGTACCCCGTGCTGACCGGCGTCTTCATGGAGGTCGCGTCCTGGCTCACCCCGGGCAGCGGCACCATCCAGGACCAGGAGCAGTGGTACTGGATGGTCAACGCCGGGATGCTGATGGTCTGCGCGGCCGTCATCGCCGTCTGTGTGACCCGTACGCACACCCGGCGGCCCTGGGACGGCCTGCTGGTCGCCCTTGCTCCCGCCTTCGCGCTGACGGCCACCGTCAACTGGGACCTGCTGGCGGTCGCGCTGACGGCCGCGGCGATGCTGATGTGGTCGCGGCGGCGTCCGCTCGCTTTCGGGATTCTGCTCGGCCTGGCCACGGCCGCCAAGCTCTATCCGTTCCTGATCCTCGGACCGCTGCTCGTCCTGTGCTGGCGGGCTGGAAAATGGCGGGCGTTTGGCACAGCCCTGGGGGGCGCGGCCGTCGCCTGGCTCGTGGTGAACCTCCCCGTGATGCTGTTCGCTTTCGACGGGTGGTCGAAGTTCTACACGTTCAGTCAGGAACGGGGCGTGGACTTCGGGTCCTTCTGGCTGATCCTGGTCCAGAACTCCGACAGCCCACCCAGCACCGAGACCGTCAACACCCTCGCCACCCTGCTGATGCTGCTGTGCTGCGGTGCCGTCGCCGCCCTGGTGCTGACCGCCCCCAGGCGGCCGCGCTTCGCTCAGCTGGCCTTCCTGATCGTGGCCGCGTTCATCCTCACCAACAAGGTCTACTCGCCGCAGTACGTGCTGTGGCTGGTGCCGCTGGCCGCGCTGGCCCGGCCGAAGTGGCGGGACTTCCTGATCTGGCAGGCCTGCGAGGTGGCCTACTTCCTCGGAATCTGGATGTATCTCGCCTACACGACCAGCGGGGACGCCCACAAGGGACTGCCCACGGACGGCTACCACTGGGCCATCGCCCTGCATCTGCTGGGAACGCTGTATCTGTGCGTCATGGTCGTGCGGGACATCCTGATGCCGGACCGGGACCCGGTTCGGCGCACCGGCGACGACGACCCGTCGGGTGGCGTGCTCGACGGTGCGGATGACGTTTTCGTCCTCGGACCCGCGGGCCGGACCGAGCAGCCGGCCGCCCACTTCGAGGAGGGGGCCCAGGTGAAGTGGGGCACACGGAGCCAGGCGGACGGTTCACTCTGAGCGAACCCCCGCGCGGCGCCATGTGGTGCCGTCGATGCAATCGGTGTGATCACGACGAGGAGGCCGTGCACGATGCTTCGTGCACGGCCTCCTCACCGGTGTGCGTCTTCGGCGCGGCCCGCCGCTAGCGATCGAGGATGCGGTCGAACTGCGTCGTGGTGTGCCGCAGATGGGCCACCAGCTCGTCACCCACCGAGGGCTCCGCCGCGTCGGAGGGCACGAACAGGATCGACACCTGCATGTGAGGCGGCTCTGCGAACCAGCGCTGCTTGCCGCTCCACACGAAAGGCGAGAGGTTGCGGTTGACCGTGGCCAGGCCGGCCCGGGCGACGCCCTTGGCACGCGGCATGACGCCGTGCAGCGCCTTGGGAGCCTCCAGGCCCACGCCGTGCGACGTACCGCCCGCCACGACCACCAGGAAGCCGTCGGAGGCCGCCTTCTGCTGCCGGTAGCCGAAGCGCTCGCCCTTGGCCACCCGGGTGACGTCCAGGACGGCGCCGCGGTACTCGGTCGCGTCGTGGTCCCCCAGCCACAGCCGGGTCCCGATGCGGGCGCGGAAGCGGGTCTGCGGGAACTGCTGCTGGAGCCGGGCCAGTTCGTCGGCCTTCAAGTGGCTGACGAACATGGTGTGCAGCGGCAGCCGGGCCGCGCGCAGCCGGTCCATCCACCCGATGACCTCCTCGACGGCGTCCGAGCCGTCCGTGCGGTCCAGCGGCAGGTGGATGGCGAAGCCTTCCAGCCGCACGTTCTCTATGGCGGCGTGCAGCTGGGGCAGGTCCTGCTCGGCGATTCCGTGCCGCTTCATCGAGGACATCACCTCGATGACCACGCGCGCCCCGACCAGGCCGTACACACCGTCGATGGACGACACCGACCGCACGACCCGGTCGGGCAGCGGAACGGGTTCCTCGCCGCGCCGGTACGGCGTCAGGACCAGCAGGTCACCGCCGAAGAAGTCCTTGATCCGGGCGGCCTCGTAGGTGGTGCCGACGGCCAGCACGTCCGAGCCCAGCCGCGTCGCCTCCTCCGCCAGCCGCTCGTGCCCGAAGCCGTAGCCGTTGCCCTTGCAGACCGGGACCAGCCCGGGAAACTGCTCCTGCACGTGCTTGTGGTGCGCCCGCCAGCGCGCGGTGTCGACGTAGAGCGTGAGCGCCATGGCCGGACCTGGAACCTTTCTGGTGGCTGTCAGAGGTACTGATCGGTCGGAGGTACTGATCGAAGGGGGGTGGATCGGGGCGGGGAGAGGAGCGGGGTCAGCGGCGCGACATGTAGATGTCGAGGGCCTTGTGGAGCAGCTTGTTCAGCGGGAAGTCCCACTCGCCGAGATACTCGGCCGCCTGACCGCCCGTACCCACCTTGAACTGGATCAGGCCGAAGAGGTGGTCGCTCTCGTCCAGGGAGTCGGAGATGCCGCGCAGGTCGTAGACGGTGGCGCCCAGGGCGTAGGAGTCGCGGAGCATGGCCCACTGCATGGCGTTCGAGGGCCGGACCTCGCGGCCGATGTTGTCGGAGGCCCCGTAGGAGTACCAGACGTGTCCGCCGACGACCAGCATCGTCGCCGCGGACAGGTTCACCCCGTTGTGCCGCGCGAAGTAGAGCCGCATGCGGTTGGGGTCCTCGCTGTTGAGCGCGGCCCACATGCGCTGGAAGTACGACAGCGGGCGCGGCCTGAAGTGGTCGCGCACGGCCGTGATCTCGTACAGGCGCTGCCACTCCTCAAGGTCCTGGTAACCGCCCTGGACGACCTCGACGCCGGCCTTCTCGGCCTTCTTGATGTTGCGGCGCCACAGCTGGTTGAAGTTCTTGTGGACCTCTTCCAGGGACCGGTTGGCCAGCGGCACCTGGAAGACGTAGCGCGGCTGCACGTCGCCGAAGCCGGCGCCGCCGTCCTCGCCCTGCTGCCAGCCCATGCGGCGGAGCTTGTCGGCCACCTCGAAGGCGCGCGGCTCGATGTGGTCCGCCTCTATGTCCCGCAGGCGCTTGACGTCCGGGTCCTGGATGCCCTTCTTGATGGACGCGGCGTCCCAGCGCCGGATGATGACCGGCGGCCCCATCTTGACCGAGAAGGCACCCTGCTGCTTGAGGTGGGCCAGCATCGGCTCCATCCAGTCCTGCAGGTTCGGCGAGTACCAGTTGATGACCGGGCCCTCGGGGAGGTACGCGAGGTAGCGCTTGATCTTGGGCAGCTGCCGGTACAGGACGAGACCCGCGCCCACCAGCTCGCCGGTCCGGTCGTCGAACCAGCCCAGGTTCTCCGAGCGCCATTCCGCCTTGACGTCAGCCCATGCCGGGACCTGCATGTGGCTCGCCGCCGGCAGACTCTGGATGTACGCCAGATGCTGTTCGCGGCTGATGGTCCTCAGGGTCAGGCTCATTCGGGGCGCTCCTCGGGCTGGGGTGTCCCCATGGGTACAGGGGCTCCGGCTCTCGCGCGAAGCCTACTGCGCCCTGTGAGCGCCCCGTCCGGCGTACGGCCGGAAGGGCTTGCCTCCCGGTGGTTCCCGGTGGCTACCGGTCTCTCCCGGCGGGGGGACGGCCGGGCTCAGCCGAAGAGCCCGCCGTGGTAGATGCCGAAGAACAGACCGAGAGCGGAAGCGCCGAGCCCCAGCACGAGGCCGAAGCGCTTACGCGTCGTCGCGGAGACGTACTGCCCGTATCCGCCGGTCAGGACGCCCAGCAGCCCGGCCCACGAGGTAAGGATGTGCAGCCCTCGGAAACTCGCGGTGGCCAGGGCGAGGGCTCCGAGCACCAGGGCCACGGCCAGCAGCGCGTCCTGGAGGGGGTGCGGTCTGCCGTCGGTGGCCAGCAAGCCGGTCCGGGGCTTGGCGGGTCGCATGATCTGTGCCATGGAGAACCTCCTGCCGAAGGCAGTGTGTCTTCGCCCTCACATCCCTGACTATCGATTGTGTCCCCCGGGAGCCGGATTTCAACCGCAGGCCGACAGCCGGGTACGCTGTACCTTCCGCACCGGTGTCTGTTGCCGGCCACGTCCGGGTCCCCTCTCCGCAGGAGGCCCGATTGTCAGTGGGCCCTGGTTAACTCATTGATGCCGGTGCGAACGCATCGCAACCCTCCTGCCACGGAACGACCGTGGCCGCTGAGTCCAAAGGAGGTGGGTTCCACATGCGTCACTACGAGGTGATGGTCATCCTCGACCCCGATCTCGAGGAGCGCTCTGTCTCCCCGCTGATCGAGAACTTCCTCTCCGTCGTCCGTGACGGCGGCGGAAAGGTCGAGAAGGTCGACACCTGGGGCCGTCGTCGGCTCTCGTACGAGATCAAGAAGAAGCCCGAGGGCATCTACTCGGTCATCGACCTGCAGGCCGAGCCTGCGGTCGTCAAGGAGCTCGACCGCCAGATGAACCTGAACGAGTCGGTCCTCCGGACCAAGGTCCTCCGTCCCGAGACCCACTGAGCTTTCCGCTCAGCTGATCCCGGGATCCGAGTAGCAGCAACCAAGCAGCCAGAGCAGCAAACCCGCCGAGAGGTTCCCCATGGCAGGCGAGACCGTCATCACGGTCGTCGGCAATCTTGTCGACGACCCCGAGCTGCGCTTCACCCCGTCCGGTGCGGCCGTCGCGAAGTTCCGTGTCGCGTCGACTCCCCGCACCTTCGACCGCCAGACGAACGAGTGGAAGGACGGCGAGAGCCTCTTCCTGACCTGCTCGGTCTGGCGCCAGGCGGCGGAGAACGTCGCCGAGTCGCTCCAGCGAGGCATGCGCGTCATCGTGCAGGGCCGGCTGAAGCAGCGGTCCTACGAGGACCGTGAGGGCGTCAAGCGCACGGTCTACGAGCTGGACGTCGACGAGGTCGGCGCGAGCCTTCGCAGCGCCACGGCCAAGGTCACCAAGACCTCGGGCCGCGGTGGCCAGGGCGGTTACGGCGGCGGTGGCGGCGGCCAGGGTGGCGGCGGCTGGGGCGGCGGCCCCGGCGGCGGTCAGCAGGGCGGCGGCGCTCCGGCCGACGACCCCTGGGCGACCGGCGGTGCTCCCGCCGGCGGTCAGCAGGGTGGCGGCGGCCAGGGCGGCGGCGGCTGGGGCGGTGGCTCCGGCGGCGGTGGCGGCTACTCGGACGAGCCCCCCTTCTAAGCGGGCGGGCTCTACCCACACTTCTTGATCACACAGGAGAAACATCATGGCTAAGCCGCCTGTGCGCAAGCCGAAGAAGAAGGTCTGCGCGTTCTGCAAGGACAAGGTCACGTACGTGGACTACAAGGACACGAACATGCTGCGGAAGTTCATTTCCGACCGCGGCAAGATCCGTGCCCGTCGCGTGACCGGCAACTGCACCCAGCACCAGCGCGATGTCGCCACGGCCGTGAAGAACAGCCGTGAGATGGCGCTGCTGCCCTACACCTCCACCGCGCGATAAGGGAAGGGTGACCGAATCATGAAGATCATCCTCACCCACGAGGTCTCCGGCCTCGGTGCCGCGGGCGACGTCGTCGACGTCAAGGACGGTTACGCTCGCAACTACCTGATCCCGCGGAAGTTCGCTATCCGCTGGACCAAGGGTGGCGAGAAGGACGTCGAGCAGATTCGTCGTGCTCGCAAGATCCACGAGATCCAGACCATCGAGCAGGCCAACCAGGTGAAGGCCCAGCTCGAGGGTGTGAAGGTCCGTCTGGCCGTCCGCTCCGGCGACGCCGGTCGTCTCTTCGGCTCCGTCACCCCGGCCGATGTCGCTTCGGCGATCAAGGCTGCCGGTGGCCCCGAGGTCGACAAGCGCCGCATCGAGCTGGGCTCGCCGATCAAGACCCTGGGCGCTCACGAGACGTCCGTGCGTCTGCACCCCGAGGTTGACGCCAAGGTCAGCGTCGAGGTCGTCGCCGGCTGAGCCCTGTGCTCACTCAAGCGATGAGAGGGGCCGCATCACCCAGCCAGGGTGATGCGGCCCCTCTGTCGTGTTTCACGTGAAACACAACGTTCCTCGGGGAGTGCGTCGTTTCACGTGGAACCGTCAGCGCGTGGCGCCGGTGACGATCCAACGCCCCGACCGTGTACGCCACCACAGAGTCACCAGCCGCATCGCCATCATCAGCGTCATGGCGGCCCACAGCGCGGTGAGCCCACCGCCGAGGGCCGGGACGGCAAGTGCCGCAGGCGTGAAGACAGCCAGCGTCAACAGCATGGCCCAGGCCAGGTAAGGACCGTCCCCGGCGCCCATGAGGACGCCGTCCAAGACGTAGACCACGCCGCAGACCGGCTGTGCCAGAGCCACGATCACCAGCGCGGGCAGTGCGGCGTCCCTGACCGCGGAGTCGCCGGTGAACAAAGGCAGGAACGCCGGCCGCGACAGCACCACGAGCAGCCCGAGCACCACCCCGACCGCGACGCCCCACTCCACCATCCTGCGGCAGGCGGCACGTGCCCCTTGTTCGTCGCCGGCTCCCAGATAGCGTCCGATGATGGCCTGCCCGGCGATGGCGATGGCGTCCAGGGCGAAGGCGAGCAGGCTCCACAGGGACAGGACGATCTGATGGGCCGCGATGTCCGCGTCGCCGAGGCGGGCTGCCATGGCAGTGGTGATCATGAGAATGGCCCGCAGGGACAAGGTGCGTACCAGCAGCGGCGCCCCGGCCTGTGCGGAAGCCCGGATACCGGCGGCGTCGGGGCGCAGGGAGGCACCGTGTCGTCGTGCTCCGCGGATCACCACCCAGAGGTACACCGCGGCCATGCCGCACTGAGCGATGACGGTGCCCCAGGCAGAGCCGGCGATTCCGAGACCGGCGCCGTAGACGAGTACGACGTTGAGGACGGCATTGGCGACGAAGCCCGCGATCGCCACATAGAGCGGCGTCCGGGTGTTCTGGAGCCCCCGCAGGACACCGGTCGCCGCCAGTACGACGAGCATGGCGGGTATTCCGAGGGCCGAGACGCGGAGATACGTGATGGCGTGCGGGGCCGCCGTGTCGGATGCGCCGAAGAGTTCGACGAGGAAGGGAGCGGTGGGCAGTACTACGGCTATGACGGCGGCGCCGAGCAGCAGCGCCAGCCAGATGCCGTCCATGCCCTGTCGGATGGCGGCCTGCAGGTCGCCTGCGCCCACGCGCCGCGACACGGCCGCGGTGGTGGCGTACGCGAGGAAGACGAAGATGCTGACGGCCGTGGTGAGCAGGGCCGAGGCGATACCGAGACCGGCGAGCTGGGCAGTGCCGAGATGGCCGACGATGGCACTGTCGGCGATGACGAACAGGGGCTCGGCGACGAGCGCGCCGAAGGCCGGGACGGCCAGTGCGACGATCTCTCGGTCGTGCCGGCGGCGGACAGTCCGGGAACGCTCGGGGGCCTGTGTCATGAGCACCAATCTAATCGTCCACAGGTAAGAGATGCAAAGCTACTGCAACCCTTACTGTCCGTCTCGCCATGTGTACTTCCGAGCACGGTTCGAAGCGATCTTGATCCGCGTGGGAAAGTTTTTCTTCTGCACAGGCCGTGGATGACGAAGAAGCAGCTCAGAGCCCCTTTGCCGCGCACGTCCCAAGCTTGTTCACAGGCCTGTCCACCGGGTCGTGCACAGGTTTGACGGAGTTCTCCACAGGTTCTGGCCCGTGGTCCACATGGCCTGTGGATAACCAGATTGGCTGACGGTGCCGACCGGCCTACCGTGGTCCGGCGCCCGCTCCGTCCGTCGGCCGGTGAATCGTCACAAAACCGACGCGCCAGAACCGGAGTTGGGCGTCCTATTTGTCAGTGCCGTGCCGTAGAAATGAGGGGCACGGCGAGGTCCGCTCGGCGGACGGGAGGAGGTGGCTCGGTGAGTATTTCCGAGCCCTTGGACGACCCGTGGGCCGACAGTGGCCCCAGCGATCGTCTGCCCGCTTCCCGCCGTCGCGGCGAAGGCGGCCGGAGCCGCGACGAGCAGCACGAGCGCGGCTCGGACAACGGTGCCTGGGACGGTGGCGGTCCCTCGTTCGAGCGGGTGCCGCCGCAGGATCTGGACGCCGAGCAGTCCGTCCTCGGCGGCATGCTCCTGTCCAAGGACGCCATCGCCGACGTCGTCGAGATCCTCAAGGGCCACGATTTCTACAAGCCGGCGCACGAGATGGTCTACCAGGCCGTCCTCGACGTCTACGCCAAGGGAGAGCCGGCCGACCCCATCACCATCGCTGCCGAGCTCACCAAGCGTGGGGAGATCAACAAGGTCGGCGGCGCCTCGTATCTGCACGCTCTTGTCCAGACGGTGCCGACCGCCGCCAACGCCGCGTACTACGCGGAGATCGTGCACGAGCGGGCTGTCCTGCGACGTCTGGTGGAGGCCGGTACCCGCATCACTCAGATGGGTTACGCGGCCGATGACGACGTCGACGAGATCGTCAACCGCGCCCAGGCCGAGATCTACGCCGTCACCGAGCAGCGCACCAGCGAGGACTACCTGCCGCTCGGCGACATCATGGAGGGTGCGCTCGACGAGATCGAGGCGATCGGGTCGCGCAGCGGCGAGATGACCGGCGTGCCCACGGGCTTCACGGACTTCGACTCGCTGACCAACGGCCTTCACCCCGGCCAGATGGTCGTCATCGCAGCCCGTCCCGCCATGGGCAAGTCGACGCTCGCGCTGGACTTCGCGCGCGCCGCCTCGATCAAGAACAATCTGCCGAGCGTCGTCTTCTCGCTGGAGATGGGACGCAACGAGATCGCGATGCGTCTGCTCTCCGCCGAAGCCCGGGTCGCCCTGCACCACATGCGGTCCGGCACGATGACCGACGACGACTGGACCCGTCTGGCCCGCCGGATGCCCGACGTGTCGGCCGCGCCGCTCTACATCGACGACTCGCCGAACCTGTCGATGATGGAGATCCGCGCCAAGTGCCGTCGCCTCAAGCAGCGCAACGACCTCAAACTGGTCGTCATCGACTACCTGCAGCTGATGCAGTCCGGTGGATCCAAGCGTGCCGAGAGCCGCCAGCAGGAGGTCTCGGACATGTCCCGCAACCTCAAGCTCCTGGCGAAGGAGCTGGAGCTCCCCGTCATCGCGCTCTCCCAGCTGAACCGTGGTCCCGAACAGCGCACGGACAAGAAGCCGATGGTCTCCGACCTGCGTGAGTCCGGTTCGATCGAGCAGGACGCCGACATGGTCATCCTGCTGCACCGTGAGGACGCCTACGAGAAGGAGTCGCCGCGTGCGGGCGAGGCCGACCTGATCGTGGCCAAGCACCGCAACGGCCCGACGGCGACGATCACGGTCGCCTTCCAGGGCCACTACTCACGCTTCGTGGACATGGCACAGACCTGAGTCCCGGCGATCTTCGGCCCGCTCCGTGCCGCCCGGATCCGGTCCATGTCCGGCCGGGCGTCAGCCCCCGGGGAGGAAGGCCGACCGGACGCCCGCCGCTCCCCGCTTGCGCCGCCTGCGCAGCAGTACGACGACGAGCACGAAGACCTGGAGCGCAGGCTCCAGGCCCGGCAGGTCGGCGGTCGCCTCGGAGCGGATGTGCCCGGTGCGGCGGATGGTGCCGACGGGCTCACCGTCGCCGCCGAGCATGGTGTACTCCCGGTCTGCCGCCGCGGTCCGCCGGAACGTGACGACCCGCCCGGAGCACGTCATGCTCCAGCTTCGGCGCACCCGGTCCGTGGTCGCGACGGCGGTCCCGCCGGCGTCGAGCAGTTCGTAGACGCCACTGAAGCGGTGCGAGCGGACGAGGTGGTCCACCCCGTGCAGAGTGAACCGCGTGCCGGTGCCGCCCCTGCCCAACGAGAACGTCGTCAGCGCCCGGCCGTCCTCGGTGAGTTCGTACTTCTGGCTCGGCGGATTGCTCCTCTTCGCGTGCAGCATGACCTCACCCCACCACCGGCCGGCCCGCCGGACCCATGCCATCTGTCATGCGTGACCGGGGGACAATCCGCACCCGGACGCCGGTCACGGGCGGGCGACGCTTGTCCGCATGATCCGCGACACCGTTCCCCGGGCCCTCGCTCGCACTTCCCGCGTGGGCGGGTCGTAGCATGACCGACGTGGGCCCCGCACGCGATCCGGACGAGTTCTCCGCCGACCAGTGGCCGGACTGGAGTTTCTGGAAGGACCGGTCGCACAGTCCCAGGAGCCGGAGCCGCGTGGCCGTCACCACGGCCATGGCAACGGCCTCCCTCGCCCTGATCGCACGGGCCGAGGACATCACGCACGGTACTGGACCGGTCCTGCTCACCTCGTTCGCGATCGGGCTGGTCGCCTGCTACGGCATCGGCTGCGTACTGGCCCCCTGGTACGGGCCGACGGCGCTGCGCCGGGGGCGCATCGCCATCGTGGCCGTGATGTTCCTGCTCGGGGCGGCACCGGCCGTGCTTCTCGCGTCGCCGTCCTACCTGACCGATCTGACCTATGCGCTCGCGATCGGGCTCATGCTGCTGCCGCTGCGCCATGCTCTGCTGCTCGGCCTCGGCACGGTGCTGGGGCAGACCGTCTGGATGAGTCTCGCCCAGGGCGAGGTGGCCTGGGTGCAGGTGGCCGTGCTCGTCGGCGTGACCGCGGCACTGGGCACCGTCTTCGCGCTCAGTTTCACGGTCGGTCATCTGCGGGCCGCGCGCGAGGAGGTCAAGAGGCTGGCCGTGAACCAGGAACGGGAGCGGGTCGCCCGGGACATGCACGACGTCCTCGGCCACACCCTCTCCACGATGACCGTCAAACTGGGTCTGACGCGGCGCATCCTGGAGTCGTCCGGGGACGTGACCCTCGCCGTCGGCCAGGTGACCGAGCTGGAGAACATGGCGCGCACAGCGCTGACCGACGTGCGGGCCACCATCTCGGACTACCGCACCCTGTCGCTGGACAGCGAACTCGCCGGCGCCCGCATGGCCCTGCGTGCCGCCGGAGTGCGGGCCGACCTGCCCGCCGCGACCGACGTCGTACGCCCCGAGCTGCGCGAGGTGTTCGGCTACGTCGTGCGGGAGGCGATCACCAACGTGCTGCGCCACTCCGACGCCGAACTGTGCACCGTCCGCGTCGGACCCGACCGGATCGAGGTCACCGACAACAGCAGCTTCAGCGGCGGGGCGTGCGCCGGGAACGGCCTCACCGGTCTCACCGAACGGCTGGCCGCCGTCTCGGGCACCCTCGAACACGGGCCTGCCCCCGGCAACGGGTTCCGGGTCCTCGCCCGCGGACCGTCCCCGGCCATCCGCCCCGCACCCTCGCGCGAAGTCGACGCGACATGATCCGGCTCCTGCTGGCCGACGACCAGGCACTCGTACTCGGCGCTCTCGCGGCCGTGCTCCGGCTCGAACCCGACATGGACGTGGTCGCCGAGGTCGGCACCGGCAGCGAGGTGCTGGCGGCCGCGCAGCGGACTTCGCCCGACATCGCGCTGCTCGACGTACAGATGCCCGGTCGGGACGGGCTGACCGTCGCCGCCGATCTCCAGCGGGCGCTGCCCGGCTGCCGCACCATCATCTGTACGACCTTCAGCCGGCCGGGCTACCTCTCGCGGGCGATGTCCGCGGGTGCGGCCGGGTACGTCGTGAAGGACTCCCCGCCGGAACAGCTGGTCGACGCGATCCGCCGCGTCCATGCCGGCCTGCGCTTCGTGGACCCGGCCCTCGCTGCGGAAGCCCTGGCGGGCGGTGCCAGCCCGTTGACCGGGCGCGAGGCCGACGCGCTGCGTGCCGCCGCCGAGGGCGGCACCGTGGCCGACATCGCCAGGGCGCTCCGGCTGTCCCAGGGCACGGTGCGCAACCACCTGTCGTCGGCGATCGGCAAGACACAGGCCCGCACCCGCGCCGAGGCGGCCCGGATCGCGGAAGCCAACGGCTGGCTGTGACCGCGACGCCGTCCGTCAGGCCCTGGCCGGCGGGACGTGCTTCCGTCGCATCGCGGACCTGCGCCGGCACGGGGAAATCGCCTCGACGTGAGGTCTCCGGCCCGATGGACTGGGTCCATGACGACATCTCAGGAAGAGCTGCTCCCTGGCACCCGGCGGGCGCTGCTGCACCGGATCGCCGTGGCCCAGGCGGAAGGGCGCGCACCGTCGCTCGTCGCAGCGGTCGTCCGGGACGGGCGGACCGTGTGGCACGGCGCACGGACCTCGGTCGACGGACACGGTCCGGACGGGCAGGTGCAGTACCGGATCGGCTCGATCACGAAGACCTTCACCGCTGTCCTCGTCCTGCGACTGCGTGACGAGGGTGTGCTGGATCTCGGGGACCCGCTGGAGCGGCATCTGCCCGGCACCGGAGGGGGGGACGGCCACGATCGCCGAGCTGCTGGCGCACTCGGGCGGACTGGCCGCCGAGTCGCCCGCTCCGTGGTGGGAGCGGACGCCTGGGTCGCTGCGGCCCGAGCTGGCGGATGTTCTGGGCCGGCAGCCGCTCCTGCACCCCGTAGGCCGCCGGCACCACTACTCCAACCCCGGCTACACCCTGCTCGGAGCGCTGGTCGAGAAGGTGCGCGGCGCCCCGTGGGAGGACGTGCTGCGGCGGGAGGTGCTGGAACCGCTGGAGCTGGAGCGTACGAGCAGCCGGCCGAGTGCCCCGCACGCCGGTGGCTGGGCGGTGCATCCGTGGGCCGACGTGATGCTGGCCGAGCCCGCCGAGGACCTCGGGTTGATGGCCCCGGCAGGTCAGCTCTGGTCCAGCACCGGGGACCTGGCCCGGTTCGCCGTCTTCCTGGCGGAGGGGGACGACAGGGTCCTCGGCGCCGAGAGCGTGCGGGAGATGAGGGCGCCCGCCGCGCCCTCCGAGGCCGCGGACGTCGCGGACGGTGCCGCGTACGGCCTGGGGCTGCAGATCCAGCACCGGGACGGGCGGCTGCTGGTCGGGCACTCGGGCTCGCTGCCGGGCTTTCTGGCCAACCTCACCCTCTCCGTGGAGGACGACGTCGCCGCGGTGGTACTGGCCAACTGCACCTCCGGGCCGTTGCTCGCCGGGGTCGGCGCCGATCTCGTGCGCATCGTCGCGGAGACGGAGCCCCGGATCCCCGAACCATGGCGTCCGATGCCGGAGGCCGATGCCTCCGTCCTGGAGCTGGCGGGGCAGTGGTACTGGGGGACGCATGCCTTCGCGCTGCGGCTGACAGCTGACGGGGGCGTCTCGCTGGGGCCGCTGTCGGGGCAGGGGCGCCGCTCGCGCTTCCGGGCGAACGGCGACGGGAGCTGGACGGGGCTGGAGGGTTACTACGCCGGGGAACTGCTGAAGGCGGTGCGGCGCCCGGACGGAACGGTGAGTCACCTGGACCTCGGGTCGTTCGTCTTCACTCGCAGTCCGTACGACGAAGAGGCCGACGTGCCGGGTGGCGTGGACCCGGAGGGGTGGCGGGGGATCGGATAACCGCCGCCCGGCCCGGTGAGGGGCGGTCCTGTTTCACGTGAAACAGGACCGCCCCTCACCGCGGGGGAAGGCACCTGATGGAGGTGCTTTGTCAGAGCTGGAGCTTGAACCCCGTGTGCGAGGCGGAGAATCCGAGACGTTCGTAGAAGCGGTGGGCGTCGGTACGGGTGTTGTCGGAGGTGAGCTGCACCAGATGGCACCCTTGCCGCCGGGACTCGTCGACCGCCCACTCGATGAGTTGCGTGCCCAGGCCGCTGCCGCGTTCCCCGGCGTGGATGCGCACGCCCTCGATGATCGACCGGGTGGCGCCGCGCCGGGACAGGCCCGGGACGACCGTCAACTGAAGGGTGCCGACGACCCGTTCGTCGCGGACAGCGACGACCACATGCTGGTTCGGATCGCTGCTGAGGCGTTCGAGCGCGGCCAGGTAGGGGGCCAGGTCGTCCGGCGACTCGCGCTGAGCACCCAGAGGGTCGTCGGCGAGCATCGCGACGACCGCGGGGATGTCGGCGGCGGTGGCGGGGCGTATTTCAAGATCTCCCATAGCCGCACTCTAAGACCGAGGTGCCGACGGGTGCGTCCTAGGCGGGCACGGGTGTCTTGAGGGTCTCCACGGCCTTGACGAGAGGAGCCAGGTCGGGGTCGGCTGCCGCCTCGTCGAGGGCTTCACGCAGGGCTGCGTCATTCGTGGGCCGCGCGTCGCTCAGCAGCTTCAGACCGGCCGCCGTGACATTGGTGTAGATGCCGCGCCGGTCGGTGGGACACAGATAGCGCTCGAGCAGGCCGCGGTCCTCCAGCCGGGTGACCAGGCGGGTGGTCGCGCTCTGGCTGAGGACGACGGCGTCCGCGACCTGCTTCATCTGCAGATGCCCGCCGTCGCCGTCGTGCTGCCGGCTGAGCACGTCGAGCAGGGAGTACTCGCGGACGCTCAGGTCGTGCCCGGACTGCAGGGCACGTTCGATACGCGCCTCGATCCTTCCGTGCAGCAGAGAGAGCGCGCACCAGCCCTGGGAGAGGGCGGTGAGGGCGGGATCCGTCGCTGTCATGTGTTCCTCCGTCCCGGAGCGGCTGAGACCAGGGTAGACCAGCGTCGCGGTAGTCGGCGTTTGCATATAGCCCGCGTATGCAATTATTGTGAGCACACGCTAAGCGCCCTTGCAATCTTCTGGAAGGTGTACTCCCGCCATGCCTCTCGCGCTTCTGGCCCTCGCGATCGGGGCCTTCGGGATCGGGACGACCGAGTTCGTGATCATGGGTTTGCTGCCCGAGGTCGCGAGCGACTACGGCGTCTCCATCCCCACCGCCGGCTACCTGGTGACCGGATACGCGCTCGGCGTGATGTTCGGCGCCCCGCTGATGACCGTGCTCGGCACCAGGGTCCCGCGCAAGCGGATGCTGATGCTGCTGATGGGCCTGTTCATCGTCGGCAACCTGCTCTCCGCACTCGCTCCGGCCTTCGCCGTCATGCTGATCGGCCGTGTCGTCGCCTCCCTCGCCCACGGCGCCTTCTTCGGCATCGGTTCGGTCGTCGCGGCCGACCTGGTCGCCCCGCACAAGAAGGCCGGCGCGATCGCGATGATGTTCACCGGACTGACCGTCGCCAACGTCGTCGGTGTACCGCTGGGCACGCTCGTCGGGCAGGCCGCAGGCTGGCGGGTCACCTTCGCCGCCGTCGCCGCGCTCGGCGTCGTCGGCCTGCTGGGGGTCGCCAGGCTGGTCCCCGACGTGCCCCGGGCGGAGGGAGTGCGGCTGCGGCACGAACTGGCCGCGTTCAAGAACGTCCAGGTCCTGCTCGCGATGGCCATGACCGTTCTCGGCTTCGGCGGTGTCTTCGCGGCCATCACGTACATCGCGCCGATGATGACCCGTGTCGCGGGATTCGCGGACGGCTCGGTGACCTGGCTGCTGGTCCTCTTCGGCCTCGGCATGGTCGGAGGCAATCTCGTCGGCGGCAGGTTCGCCGACCGCGCTCTGATGCCCATGCTGTACATCTCGTTGGGCGCCCTGTCCGTCGTGCTCGCCCTCTTCACCCTCACCGCGCACGACAAGGTCGCCTCGGCCGTGACCCTCTTCCTGATCGGCGCACTCGGCTTCGCCACGGTCCCGCCCCTGCAGAAGCGCGTCCTCGACCACGCGCACGGCGCCCCGACACTGGCCTCGGCCGTGAACATCGGCGCCTTCAACCTCGGCAACGCGCTCTCCGCCTGGCTCGGGGGCGTCGTCATCGCGGCCGGCCTCGGCTACACGGCCCCGAACTGGGTCGGCGCCGTTCTCGCCGCCGCGGCCCTCGTCCTCGCCGTTGTCTCGGCCACTCTCGAACGGCGCGGCAGCGCGTCCCGCGGAGTGGTCGCCGGATCGGTGCCCGCGGAGCAGCGGTCAGCCGCCGTCCACCACTGACCCGTCGCGGCAGCGGACCGCGGAGCCGGGTACGTCCCCCCTGCGGCCCTCGCGCCTCGACGACCACCACAGCACACCCACCATTCGACACCACGCCAGGAGAAGTTCCATGACCACCACCGCCGTCGCCCCGCTGACCGTCCAGGACGCCGAAACCCTCGTCACCGCCGCCCATCGCGCCGCCGAGGACGCCGGGGTCACCGTCAGCGTCACGGTCCTCGACGCGGGAGGCCATCTGCTCGCCTTCCGGCGCGACGACCGCGCCGTGCTGATCTCCGGTGAGACCAGCACCCGCAAGGCCTACACGGCCCTCCAGTTGAACGCCCCCACCGCCGATCTCGTCGACGCCGTCCAGCCCGGAGGCCTCTTCCACACCCTGCCCACGGCGCTCGACCGGCCCCTGCTGTTCATCGCGGGCGGTGTGCCCGTGCACCGTGGGGGCCGGCTGATCGGCGCGATCGGGGTGGGCGGCGGCGCACCCGGGCAGGACCACGGTTTCGCCTCGTCGGCCGTGCGGGCCCTCGCCTGACGGCGTGAACCCCGTACGGCGTCAGCCCGCCGCCACCGTCAGCGGGGCGAACCTCCGGTTCCAGTCACCGGGCAGCTCGGTGATGCCGTACGTCATGACGGCGTTCGGGGCCACCGGGGTCAGGCCACGTTCCTTCAGCCAGGCCAGCAACCCCTCGTGCCGCGCGTCGACGTCCGTGCGCAGCGGTCGGTCGGTGCGTGCGGCCAGGGAGCCGAACAGTGCCTTCGCCGTTTCGGTGTCGCGCGCGATGAGCGGTCCCACGACGTGGGTGTCCATGTTCGGCCAGGCCGCCGCGTACCCGGTGATCCGGCCGTTCTCCTCGGCCACGCGCAGCTGGTCCGCGAAGGCGGGCAGCCGCGCGAGGACGTGCGTGCGGTCGGCGCCGAACACGTCCTCGTCGAGCCGGACGATCGTGCTGAGGTCCTCGGCCGTGGCCGCCCGAGTGGCGACGCCGGGCACGGAAGCGGCCGGGGTGAAACGTCCGCGCATCATCTCCGCGCGGCCGGTGACCTTGAAGCCGAGCTCCTCGTAGAGCGGGCGGCCGTAGGGCGTCGCATGCAGGGTCAGGGGGGTGGTGCCCAGCAGGGAGACGACGTGGCGCATCAACCGGCGCCCGATGCCCCGACGGGCGTGCCGCTCGGCGACCAGCACCATCCCGATGCCGGCGAGCGACGGGCGCCCGTGCGGTCCGTACTCGGTGACGGTGCAGGCGGCGACGAGGCCGCCGCCCGGGTCGTCGATGCCGTACCCCTGCCCGGCCGTGAGGAGGAACCCCCACTTGTGCTCCTCGCGCGGCCACCCCCGGTCCTCGGACAGGTCTGCGCAGGCAGGGAGATCGCGGAGCGTCAGACGGCGGATCGGCGCGGAAGCGGCGGAAGGTGTCGGCACGCAGGTCAGGCTGGCCGACAGCGGCCGTCCGCGTCCACCTCTTTCCGGTGGGACACGTGAGCTTTTGGCCATGTCGTGGCCGGCCGCACAGCGGGCCGACACCTGCCGGACGCCCGGTCGGCCGGACAGCCGCCGCCCCTGTCAGCCGAGGTCGGAGGCGTGCAGGGCCAGTACGCCCTCGATGTTGCCGTCCAGATAGTGCCGCAGCGACAGTGGTACCAGGTGGACGGAGGCGATCCCGACCCTGGTGAACGGGACGCGGACGATCTCGTACTCACCCGCGGGCTCATCGACCTCGGGGCCGTGCCGGAGCGCCGGATCCATGGACTCCAGGTGGCAGACGAAGAAGTGCTGCACCTTCACCCCGGTCGCGCCGCCGTCGTCGCCGATGTGCTCCACCGTGTCCACGAAGCAGGGCACCACATCGCTGATCTTGGCACCCAGTTCCTCGTGCACCTCGCGATGCAGGGCGTCCACGACGGTGGTGTCGTCCGGCTCGACCCCGCCCCCGGGAGTGACCCAGTACGGGTCGACGCCGGGCTTGGTGCGCTTGATCAGGATCAGGTGGCCGCCGTCCAGGAGAACGGCGCGGGCGGTGCGCTTGACCACGGGTCGGACGGTCATGGGAGAAATGTGGCCCGGCTGGTTCCACGTGAAACATCGCGGCGGCCCCGCAGTGGGCGGGGACACAGGCTCAGTTCCAGTCGGCGGCCGCGTGCAGCAACCACTCGTGGGCCCGGGCGATGTGCGGCATCGCCAGTGTGCCGGTGCGCACCACCAGGAAGTACGTCCGCAGCGGCGGGACTGCCGGTTCGTGCAGGGCGACGACGTCGCCGCGCTCCAGCGCCGGCGCGCACAGGTAGCGGGGCAGGACGGCGAGCCCGGCGCCGGCGGTCGCGCAGGCGAGGACCGCACGCAGGTCGGGGGCGACGACCGTGCCCGGGGCGGTCGGGGAGGCGTCGAAGACGGATGCCCAGTAGCGGGCGACGAAGGGCAGCGATTCGTGCACCTCGACCACGGGGACGCCTTCCAGCGCGTGGGCGTCGGCACTGCCGGGTTTTTCGGTGTCTGCCCGGTCCGCCCAGTGGGGTGCGGCGACCAGGACGTGCTCTTCGTCGCAGAGCGGTGTCGCCGTGAGCAGCGCGCCGCGGGGGCGGGCGGTGGCGATGGCCAGATCATGGTGGCCGGCGGCCAGACCCTCCAGCGTCTCCTCGGCGTTGCCGAACGAGGCACGCAGGGCGAACGCCTGCCCGTCCTCGCCGTTGATCCCGGTGAGCGCGGGCAGGGCACGCTCGGCGGTGAACTCCGGTGGCCCGGCGAGGTGCAGCGTCCGCAGGGAGGAGTCGTCCCCGAGCCCGGTCTCGGTGATCTCCACCAGAGCGTCGAGATGCGGGGCGGCCTTGTGCGCCAACTCGTCCCCGATGGTCGTCGGGGCCACGCCCCGCGCCTGCCGCAGGAACAGCGGGCGGCCGATCTGGCGCTCCAGGGTGCGGATCTGTGAGGTGACCGCGGGCTGGGAGAGGCCGAGCAGGGCTGCCGCGCGGGTGAAAGAACCGGCCCGGTGCACGGTGACGAAGGTACGCAGCAAGGCCAGGTCCACGGAAGCCGGTCCCCTCTCCTGTTCTTCGCCCCCGCCGGGCCCAACTATAAATATGTCGATAGGTCGCTGTCGCTACTGTGATTGGACATTGACACACAGTCAACTAGCCTTGTGCGCACGGTTCTTCGCGCGCGGAACCGGAGGACGGTCCGAACCACGAGGGGGGAGGTTCGGACCGTCCGCCGCCCCGGGCTCAGTGCCCCGGCTCGTCGGCCGACTCGTCCAGTGCGCGCAGTAGATCGGCCACCAGGTCCTCGGGATCCTCCGCACCGACCGACAGCCGGACGAAGCCCTCCGGCACCGCGTCGCCGCCCCAGCGTCCGCGCCGCTCGGCGGTGGAGCGGAGCCCGCCGAAGCTCGTCGCACCCTCGACCAGCCGCAGCGCGTCGAGAAAACGGTCGGCACGCGCGCGCGTGGGCAGCGTGAAGGAGACGACGCACCCATAGCGCAGCATCTGCCGCGCGGCGACCTCGTGCGAAGGGTCGTCGGGCAGTCCCGGGTAGCGCAGCCCGGTGACCTCGCGCCGGCCTCGCAGTGCCTCGGCGACCTGGAGTGCGGTGGCGTCCTGCCGGTCGACACGCAGCTGGAGGGTGGCGATCGAGCGGTGCGCGAGCCAGGCCTCCATGGGGCCGGGGATCGCACCGACGATCTTCCGCCAGCGCCGCACGGCGGCCATCGCACCGGCGTCGCGACCGGCCACGTAGCCCAGCAGGACGTCGCCGTGGCCGGTGAGCTGCTTGGTGCCGCTGGCCACCGAGAAGTCGGCGCCGAGCTCCAGCGGCCGCTGGCCGAGCGGTGTGGCGAGCGTGTTGTCGACCGCGACCAGGGCACCGCGCGTGTGCGCCGCCTCGACGAGCCGTCGCACGTCGCACACGTCGAGCCCCGGGTTCGACGGGGTCTCGATCCACAGCAGCCGCGCCCCGTCGAGCACGTCGAGCTGGGCGTCGCCGCCGGTCGGCGCGGTGCGCACCTCGATGCCGTACGCCTCCAGCTGCGCGCGGACCAGCGGCAGCGCCTGGTAGCCGTCGTCGGGCAGTACGGCCACGTCCCCGGCCCCCAGCTGCGAGAAGAGCACCGAGGAGATGGCGGCCATGCCCGAGGCGAACACGAGCGTCTCGACGTCGGTTTCCCCCGGCGCCTCCAACTCGCCGATGGCGCGTTCGAGGTGCGTCCAGGTCGGGTTCTCGTCACGGCCGTAGGTGTACGGTCCGGTCGGCTCGCCCGGCAGATGGAAGTGGGCGGCGAAGACGGGGCCGGGCAGGGTCGGCTCGTGCTTGACCGGCTCGGGCAGCCCGGCCCGCACCGCTCGGGTGCCGTCACCGCCGCCGGGGGAGACCGTCCGTGCCCGTGCACCGGCCCCGTTGCTGGTGGCGGAATCGCTCATGCCGCCCGTCCTTCCACTTGTTCGCGCACCGCGGAGAGCAGTCCGCCGCTCGCCGCCTCCACCATCTCAAGGCACTCCTCGAAGCCGTCGGCACCCCCGTAGTAGGGATCCGGTACGTCGAGGTCACCGGTGTCGGCTGCGGGGTCGTACGACCGCAGCAGCCGCACCTTGGCCGCGTCCCGCTCGGTGGGCGCGAGGCGGCGCAGGGCCCGCAGATGACCGGCGTCGAGGGCGATCACGAGGTCGAGGCGGGCGAACCAGGACTGCTGGAACCGGCGGGCCGTGTGATCGAGGGCGTAGCCGTTCTCCGCGAGGACGGCCACGGTGCGCGGGTCGGCGCCCTCGCCCTCGTGCCAGCCGTCGGTACCGGCGCTGTCGGCCGCGACCAGTCCGCCGAGCCCGGCGTCTTCCACGCGCGCGTGGAAGACGGCCTCGGCCATCGGGGAGCGGCAGATGTTGCCCGTGCACACGAAGCAGACGCGGTAGGTCATCGGGTCAGTCCCCGTCGGGCAGGAACGCGTTCAGGGCCCAGGAGACGATCGAGACGATCAGTCCGCCCAGGACGGCGGTCCAGAAGCCGTCGACGTGGAAACTCAGGTCGAGCTTGTCGGCCAGCCACGAGGTGAGCAGCAGCATGAGGGCGTTGACCACCAGCGTGAACAGCCCGAGTGTCAGGATGAAGAGCGGGAAGGTCAGCACCTGCACGACGGGCTTCACCAGCATGTTCACCAGGCCGAACACGAGGGCGACCACGATCAGGGTGAGGGTCTTCTCGCCGGTGCTGCCCCCACTCAGAGTGATCTTGTCGAGCAGCCACACGGCGACTGCGAGGGCACCCGCGTTGGCGATCGTCTTGACTAGGAAATTCTTCATGTGTCTGATCGTGGCAGACGCGGTCGGCAACGAACGGTGAGGCAGGGGCGGACGAGGCGATGAAGGCATTCCGGCTGGACGAACTGGAGGCGGAACGCGCCGCCAACGACGGTGCCTACCTGCAGTTCCTGCGTGAGCGGAACATGTCGGTCGGTCTGTACGCCCTGGACGCGGGGACGGCCGATCCGCAGCAACCGCACACACAGGACGAGGTGTACTTCGTGGTGAGCGGACGGGCGGCGATCACCGTGGGCATGGAGACCACCCAGGTCGCCCGGGGCAGCGTGGTCTACGTGCCGGCCGGGGTCGCCCACAAGTTCCATCACATCAGCGAGGACCTGCGGGTCCTGGTGGTGTTCTCTCCGCCCGAGAGCTGAGCCGGGCCCCGGGGTTCCCTAGGGGATCGGTCAGGGGGAGACAAGGGATGCGGGAGCCCCGCCGGGGCCCCCACGCCTCTAGCATCGAGTGCAGGACATCAGAGGATTCCCGGACGGTGCCGGGCCGTCGAAGGACCAGGCACCCGAGGGACGGAAGGGTAAGGACAAGGGCGATGCGAGAGATCTTCACGGGACTGCCGTGGTGGGTGAAGTGGATCGCGGTGCCGATCATCGCCCTGGTCGTGTTCGGCGGACTGATCGCCAGCGTGGTCGGCTTCGTGATCGGACTGCTGTTCAAGGTGCTGGTCTTCGTCGCGCTCGTCGGCGGGCTGATCTACGTCGTACGCAAGTTCATGTCGAGTTCCTCCTCACGCAGCGACTGGTGAGAGCCGTGGGGCACCGGTGGCGGTAACAGGAAGCGCCGGTTCCCTCGGGCGGGGGAAGTTTCCCGGACGGGACGTCGGTGAGCGGTGACCGGCGGTTAGAGTCCGAACCTCCACGCGGGGGCGACCTCGCGAACGGCGTACACCCCCACCCGTGTCCCCCGCACGGGCTGCCACCTCCGCGTTCCGGGAGTGACCCTTGGCCACGGCTGACACCGCATGCGCTCCGCCGCACACCCTCCCCGTGCAGCCCTGCCCGGCACCGCGGACGCCTCCGGCGCCTCCCTCCACCGAGCAGCCGCCCTCGGCGACGCTCATCGGATCCGTACAGCGGGCGATGCGTCTCCTGGAGTGCGTCGCCGGTCATGAGTGCGGGGCCCCGGCCAAGCAGTTGGCCCGCGAGACCCGGCTGGCGCTGCCCACGGCCTACCATCTGCTGCGCACGCTGGTGCACGAGGGATATCTGCGCCGGGAGAGGGGGCTCTTCTTCCTCGGCGACGCGGCCGAGCGGCTGAGCAGCAACGGGGCCGAGCAGAAACGTCGCAGCACGGTGATCGACGCGCTGGCACGCTGCCGGGACGCGATCGGAGCGCCCGTGTACTACGCCATGTACCGCGACGGCGAGATCGAGATCATGTGCGTCTCCGACACTCCGGGCGCCCCCGCCATCGAGGAGTGGGCGGACTTCCGCGAGACGGGGCACGCGCACGCCGTCGGCCAGTGTCTGCTGTCGCAGCTCGACGAGGAGGCCCGCCGGGACCACCTCGCCCGCTACCCGGTGCGGCCGGTCACGCCGTACACGGTGCGTGACGGCCACAGTCTGCTGAGACGACTGGAACGCGCGCGCCGGATGGCACCGGTGTTCGAGCGCCAGGAGTACGCCCTGGGCGCGGTCTGCGCGGCCGTCCCGATCACCGTCGGCACCACGGCCGCGACCGTGGCCATCTCCCTCCCCCTCCAGCAGGCCGACCGGCTGCTGTCCGCGGCGCGGCAGTTGCAGCACGAGGTGGGCCGGCATCTGGGATCGGTTGCGCTTTCTATCAGTATCTGAAAACTCACTCCTTGTGATCTGGTGTGTACGTTGAGCAAGATGCCACCAGTGTTAGAGGTTTGATTCCCGGCCAGTCGACGGCGAATGACGGGGTATGGCGATGGGCGAGTCCGTGCAGGCAGAGGTCATGATGAGCTTTCTCGTGTCCGAGGAGCTCTCGTTCCGCATCCCGGTGGAGCTGCGCTACGAGACCTCTGATCCCTATGCCGTGCGCCTGACCTTCCATCTGCCCGGAGACGCGCCGGTGACCTGGGCCTTCGGCCGGGAGCTGCTGGTCGACGGCGTGGTCCGGCCCTGTGGTGACGGAGACGTGCGGATCGCACCGGTCGATCCGGAGCCGCTGGCCGAGGTGATGATCCGCCTTCAGGTCGGTTCCGACCAGGCACTGTTCCGTTCCTCGGCGGCCCCGCTGGTGGCGTTCCTCGACCGCACCGACAAGCTGGTGCCGCTGGGGCAGGAGGGCGCGCTCGCCGGCTTCGGCACCCATCTCGACGAGGCTCTGGACCGGATCCTGGCGGAGGAGCAGAGCGCGGGCTGAACCGTTACGTCAGCCCGCCGGCACGGGCACAGGCGTCACGCCTCCCCGGCTGCACCTAGCCTCCCCGGCCGCACCGGGCCTCCCCTGCTACCGGGCGCGTCAGCGCTTGCGGCGGCGGCCCCGCCCGCCCCGTGCGGGCGCTGTCGCACCCGTACCGGCGGCCGGCGCTCCGGCAGTCTCCGCCGCCGGCCGCTCGGCGGGCCGGTCCGCCGACACCACCAGAGCGGCGAGGGCCGTGGTGACCGGCACGGACGCCACCAGGCCGATCGAGCCGACCAGCGTGCGCACGATCTCCTCCGCGACCAGCTCGCTGTTGGCCACGGTGCCCACCCCGCTCTGCGCGATCGAGAACAGGAGCAGCAGCGGCAGCGCCGCGCCCGCGTAGGCGAGGACGAGTGTGTTGACGACCGAGGCGATGTGGTCGCGCCCGATGCGGATGCCCGCGCGGTACAGCCCGCGCCAGCCCATCGTCGGGTTGGCCTCGTGCAGTTCCCACACCGCCGAGGTCTGGGTGACCGTCACGTCGTCGAGGACGCCGAGCGAACCGATGATGACTCCGGCGAGCAGCAGACCGCTCATGTCGATCGACGGATACAGGCCGTGGATGAGGCCGGTGTTGTCGTCGGTGTTGCCGGTGAGCGCGGCCCAGCCGATGAACAGCGACCCGAGCACTCCGATCAGCAACAACGAGATCAGCGTGCCGAGTACGGCCACGGAGGTACGGGCCGACAGCCCGTGGCACAGATACAACGCGATCAGCATGATGGCGCTGGACCCGATGACCGCCACGAGCAGCGGGTTCGAACCCTGCAGGATGGCCGGCAGGATGAAGAAGTTCAGCAGCAGGAAGCTGATGGCCAGGGAGACCAGGGCCATCAGCCCCCGCAGCCGCCCGACGACGACCACGGCGAGCGCGAAGATGCCCGCGAGCAGGGCGAGGGGGAGCCGACGGTTGATGTCGGTCACCGAGTACTGCAGGTCTTTCGGCGCCGAGGGCTCGTAGGCGACCACGACCTTCTGGCCCTCGTGCAACTGCCGTGACTGGTCCGGCTGCACGATCTCCTCGAACGTCCGGCCCTTGTCGTCGCCGGTGTCGACGCGGATCGTCGCGCGCTTGCAGTCGCCGTTCGCCTGTTGCACCGCGGAGGAGCCCTCGGCGGTGGAGGTGTCGCCGGTCGGGGGGACGCCCGAGGCGTTGACGGACTGACAGCTCAGCTCGACCACCTTGGTGACGGTGGCTTGCTGCGTCTGGCGGTCGAAGCCGACGCCGGTGCGCTCGTGCGGCGGTGCGCCCCCCGGCCACAGCACCGCGAGCCCGACCACCACCGCCGCGGCGAACGGGACCAGGACGGCGGCGATGACCTTGCGCAGATGCCGGGACACCGGTGCTGCCGGCCCGTGGCTGTGCGAATGCCCGTGCCCGGGTCCGTCGCCGTGACCGTTGTGGCCGCCGGAGCCGGAGCCGGAGCCGGAGCCGGAGCCCGCACCGTGCCCGTGGCCTGCGTCGTGTCTGCCGTCGTGCGCGCCGTGCGCGTCGACGGGACCGGGGCCGGCTGCACGGCTTTCGCCCGCTTCGGCGTTCGGTCCGTGGCGGGGATCGTGCGGCGGAAAGGGGGGATGCTGCGGTGTGGTCACCGACCGATCATCGCAAGAACGACGGGGGCCCTCTGTTCACCGCGCCCGAAGGGGCGCTAGCGTGGAGGCACGTTTGTACACGCGGGAGCTCGGAGCACCGGGCTGAGAGGGCGCTGACCTCCGTCCCAGCGATGTTTCACGTGGAACATCACCGAAGCCGAGTGATGTATCCCACGGAGCGTCGTCCGACGGAATCCGCTGCGTCGACCGCCGAACCTGTTACCGGGTAATGCCGGCGTAGGGAGTAGGTCTCATGACCAACAAGGACGCACGCACGCCTGCCTCCGCCCAGGAGGGGCCCGCGGAGGCCGGGACGTCCGTCGGCTGGCACAAGGCGTACGTCGAGGGCTCGCGCCCCGATCTGCGGGTGCCGGTCCGTCAGGTGCACCTGACCAACGGGCAGTCGGTCGGGCTGTACGACACTTCGGGCCCGTACACCGATCCGCTCGTCGACACCGACGTCCGCAGGGGGCTGGCCCCGTTGCGGGAGAACTGGATCGTCGCCCGCGGCGACACCGAGGAGTACGCGGGCCGTCCCGTCCGCCCCGAGGACGACGGCATCAAGCACACCGCGCCGCGCGGCGGTCTGCGCAACCTCGACGCCGTCTTCCCCGGCCGGCCGCGTCAGCCGCGCCGGGGCCGGGACGGCCGGGCCGTGACGCAGCTCGCCTACGCCCGCCGGGGCGAGGTCACGCCGGAGATGGAGTACGTGGCCGTACGGGAGAACGTCTCGCCGGAGGTGGTCCGCGAGGAGATCGCGGCCGGCCGTGCGGTCCTGCCCGCCAACGTCAACCATCCCGAGATCGAGCCGATGATCATCGGCAAGCGGTTCCTCGTGAAGGTGAACGCCAACATCGGCAACTCGGCGGTGACGTCGTCCATCGAGGAGGAGGTCGAGAAGATGACCTGGGCGACCCGGTGGGGCGCCGACACGGTCATGGACCTCTCCACCGGCCGCAACATCCACACCACCCGCGAGTGGGTCCTGCGCAACTCCCCCGTTCCCATCGGCACCGTGCCGCTCTACCAGGCACTGGAGAAGGTCGACGGCCGGGCCGAGGAGCTGACCTGGGAGATCTACAAGGACACGGTCGTCGAGCAGGCCGAGCAGGGGGTGGACTACATGACGGTCCACGCGGGCGTGCGGCTGGCCTATGTACCGCTGACCGCGAACCGCAAGACCGGCATCGTCTCCCGCGGCGGCTCGATCATGGCGGCCTGGTGCCTGGCCCACCACCGGGAGTCGTTCCTCTACGAGAACTTCGAGGAACTCTGCGAAATCCTCGCCGCGTACGACGTCACGTACTCCCTCGGCGACGGCCTGCGGCCCGGCTCGATCGCGGACGCCAACGACGAGGCGCAGTTCGCCGAGTTGCGCACTCTTGGGGAACTCAACCGGATCGCGAAGCACCGCAACGTACAGACCATGATCGAGGGCCCGGGACACGTCCCCATGCACAAGATCAAGGAGAACATCGACCTCCAGCAGGAGATCTGCGACGAAGCCCCGTTCTATACGCTCGGCCCGCTGACGACGGACGTGGCGCCGGCGTACGACCACATCACCTCCGGCATCGGTGCCGCGATGATCGCCTGGTGGGGTACGGCCATGCTCTGCTACGTCACGCCCAAGGAGCATCTGGGCCTGCCCAACCGGGACGACGTCAAGACCGGCGTCATCACCTACAAGATCGCCGCTCATGCCGCCGACCTCGCCAAGGGGCACCCAGGTGCGCAGGAGTGGGACGACGCGCTGTCGGACGCCCGCTTCGAGTTCCGGTGGGAGGACCAGTTCAACCTGGCCCTCGACCCGGACACGGCGCGCGAGTTCCACGACGAGACCCTGCCGGCCGAGCCCGCCAAGACGGCCCACTTCTGCTCCATGTGCGGGCCGAAGTTCTGCTCCATGAAGATTTCGCAGGACATCCGCCGGGAGCACGGGGGGAGCAAGGCCGAAATCGAGGAGGGCATGGCCCAGAAGTCGGCCGAGTTCGCCGCCGCCGGCAACCGGGTGTACCTGCCCCTCGCGGACTGAGGTCCCGTCGGGGCACCGCGGTGCGGAGGGAGCGGGTCTCGGGTCCGCTCCCTCCCCGCCCCGGGCTCGTGTCGGCAGACTGGGCGCATGACTGCCACCTCACTGAGCAAGGGCGCCAACCTCGTCGTCGGCGCCGCCGCGGTGCGTGCCGAACTCGTCTGGTCCGCCGGGCCGGGCGTCCCCGGGGTCGACGTGTCCGCGCTGCTGCTCGCCTCGGACGGACGGGTACGGGACGACGGCGACTTCGTCTTCTACAACCAGCCCCGTCACGCGTCCGGCGCCGTGGGGCACCTGGGCAAGCGGGTTGCTCCCGGCGCGGTCCCGGCACACACGACCGACGCCGTCGAGGTGGACCTGCGTTCGGTGGAGCCGGCCGTCGAGCGCATCGTGCTGTGCGCCTCGGCGGACGGCGGGACGTTCGGCCGGGTCCCGGGGCTCTCGTTGCGGTTGCTGGATGCCGGATCCGGCGCCGAGCTGGCGCGGTTCGACATGACGGCCGGGACCGAGGCCGCGCTCGTCGGCGGTGAGCTGTACCGGCGGCAGGGGGCGTGGAAGTTCCGCGCGGTCGGGCAGGGGTACGCGTCCGGGCTCGCGGGGCTCGCCACCGACTTCGGCATCACCGTGGACGACGCTCCCCCGACGCCGACGCCGACGCCGACGCCGACGCCGACGCCGACGCCGACGCCGACGCCGACGCACGCGCCGCCGGCCCCTCCCGTGCCGCCGGCGGCGCCGAGGGTGGCTGCGCCCGAAGGCACTGCCGGGCCGCGGCTGACCAAGGGCGAGGAACGTCTGCCCGTGGACATGCGCAAGCGGCTGTCCCTGCGCAAGGAGCAGGTCGCGGTCAGTCTGAGCAAGCACGGCGCGGCCGGCGTCACCGCGCGCGTCGTCCTCGTACTGGACGCTTCCGGGTCCATGTCCGCCCTCTACGCCAAGGGCGTGGTCGCGGACGTGGTCGAGCGGACGGCGGCCGTGGCGGCGCAGTTGGACGACGACGGCGAGATGCAGGCGTGGGCCTTCGCCTCCAACCCGGCCCGCCTGCCCGACCTGCGCCTGGGCGATCTGCCCGAGTGGCTGCGGCTGCACGTACGCGTGGGGGAGATCAGCCTCTTCCGACGCGGCCGGAAGAAGGGGCTGCACCCCGAGCAGGTGGACATGCGGGCGGTCGGCGTCCAGAACGAGGAGCAGAAGGTGATCGCCGAGGTACGGGCCTACGTCCGGGGCAACCCGGCGCCGGTGCCGACTCTGGTGCTGTTCTTCTCCGACGGCGGCGTGTACCGCAACGCGGAGATCGAGCGGGAGCTGCGGGAGGCGGTCGAGGAGCCGGTCTTCTGGCAGTTCGTCGGGCTCGGGCGCGCGAGCTACGGCGTGCTGGAGCGCTTCGACACCCTGCCCGGCCGCCGCGTGGACAACGTCGGCTTCTTCTCGGTGGACGACATCGGCGCCCTCCCCGACACCGAGTTGTACGACCGCCTGCTGTCCGAGTTCCCGTCCTGGATCACCGCCGCCGGCCGGGCGGGCATCCTGTGATGCGCCGCCCGCCCCGGCCGGTGGCTACTCGGACCGGTGCTCCGGCCCGCCGAAGTCCGGGCTGCTGTAGTCCGGGCTCGAGTAGCGCGGGCGATGGCCCGTCTCGGCGCCCCCGTCGGGGCTGCTGAAGCCCGGACGGCCGTAGCCGAGGTGCGGCATGCGGCTTGCCCGGCCCACGGGCCCCGTCGGGTGCATCGCCGCCGTGTCCGGGTCGCTGAGCGCTTCCCGGAGGAAGGGCAGTATGCCGCGCTCCAGCAGGGCATCCTGCCAGGCCTGCCTCGCCCTGGTCACTTCTTCGTCGAGTGCGCCGTAGAAGCCGGACTCGGCGGAGGGGCGGTTGCGCAGCGCGGTCAGGAGCAGCCCCGTCGCGGCGACGAGGATCGCCACCGCGGTCACGGCGCCGAACACCCATCCCGTGGTGAGCATGGTCTGGGCGAAGGCCTGTCCCGGGTCGAGCATCTTCAGGAGGTACCCGACGAGCAGGAAGATCGCCGCGGCGGTGCCGGCCAGGACGGGGGCCAGGACGGCGACGACGGCGGTGGCGCCCGCGCCGGTCGCCTCGGCCACCTCGCCCACGGTGGCGGCGAGTCCGGCCGCGCCCGTCCCCTGCTCCTCGGAGGCGGATTCGCGGGTGGTGGGCGGGGAGGAGGCGGACGGCGCCGGGTGGCGCAGCTCCTCGCGGACCTTCACGTAGTGCTGGTACTCGGTCGTGGCCGCCGCCGTGATCAGGGCGGTGGCGTTGAGCGCCATGGCGCGTAGTTGTGCGGAGTTGAGCCGCTGACCGACCGCGGCCAGTTCCGGGCGGTGTGGTGCGGAGCGCAGCGCCTCGTCGAGGATCCGCTCGTACTCCTGGCGGTCCTCGTTGGACAGGTGCTGCGGAACGCTGTTCATGTGCATCCCCCGATGCTCCGTAGGGCTTGGGGCTCGCATGCCAACGAGCCGTCGGGCAGAAACGGAGGGGAGCCTGCTACGGATAAGCCGATGGTAGAGCGGTGACGGTGGGTGGTGACAGGGGGTTTCCAGAAATTGGGTGCCCTTCCGTACGGACGCCGCCGCCGAAACACTCATCCGCGAACGGTCAAACCTCCAGCGGAAGTTGCTGAACCAGTAGCTTTCCGGCCATGGTCACGCCGCCGTCCATCGCGATGGCCAGGCCGTCCGCGTAGACGTGGGGTCCTTCGACGGCGGTGCGGGTGTCGTCCTCGCCGTCCTCGGAACCGACTTCGCCCAGCAGGTAGGGGATGGGGCTGTGCCCGTGGACGATCCGGGTGCCGCCGTACGTGTCCAGCAGCGAGCGCACGGCGTCGGCGCCGCCCTCGTCGCGGAAGGAGAACCTCTTGGTGAACTTGCGGAACAGGTCCCACACCTCTTCCGCGTCGTTGCGCGTGATCGTCTCGCGGACGGTGTCGTTGACCTCTTCGATGGACCGGCCGTAGTCGAGGTAGGTGGTGGCGTCCGAGTGGACCAGGAGGTGGTCGTCGACCTCCTCCATGGCGTCGAGGCGGGCCATCCACTGCAGGTGGTGGTCCTGCAGCCGGTCCATGTCGGTCTTCTGGCCGCCGTTCAGCAGCCAGGCCGCCTGGAAGGTGGCCGTGCCCGCACCGGAGTTGACGGGCGTGTCGCCGAACCGCTTGGCGCCGAGCAGCAGCAGTTCGTGGTTGCCCATCAGCGCCTTGCAGTAGCCGCCCGCCGCGGCGGCCTCGGCGGACAGCCGCATCACCAGGTCGATGACGCCGATGCCGTCCGGGCCCCGGTCGGTGAAGTCGCCGAGGAACCACAGGCGGGAGGTGCCCGCGCACCACGCGCCGGCCTCGTCGACGAGGTCCTTCTCCCGCAGAGCGGCGAGCAGTTCGTCGAGGTAGCCGTGCACGTCGCCGACGACGAACAGGGGCCCCTGGCCGGTGGCGGCCTGCTGTGTCCGGGCCGGCTCGGGGTCGACGGGGACCTGGACCGTGTCACCCCGACGGATGATGGGCAGATCCCGCTGGGTGGGCGTGTAGCCCTCGGGAAGGGCCTCCTCGGCCCCCTCCTCGGCGGGAGGCGCGGTCTCGCCCTCCTGCGTGCCGGAGCCGGCGTACGGAGCGGCCTCGTGGACGTACGCGGGCACCCGGAAGTCGCGCACTGTCGCCGTCCGTTCCACCTCGGGTCCCTGACCGGCCCCCTGAGTCATCGACCCCTCCACCATCCGCCGCATCTGCACCGCTTCGGACTGCCTGGTCGCAGCGGCCCGCGGTGTGTGGGCCCATCATAGGAATGCGGATCGCGCCGTGTGACGACCCAGGGGTGGTGAATCGGAACAGGACCCCCGTTCACCGCGGCTTTCGCCCCGATTGGGCCCGGCTTCGCCGGTCCGCGATTCTTCCCCGGCCGTACTCCGCGACCTCTTCCCGACCGTACTCCGCGCGCTCGGGCCGGCCGTGCTCGGCACGTCCCGGGTCTCCACCGCGCCGCGTTTCGGCCGTGCCGGTGCCGCTTTCGCGGCCCCGGTGGTCCCCGTCGCTCCGGCCGGCCGGTGTCCGCAGCGGCGGGCCGGGGCGTGTCCGGCGGATCACGCCGCGGCCGTTCACTGCGGAGCCCCGGGTCCCGGCTGCCGGTGCGCCGTCCCTCCGGATCGCCCTCCGCGCGGTGACTCCCCCGGCCGGGCCGGGGGCTCCCTAGTCGCTCTCCGGTGACCGCGGCGGACTGACCGTGGTCCGGGGCGAACGCCGTTGCGACGACGTGCGCACGATCAGTTCGGTCGGTATCACCTGCTCGACCGGCCGGTCCGAGTGCAACCCCTCGATCGCGTCGATGAGGACGTGGACCACCGCCGTGCCGATGCGGCGGGGTTTCAGCGAGAGGGTGGTGACGGGCGGCTCGGTGCTGGCGTACACCGTGGACTCGCTGCAGCAGACCAGCAGGAGATCCTCGGGGACGCGCAGACCGTAGCGGCGGGCGGCGGCGAGCAGGTCCGTGCCGTTCGGGTCGAACAGTCCGTACACGGCGTCAGGCCGGTCGGGGCGGGCGAGCAGCCGGTCGGCGGCGACCGCGCCCGCGCACGGGTCGTGGGCCGGGTAGGCCTCGTAGACGGGGTCCTGGCCGACGCGCTCGCACCAGCGCAGGTAGGCGGTGGTCGACAGATGGGTGTACGTGTCGGTCGTGGTGCCGGTGAGCAGGCCGATCCTGCGTGCGCCCGCGTCGGCGAGGTGGTCGAGGATGCCCAGTACGGCGGCCTCGTGGTCGTTGTCGACCCAGGCGGTGACGGGCAGCGAGCCGGCCGGGCGGCCATCGGAGACGACCGGTAATCCCTGGCGGACCAGTTCGCTGACCACCGGGTCGTGGTCCGAGGGGTCGATGACGACCGTCCCGTCGAGCGCGACGTTGGACCACACGTCGTGGCGGGAGGTCGCCGGGAGGATGACGAGCGCGTAGCCGCGGGCGAGCGCGGCGGACGTGGCGGCGCGCGCCATCTCGGCGAAGTACGCGAACTCGGTGAAGGTGAAAGGTTCATCCCCGTACGTCGTCACGGTCAGGCCGATGAGTCCGGACTTGCCGGTGCGGAGTGTGCGGGCGGCGGCCGAGGGCCGGTAGCCCAGGCGGTCGGCGACCTCGCGCACATGGCGCCGGGTTGCGTCCGGGAGTCTGCCCTTGCCGTTGAGGGCGTCGGAGACGGTAGTGATGGATACTCCGGCGGCGGCGGCCACGTCCCTGATGCCCGCCCGACCCGGCCGGCTGCCTCGACGTGAGGTTTCCGCGCGGCTCACCTGGTGCTTCCCTGCTGCTGTCATGGCGAGCCGATAGTAGGGCTCATGGGGTGGGGTAGGGCGGACGCATATGCACGCGTTGACAGTCACGTTTCTGCATGATCATTAACGTCTAACGTACTTGAAAAACAAGGAGGTTGGGGCCACAGACCCCGATACCTGACGTGTCGACCGGGGAAGGCCTGCCGCGTGGCGGATGTTGCGAAGAGGTCTCAACTCACCTGCACGAGGGATGCGCGCCACGGCGCAAGCCACCGGCGCGTAGATATATGTGCGGCGCGCCCCCCGAATCGTGCGCCTTCGTACCTTGATGCACCTGATGCCAGTGTGGCAAAGCAGGGTCCGGCTTCGGTCGGGCCGGTGGCCGGGACTCGGCCGGACTGGTGACCGGGACTCGGTCCGACCGGTGGCCGGACTCCGCGGGACCGGTGGCAAGCGGCACGGCAGGGCCCCGGCCGGAAGGAGGCCGGCCTCACCTGTACGCAGCAGCGGTGAATCCTCATAAGGTGAGAAGTATTCGATGCCGGTGGTGGTCACGAGGAGGACTGCGGTGAGTGAGACGAGCCCCAAGCTGCGCGCCGAGCTGGAGGGGATCCCCACCTACAAGCCGGGCAAGCCCGCCGCGGCCGACGGTCCGGTGGCCTACAAGCTGTCCTCCAACGAGAATCCCTATCCGCCCCTGCCCGGTGTCATGGAGACGGTGACGGCCGCCGCGGCCTCCTTCAACCGGTACCCGGACCTGGCCTGTACGTCCTTGACGAGCGAGCTGTCGGACCGCTTCGGCGTCCCCCTCTCCCACCTGGCCACCGGCACCGGGTCGGTCGGTGTGGCCCAGCAGCTGGTCCAGGCGACCTCCGGGCCCGGCGACGAGGTGATCTACGCCTGGCGGTCCTTCGAGGCGTACCCGATCGTCACCCGGATCAGCGGCGCGACCCCGGTGCAGGTGCCGCTGACGCCGGGTGACGTGCACGACCTGGACGCGATGGCGGACGCGATCACCGACCGGACCCGGTTGATCTTCGTCTGCAATCCCAACAACCCGACCGGCACGGTGGTCCGGCGGGCCGAGCTGGAACGTTTCCTTGACCGGGTGCCGAGCGACGTTCTGGTGGTCCTGGACGAGGCCTACCGCGAGTTCATCCGCGACCCCGAGGTGCCGGACGGCTGCGAGCTGTACCGAGAGCGACCCAACGTCTGCGTCCTGCGCACCTTCTCCAAGGCCTACGGCCTGGCCGGCCTGCGGGTCGGGTTCGCGATCGCCCACGAGCCCGTGGCGGCCGCGCTGCGCAAGACGGCGGTGCCCTTCGGGGTCAGCCAGATCGCGCAGGAGGCGGCCGTCGCGTCGTTGCGGGCCGAGGACGAGCTGATCGGCCGGGTCGGCTCGCTGGTGTGCGAGCGCACGCGCGTGGTCGACGCGCTCCGCTCCCAGGGCTGGACGGTTCCGGAGACCCAGGCCAACTTCGTCTGGCTGCGGCTGGGGGAGAGCACGGTCGCCTTCGCGGACGCCTGCGAGCGGGCCGGTGCGGTCGTCCGGCCGTTCCCGGGCGAGGGGGTGCGGGTCACGGTCGGGGAGAGCGAGGCGAACGACATCTTCCTGAGGGCGGCGAAGGAGTTCCGCAAGGAGCTGTAGCGGAGCCGAAGGCAGCCCCGGGACCGGGTTCACACGCCCTGCGGCGCGGGGTTCTCACGCCCGGGGACCGGGTTCACAGCGCGGGACGGCACGTGCCGTCCCGCGCTGTCGCATGTCTGTGGGGCGGGACCGCCGCGAAGGGGGTTGACATCACAGGGGACCCCCCTTCCGGTGTCGAAAAGCAGTAGGTCATAATTGCTTGTGAATGTGAACGCGTTCACAAGCGTGTCCCGATTGCGCCTGTGTTGGGTGTGACGAACACGCGCAAACTGCCGCCGGGTGCGGCGGTGTGGTGAAGTGAGGAGAGTGACGACGTGGACATGGCTCTGGCGCCGGAGACGCTGGCGCGCTGGCAGTTCGGCATCACGACCGTCTACCACTTCCTGTTCGTCCCGCTGACGATCTCGCTGGCCGCCCTCACGGCCGGACTGCAGACCGCCTGGGTCCGCACGGAGAAGGAGAAGTACCTCAGGGCGACCAAGTTCTGGGGCAAGCTCTTCCTGATCAACATCGCGATGGGCGTCGTCACCGGCATCGTGCAGGAGTTCCAGTTCGGCATGAACTGGTCCGACTACTCCCGCTTCGTCGGCGACGTCTTCGGTGCTCCGCTCGCCTTCGAGGCGCTGATCGCCTTCTTCTTCGAGTCCACCTTCATCGGCCTGTGGATCTTCGGCTGGGACAAGCTGCCCAAGAAGATCCACCTGGCCTGCATCTGGATGGTCTCGCTCGGCACTCTGCTGTCGGCCTACTTCATCCTGGCGGCCAACTCCTGGATGCAGCATCCCGTCGGCTACCGGATCAACGAGGAGAAGGGCCGCGCCGAACTCACCGACTTCTGGCAGGTCCTCACCCAGAACACCACCCTCAACCAGGTCTTCCACAGCTTCTCGGCGGCCTTCCTCACGGGTGGCGCCTTCATGGTCGGCATCGCCGCCTTCCACCTGATGCGCAAGAAGCACATCCCGGTGATGCGGACCTCGCTGAGGCTCGGCCTCGTCACCCTGGCGGTCGGCGGCCTGCTCACGGCGGTCAGCGGCGACACCCTCGGCAAGGTCATGTACGAACAGCAGCCGATGAAGATGGCCGCCGCCGAGGCCCTCTGGGACGGCGAGGAGCCGGCGCCCTTCTCCGTCTTCGCCTACGGCGACGTCGACAAGGGGCACAACGATGTCGCCCTGGAGATCCCCGGCCTGCTGTCCTTCCTGGCGCACAGCGACTTCGAGTCCTACGTCCCGGGCATCCACGACACCAACAAGGCACTCCAGGAGCAGTTCGGGCCCGGTGACTACAAGCCCATCGTCCCCGTCGCCTACTGGGGCTTCCGCTGGATGATCGGCTTCGGCATGGCGTCCTTCTCCCTCGGACTCCTCGGCCTGTGGCTGACGCGGAAGCGGTTCCTGCTGCCGCCCGCCCAGCGCACCGGGGAGGACGAGGTCCCGCACCTGGTGCTGCTGAAGAGGCCGCTCGGGGCGAGGCTCTCCCGGATGTACTGGCTGCTGGCGCTGTGGACCATGGCGTTCCCGCTGATCGCCAACGCCTGGGGCTGGATCTTCACCGAGATGGGCCGGCAGCCCTGGGTGGTCTACGGCGTGATGCAGACACGGGACGCGGTCTCCCCCGGCGTCTCCACGGCCGAGGTCATCACCTCGATGTCCGTGTTCACCCTGCTGTACGCCGTGCTGGCCGTCATCGAGGTCAGGCTGCTCGCCAAGTACGTCAAGGCGGGCCCGCCCGAGCTGACGGAGGACGACCTCAACCCGCCCACGAAGATCGGCGGCGACCTCCGTGACGCCGACAAGCCGATGGCCTTCTCGTACTAGGCCGAGGGGAGCTGCACAGTCATGGAACTGCACGACGTCTGGTTCGTTCTGATCGCCGTCCTGTGGACCGGCTACTTCTTCCTGGAGGGCTTCGACTTCGGAGTCGGTGTGCTCACCAAGCTGCTCGCCCGGGACCGGGCCGAGAAGCGGGTGCTGATCAACACCATCGGCCCCGTGTGGGACGGCAACGAGGTCTGGCTGCTCACGGCGGGCGGCGCGACCTTCGCCGCCTTCCCCGAGTGGTACGCCACGCTCTTCTCCGGGTTCTACCTGCCGCTGCTGGTCATCCTCGTCTGCCTGATCGTCCGGGGGGTCGCCTTCGAGTACCGGGTGAAGCGGCCCGAGGACCGGTGGCAGCGCAACTGGGAGACCGCGATCTTCTGGACCTCGCTGATCCCCGCGTTCCTCTGGGGCGTGGCGTTCGGCAACATCGTCCACGGCGTGAAGATCGACCGGGACCTGGAGTACGTCGGGTCCGTCCTGGACCTGCTCAACCCGTACGCGCTGCTCGGCGGCCTGGTCACGCTGACGCTGTTCACGTTCCACGGGACGGTGTTCACCGCGCTCAAGACCGTCGGTGAGATCCGTGAACGGGCGCGGACCCTGGCACTGCGGGTCGGTCTGGTCACGGCCGTGCTGGCCCTCGTCTTCCTGCTCTGGACGCAGGTCGACAACGGGGACGCCAAGAGCCTGGTCGCCCTGGTGGTGGCCGTCGCCGCGCTGGGCGCCGCGCTGACGGCGAACCGGGCCGGGCGTGAGGGCTGGTCGTTCGCCCTGTCCGGCGTCACCATCGTGGCCGCCGTGGCGATGCTCTTCCTGACGCTCTTCCCGAACGTCATGCCGTCCACGCTGGACCCGGGCTGGAGCCTCACCGTCACCAACGCCTCGTCCAGTCCCTACACGCTGAAGATCATGACCTGGCTGGCCGTGATCGCCACGCCGGTCGTCCTGCTCTACCAGGGCTGGACGTACTGGGTGTTCCGCAAGCGCATCGGCACCCAGCACCTCGCCGAAGCCGCGCACTGAGTCCTGGGCGGCGTTCCGGCGTTTCACGTGAAACGCCGGAACGCGCCTCATCGGACAGGGAGGCATGTTTCACGTGAAACCCATCGATCCACGTCTTCTGCGGTACGCCCGTGCCACCCGGCTCTTCCTGGCGGCCGTCGTCGCTCTGGGCGCCGCCGGGGCCGGACTGCTCGTAGCCCAGGCGATGCTCGTCGCCGAGGTGGTGGTGGGCGCCTTCCAGCAGGACATGACGGCGGCCGGACTGCGCACTCCCCTGCTGCTGTTGGTGGCCGTGGCCTGCGGCCGGGCACTGGTCGGCTGGCTCACCGAGCTGGCCGCGCACCGGGCGAGCGCGGCGGTGAAGTCGGAGCTGCGGGGCCGGCTGCTGGAGCGGGCCACCGCGCTCGGTCCCGGCGGGCGGGCGGGCCTGCCGACCGGCTCGCTGGTCGCCCTGGCCACCCGGGGCGTCGACGCCCTCGACGACTACTTCTCGCGCTACCTGCCTCAGCTGGGCCTCGCGGTGGTCGTTCCGGTGGCGGTGCTCGCCCGCGTCGTCACCGAGGACTGGGTGTCGGCGGCGATCATCGTCGGGACGCTGCCGCTCATCCCGGTCTTCATGGTGCTGATCGGCTGGGCCACCCAGTCCCGGATGGACCGGCAGTGGCGGCTGCTCTCCCGGCTGTCCGGGCACTTCCTGGACGTGGTCGCGGGACTGCCGACGCTGAAGGTGTTCGGCCGGGCCAAGGCGCAGGCGGAGTCGATCAAGCGCATCACGGGCGCATACCGGCAGGCGACCATGCGGACCCTGCGGATCGCCTTCCTGTCCTCGTTCGCCCTCGAACTGCTCGCCACGCTGTCCGTGGCGCTCGTCGCCGTCACCATAGGCATGCGGCTCGTGCACGGGGACATGGCCCTGTACGACGGCCTGGTCGTGCTGATCCTCGCCCCCGAGGCCTATCTGCCCCTGCGCCAGGTGGGTGCCCAGTACCACGCGGCGGCCGAGGGGCTCGCCGCCGCCGAGGAGATCTTCTCGGTACTGGAGCGGCCCGTCCCGGCGTCGGGCACCGGCCCGGTTCCGGCGGACGGCTCCCTGTCCTTCGAGGGTGTCACCGTCCGATATCCCGGGCGTACGGCGGACGCCGTCACCGGGGCGAGCTTCACCGTCGAGCCCGGAGAGACGGTGGCGCTCGTCGGACCGAGCGGGGCGGGCAAGTCCACGCTGCTCGGCGCCCTCCTGGGCTTCGTGGCCCCGTCCGGGGGACGCGTCCGGGTCGGCGGCGCCGATCTCTCCTCGCTCGACTTGGCCCAGTGGCACGCCCGGGTCGCCTGGGTGCCGCAGCACCCTCACCTCTACGCCGGCACCATCGACGAGAACGTGCGGCTGGCCCGGCCCGACGCCGACGGCCCCGCCGTACGCCGGGCGCTGCGGGACGCGGGCGCGCTGGAGTTCGTGGACGCGCTGCCCGAGGGCGCGGCGACCGTGCTCGGGGAGGACGGCGCCGGGCTCTCCGCCGGGCAGCGGCAACGGCTCGCGCTGGCCCGGGCCTTCCTCGCGGACCGTCCGGTGCTGTTGCTCGACGAGCCGACGGCGGCCCTGGACGGTGCCACCGAGGCCGAGGTGGTGGCCGCGGTGCGCAGGCTGGCGGAGGGGCGGACGGTGCTGCTCGTGGTGCACCGCCCGGCGCTGCTCGAGGTGGCCGACCGGGTGGTGCGGCTGCCGGAGCAGGCCGCGGCGACGCCCTCCGGCGGCGCCGGGCCGGCCACCGCCGGGCAGGCCCCCGCGGTCTCCGCGCCGGTTCCCCTCGCCGATGCGGACCCCTCGGCGGGGCCGGCGGACTCGACGGGGGCGGTGCGGGCCCGGGGTGGCGTCCTCACCAGGGTGCGTGCCATGTCCGCGGTCCGGCGCGGGCGGCTCGGTCTGGGGCTGCTGCTCAGCAGTCTGGCTCTGGGCAGCGCCGTGGGCCTGATGGCCACTTCCGGGTACCTCATCTCGCGGGCCTCCGAGCAGCCGCCGGTGCTGTACCTGATGGTTGCCGTGACCGCGACGCGCGCCTTCGGCATCGGGCGGGCGGTGTTCCGTTACGCCGAGCGGCTCGTGTCGCACGACGCCGTGCTGCGGATGCTGGCCGACACCCGGGTCGCCGTGTACCGGCGGCTGGAGCGGGTGGCACCCGCGGGGCTGCACCGCAGCCGCCGGGGCGACCTGTTGTCCCGCCTCGTCGCGGACGTGGACGCGTTGCAGGACTACTGGCTTCGCTGGCTGCTGCCCGCGGGCGCCGCGGTGCTCGTCTCGGCCGCGTCGGTCGGATTCACTGCCTGGCTGCTGCCGGCGGCCGGTGCGGTGCTCGCCGCCGGCCTGCTGGCCGCCGGGGCGGGAGTCCCGCTGGTCACGGGGGCCGTGGCGCGACGGGCCGAGCGCAGGCTGGCGCCCGCTCGGGGCGTGCTCGCCACCCGGGTGACCGACCTGCTCACCGGAACCGCCGAGCTGACCGTGGCCGGTGCCCTGCCCGAGCGGACCGCCGGGGCACGCCGGGCCGACGGCGTCCTCACCCGGATCGCCGCACGAGCCGCCGCGGCCACCGCGCTCGGCGACGGACTCACCGCGCTGGTCTCGGGTTTGACGGTGGCGGGCGCCTCCCTGGTCGGCGTCCAGGCGGTCGCGGACGGCCGGCTCGCCGGCGTCGCCCTGGCCGTCGTCGTACTGACCCCACTGGCCGCCTTCGAGGCCGTACTCGGGCTGCCGCTCGCCGTGCAGTACCGGCAGCGCGTGCGCAGGAGCGCCGAGCGCGTGTACGAGGTGCTCGACGCGAGTGCGGAGGTCCGGGAGCCGGAAACGCCCCGGCAGGCGCCCGCCTCGCCGTTCCCCGTGGTCCTCCGGGGACTCGCCGCACGGCATCCGGGGCAGGCCCGGGACGCCCTGGCAGGAGTGGACCTGACGCTGACGCGAGGACGCCGCGTCGCCGTCGTCGGACCCTCCGGCTCCGGCAAGACGACGCTGGCCCAGGTGCTGCTGCGTTTCCTCGATCCGGATGCGGGCTCCTGCACCCTGGCCGGTGTGGACGCCCGCGCCCTGGCCGGTGACGACGTGCGGCGGCTCGTCGGGCTGTGCGCCCAGGACGCCCACCTCTTCGACAGCTCGGTGCGTGAGAATCTGCTGCTGGCCAGGAAGGACGCCACGGAGGGCGAGGTGCGCGACGTGCTCGCGCGGGCCCGGCTCCTCGACTGGGCCGACAGCCTGCCCGACGGCCTGGACACCCTGGTCGGCGAGCACGGGGCCCGGCTGTCCGGCGGTCAGCGCCAACGCCTTGCCCTGGCCAGGGCCCTGCTCGCCGACTTCCCCGTGCTCGTGCTCGACGAGCCCGCCGAGCATCTCGACCTGCCGACCGCCGACGCGCTCACGGCCGATCTGCTGGCCGCCACCGAGGGCCGCACGACCCTGCTGATCACGCACCGGCTGGCGGGTCTGCGGGCCGTGGACGAGGTGGTCGTGCTGGACCGGGGCCGAGTCGTACAGCGAGGTCCGTACGCGGAGCTGGCGGCCGTACCGGGGCCGCTGAGGGACATGGCCGAGCGGGAGGCGGCGGCGGAGACGCCGGCGGGCGTCGGCTGACCGGCCGCAGCCCGCCCTGCTTCACGAGATGCTCCTGAATCCGACTTTCCCTATCAAAAGGTGCTCATTAGGCTCTGGGTATGGCCCCGGTCCCGCCTCCCGGTCCGCCGTCGCTCCCCGAGGGGGCCTCGGCCGAGTTCCTGGCGCGGGTGCCGAAACTGCTGGACGCGATGCGCTCCGTCGGTGGCGGACGGGAGCTGCGCTCCACGCTGAGCCGGATCTGCGAGACGGCCGCCGACCTCACCGGAGCCCGCTGCGCGGCGCTCGGCGTACTCGACGAGGACGGCGACGGGCTGGCCGACTTCGTCCACCACGGGCTCGACGAGGCGACCGCTCGGCGCGCCGGCCACCTGCCCGGCGGACGCAAGGGCCTGCTCGGGGCCCTCGTCACCGACCCGGAGCCGGTCCGGTCCACCGGCCCGCCGGGGAACCCGGGCGCGGGCGGCTCCCCCGAGCACCGGCCTCCGACGCGGAGCTTCCTCGGCGTGCCCGTCAAGGCGCGGGGGCAGACGTTTGGCCATCTCTACCTGACCGGCAAGCACGCGGCAGAGCCGTTCAACGACTACGACCTCGCCATGGTCCGGGTCCTGGCCACGGAGGCGGGCCTCGCCATCGGCAACGTGCGCCTGCACGAGGCCGCCCAGCAGCGGGAACGCTGGATCGACGGGTCGGTCGCCGTCACCACCGCGCTGCTGGCCGGCGGCGACACCGACGACGCCCTCCAGGAGGTCGCCGAGCAGGCACGCCGGCTCTCCGGAGCGGCCGCCGGGATCGTGCTGCTGCCGGCGGACGGGGGCGGCCTGGAGATCGCGGCCGTCGCCGCACCCCACCGTACGAACTCCCTCGGCGTGGTCATTCCGCCGGAGAACGGCATCGTGGCCGAACTCCTCTCCGGGCGCCCGCTGTTCGTGGACGACGCGGCCACCGACCCGCGGCTGGAGGCCGGTCCGGTGCGCGCCTACGGGCCGATCATGCTGCTGCCGCTGTGCCGGGACGGGCGGGTCCTCGGCGGCCTCGTCATGCCCCGGGCGCGGGGAGAACGGCCGTTCACGCGCACGGAGCGCGCGCTCGGTCACCAGTTCGCCTCGCAGGCCGCGCTGGCGCTGACCATGGCCGACGCCCAGCGCGACCGCGAACGGCTGGCCGTGTTCGAGGACCGGGACCGGATCGCCAGGGACCTGCACGACCTCGTCATCCAGCGGCTGTTCGCCACGGGGATGATGCTGGGGAGCGCTCAGCGCAGGGCGGCCGTGCCCGAGGTGCGCGACGGAGTCGGCGACGCCGTGGACGAGCTCGACGTCACCATCCAGGAGATCCGCTCGGCGATCTTCGCGCTCCAGCAGCCCGCCGAGGCGCCGGCCGGTCTGCGCACCCGCGTGCTGCGGGAGATCAGCATGGCCGCCGTGCCGCTGGGCTTCACACCCTCGCACCGTTTCACCGGCCCGGTCGACACCGCGGTCGGGGACCTGACCGGCAAGAACCTGATCGCCGCGCTGCGCGAGACCCTGTCCAACGCCTTCCGGCACGCCCACGCCACCAGGATCGAGGTGGCCGTGGACGCGACGGCGGTGCTGCCGGACGGTCGGCGGGGTGTCCGGCTGACCGTCTCGGACGACGGTGTCGGCGTTCCCGAGGGTGGCCGGCGCAGCGGTCTGCACAATCTGCGGCGCCGTGCCGAGAGCGTGGGAGGGGCCAGCCGTCTCGGTCCCGGCATCGCGGCGGACGGCGGCGGCACGACGGTGCAGTGGGAGGCACCCTACTGAGCGGTGGCAGCGTCCGTTGCCCCGTGTGCAGCAGCCGGGCTGCCCCGTGTGCAGCAACAGGTCACCCATACGCACGACGTGGACGAGACCGTGTGCCCTCTCTGGGTCCACGATCACTGACATGCGCTCAACCCGCCGCCACCCGCTGCTCGTTCCGGCACTGCTGTGCGCACTCGCCGTCCTGGCGGCCCGTCCCGCCGACGGGGACGGCGGGCCAGGTGCGACTCCCGGACCGCAGGTGGCGCGGCTGTACGAGGAAGCGGCCGACACGACCCGGCAGTACGAACAGGGCCGGCGCGAGGCCGAGGCGCAGCGGTCGAAGGCGTTGGAGTACGAGAAGCGGCTGGACCGGGAGCGACGGAAGATCGACGCCATGCACGAGGACCTGGGCCGGATCGCCCGTGCCCAGTACCGCGGTACCGAAGGGCTGCCCCTCACCGCGCGGGTGCTCCTCTCCGACAGCCCGGAAGAACTGCTGCGCGGCCAGCGGGTCGTCTCCCGGGCCAACCTGGCCGTGAACCGGGCCATCGGCAGGAGCCTGCGGGCGCAGGACCGGCTCGCCGCCGACGAGGCCCGGGCACAGGCGGCCTGGCAGGGGCTGGAGAAGCGCAACGCCGAGCTGGCGAAGCTCAAGAAGAAGATCGAGGGCAAGCTGGCGGCGGCGCGTGCGCGCCTGCAGGGAGCGGCGGACGCCTCCGTCACGGCCGGCTCGTGCCCCGGCGCGGTCCGCCTCGACCAGCCGGACGGGCCCGCCGGCGGGCCCTGGGTGGCACCGGTGGAGACGTACGAGTTGTCGGCGTCCTTCGGCAGCGGTGGTTCGCGGTGGGCGCACCGGCACACCGGCCAGGACTTCGCGGTGCCGGTGGGTACACCCGTGCGGTCGGTCGGCACGGGCCGGGTGGCGCGGGTGTCCTGCGGTGGTGCCTTCGGCATCCAGGTGGTCGTCCAGCACGCGGGCGGCTACTACACGCAGTACGCCCATCTCTCGGCGGTCGCCGTCGACCAGGGCGACCGGGTGGAAGCCGGTCGGTGGATCGGCCAGTCGGGCAGCACCGGCAACTCCACCGGACCCCACCTGCACTTCGAGGTCCGGGTCACGCCCGACACGGGTTCGGCGCTGGATCCGGTGCCGTGGCTGTCGCAGCGCGGGGTGCCGCTCTGACGTTCCTCGCCGACGGCTGCGGAGGGCGGGCTCAGGGCAGCTGCGCCAGCATCTGCTCGATCACGACGGCGACGCCGTCGTCGTTGTTGGCGACCGTCTGCCCCGAAGCGGCGGCGACCACGTCCGGGTGCGCGTTGCCCATCGCGTACGACCGGCCCGCCCAGGTGAGCATCTCCACGTCGTTCGGCATGTCGCCGAACGCGACGACCTCGTCGTGGGAGATGCCGCGCTCGGCGCAGCAGAGGGCGAGCGTACTGGCCTTGGAGACGTCCGGGCCGCTGATCTCCAGCAGGGCGCCGGGGCTGGAGCGGGTGACGTTGGCGCGGTCGCCGACGGCGAGGCGGGCCAGCGTCAGGAAGCCGTCCGGGTCCAGCTCGGGGTGGAAGGCGAGGATCTTCAGGACCGGCTCGGTGGTCCCTCGGCCGTCCGGCGCCAGGAGCTCCTCGGCGGGCAGGAGGTCGTCGGGGACCTCCAGGTGCATCTTCGGGTAGGCGGGCTCCTGGTGGAAGCCGTAGGTCTGCTCGACCGCGTAGACCGTGCCGGGTGCCGCCTCGCGCAGCAGCCGTACGGCGTCCAGCGCGTTCTCCCTCGGCAGTTCGCGGACCTTCACGAACCGGTGCGCGTCCGGGCCGCCGTGCAGGTCGACGACGGCTGCGCCGTTGCCGCAGATGGCGAGGCCGTGCCCGTGGACATGGGCGCTGACGACGTCCATCCAGCGGGCGGGACGGCCCGTGACGAAGAAGACCTCGATGCCCGCCTGCTCCGCGGCGGCCAGCGCGGCGACCGTACGCGGGGAGACCGACTTGTCGTCGCGCAGCAGCGTGCCGTCGAGGTCGGTGGCGATCAGCCGCGGGCGAGTGGCGGCGGCCGGGGGCTCGGGCTGTCGGGTCGCTGAGGTCACCCGGTCATTGTCACGCATATGCGTGCACGACCGTGCACCGGTCCGCACATATGTGAGCTACGGCTCTCACATCCCCAACTGGGCGGGAGCCTCCATGGCGATCCGCTCGAAGATCTTCTCGTCCGCCGTGAAGTCCGAGTCGGCGATCGGCCAGTGCACCGCCAACTCGGTGAACCCCAGTTCCCGGTGCCGGCCGGCGAAGTCCACGAACGCGTCCACGGACTCCAGCGGACGACCGCGGTCCGGGGTGAAGCCGGTGAGCAGAACCCGGTCCAGTTCGCCCACGTCGCGGCCGATGGCGGCGCAGGCGTCGGCCAGCCGGTCGCCCTGGTCCCGCAGCGCCCGGTCCGACTGCTCGGGGGTGCCGCTCTCGTACAGCTTCGGGTCACCGGTGGTCACCCATGCCTGTCCGTACCGTGCGGCGAGCCGCAGCCCGCGCGGGCCGGTCGCGGCCACCGCGAACGGCAGCCGGGGCCGCTGCACGCACCCCGGGATGTTGCGTGCCTCGTGCGCCGAGTAGAAGTCGCCCTCGTACGAGACGGCGTCCTCCGTCAGCAGACGGTCGAGCAGGGGCAGGAACTCGGCGAACCGGTCGGCACGCTCCCGCGGAGTCCAGGGCTCCTGGCCGAGCGCGGTGGCGTCGAAGCCCGTGCCGCCCGCGCCTATGCCGAGGGTGACGCGGCCGCCGGAGATGTCGTCGAGGGAGATGAGCTCCTTGGCGAGCGTCACCGGGTGGCGGAAATTGGGGGAGGTCACCAGAGTGCCGAGCCGCAGCCGCTCGGTGACGGCCGCCGCGGCGGTGAGCGTCGGCACGGCGCCGAACCACGGGCCGTCGCGGAAACTCCGCCAGGACAGGTGGTCGTAGGTGTACGCGGTGTGGAAACCGAGCTGCTCGGCTCGCGCCCAGGGCGTACGGCCGCCCTCGTGCCAGCGGCGGTACGGGAGGATCACGGTGCTCAGACGCAGACTCATGCTCTTGACCCTAAGCGGCGCCGGCCACGGTTTCACGTGAAACAGCCGGTGGTGTCACCGCGGGCGGCGCCTCGCGCCGGCTCTCGTGACGGCGTTCGTTCTCGACGTCGACTCCGTGGCACCGGTCGTGTGACGTCAGTGCCCGGAGGGGAAGCGGAGGTAGCGCGGTGGCACGGCCGCCGTCAGCCAGACCCCGTTCGCGCTGACGCGGAAGACGAGGCCGTCGCGGTGCATGGTGGCGGCGTCCACCGGCAGCACGACCGGTCGGCCGCGGCGCGCGCCGACCCGGGTCGCAGTCTCGCGGTCCGGGGAGAGGTGCACGTCGTGCCGGTTCATCGGCCGCAGCCCCTCGGCCCGGATCGCGTCCAGGTGCCGGGACACGGTCCCGTGGTAGAGGTACGGCGGCGGCGCGGCCGCGGGCAGCGCGAGGTCCACCTCGATGCTGTGGCCCTGGTTGGCACGGATGCGGCTGCCCCGGATCGCGAAGCGCCGTTTGTCGTTGGTGGCGACCACGTGGTCGAGTTCGGCCCGGGTGAAACGGAAGCCGTGTGCGGCCGCCGCGGCGATGAGCGTGTCGATCTCGACCCAGCCGGCCGCGTCCGGCGTCAGGCCGATGAGGTCCGGTCGATGGCGCAGGTGCTTCGACAGGTACTTGGACACCTTCACAGCGCGTCTGTCGCCCGTGCCATGGCCCGTGTCGCCCGTGCGATCCGTGTCGTCCACTTGGTGCTGGTGCATGGGCATCAGCCTGCCGAAAGAGACACGCGTCACGCGAACGATTTCACCGGCCAGGTTTGATCCACAGTCAAGTCGGGTTATCCACAGGCTGGTTGGGTGTTCCTGTGGAAACTAGAGCGGCGGCTTCACCCGGGCGAGCCGCCTCAACACCCCCGGAGCGAGCCGGGACATGAGACGTGCCCCGCGTGCCTCGGGCGTCACCGGGACCACCGCCCTGTTGCGCACGACGGCCTCCAGGACGGCGTCGGCCACCTTCTCCGGCGGGTAGTTGCGCATCCCGTACAGGCGCGCGGTGCGCCGCCGCAGCCGCTTCTCCTCGTCGGGGTCGACGCCCGTGAAGTGCGCGGTCGTGGTGATGCGGGTGTTGACGAGGCCGGGGCAGATCGCGGTGACCCCGATGCCCTGTCCGGCCAGCTCGGCGCGCAGGCACTCGCTCAGCATCAGCACGGCCGCCTTGGAGGTGCCGTAGGCGGGCAGCGCCCGGGAGGGCTGGAAGGCCGCCGCGGAGGCCGTGTTGACGATGTGGCCGCCCTGCCCGCGCTCCGCCATCTGCCTGCCGAAGAGGCGGCAGCCGTGGATCACGCCCCACAGATTGACGTCGAGGACCTTTCTCCAGTCCTCGGGGGTGGTGTCGAAGAAGGAGCCCGACAGGCCGATCCCGGCGTTGTTCACCAGCACGTCGACCACGCCGTACTCGGCGGCCACCCTGGCCGCCAGCGCCTCCATGGCCGTCTCGTCGGAGACGTCGACGGTCTCCGCCCAGGCCGCCGACGCGCCGATCAGCCGGGACAGCTCCGCGGTGCGAGCGGCGGCCTCGGCGTCCCGGTCGACGGCCACCACGCGCGCGCCCGCCTCGGCGAACGCGAGCGCCGTGGACCGGCCGATGCCGTTGCCGGCGCCGGTGACCAGCACCAGCTGCCCGCCGAAGCGGTCGGCGTACTTCCCGCTCGCCGCGGCTGCGGGGCTTCCGTTCTCGACGGCGGTGACGAACTCCGTGATCCAGCCGGCCAGCCGGTCCGGCCGGGTGCGGGGCACCCAGTGCCCGGCGGGCAGCGTGCGCCGGGTCAGCCGCGGCGCCCACGCCTCGAGTCCGTCGTAGAGCCGCTCGGAGAGATAGGGGTCGCCGAGGGGCGTGATGAGCTGCACGGGGGCGTGCGCGTACGCGTCCGCGCGCGGGTGGCGCAGCCGGGCCCGCACGTTGTCCCGGTACAGCCACGCCCCGTGCGCCGCGTCCGTCGGCAGGGACGCGGTCGGGTAGTCGCCGCGGGGCACCCGCTCGACGCGTTCCAGGATGCGCGGCCAGTGCCTGCCGAGCGGGCCGCGCCAGGCCAGCTCGGGGAGTACGGGCGTGTGCAGCAGGTAGACGTACCAGGACTTGGCGCCCTGGCCGAGGAACTGTCCGACCCGGCGCGGGGTGGGACGCCGCAGACGTTCGTTGATCCAGTGCCCGAAGTGGTCGAGGGAAGGGCCGGACATCGAGGTGAAGGAGGCGATGCGGCCCTCGGTACGCCCGACCGTGACGAACTCCCACGACTGCACCGAGCCCCAGTCGTGGCCGACCAGGTGCACCGGGCGGCCGGGACTGACCGCGTCCGCCACGGCGAGGAAGTCGTCCGTCAGCTTCCGCAGCGTGAACCCGCCGCGCAGCGGGCTCGGCGCGGTGGACCGGCCGTGGCCCCGCACGTCGTAGAGGACGACATGGAAGCGCTCCGCGAGACGGACGGCCACCTCGGACCAGACCTCCTTGCTGTCCGGATAGCCGTGCACGAGCACGACGGTGGGCTGTCGCGGGTCGCCCAGCTCGGCCACGCACAGTTCGACCCCGCCCGTGCGCACCCGGCGCTCGCGCGCCCCGTCCAGCGCCGTCATGCCGCCCCCGTTCCACCGTCCCGGCCGGTCCGCGCCGTCCGGGCCACTCGCTCGTCACATGTCGCCGCCGAATCTCCCAGCTGTTAGACCCGACGTCAACAGTGCCGGGAGGGCGGTACCGCGGCCCCTTCCGTGGCTCTCAGGTACGGCATCCCCTACGGGCCCGTACTACTCCAGACTGACCCGAAGACGGCTCTGCGGTCTGACGACCACAGTGGCGCCCGTCACTACTGTCGTGAAGGTGACTGTGATCGCGACCGAAAGCCTGAGCAAGCGGTTCCCCCGGGTGACCGCGCTCGACCGGCTCTCCGTGGACATCGGACCCGGTGTGACCGGACTCGTCGGTGCCAATGGCGCCGGCAAGTCCACTCTGATCAAGATCCTGCTGGGTCTGTCTCCCGCCACCGAGGGGCGAGCCGAAGTGCTCGGTCTCGATGTCGCCTCCAAGGGCGCCGACATCCGCGAGCGGGTCGGCTACATGCCGGAGCACGACTGCCTGCCACCCGACGTCTCGGCCACCGAGTTCGTCGTCCACATGGCACGCATGTCCGGCCTGCCGCCCACCGCGGCCCGCGAGCGCACGGCCGACACCCTGCGCCACGTCGGCCTGTACGAGGAGCGCTACCGGCCGATCGGGGGCTACTCGACCGGCATGAAGCAGCGCGTGAAGCTCGCGCAGGCCCTGGTCCACGACCCCCAGCTGGTCTTCCTCGACGAGCCGACCAACGGCCTCGACCCCGTCGGCCGCGACGAGATGCTCGGCCTCATCCGCCGCATCCACACCGACTTCGGGATCTCCGTCCTGGTCACCTCCCACCTGCTGGGCGAGTTGGAACGCACCTGCGACCACGTCGTGGTCGTCGACGGCGGCAAGCTGCTGCGCTCCAGCTCCACCACGGACTTCACCCAGTCCACGACCACCCTCGCGATCGAGGTCACCGACACCGACGAGCACCCCGACGGCACCCGCGCGGTGCGCGACGCGCTCGACGCGCGCGGGGTGGCCGTCCAGGACGGCAGCGGCCTGCCCGGCGCCGGGCACGTCCTGCTGCTCACCTCGGCGGGCGAGGAGACCTACGACCTGGTCCGCGACGTCATAGCCGACCTCGGCCTCGGCCTGGTCCGCATGGAGCAGCGCCGGCACCACATCTCGGAGGTCTTCACGGACAGCGACGCACAACGGAAGGAGGCGGTCGGCCATGGCAGCTGAACAGCCCACAGCCACGGTCCCGGGTGACCAGACCCGCATCCACAACATCGGCTACCGCAATTACGACGGCCCCCGCCTCGGCCGCGCCTATGCCCGCCGCTCGCTGTACTCGCAGTCGTTGCGCGGCTCCTACGGCCTGGGCCGCTCGGCCAAGTCCAAGGTGCTGCCGATGCTGCTGTTCGTGGTGATGTGCCTGCCGGCGGCCATCATGGTCGCCGTCGCCGTCGCCACGAAGGCCAACGACCTGCCTCTGGACTACACGCGCTACGCGATCGTCATGCAGGCCGTCATCAGCCTCTACGTCGCTTCCCAGGCCCCCCAGTCCGTCTCGCGCGACCTGCGTTTCAAGACCGTGCCGCTGTACTTCTCACGGCCGATCGAGACCGGCGACTACGTCCGCGCCAAGTACGCGTCGCTGGCCTCGGCCCTCTTCATCCTCACCGCCGCCCCCCTGCTGGTGCTCTACGTGGGCGCGCTGCTAGCCAAGCTCGACTTCGCGGACCAGACCAAGGGGTTCGCTCAGGGACTGGTCTCCGTGGCACTGCTCTCGCTGCTCTTCGCCGGTCTCGGCCTCGTCATCGCCTCGGTCACCCCGCGCCGCGGCTTCGGCATCGCGGCCGTCATCGCCGTCCTGACCATCAGCTACGGCGCTGTCTCCACGCTCCAGGCCATCGCGGAGGTCCAGTCCGGCTCCGGAGCCGTCTCCTGGATCGGCCTGTTCTCGCCGATCACCCTCATCGACGGAGTGGCGGCGGCCTTCCTGGGCGCCACCTCCGCCTTCCCCGGCGGGGTGGGCCCGGGCAACGGGGAGGGCGCGGTCTACGTCCTCGTCACCCTCGGCCTGATCGCCGGCGCCTACGGCCTGCTGATGCGCCGCTACCAGAAGGTGGGACTGTGACCACGCTGAACATCGACCACGTCTCCCGCTGGTTCGGCAACGTGGTCGCAGTCAACGACATCACCATGACGATCGGTCCCGGCGTCACCGGCCTGCTCGGCCCGAACGGCGCGGGAAAGTCCACCCTCATCAACATGATGGGCGGCTTCCTCGCCCCCTCCACCGGCAGTGTCACCCTCGACGGACAAGCGGTCTGGCGCAACGAGTCCATCTACCGGCACATCGGCATCGTCCCCGAGCGCGAGGCGATGTACGACTTCCTCACCGGCCGCGAGTTCGTCCTCGCCAACGCGGAACTGCACGGCCTGGGCGCCAGGGCGGCCGACGAGGCGCTCGCCACGGTCGAGATGGCCCACGCCCAGGACCGCAAGATCGCCACGTACTCCAAGGGCATGCGCCAGCGCGTGAAGATGGCCTCCGCCCTGGTCCACCAGCCCTCGCTGCTGCTGCTCGACGAACCGTTCAACGGCATGGACCCGCGCCAGCGCATGCAGCTGATGGATCTGCTGCGGCGCATGGGCGACGAGGGGCGCACGGTGCTGTTCTCCTCGCACATCCTCGAAGAGGTCGAACAGCTGGCCTGGCACATCGAGGTCATCGTCGCCGGACGCCACGCGGCCAGCGGCGACTTCCGCAAGATCCGCCGCCTGATGACCGACCGGCCGCACCGCTACCTGGTGCGTTCCAGCGACGACCGGGCCCTCGCCGCGGCGCTGATCGCCGACCCGTCGACGTCCGGCATCGAGGTCGATCTCGCCGAGGGAGCCCTGCGCATCCAGGCCGTCGACTTCGGCCGTTTCACGGCCCTGCTGCCGAAGGTCGCCCGCGACCACGGCATCCGGCTGCTCACGGTCTCGCCGTCCGACGAGTCCCTCGAGTCCGTCTTCTCGTATCTCGTCGCGGCGTAGGAGGCCGAAGAATGTACGACCCCACAGTCGCCCGGCTCACCTACCGGGCCCTGCTCGGCCGCCGCCGGGCCCTCATCCTGGGCGCGCTCCCCCTGCTGCTGCTCGTCATCGCCGTGGCGGTGCGCGTCCTCGCCGGAGCCGACGACCAGACCACCGCCGACGTGCTGGGCGGGTTCGCCCTCGCCACCATGGTGCCGATCATCGGCGTCATCGCCGGCACCGGCGCCATCGGCCCCGAGATCGACGACGGCTCGGTGGTGTATCTGCTGTCCAAGCCGATCAAGCGTCCGACGATCATCTTCACCAAGCTGATCGTCGCCATAGCCGTGACGATGGTCTTCTCCGCCGTGCCGACGCTGCTCGCCGGCCTGATCCTCAACGGCAACGGCCAGCAGGTCGCCGTCGCCTACACGATCGCCGCGCTGGTCGCCTCCATCGCCTACGCCGCGCTGTTCCTGCTCCTCGGCACGGTCTCCCGGCACGCGGTGGTCTTCGGGCTCGTCTACGCGCTGGTCTGGGAGGCGCTGTTCGGCTCCCTGGTGCCGGGCGCCCGCACGCTCAGCGTCCAGCAGTGGTCGCTCGCGGTGGCCCAGAAGGTCGCCGACGGCAACCTGGTGACCTCCGACGTCGGCCTGCCGACCGCGACGGTGCTGCTCGCCGGGGTGACCGTGTTGGCGACCTGGTACGCCGGCCAGAAGCTGCGGTCGCTGACGCTCGCCGGGGAGGAGTGAGGCGGACCCCGGTCGACGTCCGCCGCGTGGGGAGCGGGTCCCGGCACTGACGGGGCCTTCACCCGCGCTCCGGCACACTGGGAACGACGACCCACGCGTACGCACACACCACCGACAAGCACGTACGGAGACCACGAGGACGCGAGGCTGGGAGGAACCTGATGACGGGCCACACACCCCGGCAGGACCGGCAGGGACAGCCGGAGGACCGCACCACGGAACCCACGGACGCCGCCCGGGACGCCTCCTGGGACGACCTCGTCCTGGACGAGGAGTTCGTGCGCGAGGCGGGGACCTCCGAGCCGTCGGCCCGCGCCCGGATGCTCGCCGCCCGGTGGCGCCGCGAGCGGCCCGAGCCGCAGCCTTGGCGCTCGGACGAGCCGCCCGCGGGCTGGTTCTTCAGCAAGGGCCGCCGACGGCGCAGGTGGCGTCGGGGCTGACGCGGCGTACGTCCGCTTTTATTCAGTGGCGCCCGACCTGTGACGGCGGCACTGTGGTGGATGCACGAGGCCGGACGGCGCCGGCGCGACGGGCGGCCGCTTCGAGCACGCGGGACGCCTCGCGTGGGCCGACCGACGGGGACGTCGGCGCCGTCCGGACCGTGCACCCGACCGGGACGGGGCCCGGAGCACCGGAAGCACCGGCCCGCGTCGCGGAGCCGGCCGGCGTCAGGCCGCCAGCCGCTCCAGCACCACCGCGATGCCGTCCTCGTCGTTGGAGGACGTCACCTCGTCGGCCACCGCCTTCAGCTCCTCGTGGGCATTGGCCATCGCCACGCCCCTGGCGGCCCAGCCGAACATCGGGACGTCGTTGGGCATGTCGCCGAAGGCGATCGTGTCCGCGGACTTCAGACCGAGCCGGCGTGCCGCCAGTGAGAGGCCGGTCGCCTTGGACAGACCGAGGGGGAGCAGCTCGACCACACCCGCGCCGGCCATGGTCACCGTGACGAAGCCGCCCGCGGTGCGCCGGGCCGCTTCGGCCAGGGCGTCGTCCGACAGGGTCGGATGCTGGATGTAGATCTTGTTCAGCGGAGCCGACCACAGGTCCGAGGCATCGGTGAAGGGTACGGCGGGGAGATCGCCCCCGACCTCGTAGCCCGGGCCGACGAGCACGTCGCCGTCCAGACCGTCGCGGCTCGCGGCCAGGTACAGCGGGCCGGTCTCCGCCTCGATCTTGGCCAGCGCCACCCCGGCCAGCTGCCGGTCCAGCGTGACCGAGGTCAGCAGCCGGTGTTCGCCGGCGTGGTAGACCTGCGCGCCCTGACCGCAGACGGCCAGCCCGTCGTAACCGAGGTCGTCGAGGATGTACCGGGTCCACGGCACCGCGCGGCCGGTGACCACGATGTGGGCCGCGCCCGCCGCGGTGGCGGCGGCGAGCGCGTCCCGGGTGCGCTGCGAGACCGTGTCGTCGCCGCGCAGCAGCGTGCCGTCGAGGTCCGTCGCGATCAGCCGGTACGGGAAGGAGCCGGCCCGGGCGGCGTCGGAGGCGGAGCCGGTCACTTGGCCACCGGCTCCAGGACCTCCCGGCCCCCCAGGAACGGGCGCAGCGCCTCCGGCACGCGGACCGACCCGTCGGCCTGCTGGTGGTTCTCCAGGATCGCCACGATCGTGCGCGGAACGGCGCACAGCGTGCCGTTGAGCGTGGCCAGCGGACGCACCTTCTTGTCCTCGCGGACCCGGATCGACAGCCTCCGGGACTGGAACTCGGTGCAGTCCGAGGTGGAGGTCAGCTCGCGGTACTTGCCCTGGGTCGGGATCCACGCCTCGCAGTCGAACTTGCGCGCGGCCGAGGAGCCCAGGTCGGCGGAGGCCACGTCGATCACCCGGAACGGCAGCTCCAGCGAGGTCAGCCACTGCTTCTCCCACTCCAGCAGGCGCTGGTGCTCGGCCTGCGCGTCCTCGGGCAGGACGTAGGAGAACATCTCGACCTTGTCGAACTGGTGCACACGGAAGATGCCCCGGGTGTCCTTGCCGTGCGAGCCCGCCTCGCGGCGGAAGCACGGCGAGAAACCGGCGTAGCGCAGCGGCAGCCGGTCGGCGTCGAGGATCTCGTCCATGTGGTACGCGGCCAGCGGCACCTCGGACGTTCCGACCAGGTAGAGGTCGTCCTTGTCGAGGTGGTAGACGTCCTGGGCGGCCTGGCCGAGGAAGCCGGTGCCCGCCATCGACTGCGGACGCACCAGCGCCGGCGTCAGTATCGGGGTGAAGCCGGCCGCCGTGGCCTGTGCGATCGCCGCGTTGACGAGGGCCAGTTCCAGGAGCGCGCCGACGCCGGTGAGGAAGTAGAAGCGCGAGCCGGAGACCTTGGCGCCGCGCTCCACGTCGATGGCGCCGAGCAGCTGGCCCAGCTCCAGGTGGTCGCGGGGCTCGAAGCCCTCGGCCGCGAAGTCGCGGTGCGTGCCGTGCGTCTCCAGCGTGACGAAGTCCTCCTCGCCGCCGACGGGGACCTCGGGGTGGACGAGGTTCCCGAGCCGCTGGAGCAGCTCCTGGGTCTCGGTGTCGGCGGCGTCGCGCTCGGCGTCGGCGGCCTTGACGTCGGTCTTCAGCTGTTCGGCCCGCTTGAGCAGCTCGGCCTTCTCGTCGCCGGCGGCCCTGCCGATCAGCTTGCCGAGGCCCTTCTGCTCGGCGCGCAGCTCGTCGAAGCGGACGCCGGACGACCTGCGCCGTTCGTCGGCTGACAGGAGGGAGTCGACGAGCGCGACATCCTCTCCACGGGCACGCTGCGAGGCGCGCACACGGTCGGGGTCCTCACGGAGCAGGCGAAGGTCAATCACACGGCCAAGGCTACCGGGGCGCGGTGACGTGTCTCGACCCACTATTGCCGCACGGGGAATGGTGTTCCGTTATGTGTGCATTGCCCCATGCGTTCCTCATGGCCCTGTGCGTCAAGGAAAGCGGGTCGAATCCCTGGAACGAGGCAGAATGCGGACGAGGAGTTGACCGTATCGCCTTGCGGAGAACGGGACTTGACGGTGCGTTGTCCACAGGAATCCACAGCTCGGGAAAGTTATCCACAGGCTGTGTGAAAGATCTGTGGATCGATGGAAGTGATCATTCCTGATTCCGGGAGTCCGCTCGACCAAACCCTTCACGACCCCACTTTCGAGTGGAAACGGGGCGTCCGGTGTCACTCCGGAGTATGGAGGGCGAGAAACAGGTGGACGAAGGGTGACCTGCGGGTCTGTGGAGGACGTAGGGGCTTGTAGGGGGATTTATCGACTGAATGCCCCTTGGCTGTCGACTTGTCCCCAGGTCGAGAAGCAGACCTGTGGATAACTTCTGTGGACAAAGAAAATCAGCAGGTACGACCAGCGTGACGTGCCGAAGGGAGCCGCCCCTCAGAGCGGCTCCGCCGGGGCGACCCGTCAGAAGCGTCCGTCCTGGCAGCGTGCCACCCAGTCCGCGGCCGCCACGAAGTCCGCGTCGGAGGTGCCCGGCCGCTGGGGACCCGGAACCGCAGGCCCGGCCTCGGCCCGCGGGTACGACCCGAGGTAGCGCACCTGGAGGCAGGACCGCTTCAGCCCCATCAGCGTGTCGGCCACCCGGCGGTCGGTGATGTGTCCCTCGGCGTCGATGCAGAAGCAGTAGTTGCCGATCCCGGCGCCGGTGGGACGGGACTGCAGCAGCGTCAGGTTGACGCCCCGGGTGGCGAACTCGCCCAGCAGGTCGCGCAGGCCGCCGGGGTGGTCGTCGCGCTGCCAGAGCACGACGGACGTCTTGTCCGCCCCGGTCGGTGCCGCGGGCCGGGCCGGGCGGCCCACCAGCACGAACCGCGTCTGGGCGTTCTCCGCGTCGTGGATGTCGGCCTCCAGCACCTCCAGGCCGTAGCGTTCCGCGGCGAACTCGCCGGCGAAGGCCGCGTCGTACCGGCCCTCCTGCACCAGGCGGGCGCCGTCCGCGTTCGACGCGGCCGACTCCCAGGCCGCGTCCGGTAGGTGTGCCTTGAGCCAGTTCCGGACCTGGGGCTGGGCGGCCGGGTGGGCGGTGACCGTCTTGATGTCCGACAGCTTGGTGCCCGGCCGGACGAGCAGCGCGAAGGTGATGGACAGCAGCACCTCGCGGTAGATCATGAGCGGCTGGCCGGCGACCAGCTCGTCGAGGGTGGTGGTGATGCCGCCCTCGACGGAGTTCTCGATCGGCACGAAGGCGGCCTCGGCCTCTCCGGTGCGCACCGCGTCGAGTGCGGACTGGACGGAGACGTAGGGGACCAGCTCCCGGGTCGCCGTCTCCGGAAGCGTGCGCAGGGCGACTTCGGTGAAGGTGCCTTCAGGGCCGAGATACGCGTAGCTGGCTGGCATGTCCTCACCCTAATGGGCCCGGAGGGACGCGGCCGACGTGTCTCGTACGCGGCCCTCCCCGGGGTGGTCTCCCGCCGGTTTCACCCCTCCAGGAGGCGCTGCCCCACGTACTCTCCCTCGGCCGCCCCGCCCGGCACCGCGTACAGGCCGCTCGCCTCGTGCCGGATGAACTGCGACAGCGCGTCGCCCCGGTCCAGTTTGCGCTGCACGGGCACGAAGCCCCGCAGCGGATCTGCCTGCCAGCAGATGAAGAGCAGGCCCGCGTCCGGGACGCCGTCGGCGTCGAAGCCGTCGTGGTACGAGAAGGGGCGGCGGACCATGGCCGCGCCCCCGTTCTGGTCGGGGCGGGTGATGCGGGCGTGGGCGTTGATGGGGACGACGAGGCTCCCGGACCCGTCCGTCTTCTCCAGGTCCATCTCGCTGGTCTCGGTGCCTCCGGACAGCGGCGCCCCGTCGGACTTGCGGCGGCCGATGACAGCCTCCTGCGCCTTGAGGGAGAGCTGCTCCCAGTCGTCGAGGAGCATGCGGATGCGGCGTACGACGACGTAGGAGCCGTTCGCCATCCAGGCCGGGGTGTTCGGCCCCGGCTGCCCGGGGACGAAGATCCGGCGGTCGAAGTCGTCCTCGGCGGGCTTGGGGTTGCGCGTGCCGTCGACCTGGCCCATGAGGTTGCGGGCGGTCATGGGGTGGGCGGTGGCTCCCGGCGAGCGGTTGAAGCCGTTCATCTGCCAGCGGACGCGGGCGGCCGACCCGGCGTCCTGCTGGATGGCGCGCAGGGCGTGGAAGGCCACCAGGGCGTCGTCGGCGCCGATCTGCACCCACAGGTCGCCGTCGCTGCGGCTCTTGTCGAGGTGGTCGGAGGAGAAGTCCGGGAGCGGGTCGAGGGCGGCCGGGCGCTGTGCCTCCAGTCCGGTCCGGCCGAAGAAGCTGTGCCCGAATCCGAAGGTCACGGTGAGCGAGGAGGGTCCGGCGTCCCGCGCCACGTCCGTGTCACGGCTTCCGGCCGGCTCGCCCGCCATCAGCCGCCGGGCCGTCTCGGACCACCGGCGCAGCAGCGCGGCGGCCTCCTTGCGCCCGGCTCCCGCGGCGAGGTCGAAGGCGACGAGATGGCCGCGGGCCTGCAGGGACGTGGTGATGCCGGGCTGGTGTTTCACGTGAAACAGTGCCCGCTCGCTGCCGAGCGAGGTGAGGGGCGTGGCCGCCGAGGAGGGCGCGGCGGCATAGCCCGCGGCGGCGCCCGCCGCCCCGAACACGAGTCCGGTGGCACCGGCGGTGCCGAGCAGCCGCCGGCGTGAGAGGCCCCGGCGGTCGTCGTTGTCTCCGGAGTCGTGCGGCCCGGGCCCGCCGGAGGGCGTACGGGAGGCCTCGGAGGGCCGGGCCTGCGGGACGGACTGGTCTGTCATGGTGCGGTTCAGCCGATCTGCGTGTTCTTGGAGACGGTCACCTGGTCGATGTCGGAGGTCCGCACGGTCACGGCGACCTCCCAGTCGCCGGCCACCGGGATCTGCACCCCGCTCGCCGACCAGTGACCGGTGGTGATGTGGTCGGGGGCGACCGGCAGGGGGCCGATGTCCTTCGCCTCCTGGGTCAGTGCGACCTTGACCTCGGGGACGTCTACGGCGGTTCCGTCCGGGCCCTCGACGTAGAGGTGCAGGTCGTTGGCGCCGACCCGGGCGGGGTCCAGCTCGACCCGTACGAGGCCCTTGCCGTCCTGGCCACCGGTGTCGAAGGGCATGTCCAGTGTCACCGCTCCGGTGGAGGGCGTGGACGGGGCGGTGGAGGACGCGCCGGCGGCCGTGGCCTCCTCCTGCGTCCGGCCGGGTTCGGTCTGGGTCAGGACGGTGGTGACGGCGAGCAGGACGACGGCGACTCCCGCCTCGGCGAGCACGGAGCGGCGCAGTGCGAAGCGGTGGGGGTCGGCGTCCCGTTGCCGCTTCTGCCGTGCGGCGTCCACGGCCGCGCGCTGCCTGGCGAGCTGGGCGGCGCGCTGGGACCCCCCGGAGCCCTTCGCGTTCCCGGCCCCCTTCGAGCCCCCGGACGCCTTCGCCCCGGCCTTTTCCCGCTCACCCCCGGCTTTCCCCCGTTGACGTACGACGACGGCCGCCGTGTCCGCGAGCCGGGCCGTCCAGCGCCGCGAGAAGTAGGCGATGCCGACGAGCACCGCCACGAGCGCGATCTTGGCCAGGAGCAGCTGTCCGTACCGGGTGTCGGTGAAGGCGGTCCAGGAACCTAGCTGGCGCCAGGACTGGTAGGTGCCGGTCACCACCAGCGCGACCACGCTGCCGAAGGCGACGGCCGAGAACCGGCGTACGGCGTCGGTGGGGACCGGCGTGTCCGCGGGGCCCCGGTACAGGGCGACCAGCAGTGCGGCGAGTCCGCCGAACCAGGTGGCCACGGCTATCAGGTGCACGACGTCGACCGGCATGGCGAGGCCCGCCTGGAGGCCGACGGAGGCGTGCTCGGACATGGCCCAGGTCGCCGCGAGACCCGCCGCGACGACGGTGCCGCCGACGGCGAGGCCGAAGGTGAGGTCTCGTCTCTCCTCGTCCTCGCGCTTGTCGTAGGCGCCGAAGAGTACGGCCACGAACAGGGCCGCCGCCGCGAGCAGCAGCAGCCGGGAGACCAGCGCGGCGCCCGTCTTGGTCTGCAGCACCTCGCCGAGCAGGCCCAGGTCGAAGACGTCGGCGACCTTCCCGGACCCGGTGTAGGAGCCGCGCAGCAGGAGGAGCAGGAGCGTGGCGGCGGTCAGCGCGAGCCAGCCGGAGACGACGAACCGCTGCACGACCCGGACACCGGAACCGCGGGGCCAGCAGGCGAGGACGAAGGCGGCGCCGCCCACCAGGACGGCGAACCCGGTGTACGACACGTACCGTCCGACGCCGTACAGCCCGCCGATGAACCCGCCGCCCGCCGCCTGCGCGGTGGCGGAGACCGAGGTCTCGGACGGGGCGCCGACGGAGAAGGTGTAGGCGCCGGCCACGGGATGGCTGTCGGCGGAGACGACCTGGTAGGTCACCGTGTACGTGCCGTCGGGCAGTCCGGCGTGCAGCTTCACGGCGTACGTCGTGCCGCCGGTGCCGGTCGGCCCGCCGTCGTCGACCCGCTTGCCCTTGGGGTCAAGGACGCGCACCGAGTCGTCGTCCATGGAGACCGACTCGGAGAAGGTGAGCGACACCTGGGCCGGAGCCCGGTCGACCACCGCCCCCTGCCGGGGGTCGCTGCCGGTGAGCGCGGCGTGCGCGGAGGCGGGTCCGGCACCGGCCAGCAGCGCGCAGGCCGCGGCCAGGAGCAGCAGCACCAGGGTCCGGACGCGCGGGGCGGTGGTCTGCGTCAAGGTGGTCCTCCTTCAGTGTCCGGTGTGTTCGGAGTGCGCGGAGTGCCCGTCGGCGGGCCGGTAGGTGGCCGCCTTCACGGGCAGTTCGACCGTGACGGGGTCGGAGTGGGCGAAGTGCAGCTCGACGGCGACCGACTGCCCCTGCTCCGGCTGCTGCCGCAGCTTCTCGAACATGAGGTGGTTGCCGCCGCTCCTGAACACGAGCTGCCCGTGGGCGGGGACCTCCAGGCGGTCGGCCTCCTTCATGGTCCCGTCCACGGTTTCGTGCAGGGTGACCTCGCCGGCCTCGCTCGTGACGGAGGTCAGTTCGTCCGCCTTGCCGCCCTCGTTGGAGATGGTGAGGAACCCCGCCGCCATCGAGTCGGAGACCGGCTGCGGCATGTAGGCGGCCTCGACCGAGAGTTCGGCGGCGGAGGAAGAGGCGGAGCCGGCTCCGGAGTCCGAGCCCGCGCAGCCCGCGGCGGCCAGCGCGCCGATCGCCGCGAGGACGGCGAGGGCGGGCCGGCGCGTCACGGGTTCTGCCCCTTGATGAGCTTCGGCAGGTCCTTGGTGTAGTCGTCGACGGTGGCGTCCTCGCCGTAGAGGACGTAGCCCGCGTCGGACTTCGGGGAGAAGGCGACGACCTGGGTGCCGTGGGTGGAGACGATCTTGCCGTTCTTGTCCTTGGACGGCGGGTCGATCGAGATGCCGAGGGTGCGGGCGCCGGCCTGGATGGTGTCGAAGTCTCCGGTCAGGCCGACGATCTGCGAGTCGATGCCCTTGAGCCACTTGCCGAGCGCGGCCGGGGTGTCCCGCTCCGGGTCGGTGCTGACGAACACGACCTGCAGCTTGTCCTGCTCGGCCTGGGGCAGCTGCTTCTTGGCCACGGCGATGTTGTTCATGGTCAGCGGGCAGACGTCGGGGCAGTGGGTGTAGCCGAAGTAGACGAGGGTGGGCTTGCCGGCGGTCCGCTCGCGGAGGTCGTACTCCTTGCCCGTGGCGTCGGTGAGCACCAGGTCGGGCTTCTCGAAGGGCTTGTCGAGGACGGTGGCGGCCTGCTGGCTGCTGTCCTCGGAGACCACGGTGACGGGCTTGTCGCTGTCGCCCTCGCCGCCGCAGGCGGACAGGGTGAGGGTGGCGGCGGCGAGCAGGGCGGCCGCGGCGAAGGTCTTGTTGCGCATAGAGGAATGTCCCAGATGTGAAGTGCTCCGGTGCGCGCCGGGCCCGTCGGTACGACGGGGCAGCCCGGCGCGCACCGGACGTGAGGATGCGTCGGCGGGGCCGCGCCGACGCACCGGTGCGGGCGTGGTTACGCCGTCGCACCGGAGTCGCGCCGACGGCCGGCCAGCACGCCGTAGGCGACGCCCGCCGCACCGACGACGATGCCGACGATGCCGAGGACCCGGGCGGTGGTGTCGCTGCCGTCGCCCGAACCGGAGTCGGCGGCGGTGTTCTGGGCGGCGGCCTCGGTGTCGTCCCCGGACTCCGCGCCCGACGCGCCGTGGGCGTCGCCCTCGGCGGCCGCCAGCTCCAGCACGGGTGCCGGGGTCTCGGGCTCCTCCTGACCCTCCTGCTGCACCTCGATCCAGCGCACGACCTCCTTGTTGGAGTACGTCTGGACGGCCTTGAAGACCAGCTGGTCGGCGTCTTCGGGCAGCGCGCCGAGGGAGACCGGGAACTTCTGGAAGTAGCCGGGCTCGATGCCCTTGCCGTCGGCGGTCCAGGTCACTTTGGAGACGGCCTCGGTGATCTTCTGGCCGTGCGACTCCAGCGGCTTGTCCAGCTTGGACTTGGTGACCTCGGCCTTCCAGCCCGGGACCGGCTCGGGCATCACGGACGACAGCGGGTGGTCGGTGGGGAAGTTGACCTCCAGCTTGGTGGTGGAGGCGTTGTCGCGTTCGTTGGGGACCTTGAAGTCGACGACCGCGTAGCCGCCCTTGGCGGCCGTTCCCTCCGGCTGCACGCTGACGTGCGCGAACGCGGGGGCGGACAGGGCGAGGACGGCGATGCCGGAGACGGCGCCGGCGGCGGCGATACGGGAAGCCTTCATGGATGGGCACTCCGCTTCGGGTGGGCGTCGCACCGGTACGGGCCCGGTGACGACGACGGTGGAGGTGACAGGAGGGGCAGCGCGCGCACGCGCGCGTGCCGCACGACGGCGGGTCCCGCAGCCTCCGCATCCGGTCGGGGCCGGCCGGCACTCTGGAACGAGGTCGGGCCGGCGGTCCGGAACGGGGTGGTGGTCGCGTCGTGTCAGGCGGCGAGGGCGAACGCGTCGCTCGGCGGGCCGCGCCTGATCACCGTGTGCTGGAGTGCCGCGGTGCACGGTACGCGCGGCGCCGGGCGGGCGGCCCGCGGCGGGCGCGGACCCGTGCCGGGGGCGCCGGCGAGCCCGGCGTGCAGGGCGCGCACCAGGGAGAGCGCCGCGCGCAGAGCCCGTACGAAGGCCGCCTCGGCCATCGTGTGGGCCGAGTGCGCCGACAGTTCCACGAGCCGGGCCAGGGCCAGGTCCCCGCGCCGCAGCAGCCATCCGGCGGCGAGGGCCGCGAGGACGTGGCCGAGCAGCATCGGCAGGGACGGCAGCAGCGGAACCGAGGCGCCGAGGGCGTCGGCGGGATGGTGCGCGGCACCGGAGGAGGCGTCCGGCGCGATCCGCGCGTCGTCGAGGATCCGCTGGGCCTGGGCCGGGCTGATCGCCGCCGCGGTGGTCCCGCAGACCAGCCGGGCGGCCTGCTGGACGAGCGAGGCGTCGGACAGGGTGCCCGCACCGCCGGTGGACGCCGCGGCCGAACCGGACGCCGCGGCCGCGGTGGTGCCGTGCTGGCCGAGACCGAACAGGGCGTGCAGCGCGGTCTGCCCGGCGGTGAGCAGCAGCGCGATGCCGGGCAGGGAGCGCCGGCGCCCGGCGAGGGGTGCGGCGACCACGACTGCCGCGACGAAGCCCGCGCCCAGCGACCACAGCGGAACGGTGGCGCAGGAGGCGAGTGTGTGCCCCGCCGCGGCCAGCACGACGCAGACCGCGGCGAACACCGCGGCCCGCAGGATCCGGAGGTCGTTCCCGGAGCGCGCCGTTGGCGGGTGGGGGGCAGTCATGGCGGCCTCATCATCGCACTGACGTCCCCCACGCCGTACGGCAGGTCCGCAAGATGCCGTACGTCCGCAAGCAGGCGCCTGCGACCGCAAGAGACCCCGTACATCCGAGAAGCAGGCGGAAGATCACGCTCTGATACGAAGCATCCCCCGCAGCCGCGAGGCGTCGGTACACCCGTGAGGCGTCCGCACACGCGTGGGACGGCTCCGCATACACCGGTCGGCGGCAGGGGGACATCCGCCAGATGAGCGGCGTCACCGGCCGAGTGGGCTTACGCCCCGGTGTGAGGGGCAATACGTATCGGTATGTCGAGCCGCGGCCGGGAGGCTGGAGCATGAGCATCTGGTGGTCACTCCATTTGCGGCGCGAGGCTGCGAGCGTGCCCCTGGCCCGCCGCCTGCTGATCGGCACCATGGAGACCGCGGGCGTCGACCCAGACGTCTCCTTCGACCTCTCCGTCGCCCTCAGCGAGGCCTGCGCCAACGCCGTCGAGCACGGCGGGGACGATGCTCCGGGCGGCTCCGCGCAGGCCTACCGCGTCACGGCCTACCTCGACGGCGAACGGTGCCGTATCGAGGTCGCCGACTCGGGGCCCGGCTTCTCCTCCGGACCGGCGGGCGCGGGCGTACGGATTCCCGCGGCACCGGCCGACGCGGAGAGCGGACGCGGCCTGTGCATCATCCGCGAACTCGCCGACCACGTCCACATCGGGAGCGCCCCGGGCCGCTCCGGGTCCGTGGTCAGCTTCGACAAGCTCCTCAAGTGGCGTGAGGGCACACCGCTGATGGCGGTGTAGCGGTCCGGCGGCACGACGACGGCCGGGCACCTGTGAAGGTGCCCGGCCGCCGTGTTCCCGTCGGTGTTCGGTCCGTCAGCCCTTCAGCGCGGCCATCCACTCCTCGACCTCGTCCGACCGGCGCGGCAGCCCGGCGGACAGGTTCCGGTTGCCGTCGGCGGTGACGAGGATGTCGTCCTCGATGCGCACGCCGACGCCCCGGTACTCCTCGGGCACCGTCAGGTCGTCGGCCTGGAAGTACAGGCCCGGCTCGACGGTCAGCACCATGCCGGGCTCCAGCGTGCCGTCCACGTACGACTCCACGCGGGCGGAGGCGCAGTCGTGGACGTCCAGGCCGAGCATGTGACCGGTGCCGTGCAGCGTCCAGCGGCGCTGCAGGCCCAGCTCGAGGACCCGCTCGACCGGGCCCTCGACCAGGCCCCACTCGACGAGTCGCTCGGCCAGCACCCGCTGCGCCGCGTCGTGGAAGTCGCGGTACTTGCCGCCCGGCTTGACCGCCGCGATGCCGGCCTCCTGGGCGTCGTACACCGCGTCGTAGATCTTCTTCTGCAGTGCGGTGTACGTGCCGTTGACCGGCAGCGTGCGCGTGACGTCCGCCGTGTAGTACGTGTGCGTCTCCACGCCCGCGTCGAGGAGCAGCAGGTCGCCGGAGCGGACGGGGCCGTCGTTGCGGACCCAGTGCAGGGTGCAGGCGTGCGGTCCGGCGGCGCAGATGGAGCCGTAGCCGACGTCGTTGCCCTCCACGCGCGCGCGGAGGAAGAAGGTGCCCTCGATGTAGCGCTCGCTGGTCGCCTCCGCCTTGTCGAGGACCTTCACGACGTCCTCGAAGCCGCGCACGGTGGAGTCGACGGCCTTTTGCAGCTCGCCGATCTCGAACTCGTCCTTGACCAGGCGGGCCTCGGACAGGAAGACGCGCAGCTCGTCGTCGCGCTCGGCGGTGACCTTGTCGGTCAGGGCCGCCTCGATGCCGGCGTCGTAGCTGCGCACGACGCGCACCGGGCCGGTGGCCTCGCGCAGGGAGCCGGCCAGCTCGCGGACGTCGGAGGCGGGGATGCCGTAGAGCTTTCCTGCCTCGGTGAGGGAGTGGCGGCGGCCGACCCACAGCTCGCCCTGGCCGTTCAGCCAGAACTCGCCGTTCTCGCGGTCCGAGCGCGGCAGGAGGTAGATCGTCGCGGTGTGGCCGTCGCCCTTGGGCTCCAGGACCAGGACGCCGTCCTCGGTCTGGTTGCCGGTCAGGTACGTGTACTCCACCGAGGCGCGGAAGGGGTACTCCGTGTCGTTGGAGCGGGTCTTGAGGTTGCCCGCGGGGATCACCAGGCGCTCGCCCGGGAAGCGGGCGGACAGCGCGGCGCGGCGCGCGGCGGTCTCGGCGGCCTGGGCGATCGGCTCCAGGTCGTACAGCTCCGTGTCGGCCCAGCCGGACTTCATGCTCTCGGCCAGCTCGTCGGACACGCCCGGGTACAGGCCGTTCTTGCGCTGCTTGCCCGGCTCCTCGGCCTCGGTCTCCGGGTTCTCCGGGTTCTCCGGGGTGAGCTCCTCCGCCACGGTCATCCTCCTCGATACGGCACTGGACCACCCCCCATCGTACGGACGTGCGGAAGGGGGCCCAGGGGCGAAGGGCCTGTTACACAGGGGTGCCACCGTCCGCTGTCCGGGGTGTACGGCGTGTCAGTGTCCGCTATGCGAACCTGACCGCCAGCAGCGCCACGTCCTCCGCGGAGTCCGCGTCGGCCTTCCCGCCCGGCAGCACCGTGCGCAGGACGTGCTCGGCGACGGCGTCCGGATCATGGCGGGCGGCCCGGGGGACACCGGCCGCCGCCGCGTGCAGCCGCGCGAAGGCGCGGTCGGCCGGATCGCCGGTGCGGTGCAGCAGCCCGTCGGTGTAGAGCAGAACCGTCTCTCCGGGCTCGGCCTGCAGCTCCACGCTGGGCGCCTCCCAGCAGGCCAGCATGCCGAGCGGTGCGGAGACGGAGGTCTCGACGAACTCCGTGCGCCGCTCTCCGACCAGCAGCGGCGGGCTGTGCCCGGCACCGGCCAGGGTGATCCGGCGCAGCGCGGGCTCGCAGTAGCCGAACAGGGCGGTGGCCGAACGGGCGGGCTCGGTGAGGCGCAGCAGCAGTTCGAGGTCGGACAGGACGGCGACCGGGTCCTCGCCCTCCATCACGGCGTACGCCCGCAGTGAGGCGCGCAGCCGGCCCATCGCGGCGACGGCACTGGGGCCCGACCCGGTGACGGACCCGACGGCGAGACCGAGCGCGGCGTCCGGGAGCGGCAGCGCGTCGTACCAGTCGCCGCCGCCGAGCGGCCCGGTGCGGTGCCGGGCGGCGAGCTGGACGCCGGGCACCCGGGGCAGACGGAGGGGCAGCAGTTCCCCGGCCATCGTCGCCATGGCGGTGCGGGTGCGCTCCACTTCCAGGAGGCGGGCCAGGTGCTGCGCAGCATACCGGGTGTAGAGGCCGGCGAGGTGGCGCGGCCGGGCGCCCGGTTCGGCGGGTTCGTCGTAGAACCAGACGGCGGCGCCGAGCCGTCGGGGGCCTGCCGCGGACACTCCCGCGCCCCCGGCGGACGCTGCGGTGCCCGTGATGGACGGCCCGGTGCCCGCGGTGGAGGCCGCGGTGCCTTCGACGGAAAGGGGGAGCGCGTAGCTGGCGGCGTAGCCGAGGCGGGCGGCGACCTCGCGGTGGCGGGGGTCGAGGCTCTTGTCGGCGAGCAGGTCGGGCTCGGCGACGCCGTCCTCGCCGACCGGCAGCCCGTCCAGGATCCGGCCGTGGGACAGGCAGCCGCGGGGCACGGTCTCCAGGTGGCCGAGATCGGCGCGGCCCAGTCCGAGGCCGACGGTGGTGTCGGGACCCATTCCGTCGGCCGGTTCCAGGACGACGAGACCGCGCCGGGCGCCCACCAGGGCGGCTCCGGCGCGCAGTACTTCGTCGAGGCCTTCGGACAGGGTGTCCGTACGGACCAGGCGCTCGGTCAGTTCGTGCAGGGTCGTGAGGTCCGAGACCCATCCGGCCAGCCGGTCCTGGAGCAGGGCGCCGGGGGCGTCCGGGCCGACTGCGGCGGACGGGGCGGCCGCGCCGGTGACCGGGGAGGCGTCCGGGGCGGCGGACGCGACAGTGTGTGCGGGAGACGGAACCGTTGAATCGATTCCAGCCACTTTCGCGGGGTGCGGGGCGTTCATGGCATCCGGCTTTCCGACCGGCGCTTACTGCTCAAAAGCATCGCAAACCCCCATGTCATTCTGCGCCGCTGGCAGTGTCTCCACATGTACACGCACTCGTAAGGAGATGTCCAGCATTGTCCTGCCGGGTTTCCTGGTGTCTGCGGGGAGTGAGTGGACTCCTTCCCGCCCTCTTGCCGAAAAGCGAAATTGGCTTGAAACTTCCCCAGAGGACGCCCTGTTGCGGTCGACTGGGGGTGCTTCACGGAGCGTCACAGCGGTCGTGATGGGTACGTACCCGGAGAAGGCCAGGGGTGGTTGGGGGCCACCTGGAACCTGGCGAAGGACCCGGGCGTCCTATCCACCGACGACCGTGCCCCATCCTCCCGTGGCGGAGGCCGACAGAAATACGCGGGACGGCAAACGCCAGACTTCGCCACCCCCGCGCCACGCCCATGCTTTTGACAGACGCAGCGTGGACGGAACCGTCACGGACGCAGTCAGTGCTCGACCCACAGGGGCCCATGGGCTCATGGGGGCCCACAGTGGTTCCCCGCCCTCGGCGGAGGCGTTCCTCGCAGGAACGTGTTCCGGCGGACCCCCGTGGCAGGGATGTGATGCGCCACCAGCTACGCACAGCGAATGCTCGACACATGGTGTGAGTGACCACGGTGTTGCCAGGCGTGCAACGGAAAGGAACGAGCGCTCATGCGCGAGATCCTCGGAAGGCGACGCAGGCTCTTGTCCCAGCACGACGACGGGCGGCCTGAGCTGATCGGCGCGGCCCTGACCTACGCGACGCAATGGCAGTGGCCCCTTCTCCCGGGTGCGGCGCCGGACCCGGAGGCACGGTCGGGCTGCGGCTGCCCCGACCCCGAGTGCACGGTGGCGGGGGCGCACCCCTTCGACCCCGGTCTCCTCGCGGCCACCACCGACGCCCGCATGGTGCGCTGGTGGTGGACCAACCGGCCCGCCGCGCCGATCGTCCTGGCCACCGGCGGCAGCGCCCCGTGCGCCGTCTCGCTGCCCGCCCTCCCGGCCGCCCATGCCCTGGCCGCGCTCGACCGGGCCGGCCTCCGCCTCGGTCCGGTGGTCGCCTCGCCAACCCGCTGGTCGCTGCTCGTGCGGCCGTACTCCATGGAGCAGCTCGGCGAACTGCTCTACGCCAAGGACTTCGTCCCCGGCTCCCTGCGCTTCCACGGCGAGGGCGGCTACCTGGCACTGCCCCCCTCCGAGACCGGTGCCGGCGCCGTCCGCTGGGAACGGGCGCCGCTGCCCGGCTCCGCCTCGCCCTGGGTGCCCGATGTGGAGGCCGTCGTGGACGCGGTGGTCGACGCGCTCACTCGTACGGGTGTGAGCGCGCCCGAGTTCTAGGGGCGTCCGGCGCGCGGGGGAGTCCGTGCCCGTTCGTCGTCGTTATCGTCCGCCCCATGCCGCTTCATGCAGGGGAGCACCGTGCCGTCGGGCTGCACCGCGCCGGGCCGGACCGTCGGCGGATGCGCCTGTGCGGGCTCGTCGGCGTGGTGGTGTGCGCAGTCGTACTGCCGTTCGCGGTGGCATCGGCGGGGCCTCCGGGTGACGGCGGGCAGGACGTCCCCGCCGATGCCGCCCCGCTCCTCGCGCAGGACGGCGACGGCAAGGCGCCCGGAGAAGCAGCCCGCACCCCGGCCGGGGTGCTGCCGCCCGCCCGCTCCCCGCTGCCGCCCGGACCGGCCACGGCTGTGCGCTGCGGTCCCGAACTGACCTCGCCCGGGGGCGTCGAGGCGCAGACCTGCGTCCTGGTCCAGGGCACGCAGACCTGGGCGCGGACCTATTACCGCAACGCCACCGGAGCCCCGCTCGCATCCGTGCTGAGCCTCATCGGCTCCGACGGGCACAGTCTGCGGACGCGCTGTGCGGTGAGCGCCGAGGACGCGCCGGGCACCTGCGAGACACCGCGGGAGCGCGCCCGGGGTGGGTTCGCCGGGTACACGGCGGTCGCGGAGTTCGCGAGGCGGGCCGGGTACGGACCGCTGCTCCTGCGAGCCGGCAGCAACGGGACCACGGGGTCGGCCGGTGCCGCCGGGGACACCGAAGACGCCGGAGGCAGCGGTGACGCCGGCAGGAACGGCGGAGGCGGCAGTGACACCGACGGCAACTCATCCGCGCAAGGGGCGAGTTGACCGGCGACTACGGTGCGTGTGCGGCCGTACGCATGGAAAGACCCGGTTGCTGGCGACGGGGGATGCACCAGCAACCGGGCTACTCGAACGGTAACAAGAGATCGGCGGTTAGCAAATTCGATCTCTTCGTTTCCGGTCACCGACTGGCTTGTCCGCGCCGGGAGTTGTGACCGGTGTCACCGGTCCCTATCCGGACCCCCGGGCGGCGGACGAACCGCCCGGGGAATCGGCCGGGGCGGCGCGTCAGCTGAGGGTGACCTGCCGGTTGGTCAGGCCACCGCGTGCACGGCGCTCGTCGTGGGTGAGCGGTGCGTCCGTGGACAGGGCCTCGGCGAGGCGCTCGGCGAACTCGGCGGCCGGCTTCTCGACGTCCTGCGCGGTCGTCTCGCTCGGCAGGTCCCACACCGGCACCGTGAGCCCGTGAGCGCGGAAGGAACCGACCAGGCGGGTGCCCTCGCCGAGGGAGGAACCGCCCGCGGCGTGCAGCCGGGCAAGGGCGTCCAGAAGCCGCTCCTCCTCGTGCGGCATGACCCAGCGCAGGTGGTTCTTCTCCGGCGTCTCGCACCAGTACGCGGCGTCCACGCTGCTCAGCCGGACGGTCGGGATGGCCGCGGCGTTGGCCCGCTCCAGGGAGGCGGTCACGTCCGGCGTGGCGTTCTCCGGGTCCGGCACCCAGAACTCGAAGCCCGGGTGCACCTCTGGCTCGAAAGCTGCGCCGGGAGCGAGCAGGTCCTGCAGCCGCGGCCCCCCGGCCGGGGCACGGCGCCCCTGGACTGGCGTGCCCGGCTCGGCGGTCAGCGCCCGCTGAAGGGTGTCGGCGAGGTCGCGGCTGATGTCGCCCGACGCCGTGTCGTTCTGCAGGCCGAGGAGGACCGAGCCGTCGTCGCGGCGCAGCGCCGGCCACGCCATCGGCAGCACCGTGGCCAGCGTGACGGAGGGGACGCCCTCGGGCAGCCCGTCGCGCAGCGTCAGCTCGGCCGTGGCCGCCGGCACGAGCTCCCGCAGCGCCACCCAGTCGCACTCGCCGGCCAGCTCCTCGAAGGGGCGGTGCACCAGCTCGGTCGTGGCCTGCGCGGCGGCCCGGCCGTGGCAGGCCTTGTACCGGCGGCCGCTGCCGCAGGGGCAGGGCTCGCGGGCACCGACGACCGGGACCTCGGCATCGTCGAGCTGAGGCCGCTTGGCCTTGGTCTGGGGTCGCTTCTTGGCCATCGTGGGTGTCTCCCGGTTACGGCTCTACTCGTACGGCGCGAGCCTAGTCGTTCCGGCACCTGCCGACGGGGCCCTGTGGACAACGGGCTTCGGGAGCGGGGCCGCCTGTGGAGAACGGGCCGGGACGCTCGGGCAGACCGGCGGGCCCCGCAGACCGGCGGGCCCCGCAGACCGGCGGGCCCCGCAGACCGGCGGGCCCCTCCCCCTCCGGAGACTCAGCCCAACTCGTCGAAGGCGTCCGCGAAGTCCAGGCCGGGAATCTCCGACACCGCCGGTGCCGAGATCCTGGTGGCGAAGTCGTCGCGCCGGTGCCCGGCGTCCGGATCGTGCACGTCGTCGTGGACGACGACCCAGACCGTGACCTCGCCGCGTGCGTCGTCCCGTACGCCCCAGTCGTCGGCGAGCGCCGTGATGATGTTCAGCCCGCGGCCGCCGTGCGCGGTGACCGAGGGCTTCGCCGGAGCCGGGCGGGTCGGGCCGCCACCGTCCGTGACCTCCACCACCAGCCGGCCGCCCGCCTCCACCTGCCACGCGGCGCGCACGTCGCCGTCGCCGGCGAGCGCGTCACCGAGTGGTCGGCCGTGCTTGCAGGCATTGCTCAAAAGTTCGGAAAGGACCAGAACAGCGTCGTCGATGACCGATTCCGCTACACCGCCTCTGCGCAACTGATCACGCATGCGGTGTCTTGCTTTCCCCACGCCCGCAGGGCCATGGGGAACGGCCATGCTTGACGACGCGGGCGCTTCCTGTGCCACCACCAACGCCACCCCCGAGACCTCCTTCGCCCCACGCCACGGTGTGGATGCCCTCCCGGCCTGAGCCGGAAACCGGCCCGTCCCCGCCCAGTGACGCATTCGACACGACCGATCACGCAACGAACGCGCCGGAGCACTCCCCGTAATCACATGGCTGGATCACGTCGGTGTGACCGGTGCCGGAGAAGGTGGTGAACGGCCGCCGGGCCGAGGTCGGGAACGCGTCAGCGGCCCAGGTGGTCCAAGTGATCCAGGACCGAGCGCGGCCGGTTGGTGATGATGGCGTCGACGCCCAGGCCGGCGCAGAGCTCCACGTCGGCGGTCTCGTTCACCGTCCATACGTGCACCTGGCGGCCGGACCGCTTCAGGCGTTCCACGTAGGCGGGGTGGTTGCGCACGATCCGGATGGAGGGGCCCGCGATCCCGACACCGGCGGGCAGCCGGCCGTCGCGCAGCCTGGGGGAGGCGAACTGCATCAGATAGACGGTCGGCAGCGTCGGTGACGCGGCGCGCACCCGGTGCAGGGACCGGGCCGAGAAGCTCATCACCCGGACCGGGGAATCCTCGGCCGAGGCCGGGGCGTCCAGCCCGAACCGCTTCAGGAGCAGCAGCAACCGCTCCTCGACCTGCCCGGCCCAGCGCGTCGGATGCTTGGTCTCGATGGCCAGCTCGACCCGTCGTCCCGCGTCGGACACGAGCTGGAGCAGTCGCTCCAGGGTCAGGACGGAGGTCTCCTCCCGGTCCTCGGGCCGGTGCTCCCAGTCGGGTTGCTCGTCGCGCGTGCGCCAGAACTCGCGGGTCCGGCGGGTGCCGAAGTCGAGTGCGGCCAGGTCGGCGAGCTCCAGGGCGGACACCGCGCCCCGGCCGTTCGACGTACGGTTGACGCGCCAGTCGTGCACGCAGACCAGGTGCCCGTCGGCGGTCAGGCGCACGTCGCACTCGAGGGCGTCCGCTCCGTCCTCGATCGCTTTCCGGTACGCGGCCAGTGTGTGCTCGGGTGCCTCCTCGGAGGCTCCGCGGTGGGCGACGACCTGAATACGGGGCTGTCGTGCGTGGGTCACCGCGTCATGGTGCCACCGCCGGTGGGTAGACGTGCCATCGGCGGAATCGGCAGTGCGTCCGTTTAGTCTGGGATAACCCATATAAAGGACGGTCGGAGACCCACAGCAACCGCTTATGGTGCTCTGACGGCTCGTGGGAAAAGCTGAAGGCATACAAGAACACCGGCACGTCCGCATCGCGCCGGACCGTGGAGCGGCGCGCGAGTGCCGCTGAGCGCGACCGGAGTGACCGAAAACAGCCGTGGAACGAGGAGAGAAGCTGTGAGCACCGAGAACGAGGGCACCGCGGTACCCCCGGCCCCGTCCGCACCCCCCGTGCCGGTGGATGCTCCCGCTTCCTCCGCCCCGCACCAGGCACCCGCGGCCCCGACGGCTCCGCCCGCCGAGGCCCCGACCGCGCAACTGCCCCCCACGCCGCACCAGGCGAGCACCTCCTCACAGGGCCACCAGCCGCCTGACCCCTCCTGGCCCCCGCCCCCGCCGCCGGCCGGCACCCCTTCCTACGGCGGCGGCGACGGCATGGGCGGCGGCTTCGGCGAGGGCCCGGGAGGCGGCTCCGGGGACGGCTGGGGAGCCGCCTACCAGCCGCCCGCTCCGAAGTCGGGCCGCGGCCGGGGCGGTCTGGTCGCCGGAATCCTGATCGCCGCGCTCGTCGCGGGCGGTCTGGGCGGCGGGCTCGGTTACACCCTGGCCAAGAACAACGACGACTCCGGTTCCACGACGGTCTCGGCCTCCGACAGCGGCGGCTCCCTCAAGCGCGACGCGGGCACCGTGGCCGGGGTGGCCCAGAAGGCACTGCCCAGCACGGTCACCATCCAGGCGGAGGGGAGCAACGGCGAGGGCGGCACGGGCACCGGCTTCGTCTTCGACAAGCAGGGCCACATCGTCACCAACAACCACGTGGTGGCCGAGGCGGTCGACGGCGGCAAGCTCAGCGCTACCTTCCCCGACGGCAAGAAGTACGACGCGAAGGTGGTCGGCCACGCCCAGGGGTACGACGTGGCGGTCATCAAGCTGGAGAACGCCCCCTCGGACCTGAACCCCCTCCCGCTCGGCGACTCCGACAAGGTCGCCGTGGGCGACTCGACGATCGCCATCGGCGCTCCCTTCGGCCTGTCCGACACGGTGACCACCGGCATCATCAGCGCCAAGAACCGCCCCGTGGCCTCCAGCGACGGCAGCGCGGACAGCAAGGCGTCGTACATGAGCGCCCTGCAGACCGACGCGTCGATCAACCCGGGCAACTCCGGCGGCCCGCTCCTCGACGCGCAGGGCAACGTCATCGGGATCAACTCCGCGATCCAGTCCTCGAGCAACGGCAGCTTCGGCACCGGCCAGGCCGGCTCCATCGGCCTGGGCTTCGCCATCCCGGTCAACCAGGCCGAGTTCGTCGCCAAGCAGCTGATCAAGACGGGCAAGCCGGTCTACGCGAAGATCGGCGCCTCCGTCTCCCTGGAGGAGACGACGAACGGCGCCAAGCTCACCGAACAGGGCGTGGGCGGCTCCGAGCCCGTCGAACCGGGCGGCCCCGCCGCCGACGCGGGCCTCAAGCCCGGCGACGTCATCACCAAGCTGGACGACCGGGTCATCGACAGCGGCCCGACCCTGATCGGCGAGATCTGGACGCACGCGCCCGGTGACAAGGTCACGATCACCTACGAGCGCAGCGGCAAGCAGCACACCGCCGAACTCACCCTCGGCTCCAAGCTCGGCGACGACTGACCCCGCACTCGCATCACCCCTCCGCCGTGGCTTATGCGCAATGGCCGGGGTTAAGCTGCTTCGGCAAGCGTTCCCCCTTCGGCCGATGCACCGAACTGAGGTTACGGCGTTGCGTATTGGCCCGGCGCCCGTACGTGTGCGTGACGACTCTTGAACGTGGTCGGGCCGTCACGGTGAGGCCAGGAAGTGTCATATGCATGCATTATCCGGACGTGGTGAGAACTGGGGCGACATTCGGGGGACGGCGTCCAGCCGCTCCCGAGGCGGGCCCCGATCCGGTCGGAATCCGGTGCCGTCGGACATGGCTGCGGTCCTGTCGATGCAGAATCTCGCCGGAAACGTCGCGACGACAGAAGCCGTCACGGTACAGCGCGCGTCTGGAAGCGACCGCAGAAGTCGTCGACACGACGACTCGCACCTCGCCTACGGTTCCTCATCGAGTAGTGCCGCGTCTTCCTCGAGGCGAGGGGAACGCAGGAGAGACAGCTCGGACTCGGACCTGGCGTACGGCTCCGACCACGGAACTCCCCCACCCGCCAATGCCCCGTTCCGCGGCTCGGTGGGCGGAGTGAGTTTCGCGAGTGAGAGCAATGGTGCCGCGATGCGCGAGGTATTCGATTTCGTAGCCGCTGCGGCTCCTCATTTCGGGCAGGAACTCGCCGCTGCCGGATCGATTACGGTGCAGTTCGGGCGTACGCAGGGTGGAACTCCGGGCGAGTGGCGGGCCAACAGCCGTTCCATCACTTTGGATCCTCGCAGGGCGAGTATGGCTCATCTTGCCGGGACCGCCGTGTTCGAGATTCTCAATGCCGCGTCGGCACGTCGCGTGGCCGCCCTGGAGGGCGAGGCACGCAGCGGCAGGCTGGCCGTCCAGGCCGAGCAGGCGCAATGGCCGGCCGATCAGTACTTCGCGATGGAGGTGGAACGCATCGAGTGGGAGAACGGTGTGAGGCACCGAGAGATCGTGACCAGTGCGGGAGGAGCGGGGTCGGGTGCCGACCTCTTCTCCGCCGAGGGAGATTTCAACGCCTACTACGAGCGACAGGTGCGTTCCGGCCACACCCACAGTTACGAGTTCCGCTACAACTTGCTGCGGGAAGAGGCGGCCTCCGAGGAACGCCGCCGGCAGGCGGAAGAAGGCGGTTCGTCACGGGGCAACCGCGGGCACGGTTCCTCATCGGACAGCTCCCGTCGGCGTCATCGGTCCCGCCGGTAGCAGACTGACCGAGCCTGCGTGTCGGCGCGGTGGTTCTGGCGCTCGGCGACGAGCCGGTGGACCCCGCGCGGACCACGAACCCCGCGCAACGCCCCGGGCCGGTACGCTGTACCCGCTCCGTCCCTGGGGGACGGTACCCAGGTGGGTTGCCCGAGCGGCCTAAGGGAACGGTCTTGAAAACCGTCGTGGCGCAAGTCACCGTGGGTTCAAATCCCACACCCACCGCACTGATTGACGGCCCCTGACCAGGAGTTATGGTCGGGGGCCGTTGGTGTGGGGCGGGTGGGGTTCGTGGTCGTGGGGCAGGGGCGGCAGTCGAGGGTGTGTAGGGGGTGTCAGGGGTGGTGGCCTGTCAGGCGGGCTGCTGAGGCGATGGTGGTGCGGGCCTCCTGGGGGGTCAGGCCGGTGGTTTGGGCGGCCTCCAGGAGGGGGTTCAGGAGGGCCGGGCCGAGGCCGTTCTCGTAGGCGCGGCAGGCGGCCCAGAAGAGGCGGGTGTTGCGCTGGCCCTCGTGGGCGGCGAGGACGAACCGGACCAGGCCGCGGCCGTGCGCGTCCGGTGTGTCGGGGACGGGGCGGTGGTGGGTGCGGAGCGGGGGGAGAAGGAGGCGAAGGAGGGTGGGTGGGCAGGGGGCGGGTGCGAGGTGGGCGGTGCCGGGGGCCGTGGTGTAGATGCCGTGGCGGGTGCGGGAACCGGGGCCCACCAGGTAGCCGCCGGCGCCCCGGATGTCGATCCCGGGGGCGAGGCGGCCGGCGGAGTTGGGGACGACGGCGTCGGGCGGGCCGGTGAGCCAGAGGTGGCGGCCTCCGCCGGGAGTGAGGACGACGACCGTGGGCGGGATCGTGAAGAGGTGGCGCAGGGCCAGTTCGCGCAGGGCGGCCGGGGAGTCCGTGTCCGACTTGGTGTCCAGGTCGACGCCGATGAGGTGGTGCGGGGGCAGCCCGCAGGCGATGCCGTAACCCGTGGCCCAGGGAGCGGCGGCGAACAGGGCGCGGATGCGGGAGGGGTCGGTGGAGGCGTCGTGGACGCCGTGGCCGAAGAGGCCGCACTCGCCGTGGCAGAAGGGCGGGGTGGGGTCGTCGCGGTGCGGGGAGCGCAGGGCCGGGAGCTTCGTACGGGACAGCGGGATGACGGCCAGTCCGCGTTCCGCGGCTGACAGGGCGTGTGCGAGGGCCAGCGTCGTGGCCTGCCGGTCGGGGGTGGCCATGCGGTTAGTTTCGTACGCGTGTTCGAAAAAGGGAAGGGGGAGTGGGGCGACGCGCCGTGTGAGTCGGGGAGTTGCGGAAAGTGACGGAACGCTTCGCCTCTTGTGGGGCTTGGGGTGTAGGTGTCTGTGCTGTGCCGGGATGCGCGTGAAGGGGAGCAAAGGGGTTTATCGACTTGTCCTCACGCTTGAGGGCGAATCAGGGCTTCCGGGGTGGTTCGACGGGGATGCGGTGGGCAACTCTGATCTCGCGACGTCGTGCAAAGCGTCGAGGCGGTCGGCCAACTGCCTTGGCGGGAGTCCTGGTTCACGAATTTCTCGCGTTGTCGGCTCTAGCCGGTGCGCGCATGTTCTGGAGGAGAAACATGGCAAGCATCCGTACCGCCCGTGTCGTCGCCGCTCTCGTCGCCCTGCCCCTCGCCGCCGCCCTCATGGGCGGGGTGGCGACGGCGGACAACGGTGCCGCCGCGGACGACGGATCGAGCGCGACCGCCGCCAGTGCGAACGCCGGCATCCTCGGCAGCGGTGTCGGCGACGACAACAACGGCAACTCGTCCACCACGCAGCAGCAGGCGGTCGGCTCGGGGGCCACGAACCAGAGCAACACCGCGCAGGTCGACGGCTCCGCGTTCACGTCGATCAACCAGGGCAACGAAAACGTGTCCGTCAACTTCACCCCGCTCTGGTGGTGAGCTGAGGGGGTGGCGCGGTCGCGCTGCCGGGCCGCCCCCTCTGTTGCTTTGCGGGTGTGCTTCTTGGGGTCGTAGTGCGTCCGGGCGGCGGTGCTTCGGTATCGCCGCCCCGGCGTTTTCCATGCGGGCGGGGGCGGGGGTCGGGAGCTGGTGGCCGGGCCCAGGGAGGTTCGGGTGCGGGGTCTGGGGAGTCCGGGGGTAGTTCCCGTGGTGTGGGTGCGGGTGCGGAGGGGGTAGCCGGACCCGGGGTGGGGCTCAGGGGGTGACCCGTAGTACCCCTCCTCTCCTCGTCCACCCAGAGGAGGTGGGGGTGGCGTCACCCCTACAACCTGAGGCGGACTCTCCTTCGGGACCTGCGGCCGATCCGCCGGGCACGCTCCCGCTCATAGCGTTGAGCCATGACCACACCCGTCTGCACCAGCGCTTCGAACGCCGCCACCGCCCTGGCATCGGCCTCGGCCGCGGCGGGGACGCAGACCTTCCCGTACCCGTCGTTCTCGTCGTACGTGAAGGCCCGCCAGCCGGTGCTGCTGCGCACCGCCCGGTCGCTCACCGCGAACCCGAGCGACGCGGAGGACCTGCTGCAGACCGCACTCACCAAGACCTACGTGGCCTGGGAACGGATCGAGGACCACCGCGCCCTGGACGGCTATGTGCGCCGCGCGCTGCTGAACACCCGGACGTCGCAGTGGCGCAAGCGCAAGGTCGACGAGTTCGCCTGCGACGAGCTGCCCGAGCCGGAGCCCGTGGCCGCCGGTGACGACCCCGCCGAGCGGCAGGCCCTGCACGATGCCATGTGGCGGGCGATCACGAAGCTGCCCGCCCGGCAGCGCGCGATGGTCGTTCTCAGGTACTACGAGGACCTCAGTGAGGCCCAGACGGCCGAAGTGCTCGGAGTTTCCGTGGGCACGGTGAAGTCGGCGGTCTCGCGGGCGCTCGGCAAGCTCCGCGAGGACCCTGAGCTGGGAATTGTCCGGTGATGCGGGGATCTGTGTACCTGGGGTGGGCTTGCCTGGTCGGCCCCGCCCGCTGATCGATCACCCGGGAGTAGTGACATACCGCGTGGTATGTGCGCAGAATCGGCGCAACCCTTACCGCCGCGTAGGCAATGTCGCCCCGGGAGGACACCGTGCTGAGCACGATGCAGGACGTACCGCTGCTGATATCCAGGATCCTGACCCACGGGTCGACCGTCCACGGCAGCTCGCAGGTGACCACCTGGACCGGTGAGGACGAACCGCACCGCCGCTCCTTCGCCGAGATCGGCACCCGCGCCGCCCAGCTGGCGCACGCCCTGCGCGAGGACCTCGGGGTCCGGGGCGACGAACGGGTGGCGACGCTCGCCTGGAACAACGCCGAGCACGTCGAGGCCTACTTCGCGATCCCCTCCATGGGCGCGATCCTGCACACCCTCAACCTCCGTCTCCCGCCCGAGCAGCTGGCCTGGATCGTCAACCACGCCGCCGACCGGGTCGTGATCGCGAACGGTTCGCTGCTGCCGCTGCTCGCTCCGCTGCTGCCGCACCTCAAGACGGTCGAGCACGTCGTCGTCACCGGGCCCGGCGACCGCTCCGTGCTGGACGGGACCGACGCCCGGGTGCACGAGTACGAGGATCTGATCGCCGGGAAGCCGACCACGTATGACTGGCCCGAGCTGGACGAGCGGGCCGCCGCCGCCATGTGCTACACCTCCGGCACCACCGGCGACCCCAAGGGCGTCGTCTACAGCCACCGCTCCATCTACCTGCACTCCATGCAGGTCAACATGGCCCAGTCGATGGGGCTGACCGACGAGGACACCTCGCTGGTCGTGGTCCCGCAGTTCCACGTCAACGCGTGGGGGCTGCCGCACGCCACCTTCATGACCGGCGTCAACATGCTGATGCCGGACCGCTTCCTGCAGCCCGCGCCCCTCGCCGCGATGATCGAGGGCGAGCGGCCGACGCACGCCGCCGCGGTCCCCACCATCTGGCAGGGCCTGCTCGCGGAGCTGACGGCCACGCCCCGCGACGTCTCCTCCCTCACCCAGGTCACGATCGGCGGCTCCGCCTGTCCCCCGTCGCTGATGGAGGCGTTCGACGCGCTCGGCATGCGGGTCTGCCACGCCTGGGGCATGACGGAGACCTCCCCGCTCGGCACGGTCGCCCGGCCGCCGGCCCACGCGATCGGCACGGAGCAGGAGTTCGGGTACCGCCTCACGCAGGGCCGTTTCCCGGCCGGTGTCGAGGCCCGCCTCACCGGTCCCGGCGGCGAGCGCCTGCCCTGGGACGGCGAGTCCGCCGGTGAGCTGGAGGTGCGCGGCAACTGGATCGCCGGCGCCTACTACAACGGCCCGGGCGCCGAGCCGCTGCGCCCCGCCGACAAGTTCAGCGAGGACGGCTGGCTGAAGACCGGCGACGTCGGCACCATCTCCGCCGACGGCTTCCTCACCCTCACGGACCGCGCCAAGGACGTCATCAAGTCCGGCGGCGAGTGGATCTCCTCGGTGGACCTGGAGAACGCGCTGATGGCGCACCCGGACGTCGCCGAGGCGGCCGTGGTCGCCGTTCCCGACGACAAGTGGGGCGAGCGGCCGCTGGCCACCGTCGTCCTCAGGGAGGGCGCGAGCGTCGGCTTCGAGGAGCTGCGCACCTTCCTCGCCGAGGGCGGCCGGATCGCCAAGTGGCAGCTCCCGGAGCGCTGGACGGTGATCGCGTCGGTGCCGAAGACCAGCGTCGGCAAGTTCGACAAGAAGGTGCTGCGCAGGCAGTACGCCGACGGCGGGCTGGACGTCACCCGGCTCTGACCGGCGCCGGCGCCCTCCGGCGGAGACGGACGACCGCCGGAGGGCGCGGGCGCACGACCGCAGCCCTGCCGCGCCCGGTTTGCGACCGCAGCCTCGCCGCGCCCGGCGCGCGACCGCAGCCTCAGCCCGCCCCGCGCGCGACCGCAGCCTCAGCCCGTCCGGCGTACGGCTGTCGCCGTCCAGCCCAGGAGCAGCCACGCCCCCGCCACCGCGCACACGCCGCCCCAGCCCCAGTGGGCGTACGCGGGCCCCGCGAGGGCCGAGGCCAGCGCGCCGCCCGCGAAGCCGGAGACGACGTAGGCGGTGTTGGCGGTGGCCGGCGCCGGTGTGGTGGTCAGGGCGAGGGTCTGGTTGGCGATGTGCGAGGCGACCAGGGCGGCGTGCACCAGCACCGCCGCCGCGCACAGCGCCGCCATCGCCTGCCCGCCCCACCAGAACAGGGGCACCGACACCGCGGCGAGCAGGTACGCGGACCGTACGACCCGGGCGGCGCCGAACCGGTCCACCAGCCCGCCCGCGACGGGCGCGACCACGGTCGCCGCCAGCCCGAACAGGCCGAACAGCCCGGCCGCGGCGGTGGTCATGCCGTATCCGTCGGCGTCGGCGAGGAGCAGCGCGAGCGACGTCCACAGGGCGCTCCAGGCGCCGTACATCCCCGCCTGGCGCACGCAGGCGCGCCACAGGTCGGGCGAGCGGCGCATCACGCCCGGTATCGCGAGGAGCCCCGCGAACAGCGGTCCCTGCCGCTGCCGCCGTTCCACCGGCAGGATGTACGCGGTCGCCAGCCCCAGTACGGCTGTCAGGACGGCGGCGCCCACGAACACCGCGCGCCAGCCGAAGGCCTGCCCGGCGAGCCCGCCGAGCACCCGGGCCGCGACGACGCCGGTGAACAGGCCCGCGATGACGGCCGCGACATGCCGGGCCCGGCGGTCGGCGGGAGCGCGTGCGGCGACCAGCGGGACGAGGAGCTGCGGTACGACGGTGGCGGCCGAGGCGACCAGGACGGCGACCGCGAGCGCGCCGGTCCCGGCGGACGCGGCGGCGGCGAGCAGGGCCGCCGTGGCGACCAGCGCGAGGACGGCGACCAGGCGGCGCCGGTTCACGCTGTCCCCGAGCGGGGCGAAGAAGAGCAGGCCGGACGCGTATCCCAGCTGCGCGACCGAGGCGAGCCAGGCGACCGCCGACGGGGTGGAGCCCATGTCGCGGGCGATGAGGGGGAGCAGGGGCGCCGCGAGGTAGATGTTGGCGGCCGTCACGGCGGTGCAGAGGGCGATCAGGGGGAGAAAGAGCCGGGCGGCGGCGCCGGGCGGCCCGTCGCCGGACCCGGCGTGCCGGGTCGACGGTCGTACGGGGCCGGGGCGGGGGCCGGTGCCGGTCCGCGCGGAGGCGGACGCCGACGCGGACGCGGAGGCGGGCGGGGACGATGGCATGGGCGGAGCGACTCCTTCGAGCGTGCGCCAACTAACAACTAACTGGTTGGTTGGAAGTAACCGCAGGAGTCTGGCCCGCATTCCCGACCCTGTCAACCAAATGGTTGGTTGCCTGTCCGGCCCCGCTACCCTTGCCCCATGGCAGCAAGGGACCCCGAGGCCACCAAGGCCCGGATCTTCGAGGCGGCGGTGGTGGAGTTCGCCCGCCACGGCATCGCGGGCGCGCGCATCGACCGCATCGCGGCCGAGGCCAAGGCCAACAAGCAGCTCATCTACGCCTACTACGGCAACAAGAACGAGCTGTTCGCGTCCGTCCTCGAGAAGAAGATGCTCGACCTCGCGATCTCGGTGCCCGTCGACCCGGACGACATCGAGGGCTGGATCGACGGCCTGCTCGACTACCACGCGGCCCATCCCGAGCTGCTGCGCCTCCTCTTCTGGGAGGGCATGGAGTACGGCACCGCCGAACTCCCCCACGAGGCCGAGCGCCAGGCCCACTACGCCCGCAAGGTCGCCGCCGTACGGGACGGCCAGGAGCGCGGCGTGGTCAGCGCCGCCATCCCCGCGCCCGACCTGCTCTTCCTGCTGGTCGCGATGGCCAACTGGGCGGTCGTCGTACCGCAGATGAAGCGCATCCTGGTCGGCGGCGGGGACACGGACGCCGACCGGCTGCGCGACTCGATCAAACGGGCCGCGCGCAGGATCGTCGAGGAGTAGGGCCGCGGCGGTCGGCCCGCACCGATCCGGTCAGTCCGTTCGCTCCGCGTTCCGATCCGGTCAGTTCGTTCCGATCCGCGAGAGCAGTTCGACGATCCGGGCCTGCACCTCACCGCTGGTCGAACGCTCCGCCAGGAACAGCACCGTCTCGCCCGAGGCCAGCCGCGGCAGGTCGGCCTGGTCGACGGCGGCGGTGTAGACGACGAGCGGGGTGCGGTTGAGCTGCCCGTTCGCGCGCAGCCAGCCGACGATCCCGGCGGAACCGTCCTGGCGCCGCTGCACCTGCATCAGGTCCATCACGACCAGGTTGGGCCGGAACTGCCCCGCCAGCGTCACCGCGTCGGCGTCGCTCGCCGCCCGCGCGACCTGCATCCCGCGCCGCTCCAGGGTCGCGGTCAGCGCCAGGGCGATCTCCGCGTGCTCCTCGATCAGCAGCACGCGGGGCGGGTGCTGCTCGGTGTCCCGGGGCGCGAGCGCCTTCAGCAGTACGGCGGGGTCGGCACCGTAGGCGGCGTCCCGCGAGGCCTGTCCGAGTCCCGCCGTGACCAGGACCGGTACCTCGGCCGCGACCGCCGCCTGCCGCAGCGACTGGAGCGCCGTGCGCGTGATCGGACCGGTCAGCGGATCGACGAACAGCGCGGCGGGGAACGCGGCGATCTGCGCGTCGACCTCCTCGCGCGAGTGCACGATCACCGGGCGGTAGCCGCGGTCGCTGAGCGCCTGCTGCGTGGACACGTCCGGCGCGGGCCAGACCAGCAGCCGCCGCGGGTTGTCCAACGGCTCGGGCGGCAGCTCGTCGTCCATCGGCTGCGGACGCGGCGGGTCCGCCACCTCCACGGCACCGCCGGGGCCGTCCAGCGGTTCGGGACCCTCGGCGGCGTTCTTGTCCGGCGCGCCTATGGCGTACGACCGTCCGGCGCCCTCGGTGACCGGCGCGAGCCGCGGCTGGCCCCCGCCCAGGGACGGCTGGTCCTGCCCTTGCGCTTGCCCTTGCCCCTGCGGCTGGGACTGCGGCTGTGCCTGTCCGGGCCCCTGCCTCTTCGGCGGCGCGGCGGTGGGCGGCTGCTCGGCCGGCGGATGCGGGCGGGCCGACTGGTCCGGGCGGGCGGCGGCGGGGTCGGGCGGCGTGCCCAGCTTGCGGCGCCGGCCCGAGGCACCCGGCTGGTGCGGGGCCGGTGTGGCCGACGGCTGCTGCACCTGGACCGCCTGCCGGTTGAACGGCACACCCTGGCCCAGGGTCCGCACGCTGATCGCGCGCCCCTGGGTGGAGTTCGGGTCGACGGGCGCGGCCGCCTCGGCGGGCAGGGGCTGCGCCGCGCGCGGGGCGGGCGCGGGGGCGTTCTCGGGCGGCAGCGGAGTGCCCCGGCTCGGCGTGGTGGCGGGGATGCCCTGCCGGGGCGCCGGGGTGCCGGGTGCGGCGGGCGGCGCCGCGGAGGTCCCGGTGGCCGTCCCGGGGACATCGGCTGCGGCGGGCCAGGGCTGCGGGGCGGGTCCACCGGCGGCCGGGGCAGCCGGGGCAGCCGGGGCGGAGGGCGCGGCCTCGGGGTGCTGCGCGGTCGCGGAGGGGCCCTCGGCGTGGGCGGCGGGCGCGTCCGCGAGGGGCACGCCCTGACCGGCGGTGTGCTGCGCGGGCACGGGGGCGCCTTGTGCGGGCGGGGCCACTGCCGCAGGCGGCGCGCCCGGCACCGGGCCGCTCTCCGACGGGCCGGCCTGCGCGGGTGCCGTCTCCTCACCGGCGCGGGCGGCACCGGCGCGGCGGCGGCGTCCCGTGGGGGCCTCGGCCGGGTGCGGCTGCGGCGGCGTGTGGTCCTCGTCCTGGGCGTGCGGTACGGCGTCGTGCCGGCCCTCGTCGAGGAGGGCGTCACCGGAAGCGGCCGGGCCGGGCACCTGGACCCGGGCCTCCTGGCCCGGCGCCGTTCCCGGGGGCGCGGCGACCGGCGCCCCGTAGGTACCGCCCTCCGACCGGTCCGCGTCGGCGGGCGGCAGGGCGAAGACCTGACGCGGAGCCGCCTCCTGCGCGGCGGCGCGCTCGTTCGCGGAGGCCAGAGCACGGCGTCGGCGCCCGGTCGGCCGTTCCGCGTCGGCCGGGTCCGCCTCGCCGGCCTGCGCGGGCAGCGCCGGCGGGAGCGCCTGCTGCTCACCGCCGTCCCGCCCGGCCCGCTGCCCGGCGGGCGCGGGTACACCCTGAGGCGGTACGGTCCCGCCCAGTCCGGTGTTGGAGGCCGCGGCCCCGCCGCCGTGTTCGCCGGCCATGACGACGGCACCCTCGGAGACGTCGCCCTGCGCTCCGTGCGGGAGGTGGGGCGCCTGGGGGGCCTGGAGAGGCTGGGGCGCCTGCGGAACCTGGGGCGCCTGAGCGCCACCCGCGGCCGCACCTTCCGCCGACCGCCCGCGCCGACGCCCGGTGCCGCCGGCCCCGGCCCCTTCACCCGGCCCCGCCTGCGCGGGCACCGGCAACGGGGCGGACACGGGCCCGGGCTGTCCCGGCCCGGGCTGCCCCGGCGCGGGTAGCTCCTGCCGTACCGCCCCTGCCGCCTGCGCCTGCGCCTGTACCTGCCCTTCTGCTGTTCCTTCTGCCTGATCCTGCTCGTGGCCCTGGCCCTGGCCCTGGCCCTGGCCCTGTTCCTGGGCCGCGCGTCGCCTGCGGCGCCCCGTCGGCGCGGCGGGGTTCCCGCCCTCGGGTACGGCGGCGCCCGGTCCCTCCGTGCCCGCGACCTCGCTCTCCAGGAACGCGTCGACCGACGCCCGCCGCGCCCGCCGCCGCCCTCCCCCGGGGGCCGGCTCACGGACGGCCACGGCGTTGTCCGCGCCGGGAACGCCGGGCGCACCCGAGGGGGCGGCCGCCGGGGACTGGTCCTGCACCGCGGGGACGGCCGGGACGCCCGGGACGGCAGCCGGGTTCGGAGCCTGGGCCGCGACGGCCCCCGCCCCGCCCCCGATGGGCACCTCCAGCACGTACGCGCTGCCGCTCATGCCCGGCACTTCGTGGGTCTGCAGCACGCCGCCGTGCGCCCGCACGATCCCGCGCACGATCGGCTCGTGCACCGGGTCTCCCCCGGTGTACGGCCCGCGCACCTCGATGCGGACGACCTCGCCGCGCTGCGCCGCCGCGACCACGACGGTGTTGTCCAGGTAGCCGCCCGTCGCCGACACGGGCGAGTTGCCGGTGGCGTCGACCCCCGCGACGTCCGCGACGAGATGCGCGAGCGCGGTGGCCAGCAGCCGGGCGTCCACCTCGGCCTCGATGGGCGGCGCGTGCACGGCGAACTGCACCCGGCCGGGCCCGATCAGCTCCACGGCGCCGTCGACACCGGCCGCGACGACGGCGTCGAGCATGACCTTCGTACGGGCGACGTGCTCGTTGCCGACGTCGAGGCGCTGGTAGCCGAGGACGTTGTCGATGAGGGTGGTGATGCGGGCGTAGCCGGCCGAGAGGTGGTGCAGCACCTGGTTGGCCTCGGGCCACAGCTGACCGGCGTCGTCCGACGCCAGGGCGGCCAGTTCCTGGCGCAGCTCGTCCAGGGGCCCCCGCAGGGAGCCGCCGAGGAGGGTGAGCAGCTGTTCGTGCCGGGCGGCGATGGCCTCGTAGCGGTCGTTCTCCCGCTCGCCGAGGGCGGCGTAGCGGTCGGCGCCCGCGGCCAGTTCCTCCGCGTGCTGTTCCCGCAGCTCCTCCAGCTCACGCACGTGCTGCTGGCGCAGGGCGGTCAGTTCGGAGGCGTGTTCCTCGGTGAGCCGCTCCAGCTCCCCGGCGTGCCGCTCCTCGGCCTCCTCGTGCTCCTTGACCAGCGCGTCGTAGGGGCGCCGGTCGGTGAAGGTCATCACGGCGCCGACGAGTTGGTCGCCGTCGCGCACCGGCGCGGTCGTCAGGTCGACGGGCAGTTGGTCGCCGCTCTTGGCGAACACCACCTGGCCGCGCACCCGGTGCTTGCGTCCGGAACGCAGGGTGTCGGCGAGCGGGGACTCGTCGTACGGGAAGGGGGAGCCGTCGCCGCGCGAGTGCAGGACGAGGGTGTGCAGCTCCCGGCCGCCCAGTTCACCGGCCCGGTAGCCCAGGATCTGGGCGGCGGCCGGGTTGACGAGGACGATCCGCCCGTCGGTGTCGGTGCCCACGACGCCCTCGGACGCGGCCCGCAGGATCATCTCGGTCTGCCGCTGCGAACGGGCCAGCTCGGCCTCGGTGTCCACGGTGCCGGAGAGGTCGCGGACGACGAGCATCAGCAGTTCGTCGCCGGTGTAGCCGTAGTTGTCGTAGGCCTGCTGGCCGGTCTCCAGGTTGGCGCTGGTGACCTCGACGGGGAACTCGGAGCCGTCGGTGCGCCGGGCGACCATGCGTGTGGGCTTGGTCCGGGCCCGCGGGTCGACGTGTTCGGGTCGCCGCATGGAGCCGGGGATGAGCCGCGAGTCGAACTGCGGCAGCAGATCCAGCAGTCCGCGCCCGACGAGCGCGGTGCCCGGGGTCTCGAAGGCCTCCAGGGCGATGGTGTTCGCGTTGACGACGGTGCCGTTCGCGTTGACCAGCACCAACGCGTCGGGCAGGGCGTCCAGTATGGCTGCGAGGCGAGCAGTGCCTCGGGATGGCCTGCTGCTCACGAGACGCTTCCCTCCTGTTACCGCACTTGCCGACCGCCTGGGCCATCTTGCCAACCGGGCCCCCAGGGTGTCACGCGAGGGAGTCTAAGGGTTGGGGCCCGGCGGACGGCGTGGGATGCGACGGAGGTCGCACGAGGAAGTGACGTAGAACGTGTGACCGGTAGCCGTCGGCCGCGCCCCCTCCCGCGGCCGTGCGCACCCCTGCGGCTACGACCGCCCCGGCGCCGCCCCCAGGTCGGGCAGCAGCGGCACCATGCGGTCCCAGCGGGAGATCTCGCAGCCGTTCCGGCGGTCGTACGTCACGTCGACGGGCCGGCCGGCCCAGGTCCCGGTGACGTGTGCGGTGGCCGGGCCGCCGTACTGCATGGTGCAGGCGCTGCCTTCTGGTACGGGCGCGAAGGTGTCGCCGCCCCACCGGGTGCCGCGGTCGAGGAGGCCGCAGGCGCCCTCCGGATCGGGGTGGTCGCCGCCGCCGGGGTGGCAGTACAGCTCGTAGGTCCCGTCCGCCTCCGTGCCGGCGTCCTGGACGGTGACCGTGAGGCGGTCGGCGGCGACGCGGCCGGGTCGGTGGTCGGAACCCGGACCGGAAGGGCCTGGCCCCGCGGTCGCGGCCGCCGCGGCGTTCGCGGCGCAGAGGGAGACGAGCGTGGCGACGGACAGGGCGGCGGCGCCGAGGAGGCGGGCGGCGGGAGCGCGGGAGACCTGGAACATGAACTGACCAACGCGCCGGCGCACCGGAGGTTGCGCGGCCTGGCGTAGGAACCAGGCGTGGGAACCAGGTGCGGAGACCGGGCGCGGGCGGGCCACAAGGGCTTTGCCCTGCGGCCCGCCCGCCTAGTACCGTGGGAGCCGATTGGTGACAGCGCGCTCAACTGTGTCATCATCGGCACGCGCCACTCGCGCTCGCACGCGAGAGTTCACGAGAGTGGTGATGTTGTCTGGAGGCGTCGCCTAGTCCGGTCTATGGCGCCGCACTGCTAATGCGGTTTGGGTCTTAAAGCCCATCGAGGGTTCAAATCCCTCCGCCTCCGCACCGATCACCGAAGCCCCGGCCACACGGCCGGGGCTTCGGTGTTGTGGGGGCGTTTGCGCAGGTCGCAAGGGGTGCGGCCAATGGATTTCACATGGCGGCGGCAGTCATGTAATGTTCTTCCTGTCGCCGCGAGCGGGCCGAAAGCCCCGGGAGCGGCGGGAAAAATGAAGAAGTAACACGCACTCGTAGCTTAACGGATAGAGCATCTGACTACGGATCAGAAGGTTGCAGGTTCGAATCCTGCCGAGTGCACATTGTCTCGAAGGCCCCGCCGGTTCTCCCGGCGGGGCCTTCGGCGTGCGTGGGGTCCTCTCGCAGGTTGAGGCGTTGCCGTTGTGGCATTTGGTGACGAAATGACGCCGTCCAACACGAAGTGGCACGGGTCGCCCTTGCGCGAGCGTGTCACTTAGTGACACTGTCATTAAGTGACAGTGGTGCTCGGCGGTCGCTCCCCGGACGGCCGTGCGGCACCGGACCGCCCATCGAAAGGCCCGACATGGCACTGCCCGACCTCATCCCCGTCGAGGACTTCTTCGCCCCGCCCGCCCGGGCGGCCGTCAGCCTCTCCCCGGACGGGACGCAGATCGCGTACCTGGCGCCCTGGGAGGGCCGGCAGAACGTCTGGGTCGAGAGCGTCGACACTCCCGAGGACGTCCGGTGCGTCACCCGCGACCCCCAGGGAGTGCACCGCTACCACTGGACGAGCGATCCGCGGTGGCTGCTCTACACCCGCGACCAGGACGGCGACGAGCACTGGCACCTCTACCGCGTCGACCAGCACGCCCCGCACGCCGGCGCCGTCGACCTCACGCCGGGCGCCCGGACCCGGGTGATGGGCGTCGACCTGCCGCACGGGCGGCCGGGCAAGGCGATCGTCCAGGTCAACCTGCGGGACCCGGACGTGTACGACCTGATGGAGCTGGACGTCGCCACCGGCGAACTCGTCACCGTCGTGACCGGGTCCGGCGGCCCCGGGTGGCTGTACGGACCGGACGGCGAGGTCTTCCGGATCGCCACGACCGCCGGCGGAGACCTGGAGCTGTCGCGCCGGGACACGGCGGCGGGCGGGGAGCGGTCCGTCGCCGTGTTCGACGGTGCGGACTACCCCCTGGGCGTCTACCCGATGGACATGACGCCGGACGGCACGGGCGTGTGGGTGGGCTCGAACCGGGACACGGACCGGACCCGCCTGGTGCGGATCGACCTGCACACCGGCGAGGAGACCGAGGTCGACTCCCACCCCGTCCACGACCTCGACACCCGGGCGCTGGTCTTCCCCCGGCTGCCCTCACCGCTCATCCGCCGCCGGCGCACCGGCGAACTGATCGGCGCCCGCTACCTGGGCGAACGACAGGTGATCCACGCCCTGGACCCGCACTTCGCCGAGGTGCTCGCGAACCTGGAGAAGCTCCACGACGGCGACATCGGCGCACTCGACTCCGACCTCGGTGAGCGGTACTGGGTCGTCACCTTCACCCACGACCGGGAACCGGTCACGTACCTCTACGACCACGACACCGGCGAGAGCCGCCCGCTCTTCCGGGGCAGGCCCAGCCTCGACCGCGCGGAGCTGGCCGAGATGCGCCCGGTGACCGTCACCGCCCGCGACGGGCTGCCGCTGCCGTCGTACCTGACCCTGCCGAACGGCGTCGCGCCCGAGCGGCTGCCCCTGCTGCTGTTCGTGCACGGCGGGCCCTGGAGCCGGGACAGCTGGAGCTTCAACCCCGTCGCCCAGCTGTTCGCCAACCGCGGCTACGCGGTGCTCCAGGTCAACTTCCGGGGGTCCGCCGGCTACGGCAAGGCCTTCACCAAGGCCGCCATCGGGCAGTTCGCAGGCAAGATGCACGACGACCTCGTCGACGGGGTGCGGTGGGCCGTCGGGCAGGGGTACGCGGACCCGGACCGGGTGGCGATCCTGGGTGGCTCCTACGGTGGATACGCGGCCCTCGTCGGGGTCACCTTCACCCCGGACGTGTTCGCCGCGGCGGTCGACATCGTCGGGGTCTCCTCCCTCGCCGCCTTCATGGAGAGCCAGCCCGAGTTCCTGAAACCCGACCTGGCGTACAACTGGCACCTCTACGTGGGCGACCCGGCGGATCCGGAGCAGCGGGCCGACATGCTCGCCCGCTCCCCGATCAGCCGGGTGGACCGGGTGCGCACGCCGCTGATGGTGGTCCAGGGGGCCCAGGACGCCCGCGTGCCGCAGGCCGAGTCCGACCGGTTCGTCGAGGCGCTGCGCGAACGGGGGACGCCCGTCGAGTACCTCCTCGTCGAGGACGAGGGGCACGCCTTCGACAACCCGGCCAACGCGACCGACCTCTACCGCGCCGCTGAACGCTTCCTCGCCGAGCACCTGGGCGTGCCGGCACGGGGTTGAGCGCCGCGGGTTCCGCCGGCAGCCTGCGGACCGGCTGCCGGGGCGGGCCCGCCCAACGCCCGGGACCGCCCAACGCCCGGTCCCGCAACGCTCAGTTCCGCAGCGCTCAGGCCCGCGACGCTCAGTCCCGGTCCGGTGTGCCGCCGTCCGGCCGGGCCGGGTCCGGGGCCACCGGGTCGCCCACGGCGCCACCGGTGGCCCGGCGGACGGCGTCCGCGATGAAGAGCAAGTTCGGGTCGCCGAGCGTCTGCGGGTCGGCGCCGTCCAGGAGGCCGGAGCCGACGTACTCGTTGACGACCCGCAGGGCCGCCGAGGTCGCCGCCGCGTGCAGCCGGACATCGAGGTCGTCGGGCTTGAGCCCGAGGCGGTTCGCGAGGATACCGGTCAGTTCCTGCTCGACCTGGTCGCACGCCATCAGCCAGGCCGTACGCAGGGCCGGCTCCGTCTCGCCCAGCCTGATCATCTTGATGCCCAGCCCCACGTCGGCCTGTTCCTGCGGACCGATCTCGCGGTTGAACCGGTGCGCCTCCTCGGCCAGGTGGTCCTCCAGGGACCGGTGCGGCTGCCAACTGCGCAGGCTGGCGAGCTCCCACTCCACGCTCTCCATCACGATCGGCTCCGCGCAGCTCTCCTTGCTGCGGAAGTGCCGCCAGATGGTGCGCGTCGACAGCCCCACCGCCGCCGCGATCTGGTCACCGCTGGTGGCGTCCAGACCCTGCGCCCAGAACAGCCGGGCCGCCTCGCGCGAGATCTCCAGGCGCACACGGTGGCGCCGCTGCTCGCTCATCCCGCCACGGCTGCGCTCGGTCGATGCCACGTCGGCCACCTTCTGCCCCTTTGCTCGCCTTGATCGCGTTTGCTCACGTGCTGCCCGCGTTCGCCCACGGGTGGGTCATGCATGCGCTCTGACCCTCACTCTGTGCCATATTGGCATTAAGTGACGCGGTGTGCCAGCGTGAGCGGCAGACCCCCTCCACTCCGCCCCGGGAACGGAGCGGGGCGGGCCCGGATCCCCGGCAATTCCGCGCCGACGTGATCGCCCTGCGCGACTGTGTCTAGGGTGTGGCCATGTTGCGAGGACCCGTCTACATATCCGACCGGTACATATCCGACCGGCCGAGCCTCGACGGAGGCCGCCGGTGAACAAGCCGCTGAGGGCCGTGGCGATCTTCTGCGGGCTGCTGGTGCTCGGCCTGCTGATCCGGGCGAACTACCTGCAGTACGTGCGGGCCCCGGAGCTGGCCTCCGACACCGACAACAGGCGGGTGCAGATCGAGCAGTTCGCCACCCCGCGCGGTGACATCGTCGTCGGCGGCCGTGCCGTCACCGGCTCCGCCGAGACCGAGAGCACCGACCTCAAGTACAAGCGCACCTACGCCGACGGGCCCATGTACGCGCCGGTGACGGGCTACGCGTCGCAGGCCCAGGGCATGACGCTGCTGGAGAAGACCTACGACTCGATCCTGACCGGGAAGGACGACCGGCTGGCCTTCCAGCGGTTCGCCGACGTCGTCAGCGGTGAGGGCCGGCGGGCCGGTTCGGTGGTCACCACCATCGACCCCAAGGCGCAGAAGGCCGCCTGGAAGGGGCTGACCGACCTGAAGGGCGCCCGGGGAGCCGTGGTTGCGCTCGACCCGGCCACCGGCAAGGTGCTCTCCCTGGTCTCGGCGCCGTCCTACGATCCGTCCCAGTTCGCGGGCGGCACCTTCAAGGAGTCCGACCGCTTCGTCGCACTGGGCAAGGAGAAGAGCAAGCCGCTGGCCAACCGCGCGCTGCGCGAGACCTACCCGCCGGGCTCCACCTTCAAGATCCTCACCGCGGCCGCCGCCCTGGAGCACGAGGTCGTCACCGACGTCGACGCCCGCACGGACGCCGTCTCCCCCTATCCGCTGCCGCAGTCCACCAACAAGATCGGCAGTGAGGCGGGCGACGGGGTGTGCAGCAAGGCCTCGATGAAGACCGCCATGCAGTACTCCTGCAACAACGTCTTCCTCGACGCCGCCTCCAAGCTGGGCCAGGACAAGATGCGCGAGACGGCCGAGAAGTTCGGCTTCAACGAGGACGTCTACTCCGAGGACTTCGGCGACCTGCTCGCCAGCAAGAGCCTCTACCCCGAAGACCTCGACAAGCCGGGCACCGCGCTCACCGGCATGGGCCAGGGCAGCCTCACCAGTACGCCGATGCAGATGGCCATGGTCACCGCCGCGCTGGCCAACGACGGCAAGCTGATGCAGCCGTACATCGTCGACGAGGTCAAGGGACCGGACCTCGGCACGCTGGAGAAGACGGAGCCCGCGGTGATGAGCGAGGCCGTCTCCGCCGAGACCGCGCAGAAGGTCCAGGAGATGATGGAGTTCACCGCCAAGGAGGGCAGCGCCCGCAAGGCCCAGATCGACGGCATCACGGTCGGCGGCAAGACCGGTACCGCGCAGCGCGGCGTCGACGTGAACGACGAGGTGCCGTACGGCTGGTTCGTCTCCTACGGCAAGAAGCAGGACGGGGGATCCGTCGCCGTGGCCGTCTTCATCGACCCGACCGACATGGACATCTCCCGTTCGGACATCTCCGGTGGCGGACTCGGCGCGCCCATCGCCAAGAGCGTGATGGAGGCCGTGCTGAAGCAGTGACGCGGCAGGCCGCGGGCGCCGGGCCGCGGGCGGTTTCGCATCCCGGGCGGTATCGGATCCCGGGCGGCACCGGGTCCCGGGCGGCGGCACCGCTTCTCCGGTGCCGCCGCCCGCGCACCGGGCCGCCGCGAGTCAGGGGCGCGTCGCGTCGTACGCCTCGCGGGCCCGCTCGACGGCAGCCATCCGCCGCTCCGTCCAGCGGGCGAGGCCCCGGACCTGTTCGGCGGCCTCGTGGCCGAGGACGGTGAGGGAGTAGTCCACGCGGGGCGGGATCACGGGCTTGGCGTCCCGGTGCACCAGCCCGTCCCGCTCCAGGGTCCGCAGGGTCTGGGCGAGCATCTTCTCGCTGACCACGCCGATCTCCCGGCGCAGCTCGCTGAAGCGGTGGGCGCGGTCCAGCAAGGCGATCAGGACCAGGGTGCCCCAGCGGCTGGTGACGTGCTCCATGAGCAGCCGCTCGGGGCACATCGCGTCTATTCCTGCCATGTTCACACGGTACTTCCCTGCGGTACGCACGGGCGGGCGCCGGCCATCCGTCGGTGCCCGCCCGGCCGTTGTCCCGGCGGCGATGTCAGTGGCGCCGTCTACGCTCGGCGGAGATGGGACAGGCGTGGAAGTGCTCGGGGCTGCGGTGGGCGGCGGACGGTCCCGTGCTGACGTGGGTCGGGGGACGGCGCAGTGCGCTGGTCCGGGGGAAGCGGGTGGCCTTCGGGGTCGCGGAGGGGGGCGTGCGGACATGCGTGGGAGCACGGGGGCACCCGTGTCCGGTGCGGGCAGGGGTGTCGGGGCGGAGCACGGGGGCGCGGTGCGAGGAGTGCGCGCGGCTGGACCGGGCGCACTCCGTGGCCGCCGACACGATCGCCGACGACCCGCAGCCGTACCGGGTGTACCTGGCGTGGTTCGGCCCAGGTCTCGTCAAGGTCGGGATCACGGCGTACGCGCGAGGCTCCGCCCGCCTCCTCGAACAGGGCGCCGTCTGCTTCAGCTGGCTGGGCCACGGGCCCCTGATGGCCGCGCGGCGCACCGAGGAGCTGCTGCGGGCCGCGCTGCGGGTGCCGGACCGGATCCCGTACGCCCACAAGCGGGCGGTGCGGGCCGGGTTGCCGGGGTCGCCCGGGGAGCGGGCGGCGGAGATCACGGAGCTGCACGCGCGGGCGGTGGCGCTCGGCGGCTGGCCGGAGTCGCTGACGCCGGAGCCGTTCCGGGGCGTCGACCACGCGGCCGTCTTCGGTATCGAGGGGGCGGAGCGCGGGCCGGCCGCCGTGGGGGAGGTGGCCGAGCTGGTGGCGGGCGGGTCGATCGGGGGCGAGCTGGTGGCGGCCGCCGGGCCGGACCTGCACCTGGCGACGGAGCGCGGGGTCGCGGTGCTCGACACCCGGCTGATGACGGGGTGGGAGCTGCTGTCCGCCGAGGGCGAGCCGTGCGCCGTTCCGGTGCGGGAGTTCAAGCGGGTGGCGGGGGTCCAGGACGGGCTGTTCTGACCCGGTCGGGGCCCCTCGTCATCCCGGCCTCTGCCCTTCCCGTAGTCATCCCGGTCCTTCTCCTTCTCGTCCCCCTGCCCTTGTCCGTCCGGCGGGCGGGAGCGATCGTGACCCCATGAGTGATCACGAGGACGAGGCCGGGCAGGTCCGGCGGTTCTGGCAGGAGCTCGGGCTGCCCGGGCTGGTCGACGTGCACACGCACTTCATGCCCGAGCGCGTGCTGCGCAAGGTGTGGGCCTACTTCGACGCCCTGGGCCCGCTGACCGGCGGGGTCGAGTGGCCGATCACCTACCGGCAGCAGGAGGACGAGCGGGCGGCGCTGCTGCGGGAGTTCGGGGTGGGGGCCTTCACGGCCATGCTGTACCCGCACAAGGCCGGTATGGCCGAGTGGCTGAACGACTGGGCGGTGGACTTCGCCCGCCGGACGCCCGACTGCCTGCACACCTCCACCCTCTTCCCGGAGCCGGGCGTCGAGACGTACGTCCGCCGGGCCGTCGAGTCGGGGGCACGGGTCTTCAAGGCGCACGTACAGGTGGGGGCGTACGACCCGGCCGACCCACTTCTCGACCCGGCGTGGGGCGTGCTCGCCGAGGCGGGGGTCCCGGTCGTCGTCCACTGCGGATCGGGCCCGGCGCCCGGCAAGCACACCGGGCCGGAGCCGGTGGCCCGGGTGCTGGCCAGGCATCCCCGGCTGCGCCTTGTGGTGGCCCACCTCGGGATGCCCGAGTACGAGGACTTCCTGGACCTCGCCGAGCGGTACGACGAGGTGCGGCTGGATACGACGATGGCGTTCACCGACTTCAGTGAGCGGCTCGCGCCGTTCCCGCGCCGGGCGCTGCCGCGCCTCGCGGATCTCGGCGACCGCGTCCTGCTCGGCTCCGACTACCCCAACATCCCCTACCCGTACCTGGAGCAGCTGCGCGCGCTGGAGCGGCTGGAGCTGGGCGACGCCTGGCTGCGCGCGGTCTGCCACGACAACGCGGCCCGGCTGTTCGGACTGCCGGTTCGCTGACGCGCGGGCCTGCCCCTCCCGGGCTCGCCCCGAGAGGGCTTGGCGGCGGGCCGCGCCTGAAGGTCCCGTGGGACAGTGCCGCCGGTCGGCCCGGACCCCGGAGTGCTCGGGGCCGGTCGGGCAGGAGGCATGAGGCCCGCCGGGGACCGGCCAGGCAGCCGACGGCCCCGTTCAGAGCGGCGCGACGAAGACGTGCGCTGCGGTGCGCGTGGGCAGTTCGGCGGTGCGGCCGCCGCGGCCGACCGTCACACCACCGGCCGACGACATGACGCTCACGACCGCGCCGGGCCGTACTCCCACCCGCCGCAGGGCGGACAGCAGCCGGTGATCGCTCTGCACCGGCTCCCCGATGCGCCGCAGGACGGCGCTCGTGCCGGCCGGCCCGGGCACCATGGCACCGAGGCTGACCGTGGTCCCGGCGGGGGACGGGCGCGGGGCCGCGTCACCGGCTCCGCCCAGTTCCTCCAGGCCCGGGATCGGGTTCCCGTACGGCGACTCGGTCGGGTGGCGCAGCAGCTCAAGGAGGCGGCGCTCGACGTCCTCGCTCATCACGTGCTCCCAGCGGCACGCCTCGGCGTGCACCCGTTCCCACTCCAGGCCGATCACATCCACGAGCAGGCACTCCGCGAGCCGGTGCTTGCGCATCACGCGCGTCGCCAGCCGCCTGCCCCCGCCGGTCAGTTCCAGCCGCCGGTCGGCGGCGACCCGCAGCAGCCCGTCGCGTTCCATGCGGGCGACGGTCTGGCTGACGGTGGGACCGCTCTGGTCCAGGCTCTCGGCGATCCGGGCGCGCATCGGGACCACGCCCTCCTCCTCCAGCTCCAGGACGGTGCGGAGGTACATCTCCGTCGTGTCGATGAGCCTCGCCACGGGACGGTCAGGCGGGGGTCTCGGCGGTGGCCGTCAGGACCGCGCGGCCGAGGATGTGTCCGGCCATGGTGAAGCCGAGCACGGCCGGGGTGGCGTCGGCCGGGACGCCGATGGACTCGACGTCGAGGGCGTGCACCACGACGAAGTAGCGGTGCGGGCCGTGTCCGGCCGGCGGCGCGGCACCGATGTAGCGGGCGGTGCGGGCGTCGTTGGGGAGCTGGTAGGCGCCCTCGGGCAGGCCCGGGCCGGTGTCGTCGCCCGCACCCTCGGGGAGTTCGGTGACGGCGGCGGGGATGTCGGCGACCGCCCAGTGCCAGAACCCGGACCCGGTGGGGGCGTCGGGGTCGTACACGGTGACGGCGTAGCTCCTGGTGCCCTCCGGTGCGCCGCTCCACGCCAGCTGCGGGGAGACGTCCGCGCCGCCGGGGACGCCGGACGCCCACTGGGCGGGCGACCAGGGGCTGCCGTCGTGGACGGAGGTGCTGGTGACGGTGAAGGAGGCCGCCTCCGGGAGGCGGGCGAAGGGGTCGTTGGCGCTCATCGCGTTGTTCCTTTCGGGTGGGGCGGCAGCCCTTGCGGGGCCGCTTAGTAATCGACGATAACACCAATAATCGATTATTCAAGGGATCGTCTATCCGTCCGGGCTATGCTGAGGCCATGACTGAGACCGGCTCCCCCTCGTCCCCGCCCGGGAAGCGGATGCTCTCCGACCAGGTCCACGCACATCTGCGGGACGCGATCCTGCGCGGCGACCATGCCCCCGGTGCCCCCCTCAAGCCGCAGGACCTCGCCAAGGAGCAGGGCGTGAGCCTGGCCGTGGTGCGCGAGGCCCTCGTGCGGGTGGTCGGAGACGGTCTCGCCGACCGGCTGCCCAACCGCGGCTTCGCCGTACCGGCCTTCTCCGACCGCCGCTGGCAGGAGATCGCCGAGGCCCGCCGGACCGTCGAGCCGGTCATGCTGCGGATGTCCGTCGAGCGCGGCGACGTCGACTGGGAGGCCCGGGTGCGGGCGGCCCACCACCGCCTGGCCCGCACGCCCGCGTACGCGCCGGGGGAGGGCGCGTACTACAGCGGCGAGTGGTCCGAGGCGCACCGGGTCTTCCACCGCACCCTGATGGAGGGCTGCGGCAACCCCGTGCTGCTGGAGACCTTCGACCGGCTGTGGACGGCCGGTGAACTCGCCCGCCGCTGGTCCGCGCACCGCTCCCCCGACCGCGACGGCGCCGAGGAGCACCGCAGCCTGGAGGCGGCCGTGCTGGCCCGCGACGGCGACACCGCGGCAGCGATCCTCACCCGGCACCTCACCCTGACGGCGGCGGCGCTGACGGACGCCGGGGCGGACGGCACGCCGGGCGGCGTGGCGGACGACACGCCGGACGGTGGCTGAGAACTCCCTGCGGGTTCCTCCCTGAGAACTCCCTGTGGGTTTCTCAGGGAAATCACAGCTTGGGGAAAGGGCCCTCTCAGAGCGCTCCGACATCGTGTCCGGCATGACCACGACCTCGCCCCAGGGGCGCACCGAACTGCTGAGGCCGGACGGGAGCCCCGTCCGGGTGCTTGTAGTGGACGACGAGTTGTCCATCACCGAACTGCTCTCCATGGCCCTGCGCTACGAGGGCTGGCAGATCCGCAGCGCGGGCGACGGCCACGGGGCGGTGCAGGCGGCCCGCGAGTTCCGGCCGGACGCCGTCGTGCTGGACATGATGCTGCCCGACATGGACGGCCTGAGCGTCCTGGGGCGGCTGCGCCGGGACCTGCCGGACGTGCCGGTGCTGTTCCTCACCGCGAAGGACGCCGTGGAGGACCGTATCGCCGGGCTGACCGCGGGCGGGGACGACTACGTCACCAAGCCGTTCAGCCTGGAGGAGGTCGTCGCCCGGCTGCGCGGACTGATCCGGCGCTCCGGCGCCGCCGACCGGCGCTCCGACTCCGTCCTGGTCGTCGGCGACCTCACCCTCGACGAGGACAGCCACGAGGTCACCCGCGGCGGTGACGGCATCCACCTCACCGCCACCGAGTTCGAGCTGCTGCGCTTCCTGATGCGCAACCCGCGCCGGGTGCTGAGCAAGGCGCAGATCCTGGACCGGGTGTGGTCCTACGACTTCGGCGGGCAGGCCAACGTCGTCGAGCTGTACATCTCCTACCTGCGGCGGAAGATCGACGCCGGGCGCGAGCCGATGATCCACACCCGGCGCGGCGCCGGTTACCTGATCAAGCCCGCGGTCTCGTGAGCAGGCGGCGACGACCGCGGCCGCGGACCCTGCGGACGCGCCTCGTCGTCGCGTCCGTGGCACTGATCGCGGTGGTGTGCGCGGTGATCGGGACGGTGACGACCCTCGCCCTGCGCTCGCACCTGTACGACCAGCTGGACGGGCAGGTGCAGGAGGTCGCGGCGCGGGTGTCCGGCTTCGGACCGCCCGGCGACCCCAAGGCCGGCGGCGGTGGCGGCGGCCCGCAGCGGATGGACCTCGACGAGTTCGTCACGCACGGGGGCCCGCAGCCGCGCGACACCATCGTCGCGGAGATCGACGACGGGGTCGTCGTGGATGCCAAGTACGGCCAGAAGGACGAGGCGAGCACGGACGTCAGCAGGACGACGCCGGTCTCCCTCGACGAGACCCAGCGTGCCGCGCTGGCCACCGTCCCCCAGGACGGCAACGCGCACACCGTAGAGGTCCCCGGCCTCGGCGACTACCGCGTCGAGTACCACAACGGCTACTACGCCGCCCTCCCCACCACCGGCGTCGACAGCACCGTCAACACGCTGATCATCGTCGAGGCCAGCGTCACCGCCGCAGGACTCATCGCCGCCTCCCTCGCCGGGACCGTCATCGTCGGCGTCGCCACCCGCCCCCTGCGCAAGGTCGCCGCCACCGCCGGCCGCGTCTCCGAACTCCCTCTGCACGCGGGCGAGGTCAACCTCGACGAGCGCGTCCCCGACTCCGAGTGCGACCCGCACACCGAGGTCGGCCGGGTCGGCTCCGCGCTCAACCGGATGCTGGACCACGTGCACGGCGCCCTGCACGCCCGCCAGGAGAGCGAGACGCGGGTACGGCAGTTCGTCGCCGACGCCAGCCACGAACTGCGCACCCCCCTCTCCTCCATCCGCGGGTACGCCGAACTCACCCGCCGGGGGCGCGAGGAGGTCGGCCCCGACACCCGGCACGCGCTGGGCCGCATCGAGTCCGAGGCGGGCCGCATGACGCTGCTGGTCGAGGACCTGCTGCTGCTCGCGCGCCTGGACGCCGGGCGGCCGCTGGAGTTCGAGCGGACCGACCTCGTACCGCTGGTCGTGGACACCGTCAGCGACGCCCGCGCGGCCGGGCTCGACCACAACTGGCGGCTCGACCTGCCCGACGCACCGGCGCCGGTGTCGGCGGACGCCGCCCGCCTCCAGCAGGTGCTGGTCAACCTCCTCGGCAACGCCCGCAACCACACGCCGCCGGGCACGACCGTCACCGCGCGCGTGCGCACGAGCGGCGCGTGGCTGTGCGTGGACGTCGAGGACAACGGCCCGGGCGTGCCGGCGGAGTTGCTGCCGCACGTCTTCGAGCGGTTCGCGCGCGGCGACTCCGCGCGGTCCCGGGCGACCGGTTCGACGGGGCTCGGGCTCGCCATCGTGCAGGCCGTGACGACCGCGCACGGCGGCGGCGTGACGGTCGCCAGCGTGCCCGGGCGGACGGTCTTCACCGTGCATCTGCCCGCAGTTCAGGAACGACGGGACGCGTGGGCGCACTCACAGGCACAGCACAGCCTCACCACACGGGTGCGACAGGGGACTTGAGAAGAGTCGGTCCCATGCGAACCGACTCTTCTCCCGGCTCCCTGCCGGCGCGGGAGCACCTCCCGGCCGCGGCAGCCGGCCCGCCCGTCCTCGACGTGGTGATCCCCGTCTACAACGAGGAGAAGGACCTGAGGCGGTGCGTCCTGAGGCTGCACGAGCACCTCACCCGGACGTTCCCCTACGCCTTCCGCGTCACCGTCGCCGACAACGCCTCCGCCGACGCCACCCCCCACGTCGCGGCCCGGCTGGCGGCGGAACTCCCCGAGGTCAGGTCCGTCCGCCTGGAGCAGAAGGGCCGCGGCAGGGCCCTCAGGACCGTCTGGTCCGCCTCCGACGCCCCGGTCCTCGCCTACATGGACGTGGACCTGTCCACCGACCTGAACGCGCTGCTCCCGCTGGTGGCGCCGCTCATCTCCGGCCACTCGGACCTCGCGATCGGCTCCCGGCTCGCCCGCAGCTCGCGGGTGGTGCGCGGCGCCAAGCGGGAGTTCATCTCCCGCACCTACAACCTCATCCTGCGCGGCTCCCTCCAGGCCCGCTTCTCCGACGCCCAGTGCGGCTTCAAGGCGATCCGCCGGGACGTGGCCCAGGTGCTGCTGCCGCTGGTGGAGGACACCGGCTGGTTCTTCGACACCGAGATGCTGGTGCTCGCCGAGCGGGCCGGCTGCCGCATCCACGAGGTGCCGGTCGACTGGGTCGACGACCCCGACTCGACCGTGCACATCGTGAAGACGGCGACCGAGGACCTCAAGGGCGTGTGGCGGGTCGGCAAGGCCCTGGCCACCGGCTCGCTGCCGCTGGACCGGCTGGCCCGCCCCTTCGGCGACGACCCCCGCGACCGCGACCTGACGGACGTGCCGCAGGGGCTGGCCCGGCAGCTCGTCGGCTTCTGCGTCGTGGGCGCCCTCTCCACGCTCTTCTACCTCCTCCTCTACAGCGGCTTCCGCCTCTTCACCGGCTCCCAGGTCGCCAACGCGCTCGCCCTGCTGGTCTCCGCCGTCGCCAACACCGCCGCCAACCGGCGGCTGACCTTCGGGGTGCGCGGCCGGGGCGGTGCCGTGCGGCACCAGGCGCAGGGGCTGGTCGTCTTCGGTATCGGCCTCGCGCTGACCAGCGGTTCGCTCGCCGCCCTGAACGCGGCGAGCGCCGACCCGGACCACTCCACCGAGCTGGCCGTGCTGATCGCCGCCAACCTCGCGGCGACGGTGCTGCGCTTCCTGCTCTTCCGCGCCTGGGTCTTCCCGGACGCGCCGCCCGCGGCCCCCGCGCCGGGCCCCGGGCCCACCGGTGCCGGTTCGGCGGGCGCCGGGTTCCCGGACCCGTACCGCGCCTGGAGCGACGCCACCGTGCGGCTCCAGCCGGTGCGCTCCGCCGGCCCCGACGCGACCGGCCCGGCGACCGAGCCCGCGACCGACCCGAGGAGCGCCCGATGACGACGCACTACGACCCGGCCGCGCCCGCCGAGGAGACACGCGCACCCGGCGGCGGGAACGGGGGACCGCCCCCGGCGGCACCGCCCGCCGACCACCACCACCATCACCACCACGGGCAGCACGGGCAGTCCGGCGGATCGCGGCTCGGCCGGCTGTGGCGCGGCCGTCCCGAGGACCCGGGCTGGGTACGCCCCGCCTTCCTCGGCCTCCTGCTGGCCACCGCCGTCCTCTACCTCTACAACCTGAGCGCCTCCGGCTACGCCAACTCCTTCTACTCCGCGGCCGTACAGGCGGGCAGCCAGTCCTGGAAGGCCCTGTTCTTCGGCTCCCTCGACGCCGGCAACGCGATCACCGTGGACAAGCCCCCGGCCGCCCTGTGGCCGATGGCCCTGGCGGTGCGGATCTTCGGGCTCTCGTCCTGGTCGGTCCTCGTCCCCGAGGTGCTGATGGGGGTGGGCACGGTCGCCGTCGTGTACGCGGCGGTGCGCCGCCGGTTCAGCCCCGCGGCCGGACTGATCGCGGGTGCCGTGCTGGCGCTGACGCCCGTGGCCGCGCTGATGTTCCGGTTCAACAACCCGGACGCGCTGCTCGCGCTGCTGATGTCCGTCACCTGCTACTTCGTCGTACGGGCGCTGGAGGACGGCCGGACCAAGTGGCTGGTGTGGGCCGGCGTCGCGGTCGGCTTCGCCTTCCTGGCCAAGACCCTCCAGGCCTTCCTGATCCTGCCCCCGCTCGCCCTCGTGTACGGCGTCTGCGCACCGGTGCGGCTGCGCAGGCGCCTCGGCCAACTCGCGCTCGCCACCCTCGCGATCGTCGTCTCCGGCGGCTGGTGGGTCGCGGTCGTGGAGCTGTGGCCCGCGTCGTCCCGCCCGTACATCGGCGGCTCGCAGAACAACAGCTTCCTGGAACTGACCTTCGGCTACAACGGTCTCGGCCGGCTCAACGGCGAGGAGACCGGCAGCGTCGGTGGCGGTGGCGGTGGCGGCATGGGCGGGGGCAGCCAGTGGGGCGAGACCGGCTGGGACCGGATGTTCAACTCCGAGATCGGCGGCCAGATCTCCTGGCTGCTCCCGGCCGCCCTGATCCTGCTCGTCGCGGGCCTGGTCGCCACGCGCCGGGCCGGACGTACGGACGCCGCGCGCGCGTCCTTCCTGGTCTGGGGCGGCTCGCTGGTGACGACCGCGGCCGTCTTCAGCTACATGGCGGGCATCTTCCACCAGTACTACACGGTGGCCCTCGCCCCCTACCTGGCGGCTGTCGTCGGCATGGGCGCCGCGGCCCTGTGGGAACGGCGCGAGCGGCTCTGGGCGTCCCTCGCCCTGGCCGCCGCCGTGACGGCGACCGCGGCCTGGGGGTACGTCCTGCTGAACCGCACGCCCGCGTACCTGCCCTGGCTGAAGTGGCTGGTGCTGGTCGGCGGCCTGGCCGCCGCGCTGGGCCTGGTCTTCGCCGGACGGCTGGACCGGCGGGCCCTCCTCGCGGCGGCGGGCCTCGGCCTCGTGGCGTCGCTGGCCGCGCCGACGGCGTACACGCTGAGCACGGTCTCCGAGGGGCACAGCGGCTCCATCGTCACGGCAGGTCCGTCCGGCGCGAGCATGATGGGCGGTCCGGGCGGTGGCGGAGGCCGGGGCGGCTTCCCGGGCGGCGGCTTCCCCGGCGGCGGGAACGCGGCACCCGGGCAGGGCCAAGGGCAGGGACAGACGCAGGGCCAGGGCCAGAGCGGTCCGGGCGGCGGCGGTGGCGGGGGCTTCCCCGGCGGCGGCACCGCCCCGGGCCAGAACGGCCAGAACGGCCAGGCCCCCAACAGCCAGGCCCCCAACAGCCAGGCCCCCAACGGCCGGAGCAACCAGAACGGCGCGGCAGGCGAAGGCGGGGGCATGGCCGGCGGCATGGGCGGGGGCGGCGGCATGGGCGGTCTGCTCAACGGCGCCGAGGTCGGCTCCGAGGCGAAGAAGCTGCTGGAGACCGACGCCGGTTCCTACACCTGGGCGGCCGCCGCGATCGGTTCGCAGAACGCCGCGAGCTACCAGCTCAGCACCGGCGACCCGGTGATGGCGATCGGCGGCTTCAACGGCACCGACCCGTCACCGACCCTGGCGCAGTTCAAGGAGTACGTGGCGGAGGGCGAGATCCACTACTTCATCGGCGGCGGTACGGGCGGCGGCATGGGCGGTGACGACTCCGGCACCGCGTCGCAGATCACCTCGTGGGTCGAGGCCCACTTCAAGGAGGTCACGGCCGGTTCGGCCACCTTCTACGACCTCACGCAGCCGACGGACTGACCGGCCGGCCATCGCCGGTAGCGAACGACCGGCGATGCGGTGTCCCGCGCTCATACAGTCCGTCCGCATGAGTGTTCTCACGAGACCCCGCATCGCCGTGGTCGGGAGCGGCCCCGCCGGTCTCACCTTCGCCCGGGTCCTGCACCGCCACGGCCACCCCGTCACCGTCCTCGAACGCGACCCCGCCCCCGACGCCCGCCCTCCGGGCGGCACGCTGGACCTGCACGAGGGGCTGGGCCAACTCGCCCTGGACAAGGCGGGGCTGCTGGACCGGTTCCGGGCGCTGGCCCGTCCCGAGGGGCAGGCCATGCGCATCCTGGACGTCGACGGCACCGTCCTGCGCGACTGGCGGCCCGGCCCGGACGAGCGGGCCAACCCCGAGATCGACCGCGGGCAACTCCGCGACCTGCTGCTCGGCCCGCTCGACGTCCGGTGGGCACGGCACGTGACGCGGGTGGAGCCGGGGGCCGGGGACGGCGTGCGGGTCCACTTCGCGGACGGGCGGCAGGAGACGTACGACCTCGTGGTCGGCGCGGACGGCGCCTGGTCCCGGACCCGCCCGGCACTCTCGCCGGTGACGCCGCGCTACACCGGCGTGACCCTGGTCGAGACCTCACTGGACGACGTCGACACCCGCCACCCCGACCTCGCCCGGCTGGTGGGCGACGGCTCCGTGGCCGTGTACGGCGTGAACCGGGCGATCGTCGCCCAGCGCGGCAGCGGCGGCCACGTCAAGGTGTACGCCCAGTTCCGCGCACCGCTGGACCGGCACCCGGAGCCGGACCCCGACCCGTTCCCGACGGACACCGGCACAGACGTCGGCCCGGACATCGACACCGTACGGACGGCCCTGCTGTCGATGTTCGACGGCTGGGCCGTGCCCGTCCTCGAACTCCTCCGCCGCGGCGCCGTCTTCGTCCGCCGCCCCCTGTACGTCCTGCCCGTCGGCCACACCTGGACCCACGTCCGCGGGGTGACGCTCCTGGGCGACGCCGCCCATCTGATGCCGCCGCTGGGGGCGGGCGCGAACCTCGCGATGCTGGAGGGCGCCGAGCTGGCCGAGGCCCTCGCCACCGGCTCCGGGGAACCGGACGACACCGTCCGCGCCTTCGAGGAGCGGATGTGGGCCCGGGCCGCCCGGTGGGCCGGGATCACGGCCGCCGGTCTGGAACGCCTCGTGAGCCCCGACCCCGCCGCGGCCCTCGCCGTCTTCGACGAGGTGCAGCCCTCCTGACCGCTCGACCCGGCCGTACGAGACGCGGCAGCCGAAGCCGTTGTACAGTGTATAAGTCAGCTATACGCTGTACAGCGTGACGACATCCTCGCAGGACCCCCGGGATCCCGCCAAGGAGCGGAAGACCGCGTCCCCGGTTGCCCGGGGCCACCCGCGGCGCTGGCTGATCCTCGGTGTCATCAGCCTCGCCCAGCTGACGGTGGTCCTGGACAACACCGTGCTGAACGTGGCCGTCCCCTCGCTCACCCACGAACTCGGCGCCTCCACGTCGGACATCCAGTGGATGATCAACGCCTACTCGCTCGTCCAGTCCGGCCTGCTGCTCACCGCGGGCAGCGCGGCCGACCGGTACGGCCGCAAGAAGATGCTGGCCGCCGGTCTCGCCCTGTTCGGGCTCGGCTCGCTGAGTGCCGGACTCGCCTCCACGACCGGTCAGTTGATCGCGGCCCGGGCCGGTATGGGCATCGGCGGCGCCCTGCTGCTGACCACCACGCTGGCCGTGGTGATGCAGATCTTCGCGCCCGACGAGCACGCGAAGGCGATCGGCATCTGGAGCGCGGTCAGCGCGCTCGGGTTCGCCGGCGGGCCGCTGCTCGGCGGCTTCGTCCTCGACCACTTCCGGTGGGGCGCGATCTTCCTGATCAACCTGCCGGTCGTGGCCCTCGGCCTGGTCGCGGTCGTCGCCCTGGTCCCCGAGTCGAAGGATCGGCGGGGCGACCGCCCCGACCTGCTCGGCGCCGTCCTCTCCACGATCGGCATGGCCGCGCTGGTCTACGCGATCATCTCCGGCCCCGGATACGGCTGGACGTCGGGACGGGTGTCGGCCACGGCCGCCGTCGCCGCGGTGGTCCTCGCGCTCTTCGCCCGCTGGGAGAGCAGGGTCGCCCACCCCATGCTCGACCTCAGCTTCTTCCGCGACCAGCGGTTCACCGGCGCGGTCGCGGGTCTGGTGCTGATCAGCTTCGGCATGGGCGGCGCGCTGTTCCTGCTCACCCAGCACCTCCAGTTCGTCCTCGGGTACGGCCCGCTGGAGGCCGGCCTGCGGACCGCGCCGCTCGCCCTGACGGTGGTGGTGCTCAACTTCTCCGGGGTGGCGGCGAAGTGGCTGGCCCGCCTCGGCACCCCGGCGGCGGTGCTGCTGAGCATGGCGCTGATGTCGGCGGGCCTGGTGGCCGTCGCCACGCTGACCGGGCAGGGCTACGCCGGGACGCTGCTGGGTCTGCTGCTGATCGGCACGGGGTGCGCGCTCGGCAACCCGGCGATGGCGCACGCGCTGATGAGCGCGATCCCACCGGCCAGGGCCGGGGTCGGCGCCGGGGTCAACGGCACGCTGGCGGAGTTCGGCAACGGGCTGGGCGTGGCCGTGCTGGGGGCGGTGCTGAACTCCCGGTTCGCGGCGCTGGTGCCGGCCACGGCGACGTCGTTGCCCGCCGCGCTCGCCTCGGCGCGGGACGAGAGCGAGCGGGGACGGGTGCTCGACGCGTTCGCCTCCGGAGTGGAGAGCAGCCAGCTGGTGGGGGCGGTGGCCGTACTGCTGGGCGGGGTGGCGGCGGCGGCGCTGCTGCGCAGGGCGCGACGGGAGGGTGCCTGACGCTCGAAGCGCGGGGCGGCCCGCGACCGCCGGCCCGTTGCGGCCGGTCGTGCCCGCGCCGCTGAGCCCGCCCGGCCCTCGCCCCGGCGCTCGCCCCGGCCCTCCGTCAGCGGCCTAGCATGACCGGTGACGGCGAGAGCGAGGTAGTACGCATGGCGAAGGCAGGGCGCCAGGGGCCCCGGACCAGTGTGTGGCTGACCGGGGAAGGCCGGCGGAGCGGGCGCCGCGGGGGGCAGCCGTCCGGGCTCGACCGGGACCGGATCACCGAGGCCACCGTCCGGCTGCTGGACGCCGAGGGCCTGACCGGGTTCTCCATGCGCCGCCTGGCCGCCGAGCTGAACGTCACCGCGATGTCCGTGTACTGGTACGTCGACACCAAGGACGAGCTGCTCGAACTCGCCCTGGACACCGTCTTCGGCGAGCTGCGCCGTCCGGACCACGGCCCGGACTCCGGCGAGGACTGGCGCGAGCAGTTGCGCACGCTGGCCCGGGAGAACCGCGCGCTGCTGGTGCGCCACCCCTGGCTGGCCCGGCTGCTGGGCACGTACCTCAACATCGGGCCCCACTCGCTGGCCTTCTCCCGGTCGGTGCAGGCCGTCGTGGGCCGCAGCGGACTGCCCGCGCACCGCGTGACCGGCGCCATCGCCGCCGTCTTCCAGTTCGTCAACGGCTACGGCACGATCGAGGGCCGCTTCCTCGCACGGGTGGCGGACACCGGGCTGAGCGCCGACGAGTACTTCCAGGACTCGATGAACGCGGCGACCGGCTTGCCGGACACCGCGGGCGTCATCGAGGACGCGCAGGAGATCATGGCGGCCCGCGGTGGCGACACCGTCGCGGAGATGCTGGACCGGGACTTCGAGTTCGCCCTCGACGTGCTGGTCGCGGGCATCGAGGCGATGGTCGCCCGCGGCTGACCCGACGCCCCCGGGCCCGGCAGTTCTCCTCGCCCCCTCGCTCCCTCGCCCGCCCGGGCGTCAGTCGTCCGTCGTCAGCCGTGCCGGGAAGCCGCCCGTCGCGACCGGCCCCCACTTCCGGGGCGTCACCCGGACGATGGACTTGCCCTGCTTGACCATGGCCTGCCGGTACTCGTCCCAGTCGGGGTGCTCGCCGGAGATGTTGCGGAAGTACTCCACGAGCGGCTCCACGGAGTCGGGCGCGTCGAGGACCTCCGCGTCGCCGTCGATCTGGACCCAGGGCCCGTTCCACTCGTCGCTGAGCACGATCAGGCTGACCCGCGGGTCGCGGCGCGCGTTGCGGGTCTTGGCCCGTTCGGGGTACGTGGAGACGACGATGCGCCCCGCGTCGTCGACCCCGCAGGTCAGCGGCGACCCCTGCGGGCTGCCGTCGGCCCGCCGGGTCAGCAGGATCGCCCGGTGCCGGGGCCGCACGAAGTCCAGCAGCTCGTCCAGGGAGACACGGGTGTTCGTCGCGATGTTCGGTGCCATGCCGCCAGCCTAGGGGGGCCGGCCCCACCGGCACGCACTCAGGCCGCGGTCTCCGTCCCCGCCCGCAGGGCCTCCGTCAGGTTGTCGTACACCGGCACGTCGCGGCGCAGGCCGGAGAGTTCCAGGACGCGGCTCGCCACGCCCTTCGGGGCGGCCACCACGTGCAGCCGGACGCGGGCGGGCAGGCGGCGGCGTACGGCGTCGAGGAGACGGACGCCCTGGGAGTCCATGAAACGGGTCGGGCCCAGGTCCAGGACGAGCAGGCGCAGTCCGTCGGAACGCTGTTGAACGGCGGCCATGACCAGGGGCAGCAGCCCCGAGGCGTTGCAGAAGTCGATCTCACTGGGCATCGCGAGCACCGCGCAGCCGGGTGGCTCACACGGCTCGCGCGGTTCACAGGGCTGGATGGGGAGGGTCACAGCACTCACCTGACAGACGCCGGGCACCGGCCGGGCCGCTTCCTGACCCGTACCCATTCCACCACGCGGCGCGGAGGTACGGAAGGCGCTCGCCCGGTCCGTCGGCCGGGCGTCACCGGCACGCAACCAAGCAGCTAAAGTGCTGTTCGTCCTGTGCTCGCAGTCGGGAATGTGCTGCGGAGCTCTCCTGCGCACGGCCGTGAGGCCGCGCATGCCGAAGAGGTTCGTGGTGGCTGCGTCCGAATTTACTGATTTGCCGCGTTTTCCGGTGGGTTTCGAGCTGGCCGAAGCCCTGACGGCGGCGGCTCGCGACCTCCACGGGACCGGCACTCCCGACGAGACCATGAACACCGCCGTGGAACTGGCGGTGCGCCTGCTCCCCGACGCCGAGTACGCGGGCATCGCGGAGGTCCAGCGCGGCGGCCGGCTGCGCACCCTCTCCTGGACCGACGAGACCGTGCGCTTCGCCGCCGAACCCCGGCAGGGCGGCCACACCCCGCACCCGGACTGGGAGCAGCTGTGGACCACGCCCGTGGTGCGGACGGCCGACAGCGAGGCCGACGGCGGCGACAACGTGCTGTCCGGCCTCGGCCTGCGCTCGGCGCTCTCCCTGCGGCTGCGCGCCGACCGGCGCCGGCTGACCGTGCTGACCGCCTACGCCCGCAAGCCCCAGGCCTTCGACGAGGACGCCACCCGCATCGGCCGGCTCTTCACCGCGCACGTCTCCCTCGCCCTGGAGTCGGCCACGGTGCGCGAGCAGCTCACGGAGGCCATGCGCACCCGTGACCTGATCGGCCAGGCCACCGGCATCCTGATGGAGCGGCTGGACATCGACGCGGCCGGCGCCTTCGACTCCCTGGTCAGGGCGTCCCAGCGGGAGAACGTGAAACTCCGCGACCTCGCCCGCCGCATCGTCGACGCGAACACGGGTAAGGGCAACCGAGGCGTGGGCGAGCGGTGACGGGATATCCGTACGGTCATGACCTCGCAGACCCCTGACACGCTCGACCGTGCCATAGCGCGCAGCCAGGGCCTCGACACCCTGCTGCGGGACCTCACCGACCGGGCGGTCGGACAGGTGCCCGGCGCCGTCGCCTGTTCGGTGACGGTGCGCCGGGCGGACCGGCTGATGACCCTGGCGGGCAGCACGGGCCTGCCCGGCGGCCTGGACCTGCGCCAGTACGAGAACGGCTCGGGCCCCTGCGTGGACGCCGCGGAGACGGGCAGCGCCCAGTACTCCGCCGACCTGGCCACCGAGACCCGCTGGCCCGCGTACACCCGGTACGCGCTCGCCACCGGCGTGCGCTGCGTGCTGGCACTGCCGCTGGCCGTCGAGGGCGAGACGGGCGCCGCCCTCAACCTCTACGCCACGGAACCGGACGCGCTGGCCGGGGGGATCGAGGCGGCCACCGCCTTCGCGGAGGGCGCCGCGCACGCGGTGAACGAGGCCCTGCGCCTGGAGCGGCAGCAGGCGTCGGCGGCCGACGTGCGCACCGCCCTGCTCTCCCGCAGCGTCATCGACCAGGCGGTCGGCATGCTCATGGCCCGGGAGCGGATCGACGCCCACCGGGCCCTGGAACGGCTGCGCCGGGCCTCGCAGGACCGGAACGTCAAGCTCCGGGACCTGTGCGGGGAGTTGGTGGCCCGGGCGTCCGGCGGTGCCTCAGGCGGCCGGCAGTGACTCCCCCTGGACCGCCTGGATGTCCAGCTCGACCCTGAGCGTCGTACCGATGGCGGCGATGCCGGCCTGGACGACCTGGTTGTAGTTCATGGCGAAGTCCTCGCGGTGCAGCTCCGCCGTGGCCCGGAAGGCCGCCCGGGTGCCGCCCCAGGGGTCGGCGCCGGTGCCGAGGTAGGCCAGGTCGAGGTCGACCGGGCGGACGACGCCGTGCAGACCCAGCTCGCCCCGGACGGTCCACCGGTCCGGGCCCGCCTCCGAGACGCCGGTGGACCGGTAGGTGATCTCCGGGTAGCGCTCGACGTCCAGGAAGTCCGGCGAGCGCAGGTGGGTGTCGCGCATGCCGTTGCCGGTGTCGATGGAGGCCGCCCGGATCACCGCCTCCACGCGGGACTTGGTGACGTCGTCCGGCGCGATCTCGACCGTGGCGGCGAAGTCGGTGAAGCGGCCGCGCACGCTGGAGATGCCCAGGTGCTGCGCGGCGGCGGCCACGCTGGAGTGGGCCGGGTCGACGGTCCACGGACCCGGCGGCGGCAGTTCGGTGCCGCCCTGGCGGGCCAGGGTCACGGTGCCGACCTCGGCCCGGCCGCTCGCGGTGACGATCGCGCTGGACGCGGCCGGCGCGTAGCCCACCGCGGTGACGATCACGGTGTACGCCCCCGGCGCCAGCGCGGTGGTGTCCCGCACGGCGCCCTCGGTGTCCGCCTCGACGCGCAGCACCTGCGCGCCGGTCATGTCGGTCACCGTGACGACCGCGTGCGACACGGCCCATCCGTCCCGCGTTCGAATCCTCGCGGTCAGTCCCATCCCGTCTTCTCCCTGCAAACGATCGATACGAAGCGTCGTCGGCGAACGATGCGAACCATTGCGAACGACGCGAACGATCGATAAATGATCAGATAGTGGCCGTAAAGAGACCGGCCCGTGGTGGGCGGGCGCACCTCCGCTCAGAGCGCGCACGCCACCACGGGCCGGGGCGGTGCTACTCGCCGGGGTGGGCGAGCTGGATGTCGTGGCCGTCGGCACCGGGGCCGGCGACCGTCAGGGACGTCGCCACCGGCGGGTAGCCGGTCGCGATGACGGTGTACTCACCGGTGTCCAGGTCGGTGAAGGCGTACGCGCCGTCCGTGCCGGTGGTGGCCGTGCCGACCACGTTGCCGGCCGCGTCGACCAGGGTGACGCGGGCGTCGGCCAGCGGACCGTGCGGTGCCCGCACGACGCCCTGGACCTGGGCCCCGGACTGGAGGTCGACCTCGACCCGGGTGACGCCGGCGCCGCCGACCTCCACGGGCAGGGCGCGCGGCCGGTGGCCGACGGCGTTGACCGCGACGGTCACCGTGCCGGGCACCAGCTCGGCGAAGGAGAACTCGCCCTGCTCGCCGGTGACGGCGGTGGCCAGCAGGTCACCGCGCACATCGGTCACGATCACCATGGCGTCCTTGACCGGCAGCCCGCTCTCCAGGGCCCGGACCAGGCCGGTGAGCCCGCTGGTGCCGCTGAGCAGGATGTCGTAGGCGAGCGGCTCGTCGTTCACGACGATCGTCGAGGCCTGCGGCTGGAAGCCGTCGGCCGAGGCGATCAGGACGTACGAGCCCGCGCTCGGCGCGTCCAGCGTGTAGGAGCCGTCGGCCTGGGCGACCGAGCGGCCCAGCTGCCGGCCCGCCAGCGAGATCAGCGTGACGGCGGCCTGCGGGACCGGGGCGGACTCGGCGCCGCGGACGAAGCCGCGGACCGCGATGCCGCCGGACACGGGGGCCTGCGGCTCACCGGAGCCGGTCGCCGTGGCGACGGCGGCGAGCCGCTGCGTGGCGGCGGGTTCGGCCGCCGGGGCCTCGGAGACGGCCGACGTGCCCGAGGGCGCCGGGGCGGCGGCTATCGCCGCGGCCGGAACCGGCTCGTCGGCGGGCCGGAAGGCCTCCGCCGGGGTCCCCGCGACGGGCGGGCCGGACTCGGCCGAGGCCTCGGCGGCGGCCTGGGCGAGGGCGCCCGTGGTGCGCAGCGGGACCTCCTTGATGAACAGGGTCACCAGGAAGCCGAGCAGGGCGACCGGCGCGACGTAGAGGAAGATGTCGGCGATGCCGTGCCCGTAGGCGCTCTCCAGCCACTCGCGGATGCCCGGGGGCAGCAGGTCCATGTCGGGGATGCCGCCGCCACCGGTGGTCTTGGCGGCCGCCGCCTGCTCCTGCGGGCTGAGCTGCCCGATGGTGTCCGCGGCGTAGTGGCTGATCCGGGTCGACATGACGGAGCCGAGGACGGAGACGCCGACCGCACCGCCGAGGGACCGGAAGAAGGTGACCACGGAGGACGCGGCGCCCAGGTCGCCCGGGGCCACCTGGTTCTGCGTGCAGAGCACCAGGTTCTGCATCATCATGCCGACACCGAGACCCATCAGCGCCATGAAGATCGCGATGTGCCAGTACGGGGTGTCGTAGCGCATGGTGCTCAGCAGGCCCAGGCCCGCCGTCAGCAGCACGCCGCCGGCCAGCAGCCAGCGCTTCCACTTGCCGGTCTTGGTGATGATGATGCCGGAGGCCGTGGAGGATATGAACAGGCCGCCGATCATCGGGATCGTCATGAGTCCCGACATCGTCGGGGACTTGTCCCGGGCCAGCTGGAAGTACTGGCTGAAGTAGACGGTGCCCGCGAACATCGCGATACCGACGAACAGCGAGGCCAGCGAGGCCAGGGTGATGGTGCGGTTCTTGAACAGGCGCAGCGGGATGATCGGCTCGCTGGCCTTCGACTCGACGAAGAGGAAGAGCAGCGTCAGCAGGATCGAGCCGCCGACCATGGCGCCCGTCTGCCAGGACATCCAGGAGTACTTGTCGTCGGCGAAGGTGACCCAGACGAGCAGCAGGCAGACGGCCGCGGTGATGAAGAAGGCGCCGGTCCAGTCGACCTTGACCTTCCGCTTGTTCACCGGCAGGTGCAGCGTCTTCTGCAGCACGACCAGCGCGATGATCGCGAAGGGCACGCCGACGTAGAGGCACCAGCGCCAGCCGAGCCAGCTGGTGTCGGTGATGACGCCGCCGAGCAGCGGGCCGCCGACGGTGGCGACGGCGAAGGTGGCGCCGAGGTAGCCGGAGTAGCGCCCGCGCTCACGCGGGGCGATCATCGCGGCCATGATGATCTGTGCCAGGGCGGAGAGACCGCCGCCGCCGAGGCCCTGGATGGCGCGGGCGGTGATCAGCATCGCCGGGTTCTGCGCCAGGCCGGCTATGACGGAGCCTATGACGAAGACGACGAGGGCCGTCTGGACCAGGGCCTTCTTGCTGATCTGGTCGGCGAGCTTGCCCCACAGGGGGGTGGAGGCGGTCATCGTCAGCAGCGAGGCGGTGACGACCCAGGTGTAGGCGCTCTGACCGCCGCCGAGGTCTCCGATGATCTCGGGGAGCGCGTTGGTGACGATGGTGGAGGACAGGATGGCGCAGAACATGCCGAGCAGCAGCCCGGACAGCGCTTCCATGATCTGCCGGTGCGTCATCGGAGCGTCTCCGGTGGAGCCTCCCCCGTGCTTGGCATGAGCCCGCACACCGGCTGGTGTGGTCGTTGCCATGGACTTCCTTTACTTGATGGTGATCGCGGGTGTACGGGTGGACTGTTCGTCCCCGGACAGTGCGGGAGGCCGGGCCGCGGGGACCCGGCAGTCGTCGAAGCTGGCCCTGAGGCGGGCCATGAGGCGGGAGAGCTGACCGACCTCGTCGTCGGACCAGTCGCTCAACCGCTGGGCGAGCAGCTGGGTGGACCACTCGGCGATGTCGTCGAGCTGGGTCTGCCCCTCGGGCGTCAGACTCAGGATGCGCGAACGTTTGTCGGCCGGGTCGGGGAGGCGTTCGATCCAGCCCCGGTCCGCGACGTGGGCGACGTGGCGGCTGGTCACCGACATGTCCACCGCGAGCAGCTCCGCGAGCTTGCTCATGCGCATGTCCCCGTGCCGGCCGAGCAGTGTCATGACCCCGAAGGCCCCGCCGGGACAGTCGGACGGCAGCAGCCGGGCCATCTCCCGCTTCACGGCGCCGAAGGCGCTGAACTGGCGGATCAGCTCCTCGTACTGCGCCCTCTCGGCCATGCACACCTCCCGATTCGTTGCTTAGGGCAACGATACGTACGGTTGGTTGCTACAGGCAAATAAAGACGGTAAGAGCAGCCCAAAAAGTTGGCAAAGGCAAGTATTGCGATAGTAAATGCGCAGGTGACGGGAGGTGATCGCGTCCAAGAACCGGAGAGGGCCCCGCACTTGGGCCGTACGCGCGGATTCGCTAGTGTCTCGGCCCATGGCTAACAACCAGGGCCCCCAGGGCACCAACGACCCCGCCGGCAGCACCCAGATGTTCCGCGCGTTCGTCGACGACGCCCCGCAGACCCGGCAGCCGGCCGCCGCGCCCTCCTCCGGCCCCCGCGTCGGCCTGATCGTCGGCATCGTGGCCGCCGTGGTCGTCGTCGCGGCCGTGGCCTGGCTGGCGCTCGGCTAGGACCTCTCGGCGGAAGCGTCAACGACCGCCGCGGCACCCCGGAGGTGCCGCGGCGGTCGCCGGGCTGCCGTGGCGACGGCCGCGAAGGGCTGCGCGCCCGGTGCTCGGTCCGGGGCACACCTGGCGTACGAGTGCGGGGCGCGCCCGGTGTACCGACACGGGGGCGCGCCCGGTGCCTCAGTCCGAGATGAGGCCCTCGCGCAGCTGCGACAGCGTCCGGGTCAGCAGCCGGGAGACGTGCATCTGCGAGATGCCGACCTCCTCGCCGATCTGCGACTGGGTCATGTTGGCGAAGAAGCGCAGCATGATGATCCGGCGCTCCCGGGGCGGCAGCTTGGCCAGCAGCGGCTTGAGGGACTCGCGGTACTCCACGCCCTCCAGCGCCGTGTCCTCGTACCCCAGGCGGTCCGCCAGCGAGCCCTCGCCGCCGTCGTCCTCCGGGGCCGGTGAGTCCAGCGAGGAGGCGGTGTAGGCGTTGCCCACCGCGAGGCCGTCGACGACGTCCTCCTCGGACACGCCCAGCACGGCGGCCAGCTCGCCGACCGTCGGTGAACGGTCCAGCTTCTGGGACAGCTCGTCGCTGGCCTTCGTCAGCGCCAGGCGCAGCTCCTGGAGGCGGCGCGGGACGCGCACCGACCACGAGGTGTCGCGGAAGAACCGCTTGATCTCCCCGACTACCGTCGGCATCGCGAACGTCGGGAACTCCACGCCCCGTTCGCAGTCGAAGCGGTCGATCGCCTTGATCAGGCCGATGGTGCCGACCTGGACGATGTCCTCCATCGGCTCGTTGCGCGAGCGGAACCGGGCCGCCGCGTACCGCACCAGCGGGAGGTTGAGTTCGATCAGGGTGTCCCGGACGTAGGCGCGCTCCGGGCTGTCCTCGTCGAGGGCGGCGAGCCGCAGGAACAGGGAGCGGGACAGGGTGCGGGTGTCGATGGCCCCCGTGGCCGCCTGGGTCTGGGCCGGCACGGCGTCGAGGTTCGGTACGGCGTCGACGGCCTGCGCTTCGTCGATGGCCGGCACGCCATCGACGGGGCCGAGAGCTTCGAGCGTGCCGGGTGCGGTCTCGCTCTCCGCGAGCGCGAGCACCTTCGAGCTGCCCTGTTCTGCGGACATGCCACCCCCTTTGGGTCGCGGGACGGTCACGGCACACGCTCCCACGCCGGGAACGCAGCCTTCACCTGAATACCGGAGCCGGAGCTCCGGCAAACGCGTCTCCGGCAGAATGTCACATGTCGGCAACACGCTGTAGTGACATGTCGACATGCGAGACACGAAAACCCCCTGGAAACAGGGGGTCTGACGGCCTTTCGGACCGATTCCGCCCGCAAAGACGCTGGTAGGTGATTCGCTCGCCCCGGTGATGCCTCGCTCGCGCTTTCGACTCCGTCCGGAACCTGTTCCGAGGTTACGCGTCGATCCGGTTCGCGGACCTCAACCGCTGGAAACTGCGCGCCAGTAGCCGCGACACGTGCATCTGCGAGACGCCGAGTTCGGCGCTGATCTGCGACTGCGTCAGGTTGCTGTAGTAGCGCAGCAGCAGGATCCGCTGCTCGCGCTCCGGGAGCTGGACGAGCAGGTGCCGTACCAGGTCGCGGTGTTCGACCCCGTCGAGGGCGGGGTCCTCGTAGCCGAGCCGGTCCAGCAGTCCGGGCAGCCCGTCGCCCTCCTGTGCGGCCTCCAGCGAGGTGGCGTGGTACGACCGGCCCGCCTCGATGCAGGAGAGCACCTCCTCCTCGGTGATGCGCAGCCGCTCGGCGATCTCGGCGGTCGTCGGGGAGCGCCCGAAGGCGGTCGTCAGGTCCTCGGTGGCGCTGTTGACCTGCACCCACAGCTCGTGCAGCCGGCGCGGTACGTGCACCGTGCGGACGTTGTCGCGGAAGTACCGCTTGATCTCGCCGACGACGGTCGGCATCGCGAACGTCGGGAACTGCACGCCCCGCTCCGGGTCGAAGCGGTCGATGGCGTTGATGAGGCCGATCGTGCCGACCTGGACGACGTCCTCCATCGGCTCGTTGCGGGAGCGGAAGCGGGCGGCGGCGTAGCGCACGAGGGGGAGGTTGGCCTCGATGAGCGCGGCCCGTACCCGGTTGTGCTCCGCCGTGCCCGGGGTGAGGCCCTTCAGCTCGCCGAAGAGCACCTGGGTCAGGGCCCGGGTGTCGGCGCCCCGGCTGCGCTGCGGCGCGGGTGCCTCCTGGGCCTGGGCGGGCGGTGCGGGCGGTGCTTGAGGCGCAGTACTGGCCGGCACGGTCAACTCCACCTCGTGATCCGTTGCTTTTCCGTCAACTCAGTCCGTTAACTCATCCGTCAAAAGCGGTCATAGCATCACAAGACATGCCCACTGTGTGCAAGCACCGCATAGCGCCGTGTTGAGTGAACGCGGAAGCGAACAGGGAAGCGAACACGGAAGTGGACACGGAAGCGGACGAGCCGCGAAGCCGGTAGGGAAGCCGGTCGTGAACCCGGTGGTGAACCCGGCAAGGAACCCCGGCGTGGACGCGCAGCGGCCCCGCACCGGTCGGGTGCGGGGCCGCCGGGTGCGGAGGCGTCAGAACTCGTAGTCGGCGATCACCCAGGTGGCGAACTCGCGCCAGAGTGCGACGCCGGCCTGGTGTGCCGGGTGTTCGAGGTAGCGCTTGAGGGCGTCGGCGTCGTCCACCGCGGAGTTGATGGCGAAGTCGTAGGCGATGGGCCGGTCGCTGATGTTCCAGGCGCACTCCCAGAAGCGCAGCTCCTCGATCCGGCCGCCCAGCGCGCGGAAGGCCTCGACGCCCTCCACCACGCGCGGGTCGTCGCGTTCGACGCCCTCGTTGAGCCTGAACAGCACGAGGTGGCGGATCATCCTTCTCCTCCGTTGGCGGCCCAGGTCATGAAGTCGCCGACGGCGCTGGCCGCGTCGGAGATGCCCTGGAAACCTATCTGGACGTAGTCGGCCGCCTTCTCCGGATCCGTGATGATCACGTACAGCACGAAGACCACGACGACGTAGACGGCGATCTTCTTCGAGTTCACCGCCACCGCGGCCTCCCCCTGGGACTCTCCTCGGACTCCTGCGTTACCAGCGGCGAGTTTAACCGCCGGTCCCCGCAGTCGATCAATGCCTGAACTGCCGCAATCGAGCCCGGGCGGGCGCCGCGGTGCCCATGGCACCGGGCCGCCGTGCTCCGGCCCCCCGCCGGAACACGGCCCGTGGTGCGGCCCTCAGTAGCGGTCGGACGTGTGCGCTCCGGTCCCGGTGCCGCCCGCGCGCGGGGGCGTCGTGTGGTCCCGGTTCTTGTTCTTGCGCGGTATCAGGCCGGTGAGCCCGAGCAGTCCGAGCAGGCCCCACAGCCCCCAGCCGCCACTGCTGCCGTCGTCGTCGTTGTCGTCGGCCGCCTGCGGGGCCGTGGCTGCGGCCGGCTGCTGTTGCTGCACGGCCACGGTTTCGGACCGCGGCGCCGACTCCGCCGCCACGGCCGCGGGGGCCAGGGGCGCGAGGAGCAGGGTGGCGGTGATGCCGAGAGTCGCTGCTGTGTGACGCATGGCTCGGTCCTTTCGGGACGGGTCGGCCACGCTGTCGCGCGACCATGCATCCCGGTACCCCTTAAGGCCCCGATAAAGAGCTTTTCATCATATTTCAGAAGAAACGGGCGTTTCCCGTGAAACCTGGCCGTCGCGTGGAACCGTGGGGCCCGCCGTGCGACACCGCGTGCGACATCGCGAGAAGATCCGCAGCACGAAGGGCCCGGTCCAGTGGACCGGGCCCTTCGGCATCTGCGGTAGCGGAGGGATTTGAACCCTCGGTGACTTGCGCCACACTCGCTTTCGAGGCGAGCTCCTTCGGCCGCTCGGACACGCTACCGAGAGAGACCTTACAGCACAGTGCGGCGTGGTTTGAAATCCGTATCGGCGGCCCGTCAGCGGTCGTCAGCCGCGGTCGATCGCGGTCGATTGCGGAAGAAATCCGTGAGCAACGCGGCGCAGTCGTCGGCGAGCACGCCCTCGATCACCTCGGGACGGTGGTTGAGGCGGCGGTCGCGCAGGACGTCCCACAGTGATCCCGCCGCGCCCGCCTTCTCGTCGCGGGCGCCGTAGACGACCCGGTCGACACGGGACTGCACCAGGGCGCCCGCGCACATCGTGCACGGCTCCAGGGTGACGACCAGCGTGCAGCCGGTCAGCCGCCATTCGCCGAGCTCCGCGGCGGCCCGGCGGACGGCGAGGACTTCGGCGTGGGCGGTGGGATCGCCGCCGGCCTCGCGTTCGTTGTGCCCGGCGGCGAGCACCGTGCGGCCGTCCGGCGCCAGGACCACGGCGCCCACGGGTACGTCCCCGCCCGACGCGGCCCGCCCGGCCTCGGCCAGGGCGAGCCGCATCGAGGCCCGCCACGGGTCGCGCACCGGGTCGGGCACCGCCTGGTCGAGCCCACTTCCGGGCCCGTCCCCGGAGCTCTCTTCGGGCTTCTCTCGGGGCTTCTTCCCGGGTTCCTCGTCGGCCGGCGCGGTCAGCGGACGGTCTCCAGGACCTCGGAGGCGCCCAGGGCCTCGGCGATCTCGCCGACCGCGTCCCCGGACATGGAGCGCAGTTCCTTCTCGCTCACGCCGAGGTCGTCGAGGACCTCCGGGTCACCGACCGGCCCGTGCGGCACGGCATCGCCCGAACCGGCGGACGCGGCACCGCCGTCGGCGCCGTCCTCGTCCTCGTCGTCGGACTCCCCGTCCTCGGTGCCGTCGAGGTCGAGGGCGTCGAGGTCGTCGCCGTCGTCACCGGGGTCCCGGCCGAGCAGTTCGTCGGTGAGCAGGATCTCGCCGTAGCTGCTGCGGGCGGCCGCGGCGGCGTCCGAGACGTAGATGCGGGGGTCCTCCTCGCCGTCCACCCGGACGACTCCGAACCACGCGTCCTCCTGCTCGATCAGTACGAGCACCGTGTCCTCGTCGGGAGAGGCCTCCCGGGCCAGGTCGGCCAAGTCCGACAGGGTCTCCACATCGTCGAGCTCTGTGTCGCTCGCTTCCCACCCGTCTTCGGTGCGCGCGAGCAGTGCGGCGAAGTACACCGTGACTCTCCCACTGATAGGCGTGCCGGTTGGGAATCCCCCCGGCGGAGGCTACGGGCGGGGGAGCGGTGCTCCGAGCCCCACCCACTCGGAATCGTGGCAGAAACAAGGCGCTCAGGGGACGTCTTCGACGCCCTGTGTCCGGCAGTTTCCAGCGGCGTCCCGGAACCGCACACCCGGACAGCCGCCCAGCAGCGCTCTCGTCGCCGCCACGAGCGGATCGTACGTGGATTCTCGCGGTGCCCGCGTACGTCCGTCACGACCAACGTCGGCGCGGCGCGCGATCTTCCCCGGCCGGGTCAGAAAGCCGCCGGACGTCCCCGAGCGCCTCCCGGTGCCTGCGATGCCTCTGATGCCTCCGACGTCATCGACGCCTCCGACGTCACCAGCGGAAGGTGCGCATGCGCATCGCGTGCCGCAGCCGGGCGACCTTGACGCGGCGCGGCTGGACACGGTCCCGCAGCTCCCGCGCCTCCGCCAGGTCCCGCAGGAACTGGGCCCGCCGCCGACGCCGCTCGCCCTCCGGGTCGGTACTGCGCACCGGGTTCGCCTCCGGGGCCTGGTCGGCGCTGTGCGCTGGGTCCGTGCTGCGCCTCGGGGCGGCGTTCCGTTCCGAGGCGGCCGGTCCCGGGGCTGTGCCGCGGCCCGGGGCTGTGCCGTCTCCCGGGCCGGTGGCCCGGCCGGGGGCGGTGGCCGGCTCGGGTGCGGTGGGCCGCCCCGGCTGCACGGTGGGCCCCGGGGCCGTTCGCCCGGTGGGCCGCTGGTCCGTGCGGCGTTCGGGATCGGGGGGCCGTTGCCGCCGAGGGGCCGGTCCCGGCTCCGTGGCGCGGGTCGGCTCGGCCGGGCCGCGGCCCGGCCGGGTGCCGCGTCCCGCCCCTCGTCGTGCCGCCGTCCCCTTCGCAGGGGACGGCGTTTTGTGGAAGTTCCGGTCAGGCACAGTCTCACCACCCAGGGTTCCGTCCCTCCCGCCTTCCCCCGGTCGGGCGGTTTGACGCCCGCGGACGAGTGGTGGCCCCGCGTGGAGCTTGCCCGCCGCGGCGACGCCGCTCCCAAGAGGCCCGGTTACTGTGGGGGACATGCGTCTCCACGTCGTCGACCACCCCCTGGTCGCCCACAAGCTCACCACGCTGCGCGACCAGCGCACCGACTCCGCGACCTTCCGCCGTCTCGCCGACGAGCTGGTCACCCTGCTCGCCTACGAGGCCACGCGCGACGTGCGCACCGAGCAGGTCGACATCCGGACCCCGGTCTCGCAGACCACCGGTGTCAAGCTCTCCCACCCGCGCCCGCTGGTGGTGCCGATCCTGCGGGCCGGTCTCGGCATGCTCGACGGCATGGTCCGGCTGCTGCCGACCGCCGAGGTGGGGTTCCTCGGCATGATCCGCAACGAGGAGACGCTCCAGGCGTCCACGTACGCGACCCGCATGCCGGAGGACCTCTCCGGCCGCCAGGTGTACGTGCTGGACCCGATGCTGGCCACGGGCGGCACCCTGGTCGCCTCGATCCGGGAGCTGATCAAGCGCGGCGCCGACGACGTGACCGCCGTGGTGCTGCTCGCCGCGCCCGAGGGCGTCGAACTCATGGAGCGCGAGCTGGCCGGCACGCCGGTGACGGTCGTGACGGCCTCGGTCGACGAGCGGCTGAACGAGCAGGGCTACATCGTCCCCGGCCTCGGCGACGCGGGCGACCGGATGTACGGAGCGGCCGAGTAGGACGCCGTAGCGCCGCTCAGCAGCTCTTCTTCTCGGCGGAGGGCGTCGGCCGCGGCGCCGCCGTCAGCTTCGCCAGCGCCGTGTCGACGGCCGCCGGGTCGGCCAGCGCCTTGTAGCCGTTGCCGATGATCAGGTCGACGTCGGCGCCCTTGCGCTCCGTGTCGGCTCGGTGCTCGGCGCCGGGGAGCTGGGTGCCGAGCAGGGTGAGCGACGTCTTCTGGGAGGCGGCCGGGCCGAGCAGCAGGCCCGCGCCGTCGACCTTCTTGTCGTACTCCTTGGGCGCGTTGCCCACGTCGCCGACGCGGAAGCCGCGCTTCTTCAGCTCGTCGGCGGTCTTCTGCGCCAGGCCGCTGCGGGTCGTGGCGTTGAGCACGTTGACGGTGACCTGACCCGGCTTGGGCAGCTTCGCGGCGGCGGGCGGGGCGCTCGCCTTCGGGGAGGCGGTGGCGCAGCCCGCGGCACCGGCCGCGGAGGCCTTGTCACCGCCGGTGAAGACGTCGACGAGCTGCAGCGTGCCCCAGCCGAGCACTCCGAGGACCGTGACGCAGGCGACGGCGACGAACGCGAGCCGTCCGCGGCGCCGGGCCGGGCGCATCCGCGGGTACTTGTCCCCCGTGATCTTGTACTGGCCACCCATGCCGGGAGGAGTCAGCATGCTCATGGCCGCAGCGTAGTGCGCCGGAGCGACGATGCCTATTAGATGATCAGTCGACGTTCCGCGGTTCGGGGCAAGGCAACCCGAAAGGGTCAGTGGAAGCGCCGGAGGAGGCTCCCGGAGGAGGTCCGCGGAGAGGGCCCCGGAGGAGAACCGGAGGGGTGGACCCGCGGTCCGCTCAGTAGTCGAGTTCGAGGACCCGCGCGTGCAGCACCTGGCGCTGCTGGAGCGCCGCCCGCACCGCGCGGTGCAGTCCGTCCTCCAGGTACAGGTCGCCCTGCCACTTCACGACGTGAGCGAAGAGGTCGCCGTAGAAGGTGGAGTCCTCGGCCAGGAGGGTTTCCAGGTCGAGCTGGCCCTTGGTCGTCACGAGCTGATCGAGGCGGACCGGGCGCGGAGCGACGTCCGCCCACTGCCGGGTGCTTTCCCGGCCGTGGTCGGGGTACGGCCGGCCGTTTCCGATGCGCTTGAAGATCACACGGAAAGCCTACCGGCCCCGGCGATGCGGGCGCAGCCATGGCGGCCGAGTACGGCGCGGGAAATGACGCCGTAAAGGGGACCAAACGGGAAGGTGGACAGGGCACCGGTCGGGGCGCGTCGACGACGGCGGGGCGCGTCGACGACGGCGGAGGCGGCCGGTGCCGTCTCCGCCGTCCATCCGTGGGGTCAGCCGCGCCTTCCGTCCCGCGAGGGCGGCCGGCCCTCGGCGGAGACCTGCGGCTGGGCCTGGGCCTGGGCCTGGGCCTGAGCCCCGGTCTGGGTCTGGGGCTGCGGTCGCGGCTGGGGTTGGGGTTCGGGCCGGGGGTGGCGGCGGGCCGCCTCGGCGCGCAGCAGGGCGCGCAGGACGGCGTAGGGGTCGTGGGGGCCGTGGGGCATGGCGGTGCCTCGTTCCTGATCTCCGGGGTGTTCCTGGGCGAGGGGGACGGGACCGTCCCTCAGCAGCGCAGGACCACGGAGCGCAGAGCGCGCGGACAGCCCGGGGGCCGGGTCGGAACAAGGGGGGCCAGGACAGGATCGGAGCCCGGGCGGCGCCCGGCCCGCGGCCCCGGGGCCGGGCGCGCCGCGGCGGCCCGCCGGGCGCCGCGTACGAGTGCGGGCCGGATGGTGTCGAGGTGGTCGTACTCGGCGGCCGACACCGCGGCGGCGGGCGCCGCCTGGGCCGTCGCGGGCGTGCAGGGCACGAGCAGGGCGAGCAGCAGCACCAGGACCCGCAGCCACCCGGCGCGCGCGGCGCGGACGGTGGTGGTGGCGTGCGGTGCGGGGCTCACGCCTGTCGTTTTCCCGCCGGGCGTACGCCGCCCACCGCGCGGGGTGCCAGAACCGCTCGCTCGGCGTAGCGCCCGCCGCGCTACTCGCCGGAGGCCTTCTTCGCCTTGGCCGCCGCCTTCATCTCCTGCTTGTGGGCCCGCACCTTCGTCAGGGACTCCGGCCCGGTGATGTCCGCGACGGAGCGGAAGGAGTCGGGCTCGCCGTAGGCACCCGCCGCCTCGCGCCAGCCCTCGGGGCGGACGCCGAGCTGCTTGCCGAGCAGGGCGAGGAAGATCTGCGCCTTCTGCTTGCCGAAGCCCGGCAGCTCCTGGAGCCGCCTCAGCAGCTCCGTGCCGCGCTCGACGCCCCGCCAGACGCCCTCGGCGTCACCGTCGTACGTGTCGACGAGGTACCGGCACAGCTGCTGGACGCGGCCCGCCATCGAACCGGGGTAGCGGTGCACGGCCGGCTTCTCGGAGAGCAGTGCCGCGAAGCCCTCGGGGTCGTACGCCGCGATGTCGTGCGCGTCCAGGTCCTCCGCGCCCATGCGCCGCGCGATGGTGGACGGCCCCTTGAACGCCCACTCCATGGGCACTTGCTGGTCGAGCAGCATGCCGACCAGCGCGGCGAGCGGACTGCGGCCGAGGAGTTCGTCGGCCTCGGGGTCCTGGGCGAGGTGCAGTGTGACGTCCATGCCCCCGATGATCGCGCGTGCGCGCTCAGGACGCGCGCCAGTACCCCAGTGCGTTCACCCGCTGCTTCGGAACGCCCAGCTCCTTGCGGGCGTACGAGGCCAGCGCCCGGGTGGTGGCCGTGTCGCAGGCGATCCAGACGTACGGCTCGGTGGTGGCCCGCAGCAGGTCAGGCAGCGCTTCCTTCACCTGTGCGACGAGGTGCCGGCCCCCGTCGCGCCGCGGTACCGCCCGCACCTCGTGCCGCTCGGGATCGGTGCGGAAGGGCAGCCCGTCGTCGGTGCCGCCCTCGAACCAGATCGTCGCGGGCACCGGCCCCAGCGCGTCGAGGAGGGAGTTGAGGGCGGGCAGGGACGCCGGGTCCGCGACCGCGAAGAGGCGCGAGGGCGCGGGCTCGGGGATGTCGAAGCGGGTGCCCTGGACCGTCGCCTCGATCGTGTCCCCCGGCCCCGCCGCCCGCGCCCAGTCGCTCGCGCACCCCTCGTGCAGTGCGAACTCCATGCTGAAGGTGCCCGCCGCGGGGTCCGGGTCGACGAGTGTGTACCCCCGCTGGTGCGGCTTCCCGGCGTTCTCGAACCACAGCCGCACCCACATCGTCGGGTGGACCCCGGTCGCCGCCAGCATGCCGCCGTCGGTCAGGCGCAGCCGCCGGAACCCCGGGGCCACGTCCTGCGCGTCCGTCACCGTGAACTCGTAGTCCTTGGCCCGCATCAGCTTGAGGACCGCGCCCTCCCAACCCCGCCCCTGAGCCATCGTTTCCTCACCCTTCGCGTACTGTTCGGGCATCACGTGCAGTAACTTAGGTGAGCCTAACCTAAAGGAAAGTGGAGGCACAGGGGTGAGCGCCGAGACCTACCGCGACGCCTGGGGGATCCCGCACCTGCGCGCCGACAGCCTGGACGAACTGGCCGGCGCACAGGGCCGGGTGACCGCCCGTGACCGCGCCTGGCAGCTGGAGACCGAGCGGCACCGCGCCCAGGGCACGTCCGCCGCCTTCCTCGGCCCCGAGGCCCTCTCCTGGGACCGCCTCGCCCGCCGGGCCCGCCTCGCGGACACCGCCCGCCGCTGCTTCATTGCGCTGGAGGAGAAGGACCCGGAGACGGCCGCCTGGGTACGGGCGTACGTGCACGGCGTGAACGAGGGCCTGGCCCTCCACCGTGGCGACTCGCGCCGTGGGGACGGTTCTGGGCGTGGGAACGATCCCGGTGGTGGGGACGGCCCCGGTCGTGGTGGCCACCCCGGTGATCGGGACGGCTCTCACCCCCGGGACGGCTCCCCCCGCCGGGACGACCCCCGCCGCCCGCCCGCCCCCGAGTTCGCCCGGGCCGCGCTCGCCCCCGGCCGCTGGGAGCCCTGGACGCCGCTCGCCGTCTGGCTGGCGACGCACATCCTGTTCGCCGGGTTTCCCGCCAAGCTGTGGCGCGAGCACATCACCGCCCGCCTCGGCCCCGACGCCGTCGCCCTCTTCGCCGCCGACGGCCCCGGCACCACCGGCAGCAACGGCTGGCTGCTGAGCGGCGAGCGCACCACGACCGGGCACGCGCTCATCGCGGGCGACCCGCACCGCTGGATCGAGGACCCCGGCGTCTATCAGCAGGTCCACCTGTCCTGCCCGGAGTTCGACGTGGTCGGCCTGGCCGTGCCCGGCGTCCCCGGCGTCGCCCACTTCGGCCACACCGGCACGGTCGCCTGGGCCATCACCAACGCCATGTCCGACTACCAGGACCTCTACCACGAGCGCCTGCGCCGCACCGGCGCCGGCGTCGAGGCGCTCGGCCCCGACGGCACCTGGCGGCGCGCCGCCCGCCACACGGAGACGATCCGCGTCGCCGGGGAGGGCACGGTCGAGGTGGAGGTCATCGAGACCGACCGGGGCCCGGTGGTCGCCGGCGGCCCCGAGGGGCTGGACGACGGCACTCCGGCCGCACTCAGCCTGCGCTACCCGCCCCGCGTCACCTCCGACCTCGGCTTCGGCGCCCTGCTGCCGCTGCTCCGCGCCCGCACGGTCGCCGACGTGGACCGCGCCCTGGACGCGTGGGCCGAGCCGGTCAACGTCGTGCAGGCCGCCGACACCGGGGGCGGTCTGCTGCACCGGGTCGCGGGGCGCGTGCCCGTCCGGGCCGAGGCCAACGGCCTGCGTCCGGTGCCCGCCTGGGAACCCGGCCACGAGTGGACCGGCTGGCACACTCCGCCCCGCGCCGGTCTCGCCGACGGCGCCGCCGTCATGGCCAACCAGCGCGGCCTCGCCACCCCGCTCGGCGTCGAGTTCGCCGCCCCGCACCGCGCCGACCGCATCGCCGCCCTGCTCGCCGGCAGGCGCCGCTGGTCGGCGGCCGACCTGTCCGCGATCCACACCGACACCCACCTCGGTTCGGCCGGCCCGCTCCTGGACCGCCTGACCGCCCTCACCGGCCTGGGCCCCGAGGCCACCGACCTGCGCGACCGCGTCCTCGCCTGGGACCGGCGCATGGACGCCCGCAGCACCGGCGCCGCGGCGTACGCGGCCGTGCGCGCGGCGGTCGTACGGCGGCTGGCGGCGCACCCGGTGCTCGCGCCCGCCTCCGTCGCGCCGGCGTACCCCGAGGTGCTGCAGCCGTGGCTCGCGCTGGTGCCGCGCGTCGCGTACGCCCTCGAACACCTCCTGCGCGCGGACGACCTCTACGGCATCGACCGCGCCGCCGTCGTCCGCGCGGCGCTGGAAGAGGTCGCCGCACGTCCGCCCGCCGGCCCGTGGGGCGACACCCACCGCCTGACCCCCTGGCGCGCCCTGCCCGATCCCGCCGCCCCCGCGGACGCGCCCGCCCTCTCCGGCGACCACGACTGCGTGCTGTGCACGTCCTCCGTGCCCGGCCTCACCGACCGTGCCGCGCGCGGCCCCGCCGCCCGCTACGTCTGGGACCTGGCCGACCGCGGCAACAGCCGCTGGGTCGTGCCCCACGGAGCCTCCGGCACGCCCGGCTCGCCCCACCACCGCGACCAGCAGCCGCTGTGGCTCGCGGGGGAACTCGTCCCGGTGATCACCGACTTCGACCGGCTCACCCACACCTGCACCCACACGCACACCCACACGTCCACGGAAGAGACCGATGCCTGACCCGCACCCGTCCCCCTACGCCTCCCGCACCCCCGTCCACGTGCAGGAACTCGACGGCTTCGGCACCGTCCGGATCCTCCCCCTCGACGCCGCCGCGGACGCCGCCGTGCTGCACGGCTGGGTCAGCGGGGAACGCGCCGCCTTCTGGGGCATGAACGGCCTGACGCGCGACCAGGTCGCGCAGGTCTACGCCCACATGGCCGGCCTCGACACCCACCACGCCCACCTGGTGGTCGAGGACGGCGAACCGGTCGCCCTGCTCCAGACGTACGACCCCGGGGCCGACCGGGTGAGCGAGTGCTACGACGCCGAACCGGGCGACATCGGCGTCCACCTGCTCCTCGCCCCCGCCGGGCCGCGGGGCCCGCGTCCCGGCTGGACCGCCGCGCTGACGGGCGCCCTCCTGGCGTACGTCCTGCTGGGCCTGGGCCGGACGCGGATCGTGGTCGACCCCGACGTCGCCAACGAGAAGGCGATCGCCCGCTTCCTCCGACAGGGCTTCACCCCCGGGCCCGCGGTCGTGCTGCCCGAGGTCGACCTGCCGGACGTGCACCTGCCGGAGAAGAAGGCGCAACTCGCCTTCCTCCGCCGCGAGGTAGCGTTCCCCGGGTGACGCACCCGCCGACCGCCGAGGACCTGATCGCGCACTACGCCCTGGAGCCGATCCCGCGCGAGGGCGGCCTCTTCCGGCGTACCTGGGCCGGACCCGACGGCCCGGACGGACGCCCGGCCGGCTCCGCCATGGTGGCCCTGCTCACCGCCCGTCCGGACGACTTCTCCGCCCTGCACCGCCTGCCCACCGACGAGGTCTGGCACTTCTACCTCGGCGATCCGCTGGAACTGCTGCTCCTGGGGCCCGACGGCGACGCCCGTACGGCCGTCCTGGGACCGGACGTCCTGGGCGGACAGCACGTGCAGTTCACGGTCCCCGCCCGGACCTGGATGGGCGGCAGGGTCGCGGCGGGCGGCGCGTGGTCGCTCTTCGGCTGCACGATGGCGCCCGGATTCACCTTCGGGGACTACGAGCACGGCGACGCGAACGACCTGACGGCGCGCTACCCGGCCGAGGCGGGCCGGATCGTGCCACTGTGCCGCCCATGAGCGCGCCCGCACCCCTCCTCGACGGCCAGACCGCCCTGGTGACGGGCGCGGGCGGCGGCATCGGCCGGGGGATCGCGCTGCGGTTCGCCCAGGAGGGCGCGGCGGTCGCGGTGCACTGCCGTACGTCGGTGGAGTCGGCGCGCGCCGTGGCGGAACGCATCCGCGACCACGGTGGACGCGCCACGGTCCTGCGCGCCGACCTCGCCGCCGAGGACGGCTGCCGGCGGGTGGTCGAGGAAGCCGCCGACTGGGGCGGCGGACGGCTCACGGCGCTCGTCAACAACGCGGGTGTGCAGCCGTTGCGGGAACTGCCCGGCATGACGGCCGCCGAGTGGCGGGCGGTGGTGGACACCAACCTCACCGCCGTCTTCGCCTGCACGCAGGCCGCCGCCGAGGTCATGCGGTCCCAGGACGGCGGCGGCACGGTCACCCACATCGCCTCCATCGAGGCGGGCGCGCCCGCTCCGGCCCACGCGCACTACAGCGCCTCGAAGGCGGCGGTGGTGATGCACGCCCGCTCGGCGGCCCTGGAGTACGGCCCGTGGGGGATCAGGGTCAACTCCGTCTCGCCCGGCCTCGTCGACCGGGAAGGACTCGACGCGGCCTGGCCGGAGGGCGTACGGCGGTGGCGAGGGGCGGCGCCCCTGGGACGGCTCGGCCGCCCGGAGGACGTGGGCGACGCGTGCGTGTTCCTCGCGTCCCGGCTGGCGTCCTGGATCACCGGTCACGACCTGGTGGTGGACGGCGGGGTGACGGCACGCCCGTCGTGGTGAGGAACCGCCGGGCACCTCGGTGAGCGGGGCGGGCTCCGCGTCCGTACGTACCTGCGAGGCAGTGGGTCCCGACGACGGAGATGCGACGTGAGACGTGCCGGTGTGCGCTCTGCAGCCCGACGGGGAGTGCGGCGGCTGGTGCCGCTGGGCGCCCTGCTGGTCCTGCTCCTGCTCGGCGGCGCCGGACCGGCCTCCGCGCACGCCGCCCTCGACTCCACCGACCCCGAGGACGGCGCCGTCCTGCGGCGGGCCCCCGGCCACGTCACCCTGGCCTTCAGTGAGTCCGTCGGCCTGCGCGACGACTCCTTCCGCGTCCTGGACCCGGGCGGCCACCGCGTCCACACCGGTGACACCGGGCACGCGGACGGCCGCTCCGAGACCGCACGCGTCGCGCTGCCGGGCGGGCTCGGCGAGGGCACGTACACCGTGGCCTGGCGGGTGGTCTCGGCCGACAGCCACCCCGTCTCCGGCGCCTTCACCTTCTCGGTCGGCAAGCCCTCGTCGACGGTCGCGTCCGTCGACACCGGCCCCACCGAGGACCCGCTCACCACCAACCTGCACAGGATCGCGCGCTACCTCTCCTACCTCGCCGCCGCCCTGCTCATCGGCACGGCCGCGTTCGTCGCCCTGTGCCGCCCGCCGGACGCCGCTCCGCTGCGCCGCCCGCTGGTGGCGGGCTGGTGGACGCTGCTGGGCGCCACGGTCGCCCTGCTGGTGCTGCGCGCCCCGTACGAGGCGGGCACGGGGCCGTCCGGGGCCCTGGACCCCGACGCGCTCGGCGACACCCTCACCGCGCGCCCGGGCGTGCTGCTGCTGATCCGGCTGGCCCTGCTGGGCCCGGCCGCGCTGTTCCTGGCCCACATGTTCCGTACGCCTGTTGGGGACCGGCACCCGCGGCCCGGCCCCCTCGCCGCCACGGCGGGCGGCGCGCTGGCCGTCGCCCTCGCCCTGACCTGGGCCGCCTCCGAGCACGCCTCCGCCGGTATCCAGGTGCCGGCCGCGATGACGTCGTCCACCCTGCACCTGCTCGCCACCGCGCTCTGGCTCGGCGGACTCACCGCCCTGCTCCTCACCCTGCGCTCCGCCGGGGACACCGCCACGGTCGCCCGCTTCTCCCGCGTCGCCCTCGCCTCCGTGACCGTCCTGGCGGTCACCGGCGTCTACCAGTCCTGGCGCGGCCTCGGCTCCTGGCAGGCGCTCACGGGGACGACGTACGGCAGGCTGCTGCTGGCCAAGGTGGTCCTGGTGGCCGTACTGCTGGCCGCGGCGGCGGTGTCCCGCAGGTGGACGGCGGCGCTGGCGGCGACGGCCGCCGCGCAGGAGCCCGCGCGCGAGCGCGTCCCGCAACCGGCGGGCGGCCCTCCCGCGCCGGAGCCCCCGACCGCGCCCGCGGACACGGGCGGTGCCGCGCCGGCGACAGCCGCCCTCCGCCGCGGCCTGCGCCGTTCCGTCCTCGCCGAGGCGGTCGTCGCCGCGGTCGTCCTGGCCGTCACGACCGTGCTGACCGGCACGCAGCCCGGCCGGGCGGTCGACGAGGCCGCGCGCACCGTGCCCGCGGGCGGCGTGCTGCCCGCGTCGGTCACCACGATCCCCTTCGAGATCGGCACCGCCGGCCGCGGCACGGTCCAGATCACCCTGGACCCCGGCCGCACCGGCGACAACGCGGTCCAGGCCGTCGTCTTCGGCCCCGACGGCAGCCTGGCCGCCGTACCCGAGCTGCGCCTCTCCTTCACCCTCCCCGACCAGCACGTCGGCCCCATCGACGCGGAGCTGGTCGACCGGGGCGGCTACTGGAGCGCCAACACCGTCACGCTGCCCCTGCCGGGCACCTGGACCATGAAGACGACGGTCCGGGTGTCGGAGATCGACCAGGTGAGCGAGGTCCGGCGGATACGGGTGGAGCGCTAGGGTCTGTCACGAGGAGCATGCCCTGCTTGGCGTGCTCGTCCGGGCCGCCGGGGTCGGACGGGACGTAGAGCCCGGGCACGCCCAGCGCCCCGGTGGGCCTGACGGTGTTGACGAGCGAGTTCAGGACGGTCGCCGGCTCCTCCTCGCCGGTCCCGCCCGCGGTCGCCTGGTAGCCGACGGCGTCCACGCCCTTGTCCGTGCCGGCGCCGTCGGTCTGCTCCTTGATCTGCTCGACCGGATCGCCCGCCGAGAAGTCGACGGGCACCGCCCCGATCTCCTCGGCCTTCTGCAGCCGCTCCGGGACACGGTCGACGACGAACACCTTCTTCGCACCGCGCAGCAGCGCCGAGTAGGCGGCCATGAGCCCGACCGGCCCCGCCCCGTACACCGCGACGCTCTCGCCGGGGCCGACCTGGGCGAGTTCGCAACCGTGGTAGCCGGTGGGGAAGATGTCGGCGAGCAGGATGAAGTCGGTCTCGTGCCCGTCGCCCTGAGGCAGTTTCAGGCAGTTGAAGTCGGCGTAGGGAACGCGCAGGTACTCGGCCTGGCCGCCCTGCCAGGGGCCCATGGAGACGTAGCCGTACGCGCCGCCCGCGAAACCGGGGTTCACGGTCGTGCAGTACCCGGTGTACCCCGCGGCGCAGTTGGTGCAGAAGCCGCAGGCGACGTTGAAGGGCATGACGACGCGGTCGCCCTTCTTCAGCCCGGTGACGCCCTGCCCGACTTCGTCGACGATCCCCATGTTCTCGTGGCCGAACACGATGCCGGCCTCGGCGGCGGTGCGCCCCTCGTACATGTGCAGGTCCGAACCGCAGATCGCGGTGGAGGTGACGCGCACGACCACGTCGTTCGGATGCTGGACGCGCGGCTTCTCCACCTCTTCGACCGCGACGGAGAACGGCTCTTTGTAGACGACTGCCTTCATGATCGCGACCTCCGTTTTGTCGCTTCCCCCCTGCTCCTTCTCCTGCTCCTTCTGGGCCACTGTGACCCACCTCTCATGGTTGTCCCGTCCGGCGAACGGAGCAAGTCCCTCCTCCAGCTTCCCCACCCCCTCCCTCAGCCCGGGCCGCAAGCTCCGGCAGCGCCGAGCGCGGGGGACTCCCCAGCCCGGGTGGTCGCCGAGCCCCGCGCACTGCTGAAGACGTGCCCGCCTGAGCGCAGCGGCAAGAAACGAGGCCGGCTCCGGCGCCACGGTGCTGCCCCGCGCGGAACGGCCCGGGCGGTCTGTGAGCAGATCAGCGGCCGAATTCGCACCATTGGCCAAGAGGCGGCCTACCTGCGCCCCCGCACCGCTGTCCACACTGCTCGGCAGACAGCCGACGGAGGGGGATGCCATGGCCAGGAAGCGCGGGCGAGGACCAGCCGCACGCAGGCGGCGGGAAGCCATCCTCTGGGGTGGCGCCCTGCTGCTGGTCACGCTGGTGGTGTCCTGGTCGGCGATCTGGCCGTACCTCGTCGGAGCTGCCGTGCTCGGCGGCCTTGCCACCGGAGCCTGGTGGCTCGTGCGTACGGACCGGCTCCTTCGCGGCGGGGACCGGCACTGGCGCCGACAGGACGCGATCCAGGTGGGCCGGCGGACCCTGGCCGACATCGACAAGATGTCCGGCACCGAGTTCGAGGACCTGGTCGCGGCCCTCTGCCGGCGCGACGGCTGCACGGACGTCCGCCGCGTCGGCGGCTCCGGAGACAACGGCGCTGACGTCACCGGCCGCCTCCCGGACGGCCGCACGATGATCGTTCAGTGCAAGCGCTACGCCACCACCAGCACCATCGCCAGCCGGGAGGTGCGTGACCTCCTCGGCGCGAAGGCCCACTTCGGCGCCGGTCTGGCCGTCTTCGTCACCACCACCCGCTTCAGCCGCCCCTCCGAGTCCTTCGCCCTGCAGAACGGCATCCTCGCCATCCACCGCGACCACCTCGGACTGTGGAACAACGGAGCCACCTTGCAATCCCTGATCACCGTCAACGGATCCGGCCAGGGCGGCCAACGGCACCGAGCCCGCTGGAAGACGACGTACGGCACGCCGCCCGGATCAGCACCCCGTCGTCGAGGCGCGTAGCCGCACGGGGAGAAGGCCGTGCATCGTCACGAGGCCCCCCTCCCCGCCGGAGAACCGCACCACGCCTTGCGGCTAGCGCTTCTTGGTCCTCTTCTTCTGCGGCGGGTTCCACTCGCCCCGGTGCAGCTGACAGCGGGGATACCCGATCATCGCCGGGTTCTGGCACCGCTTGCCGGTCTTGGTGTTGGTCGACCCGCACTTGGCCTGTTTACCCATTCGTCCTCCTCTGTCCGGTCGGAGGCGTGCCATGCCGGGCCCATCGTCACGGGTCCGCGCTGCGAACCGCTCTACCTGCGCGCGTATCCGACTGATTCCCGACCCTTCGGGTCCGGATCATGACATTTCGCCAAAGTCGATCGGTACCAAGGCGGCAACCAGACATGTCGAAGGGCCCCACCGCGAACGGTGGGGCCCTTCGACATCGTGCCCGGTGAGGCACTGGCGGAGGATACGAGATTCGAACTCGTGAGGGGTTGCCCCCAACACGCTTTCCAAGCGTGCGCCCTAGGCCACTAGGCGAATCCTCCGCGACGAACATTACATGACGTGGAGGAGTGCTTGCGAACTCGTTCTGAGGGCCCCGCATCGGGTAACGTGTGGTCCAGCCCCTCACGCGGCGCTATCTGACTGAACTCCCCCAGGGCCGGAAGGCAGCAAGGGTAGGTCGGCTCTGGCGGGTGCGTGGGGGGCGTCTCTTTTGGGGGCGGCCCGGTTGTCGGTGGGCGCCTATAACCTCGTATGCGTGTCGTCTCTCGCGCTCTACCGCCGTTACCGCCCGGAGTCCTTCGCCGAGGTCATCGGGCAGGGGCATGTCACCGACCCGCTGCAGCAGGCGCTGCGGAACAACCGGGTCAATCACGCGTACCTGTTCAGCGGTCCGCGCGGCTGCGGCAAGACGACCAGCGCCCGGATCCTGGCGCGGTGTCTGAACTGCGAGCAGGGCCCCACGCCCACGCCGTGCGGCGAGTGCCAGTCGTGCCGCGACCTCGCGCGGAACGGGCCGGGGTCGATCGACGTCATCGAGATCGACGCCGCCTCCCACGGCGGTGTGGACGACGCCCGTGACCTGCGCGAGAAGGCCTTCTTCGGGCCCGCCTCCAGCCGGTACAAGATCTACATCATCGACGAGGCCCACATGGTCTCCCCGCAGGGCTTCAACGCCCTGCTGAAGGTCGTCGAGGAGCCGCCGGAGCACCTCAAGTTCATCTTCGCGACCACCGAGCCCGAGAAGGTCATCGGGACCATCCGGTCGCGGACCCACCACTACCCGTTCCGGCTCGTGCCGCCCGGCACCCTGCGCGACTACCTCGCCGAGGTGTGCGGCAGGGAGGGGATCGCGGTCGACGAGGGCGTGCTGCCGCTGGTCGTGAGGGCCGGTGCGGGGTCCGTGCGTGACTCCATGTCCGTCATGGACCAGCTGCTCGCGGGTGCCGGTGCCGACGGTGTGACGTACGACATGACCACCGCCCTGCTCGGCTACACGGACGCTTCGCTGCTCGACTCCGTCGTCGAGTCGTTCGTCTCCGGGGACGGCTCCGCCGCCTTCGGGGTCGTGGACCGGGTGATCGAGGGGGGCAACGATCCGCGGCGCTTCGTCACCGACCTGCTGGAGCGCCTGCGTGACCTGGTGATCCTCGCCGCCGTGCCCGACGCTGCCGAGAAGGGCCTGATCGACGCTCCCGCGGACGTCGTCGAGCGGATGCAGGAGCAGGCCAGGTCGTTCGGCGCCGCCGAGCTGAGCCGGGCCGCCGACATCGTCAACGAAGGACTCACCGAGATGCGCGGCGCCCACTCGCCGCGCCTCCAGATGGAGCTGATCTGCGCCCGCGTGCTGCTGCCCGCCGCGTACGGCGACGAGCGGTCCGTCATGGCCCGGCTGGACCGGATCGAGCGAGGGGTGCAGTTCTCCGCGGGCACGGGCGCGCCCGCCGTGGGGTACGTGCCGGGGCCCGAGGCGCATGCCGGGGGCGGCGGGGTCCCGGGGAGCGGTGGGGGCGGTGCGGCTCCCGAGGCCGCGGTTCCGCCCGGGGGCGGGCCTGCGGCGGCCCGGGCGGCGGTGCGGAATCCCGGTTCCGGTGCCGGTGCCGGTGGGGCCTCTTCCGAGGCGGGGGGCGTGCCTGCTCCGGCGGCCCCTGCCCCCGCTCCGGCCCCTGCCGCTGCGCCCGCTCCTGCCCCTGCTCCTGACGTCCCTCCCGCCGCGGCGCCTTCCTCGGCGCCCGCGCCCGGTGCCTGGCCGGCCGCTGCGCCCGCGGGGGGTGGACGCCGGCCCGGCGGATGGCCGACCGCGGCTCCGGCGGGCGGCGGACAGCCACGTACGCCGGCCGCTCCCGGGCCCGCCCCGGCCCAGGCACCGGCTGCCCAGGCGCCCGCGCCGGCCGCTGCCGCCCCGGCGCCCGCCTCTCCGCCGCCGGGGGCCGGGGTCGACCCCCGCCAGATCTGGCCCAACATCCTGGAGGCGGTCAAGAACCGCCGCCGCTTCACCTGGATCCTGCTCAGCCAGAACGCCCAGGTGACCGGCTTCGACGGCTCCTCCCTCCAGATCGGCTTCGTCAACGCCGGCGCCCGCGACAACTTCGTGAGCAGCGGCAGCGAGGACGTGCTGCGGGCGGCCCTGGCCGAGCAGTTCAACGTGCAGTGGAAGATCGAGGCGGTCGTCGACCCCTCCGGCGGCTCGGCCCCTCCGCCTCCCTCGGGCCCCCCCGGCGGCGGTGGCTTCGGGGGTGCCGGTGGCTACGGCGGTGGCGGTTACGGCGGTGGAGGCGGCGGCGCTCCCGCCCAGCGGCCGTCCGCGCCGGCGTCCCCGGCACCGCCCCAGGCTGCCGCGCCCTCCGCGCCGGAATCCCGGTCGGCTCCGGCGGCCGCCCCCGCCCCCCAGCGGCAGGCTCCCGAGCGGCGCTCGGTCTCCATCGAGGAGGACATTCCCGAGGACGACGATCCGGACCTCGACGAGTCGGCCCTCTCCGGCAGGGAACTGCTGGTCCGCGAACTGGGTGCGACGGTGGTCGAGGAGATCGCCCACGAGTAGGGCGAGCGGGCTGGCTGTGTTGGAGGAACGTACGGGTGCGGTCGGGCCCGGCCTTCGGAAGCCCGCACAAAACGGCCCGGCCCGTTCCCATTAGGCTGAACCCCGTGAAGGTCCTTGTCATCGGCGGCGGCGCCCGCGAACACGCCCTGTGCCGTTCCCTGTCCCTCGACCCCGACGTCACCGCGCTGCACTGCGCCCCCGGCAACGCCGGTATCGCCGAGGTCGCCGAACTGCACCAGGTCGACGCCCTCGACGGCGCGGCCGTCACCGCGCTGGCCACCCGGCTCGGTGCCGAACTGGTCGTGGTCGGGCCGGAGGCGCCCCTCGTCGCCGGGGTCGCCGACGCCGTACGCGAGGCGGGCATCCCGGCCTTCGGCCCCTCGGGGCAGGCCGCGCGGCTGGAGGGGTCCAAGGCCTTCGCCAAGGACGTCATGGCCGGTGCCGGTGTTCCCACGGCGCGTTCCTACGTCTGTACGACGTCCGACGAGGTCGACGCGGCCCTCGACGCCTTCGGCGCCCCCTACGTCGTCAAGGACGACGGACTGGCCGCCGGCAAGGGCGTCGTGGTCACCGACGACGTCGAGGCGGCCCGCGCGCACGCGGCGGCCTGCGACCGCGTCGTCATCGAGGAGTACCTGGACGGCCCCGAGGTCTCCCTCTTCGCCGTCACCGACGGCGAGAACGTCCGCCCGCTCCAGCCCGCCCAGGACTTCAAGCGCGCCCTCGACGGCGACGAGGGCCCCAACACCGGCGGCATGGGCGCGTACTCGCCGCTGCCGTGGGCGGACCCCAAGCTGGTCGACGAGGTCGTGCAGCACGTGCTCCAGCCGACCGTGGACGAGATGCGCCGCCGCGGCACCCCGTTCTCCGGCCTGCTGTACGCCGGTCTGGCGATCACCTCGCGCGGCGTCCGGGTGATCGAGTTCAACGCCCGCTTCGGCGACCCCGAGACCCAGGTCGTGCTGGCCCGCCTCAAGACGCCGCTCGCCGGGCTGCTGATGGCCGCCGCCACCGGCAACCTCGCCGACCTGGAGCCCCTGCGCTGGAGCGAGGACGCCGCCGTCACCGTGGTCGTCGCCTCCCACAACTACCCCGGCACCCCGCGCACCGGCGACCCCGTCACCGGCCTCGACGCGGTGGCCGCCGAGGACGCGCCGCACGCCTACGTGCTGCACGCCGGCACCCGCACCGAGGGCGGCGCCGTCGTCAGCGCCGGGGGCCGCGTCCTGTCCGTCACGGCCACCGGGGCCGACCTCACCGAGGCCCGCGACCGCGCCTACCGGGCCGTCTCCCGCATCGGGCTCGACGGTTCGCAGCACCGTACGGACATCGCGGCGAAGGCCGCCGCCGACGCCTGAGCCCGCCCCGCGGGACGCGTCCGCGCACCTCACCGCGCAGGCCCCGGTTCCTGGAGCACACGCTCCTCGGGAACCGGGGCCTGACCCTTGCTGTCTGTCATCCACCTTTCCCCAAAGCCATTCCATCGAGTGACCGATGGGCCATACGGCTGACGAGCGTGGGGGCCCCAACTATGGTGCCGCGCAAGCATTCCGGCACTTGGCCCACCGGCATTGCGATGTCAGTGCCGGGTGCCACAGTGGGGGAGTGAGCAGGAGCAGCAGCGCAGCAGGACAGCCCGTGCGGACAGGACAGCGATGAAGGGGTGAGGTCCGGCCGTGACCGGTACCGGTGGTGAGGAGATGGGCGTGCAGGCCGCACGCTCCCGGGCGCTGGCGGTACTGCGCGTGCGCAGTCGCGCGCTGGCCGTCGCCCTGCTGCCGGCTGCCGCCGCCGTGATCCTGCTCGCGGGCGGTGCCACCGGGCATCTCACGGGCGGGGTGTGGGACGCCCTGCGCTGGGTCGTGTCCGGCCTCGCGCTCCTCGTGCTGGCGGCCGCCGCGGCCGTCGCCCTGGTCGTGGCCCGCGCCCGGCCCGCAGTGACCCCCACGGTCACGGTCGACGAGGAGTCGGCGCCGGACCTCTACGGGATGGTGCGCGACCTGGCCGACCGGCTCGACGTTCCCGCCCCCTCCGCCATAGCGCTCACCCCGGACTGCGACAGCTGGCTGGAGGACCGCACCCACCCGGCCCACGGCCGCCCGCCACCCGCGTCCGAATCGGCAGGAGCGACCCTTCCGGGCGGACCCGCCCCACGCCGTGGCGACGCCGCGCCCGTCCTGGTCATCGGTTCACCCTTCCTCTGGTGGATGCGCGTCGGCGAGCTGCGCGCCGTCCTCGCCCCGGTCGTCGCCGGTACGGGGCCCTCGGCACACCCGGACATAGCCGCGGCCCGGCGCTTCATACGGGGCCTGGACGCCGCGGCGGCGGTGGTCTCGGCGGGCGGCCGGCGCGGCCCGCTCTCCCGTGCGGTGCACGGAGGCCTCGGCCGGGTCGTACGGCTCCTGCTGCGCGGCTGCCGCGTGCATGCGGCGGAGATGGAGCGCGGGGTCGCCTGGGCCGCCGCCGAGCGTGCACAGGCTGTGGACTACGGAGTGCGGATCGTCGCGCAGGAGCAGGTCGGACTGGCCTACGCGGGCTGGGACCGGCTGCTGACCCGGGTGGCGCTGCCCGCCTGGCGGATGGGCCGGTGGCCCGCACGGCTGGACGTGGGCGTCGTCGCCGCCCTCACGGAGCTGTCCCGGCGGGACCGGCTGGCCGAGGGCTTCGCCTCGCGGCTGGGCGAGCGTCCGGCCTGCGACCTGCTGGAGGAGCCCGGGGCGATGGACGAGGCGGTCTCGCTCCTGGCCGCGCGCCTCTTCCACGGCGGGCCCTCCGGCGCGAGCCCCGACTGGTCGCCGGTGGGCTGGGACGACTACCCGGAAGAGGTCGTCGACCGGACCTGGCGCACGGACGCCGCCCGTCTCCACCGCGTACTGGACGCCCTGGGCGTCCGCCGCGCCGCCGGGCACACGGCCCCGGGCACGGGCGGCCCGACCCTGGCCCGCGTCCTGGACCACCTCACGACCCCGGCCGACGAGGCTTCCCCGGGCGCCCTGCCGACCCCGGACCCCGCGGCAGCCCCGGACCCCGCGACAGCTCCGGGCGCCGCGCCGACCCGGGCCCACGCGGCGGAGCCCGCGGAGCCTGTCTGGCGCGCCGAGCCCCCGGGGTCCGCCGAGCCCGCCGGGGGAGACGGCACCGTCACCCGGACGGGCAGCCCGGCCGACGCCGCTCCCCACCGGCCGCCCGCCCCGGCCTACGGCGATCACGACACCCACGGCGGCCACCTCGCCACGCACCCGCATGTCGCGCAGCCGGACGCCGCGCACCTGGAAGCCGACCTCCCCGGCGGCGACAGCGACGATCCCCCCGGCCACCGAAGGGCTACCCCCGCCGCCCCCGCCGCAGCTGCCGCCGTCGACGAGGCCGTCGACGAGGCCGATGACGACGACCTCGCCGGTACCACGGCCCGCGGTGCCGCCCTGGCCGCCGGGCTCAGTGCGCAGCTGGCCCGCGAGGAGGCGGAGGCGTCGGTCACCGGAGCCGGAGCGCCGGACGCGCCCCCGGCGGCTGCCGCACCGACCGCCGGACCGGCCCCCGACCCCGCGCTCTGGGACGACCGGGCGCTCCCTCTCCTCCCCCTCCAACCTCCGCGCACCGGCCGTGAGATCCTCACCGCCCACGTCACCGCGATGGTGTGCTGCGCGGCGATGGACACCGCGGGCGCGGTCCCGGGCCTCGACTGGCTCGACGGGCCGTCGCTCCTGTTCGACGGTGTCCGCGCCGCCGACCTGGCCCCCAGCGTGCTGACCCTCGTCGAGACCGGTGACCCGGGGCCGCTGCGCACCTGGATGACCGAGCTGGGCATACGCCCGGAGAAACCGGTACGCCTGGTCTGAACCCCCTGGGGAAGCCCCCGAGTCCTCGCCGAACCGGACCCCTTGATTCCTCTTTCGGCCACTTCGCAACGAACAGTGACCGCACGCGTGCGAGATGTGATGTGCTGGGACCGAATCGCGCACCTGGCGAAGGCGTTCGTCATACGTACGACCACGGGGGCACAAGGGAGGGGACTGTCCCATGGGGTCCGAGCAGATCCGCCGTTGGGAGTCGGGAGCACTCGCGCACGCCGTGACGGACCCCTTCGGACAGGGACCCGTCCCGTGGCTGCGCGGCGGAGAGACGTACTTCGGGGACACCGGTCAGGTCGTCGCCTGGTACGCGGAGCAGGACGCCGCCCTCCCGGACCCCGACGGCACCCCCGGCACGGGCCACCGCGACCGGCGCACCCGCACGGACACCGGCACCGGCGGCGGTCCCCGTGCCGCCGACGACGTACGCCGCCAGATCAAGGGCTTCACCGCGACCGGGGCCGCCGCTCCCGGCGAGGCCATCGACTTCCACATCACCGTCGATCCGCCGCAGCAGTTCAGCGTCGACGTCTACCGGATAGGCCACTACGGGGGCGACGGCGCCGCCAAGATCACCACCAGCCCCCGCCTGGCCGGCATCGTCCAGCCCACGCCGCTCACCGCCGACCGCACCGTCTCCTGCCACCACTGGTGGCTGTCCTGGCGGCTCCAGATCCCCTCGTACTGGAACATCGGCGCCTACGTGGCCGTCCTCACCACCGCCGACGGCTACCGCTCCCACGTGCCGTTCACCGTCCGCGACAGCCACCCCGCCGACCTGCTCCTGCTGCTGCCGGACATCACCTGGCAGGCGTACAACCTCTACCCCGAGGACGGCCGTACCGGCGCCAGCCTCTACCACGCCTGGGACGACGAGGGCCGGCTGCTCGGCGAGGCGGACGCCGCGACGACCGTGTCCTTCGACCGCCCCTACGCCGGTGCCGGCCTGCCGCTCCACGTCGGCCACGCCTACGACTTCATCCGCTTCGCCGAGCGCTACGGCTACGACGTCGCCTACGCCGACGCCCGCGACCTGCACTCCGGCCGCATCGACCCGACCCGCTACCGGGGCCTGGTCTTCCCCGGCCACGACGAGTACTGGTCCGCCGCCATGCGCCGCACCACCGAGCTGGCCCGCGAACAGGGCACGTCCCTGGTCTTCCTCTCCGCCAACACCATGTACTGGCAGGTGGAGCTGGCCCCGTCCCCGTCCGGCGCCCCCGACCGCCTGCTGACCTGCCGCAAGCGCAAGGGTCCCGGCCGTCCCGCGCTGTGGCGGGAGATCGACCGCCCCGAGCAGCTGCTGCTCGGCATCCAGTACGCCGGCCGCGTTCCCGAACCGCAGCCGATGGTCGTCCGCAACGCCGACCACTGGCTCTGGGAGGCGACCGGGGCCCGCGAGGGTGACGAGATCGAGAACCTGGTGGCGGGCGAGGCCGACCGCTACTTCCCGCGCACCGCGCTCCCCGACCACGACGAACGGGTCCTGCTCGCCCACTCCCCGTACACCGACGTCGACGGCGCCCGGCGCCACCAGGAGACCTCGCTGTACCGGGCGCCGTCGGGCGCCTGGGTCTTCGCGTCCGGCACCTTCGCCTGGTCCCCGGCCCTGGACCGTCCCGGCCACGTCGACCCGCGCGTCCAGCGCGCCACCGCCAACCTCCTGGACCGCATCTGCAAACGGGACTGACCGCGCGAGCGCCCTCCGCCCTCCCCCGGACCGCCCCGCGCGCAGCCCCGCCCCCGACATACGGGAGAATCGACGTACTTGGACAGAACCACGGGGAGGAACCGTGTCCGGATTCGTTGAAAAGCCCGAGCCGCTCCAGGTTCCGGGCCTGGTGCACCTGCACACCGGCAAGGTGCGCGACCTGTACCAGAACGAGGCGGGCGACCTCGTGATGGTCGCCAGCGACCGCATCTCCGCCTACGACTGGGTGCTGCCGACCGAGATCCCGGACAAGGGCCGGGTCCTGACCCGGCTCTCCCTTTGGTGGTTCGAGCAGCTCGCCGACCTGGCCCCGAACCACGTCCTGAGCACCGAGCTGCCCCCCGGCGCCCCCGCCGACTGGGCGGGCCGCGCCCTGGTCTGCACGTCCCTGCGCATGGTCCCCGTCGAATGCGTCGCCCGCGGCTACCTCACCGGCTCGGGCCTGGCGGAGTACGAGGAGACCCGCACGGTCTGCGGCCTCGCCCTCCCCGAGGGCCTCGTCGACGGCTCCGAGCTGCCCGCCCCGATCTTCACCCCGGCCACCAAGGCCGAGGTCGGCGAGCACGACGAGAACGTCTCCTACGAGGAGGTCGCCCGCCAGGTCGGCACCGAGACCGCGGCCGCCCTGCGCCAGGCCACCCTGGCCGTCTACTCCCGCGCCCGGGACATCGCCCGGGAGCGCGGCATCGTCCTCGCGGACACCAAGTTCGAGTTCGGCTTCGACGAGGACGGCCTGGTCCTCGCCGACGAGGTGCTCACCCCGGACTCCTCCCGTTTCTGGCCGGCCGACCAGTGGCAGCCGGGCCGCGCGCAGCCGTCGTACGACAAGCAGTTCGTGCGGGACTGGCTGACCTCGGCGGAGTCGGGCTGGGACCGCCGGAGCGAGCAGCCCCCGCCGCCGCTGCCGCAGCAGGTCGTGGACGCCACCCGCGCCAAGTACGTGGAGGCCTACGAGCTGCTGACCGGCCAGAGCTGGTCGTAAAGGCAGACGGGCGCCCACGAGCGCACACGAAGAAGCCCCCGGCCGGAGCCGGGGGCTTCTCGCACGGAGCGAACGACGAGGTTCGAACTCGCGACCTCAACCTTGGCAAGGTTGCGCTCTACCAACTGAGCTACGTTCGCACTGCGCGGTGGGTGCGGGTCCCGGGGGGACCTCACCGTGGCGCGTCAGCCACTATACCCAACCCCGCTCCCGTGCGAGCCGCACCGCCGCGTGGCGGTTGTCCGCCCCGAGCTTGCTCGCGGCCGACGACAGGTAGTTCCGCACGGTCCCCTCGGCGAGCGCGGCGCGCTCCGCGATCTCCGCGACGGGCGCTCCGTCGGCCGCGTGCTCCAGCACCTCGGCCTCCCGCACGGTCAGCGGCGAGTCCCCGGCCGAGATCGCGTCGGCCGCCAACTCGGGGTCGACGTACCGGTTTCCGGCGTGCACGGTGCGGATCAGCTCGGCGAGGCGCTGGGCGCTGGTCGTCTTGGGCACGAATCCGCGCACCCCGGCCGCCAGCGCCCGCTTCAGATGCCCGGGGCGTCCGTGGCTGGTCACGATCAGCACCCTGCAGGCGGGCAGCTCGGTCCGCAGCGATGTGGCGACCTTCACACCGTCGGCGCCGGGCATCTGGAGGTCGAGGACGGCGACGTCGGGTGCGTGCGCCCGGGCCATCGCCAGGGCCTCGGGCCCGGTGGCGGCCTCGGCGACCACGACGAGGTCCTCCTCCAGGGACAGCAGGGCCGCCAGCGCCCCGCGGATGAGGTGCTCGTCGTCGGCGAGCAGTACCCGCACGGTCTCCGTCACGACGCCACCCCCAGCGCGGCTCCCGCCCCGTCGCCGGCGGGCAGCGGCACCTCGGCCCGCAGCCGGAACAGGCCCTTGCCCGCGGCGCCCGCCTCCAGCGTGCCGCCCACCGCGGACAGCCGCTCCCGCAGCCCCGCCAGCCCGGAGCCACCCGTCCCCGCGGGCGCGTCCGCGTCCGCGTCGGCCGAGGGGTCCGGCCCCTGTGCGACCCCGTCGTTCTCCACCGTCAGCACGACCCGCCCCTTCACCATCTGCACCGTCACGACGACCTTCTTGGCGTCCCCGTGCCGCAGCACGTTCGTGGTCGCCTCCCGCACCACCCAGCCGAGGGCCGACTGCACCTCGGCGGGCAGCCCCTCCGTCTCCCCGGTGACCTCCGCGACGATCCCGGCCGCCGAGAGCACCCCGCGGGCACCGGACAGCTCGACCTCCAGGGCGGCCTCCCGGTAGCCGCGCACGACGTCCCGGACCTCGCGCTGCGACTCCTGCGCGAGGCGCTGCGCCTCGATCATCTGCTCCACCGCCTCGGGCCGTCCGCGCCGGGCCAGCTGGACGGCCAGTTCGCTCTTGAGGGCGATCACCGCCAGGTTCCGTCCCATCACGTCGTGCAGGTCCCGGCCGAACCGCAGCCGCTCCTCGGCGACGGCGAGCCGGGCCTCCGTCTCCTTGGCCTCGTGCAGCGCGTAGACCACGTTCAGCAGCCAGACCGAGAGCATCGCGGTGGAGGCGAAGAACCCTCCGACCAGGGCCACGAAACCGGCGAGGATCACCCCGCCCAGCCACGGCATGCCCGCGGCGAACGTCACGACGCCCGTGCCCGCAGAGAAGCCGAGGACCAGCGCGCCGGCCCGCCTGCGGGGCACGCCGAGGGCCAGGATGCCGAGGCCGAAGCCCTGGATGCCCACGAAGACCCCGAGGGCCGCGGCCTCGGCGCCGCCGCCCGACGGTCCGTGCTCCGCGAGGCCGGCCGCGAGGACCGCGAGGGCCGCGGTGACGGCGCCGAGCACCCACAGCTGCCGTACCGGCTGCGGGCGCCGCCCGACAAGCCAGTTCAGCGACCGCGAGACGGTCGCCATGCCCACCACGGCGTGCGCGACGACCATCAGGGAGAGCACGGTGGCGAGCTGCGGGCCGGTCCGTCCGTAGGACGCCAGCCCGATGCCGGCGATCTCGCTCAGGCCGAGGAAGTGGAAGGACCACCGGGTGTAGGTCTCCACCTTCTCCGGGGTGCTCTTCTGCCGCCACCATCCACTTGGCCTGCGCATCCGCCCGTCGCTTCCGCTCGCCCCGTACGTCAGTGCCGCGGTTCCCAACGGAACCGCCGCCGTACAGCAAACACCGCCAGGACGGTCCAGGCCACCGCCGTCGCCACGGCGCCCAGCGTCTCGGCCCCGGACAGGTCGCCGGTCCAGCCGCCGCGGACCAGGGTGATGACCGGCGTCAGCGGCAGCAGCTCGCAGACGGAGGCCAGCCGGTCGGGCAGCAGCTCAAGCGGGAGCACCGTGCCGGAGCCGAACATCGAGACGAACATGAAGGGCAGCGGGGTGACCTGCGCGCTCTCACCGGTCCGGGTGAAGCTCGCGGTGACGGCCGCGAGCGCGGCGCACAGCACCAGGCCGAGCAGCAGCCCGAGGACGGACAGGTACACCGCGGACGGCGCGCCCAGGTCGAGGAGGAGCGCGCAGCCCACCGCGAGCAGCACGGACTGCACGAGCCCGCTGAGGACGGCCGGCATCGCGGCCCCGGCGAGGATCTCCCCGTCGCGCAGCTCGCCGGTGCGCAGGCGCTTGAGGACGAGTTCCTCGCGCCGGACGACGAAGACGCCGACGAGCGCCGAGTAGACGGCGAACAGCAGGGAGAAGCCGATCGCGGCGGGCAGGATCAGGGTGCCGACGGTCAGCCCGGCCCCGGCGAGGTCCATCTGCCCGGACGCGGACTTCAGGCTGAACGGCAGCACCAGCGGCACGAACAGCGCGGCGAAGAGGGTGCCCTTGTTCCGTCCGAGCAGGGTCAGCTCGGTGCGGGCCAGGGCGGTCATGCGCGACCTCGGCGTGCTCGCCCGGCCGCGTGCGGCGGGCGGGGCGGAGGCCCGGGTGGTCGTGGTGCTCATGCCGCGTACTCCTTCTTCGTCTTCGGTGCCGTCGCGCCGGCGGGTCCGCCGTCCGGACGCGCGGAGACTTCCTTGGCGATGCTCAGGAAGGCCTCTTCCAGGGAGGCCGAGCGGACGTCCAGGCGGCGCAGTTCCACGCCCGCCTGCCCGGCCCACACCAGCAGCCCGGTGGCCGCGCGCTGCAGTTCGCGGGTGCGCAGCTTCACCATCCGGTCGTGGACCTCGTGGTCGTCCACGCCCAGGGAGGCGAGCGGCGGCAGGTCGCCCACGAAGTAGCCCGTGGGCAGTTCGAAGGAGATGTGGGACGGCTGCGCGGCGGTCACGTCGGCCGGGGTGCCGGTGGCGGCGATCCGGCCCTCGTGCATGATCGCGAGCCGGTCGGCGAGGTTCTCGGCCTCCTCCAGGTAGTGCGTGGTCAGCAGCACCGTCGTACCGGCGTCCCGCAGCCCGCTCACCAACTCCCAGGTGTCCCGGCGGCCTTCGGCGTCCAGGCCGGTGCTGGGCTCGTCGAGGAAGAGCACCTCCGGGTCGCCGAGCAGCGCGAGCGCCAGGTCCAGGCGGCGCCGCTGGCCCCCGGACAGCTGCTTCACGCGGGTGTCGAGCTTCGACTCGAGGCCGACCAGGGCCAGTACCTCGGCCGGCGGCCGGGCGCCGCTCACGCATCCCGCCCACATCCGGGCCGTCTCGGCGACGGTCAGTTCGGAGGGGAAGCCGCCCTCCTGGAGCATGACCCCGGTACGGGGGCGCACGGCGGCCCGCTCGGTGTACGGGTCGTGGCCGAGGACGCGCACCCGGCCGTCGGCCGGAGCCGCGAGGCCCTCCAGCACTTCGACCGTCGACGTCTTGCCGGCGCCGTTGGTGCCGAGCAGCGCGAAGACCTCGCCGCGGCGTACGGAGAAGTCGATTCCGCGTACGGCCTCGAACCCGCCCCCGTACACACGCCGCAGGCCGGTGACCTCAATCACGTGTTCGTGTCCGTTGGTTCCCATGCCTTCAGCATTCCGGCGCACGGGGCGGTCCGGCAGTGCCACCCGTCATCGCCGGACATGACAAATGTCAGTGCGGGAGGCGGCGCGGGCCTCCGGGGCACGGCACACGAAAAGACCCCGGTCCTGGAGGACCGGGGTCTGATTCCCGAGCGGACGACGAGGCTCGAACTCGCGACCTCAACCTTGGCAAGGTTGCGCTCTACCAACTGAGCTACGTCCGCATTGCTCCCGACCAGCGTTCACCGATCGGTGCGAGCACCAGCCTACCTGATCCAAAAGGAGGTCCGGTACGGCGATGCAGAGCGGGTGACAGGAATTGCACACTGCGCCTTCCCCCTGGAAGGGGGATGTTCTACTACTGAACTACACCCGCATGTTCCGTGAGCTGGGCCTTTCGGCCTCGCCCCTCGGCGTGCTCCAGACTTTAGCTGATCACCCGGGGTGCTGCGCAAGTCGGTTGCGGCGAGGGGCGGCTGAGCGGCCGTCGGCCGCTCGGTGAGGCCGGTCCGGGTGTCCGGTCCGGGTGGCCGGTCGGCCGGTCGGTCGTGGACGGCTCACGGGAGGCGCTTCGGCGGACCGCGGTTCAGCGGGCCTCGGCGAACGCCTCGTACACCCGCTTCGGGATCCGGCCGCGCGCCGGTACGTCCATCTTGTTCGCCTGTGCCCAGGCACGGACCGCCGCGGGGTCGGGGGCGACCTCCGTCTGCCGGTACGCCTTGCCGGACCGCGAGCGCTTGCGGCCGGCCGACACGTACGGCTCCAGGGCCGCGCGCAGTTTGTGCGCATTGGCTTCGTTCAGGTCGATCTCGTACGTCCGGCCGTCGACTCCGAAGGCGACCGTCTCCGCCGCTTCCGAGCCGTCGATGTCGTCAAAGAGAGTGACCACGACACGCTGCGCCACGAATATCGGTCCCTTCGTGCGGCATCTCCGCGATGACGTGCCACGACGCCGCGATGATGCCGACTGTTCGCCTGTAATTGGGCAAAGTATCGGCTAATGACATTTCATTTGTACAGTGCTTGGCATTGCAATGGGAAGCTCGACTTAATCTCCCCGCGTGTCCGCTGCGCAATAGGACTCGGGTGTCGATCCGGGATCTTTCCCGAAGCTTTTCGCGACCGCCCCGCTCCGATGCCGAATCGTGACTGCGCTCACGTAGCTTCCTCCAAGGCTACGCGCGTAGAAATTTTGTACGGGTAGTCTGAAGGAACCTGCTCAGCACCACACACCGGGAGTGCCAGTGGCACGCGTCGTAGTCGACGTCATGCTCAAGCCGGAGATCCTCGACCCCCAGGGCCAGGCGGTGCAGCGCGCACTGCCGCGACTGGGTTTCGAAGGGATCTCGGACGTCCGCCAGGGAAAGCGATTCGAACTGGAAGTGGACGGGCCGGTCGACGAGGCCGCCCTCGCCCGCATCCATGATCTTGCGGAATCCTTCCTCGCCAACACCGTGATCGAGGACTTCACCGTCAAGGTCGAGTCCGAAGACGTAGTCGCGGGAGCGGCGAAGTGACCGCTCGTATTGGCGTCGTCACTTTCCCCGGCAGTCTCGACGACCGGGACTCGCAGCGCGCGATCCGCGTCGCCGGCGCCGAACCCGTCGCCCTCTGGCACAAGGACAAGGACCTCAAGCAGGTCGACGCCGTCGTACTGTGCGGCGGATTCTCGTACGGCGATTATCTGCGGGCCGGCGCCATCGCGCGCTTCTCGCCGGTGATGGACACCGTCATCGACCAGGCGAAGGCCGGTCTCCCGGTGCTCGGCATCTGCAACGGCTTCCAGATCCTCACGGAGGCCCACCTGCTGCCCGGCGGCATGCTGGGCAACGACCACCTGCACTTCATCTGCCGCGACCAGAAGCTGCGGGTGGAGAACGCGGACACCGCCTGGACCGGCGACTACACCGCCGGCCAGGAGATCCACATCCCGCTGAAGAACATGGACGGGCGCTACGTCGCCGACCGGCGGACGCTGGACGAGCTGGAGGCGGAGGGCCGGGTCGCGTTCCGCTACCTGGACACGAACCCCAACGGCTCGCTCAACGACATCGCCGGCATCACCAACGCCGCCGGGAACGTCGTCGGCCTCATGCCGCACCCCGAGCACGCCGTCGAGTCGCTGATCGGCACGGGCCGCACCGACGGCCTCCCGTTCTTCACCTCGATCCTCAAGAAGCTGGTCAACGCATGAGCCGGACCCCTCTGGACACGGTCGAGCACGCGGCCGAGACCCCCGACACCGAGCTGCCCTGGGCCGAGCTGGGTCTGAAGAAGGACGAGTACGAGCGGGTCGTGGAGATCCTCGGCCGCCGCCCCACCGGGGCGGAGCTGGCCATGTACTCCGTCATGTGGTCCGAGCACTGCTCGTACAAGAGCAGCAAGGTCCACCTGCGCCAGTTCGGCGAGAAGGCCCCGCAGTCCGGCGCCATGCTGGTCGGCATCGGCGAGAACGCCGGCGTCGTCGACGTCGGCCAGGGCTACGCGGTCACCTTCAAGGTCGAGTCGCACAACCACCCGTCCTACGTCGAGCCCTACCAGGGCGCGGCCACCGGCGTCGGCGGCATCGTGCGCGACATCATCGCGATGGGCGCCCGCCCGGTCGCCGTCGTGGACCCCCTGCGCTTCGGCGCCGCGGACCACCCCGACACCAAGCGCGTCCTCCCCGGCGTCGTCGCCGGCATCGGCGGCTACGGCAACTGCCTGGGCCTGCCCAACATCGGCGGCGAGGTCGTCTTCGACGCCTGCTACCAGGGCAACCCGCTGGTCAACGCCGGAGCCATCGGCGTCATGCGGCACGAGGACATCCACCTCGCGAAGGCGTCCGGCGCGGGCAACAAGGTCGTCCTGTACGGCGCCCGCACCGGCGGCGACGGCATCGGCGGCGCGTCGATCCTGGCGAGCGAGACCTTCGACGACGCCAAGCCGTCGAAGCGCCCCGCCGTCCAGGTCGGCGACCCGTTCCAGGAGAAGCTCCTCATCGAGTGCACCCTGGAGGCGTTCGCCGAGAAGCTGGTCGTCGGCATCCAGGACCTGGGAGCGGCGGGCCTGTCCTGCGCGACCAGCGAACTGGCGTCGAACGGCTCCGGCGGCATGCGCGTCACCCTGGACGACGTCCCGCTGCGCGACTCGACGCTCTCGCCCGAGGAAATCCTCATGAGCGAGTCGCAGGAACGCATGTGCGCGGTCGTCGAGCCGGAGAAGGTCGACCGCTTCCTCGAGATCTGCGACAAGTGGGACGTCATCGCCACCGTCATCGGCGAGGTGACCGACGGCGACCGCCTGGAGATCTACTGGCACGGCGGCAAGATCGTGGACGTCGACCCGCGCACGGTCGCCCACGAGGGCCCGGTCTACGAGCGCCCCTACGCCCGCCCCGACTGGCAGGACGCCCTCCAGGCCGACGACGCGAACAAGCTGCCCCGGCCGCAGACGTCCGACGAGCTGAAGGACCAGGTCCGCAGGCTGGTCGGCTCGCCGAACCAGGCGTCCAAGAAGTGGATCACCCAGCAGTACGACCACTTCGTGCAGGGCAACACCGTCCTCGCCCAGCCCGAGGACTCCGGCATGATCCGCGTGGACGAGGAGTCCGGCCTCGGCGTCGCCCTCGCCACCGACGGCAACGGCCGCTACGCCAAGCTCGACCCGTACACGGGCGCGCAGCTGGCGCTGGCGGAGGCGTACCGCAACGTCGCCACGACCGGCGCGAAGCCCCTCGCGGTCTCCGACTGCCTGAACTTCGGTTCGCCGGAGGACCCGGCGGTCATGTGGCAGTTCTCGGAGGCCGTGCGCGGCCTGGCCGACGGCTGCCTCCAGCTCGGCACCCCGGTGACCGGCGGCAACGTCTCGCTCTACAACCAGACGGGCGAGGCGGCCATCCACCCCACGCCGGTCGTCGCGGTCCTCGGCGTCATCGACGACGTGGCCCGGCGCACGCCGGTCGCCTTCCAGGAGGAGGGGCAGCTGCTCTACCTCCTCGGCGACACGCGTGAGGAGTTCGGCGGCTCGGCCTGGTCCCAGGTGGTCCACGACCACCTCGGCGGCCTGCCCCCGAAGGTCGACCTGGAGCGCGAGCGGCTGCTCGGCGAGATCCTGATCTCCGCCTCCCGCGACGGCATGATCGACTCCGCGCACGACCTGTCCGACGGCGGCCTGGTCCAGGCGGTCGTCGAGTCGGCGCTGCTCGGCGGCAAGGGCGCCCGGCTGGTCGTACCGGACGGTCTCGACGCCTTCACCTTCCTCTTCTCGGAGTCGGCGGGCCGCGCGGTCGTCGCCGTCCCGCGCTCGGAGGAGGTCCGCTTCAACGACATGTGCGGCGCCCGCGGCCTGCCCGTCACCCGCATCGGCGTGGTGGACGGCGACGCGGTCGAGGTGCAGGGCGAGTTCACGCTGTCCCTGGCCGAGCTGCGCGAGATCCACGAGGGCACGATCCCGGGGCTGCTCGCGTAGCCGCACGATCGCTGCGAGTCCGAGGTCCCGTCCGGTCGGTCGCCGGCGGGACCTCGGCGTTTCAGCGGACGTAGTTCTTGAGGATCTCCGTGTCGAGCTCGATGCCGACCGGGTCGGGAAGGACCAGCGTCTCGCCGAACTTCGTGACGTGGGCGTCGCGATAGCCGCCGACCTGCCGGTCGGGAGAGCTGTACACCGTGACGGTGCAGGAATCTCGGTCGACCAGGAGGTACAGCGGGATCCCTGCCTGCCCGTAGGCGGTCGGCTTCTCGTGCCGGTCTCGTCGGTCCGTGTCCGAGTCGTACGAGGTGATCTCAACGACCATGAGTGCTCCGGCCGGGTCGGCCCATTCGCCGTACCCCGCGAAGTGGGCCTCGGGCACGAGCACGGCGTCCGGCCGCGCCCTGCTCCCCCGGTACGCGTCGACGCGCAGGCCTCGCCCGTAGTAGAGATCCAGGTCCGGCCGGGCCTGAATACAGCGCTTGGCCAGCCAGGACACGATGGTGTCGTGGTCCCCGTCGGTCACTGCTTTGACCCCGATCCGTCCGTCAATGAACTCCAACGTGACGGACTCGGGAGCGGTGGAAGCGATCGTTTCGAAGTCGTCCACCGACATCTGAGACGTGTGCTCGGCCATAACCGTCATGTTGCCCCTCCTTCCAGGCGTCGACCAGTGTTTCCGTGCTTCGGGGTCCCGGAGTGCTTCTTCGCTGCCGGACACCCGTACGAGTGAGTGGCGCCCGCATAGGCTCCCCCCATGCCGCCCGCCAGGAAGCGCCCTCGCGCCTACGACCCCGTCCGCACCCGTGCCGCCGTGCTCGCCCAGTTCGGCAACGTCCGGGCGGCCGTCCGCACCCTCACGCCCGAGCAGCTCGCGCTGCCCACCCGGCTGGGGGACCGGACCGTACGGGAGCTGGTCGTGCACGTCGGGACGGTGCTGGACGCCGTCGACCTGCTGCTCGGGCAGCCCGAGCCGGCGCGACAGGACGGCCGGCTGCCCGACTGGCCGCTCACCGTCGGGCCCGACGCGGACCCCGTCGCCACCGCCCGCCCGCCGGCCGTCGCACCCCCCGACCTCGACGCCCACCTCGAAGAGGTCGAGCGGCGCTTCACCGCTCACCTCGACGCCCGGCCTGCTGGCCGGTTGCTGCCCACCGGCGCCGGGGCCCTGCCGCTGGCCGACTACGTCGTCACCCGGACCGTCGGGCTTGTCGTGCACACCGACGACCTCGCCGCCGCCGTGCCCGGCCTCGCCATCCCCTACGACCGGCAGGCGCTGGCCGCCGCGACCCGGCTGCTCGCCGACGCGCTCGCCGTGAAGGCGCCCGGCGGTTCGACGGAGGTGCGGATCCCGCCGTACGCCGTCGTGCAGTGCGTCGAGGGCCCCCGGCACACCCGCGGCACCCCGCCGAACGTCGTCGAGACCGATCCGCTGACCTGGATCCGGCTGGCCACCGGGCGGCTGACCTGGGCGGACGCGCTGGCCGGTGCGCAGGTCAGCGCGAGCGGGGAGCGGGCCGACCTCGGGAATCTGCTGCCGTTGCCGGGCTGAGGGGAACCGGATCTTCTCCGGCTCCGTCGAATGGGCATGTACAGGCAGAAGCGACAGCGCAGCAAGACACTGACCGTGGCGGCCGTCGCCGCGCTCGTCCCGCTCGCCGCGGCCTGCGGCAGCGAGAAGGCGAACGACTCCGGCGGGGGCTCCGTGGGCGCGGACGGGCAGCGCATCACGGGCGTCCAGTGGAGCATCGACAGCGTCACCGTCGACGGCACCACCCACCGGGCACCGGACGCGGCACAGGTCCGCATCGACGACGCGGGCGAGGCGGCGGGCAGCACCGGCTGCAACAGCTTCAGCGCCCGCGCCGACGTCGACGGGGAACGCGTCCGGCTCAGTGACGCCATGTTCACCGAGAAGGCCTGCGACAAGACGCCCGTCGACTTCGAGAAGTCCCTCGGCCGCACCCTCACCACCGGCTCGCTCACCACCGAGAACGACGGCGACCGCCTGACCCTGACCACCGACGCCGGCGACACCGTCCGGCTCAGCAAGGCGCAGGACGCGTCGCTGTACGGGACGAAGTGGGCCGTGGACGTCCCCGGCCCCGAGGGGCAGGAGAGCCACCCGATCGGCAAGGACGAGAAGGGCGGTGCCCACCTCACCTTCGACCGGGACGCGAAGACCGTGTCCGGCCGCCTCCCCTGCAACCGCGTCAACGCCAGTGCCACCGTCAGCGACGGCAGTATCACCCTCGGCGCCCCGTCCACGACCCGAATGATGTGCGAAGGCTCACTCATGGACGCCGAGAAACGCCTGCTCGGCCTCTTCGACGGCAAGGTCGACTACCGGATTGATCAAGGAACCCTCACGCTGACCAGCGAAGACGGCACCACAGTGCGGGCCGTCGCCGAGAAGTGACCCGCGCGTGAGCAGCGGTCCGGTCACTCGTCCCCACATTCGGAACCGCGGTGGACCTCGCCTACACTCGGTGTCGTGCCACGTGGTGACGGTCGACTCAATCACGATCTGCTTCCCGGCGAGAAGGGCCCCCAGGACGCATGCGGCGTCTTCGGTGTCTGGGCTCCGGGCGAAGAGGTCGCAAAGCTCTCCTACTTCGGGCTCTACGCCCTCCAGCATCGGGGCCAGGAATCCGCGGGAATCGCGGTCAGCAACGGCTCCCAGATCCTCGTCTTCAAGGACATGGGACTGGTGTCCCAGGTCTTCGACGAAACCTCGCTCGGTTCGCTCCAGGGTCACATCGCGGTCGGTCACGCCCGCTACTCGACCACCGGTGCCTCCGTGTGGGAGAACGCCCAGCCGACGTTCCGTGCCACCGCGCAGGGTTCCATCGCGCTCGGGCACAACGGCAACCTCGTCAACACCGCCGAGCTCGCCGAGCTGGTGGCCGACCTGCCCAAGCAGGACGGCCGCTCCACGCGGGTCGCGGCGACCAACGACACCGACCTGGTCACCGCGCTGCTCGCGGGCCAGGTGGACGACGACGGCAAGCCGCTGACCGTCGAGGAGGCCGCCCCCAAGGTGCTGCCGCAGGTGCGCGGCGCCTTCTCGCTCGTCTTCATGGACGAGCACACCCTCTACGCCGCCCGCGACCCGCAGGGCATCCGCCCGCTGGTCCTGGGCCGGCTGGAGCGTGGCTGGGTGGTCGCCTCCGAGTCCGCCGCCCTCGACATCTGCGGTGCCAGCTTCGTCCGGGAGATCGAGCCGGGCGAGTTCGTGGCGATCGACGAGAACGGCCTGCGCACTTCACGATTCGCAGAAGCGAAGCCCAAGGGCTGTGTCTTCGAATACGTGTACCTGGCCCGCCCGGACACCGACATCGCCGGCCGCAACGTCTACCTCTCGCGCGTCGAGATGGGCCGCAGGCTGGCGAAGGAGGCCCCCGCGGAGGCCGACCTCGTCATAGCGACCCCGGAGTCCGGCACGCCCGCCGCGGTCGGGTACGCCGAGGCCTCCGGCATCCCCTTCGGCAACGGCCTGGTGAAGAACGCCTACGTCGGCCGCACCTTCATCCAGCCCTCGCAGACCATCCGCCAGCTCGGCATCCGCCTGAAGCTGAACCCGCTGAAGGAAGTCATCAAGGGCAAGCGGCTGGTGGTCGTCGACGACTCCATCGTCCGCGGCAACACCCAGCGGGCCCTGGTCCGCATGCTCCGCGAGGCCGGCGCCGCCGAGGTCCACGTCCGGATCTCGTCCCCGCCCGTGAAGTGGCCCTGCTTCTTCGGCATCGACTTCGCCACCCGTGCCGAGCTCATCGCCAACGGCATGAGCGTCGAGGAGATCGGCACCTCGATGGGCGCCGACTCCCTGGCGTACATCTCCATCGACGGCATGATCGAGGCGACCACCATCGCCAAGCCGAACCTGTGCCGCGCCTGCTTCGACGGCGAGTACCCGATGGAACTCCCCGACCCCGAGCTGCTCGGCAAGCAGCTCCTGGAGACCGAGCTGGCCGCCGGGCCCGCCGGTACGGCCGCCGCCGACGCCATCCGTCGCCCGTAGCCGTCCGTATCCCGGGCTTCCCGGCCCCCCTGCCGTACGACACGAAGGTTCTCACCGTCATGCCTGACACAACTGGTGCCAGCTACGCAGCCGCGGGCGTCGACATCGAGGCGGGCGACCGCGCCGTCGAACTGATGAAGGAGTGGGTGAAGAAGACGCGCCGCCCCGAGGTCCTCGGCGGCCTCGGCGGCTTCGCCGGCCTCTTCGACGCCTCCGCCCTCAAGAACTACGAGCGCCCGCTGCTCGCCTCCGCCACCGACGGCGTCGGCACCAAGGTCGACATCGCCCGGCAGCTCGGCGTCTACGACACCATCGGCCACGACCTGGTCGCCATGGTCATGGACGACATCGTGGTGTGCGGCGCCGAGCCGCTCTTCATGACCGACTACATCTGCGTCGGCAAGGTCCACCCCGAGCGGGTCGCCGCCATCGTCAAGGGCATCGCCGAGGGCTGTGTGCTGGCCGGCTGCGCCCTGGTGGGCGGTGAGACGGCCGAGCACCCCGGCCTGCTGGGCGCGGACGACTTCGACGTCGCGGGCGCCGGTACGGGCGTCGTGGAGGCCGACCGGCTGCTCGGCCCGGACCGCATCCGTTCGGGTGACACGGTGATCGCGATGGCGTCCTCGGGTCTTCACTCGAACGGCTACTCACTCGTCCGCCACGTCCTGCTGAACGAGGGCGGGCTGGCACTCGACTCCCACCTGGACGCCTTCGGCCGGACCCTCGGCGAGGAGCTGCTGGAGCCGACCAAGATCTACTCCCTGGACTGCCTGGCCCTCATGAGCACCACCGAGGTCCACGCCTTCAGCCACGTCACCGGCGGCGGACTCGCGGCCAACCTGGCCCGCGTGATCCCCGAAGGACTGCACGCCGTGGTCGACCGCTCCACTTGGACCCCGGGCGCGGTCTTCGACCTCGTCGGCCGGACCGGCCGGGTCGAGCGCCTGGAGCTGGAGAAGACCCTGAACATGGGCGTGGGCATGCTCGCGATCCTGCCCGAGGAGTCGACGGACGTGGCCCTGGCGACCCTGGCCGACCGCGGCGTGGACGCCTGGGTGGCCGGCGAGATCACCGACCGCGGCGACCACGGGACGGGCGCGGCGCTGGTGGGCGACTACGCGGTCTGAGGCGCTGAGGATGTCGTGGACAGCACAGAACCCGGCCGGTGACATCCGTCACCGACCGGGAAGGTGCCCAGTGCTAGGTCAAGCGCCGCGTCGCTGGTGGGACGGGGACTGGCCGTCCTCGTCCTCGTCGTCGTCCTCATAGAGGTCGGCGTACTTCGCGTACACGTCGTCGTCCTGCTCATCGTCCTCGAATTTCTCGCCGCTCGGCGGCGGTTGTGAATTCGATGGCGATGCGCCCAGCTCCTCGGCCAGGCGGGAGAGATCAGTCCCACCGCTGTTGTACTTCAGCTGGCGGGCGACCTTCGTCTGCTTGGCCTTGGCCCGGCCGCGCCCCATGGCTCGACCCCCTCAACGACGGGGCTCGACGGCCCCAGAGTCTTGACACGCGTTCATGGTCCGGAACGGGCTCTCCGTGGAGAGACCGGTCCGTAGGGCTTCCACGGTACCTGAGCCCACGCCCATACGGTACGTCGCCCGCAGCACGTGGCCCTGCCCAGGACCCTCGAGGCGCCCCGTCCTCGCTGGTCAACGGCGATTTTAACCACCTTTCGACGGTCGACCCGCCGGGATAAGTGAGAGTTCTCTCCCACCGCCCCCGACGGGTACCGGTCAAACCGGAACGACCGCCCGGTCAGTGCCGGACGCGCGCCTCCGCCATCCGCTGCTCGGCGATCCGGTCGGCCGCGGCGGCCGGCGGAATGCCGTCCTCCTTCGCACGTGCGAATATGGCCAGCGTGGTGTCGTAGATCTTCGCGGCCTTCACCCGGCACCGCTCGAAGTCGAACCCGTGCAGTTCGTCGGCGACCTGGATGACCCCGCCCGCGTTCACCACGTAGTCCGGCGCGTAGAGGATCCCGCGGTCGGCGAGGTCCTTCTCGACGCCCGGGTGCGCGAGCTGGTTGTTGGCCGCGCCGCACACCACCTTGGCGGTCAGCACCGGCACGGTCTCGTCGTTCAGCGCGCCGCCGAGTGCGCAGGGCGCGTAGACGTCCAGGCCCGCCACCCGGATCAGCGCGTCCGTGTCGGCGACGGCGGCCACCGACGGATGCCGCTCGGTGATGCCGCGGACGACGTCCTCCCGCACGTCGGTGACGACGACGCGGGCGCCCTCGGCGAGCAGGTGCTCGACCAGGTGGTGGCCGACCTTGCCGACGCCCGCGATGCCGACGGTGCGGTCGCGCAGCGTCGGGTCGCCCCACAGGTGCTGGGCGGAGGCCCGCATGCCCTGGTAGACGCCGAAGGCGGTGAGCACGGAGGAGTCGCCCGCGCCGCCGTTCTCGGGGGAGCGGCCGGTCGTCCAGCGGCACTCGCGGGCCACGGTGTCCATGTCGGCGACATAGGTGCCGACGTCGCAGGCGGTGACGTACCGGCCGCCGAGCGAGGCGACGAACCGGCCGTAGGCGAGGAGCAGTTCCTCGCTCTTGAGCTGCGTCGGGTCGCCGATGATCACGGCCTTGCCGCCGCCGTGGTCCAGACCGGCCATGGCGTTCTTGTACGACATCCCGCGCGCGAGGTTCAGCGCGTCGGTGACGGCCTCCGCCTCGCTCGCGTACGGATAGAAGCGGGTGCCGCCGAGCGCGGGGCCCAGCGCGGTGGAGTGGATGGCGATGACGGCCTTCAGGCCGCTGGCGCGGTCCTGGCAGAGCACGACTTGCTCATGACCCCCCTGGTCCGAGTGGAACAGGGTGTGCAGTACATCAGCAGGTGCGCCGGTTACGTCGGTCACGGTGGTGACTCCTGTGTAGGTGCGGCGGGTCGAGACGGTCCCCGTGCGGGTGGCGGGGACTCTGGCACGAGATTAGGGCCTGGGGGCGCGGGTCCGCCGCACAGTGCTCAGGATCACCTCCGCAAGGAGTACGGGCGTGCGAGGATTCGAGGGGTTCCCGTGCGTTCGTGATCCGTTCCCGCAGGTTTTCGCAGCGGTGCGCGGGGGAGGGAGCAGGCGTGCCCAAGGTGTCCTCGGTGATCGTCCCCTACGCGGCGTACCTGCGTGTGTACGAGCCGCTGGCCGCCTTCCCCGACGCGGAACGCGCCCACTGGACCCGTTACGCCCGCCGCTCCGACCTGCCCTCCTACCAGGACGAGCTGCGCCGCTCCCTGGCCGATCTGCTGCCCACCCCGCCGGTGGCCGTGCGGGTGCACGAGAGCGCCGACGCCTTCGTGACCGAGGTCGACGGTGTGGTCTGCGTCTGCCCCTGGCGGACCCGGCTGCGCGGCTGGCAGGCCCTGGGCGAGCTGACCGGCGACTTCCCGGAGCCCGTCCTCGACGCGCTGATCCCGCCGGTCGTGCGCAGGCAGAGCACGCAGGACTACGAACGCTGGCTGGAGCGCAATCCGGACGCCCGCCCCTGGATCCGCACGGCCACCTGGCAGGTGCCGATCAACTGGTTCGTGCTGGTCTCCGACGCGGAGCGGGAGTACGACGGGGGCGGCGCCGGCGAGGCCGCGGCCCCGCCCGTGCTGCGCTACCGGACCCCCATGGTGCAGGCCCGCCGCCGGGTGGCCCGGGGCCTGCGGGCCCTGCGCGAGGCCATGGACGAGGGGCCGCTCATCGACGGCCTGGTGGATGTGGGGCGCTGGCTGGAGGAGTTCCACCCGCGCTCCCTGGTGGAACTGGACTACGGCGGCCTCGTGCACGCCGTGCCCTCCGGGGACTTGGCCGACGACCACTCCGCGGCGGACGTGGCCGAGGGGATCGAGGCGCTGCGCCACGGTGATCCGGCCACGGCGGGGGCGGCTTACGGGCGCCTCGTGGAGCGCTGGCGGGGGGTCCGGGACCGGCGGTCCGCGAACTGACGTTTGACGTACCGCTCGATGTGGGGTTTCGTCTTTCGATCCGACATGTGTTCGGTGTGGGCTGATGTTCCCTCAACAAGGGACGTAGGTCCCGATCCGGGCGTATGCGTCAAGCGTGACGGACTGCACGTACATCACTCTTGCGCCGCTTCCCCCTCCTCATGCCAAAATAGGACAAGGAGCCCGGGGAGGGCTCCTTCCGTCCTCTTGTGATGCACTGTGGGCGGAATCTCAGCATTGCGCGCTTTGGGGGGTCTGATGACAGGTCGGGCGACCCCTGATCATTCTGTGACTGATCGTCACAGAGGAGTGACTGTCCGCTATGGCATGGTCCATCGGCTTCCGTCGGTGATGAACACCTGGGAGGGCAATTCCATCGGTTTGGCCGACGCGGCTGGACAGATGGTGTAGTTGTAGTGCCGAGGACAAGCCGTTCGTCCTATAACCGACTCGACTCGCGTCCGCTCATTTCGGGCAACGTGGGTCAAGGTGCAGAATTTAGAGGAAAGAACCGAGAAGGTTCGGTTCTCCCGAGGAGGCCGCTCATGACCGCTCGCACCCCTGATGCCGAGCCGCTGCTGACCCCGGCTGAGGTCGCCACCATGTTCCGCGTCGACCCGAAGACGGTCACGCGCTGGGCGAAGGCCGGCAAGCTCACGTCGATCCGCACGCTCGGCGGGCATCGCCGCTACCGCGAAGCCGAGGTCCGCGCCCTGCTCGCGGGCATTCCGCAGCAGCGCAGCGAAGCCTGAACAACTGAATAACCGGGCAAAACGGCAGGTCCCCCATCTGTCGAGGCGCCTGGAACACAGCTTCAAGCGACGCCGTTCCTGCCCCAACAGGGGTGCGTCGTTGATCGCGCTGGACTCCGCCGGGTCCAGCGCGATCTTTTTGTGTCCGGCCCCGTGTCCGCCGGTGGAGTGCCTGGTCGACTGTGGTGGACTGCCGGGTCGCCCTGTGAGCGGCCTTGTCGGAGTCTGGGGAGGGGTGTCGGATCGGCTGTGCGAGTACTGCGAGTGTTGGTGCAATTGCACATATTAAATTGACCGGTTGTAGGAGCTTGGTAAGTGCCACGGTTCCGGAAACTCATGGGGTGACACCCATCACACGGCAGGGTGGTTGTTGATCCCGGCGTCCGTGCGCTATTGGAGGCCTGACCTCCAGGAGGTCTGCGGGGCAAGGGTGTTGGGGCCGGCAGGCATCAGGCCGTGGGGGCGCTCCCGTCCTCGACGCCTTCTTGACGTCCCGTCGGTAACTGTGCGACGGGAAGCCGCGGCGCCGGAGCGTCCAGTGCGAGCCGCAGCAGCCGGTGGCAGATCGGGCAGTGCCGCGTCGCATGGCCGTACGACGACGCGGCCGACAGATGCGCGCGGAGCAGGGCCCGCGTCTCGTGCCTGACCGATGCCGCCATACGCCGCCTCCAGGGGGCCGCACGGGGAGCTTGCCCTGTCTTTGGAGTACCGAGCGAATGTGACGCCGTCAAGGCCGCGAGAGGGGCACTGAGGGCCTCTGGGGGCGCGAGGGGCTGGGGAGTTGGGAGAGGGTGCGCCGAGCGCTGAATGCTGGGCATCGGGTGCGGGGGTGCGGGGGTGCGGGGGTGCACGAAAAAGCCCCGTGTCGATGATCGACACGGGGCTTGACTGCGGTCCTGACGGGATTTGCCGTGTCGGACTGCGGCTGCGCCGCGGGCGCGGCCTGCGGTCTGGGGGTGGTTCGGGCACGGGAAAGCCCCGCACCGTTTGAACGGTACGGGGCCTCGCTGCGGTCCTGACGGGATTTGAACCCGCGGCCTCCACCTTGACAGGGTGGCGAGCACTCCAAACTGCTCCACAGGACCAGGTTTCGCGGCGCGTCTTCTGCGTTGCGCTGCGAAAAGAGACTGTACAGGAGGGCGGGCCACCGGTCGAACTCACCCTCCGTGCAGGCCCCGTCACGGCGCGAGGGCGTCGATGGCCTTCACGATCCGCTTGTCGGAAACGGGGTACGCCGTGCCCAGCGCGTGCGCGAAATAGCTGACCCGGAGCTCCTCGATCATCCAGCGCACGTCCAGTACCTGCTGCGGAACCGGCCGGCCCCGCGGCATCTGCTCAAGGAGCCACGCGTACTCGTCGCGCATCTCGTGCACCTTCTCCATGCGCGAGGTGTCCCGCGGGACCCCGGTCGGCATCTGCTGCAGCCGCCGGTCCGCCGCGACCAGGTAGCGCAGCAGGTCCGGCAGCCGCCGGATGCCCGCCTCCGTCACGAAGCCCGGCTTCACCAGCGCGTCCAACTGCGCGCGCACGTCCTGGAGGTTCGCCAGCAGCGCCGGGCTGCGCACGGACTTCAGCCGGCGCTCACAGGCCTGCCAGGCGGCCAGCACCTGCTGCACCTGGCCCACCGTACGTACGGTCGTGTCGACGATCTCCGCGCGGACCTTGTCGTAGAGCTTCCGGTACGACTCCTCGTCCCACGCCGGGCCGCCGAAGTCCGCGACGAGCTTGTCCGCCGCGGCCGTCGCGCAGTCGTCGAACAGCGCCTGGATCGAGCCGTGCGGATTCGCGGACAGCCCCAGCTTCTGCTGGTTGGTGAGCTTCTCGGACGCGAACTTCGCCGGGTTGACCGGGATGTTGCGCAGGATCAGCCGGCGCGTGCCCTTCCACATGGCCTGCGCCTGCTCGGCCTCGGTGTCGAAGAGCCGTACCGAGACGGTGTTCGCCTTCGGCCCGTCGTCCACCAGCGCCGGGTACGCCCTCACGGGCTGACCGGCCCGGCGCGTCTCGAAGACCCGGGAGAGCGTGCCGATGGTCCAGTCCGTCAGACCCGTACGCTCCAGCGACTCGCCGCCACTGCGCACGGCGGTGGCCGCGGCCGCCTGCGACAGCGCCTTGCGGGCCTTCGGCCGCAGCTGCAGCTTCAGTGCCTCCAGGTCCTTGTCCTCCGCCAGCTTGCGCCGCCGCTCGTCGACGATCCGGAACGTGATCTTCAGATGGTCGGGCACCTTGGCCCAGTCGAAGTCCTCCGCCTCCAGCGGCACCCCCACCCTGCGCTTCAGCTCCCGCGCCATGGTCACCGCCAGCGGCTCCTGAAGGGGTACGGCCCGGTCCAGGAACGCCTGCGCGTAGTTCGGCGCCGGGACGTAGTGCCGGCGGATCGGCTTCGGCAGGGACCGGATCAGCTCCGTGACGACCTGCTCCCGCAGCCCCGGGATCTGCCAGTCGAAGCCCTCGTCCGCGACCTGGTTGAGCACCTGCAGCGGCACGTGCACGGTCACGCCGTCCGCGTCCGCACCCGGCTCGAACTGGTACGTCACCCGGAACTTCAGCGGACCCTGGCGCCAGGTATCCGGATAGTCGTCCTTGGTGACCGCCCCCGCCTTCTCGTTGATGAGCATCTCGCGCTCGAAGTCGAGGAAGTCCGGCTGGTCGTGCCGCTTGTGCTTCCACCAGGAGTCGAAGTGCGCACCGGAGACGACGTGTTCGGGCACCCGCTGGTCGTAGAAGTCGTACAGCGTCTCGTCGTCGACCAGGATGTCCCGGCGCCGCGCCCGGTGCTCCAGCTCCTCGACCTCCGTCAGGAGCCTGCGGTTGTCCGCGAAGAACTTGTGGTGCGTGCGCCAGTCGCCCTCCACCAGGGCGTTGCGGATGAACAGCTCACGGCTGACCTCCGGGTCGATCCGCCCGTAGTTCACCTTGCGCTGGGCCACGATCGGCACGCCGTACAGCGTCACCTTCTCGTACGCCATCACGGCCGCCTGGTCCTTCTCCCAGTGCGGCTCGCTGTAGGTGTGCTTGAGGAGGTGCCCGGCGAGCGGCTCCACCCACTCCGGCTCGATCTTCGCGTTGACGCGGGCCCACAGGCGGGACGTCTCCACCAGCTCCGCCGACATCACGAACCGCGGCGGCTTCTTGAACAGCGCCGACCCCGGGAAGATCGCGAACTTGGCGCTGCGCGCGCCCAGGTACTCGTTCTTCGCGCCCTCCTTCACGTCCTTCATGCCGACGTGGGAGAGGAGTCCCGCCAGCAGCGAGACGTGCACGCGGTCGCCGGGGGCGTCGTCGTCGTTGAGGCGGATGCCCATCTGCTTGGCGACCGTGCGCAGCTGCGTGTAGATGTCCTGCCACTCGCGGATCCGCAGGAAGTTCAGGTACTCCTGCTTGCACATCCGGCGGAAGGACGACGAGCCCCGCTCCTTCTGCTGCTCGCGCAGATACCGCCAGAGGTTGAGGAAGGCCAGGAAGTCGCTGGTCTCGTCCTTGAAGCGGGCGTGCTGCTGGTCGGCCTGCGCCTGCTTCTCCGCCGGCCGCTCCCGCGGGTCCTGGATGGACAGCGCCGCCGCTATGACCATGACCTCGCGGGCGCAGCCGTTGCGGTCGGCCTCCAGGACCATCCGCGCCAGCCGCGGGTCGACGGGCAGCTGGGCCAGCTTGCGGCCGGTGTCGGTCAGCCGCTTGCGCACGTCCTTCTGCGCCGGGTCGAGCGCGCCCAGCTCCTGGAGGAGCTGTACGCCGTCGCGGATGTTGCGGTGGTCCGGCGGGTCGATGAAGGGGAACTTCTCGATGTCGCCCAGGCCCGCCGCGGTCATCTGCAGGATGACGGAGGCGAGGTTGGTCCGCAGGATCTCCGCGTCCGTGAACTCCGGGCGCGCGTCGAAGTCGTCCTCGGAGTACAGCCGGACGCAGATGCCGTCGCTGGTCCGCCCGCAGCGGCCCTTGCGCTGGTTGGCGCTGGCCTGCGAGACCGGCTCGATCGGCAGCCGCTGCACCTTGGTGCGGTGGCTGTACCGGGAGATCCGGGCGAACCCGGGGTCGATGACGTACTTGATGCCCGGCACGGTCAGCGACGTCTCGGCGACGTTGGTCGCGAGCACGATCCGCCGCCCCGAGTGCCGCTGGAACACCCGGTGCTGCTCCGCGTGCGACAACCGCGCATACAGGGGAAGCACCTCGGTGCCTCTGTACTTCTTCTTCTCCAGCGCGTCCGCCGTGTCCCGGATCTCCCGCTCGCCGGAGAGGAAGACGAGGATGTCTCCGTTCCCCTCGCCCATCAGCTCCTCGACGGCGTCGGTGATCGCGGTGATCTGGTCCCGGTCGGCGTCGTCGCCGTCCTCTTCGAGGAGCGGCCGGTACCGCACCTCCACCGGGTACGTGCGCCCGCTCACCTCGACGATCGGCGCGTCGCCGAAGTGGCGCGAGAAGCGCTCGGGGTCAATGGTCGCCGACGTGATGACGACCTTCAGGTCCGGCCGCTTGGGCAGCAGCTGGGCGAGGTAACCCAGCAGGAAGTCGATGTTGAGGGACCGCTCGTGGGCCTCGTCGATGATGATCGTGTCGTAGGCGCGCAGCTCGCGGTCGGTCTGGATCTCGGCGAGCAGGATGCCGTCCGTCATCAGCTTGATGAAGGTGGACTCGGGATTCACCTGGTCGGTGAAGCGCACCTTCCAGCCGACGGTCTCCCCGAGCGGGGTGTCCAGCTCGTCCGCCACCCGCTCGGCGACGGTGCGCGCGGCGATCCGGCGGGGCTGGGTGTGCCCGATCATCCCGCGCACGCCGCGGCCCAGCTCCACGCAGATCTTCGGGATCTGCGTGGTCTTGCCGGACCCGGTCTCACCGGCGACGATCACGACCTGGTGATCGCGGATGGCGGCCGCGATCTCGTCCTTCTTCTGGCTGACGGGCAACTGCGCGGGGTAGCTCACGTCGGGCACCCGCGCCCGGCGCTCACCGATGCGCTGCTCGGCCTTGGCCACCTCCGCCTCGATCTCGGCGAGGACGGTGGCGCGGGCCTCCGGCTTACGGATCTTGCGTGCACCCTCCAGCCTGCGGCCGAGCCGGTGCGCGTCGCGCAGCGACAGCTCGGTCAGCCGGGGGGCGAGGGTGCCGAGGGCGGGGGCAGGGTGCGTAGACATACGGGTCCCAGGATCTCATCCCCGGGAAATTACTGGCGAACGCTTTTGCCACGGCGCCCGCGCGGGCGCCGTGGCGGCGCCGGTTGACAACTGTCCCCCCTTTCATGACGTGCGTCACCGGCTCCCCCGCTCCGCCCTCCCCGGGCCGTGTCGTCGCCCTACGGTCGGACATCGCCCGCGGTCCACGCGTCGGCGACCGGAGCAGGTTACGGAGGAGCGACATGGACGAACGGGGGCGGCCGCGGTGACGGCGGTGGTGGTGGAAGGGCTGCGAAAGGCCTACGGGAGCCGCGACGTGCTGCTCGGGATCGACTTCGCCGTGACGGAGGGCGAGATCTTCGCGCTGCTGGGCCCCAACGGCGCGGGCAAGACGACGACCCTGGAGATCCTGGAGGGCTTCCGCGGCCGGGACGAGGGCCGCGTGGAGGTGCTCGGTATGGACCCGCGGTCGTCCGCGGTCGCCCACGAGCTGCGGGAGCGGGTCGGGATCGTTCTGCAGGACACAGCCGTCGAACCATATCTCTCCGTGCGCGAGACGATCGCACGCGACGCCGGGTACTACCGGGCGCCCCGGGACGTCGACGGGGTCATCGAGCTGGTCGGGCTGCGGGAGAAGCGGAGAGCCAAGGTCAAGGACCTGTCCGGCGGGCAGAAGCGGCGTCTGGACCTGGCGCTCGGCGTGGTCGGCAATCCCAGTCTGCTGTTCCTCGACGAGCCCACCACCGGCTTCGACCCCAGCGCCCGGCGCAGTGCCTGGGAGCTGGTGCGGGACCTGCGGGACTCCGGCACCACCATCGTGCTGACGACGCACTACATGGACGAGGTGCAGGCGCTCGCCGACTCCGTCACCGTGATCGCGGACGGCCGGATCGTCGACTCGGGCACGCCGGCCACGCTCGGGGGGAGGGACAAGGCGTTCGCCCGCATCCGTTTCGAGCTGCCGCCGGGTACGGGGGTCCTGGACCTGCCGTTGCCGACGGCCCCGCCGGTCGTCGACGGCATGGTCCACCTCGAAGTGCGGGAACCGACGGCCGTGCTGCACTCCCTCACCGGCTGGGCCCTGGAGCGCGGCACGACGCTCGGGCGGCTGACCGTCGAGCGGCCGTCCCTGGAGGACGTCTACCTGGAGATCACCCGCTCCTTCGAGACGGGCGAAGCAGCGCAGTCCCAGCAGTCCCAGCAGTCCGCCGCCGTGCGCGGACGCCGACGGAAGCGGAGCCGTACATGACCGTCTCCTCGCCGGCCCCGGCCGCCGCCACAGCCCCGGACGCCGCCCGGGGCACCGCCGTCGGCCGTGGTCGCCTGCGTCTGGTGGCCCACCAGATCCGCTACGAGCAGCTTTCCTTCTGGCGCAACCCGCAGGCCGTGATCTTCACGTTTCTGCTGCCGGTGCTGGTCGTCACCGTCTTCGGAGCGGTGTTCGGCGGTGACCAGAAGTCGGACTTCTACTTCGGGCTGTCCGGCATGCAGTACTACACGCCGACGATCGCTGCGGTCTCCGTACTGGGCGCCTGCTACGGCCAGCTGGCCATCGTGCTGTCGACCCGGCGGCAGACGGGCATGCTCAAGCGGTTGCGGGCGACTCCGCTGCCGGCCTGGATCTACTTCACCGGTCTGCTGGCGCACTGCCTGCTGGTCGGCGCCATCGACATCGGGCTGGTCATCGGGGTGGGCACGCTGTACGGCGTACCGCTGCCCGCCCACTGGGCGGGGCTCGCCCTGGCCCTGGTGCTGGGTGCCGCGAGCTTCTGCGCCCTCGGCGCCGGTGTCGCCTCACTGGTCAGGAGTGCCGAATCGGCTCCGGCGCTGGTGCAGTTCATCCAGTTCCCGCTGGTGTTCATCTCGGGCAGCTACTTCCCCGTACACGCCGACGCGCTGAACACGATCGCAGGTCTGCTCCCGGTCAAGCCTTTCAACGAGGCACTGCTGGCCGCCTTCACCGGTGCGTCCGGTCATGGCTGGCGGGGGCTGGGGGTGCTGGCCGCGTGGGGCGTCCTGGGCGCGGTCGTGGCCGTACGGCGGTTCCGCTGGGACCCTCGGCCCGAGTGAGCCACGGACACGCGTGCGGGCGGTGCCACTCCGGTGGCGCCGCCCGTCGCTTCGGTCAGCTCCTGGTGAGGGCCGGTGCCGGACGGACCGTGGCGCCGTAGAGCCAGTCCAGGTGGCACAGGTCCTGGGTACGCGCCCACTGAGTGTCACGGGCGGTTTGCTCCGGCCCGTCCGGGAGGTGGAAGGTGCCGGCCCGCAGCCGTGACTGGCGGTGCACCTCGGCGGTGCGGGGCATCCGGGCGGCCTCGTACGCGCGCAGCGCACCCGGCACGTCGTCACCGTGTGCGGTGAGGACGTCCGCCAGGACGACAGCGTCCTCCAGCGCCTGGCCCGCGCCCTGGGAGAGGAACGGCAGGAGCGGATGCGCCGCGTCACCGGCCAGGGCCACCCGGCCGGTGACGTACCGGCCGGGGAGGTCCCGGTCGAAGAGGCCCCAGCGCGTCACCGAGTCCGCAGCACGCAGCACCCGCCGGACATCCTCGTGCCAGCCGCCGAACTCGGCCATGAGTTCGCCGGCACCGGCGACCGCACTGCGCGGGCCGGTGCCGGCGTACGGGTCGGCGCAGACCGCGCTGAAGTGGACCGTGCGGCCGGACGAGACGGGATAGCAGGTCACATGACGGCCCGGTCCGAACCAGAACATCACGCGCGGGTCCCCGGTGAAGGAGGGCACCGCGCCGGCCGGTACGAGACCCCGGTACACCGAGTAGCCGCAGTACACCGGCCGGTCGTCCAGCACCGCGCCGCGCACGGCGGAGTGCACGCCGTCGGCGCCGATCACCACGTCGGCGGTCACCGTCGTGCCGTCGGTGAACCGCAGGTCCGCGCGGTCGCCGTGGTCCGTGACGCCGTCCACCGTCCGTCCCAGGTACAGACCGCCGGGCGGCAGCAGATCCATGAGGCAGGCCTGCAGGTCGGCGCGGTGGACGAGGTGGTAGGGGGCCCCGAACCGGTCGACGCAGGCGTCGCCGAACGGGACACGGGACAGCATCGCGCCGTCGCTCCAGCGGCGCGACTCGATGGCGTTCGCCGTGATGCCCCTGCGGCGCAGCGGCTCCTCGGCGCCGAGTTCGCCAAGGACGCGGGCGCCGTTCGGGGTCAGCTGGATTCCCGCGCCCACCGCGCCGAGCGCCGCGGACTTCTCGTAGACGTCGCAGTGCACGCCGCGGCGCCGCAGCAGGATGGCGAGCGCGAGTCCGGAGACTCCCGCCCCGACCACGGCGACCCGCAGGCCGGTGTCCTTCATGAGGCGGGGCCCCTTCCCTCTTCTTCCTTCGCCGTTCCCGCACTGTTGGCCGCCGTCGGCGGCGTGCGGCGGGTCCCGGCCTCGTGGCCGTAGAGCCAGGCGCGTTCGCGCAGTCCGGTGAGTCCCCCGGTGCGCCGCAGGGCCTGGTCCCGTTCGCGCTGACGCGGCCCGTCGGGCAGGTGCATCGTCTCCGAGTGGCCGCGTGAGCCCTGCTGGACGGCCGCCGCGCGCGGGGCACGGACGAGCTCGTAGGCGCGCAGCCGCTCAGGGATCTCGTCGGCGGAGGCCCCCGCGAGCAGCGAGGCCAGTTCCACGGCGTCCTCGACCGCCTGGTTCGCGCCCTGCGCCATGAACGGGAGCATGGGGTGCGCGGCATCGCCGAGCACGGCGAGCCGGTCCGTGGCCCAGGTGTGCAGGACCGGCCTGTCGTGCAGCGCCCACCGGCGGACGGTGCCGACGGCGCGGGTGACGGCGGGCACGAGTCCGCTCCACCCGTCGAAGTCCTCGGTCAGCGCGGTGGCGTCGCCCTCGGCGGACCAGGACTCCGCCCCCGCCGTGGCGAGCGGAGAGATCGCGGCGAAGCTCAGCAGGCGGCCGCCGGACACCGGGTAGCAGACGAAGTGCCGGCCGGGGCCGAGCCACATCCTGATCAGCGGTTGCCGTGCCGCGGTGGGCAACCGGTCGACCGGGACCAGGCCGCGGAAGACACCGAGCCCGGAGAAGACGGGAGCGTCCCGGACGAGGCGTTCGCGCACCACGGAATGGATGCCGTCCGCGCCCACCACGAGGTCGGCGCGGTGCGTGCGGCCGTTGTCGAAGGTGAGGACCATCTCGTCGCCGTCGGGGGAGAGGTCCCGCAGCCGGTGTCCGAGCCGCAGCGGCCCGGGACCGACCAGGGTCAGCAGTGCCCCTTGCAGATCGGCGCGGTGCACGGCGCAGTAGGGCGCTCCGTACAGCGTCTCGCAGGCGGCGCCGAACGGGGTGGCGGTGATCGGCCCGCCCCGCCAGCCGTACATGCGCATGGCCTCGACGGGGACGGCGTGCCGGGCGAGTGCGGCTTCGAGGCCCAGGCTCCTGAGGCTGCGGACGGTGTTGGGGGCGAGCTGCACCCCGGCACCGATCTCGGTCATCGCGCGGGCCTGCTCGAACACCTCGCAGGGCGTACCGGACTCGGCGAGCGCCCTCGCCAGGGTCAGACCGCCGATGCCGGCGCCGACCACGGCGATACGCGGCCGGCGGGTCACGTCCGGACCCCCCGGGCCGGGAAGGCGCGCTCCAGCCAGGCGTAGGTGCGCAGTTCGTCGAAGAGCGTGCGGCCGAGGCGGTTGTGGAACATGTGCACGTGCGAGACCACGATCTGCCCCGGCACGCTGTCCGTCGTCGCACGGACCTCCCGGACCAGCTCCGTCAGGGCCGCGTGCCAGGGCTCGAAGGGGCCGTGCCGGTCCGGGTCCACGGGACGGGCGGACCCTTCGGGGATGTGGCACAGCCGGTCGAGTTCCCCGGGCGTGCTGCCCAGGCCGGCCGCCCAGGCACGCCAGGCCGCCAGGCTGTGGGCGTAGTACAGGGCTTGTTCGGCGTCGTCACCGAGGGCGGCGGCCGCGGAGACGGTGGCGCGCAGCGCGAGGGCGGAACGGGTCTGCGGGGTCGACACGTGGGGCAGCAGGGCGAGCACCAGTTCGCTGGATCGCTGGAAAAGACGCTCGGTCCGCGGCATCAGGGCGGCGCCGCCGTACCGTGCGGTCTCCGGTTCGTACAGGGCGCGGTGCACGCCTGGGGGGCGCAGCTCCGCGACGGGGTGGTCGCCGCCGTACTCGGCGCGGGCCAGCTGCCCGGCCGCGGCGCGGTACGCCTCCTCGCCGAACGGCTGCTCGTCGCCGGCCGGCCGCCCCTCGGCCGCGAGCAGGTCCCGCAGCAGCGCTTCCACCCGTGCGTGCTCCGCATGTCCCAGGTCCCCCACGCGCAGCCGCAGGTGGGGGCCGCCCTCCCAGTAGCGGATGAAGAACCAGGGCGCGCCGTCCAGGGTCCGCGTCACCGGGGCGACGACCCGGTTCACCACACGGTCGAGCAGTGACGGGGCGTTCGAGGCGACATGCAGGTGCCACGCGCTCCACGTGGTGCCGGTGTCCGTCGTGGGCGTGCCGGGTGCCGTCTGCTGTTCCAAGGTGTTCTCCTCCGTCAGACTCTGATGTCCAGCAGCCCGTGGGCCGGGTACCGGGGCGTGCCGACCACCGCGGCGAGGGCGAGCATCTCGTCGGGGCCCAGCCGGAGGATCCGCTGCACCGGTATCTCGTTGAAGGCGCGGACCGGGCGGGTGAACATCCCGTAGGCCGTGGTGGACAGGCACAGTCCGTGCAGGGCCCAGCCGCACCAGTACTGGGCGGCGCTCCACCCGTTGGCACCGAGGCGGGCGAAGAGTTCCCGCGGTTTCACGGACATGAACCAGATCGCCGAGGCGTTGCGGATGTCGCAGCCCGCGTCCGTGCTCAGCCCGTATCCGTACTCCGCCTCCAGGCGGGCCGCCGCGGTGCGGTCGGCGGACAGCTGGACACACTCGCCCGCGCGCACCCGGTGGATGCCGTCCGGGAGGCCCGCCACGTCCTGGGTGACGACGGTGAGGGTGACCAGGTCCGCCACGGCCGCGAGGGTCGGTCCCGGAGGCGGGGCGTCGAGCCAGCGCAGGGCGTCCTCGACGGAGCCGGCCGGTACGCGGGTGCGCCGGCCGCTCATGCCGAGCAGGCCGCGGGGCATCCGGCCGGAGTTGCGGCGCCACATCAGGTCCGCCCACGACGCCGTGCCGGGGCCGGGCACCGGGCGGGCCGGCACGGCGGATGGCAGGGGGGCCGGGGCGTCGGTGAAGTCCTGGGTGCGGTTGACGCGCACCAGGTCCCGCAGCGCGGGCTCCTCGGGCTGGTCCTCGGGCTGCTTCCCGGGCTGGTCCTCGGGCTTCGGGGCGTCCGCTGCCGGGGCCGGCTCCCGGGACTCGGGGCCGATCTCGACGACGGTGGGCAGGGACCACTCCCAGCCGGGCGTCAGGCCGAGTTCGTCCAGCAGGGCGGCGGAGCCCCCGTGCGGCAGGACCACCCGGCCCGACAGCCCGAACAGCTCGAGAGCCAGCGCCAGCTGCCGGAGCACGATGCCGAGTTCGAGGTTCACCAGGGAGCCGCGGAACCACTTGTAGCCGCTCGGGATCCGGGTGTACCTGCCGGTCAGCGCGATCCGCCGCTGCCGCCCCCGGTGGGTGCCCGCGGTGAGCACGGTCAGGGTGTGCCGCTCGGGATCGAGCAGATGCCAGTGCTGCCCGTCGTCGACGAAGACCTGGACGGGGTAGAGGCAGCGGGGCGAGGCGTAGCCGCGGTGCGGGTCGTAGACGGCGTCCGGGTCGGACCACTGCACACCGAAGCCCGCGACGAGCGCCCGGAGCAGCGCCTCGTCCGGATCCCGCACGGCCGCCCGGCCGTGCGGGTAGGGCGTACGGTCGAGCAACTCGTGGGTTTCACGGGGCAGTTCGACGCACGAGCCGCCCCTTGCGCACGAGGGCGGCGGCGGGTGCGTGTGTGCCGTCATGGGAGGCTGGTCCACCCGGGTCCAGGGGGGCACGGCCGGTTCGTCGGAGCCGGCGCCGAACGCGTACCACAGCGGCTCGCGTTCGATGTTGTTGTCGCCGTAGGGGGCCGGCAGGTCGACGGGGGCACGGCGGACCTGTGCGGGTTCATGGGAACGGGTGTGGGTCATAAGGAATTTCCCGGTTCTCCTGCGGGGTGCCGGCAAGCGCTGCCACCAGGCGTGGAAGGTTCTTCAGGCGCTGCTGCGCGTGGCCGAAGCACATCGGCAGGATGCCCGGGACGACGGCCTTGGCGACCGATATCCCGGCGTCGGCGTGCTCGCGGGTGGTCTGGTTCACCAGGACGATCCGGTCCAGGCCCGCGGCGGCGTACAGGGCGCGTACGTGGTCGAGTGCGCCACGCACCGTCCCGCCGGAGGCCCGGCGCAGGACCTGGGGCCAGCCGGGGAACGCGTCCTGGACCGTGGTCTGCGGTCCGCCGAGTACTTCGGTGACGCGTGCCAGCTTCTCCGGGAGGGTGTAGAGCTGCGGATGCTGTTCGAGTTCCACGAGCTTCCAGGGGTCGTCGAGCATCTGCTCGGCCTCTTCCCGGTTCCACTGCATCTTGTTGGTGACGAGCTGGGCGACCTCGCGCAGGGCCCCGCGGATCGCGGTGTCCGGGTCCGCTCCCGAGCCGCCGGAGGAGTACGAGGCGGGGAAGGGGTTCTGGCGGTTCACGACGAGCACCCACACGATCGGCAGGTCGATGTCCTGCCGGGCCACCAGGACATGGACGTCGAAGCCGCGCGTGCGGATCAGGTCGATCAGGCTCCGGCTCTCCGGGTCTGTGATCGACGCGTCCGCGATCCGGGGCAGTGGCTCGCGGCGGTGCCAGGAGAGCAGGAACGCGTCGCGTTCGGCGAGTTCGAGCAGGGAGTGCAGCGCGGCCTCCGTGAGGCTCGAGCCGGCCGCGCATCCGCTCGACGAGTCGTGGAAGTACTTGCGCAGCGTCCCGGGTGCGGGCCGGTGGCCGGCGGCGCGGGCCCGCCGTGCCTCGACACGGGCCGCGCGGGCCGCGTGCCGGGAGAGCTTGAAACGCTGCTCGTACTGGTAGAAGCCGGCCTCGGCCGGAACGAGCAGGGGCTCGCCGGTGGCCAGGTCGTGGCCCCACACCCAGTCCATGGGGGTGTCCGGCGTGTACGGGAGCACCTGGCAGTCGGGGTGCTCCAGTTGCTTCTCGGTGTGCTCCCCGAGCGTGACCGGATCGAGTGCGTGGGCGGCCACCTCGCGGTGGGAGCGCTCAAGGAGCAGCGGGGTGTCGAAGGGGAAGCTGCCGAGCCGTTCGTAGGTCTCGATGATGCCGACGGGGTCGGCCTCGGCGAACGTACCGGCCCGGCCGTGGCCCGGGGCGGCGGCGTCCGGCGCCAGGCACATGCTCATGGCGAAGGGGACGTCCGACTCGCGCATGATGACCTGGATCGGCCCGTACCTGGCGTCCAGGAGGCGCTCGCGCAGCGCACCGGGCTCGACCAGGTGCGCACCGCCGGCGCCGCGCGTGGGGTCCTTGGACGAGAGGGGTTCGGCGGGCAGTTCCAGGGGCTCCGGACGCCAGTCGTCGGCCGCCACCGATCCGTGGTCGGCGCAGGCCGGGCAGAAGAAGCTGCGCGGGACGCGGTGGCGGCGCACGTACTGGGCACCGACCGCGTACAGCTCTCCCGGACCCAGCGGATGGTCGGCGAGGTTCGCCGCGGCCGCGGCGAGGAGGAGGGGCAGCAGGGGCCGGGCCGCGCGCGGGACCGCGCGGGGTGTGTCCAGCGCGGTCGCCAGGGGGTGCTCCGCGGTGGTGCGTTCGCGTACCTCGGCACAGCTCGCGCAGCCGGAGTCGGTGCCCGGCACCCATCGGGGGCCGACGACGACCTCGTCGTCGTACACCCGGACCGACACGAGGTCCTCGCCGTCGGCGGAAGCCTTCTCCCACTGGAGCCGCTCCCAGCTCAGGTCCCAGCCGCGGTTGGCGACGACCTTCGCGTCCAGCGCGTCGCCGAGCCCCCGCAGGGCCTCGTCCCAGAGGCCGTCGGATCCTCCGAGTCCGGGTCCGTGGTGCTGCTCATCGTGCATGGCGGGGCTCCTGCGTGAGCTGACGGGCGTGGACGGGACCGAACCAGAAGGGAATCTCGCCGAGCACCGGATCGCTCCGCAGCGAAGTGCCCTCGTAGGAGACGCCCCGCGCGGCGCCGAGCCGGAGGACCTGCTCCCGCAGGGAGCCGATCCGCTCCTCGTCGGCGGCGCCGGCGGAGTCCGTGACGAGCGGGGGCACGTCGGCACCGCCGGCGTGCGCGGCCTCCACCTGTGCACGGGCCAGTGCCGTACTCAGGGCCTGACGGACCGCGCTGTCCGCGTCGAAGGCCCAGGAGGCGCCCAACGGAGTCCCGCCGGCCGTGGGTCCGACGCGTGCGAGGCGCCAGTCGAGGCCGGGGACGCGGAACACCCGGGTGGTGAGGCGGTCCCGCTGCCACTCCTGGAGGATGCGGCGGATACGGGCCGTCTCCTCGTTCTCGTCGACGACCGTGTGGTCGGCCTCCGCCTCGTCGGCGAGCAGCCGCAGCACTCCGTCGAGGAGCCAGCGCTCCTCGGTCACACCGGCGGCGCCCACCGCCCCCTCGGCCTGGGGGACGGAGCCGCGCAGCACCTGCAGGGCGGCGCCGACCGTCGCGGAGCGCTGGTCCGGCCCCCAGACGGCGGTCCGGCCGGTGGTCCCGGTGCGCGGCTCCGTCGCCCTGACGGCCAGTGGCATCTGCGGGAGGTCCTGTTCCGCGCGGGCCGCGGTGAACAGGCCCTTCCAGCGGGCGGTGAGCGTGTTGACCTGCTCGATCGCCTCGTCGGGGTCGGGCAGGGGTGCGGCGGGCGCGGCGGCGAGCGTCCGCGGCCCGCCCACCGGTGCGGCGGCCGGCAGCAGGACGCGCTCCGCCACGAGGTCGGCACCGTGCACCACATGGGCCGTACGGCCCTCGTCGAGCCCCGCGAGGACGTCGAGCACCAGCTGCCCCGCGATCGCACCGGTCATCGCATCCGCCACCGGCCGTGCGGCGGGGCCGAGTTCCTCCCCCTGGGCCCAGCCGAGCACCCGGCGGCGGAAGGCGGCGAGCCGGGCGTACTGGGCGGCGTCGTGGACGACGGGGCCCGCCTGCAGCACGCGGTCGCCGAGCAGCACCGGCACGACCGGTACGCCGCCGGGAACCCGCCCGGCGTACTCGCCGGGACCGTCCTCGTCCCGGCCGCACCACAGCACGGCGTCCGCCCCTTCGCAGGCCTCGGGACCGGCGGTGTCCTGGACCAGTACCCGGCCGACACCGGCGCGGCTCAGCCCGCGGGCCGCGGGGCGTACCGCGTCGGCGGGGCCGGACAGGACGACACGGGCGGCGCGGACCGCGGCGAACGCGGCGTACGGGTCGGCGCTCACCGACTCCAGGTAGGCGAGCGTGCCCGCGTAGCGCTCCCGGTCCGCCACGCTCGTGCGGTCGCCGCGCAGGACGTCCTCGTCGAGCAGCATCCCGTGCTCGCGCAGGCCGCCGGTCAGACGGCGCACGACGGGCCTGGCCCGCTCCGTGCCGAGGGCGGCCACCAGGTCGTCCTCGGTCGTGCCCCGTTCCAGGAGGGGCACGCACACGTCCGCGACCTTGAACAGCTGGTCCCAGCCCTTGAGGACGAACTGGGTCCGTGCTCCGCTGAAGTACACACCGCCCGGCACCGGTGCGCAGTGCAGGTACGGTCTCGCTCTCATCCTCATCCGTTCTCCCCCTCGTACTGGAACGCGCCGCCCGGCCGGCGTCCGATCTCCACGACCCACTCCTGCGCGTGGGTTCCCTCCACGACCGACGGAAGTGCCTCCTCGAGGTAGTCGACCGACTCGTGCGCGGTGGCCCGGCGTTCCAGCATCTTCGGCAGGACCCGGGTGCTCAGGGCGCTCACCAGGTCCACGTACTGCGGCTTGTGTCGGAGTCGGCGCGGCAGCACGTCGGCCGGGTCGAGCGTGCGCGGCGCGTCCGCCCCGAACGCCGTCTTGAGTACGACTTCCTCGGGAACGCCGTGCCGGGCACGCCAGGCGGTCAGCGCCAGCAACCGGTCCTGTTCGGCGGGGCCTGCGCCCAGGGCCGCGGTCAGCTCCGCGCCGCCGTACCAGCGGCGCCGGGACAGCAGCACGTCGCCGACGGAGAACCGCGGGCACACCAGCGTGCGCTGCCCGTCGTCCCGGGGCCGGGCGCCGAACCAGCCGTCGAGGAGGTCGTTGTTGAGTCGTCCTCCGGTGGTCAGGGACGTCGCGAGGGACAGGGGCGGCGGAAAGAGCCCCGGATGGCCCGTGCCGAGCGGCAGTACGCGGGTCCTTCGGCCCTCGCCGTCCTCGAGGCAGAGGGTGTCCTGCTCCGTGTCGTGGACCAGGCGCAGGGCGAACCAGTCGTCGGGCTCCATGCCCGCGGGCAGGACGTGCGGGTGCGCGTTCACGTTGAGGCGGTGCAGTCCTCGCTCCTCCACCACCCGTGCGCCGTCCCACGCGTACCGTTCGGTCAGCCGCTCGGCCAGGTAGGGGATCGCCTCGCCGGACAGGCTCCGGTCGGCGTCGAGGAACCGGGAGTAGAGCATGCCGTGTCCGGGCAGGCCGTCGTTGAACACCAGGTGCCGGCCCGCGGCCTGCACCATCACCCCGTAGCTCATCGGGTCACGGCGCACCCGCTCGGGCATGCCGCCGGCCAGCTCCGACGCCTCTTCGGCGGTCAGGCGGACGTCCGCCGCTCCGGTGTCGACCGCCCGTGTGATGCGGGACCGGGTCTCCTCGGTGATCCGGTGCCGCAGTGCGAACAGCCGTTCGAGACTGCCATCGGGGGTGCCGAGACCGTCGAGCGCGCCGGTGTCGCCGCTCTCGTACGACTGCCCCATCAGGGCCGCGCGTCGTGAGACCTCCTTGACCAGTGACTCGGCGTGCCTGGCGAGCGGAACGTTCGCCCCGGCCCCGAAGCGCTGCACGAAGGCGGCCGTCGTCAGGATGCGGACGTCGTGCAGCCAGTCGAAGACCGACAGCAGCTCCACCGTCGGGCCGAGGTCGGCTAGCGGCCGCCGCCAGCGACCGGAGTCGACGGTCGTGGGCGCAAGTACGTAGTCCTCTTCGACGGTGACCCGCGCCGGGCGCCCCGCCAGCCGGCCGAGCTGGGCGAAGTCCGCCTCGATCGCGCCGAGTTCGTGCCGCCGCTCGTCGACGGGGCCGGTCGCCAGCCGCGACAGCCGGCACCGTACGCCGTCCAGCAGCTCGCTCCCCGGGGCCCCGGGCCGGGACAACAGCTGCGCCAGGTCGGCGGCGCCGTCCTCCGGCTCGTTGTAGGTGCACAGGATGCCCTGGTGGACGCCCTGGAGTACGGCCTTGGCGGCGTCCTGGGCCGTGCACCCGGTCTGCTCGGCGAGGTGCGACACCACCGACCGCACGGGCCGCGGACCCATGACCGTCGCGTCGACGAGGGCTCGGACGACGCCCTTGACCGGGGCGGACAGGCGCTGGAAGCCCGACTCGGAGGGGCGCAGGAAGTACAGCGTCTCCCGGCTCTCGTCGAGGGCCGAGGTCGGCGACAGCGAGACCCAGGCGTCGAGCAGCGCGGAGCCCGTGGCCGCGGGCAGGCCCCCGAGCACGTAGCCGACCATGACCCGGTCCAGGCCGGGGAAGGCCGCAGCCGTCCCGAAGCCCACCGTCCCCGGGTCGATGCCGCCGGGTGCCGGGACGGCGAGACCCACGGCGGTGAAGCGGGCCAGGGGGCTCGTGCGCACCATGGCCCGCGTGACGTACTGGAGCAGGCCGCGCTCCGACTTGCGGCTGCGGGCGGACAGCCGCCCGGGGCCCGCGACGGCGGCCCGGTAGCGCTCGGACTCCTGGTACACCTCGGGCGAGACGAGCGCCAGTGAGCTGCGCAGGTGTTCGTCCGCCAGCACCCCGGCGAGCCGGTGGCGCTCCCGGTCGGCCGCCTGCTCGTAGTGGCGGGCGGTCTCCTCCCGGAGCCGTCGCCGCTCGTCCGTCGCCCGGAGCCACTCGCTCACGGACGGCACGCCGAGCACGGACGGCGGGGCGTTCCTGAGGGGGCGGTCGTTGTGAACGGCCCGGCGCGCGGCGATGAGCCGCCCGCGCGCGGTGTCGTCGGTGGTCTCCCCGATGAGGCCGTAGAGCTCGTCGGAGCACCGGTCGGCGGCGGACCGCACGTCGCGTTCCGCCTGCTCGAGGCGGGCCAGAAGGCCGCGCAGTCCCTCATCGGCCAGCCGGACACGGCTCAGGGGATTGATGCGCAGCAGCCACAGGGGTTCCTTCTGCGGGCTGCCGGACACGGACTGCGGTGCCCCGGCGGTCCACGTCTCCAGTGCCGTCATCGGGTGGCCCTCCGGGTCCGTTCCCACCGCGCCCGCCCCTTGGCCAGGCGCTCCTGCCAGGTCTCGCCGAGGACCTCGTCGATGGTCTCGGCGAGCGCATAGCACATGTAGTAGCGCTGGATCGGAGAGACGGTGAGCAGCGGCAGCTGCTGGTAGAAGAGGTTGATCAGCAGGCGGTACGCGGCGAACCACGGCGTCGGGTCGTCGATCACCCCGGACTCCGCCGTGGCGCGGTGGAACTCGGTGTCGGGGTGCTCACCCCGCGGCACCGCGTCCGGCGCCGCCGGCGGCCCCATGGCGGTGGTGTCCACGGCCGAGTGGACCGCGTCCAGCACCGCGGGGGTCAGCCGGCCGTCCACCACCGCGCTGTCCAGCGCCCCCGTGGAGTACGCGAAGGCCGTACGCCACTCGGCCGCCGCCGGACCCACCCGTCCGGCGAGGCGCTGCTCCACCAGCTCGCGCAGCACGGGCGCCTCCTTGGCCCGCCGCGCGGCGAACAAGGGGCGCATGTCCTTGCTGGGAGCCGCCCAGGCGAGGAACGCCTCGGAGTGCGAGCGGAAGGAGAAGGCGCCGTGGGCCAGGCCCAGGAAGTAGGAGTCCCCCAGCGCGAGGAACGCCTCCGCGAGCCGGGCGGTGGCCAGGGACGGGTCCCCCGCCAGTTCCTCGATGGTGTTCATCAGCGGCGGGCACAGGACGCCGTGCACGATCTCTGCCTCGCGCAGATCCCGCAGCAGGGGGTCGCGCACCTCCCCGTCGTCGGGCCCGAGGAACTCGACCTCGCCGTGCTCGCGCATCGGGAGATACGGCGGTGCGACTGCCTCCAGGCGGCCGAACTCCCGTGCCTGCGCGAGATACTTCTCCTCGTCCAGCGCCCGGTCGGCGGGCAGCGGACCGGCGTCCAGCCGCCGCGCGAGGGACCGCCAGGGGAGTTCCTGCCCGAGCGCGCCGCGTCCGACGACGTCGACGTGGGGTCCGTGCAGCCATCCCCGCCGCAGTCGTACGACGGCGCCGCCGTTCTCCCGTACCGACCGGGCGACGGGCACCGCCGACGCGGCGAGCCACGCCAGTGTCACCGGCGCCCTGGTGAAGAGCCGGACCCCGGTGAGGCGGCCCGACGCCGGGGCGTCGATACGGTCTTCTGGCGCATTGGCTCTCATGGGAACTCATCTTTCAAGAAATCGAAGGCAGCCATAAAGAGGGGGCCACTCAATTACTGACATCCGTCATGCGCTTCGTGACACCTGTGCCGCGTTTCGCGCCGGAACAGCGGGATAGGATGACCGGGTGATCGATGAATCCGGCAGGCGGAAACTGAGCGGCAATCGGCCCTTGCAGGGGGCGGTCGCCATGTCCGTTTTCGCGTCGATGTGGGAAGGCCTGGGGGTCGCGGGCATCGGGCCGCGGGTGCCGTCACCGGTCCTGTCGGGGATAGCCGCCCTGGCGGTCGTCGTGGCCGTCACCGCGGTGGTGCTCACCGTCCGCCTCGGCCGGCTGCCGGGGCCGCGGCGCGTGCGCCGGGTGGCGGTCAACAGCTTCCAGGTCTTCGGCCGGGTCAACATCGGCCAGACCGTGGCGATCGTCGCAGCCGTGCTGCTCCTGGGACGCTTCGAGCAGTGGGAGTACGTCCCCGCCGTCGTGTGCCTGGTCGTCGGGGCGCACTTCCTGCCGCTCGCGCGGACCTTCGCCCAGCCGCAGTACTGGTGGACGGGCGGGCTGCTGATGGCGCTCGCGCTGGTCGGAGCGGTGGCGCTCGGCGGCGGCGACGGTTCGAACGGCCGTGTCCTGCTGGGCTTCGGTGCGGCCCTCGTGCTGTGGACCACCGCGTTGCACGTTGCCCGCAAGGGCTGAGGCCCGGCCCGCGGTGTCCCGATGACGGCGGTGCCCGCCCCCTCTCCGAGGGGAGCGGACACCGCCGTCCGTCTCACCGGGCCGGCCGTCCGGCCTTCGTCAGCAGGTGGACGAGGAGCAGGTCGACGAGGAGGACGAGGTGCCGACGGTGCCGCCGGACGCGCCCATCTCGGGAAGGGCGACGCCCTGCGAGACCTCGAGGACCTCCAGTTCGGTCACGTCGAACGAGTCGAAGACCTGCTCGATGTCGGCCGAGTCGATCGCGACGGTGCTCATGGAAACTCCTTACTGTTTTACAGCTGCGGCCGGTCGGCCACACAGGGCAACTATTTCTAAATTTCCGCCGCAGGGCCACAGTAAAAGCACTGCGATTGACACTTGTCACATCCGCGGTTACCGATATCACGCAGCTCAAAAGGAATTCGTTATTCCATCGTGAACTGTTTCCGTGCGGACCGCGAAAACGCCCCCACCGTTTCGGTGGAGGCGTCGTTCACGCGCGCGCCGTGGCGGTCAGGTGCGTCCCAGTTCCGTTCCGGCCCAGGCCGCCCACTGCGGGTCGTTGACCCACTCCCACCCCTGCGCCGGATCCCAGATTCCCGGGTCGCCCGGGGGCCGGCTGCCCAGGATGAAGTCGCCCACGGACGACTCCCGCAGGTAGTCGAGGCCCAGCACGCGCGCCGACATGTCCGCGTTCCCGATGCCGAGCCCGCACGGGGCCAGGCCCATGGCCGTCGCCACGAGGTACATGGTCTGGTACAGCACCCCGGTGTGCCGCAGGGTCGTCGCGTAGGCCATGCCGCTGTACTTCCAGGACAGCCGCTGGAACCGGGACGTCATGGTGATGAGGAGGTCGGGGTCGGCCTCCCGGGCGGTCGCGACGGACGCCGCCTCCAGCATCGCGCGACGGTCCCGGTACGCGTCGTTCACCAGCACGAGGCGGTGTGCGACGGGGTCGTAGTAGTAGATGCCCGGCTCGACGCCGGCACAGCGCTGGACGGTCAGGTACAGCTCCAGCTCGTAGGACGAGCCGCCGGTGGGGTAGGGCCGCGAGACGATCTCACCGCCCGGCTCGTCGCCGGCCGCGGGCACGAAGAGCGTCCTGACCCGGCCGACCCGGTAGAGGAACTCGCCGATCTGCTCGGCGGTGAGCGGCCGATCGCCGTAGCTCCGGAACGACCTGCGGCCTTCGAGCGCCGCCGTCAGACCGGGATCGCGTTCCGTGATCGCTTCCAGTGAGGGGCGGTACAGCTCGATGGCCGGTCCGTCGGGCACCGGCTTGACCGCGGGTTGCGGTGCGAGCCTGCCGCGGTGCGGGAACGTGCCGCCCAGCGGGGCGTCGTGGCGTCCGCTGCGGATGCGCGAGTGGAACAGCAGGTCGTGGAACTCCCACTGCCGCAGCGCCGGGCCCTCCTCGTCGAACGCCCCGTCCGCGCGACGGACGTCGACGAGTCCGGCGCCGGCCAGGACACCCAGGAGTGCGCAGGTGTCCGGCAGCGCGGCATCGCCGGCGACCTGCTCGGCGAGGTCGCCGACGTGCTGCTCGGCGGCCAGCGAGGAGACGAGGACCCGGGCGGCCCGGTGGTCCAGCAGCGCTCGCGCCGTCGCCAGCGGCGACTCCAGCGCCAGCACCCCGGACCTGCTGCGGCACAGGGCGAACCGCGACAGGCGCACGACGTCGTCCGGCCGCACGGCCCCGGCCACCGGATCGGCCTCCAGTCCCGTCTGCTGGAGGCGGATCAAGTCCCGCCCGCCGACGGCCACGCCGTACTCGACCAGCCGGCCCAGACGTCCCAGCAGGCCCTGGAAGCGGGAGCGTTCGGCGGGCTCGAATCCGTCGAGCAGCTCCCCGAGCGGGACGTGACCGCCGGCGAGCGAGGCGAGGGCGTCACGGGTGGGCCCCTCGGGCATCCGCACGGCGAAGGTGCTCGCCGGCGTGGTGAGGCTCACCGACGCGGCGTCGAAACCGACCCGGACGTCGTCCCGGAAACCCACCGAGTACTCGGCGCACTCGACTTCGGGCCATGCTTCGGGCCATGGGGTACCAGGCCGCATACCAACCTCCGCATCACTGGGACCGACGCACCATGGTCCTGTCTCACCCGGCAGCGCCCGCAAGGACGCGATGACGTCGATCAGGAAATCGGTGACATTGGTCATGGGGATTGCACGCGGTGCTGCCGGGATTTCCTCCACTGGTCCCAGTGAATTACCTCTGTTTCACAGGCAATGATGTTTGTCATCAGTGGCCTCCGTATGCTTGCGCACTCCTTCCCGGCCTCTCAGTATTGTCACTGATTACCTCACAGGAGGAAGTCGGACAAAAGGCGGGACGGATGGGGCGGAAATGTCTGCGGGACAGGCGCTGAGCGAGAACACGGAGCAAAAGCTGAACTACGTGCTGCGCATTCTGGAGCACCTCGGCGCCGATCCGGCGAGGACCGTCGTGCATTCCTGGAACGGCGACCTCACCGCTGCGGAGTTCCGCCGGTGCGTCGCGGACGCCGCAGCCCGCCTCACCCGGGCCGGAGCCGGCCCCGCCGACACCGTGGCCGTCCTCACCGAGCCCAACTCCCCCGCCATGCTCGCCGCGCGGTACGCGGCGCATCTGCTCGGCGCAGCCGTCGTCCACATCCGGTCGATGAACGCGCGCAGCGACGTGGACGAACTGCCGGCCGCCGAACAGGCCCGGCTGCTGGACGCCACCGGTGCGCGCGTGGTGCTGGCGGACGAGCCCAACTCCCCGCGCGGTCAGGAACTGTGCGACGGCCGGCCGGGCACCGTCCTGCTGGCCCTGAGCCGGGCCGCCGCCACGAGCGGCCGTGACCCGCTGCCCGCGGCGGCCCCCTTCGTCGCCGAGAACCCGGCCGTCATCGACCTGACCAGCGGCACCACCGGCAGTCCCAAGCTCGTACGCCGGTCGTTCGGGGTGCGCGGACAGCTCGTCGACCTGTCGTTCGGGACGCGCCCGCCCGAACACCGCCCCACGCTCCTGTCGGTGACGCCGATCAGCCACGCCACGGCGACGATGGTCGACGCGGCGCTCGCCGCGGGCGGATCGGTCGTGCTGCACAACGGCTTCGACGTGGACGACGTGCTGCGCGCGCTCGCCGAGCGGCAGGTGACCGACGTCTACCTCGCGGTGCCGCACCTCTACCGGCTCATCGACCAGCCGGGTCTCGACCGGGCCGCCTTCCCGTTCCTGCGCCAGGTCCTCTACAGCGGTACGGCGGCGGCCCCCGCCCGGACGGCCGAGGCCGCGCGGATCTTCGGCGAGACGCTGGTCCAGCTCTACGGAAGCACCGAGGCCGGCGGCATGTGCACGCTCACCCCGCTCGACCACTGCGAGCCGGAGCTGCTGCCCAGCGTCGGCCGCCCCTTCCCCTGGGTGGAGATGGAGATCCGGCACCCCGGCTCCGGGAAACCGGTCGAGCGGGGTGCGACGGGCGAGATCTGCGTCCGCTCGCCCACACTCATGGACGGCTACCTCGGCGAGACGGACCGCGGCTGCCTCACGAAAGAGGGCGACCTGCTTCGCACCGGAGACCTCGGCCACTGGGACAAGTACGGATATCTGCACCTGGTCGGCCGCATCGGCAGTGTCGTCAAAGTGAACGGCATAAAGGTTCATCCGACGACCGTCCAGGACGTTCTGCTGAACCATCCGGCCGTCAGGAATTCCGTCGTGTACGGAACGCGTGGCGAGGAGTTCATCGAACGCCTGGAGGCGGCGGTCCAACTGCGCCCGGGAGCCCGCTGCACCGGTGACGAGTTGCGCTCCCACATCGCCGTCGAACTCTCGGCGGCACATGTCCCGGACGCATTTGACTGGTGGGAGGAAATCCCGCTCAACCCCTCCGGAAAACCCGATTACGCACGCCTCAGAGGCCAAAAGGAAGTGCAATGATCCCTCAAGGACATTTCGCGCGGTCGTTGCGCCTGCGACGGCTGCATCACCACACCCCGTCCGGACTGATGGTCACGCCCCTGGACCACTCCATCAGCGACGGTCCCGTGGTGCCGAGGAACAGCTCGATCGACACGCTCGCCGAGCAGCTCGCCGCGGCCGGGGTGGACGCGATCGTGGTGCACAAGGGCAGCCTGCGGCACATCCGTCCGGAGCGCTTCGCCGGCATGTCGCTGATCGTCCATCTCAACGCGAGTACGGGGCAGGCGCCGGACCCGGACGCCAAGTACCTGGTCACGGAGGTGGAGGAGGCGCTGCGGCTGGGGGCGGACGCGGTGAGCGTGCACGTCAATCTGGGTTCCGACGACGAGCGCCGCCAGATCGCCGACCTCGGCCGGGTCTCCGACGCCTGCGACCGCTGGAACCTGCCGCTCATGGCCATGGTGTATCCGCGCGGCCCCCGGATCCACGAGCCGCACCACCCGGAACTCGTGGCGCACGCGGTCACGATCGCGGCAGACCTGGGAGCCGACCTGGTCAAGACGGTCTTCCCGGGTTCCCTGCCCGATCTGATGGCGCTGACCGCCGCCTGCCCCGTTCCGGTCCTCCTCGCCGGCGGTCCGCCGCGGGCCACGGAGGAGGGGCTGCTCGGCTTCGTCTCGGAGGCCGTCGCGGGCGGCGCGCTCGGCGTCGCCATGGGGCGCAGCATCTTCCAGTCCGCGGACCCGCAGCGGACGGCGGCGCGGGTGGCGCGGCTCGTGCACCGGCTGCCGGACGCACCGGGCGGCGCATCAGCGGAAACCGTGGAAGGCGCCGACACGGTCGGCCACGTGACGAGGGGACATCAGCATGACGGACAGCAGACTGTGCTGGCTTGACGTACGCAAGACCGGCGATCTCACGCCGGCCGTTCTCGAGGAGGCCGTGCACCAACGCATCGACGCCGTCGTCGCCGCCGACACGGCGGTGCTCGCCGGCCTGCCGCCCACGGTCCGGCGCGTCCTCGTCCACGACGCGGGCGAGCCGGCCGACGGCTTCGACGGCGCCGATCTCGTCCTGGTGGCGGGCGGCGCCGACGACCGCGCGAAGCTGGCGCGGGCGTATCCGGGGGTGGACTTCGGCCGCTACGTGGAGATCGTCGACGCGGAGACCCTGGAGCAGGCCTGTGAGTCGGCCCGGACCGAACAGTGGAGCCTGCTCGACTTCCGGGATCCCACGAAGATTCCGCTGGAGATCGTGATCGCGGCGGCAGCCGGCTGCGACGGCACCATCGTGACCATGGCCGCCGACGTGACGGAGGCCGAGATCGTCTACGGCGTGCTCGAACTCGGCTCGGACGGCGTACTGATGCCGGCGCGGACCGTCGGCGACGCGACCGCGCTGCGCCGGGCCGCCGGTACGACGGCCGGGGAGATCCCGCTCGTCGAACTGGAGGTCACGGCGACCGCCCACATCGGCATGGGCGAGCGTGCCTGCGTCGACACCTGCAGCTACCTGGGGAAGGACGAGGGCATCCTCGTCGGCTCGCACTCGAAGGGCATGGTCCTCTGCGTCAGTGAGACCCATCCGCTGCCCTACATGCCGACGAGACCCTTCCGGGTCAACGCGGGCGCGATCCACTCCTACACCGTCTCGCAGCACGGCCGAACCAACTACCTCAGCGAACTCGTCGCGGGCAGCAAGGTGCTGGCCGTCGACACGAAGGGGCGTACCCGCGTGGTCAGCGTGGGACGGGTCAAGATCGAGACGCGGCCGCTGATCTCCGTGGACGCGGTGGCGCCCAACGGGCAGACGGTGAACCTCATCCTCCAGGACGACTGGCACGTCAGGGTCCTCGGTCCCGGGGGTGCCGTGCTCAACAGCACGGAGCTCCGCCCGGGGGACAGGATCCTCGGGCATCTGCCGACGGCCGACCGTCACGTCGGCTATCCGATAGACGAGTTCTGCCGCGAGCAGTGAACGTGCGAGCCGGTTCCCGGCGGGGGTGCCGCCGCCGGGAACCGGCTCATTCGGCTGCCTGGTCCCGCCGGGAACCGGCTCACCCGGCTGCCTGGTCCCGCCGGGTCAGATCCAACACTGTTCGCTGGCTATGCGCACCGCGTCGTAGCGGTTGCGGGCGCCCAGCTTCTTGATCGCCCCCGAGGCCAGATTGCGGATCGTTCCCGACGACAGATAGAGCTCCCCCGACATCTCCTTCACCGAGGCGCCCGATGCGGTGAGCCGCAGCACGTCCGCCTCGCGGTCGGACAACGGACCGTCCTGGCGGCCCGCTGCGGACAGCAGCTGCGGGTCCATGACCACCTGTCCCGACGCGACACCGCGCACGGAGTCGATCAGTCTCCGCAGCCCGGCCGACCTGGGGATGATGCTCAGCACGCCGGCTCCCAGAGCCTGGTCCACGAAGGTCCGCGTCGGAGCGTCCACGATCAGTGCCACTCCGCACAGCGGCCGCACCCTGCGTATCTCGCAGGCCGCAGCCATGCAGTCGCCGTGGAGCCTTTCCGGGTCGATGAGGGCGGCGTCCGCATCTTTGCGCTCGACGACTTCGACCAGCTTCTGGAAGTTGCTGACGACGGTGACGACAGCAAGGTCCTCCGCCCGGCTGAGCGACTCAGCCATCATCTCCGCCGTTAGGAGGGACTTGCCTGCAACGACAATGCGACTCGCCATACTTTCTCCCCGTTTGTTCGATATGGCCTGTTCTCGGCATGCGGCATGCGACATGCGGTGAACGGCCAACCTGTGGATCACTCTAGAAACGTTTGTGCGATGCATGTAGACGACTGAGGCGGTTTTGCGCCATCACCCTCCACATTTTTCACACCCTTTACCGGCTGCTGGCCTGGCGTAGATCCGTGGCCGACTGCGTGACCATGTGATCGTTTCGGTCGGCTCGCTCTGGGGGCGCATGAATCCGCCATGGCGGGGAGGCGGCGAAGCGGCGGTTCGTACCGTACGGGCCAGCCGGTGAGGGGAGGGGTGATGGGCGCCTGGGAAGTGCCGCCGCCAGGGGTGTGCCTTGCCGGGACCTCTGACCGGGGCATGCAACGCGAACGTCCCGGACGGCATGCCGTCCGGGACGTCTTTCTGCTGGTGGCTGGGGCCGGGGTCGAACCGGCGACCTATCGCTTTTCAGGCGATCGCTCGTACCAACTGAGCTACCCAGCCGTGAGGTTTCACGTGAAACCTCAGCGGTCCTGACGGGATTTGAACCCGCGGCCTCCACCTTGACAGGGTGGCGAGCACTCCAAACTGCTCCACAGGACCAAGCTGCGTACGACAGTGTCGCACACGTACTGCGTGCCCCCAACGGGATTCGAACCCGTGCTACCGCCTTGAAAGGGCGGCGTCCTAGGCCGCTAGACGATGAGGGCTATCGGCCCGCCTGGGCGCTTCGCAGCGCGTCGGGGACGTGAGAAGCATATGGGATGGCGGGAGGTATCGCCAAAACGGTTTACGGAGTGCTCGGGGCGGGGGTCCCAGGGGTGGAGGGCGAAAGGGCGGGGGAGGGGGACGTGGCCGAGGGGGACGGGGTCGCGCCCGGCTGGTTCTCCTTCGGGAGGTGGCGGCTGACCTCGGCCGTCGTCAGACCCAGGCCGCCCAGCTTGATCTGGTCCCAGGCCTGCAGGCGCCGGGTGTCCCGGTCGAAGTAGAGGACGGAGGCCTGGATCGGGTCGGGGTGCTCGCCCTCGACCGCCCGCAGTCCGCTGCCGCCGGTGGAGCCCTCGATCCGCAGCCGGGTGCCGTACTTCATGACCTCCATGTCCTCGTGGTGGAGGTGGCCCGAGAGGACGAGGGGCACCGCGCCGTCGACCTCCCGGGCGGCCGACGGCTCGTGGGCGACGGCGACGTCCACGGGGGTGCCCGCGGCAGTCTGGTCGCGCAGGGCCGAGGCCAGGCGGGCGCCGGCGAGTTCCTGGGACGCCTCGGCGCCGTCGGCCTTGGAGCGGTCGGGGGTGTACTGGGGGTCGCCGATGCCGGCGAAGCGCAGGCCCGCGACGGTCCTGGCCCGGCCGTCGTCCAGGACGTGCGCGTTCTTCAGGTGCCGCAGGTACTCCTGGGTGCCGCGGGAGTCGTGGTTGCCGCGGACCCAGACGTAGGGGGCGCCGAGGTCCTCGACCGGGTCAAGGAAACCGTTCTCCGCGGCCGTGCCGTGGTCCATGGTGTCGCCGGAGTCGACGATCACGTTCACCTTGTACTGCTCCACCAGCGAGGCGATGATCTTCCAGCTCGCCGGGTTGAGGTGGATGTCCGAGACGTGCAGGACGCGGATCGTGGTCGGGTCGGGCTGGTAGGCGGGGAGCGTGGAGGTGACGTCGTACAGCTTGGTCACGTTGGTGACCAGGCGGGCCAGTTCCTGCTGGTAGACGTCGAACTCCGTGACGATGCTGCGCGCGTTGCCGACGAGGGAGGGCGCGGAGGAGAGCAGGCCGGAGAACTTCGGCTCCAGGACCGAGTCGGGGTTCCAGGTGGCGTACGCCGTGCCGCCGGAGGCGAGCAGCAGGGTGAGCGCCAGCCCGCCGGCCCCCAGCGCGCGGCGGGGGCGCCGGTAGACGACGAGGCCGAGCGCGGTGGCGCCGGTGACGACGGCCGCGCAGGAGCGGACGGCGAGGTCGAGCGTCCCGTGTCCGACGTCGTGGGCGACCTCGTCCTGGAGGCCGGAGAGGCGTTCGGGATGGTCGACGAGGGCCTCGGCGCGGGCGGGGTCGAGCTGGTCGACGTTGACGTCGAGGCGGACCGGGGCGACGTGGCTGTCGAGCCGGAGGGCGCCGAGCGGAGAGACGTTGATCTTCGTGCCGCCGTTGAGGGAGGGGCGCAGGGTCATCGTGGTGTTCATGGGCCCGACCGGGACCCGGACGTTGCCGACGACCAGCAGGCCCAGCCAGGCGCCGAGCAGGACGACGGCGACGAGGCCCACGGCGCGGGTCCAGGGGTGCGACCGGGCGGCGAGTTCGGGTGCGGCGGCGGGGGCGTGGGAGCGGCGGTGGCGGCGGGCAAGGGCGCGCGGGGCGCTGCGGATGGGGTTCATCACCTCGGCCAGGGCGTGCAGGACAGCGACGGGGACGCGGGCCATTGGTCCCGTATGCCCATGGCCCGGGGCGGATATGCGGGTCGTACCGCACGGTCGTACCCGACAATGGAGCTGTGCTGGAGATGACGCGCGAGGAGTTCGAGGAACTGGTCGCCGAGGCCCTGGACCGGATCCCGCCGGAGCTGACGCGGCTGATGGACAACGTCGCGGTGTTCGTCGAGGACGAACCGCCGGCGGAGGATCCCGAGTTGCTCGGCCTCTACGAGGGGACGCCGCTGACGGAGCGCGGGGAGTGGTACGCGGGCGTGCTGCCGGACCGGATCACCGTCTACCGGGGGCCGACGCTGCGGTTCTGCGAGACGCGTGAGGACGTGGTGGCGGAGACCGAGGTGACGGTGGTCCACGAGATCGCCCACCACTTCGGCATCGACGACGCGCGGCTGCACGCCCTCGGGTACGGGTGACGGGGCTTCCGGGCGCGGGGCTTCCCGACGCGGGCTTCCGGCCACGGGCCGCGGAGGCAGGGCTCCCGGCAACGGGCTCCCGGCTGTGGGCTCCCAGCTGTGGGCTCCCGGTTACGGGCTTGCGGCTGCGGGTGACGCCGGCTCGCGCGCGCCCCGACGCGCGGACTCGGTGACGCGCTCGGGTCAAGTCTGCCCCGCCGGGCGCGTGTCCTCTTGTGGGTGACGGGAGTTGGGCACGGCGACATCCTGACCCCCGGAGGTGGCCGCCCGTGCGCCCCTTGTACGTACCCGTCCGTCTGGCCGCCACGGCCGTGGCCGTCGTCGCCGCGGCCGGCTGCATGAGTGTCGGCGACGAGTCCGGAGGGGCCGTCAGGCCGTCGCACTCCGCCGGTGAGCGGGGCGGTGCGGTGCCCGAGGGCGGTGCCACCGCGTCGGGCGGCAAAGCCGGGTACGGTCCGGCGGCGGCCGACGGGGAGCACGGCGCCGGGGAGCGCGGCAAGGGGGAGGGCGAGAAGGCGGGCAAGGGCAAGGGCGAGGAGAAGGGCGGGGGCGGCAAAGGGAAGGACGCGTCCTCCTCGTCTCCGCCGCGCTCCGGTGCGACCCCGGACCCGCCGAGGCAGGGCGGCGGGGGCCGTGGCGACGAGCCCGGGCCCACCCGGACGCCCCCCGACCAGCCGACCCGGACGCCGGAACCGGAGCCGGAACCGACCGAGGAACCGCCCGCGCCCCCGGACCCGGATCCGACGGTCGCGGAGCCGTCGTCGTCGGCGCACGAGCCGCCCCAGACCCAGCTGGCGCAGCGCGAGCCGGCCCCGGAGGCGGGGGCTCCCGTGTAGGGAGACGCGCCTTCCGGACCCGTCGCGAGCCGCTCGGTTTGCCTTCGGGGGTGGGAGGTGCGTATGGTGGTAGATCGTTTGATCCCATTTGCCCGGCGCCACCGCAGAGCGCGCCGTGTGGCGCGTACTCTCCCCTTGCCGTGGTGGACCGCATTGAGGCGGTCGTATTGCGAATCGCGATTCACGGAGTTGACGGGCGCGTGCCGACGAGAGACTCCGGAAGGTTTCGCATTCGCATGTCCATGACCAGTACCGATCACGTCGTCGTGCCCGAGAACGCCGAAGGCGTGGAGGGCGCACCGGAGGCCGTCGAGGCCCCCGTGACCGCTGAGACCACCGAGGCCCCCGCGGCCGCCGAGGCTCCCGAGCCGACGTTCGCCGACCTCGGTCTCCCCGAGGGCGTCGTGCGCAAGCTCGCGCAGAACGGCGTGACCACCCCCTTCCCCATCCAGGCCGCGACCATTCCGGACGCGCTGGCGGGCAAGGACATCCTCGGCCGGGGCCGCACCGGCTCCGGCAAGACCCTCTCCTTCGGTCTGCCGACCCTGGCCACGCTGGCCGGCGGCCGCACCGAGAAGCACAAGCCGCGTGCCGTCATCCTCACCCCGACCCGCGAGCTGGCCATGCAGGTCGCCGACGCGCTCCAGCCGTACGGCGACGTCATGGGCCTGCGGATGAAGGTCGTCTGCGGCGGCACCTCCATGGGCAACCAGATCTACGCCCTGGAGAAGGGCGTCGACATCCTGGTCGCCACCCCGGGCCGCCTGCGCGACATCATCAACCGCGGCGCCTGCTCCCTGGCGAACGTGGAGATCGCGGTCCTCGACGAGGCCGACCAGATGTCCGACCTGGGCTTCATGCCCGAGGTCACCGAGCTGCTCGACCAGGTCCCCGCGGGCGGCCAGCGGATGCTGTTCTCCGCCACGATGGAGAACGAGATCAAGACCCTCGTCGACCGGTACCTGAAGGACCCGGTCAGCCACGAGGTCGACGCGGCCCAGGGCGCGGTGACGACCATGTCGCACCACATCCTGGTCGTGAAGCCCAAGGACAAGGCGCCGGTCACCGCGGCCATCGCCTCCCGCAAGGGCCGCACCATCATCTTCGTCCGCACCCAGCTGGGCGCCGACCGCGTCGCCGAGCAGCTGCGCGACGCCGGCGCGAAGGCGGACGCGCTGCACGGCGGCATGACCCAGGGCGCGCGCACCCGCACGCTGGCCGACTTCAAGGACGGTTACGTCAACGTCCTGGTCGCCACCGACGTCGCCGCGCGCGGCATCCACGTCGACGGCATCGACCTGGTCCTGAACGTGGACCCGGCCGGCGACCACAAGGACTACCTGCACCGCGCGGGCCGCACGGCGCGCGCCGGCCGCACCGGCACCGTCGTCTCCCTCTCCCTGCCGCACCAGCGCCGCCAGATCTTCCGGCTGATGGAGGACGCGGGCGTCGACGCCACGCGCCACATCATCCAGGGCGGTGCGGCCTTCGAACCGGAGGTCGCCGAGATCACCGGCGCCCGGTCGATGACCGAGGTCCAGGCCGAGTCCGCGGGCAACGCGGCGCAGCAGGCCGAGCGGGACGTCACCCAGCTCACCAAGGAGCTGGAGCGGGCCCAGCGGCGCGCCACCGAGCTGCGCGAGGAGGCGGACCGGCTGGTCGCCAGGGCGGCGCGCGAGCGGGGCGACGACCCCGAGACGGCGGTGGCCGAGGCGGCCGCGGCCGTGGCGGCGGCCGAGGTCTCGCTGCCGGAGCAGTCCGGCGTCCGGGACGCGGAGAAGGCGGAGAAGGCGGACCGGACGGACCGGACGGAGCGCGGCGGCAACGGCCGCGACCGCTTCGCCGACCGGGGCGAGCGCTCTCACGACCGCCGTGACGACCGTCGGGACGACCGTGGTGACCGCGGTGGCCGTTCGTTCGAGCGCCGTGACGACCGTGGCGGGTTCCGGCGCGACGACCGCGGCGACCGCGGTGGCTTCCGCCGTGACGACCGGCGTGACGACCGCGGCGGGTTCCGCCGTGACGACCGTCGGGACGACCGTGGCGGGCGTTCGTTCGAGCGCCGTGACGACCGTGGTGGCTTCCGTCGTGACGACCGGCGTGACGACCGCGGCGGGTTCCGCCGTGACGACCGTCGGGACGACCGTGGTGGCCGTTCGTTCGAGCGCCGTGACGACCGTGGCGGGTTCCGGCGCGACGACCGGCGCGACGACCGCGGCGACCGCGGTGGCTTCCGCCGTGACGACCGCGGCGAGCGCGGCGGTCACCGCGGCAGCGACCGTCCGTTCAACCGCGACCGCCAGGGCGACCGCCCCGGCTACCGCTCCGGCGGCCACGACCGCCCGTCCGGCCGCCGCGACGACCACCGCGGTTCGTCCTTCGGCCGCCGTGACGACAAGCCGCGCTGGAAGCGCAACGGCTGACGCCTGAGCAGACCGACGAACGCCGTGGCCTCCGCCCCCTCGGGTGGAGGCCACGGCGCTTCGCGTTACGGACCGGTCTCGGCCACCCGGTGACGCATGTCACGTCTGCCGCGAGGGAATTGCTGGGGTCATGACAGATGACGCCAAGGCGAGTGGGCTGTCGGACGAGGAACGGCTGGCCCAGCTCGGCTACACCCAGGTTCTGGCCCGCCGCATGTCGGCGTTCTCCAACTACGCGGTCTCCTTCACGATCATCTCGGTCCTCTCGGGCTGCCTGACCCTCTACCTCTTCGGCATGAACACGGGCGGCCCCGCCGTCATCACCTGGGGCTGGGTGGCCGTCGGCCTGATGACCCTCTTCGTCGGCCTGGCGATGGCCGAGATCTGCTCGGCGTACCCGACCTCGGCGGGCCTGTACTTCTGGGCGCACCGCCTGGCGCCCCCGCGCACGGCGGCGGCCTGGGCCTGGTTCACGGGCTGGTTCAACGTGCTGGGCCAGGTCGCGGTCACCGCCGGCATCGACTTCGGCGCCGCGTCCTTCCTGGGCGCCTACCTGAACCTGCAGTTCGACTTCGAGGTGACGCCGGGCCGCACCATCCTCCTCTTCGCCGCGATCCTCGTCCTCCACGGCCTGCTGAACACCTTCGGCGTCCGCATCGTCGGCCTGTTGAACAGCGTGAGCGTGTGGTGGCACGTCCTCGGCGTCGCGGTCATCGTCGGCGCGCTGACCTTCGCGCCCGACCACCACCAGTCGGCGTCCTTCGTCTTCGGCGAGTTCGTCAACAACACCGGCTGGGGCAGCGGCGTCTACGTGGTCCTGCTCGGCCTCCTGATGGCCCAGTACACCTTCACCGGCTACGACGCCTCCGCCCACATGACCGAGGAGACCCACGACGCGTCCACGGCCGGCCCGAAGGGCATCGTCCGCTCCATCTGGACGTCCTGGATCGCCGGCTTCGTCCTCCTGCTGGGCTTCACCTTCGCCATCCAGTCCTACGAGGGCGCCCTGACGTCCCCGACCGGCGCGCCGCCCGCCCAGATCCTGCTCGACGCCCTCGGCGCGACGGCGGGCAAGCTGCTGCTCCTCGTCGTCATCGGCGCCCAGCTCTTCTGCGGCATGGCGTCGGTGACGGCCAACAGCCGCATGATCTACGCGTTCTCGCGGGACGGCGCGCTGCCCTACTCGCACATCTGGCACTCGGTGAACCCGCGCACCCGCACGCCGGTCGCGGCGGTCTGGCTGGCGGCCCTGGGCGCCCTCGTCCTCGGCCTGCCGTACCTCATCAACGACACGGCGTACGCGGCCGTGACGTCCATCGCGGTCATCGGCCTCTACATCGCGTACGTCATCCCGACCCTCCTGCGCGTCCGCAAGGGCGCGGCCTTCGAACGGGGCCCGTGGCACCTGGGCCGCTGGTCGCAGGCGGTCGGCGTGGTGGCGGTGACCTGGGTCTGCGTCATCACCGTGCTGTTCATGCTCCCCCAGGTCTCCCCGGTCACCTGGGAGACCTTCAACTACGCGCCCGTCGCCGTCCTGGTCGTCCTGGGCTTCGCCGCGACCTGGTGGCTGGCCTCCGCCCGGCACTGGTTCCTCAACCCCGCCCACGAACGCACCCGCGCCCGCGCCGCCGCCCACGCGAACGTTCCCGAGCCCGTGGACCCGTGACCGCCCGCCCCCGCCGGGGCCCACGACGCGGCCGGGACCGGGATACCCGATCGGCCTCCCGGCCGTGTCCGGCTATGCTCGGTATGGCAACATCACGCAGCACCGCGTGGCACGGGCGCGACACGGCGCCCTGGGCCCTTAGCTCAATTGGCAGAGCAGTGGACTTTTAATCCATTGGTTGTGGGTTCGAGTCCCACAGGGCCTACCGGTCGGACCCCGGCTCGCAGCAGGACGAGCCGGGGTCCGGTGCGTCCGGGCCGTCACAGGGGCCAGAGGTGGGCCTTGAGTTCGGCGCGCTTCAGGGTGAGCGGGCCGTTGCCGTAGTGGGCGATCTGGAACTTGACGCGGCGGTCCTTGCCGACGACGCCGACGGCCGGGACGTAGCTGTAGGTGCCGCCGCTGGAGCCGATGACCTCGGTCGGCGGGAACGCCTTCACCGTCCGGCCGGCGTCGACGTCGTCCTCGACGAGGCGGATCTGGAGCTCGTCGCCCCGGTCCAGGTCGTCCGTGTAGACGTACAGGACGCCGTTGTAGTGGGCGCCCTTGGCGAAGGTCTGCCCGTCCTCGTAGTGCTGCTTGAGGTCGTCCCTCCACTCGGTGTCGAACGCGATGGTCTTCCATGTATCGGGCTGGACCGTCATCGGCTTCGTCATGCCGAGACTCGTGTAACGGGGCATGGGGTCGTCCTCCTCGGGGGCTTCGCCCTTGGCACGGGCGAGGATCGCGGTCATGGGGAAGGCACCGGGGTCGCCGTGCGTGTTGTGGCACAGGAGACCGTCAGCGATGTAGGTGCTCGTGTCTGTAGTGAGGGAGGCGATGGGCTGCACGCCGAGGTGCTCCACCCGGACCACAGCCGTGTCGGGGGTCGTCTTGCCGACGGCCGCGCCTTCCCACATGCGCGCTGCCACGGGGAGGAGCCGCTCGGGGCGCAGGGTCCCCAGGACCCGACAGGACGCCCACATCCCTCCGTTGATGCGGACGTCAGTGAAGTCCTTCGGGTTCTTCGCGAGGGAACTCCTCTTGCTGTGGTCACGACGGATGACCTTGGTGGCCCATCCTCGCCGGTCGCACTCCGCCAGGAAGAGATCGAGCACGGCGCCGTCCACCTGGCCGAAGCCGACCCAGGATCCGTGACGACCACCGGCGAACGCATGTCCGTCCGCGTCGAGGACTCCGGCCATCCAGCCGGCGATGCGCGAATCCTCGGGTTCCCAGGAGGGCCCCAGGCTGATGATGCGGTGCTTGGCCGGGTCCAGCTCCTTGCTCGGCACCCAGGCGATCCGCGATCCACGGTTCACGTAAGGGAGACGAACGAGCCAGGGGTGGTCGGCCGAAGCAGTGACCGATCCCTCGGTGGTGGTGATGCGGTACGAGTCCTTGAGCGCGGGTTCGTTGCGGGTGACGACGCCGCGCCTGTACCGGCGACCGCCGTTGGCGTTTCCGATCCTGACGGTCTCCTCGTCGAACGAGACCAGCTCGTCGCCGACCTTCAGGTCGCCGGCACGACGCCACGTGAGGTCGGCGCACAGGATCGGCGTATCCGGGTGGACGCAGTTCTCCGGGACATGCTGATGCCCGCAGTGACCGTGGAAGTTGTTCCAGGCGGAGTTGCTCATGCGGACGCCGGAGTTGCCGTAGGAGCCGGGGTAGGCCTTGAAGGTGAGGCCGCTGGTCAGCGGGACGCCGTGGTTCTGGTGGGCCCACTTGGCGAACGCCGCCAGGTCCCGGATCACCCAGTCGGGCAGCTCGGGCGAGTACAGGTGCGGGGTGCTGCCCCACTTCTTGTGGGTGCTCGGGTCGCAGGTGCCGACCAGTTCCACCTGGACGACGTTCAGGGTGTTCGTCTCCACGCCGCCGGACTTGTTGACCAGGGCGCGGGAGGACTCGTCGAAGTCGAAGTGCTGGTACCAGACGAGGCGCTGGGCCGAGAAGTCCGGCTTGGCGGTGAAGTTCGGCGCCGAGCCGCCGCCGCCGTAGGTCGGGAGCGAGGTGCCCTCGGTGGTGTGCCACACCACGACGTTGGACTCCATCGCCGAACCGGGGTACTTGCTGCCGTACCAGTAGGCGGTGGACGCGCCGGGATAGCGCTGGGGACCGGTTCTGGTCACGTCGACTCCTTCGGTTTCCACCGTGGCGCGGGCCACGGTGGGCGTGCTCGCGGCAGCCCCAGAATTCTCCATTCCGCGGCCCGGTCGCGCTCGGTTCGGGCCAACTGAGACCAGGGACACGGGCGTTGTGTGCCCGTACTTCTTTCTTGCCCATCGAATCCCCGCAGGAGCGTCACACGGGCTGCGCACAGCCTTGCGAAAGTCTCGTTAGCGTGGCTGGCTCTCGATCCCCCGTGTGAATGCAGCCAGGCCGTGGCCCGGGTGAGCCGACGGTGCAGTGGAACCAGGAAGACCGGTAGACCCGAGATGGATTACTGCTCCTCATGTCGTCGGCACCTCAACGGGGCTCTGGTGTGTCCCGGGTGCGGTGCCTACGCCCCGGACATCGACCCGCACGTCGCCGGGGACGACGGGGACGACGGAGACGCGGTCCCGCCCGCTCCCGTCTCCGTTCCCGTTCCCGCCCTCGCAGTCGCTCCCGTCGCCGACATCGATGTCGGCGACGTGCCGCCCGCGCGGCAGCAGGGGCGGGCGGCACGCCGTCGCCAGCTGGCCCGCTGGAAGAAGAACAAGCGCCGCGCGGTGGTCGCCAGTGCCGTCGCCCTCGTCGGCGGCGGCCTGACCCTCGCCTCGATGGACCGGCACTCCGACGACCGGGCGCAGGCCGCCACGGCGTCGGACAACCGGGACCCGTCCGTCGGGGCCGTCCCCCAGGGCCAGAGGCCCCCGGCGACCACCGCACCGGCCGTCCCGGAGCGCACGCACAGGTCGTCGTCGCCCGCACCCGGCCCGTCGCAGCCCCAGGCGGGGCCGACGGCGGACGGTGCCGCACCGCAGCAGCCCGTCGCCTCCCGGCACCGCTCGGCGGCGACGGCCCCGGCCGAGGACGACGGCGGCACCGCGGCCTCCGGGGCAGGCGGGGGTCCGACGACCGCGCAACCCCAGCCGCAGACCACCGCCCCCGCCACCGGCGGCACGGACCCGGGCGGCTCCGACCCGGCGACGCAGCAGCCGTCGCCCGACCCCGCCCCCGGCGACAGCACGGACCCGGCCACGCCCCAGACGCCGCCCGCGGCGGAACCGTCGTCGCCGCAGCTCTGCCTGCTGGTGGTGTGCCTCGGCTGACCCGGTTCAGCCGCCGAGCCAGGCCAGCGCGGCGACGGTCAGGGCGCTGACGCCGGTGTCCAGGGTCGGCTGCACGACGGGTGCGAAGCCGGCGCTGTGGTTGACCGGGACGTCCTGGGCGACGGTCCCCTTCCGGGCGGCCTCGGCGTAGCGCTCCGGGTCGGTGCCGCCGATCGCCCAGTAGGTGAACGGCACGCCGAACGCCTGCGGGATCTCGCTCATGTCCTCGCTGGCGGTCTGCAGTTCCACGGTGTGGGCGTCGTCGCCGAAGTACGCGGCGAACGCCTCCGCCACGCGCCGGGTCGGTTCCTCGTCGTTGACGGTGGGCGGGAAGGACGCGATCCGCTCGAAGTCGGGGGGCCGCGGCGCTCGGGACGCCTCGCACTCCGCCCGGACGATGCGCTCGATCGCCTCCAGGACCTGGGCGCGCGTGGTGTCGTCGTACGTGCGGACGTTGAGTTCCAGGACGGCCCGGTCGGGGATGACGTTGGGGCCGCTGCCCGCGTGGATGCTGCCGACCGTGACGACGGCGGGCGTGGTGGCGGCCAGTTCGCGCGAGACGATGGTCTGCAGCCGTACGACGACGGTGGCGGCGATGACCACGGGGTCGACGGAGGCCTGGGGCGCGGAACCGTGGGCGCCCCGGCCGTGCACGGTGACGCGCAGGCTGTCCGCGGCGGACAGGAAGGAGCCCGGCCGGGTGCCGACGTAGCCGGCGGGGTGGGGCAGGACGTGCTGGGCGAGGACGACGTCGGGGCGGGGCGACTTCTCGGTGAGGCCGTCCTCGACCATGGCGTCGGCGCCGTCGCCGTTCTCCTCGGAGGGCTGGAAGAGCGCGACGAACGTGCCCTTCCAGGCGTCCCGGCGCCGGGCCATGAGCCGCGCGCAGCCGATCAGGCTGGTGACGTGCACGTCGTGGCCGCAGGCGTGCATGACCGGCTGTTCGTTGCCCCGGTCGTCCCGTACGGTCTCGGTGGAGGCGTACGGGAGGCCGGTCCGCTCCTCGACGGGCAGGGCGTCCATGTCCGCGCGGGCCATGACGACGGGGCCGTCCCCGTTCGCGAGGACCCCGATCACGCCGGTGCCGCCGACGCCCTCGGTGACGTCGTAGCCGCTCTCGCGCAGGGCGTCCGCCGCCTTCTTCGCCGTACGGTGCTCGCGCAGGCCAAGCTCGGGGTGGCGGTGCAGGTCCCGGTAGAGGTCCTCCAGGCCGGACCGTACGTCGTCGAGGCCGGCGAGGACGGTCCGGGCGGCGGAGGAGGAAGCGGAGTCGGGGTCGGAGTCGGGGTCGGGGGCGCTCGTCGGGGCCATGTTTCGAGCCTACGCACGGTTCTGTTTCCGGCCACCGGGCGAGCGCGTCTCGGGCGGTTCGGGTGCGTTGAGGCCGAGGCGGAGGCCGAGCACGCGGATCAGGAAGCAGGCCGCGGCGGCGCCCAGCGCGGCCGGGAGGCCGTAGAGGCCCGTCTCGACGGTGGCGACCGTGATCGCCGCGCCGGCGAGGGCGGGAACGGCGTACAGGCCGGTGCGCAGCACGGTGGGGATCCGGCGGACGAGTGTGTCGCGGATGGTGCCCCCGCCGACCGCCGTGACCACGCCCAGCAGGATCGCGGGCGCGACGCCCAGCCCGGCGTCCAGGGCCTTGCTCGCGCCGATGACCGCGAAGGTGCTCAGCCCGACGGCGTCGAGCACGTCGATCGCCGGTTCCAGCCGCCGCAGGTGCCGGCTCAGCGCGAAGGCGATCAGCCCGCCGCCGGCGGCGAGCGTGTAGTACCGCCAGTCCAGCAGGGTCGCGGGCGGCAGCGAGTCGATGAGGACGTCCCGGATGAAGCCGCCGCCCAGCGCGGTGATCATGCCGAGTACGACCACGCCCACGACGTCCAGCCGGGCCGCCCGCACCGCCGTCAGCGCCCCGTTCAGACCGAACGCGAACGTGCCGGTGAGATCCAGGGCGAGCAGCGGTGCGGGTTGGGCGCTCATGCGGGGCCGGGTACCCCGGCCCGCGGACGTGCCCCAGGCGGCGGTGCGGCGTCCGCCCCGGCGGCTACGCGGCGTCCGTCCCGCGGGCGGCGGTCGCGGCGTAGTCGGTCGGGGTCCGGCCGTAGCGCCTGCGGAAGGCACGGGCGAAATGGCCGCCGTCGGCGAACTGCCAGCGGGCGGCTATCTCCGTGACGGTCATGCGCCGGTGCGGTGCGACGAGAGCGCGGCGGGCCTCTTCGAGGCGGCGGTCCCGGATGTAGGCGCTCAGGGACTGCCCCTCCCTGGCGAAGGCCCGTTGCAGGGTACGGGCGGAGACGTTCAGTTTCCGCGCGAGAGCCCCGGGGGAGAGGGCGGGATCGGTGAGCCGGCGGTCGGCCAGGTCCCGGGCGGCCTGGGCCAGCGCCGGCGACAGCAGGGGTTCCACGTCGTCGAGTCCGCCTCCCACGGCGGCCCGGGCCAGCTCGGCCACGGTGGCGCGGGCGGCGTCGGCCCCGGCCGGCCCGAGGCCGTCCAGCATGCGGCCCACCAGGGTGGCGTGGGCGGTCAGCAGCCGCACCTCGGCGGTGTCGGCCGGACCGGAGGCCGGCCTGCCCCGGCTGTGCCGCAGCTCGGCGGCGGGCAGGACGAGCACCCGGGTACCGGAGTGCGGCGCCGCGAAGAAGTGGGACAGCCTCCCGGCCTGTACCAGGAGGCGGCCGGCCGGTGCCGTGTGCTCGGTCCCTCCCGGTTCCCCGATCCGCCAGGTGCCCCGGTGGACGATCCACAGGCGTACGTGATCTTCGGCCCCGACCCGTCGGCCCGCCGTCCGGAGGGCGGCCGTGTTCTCGAAGCGGTTGAACATCACGTCCCCCACCCGGTACCCGCGGGACCGGGCCGAGAAGCCGGAGACGGTCGTACGGCGGAAGGGCGCCAGCGCGAAGGTCTCGCCCATCCGGCTCCGCCACTCGCGTGCGAAGTCGCCGAAGGCGTTCGCTCCGCTCACGCTCACCGAGAAAGTGCCGCTCGTGCTCACCGAGAAAGTGCCGCTCATGGTGTCGCGAATCTTCCGTTCGGGATGTCGCGCCGGTCCGAGCCGCCGCGGCCACGCGCTGCCTACCGTTGTCCCGGCATGGATCGGAGAGCCGGGATCCACGAGTCCGGGCCTCTGGAGTTCCGGAACAAGGGTAACGAGGTGGCGCATTGAGCACGATCGCGATCGTCGGCGCGGGCCCGCAGCTGGGGCGCGCGATCGGCCGGCGGTTCGCCGTCGAGGGGTTCGACGTGGCGCTGATCGCCCGCAACCGTACGACGCTCCAGGCGGTGGCCGACGATCTGTCCGACACGGGCGTCCGGGTCGAGGTGTTCCCCGCGGACGTCACCGACCGTCCCGCTCTGCACGCGGCGCTGACCGCCGCCGAGGAGCGGCTGGGGCCGATCGACGTACTCGAGTACTCGCCCGCGCCGTCCCCGGCCGATCTGCGCCGGGCGCCGCTCGTCGAGGCCACGAAGGTCACCGTCGACTCGGTCCTGGCGCAGCTGGACCTCTACCTGCTCGGCGGGGTCGCGGCGGTGCAGCACGTCCTGCCCGGCATGCTGGCGCGCGGCACGGGGACGGTCCTGGTCAGCAGCGGCGCGGGGTCCGGCCCGATGATCGCCCCGCACGTGGCGAACGTCCAGGTCGCCACGGGCGGTATGCGCAACTGGATCCTCAACCTGCACGCCGCCCTGTCCGGCACCGGCGTCTACGCCGCGCACGTGGCGATCGCCGCCTTCATCGGCCAAGGGGGCCACGCCTCGCAGCCCCGGACGATCGCCGACGCCTACTGGCGGCTGCACACCGGGCGCACCGAAGCCGAGCTGGTGATCCAGGATTTGCCGGACGACTACCTGGAACGGGGCCTGGCGGACAAGTTCGTCGAGTCCTGAGCCGCCGGCGGCTGCGCGGCGCTGTCAGGCGGTGGGCGGGGTGTCGCTCCAGGCGGTGACGGTGAGGGCGCTGTTGTCGACCTCCTTGGCGAAGGGCACCGTGCTGTGGGAGTTGCTGCCGGTGGGCGAGATCTGGAGGTAGTGCGCGTCGGCGCTGTCGGCGCCGGTGTGGGTCCACTCGAGATCGGCGTACGCCGAGTCGCCGGCCTCCAGGGTGACCTGGTGCTCACCGGGGTCCTGGGCGAAGTAGGTGTCGCCGTGCTCCGCGTCGGTCGCTATCGCCGTGTGTCCGGCGCCCTCCAGGGCGAGTCCGGCGTATCCGGAGATCGCGCAGGTGACGTCACCGGTGTTGGTCACCTTCAGATAGGTGCCCTCGTGGTTCATCCCCTGCTGGCCGTCGCCGAGGTCGGCGGTGGTCGCCTTCAGGGTGCCGGGCTGGCACTCCTGCGCGGCCTGCTGGGGGTCGGCGGCGACGGCGGCGGTGGTGCCGAGCCCGGCGATCGCGAGGGCGGCGGTGACGGCGACGGCGGTGCGCGTGACCTTCATGGTGTTTCTTCCTCTCCTGTGCACTCTCCTGTGCCGACGGGGCTCCCGGTGCCCGTCGGCACCAATCGATGGCTGCTACATCAGTTCGTCTGACCGGTCACCGGCACATCAATGTCACCGGTTCGTCACAGGCGCCGCGACCCTCGTGCCCGGCGGGCGCCGGTCCGCCCCCCGCTCGGGGCCGCGGTCACCGCCCCACGGCCCGGGAGACCGCCAGGCTCGCCCTCCGCAGCGCCGTTCGAGCGGCGGCCCGGACTCCGCCCTCGCCGGGTGCGACCAGTGAGAGCGCGCCCAGCGCGGCACCGCGGCGGTCGAGGATCGGGGCGGCGGCGGTCGACATGACGGCGGGCCCCGAGCGCAGCGGGTTGGGCACCGTCGTGGCGCAGACGCCCTCGGCGCGGACGGTGGCCATGAGCCGGCGGAGGCGGGCCGCGTCGTCCGCGCCGGCCAGCGCGTCGTTCCGCACCCGCTCGGGGGCGTACGCCAGCAGCGCGATGCCGATGCCGGTCCCGGCGAGCGGGAGGCGGCCGCCCACCCGGTACCTGACCGCTGCCGCGTCCCGTGCCGACAGGCGCTCCACGAGGACGGCCTCGTCGCCGTCGCGTACGGCGAGGAGGATGTGCTGGCCGGTGGACCGGTGCAGTTCCTCCATGAACGGCAGCGCGGCGGCGCGCAGTCCGTGGCCGCGGGGCGCCAACGAGGCGATCTCGAGCAGTTGCAGGCCGACGACGAAAGCGCCGTCGTCGAGGCGTTCGAGGGCGCCCACGGCCGTCAGCTGGGCCGCGATCCGGGACGTGGTGCTCTTCGGAAGGCCCGCCCGGGCGGCGAGCGTGTGGAGCGTCAGACCCTCTCCGGCTTCTGCGAAGGCGCCCAGGACCCGGAAGGCCCGCTCCAGGATCGGCTCCCCGTGCAACGGCCGCCCCGAGCGAGGGGGTTGTACCGGCGTTCCACTCATCGGAATCGTCGGTGCGCGTCGCCGGCCACGGTTTCGATACTAGCTCTGACTCGCCCGCCCGGTGACGTGCGGGCGGCCGGGCGCCGTCCACGCCCAACCACTCTCATCTGCGCGGCGCCGACCGACCAAGGAGACAGCAATGGTGAGCGACCCCGCGCTGCGCGACGTCTACGTCCCGCACGCCTATCCCGAACAGCAGGCGGATCTCGGTGAGATCACCATGAACTACGCCGAGGCCGGTGACCCGGACAAGCCCGCCCTGCTGCTGATCCCCGAGCAGACGGGCTCGTGGTGGAGCTATGAGGAGACGATGGGCCTGCTCGCCGAGGACTTCCACGTCTACGCCGTCGACCTGCGGGGCCAGGGGCGCAGCAGTTGGACCCCGAAGCGGTACAGCCTCGACAACTTCGGCAACGACCTGGTCCGGTTCATCGCCCTAGTGGTGAAGCGCCCCGTCGTCGTCGCGGGCAACTCCTCCGGTGGCGTCCTCGCCGCGTGGCTGTCGGCGCACTCCATGCCCGGACAGATCCGCGGGGCCCTGTGCGAGGACGCACCGTTCTTCGCGTCCGAGCTCGTCCCGGCGTACGGCCACTCGGTCCGGCAGGGGGCGGGGCCCGTGTTCGAACTCTTCCGCACGTTTCTCGGCGACCAGTGGAGCGTGGGTGACTGGGAGGGCTTCCGCCGTGCGGCCGCCGCCGCGTCGTCGCCGATGGCGCGGTACTTCGTGACGGACGGGCTCCCGCAGCACTCGGCCGACGAGATCCCGCAGCACCTGAAGGAGTACGACCCGGAATGGGCCCGGGCCTTCTGGGAGGGGACCGTCGGACTGAACTGCCCCCATGAGCGCATGCTGACCCAGGTCAGGACGCCGGTACTCCTCACGCACCACATGCGCGCCACCGACCCGGAGACCGGTGTCCCGCTCGGCGCGCTCTCCGACGAACAGGCCGCGCAGGCGAGGCTGTTGATGGAGTCGGCAGGCGTGGAGGTCGGCTACGAGTCCGTGCCGGACGCGTCGCACACGATGCACCAGTCCGACCCGGCGCGGTACGTCGGGATCCTCACGCGGTGGGCGGCCACCCTGCCGGAGTGACCGCCGAGCACGGCGGACCGCTGACCTGCCGAAGCCTCACACCCGCAGCCAGGAAGGCACGGGCCGGGTCACGAAGCCGCAGGTGAACTCCGCCGTCTCCAGGAGCCGGCGGGTCAGCCGGACTCCGGTGACGTGGTGGGCCAGGGCGAAGTTGGCCAAGGCGCAGGTCGGCTGCCTGTCGTCCTCGTCCGGGTCCGCCAGCGGCCCGAACCCCACCCGGCGCATGACGTCGAGCAGCTCGTCCGGACGCTCGCCCCCGCGGAGGTAGGGGTCCTCGTCGTAGGACATCCGGACGGACCCGTCCTCGTACCAGTAGAAGGGCTCTCCGGGAGCGATGTTGGCCATGTGGGAGACGGCCGTCCGCCCCCGCGTCGCCGGGAGCACGACCTCCGGGTCGGTGCCCAGGAGACCGTTGTACTCGACCATGACAGCCCAGTCGCCGACCGGGGTCACTCCCACCAGCCGGGTCCCTGCCGAGTCCGCCTGCGCGTACGTCTCCTGCGTCAGCTCGCGCAACGCGCTCACTCCGGTCACCGGCGTCCCGGGCGCCGTCCGCCGAGCCCGCAGCTCGTGCAGCAGGCCGGCCGGGCTCGTCCCCTGCACGTAAGTGATGCAGTGCGACTCGAGGAGGTCGTCGTCGGCGCCGAATATGTCGGCGTAGTCCGCTGCGGTGATCGGTTCCGGCACGAACGAATCCTGGTGCGCCTTGGCCGGGAGAGGCAAGTGACCCGCGGCATCTAGACGTGGAACGTGGTGGTCTCCTCCAGCGCGGCCCGGCCGGTCGCGAGCCGGTTCACCGGCGCGTTCTCGTCGGCGTAGCCGAAGGAGACGCCCACGAGCAGCTTCCCCTCGTCCACTTCGAGTTGGTCGCGGACGGTGTCGGCGTAGAAGCTGAGCAGGCCCTGCGGGCAGCTGGCCACGCCGTAGGCGGTCATGGCCAGCAGCAGTGACTGCAGGTAGGCGCCGGCGTCGGCGGCCAGCCGGGGTCCGCCGTCGCCGGTGACGAACAGGAACGCGGCGTGGGGCGCCCCGTAGAACCCCAGGCTCTCCGCGTCGTAGGCCGCACGGGCCGGGTGGTCCTCGGGGCCGATGCCCAGCGCTCCGTACAGACCGGCGCCGAAGGCGGCCCGCCGTTCCCGGTGGACGGGGGCGTACATGTCCTCGGAGTACGGGTAGTCGGCCGTGCGGCGTCGCTCGGCGTGGGCCGTTCGCAGGGCGTCGGCCAGCCGGTCCCGCCGTGCGCCGCCGACCACCTCGACCCGCCACGGCTGCGCGTTGGAGTTGGACGGCGCGGCGCCCGCCAGGGAGAAGACCGCGCGCAGCGTGTCCTCGGGCACCGGGTCGGGTCGGAAGGCGCGGGTCGCGTGGCGCCCGCGGATCAGCTGCTCGGCGTACTCCCGCGCTCGTGGCCCGCCCGTCCGTGTCCCGCCGGTGGGCGCCTCGCTCGTGCGTGTCCGGGTGCCGGCCGGTCCGCTCATGGAACTCTCCTCGAAATCGCTTATGTAGACGGAAGCGTTTACCTGGGTCACTGTAGCGAACGGACGCCCGCGAAGTAAACGGGAACGTATACTTGCGTCATGGCAACGGCGACCACGGCGACTCGACGGCAGGGGCGCGGAGGCCGGGAGCGCATCCTGGCCGCCGCGGCCGGGCTGTTCGCGGTCCAGGGAATCAACGCGACCGGCATGGAACAGATCGCGGAGCGGGCGCCGGTGTCCAAGCGCACCCTCTACGCGCACTTCCGCACCAAGGACGAGCTCGTCCTCGCCCACCTCAGGGACCTCACCTCGACGGGGCACACCCTGGAGGCGACGCTGACGCGCGAGGACGTCCCCGCCATGGAGCGCGTCCTCGCGCTGTTCGACCCGCTTCCGGCCGGCACGGACCCCGTGCGCGGATGCCCGTTCATCGACGCGGCCGTGGAGTTCCCCGACCCGCAGAACGCGGTCCACTCCTACGCCCGCGAACGGAAACTGCTGATGGTGCGGCTGGTGGCCGAGCTCGTGGCGGAACTGGGCTGCCGCGAGCCCGCTGCCCTCGCCGAGCAGCTCGTGACTCTCGCGGACGGCGCCGCCAGCCGCGCTATGGTGCTCGGCGAGGCGGACTACGGCCGGCACGCGCGAACGGCGGCGGAGGTCCTCCTGGCCCACGCACTGCCGACCGGGGCCTGACCGGCCCCGCCGGGTCGCCGGTGCGCCCGTCGCCCGAGGCGGGTCGCCCGACGCGGGGATTTCCCGAGCGGGCCGTGCGCGGTCCGACGTCCGCGGGGGCGTTGCCGCCCCGGCCCGTGCCAGCCGCCTGTCCACGCGACCACCGGAGCCCCACCCATGCCCCTTCCTCACGTCCTCCTCTCCGCCGCCGTCTCCCTCGACGGCTACCTGGACGACACCGGCCCCGAGCGGCTGCTGCTGTCCGGGCCCGCCGACTTCGAGCGGGTCGACGAGGTGCGGGCCTCCGTGGACGCGATCCTCGTCGGCGCCGGGACCGTCCGGGCCGACAATCCGCGGCTGCTGGTGAACTCGGCGGAGCGGCGGGCCGCGCGGGTGGCGGCGGGGCAGGCGGAGTATCCGCTGAAGGTCACCGTGAGCGCCACCGGCGAGCTGGACCCGGCCGCGCGGTTCTGGCACACGGGCGGGGACAAGGTGCTCGTCACCACGGAGGACGGCGCCCGGCGGGCTCGCGCGTTGGGGATCGCCGCCGGCATCGTGCCGCTCGGGAACGTCCTCGACTGGCGGGCCGCGCTGGAGTACCTCCACGACCGGCGGGGGGTGCGGCGGCTCATGGTGGAGGGGGGCGGGAGCGTGCACACGCAGTTGCTGCAGCAGGAACTGGCGGACGAGCTGCAGCTCGTGCTCGCGCCGCTGTTCGTGGGGGACCCGGCCGCGCCCCGGCTGTTCGGGCCGGGGGCCTACCAGGGCGGGCGGCTGAGGCTGGTGGAGTCGCGGCGGATCGAGGACGTCGTGCTGATGCGGTACCGGCCGACGGCCCCGGGCGTAGGGGAGCGCGTGGCCGCTGCCGACCGGCACTGGCTGGCGCTCGCCTGCGAGCTGGCCGAGCTGTGTCCGCCGTCGGAGACGGCGTTCAGCGTGGGGGCCGTCGTCGTCGCCGGGGACGGCAGCGAGCTGGCCCGGGGGTATTCGCGGGAGGGGAACGACCCCCGCGTGCACGCCGAGGAGGCCGCGCTCGCGAAGGTCGGACCGGATGACGTCCGGCTCGCGGGCGCCACCGTGTACAGCAGCCTGGAGCCCTGCGCCCGGCGTGCCTCCCGGCCCGCCCCCTGCGCCCGCCTGATCCTCGACGCCGGGGTGCGTCGCGTGGTCACGGCCTGGCGGGAGCCGGACACCTTCGTGCCGGGGGCCGACGGGAGCGGGGTGCTGGCGGGCGGGGGCGCCGCGGTCGTCGTGCTGGACGAGTACGAGGACCGTGCGAAGGCGCCGAACCGGCATCTGGAGGGGTAGGGCCCGCCGCTCCGCCGGCCGTGGGTTCAGGGCGAAGAGCAGCGGGTCGCGGTGACCACGACGGAGGTGTAGGGCATGGTGGCGTGGCCGCCGAGCCTGCCGATCGCGGACCCGGCGCTGTCCAGGACCTTCGCCAGCTTGTCCGCGGGGAGTTGGGTGAGGCCGCCGAACGTGGGGAGCTGGTCGAGCCACTCCTCTCGGGAGTAGGTGCGCTCCCAGGCGAAGCGCCACTGCTCCGGCTCGCTGAAGCTGCCCGTCTGCCGGATCCCGTCGGCGATCCTCACGAACAGGGGCTGGTAGGCGTCCACGGCCGATCCTCGCAGCAGGCCGGGGTTGAACGGGGAATCGGGGGCGACCTGTTCGAGTACCTCAGCGAGGGCGTCGATCAACTCGGCCGGCAGCTGGGGGACGTGGTGGAAGGGGGCGAGCCGGCCGCCGGGCCGGAGCACGCGGGCCGCCTTGGCGGCGCCGGCGACGGGGTCCACCCAGTGCCAGGCGGTGCCGGCGACGACCGCGTCGAACTGCCGCCCGGCCGGCTGCCAGTCCTCGAAGCTGGCGACCTCGACCTCGACACGGCCGCGTCGTGCGAAGGCGGCCATCCGCTCGTCGGGCTCGACGCCGAGCACCGTGCAGCCGGCCGCCTGGAACTGCCGGGCCTCGATGCCGGTCCCGGCTCCGACGTCGAGGACGTGCCGGCCGGGGCTCGCCGCGAGGATCCTGTCCACCAGGGCCTGGGGATACGGCGGTCGGGCACGGTCGTAGCGTTCGGCATCGACGCCGAACGACTCGGCCGTCTGCCGGTGGCGGTGCGGTTCGGGGCCGGACTCGTCCGGCTGCCTCCGCGATAAAATGGGCATGCGCCCACACTAATGGGCGGTTGCCCACTTGTTAAGGCGCAGCGGCGCGGAAAGGGAGACGATGCCGTCAGGAGTGCACATCCACAACGTGCGCGGCCAGTTGTTCGAAGCGGCCGAGCGCATCCTGCTGTGGAACGGGCCCGACGCGTTGACCAGCCGGGCGGTCACGGAGGAGGCGAACTGCGCCAAGGGCGTGCTGCACCGGCACTTCGCCGACTTCGACGCCTTCCTGGCGGAACTGGTCCTCGAACGCGTTCGCGGCATCGAGGACCGGACCGCGGCTCTGCGCGCGGCCGCGGGCACCGGGAGCGTGGTGGACAACCTGACGGGCGCGCTGCAGGACCTGTTCGGACCGGTCACGGTGGCCGCCGTCGCGCTCATCACTTTCCGCGACGGCCTCCGCTCCCGGCTGCGCGAGGCCGGTCTGACCGGCATCCCCCTGGCCGTACAGGGCACCGCCATGATCGCCGCATACCTGACCGCCGAACGGGAGTCGGGGCGTCTGGCCGGTGACGCCGACATCGACACGCTCGCCCCCACCCTCGTCGGGGCCGGGCACCTGCTGTTCGCCGACCGGACGAGCGCTCCGCCGCAGACCGCCGCCGTCCGCACGATGGTGACCACCGTCGTCGCCGGCGCCCTGCGGCCGCCCCCGCCGTGACCTGACCCCCCAGCAGTCCGGCCCCCGCCAGGTCCTGCCTCCGCAACGCCCCCGGCTCACCGGTGACGGCGGTCCGGCCGACCGGGTCGGAAGATACCGATGTGCATTGCGGGCCCCGGATGACGTACAGTGGTGAACACAACGACGCGGGGTGGAGCAGCTCGGTAGCTCGCTGGGCTCATAACCCAGAGGTCGCAGGTTCAAATCCTGTCCCCGCTACTGAAGGCCGAGGGCCGGAATCCGAAAGGGTTCCGGCCCTCGGTGCGTTCCGTCGGTCACGCGCGTACGCACGGTGTGCGTTCTGTTCTGTCATCCGGTCGGCCCCGCAGCGGTCGCCGCCCGTTCCCCTGTCCGGAAGCCTGGAGATTCCGGTACGGCGAGCGGCGCGGACGTGAGGGGGTGGCGGGAGGGCAGTGGTGGGGCCAGGTGACGTGGAGGACGAGGGAGCCTACGCCCGAGCCGGCGGCCGGCTCCCCGGCGACCCCGTGCCCGATCCCGGTCTCGGCGACGAGGGGCAGCCGACTCCTTCCGGGCCGCCGCGCCGGCGTCGGACCCCGTGGCAGATGTTCGTCCACGCGCTGCCCGTGCTGCTGATCGCCGTCGCCATCCTGTACGACGTCCTCACTCCCCGGTACTTCACCGCGGGCCCCCTCTACACGGCCGCGCCCCTGATCGCCGCCCCGATCTACTCGCGGCGCGGCACCGCGCTCACCGGCGCCGCCGTCGTCGCCGCGGTCGTCGCCCTGCAGATCGGCAAGGGCGTCATCCACTACGTCGACTCCCTGACCGAGCTGATCACCATCGCGACGGTCGCCGTCCTCGCCGTGCTCGTGAACGGGCTCGTCCGCCGTACCGGCGAGCGGCTGGTGTCCGTGCGGGAGATCGCCGAGGCCGCCCAGCGTGCCGTGCTGCCCGAACCCGCCGAGCGGATCGCCGGGTTCGAGATCGCCGCCTGCTACGAGGCCGCGCAGGCCGACGCCTTCATCGGCGGCGACCTGTACGCCGTGCAGGACAGCGCGCGCGGCGTCCGGGTCATCGTCGGGGACGTGCGCGGCAAGGGCATGGGGGCGGTGGCCGCCGTCGCCGTGGTGATCGGCGCCTTCCGGGAGGCCGCCGAGCAGGAGGCGACGCTGGAGGCGGTGGCGCAGCGGCTGGAGCGGGCGCTGGCCCGCGAGGGCACCCGGCGGGAGGGGCTCGACGCCTTCGAGGGGTTCACCACCGCCGTACTGGCCGAACTCCCGCACGGCACCGGGACCGTCCGCATCGTAAACCGCGGGCATCCGCCGCCCCTGCTCCTGTACCCCGACGGCACCCTGAGCGCGCTGCCCGCCCGGGAATCGGCCCTGCCGCTGGGCATGGGCGAACTGGGCGTGTGGCCCGACCGGGCCGAGGAGGCCCCGTTCCCGGGCGGCGCCACACTGCTGCTCTACACCGACGGGCTGTCGGAGGCCCGCGACGCCCGGGGCGAGTTCTACGATCCGCACGCGCGGCTGGCCGGCTGCGCGTTCCGGCATCCTGCGACGCTCCTCGACCTCCTCGCCGAGGACGTGCGCAGGCACTCCGGGGGCGGGATGGCGGACGACATGGCGCTGCTCGCCGTACGGCGGCCGCGGCGCGGGGAGCAAGATCAATGTCACGAGCCGTGAGGGAACGACCTCCCTCCGCATAACAACTGATGCACCGTCAGAAAAACGCGGCGTGAACGGGAATACCGGGAGCCGGTCAACTCGCCCGGTTTTCGCCGGTCGTGAGGTGTACGTCCGGGGTGTTTCCGTTAATGATCAAGAGGGACGGCTTGGAATCCGAGCCCCGGGTCTATTAACGTTCGATAACGCAGCGCGGTCGTCCCAGCCGTCACAGAAGGCGGCTCCGTGCGCACGCGCCGAATCCCGCAAGGGAACCGGGGAACCACCACATTGGGGTGAATCGGGCGTACTACGCCGTGGCGACACGGTCGGCAGGCGCCCGTAGGAGACCTTCCTGCTCCGAACCCGTCAGCTAACCCGGTAGGCGAAAGGAAGGAAAGGAGTACGCCCACGTGGCGTCCAACCGGCCTGCCCCCGAGGCCCCGTTCGTGCCCAGCGGGCACGGCACCGACACCTTCGGTTACGACAACCACCCGACCGAAGAGGGCCCTTGGGAGGAGTGGAATCCCACCGCGGAGTCCCTCCGTCCCGTACGCGGCCGGCACCGCGTCGCCAAGCAGCGCGGCGGACTCGCCCGCAGCTCCACCGTCCTCGGCGTCGGTGTCATAGCCGCGGTCGGCGCGGGCGGCATGGCCAGCGCCCAGCCCGGCAAGGCCCCGGTCTCCATCTCCATGCCGGACCTGCCGAACGTCGGCTCCCTCATCTCCGGCGACGAGGAGTCCGAGCCGGAGGGCTCCACCACCCCGCTCAGCGGCATCGCCGTGGCCGCCGCCGCGGACACCGGCGAGGGCACCGGCACCGACGGCGCCGGCGAGTCCCTGCGGGCCCGGATCATGGCGCAGGCCGAGCAGCAGCAGGCCCAGGTCGAGTCGAAGGCCGCCGCCGAAGCCGTGGCCGCCGCCGAGAAGCAGGCCGCGGAGGCCGCCGCCAAGGCGGAGAAGGAGGCCGAGGAGAAGGCCGCCGCCGCCAAGAAGAAGGCGGAGGAGGAGGCCGCGAAGAAGGCCGAGGCCGAGCGGCTCGCGAAGCTGGCCAAGCAGTACACGCTGCCGACCTCCTCGTACACGATCTCCTCGACCTTCGGCCAGTCCGGCGCCTACTGGTCCTCCGGCCACCACACCGGCCTCGACTTCGCCGCCCCCACGGGCACCCTGCTCAAGGCGGTGCACGGCGGCACGATCACGTCGGCCGGCTGGGACGGCTCGTACGGCTACAAGACCGTCCTCACCCTCGACGACGGCACGGAGCTCTGGTACGCGCACCAGTCCTCCATCAGCGTCAGCGTCGGCCAGAAGGTCACCACCGGCGAGGTCATCGGCCGCGTCGGCGCCACCGGCAACGTCACCGGCGCCCACCTCCACCTGGAGGTGCACCCGGGCGGCGCGTCCGGCATCGACCCGATGGCCTGGCTGCAGGGCAAGGGGCTCACGCCCTGACTCGTCTCTCAGGGGCTCCGGACGCGTCCCCTGAGAGTCAGTTCTGAGCAAAGCGGAGGACTCCGTTCGGGTGCCGGACGGCCGGGCCGGAATGGTGCCCTCCCCTGTGGTTGTTGACGCTTTGTATGACTTCACTGCGCACGCTCGGCTCCTCCGACCTCCAGGTCTTCCCCCTCGCCCTCGGCGGCAACGTCTTCGGCTGGACCGCCGACCTCGACCAGTCCTTCGCCGTCCTCGACGCCTACACGGCGGCCGGCGGCAACTTCGTCGACACCGCCGACGTCTACTCCGCCTGGGGCGAAGGCCTCAGCGGCGGCGAGTCCGAGACCGTCCTCGGCAAGTGGCTCGCGGCCCGCGGCAACCGTGACGGCGTCGTCCTCGCCACCAAGGTCGGCCAGCACCCCGAGTACCCCGGCCTGTCCGCCGCGAACATCAAGGCCGCCGCCGACGCCTCGCTGCGCCGCCTGGGCACCGACCACATCGACCTCTACTACACCCACTACGACAAGCCCGAGGTGCCGGTCGAGGAGATCATCGGCGCGCTCGACGAGCTGGTGCGGGCGGGCAAGGTGCGGCACATCGCCGCCTCCAACATCTCCGCCGAGCGGCTCGAGGCCTCCCTCGACTTCTCCGAGCGCGAGGGCCTCGCCCGGTACGTCGCCCTCCAGCCCCACTACAACCTGGTCTCCCGCGACACCTACGAGGGTGAACTGCAGGACCTCGCCGCGCGGACGGGCCTGGCCGCCGTGCCGTACTACGCCCTCGCGGCCGGCTTCCTCACCGGCAAGTACCGGCCGGGTGCGGCCGTCGACAGCGTGCGCGCGGGCGGTGCGGCGAAGCATCTGGAGAGCGAGCGGGGCCGCCGGGTGCTCGCCGCCCTGGACGAGGTCGCCGGGGCCCACGACGCTCCCGTGGCCACGGTCGCCCTCGCCTGGCTGGCCGCACAGCCGACGGTGGCCGCGCCGATCGCGTCCGCGCGCACGGTGGAGCAGCTGCCGGCGCTGCTGGGAGTGGCGGAGCTGAGCCTGACGGAGGACGAGGTCGCGCGGCTGACGCGGGCGTCCGCCTGAGCGGAGGCTGCGCGGGCTGCGGGGACCACGGGGGCTGCGGGCTCTGGGGGTGCCGTGGGTACCGCGGGTGTTGCGGGCGCCGCAGGGATCGTGCGGGTCACGGCCGGTAGGACGGGCCGGGCGCGGGCGGGCCGGGCGGGTACGGCGTCGGGTGGAGTGCCGGGTGGGGCGTGCCGTAGGGGCCGCGGGCGTCGCCGGGCGGGCCGTACGCGCCCTGCTGCGCCGCGTGGAACCCGTAGGGCGCCTGGTGCGGGACGTGCGCCGCGGGCGGCCCGTAGACACCGGGCGGGGCGAACGCGCCGTGCGGGGCCGGTGATCCGTACGGGTACACCCAGGGCGGCGCCGTGACGCGGGCCGCGTGGTCCAGGGCCGGGCGGGCCGCCTCCCGCCGGTCCCACAGGGCGTCGAGCAGCTGCCGCTCCCGTACGGCGAAGTCGGCGCCCGCCCTGCCCCGGCGCCCGCGCTGCCGCAGGAACGCCAGTGACGTCGCGCAGGCCTCGTACTGCGTCACCGCCCGCGCCGCCTCCTTCCCGGCGTGCCGCCGGGCCTGCTGCCGGGCGATGCGCCGGGCCCGCATCGAGCCCAGGGCGAAGGGCTCCGCCGGGGCCAGCCATCCGGCGACGACGTAGGCGGGCAGCTCGGCGCGCACGGTGCGCAGTTCGCGCTGCCTGGTCCAGATCACCAGCCAGGTCAGCAGGCCGAACGACGGCACCATGAACGCCGCGTACACCGCGAAGAAGCCGTACTCGCCGAAGGAGGCCGAGCCGTTCCACAGCGCGTGCATGCCCATCGCGAGCAGCAGGCCGGCGAGCGGGAGCAGGGCGCGGACCGGGCCGCGGTGGCCCGTCCGGAGCGCGGCGACGCCGAAGCCGATGCCGGTGAGCACGGTGAAGAGCGGGTGCGCGAACGGCGACATCACCACGCGGACGAAGAAGGTCGCCGCGGTGACGGACGCGATGCCGCTGCCGCCGGTGAGCTGGTCGGTGCCGAAGGCGGTGCCCAGGTAGAGGATGTTCTCGGTGAAGGCGAAGCCGGTGGCGGTGACCCCGGCGAACACCACGCCGTCGACGACGCCGGTGAAGTCCCGTCTGCGGAAGAGGAAGACCAGCAGGACGGCGGCGGCCTTGGCGGACTCCTCGACGACGGGCGCTATGACCGTCGTGCCCAGGGTGTCCGCGCTCGCCGGGTCGGCGGTCGCGGTCGCTATCCACCGGGTCGCGAAGCTGTTGGCGACGATCGCTATCAGCGCCGCCGCACAGGCTCCCCAGGCGAAGCAGAACACCAGGTTCCGCCAGGGGCCCGGGTCCACCCGGTCCAGCCAGCGGAACGCGGCCACCAGCAGCGGCACGGGCAGCACCGCGAGCCCGAGGCCCACCAGGAACCCCTGCGTACCGGTCTGCTCGCGGACCAGGGCCAGGATCACCAGGCCGGAGATCGCGAGCAGCGTGATCAGCGCCCCGTACCGCACCCAGGCGCGCTGCCACCAGTGCGGACGCGGCAGCGGCGCCGCGGGTCCCGGACGTGCCGGGTACGTGGGATACGGGGGGCAGGTGGCCACGGCTCGGACCCTAACCGGTGGGGTGCTGCTCTTGACGCGGGTCGCGGTGCTGTACGCGGCGGAAGAGCAAGTCGTTCACCACATGCCCCTTGTCCAGTCCCTGGCCCTCGAAACGGGTGCGCGGCCGGTGCCCGGGGCGTGGTGCGAAGCCGCCGCCCGGCACGGTGTTCTCGAAGTCGGGATGAGCGGTGAGCACGTCGAGCATCTGCTCCGCGTACGGCTCCCAGTCGGTGGCGCAGTGCACGAGGGCCCCCGGTGCGAGCCTGGTCGCGGCCAGGGTCAGGAACTCGGGCTGGATCAGTCGGCGCTTGTGGTGGCGCTTCTTGGGCCAGGGGTCGGGGAAGTAGACGCGCAGTCCGGAGAGGGAGCCGGGGACGAGCATCTCGCGCAGGAGGATGATCGCGTCGCCGTTGCCCACCCGGATGTTGGACAGCTCGTTCCGTTCCGCGAGACCGAGCAGATTGCCCTGGCCCGGGGTGTGGACGTCGACGGCGAGGATGTTGGTGCCGGGGTCGGCCGCGGCCATCTCGGCGGTGGCCTCGCCCATGCCGAAGCCGATCTCCAGGACGACCGGCCGGGCGTTGCCGAACAGCTCGCCCAGGTCGACGGTCCGCTGCCCGTCGATGTCCAGTCCCTTGAGGGGCCACAGCCGCTGCAGCGCGTCCGCCTGCCCGGCCGTGACGCGGCTCCGCCGCGGCTGGAAGCTGCGGATCCGCCGCTCGAAGTGCGAACCGGCGGGATCGGCCTTCGGTCCGTCCGGGAAGCGCGGCTCGCCCTTGGCCCGGGTGTGCCGCAGGGAGGCGTCCGCGGACGGGCGGCCGGACTCCCCGGGGTGCGGGCCGGTGGTGTGCGGGCCTGCGGCGTGTCCGTCGGCGGTGTGTCCGCCTGCGGTGCGTCCGCCGGGGGCGTGGGGGCCGACGGCGCGTGAGTCGGGGGTGTGGGAATCAGTCACAATGACTCGATTTTACGAGGGGCGCCGTGCCGGTGCGGCCGGTGCGGCGAGCGCGGTCAGCGCCCGGCGGGCCACCTCGCGGCCGATGGGCAGGGACGCGGTCGCCGCGGGCGAGGGCGCGTTGAGCACGTGCACCGCGTGGGCGCCCTCCTTGAACAGGAAGTCGTCCACCAGCGTCCCGTCTGCCAGCACCGCCTGCGCCCGCACCCCGGCCGGCGCCGGCACGAGGTCCTCCTCCGTCACCGCGGGCAGCAGCCGGCGTACGGCGGCCGTGAACGCGCTGCGGGACAGCGACCGGTGCAGCTCGCCCGCCCCGTACCTCCAGTGCCGCCGTGCTATCCGCCACGAGCCCGGCCAGGCCAGCGTCGCGCCCAGCTCACGGGGGCGCAGCACGCCCCAGCCGTAGCCCTCGCGGGCGAGCGCCGGCACCGCGTTCGGACCGAGGTGCACGCCGCCGTCGATGCCGCGGGTCAGGTGCACCCCGAGGAACGGGAACGCCGGGTCCGGCACCGGATACACCAGGCCCCGCACCAGCTCGGGGCGGGCCAGCTCGTAGTACTCGCCGCGGAAGGGGACGATGCGCATGCCGGGGTCGTCGCCGGTCAGCCGGGCGATCTCGTCGCAGTGCAGCCCGGCGCAGTTGACCAGGACCCGGGCGCGCAGCACCTCGCCGGAGCGGGTGCGCACGGCCACTCCCAGGCCGGGGCGCCGGTCGACGCGGTCCACCTCGGCGCCGTAGCGGATCCGCGCGCCGGACAGGTGGGCCAGCCGGCGGGCCACGGCGACGTAGTCGCAGATCCCGGTCGTGCCGACGTGTATGGCGGCCAGGCCCCGGACCTGCGGTTCGTACTCCCGGATCTGGGCGGCGCCCAGCTCGCGCACCGGTATGCCGTTCTCCCGGCCGCGCTGCACGAGGGCGTGCAGGCGGGGCAGCTCGGCCCGGTCGGTGGCGACGATCAGCTTGCCGGTGACGGAGTGCTCGATGCCGTGCTCGGCGCAGAACTCGACCATCTCGGCGGCGCCCCGGACCGCGTACCGTGCCTTGAGCGAGCCGGGGCGGTAGTACACACCGCTGTGGATGACGCCGCTGTTGCGGCCCGTCTGGTGGCGGGCGGGGCCCGGTTCCTTCTCCAGGACCGTGACCCGGGTGCCGGGGGCGGCGCGCGTGATCGCGTACGCCGTCGACAGGCCGACGATGCCGCCGCCGATCACCAGGACGTCGCAGTCGTACGCGACGTCCCGCGCGGTGCCGTGCGCGGTGGCGGTCGCCGCTCCGTGCGTCGTCCCGTGCGTCGTGCGGTGCGCTGCGCCGTGCGCTGTTCCGTGCGCCGTGCGTCTTGTTCTCAGGTTCACGTCCACATCCACGTCCACGTCCCGGCTCCACCTCCCGGCTCCGATAGTGCACTGCGCCACTGACAATGCCCGTAAACCCGGGAACGGGGGCCGGTCGGTGCCGGGCGGGGGCGGGGCGAGGCGGGGGCCTCGTCAGGACGGGTTCGGCGCGGGTCCGGAACGGTGTCCGGGGCGTGGTCAGGCCGTGGTCATCAGCAGGGGGCGGGCGCGTTCGCGCAGCTCGACGACGCGTGGCTCGTCGCCGTACGGCTCCAGGCGGTGCAGGAGATCCTTCACGTACTCGGTGGTGCGGGCCGAGGAGATGCGGTTGGCCACCTCGACGGCGCGCACCCCCTGCTCGCAGGCCGCGTCCAGGTTGCCGGACTCCAGCTCGGCCACCGCCGAGACCACCAGTCTGAGACCGTGCGAGCGTACGAACTCCTCCGTCGGCTGCGACAGGGCCTGCTCGGTGAAGCGGCGGACCTGTCCCGGTGCCTTCAGGTCGCGGTAGCACTCGGCCGCGTCGGCGGCGAACCGGTCGTAGGAGTAGAAACCCAGCCACGACGGGTCGCCGTCGCCGGGGCGGGCCCGCTCCAGCCAGCTCTCGGCGGCCTTCAGCGCGGCGCCGGCCGCCACCGCGTCGTTCGCGCGGGCGTGGGCGCGGGCCTCGACCAGGCGGAAGAAGCTCATGGTGCGGGCGGTGGCCAGGCCGCGGTTGCGTTCGAGGGCGGCCTGGGCGAGGTCCACGCCCTCGTCGCCGAAGCCGCGGTAGGTGGCCTGCAGGGACATCGAGGCGAGCACGTAGCCGCCGAGCGGGACGTCGGCCGCGGCGCGGGCGAGGCGCAGGGCCTGGATGTAGTACCGCTGGGCGGCCTCCTGTTGACCGGTGTCGAAGGCCATCCAGCCGGCCAGGCGGGTCAGTTCGGCCGAGGCGCCGAACAGGGCGCGGCCGACCTCGTCGGAGTAGGAACCGAGGAGCAGGGGCGCCGCCTCGACGCGTAAGCACTCGGGCACCATCGACGAACGCCAGTCGCCGCCGCCGTACTTGGAGTCCCAGCGCCGGGCGTCCTCGGCGGCCTCCCGGAGCTTGCCCACATCACTGTGGCCGACTTTGAGCGGTGCGCCGGAGCCCTCGGCCGGGCTCACGTCGCGCGCCACCGAACTGTCGGCCGGGGTTATCAGCCACCGTGAGGCGGGCGTTGCGTATGCGCTCACCGCGAACGAGCCGGCGAGCGACTGCCATATGCCCCCGCCACCCGCCCGGCGGCCGGCGAGGTCGAGCCGGTACAGCTCGGTCGCGGACCTGACCGCCTGGCCGACGTCCCGCGGGAAGGCGAGGCCCACCTCGGGGGCGGGGTCCGCGTCCGCCAGGCCGATCTCGTGCAGCGGGACCGGGCGGCCGAGCTTCTGGCCGATGGCGGCGGCGATGAGGTGCGGCGCCGCGCCCTGCGGCACCATCCCCTTCGACACCCAGCGCGCCACCGACGTCTTGTCGTAGCGAAGCGTCAACCCGCGCTGGGCGCCCAGGTCGTTGACGCGCCGGGCGAGACCCGCGTTGCTGATTCCCGCGAGGGCGAGAACGGCGCCGAGTTTTTCGTTCGGCCCGCGTTGCTCCCTGGACATGCGCCACCCCTCGACACAGACGGCTGCCGCGCTGGCATAACCACGCGGCATTCGTACACCCAGCGTAGTTCGCCGCATCCCAGGCGTTAAGAGGCATTGTTCCGGATGGCGGGATTGTGGTCCGTCCCCAAGTACGGTGCGTGCACGGTCTGTTGCGGCGCGCTCCCGCTGTGTGGCCGTGCGCCCGCCCGTGCGCTCTTCTCCGGCCACATGGGGAGCGGTTCCATGGTCGGTGCGTGGGTCGGCCCGCTGTACTGGATCCAGTGGGCTGGGGGACACCGCCGCCTACATCCCCGCGGGCGGCGGACCGGTCCGGGGGGCGAGTCCCGCCTCCCGGACCGTGCGCCGCGGGGGCCCCACGGGGCGCTGCGCAGAACCTGTACGCAGCGTGTTCGAGCGTGTGTGCGTGATATTGATTTGGCTGAAAATCGCTCCCTTTGTTTTCGCTGGACTATCGCCCTCACCACGGGAGTTGAACGGCGCGTAAAGGAGCCAAAGGGCGCGTTTGGGGGGCGCATTCGCGCCGTCTTTGCCTTCTCCGAGGTCTTCTCCCAGGTCTTCTCCAAGGTGAAGTGGACGGTCACCGAGGGGGAGTTGACGTTCTCGTCCGAGCGGCGGCGAGGACGGTTCGCGCGAGCCCGTACGGCTCCGCCGGCGCTCTGTGGCGCGCCCTTCATGGCAGCATGGGGACCAGTTCGTAACGGTGCACTGGTTGTCCCCAGCCTGTGGAGGCGTCGATGCGGTGGTTGGTGGGGTGGAGCAGCGCCGCCGTGGGAGCCGCGGGCATCTCGGGAATCGCGGGAATCAACGGGTTCGACGGGTTCGACGGAGCGGGTGGCTCCGCCGGGGCCACCGGCTATGACGGCGAGACCGTGCAGCCCGTCGGCGCCCAGCCGCTGTGGGGCGACCCCGATCCCCTGTGGGCGGTCGGCGACTGGCGGCCCGACGAGGTGCGGGTCGTCTCGGCGGACGCGCAGACCCGGATCGCCGTGCTCGGCATCTGCGGCGCCACCGACGAGCAGTTGCGCGTCGCGCTGTTCGCCGCGCGCGGCGGCGCCCTCAGACATCTGACGGCGTGGCCCGGCAGCTACACGGCCGTCGTCCAGGTGGGGCGGCGGATCACCGTCTGCGGCGATCTCGCGGGCGCGCGGCCCGTGTTCCACACCCCGTGGGACGGCGGCACCGCCTTCGCCACCGCCGCGCTGCCGCTCGCCGACCTCGTCGAGGCCAACCTCGATTTCGGCCACCTCGCGGCGCTGCTCGCCGCCCCCGACGTGCCGGCCGCGCTGGACGACTCCACTCCGTACGACGGCGTGAAGCGCGTTCCGCCGGGGCATGCGCTGATCCTGCGAGCCGGGGCGCGCGAGGTCGCCGGGTACGAGCCGGTGGCCTCCCTCGCCGTCGCGACGCCCTCCGCGGACCCCGGCCGCGCGGTGGACGGCGTGCGGGACGCCCTTGTGGAGGCGGTGCGCACGCGGCTCGCCGCGCCGCGGCACGTGCCCGGGGACGGCATCGACCCCGGGCCGGTCCCCGGCATGGGGCCCGCCGAACGCCGGGCGGCCCGCGGCATGCCGGTCCCGGGGATCGGGGCCGACCTGTCCGGCGGACCCGCCTCGGGCACGCTGGCGCTGCTCGCCGCCGGGCTGCCGGGGATGCCGGGAACCGTGCTCGGGCACGGCACCGGTGCGGGGGAGCGGCTGCTGGCCGTCACCTTCAACGACCTCGCCGTCGGCGGGCAGGAGCCCGAGCTGGCGCGGGCGGGGGCGCTGGCCGCCAATCCGCGGCTGCACCACGTGGTGGTCCCGGGCGGCGAGGAGATGCTGCCGTACGGCGTCCTCGACGGGCCCCTGACCGACGAACCCGGCCCCTCCCTGGTCGCCGCCGCCCGGCACCGGGTGCGGCTGGCCGCGGGCAGCGCCGACCACTTCACGGGGTACGGGGCGCGGCAGGTGCTGGACGCGCATCCGGCGCGCCTGGCCGATCTGCTGATGGACCGCAAGCGGCGTCACCTGGTCCGGCCGGTCGCCGCGATGGCCAAGGCCGACGGGTCAGTGCTGGTCCCGGCGCGCGTGTACGGGGCGGCCCGGCGGCTGGCGCGGACGCCGTACCGGACGGGGCTCGAGGTGCTCGCGGAGCGGCTGCTGCGTCGGCGGTTCGACCCGCCGGGCGACGGGGCGACGGACGCGTCGCTGGCCGCGCTGACCTGGGCCGCGCCGGGGCCGGCGGCGCGGTGGCTGACCGGAGAGGCGCTGGCTGAAGTATCGGTTCGTCTTCAGACGTCCTCGCAGCGGTCGGGGGTCGGGCCGGGGCAGCGGCCCGGTGACTTCCGCGCGCGGGCCGCGCTGGCACGGCAGGCGGCGGATGTGCGGGTCCTCGAACAGGCGGCGGAGGTCCGCTTCCAGCGGCTGCACGCGCCGTTCCTCGACAACCAGGTTGTCCGCGCCTGCCGTGCGCTGCCGGAGGCGCTGCGGGTGCAGCCGGGGGCGCGGGCGGAGATTCTGCGGACGGTGCTGGAGGGGGCGGGGGTGAGCGAGCTGCCGAGCGGGTGGGGGGCGCCCACGCAGGCGCTGGCCGCCTCCGCGGCGCGGACGGGGCTGCGGGCGTCGGCGGACTCCCTGCTGGGGCTCTTCGACACGCCGCTGCTCGCCGAGGCGGGGCTCGTGGAGGCGCGGGTGGTGCGCAAGGCGGTGCGCGCGACGGCCGCGGGGGAGCGGCTGCCGCTGGACGGGCTGGCCGACCTGGTCTCCCTGGAGCTGTGGCTCCGCCGCCTCCTCGCCCGCCGCGGCACCTGCTGGACGGGAACCCCGGCCCGCCAGCGCGCGGTACCGGGGGGCATCGCACCGCAGCGGGGGGCGCTGGGCGGGGCGGGGGCGGTTGTGCGA
>NZ_JOFH01000015.1 GCF_000721235.1 Streptomyces olivaceus
TGGGCCCGGCGATGGCGTACGAGGCGCTGCGCGCCTTCACCGACCGCTCCCTGACCTTCCGGTTCGTCTCCAACGTCGACGGCGCCGACCTGCACGAGGCGGTCCGCGACCTGGACCCCGCCGAGACGCTGTTCATCGTGGCGTCCAAGACCTTCACCACCATCGAGACGATCACCAACGCCACCTCGGCGCGGTCGTGGCTGCTCGACGGGCTCGGCGGCGACGAGAAGGCCGTGGCCAAGCACTTCGTCGCCCTGTCGACGAACGAGGAGAAGGTCGCCGGGTTCGGCATCGACACGGCCAACATGTTCGAGTTCTGGGACTGGGTCGGCGGGCGGTACTCGTACGACTCGGCGATCGGCCTCTCCCTGATGATCGCCATCGGCCCGGACCGCTTCCGCGAGATGCTCGACGGCTTCCGCATCGTCGACGAGCACTTCCAGAGCGCCGAGGCCCCGGCCAACGCCCCGCTGACGCTGGGCCTGCTGGGCGTCTGGTACGGCAACTTCCTCGGCGCGCAGTCCCACGCGGTGCTGCCGTACAGCCACTACCTGTCGAAGTTCACGGCATACCTCCAGCAGCTCGACATGGAGTCCAACGGCAAGTCCGTCGACCGTGAAGGGCGACGCGTGGAGTGGGAGACCGGGCCGGTCGTCTGGGGCACGCCGGGCACCAACGGGCAGCACGCGTACTACCAGTTGATCCACCAGGGCACCAAGCTGATCCCGGCCGACCTGATCGGCTTCGCCCGGCCGGTGGCCGAACTGAGCGACGGGCTCAAGGCCCAGCACGACCTGCTCATGGCCAACCTGTTCGCCCAGGGGCAGGCGCTGGCCTTCGGCAAGAGCGCCGACGAGGTACGGGCCGAGGGGGTGCCCGAGGAGCAGGTGCCGCACCGCACCTTCCCCGGCAACCACCCGACCACGACGATCCTGGCCGGCGAGCTGACCCCGTCCGTGCTCGGCCAGCTGATCGCGCTCTACGAGCACAAGGTGTTCGTCCAGGGCGCGATCTGGAACATCGACTCCTTCGACCAGTGGGGCGTCGAACTCGGCAAGGTGCTGGCCAAGCGTGTCGAACCCGCCCTCACCGAAGGCGCGGATGTGCCCGGCCTCGACCCGTCCACGGCCGCGCTGGTGGCCGCCTACCGCGAACTGAAGGAAGTGCGCTGACATGCAGATCGGTCTTGTTGGTCTCGGCAAGATGGGCGGCAACATGCGCGAGCGCCTGCGCAACGCCGGCCACACCGTCGTCGGATACGACACCAATCCCGAGCGGGCCGACGTCGACAGCCTGGTCGAGCTGGTCGACCGGCTGGACCGGCCGCGCGCCGTCTGGGTGATGGTCCCGGCCGGGGGCGCCACCCAGCACGTCATCGACCAGCTGGCGACGCTGCTCAAGCCCGGTGACACGGTGATCGACGGCGGCAACTCCCGCTGGACGGACGACGAGAAACACGCCGAGGAGCTGGGCAGGCGCGGCATCAACTTCGTCGACGCGGGCGTCTCCGGCGGTGTGTGGGGACTGAAGAACGGCTACGCGCTGATGGTCGGCGGCGAGAAGGAGACCGTCGACGACCTCAAGCCGGTCTTCGACGCGCTCAAGCCGGACGGCCCGTACGGCTACGTCCACGCCGGCAGGGTCGGCGCCGGGCACTTCTCCAAGATGGTCCACAACGGCATCGAGTACGCGATGATGCAGGCCTACGCCGAGGGCTGGGAGCTGCTGGAGAAGGTCGACTCCGTGGACAACGTCCGCGAGGCAGATGAAGATGATCGCCGCGCTGCGCAACCAGTTCGGCGGCCACGCGGTCGAGGCGGCCGGGAAGGCCGAGAAGTAGACGGTGGTGAAAGCACGTTGACGTGATCGGCCGGTTCGGGTCAGAGTCCCTCCCTGATGGAGATCAACGACCTGACACCGGCCGAGACTCGTGTGTGGCACGCCTTCGCCTCGGGCGCGCCCGTGGACTTCCGCGCCACGGAGGACGAGGACCCCGCCGACGGCGCGTCCTGGGGCCCGGAGCGGACCGTGCGCGCGAGCGTGCTGCGCGCCCTGCTCCTGGCCGGCCCCCAGGAGGACGGCCGGGTCGCCGCGCTCAGCCTGGCCGGAGCCCGTGTCACCGAGCGGCTCGACCTGCAGTACGCGACGGTCGACCACCCAGTGCGCCTGCGCCACTGCCACTTCGAGGAGGAGCCGCGGTTCTACGGGGCGCGGCTGCGCGAGCTGAACCTGAGCGAGTCGGTGCTGCCCGGGCTCGTCTCGCACGCGGTGCGGGTGGAGGGCGTACTGCGGCTGACGCGGGCCCGGTTCAGCGGCATGGTGCGGCTCGCGGGCGCGGAGGTCACCGGGAGTCTGTACCTGGAGAGCACCCGGATCGACGCCCCCGACGCCGAGGGCCCGGTGCTCCAGCTGAACCAGGCGGTCCTGGGCGCCGACCTGTGGGCGCCGGGGCTGCGGGCGGGCGGCGAGGTACGGCTCACCGGGGCCCGGGTCGCCGGGACGGTCAACCTGACCGACGCGGTGCTGGGGCGGCCGGGCGGCACCGCCCTGCACGCCGAGACGCTCTCGGCCGAGGCCGACGTGGTGCTGCGGCGCGCGGAGGTCCGGGGCCGGCTTGAGCTGCGCGGCGCGCGGATACCCGGCCGCCTCGACCTCTCCCACGCCCGGCTGGCCAACCCCGGGGGCACCGCGCTGCGCGCCAGCAGTTGCGTGATCGGCGAACTCTGGCTGCGGGAGGGCCCGGTGGTGCAGGGGGCGCTCAATCTGCGCCGTACGCAGGTGGACGTGCTGTTCCTCCAGCCGGAGGTGGTGCCGGCCTGGGTCCAGCTGAACGACCTCACCTACACGTCGCTCGTCCCGCACGAGCCCGCCGAGCGGCGGCTGCCGATGCTGGAGAAGGGTGACAGCTACCTCCCCTTCCTCTACGAGCAGTTGACGGCCGCCTACCGCCGGATCGGCGACGACGACGCGGCCCGCTCGGTGCAGCTCGCCAAGCAGCGGCGGCGCAGACGCACCCTGCCCTGGTACGGCCGCCTGTGGGGCCATCTCCAGGACGTCACGGTGGGATACGGCTTCCGGCCGGTGCGGGCGGGCGGCTGGCTCCTCTCGCTGCTCGCGGCCGGGGCTCTCGTGTACGGGCTGCACCACCCGCCGGCGCTCAAGCCGGACGAGGCCCCCGACTTCAACCCGGTGTTCTACACGCTCGATCTGCTGCTGCCGGTGATCTCCTTCGGCCAGGAGGCCGCCTTCTCGCCCCGGGGCTGGTACCAGACGCTGTCCTACGTCCTCGTCGTCACCGGCTGGATCCTGGCCACGACGGTCATCACGGGCCTGACCCGCACGGTCAGCCGCCAGTGAACCCGCGCGCCGCGTGCTGGGCGGCCAGCCGCACGGGGGCGTTGGCCGCGCCGTAGCCGCGGTGGCCGCCGTCGCGCTGGACGAGTTCGAAGAAGACCCGGCCGACGGTGTGCGTGTAGCAGTGCCGGAACTCGCCCTGCGCGTCCCGGTCGTAGAGGATGCCCAGCTCCCGGTAGGTCTCCAGTTCCCCCTCGGGGAACTCGTAGCGGGCCGCGAGGTCGTCGTAGTAGTTGGCCGGGATCGCCAGCAGGGTGCCGCCGGCGGCGCGGTGGGCGCGCGCGGCGGCGACGACGTCGTCGGTGGCCAGGGCGATGTGCTGGGCGTGCGCGGTGTCGTCGGTGGGTGCGGCGCCGACGGTCAGGACGATCCGGACGGCGCCGTCGTCCGTGGTGACGGCGCGGCTGCGGAGGAGTCCGTAGGGGTCGGCGACGTCCACGCTCTCCTGCGGGCTCAGCCCGAGGACACTGCGGTGAAAGAGCGCGGCCTCGTCGAACTGGTGCCAGGGCTGGGTGAGGGAGAGGTGGTCGATGCGCGGGGCGGCACCGGTCTCGGCCTCCTCTCCGGTGTCCTCGAAGTCGGCCCGCCAGTCGGGGAGTCCCGGGCGTCCGGTGGCGCAGAAGAACACCTCCGTGCCGTCGGGGGCGGCGACCGCCTCCAGCGGGGCGTCGCCGGGCGCGCGGCGGCGCGGCAGCACCGGGGCGAGCAGCGCCTCGGCACGCCGGGCGGCCCCGGCGGGGTCGGGCGACTCCAGGCCCACGGCGGCCAGCCGGGTGCCGTCGCGGCGCTCGGCCGGGCCGGTGTTGACCAAGATGCGGGCGGTGCCGCGCTCCCACAGGTCGACGGGTTTGCCCCGGTGCCGTGCGGTGCGGGCGAAGCCCAGCGCGCCGAGCACCGCCGAGACGGGGGCGGCGTCCGGGGTGAGGAGTTCCGCGAAGGCGATGCCGGTGGGCGGGGCGGGCGCGGGCGGGGCGGGGAGGCCGGCCTCCTCCTGGAGGGTCAGCAGGGAGCGGCGGGCGTCGACGGCGGTGGGACCGGCCTCGGACTGCCGGAAGACGTCGTTGAAGACCTCCAGGGACAGCGGCCCGGTGTATCCGGCGGCCAGCACGCGCCGCAGCAGTCCGGCCACGTCGAAACCGCCCTGGCCGGGGAAGCAGCGGTAGTGGCGGCTCCACTGGAGGACGTCCATCGCGAGCAGCGGGGCGTCGGCAAGCTGGAGGAAGAAGATCTTCTCGCCGGGGATGGCCGAAATCCCTTCGAGGTCCTCGGGCGTGCCGCCGCGCGAGAGGATGTGGAAGCTGTCCAGGCAGACGCCGAGCGCGGGGTGCCCGGCGCTCTCCACGACGCGCCAGGCGTGGTCGTAGGTGCTGATGTGCCGGCCCCAGGCGAGCGCCTCGTAGGCGACGCGGATGCCGTGGCCCCCGGCCAGGTCGGCGAGCCGGCTCAACTGGTCGGCGGCGAGCGCGTCGTCGTCCAGGGCGTGCGGGGAGACGCTGGAGCAGACCAGGACGGTGTCGGCGCCGAGCCTGCCCATCAGCTCGAACTTGTGCCGGGCACGGCGCAGCGCGGGGACGAACTCCGCCTCGGGCAGGGCCTCCACGTCTCGCAGGGGCTGGTAGAGGTAGACGGTGAGGCCGAGGTCGGCGCAGCGGGCCCGGACCTCCTCGGGCGTTAGGGGGCTGGCCAGCAGGTCGTTCTCGAAGATCTCGACGCCGTCGAAGCCGGCCCGGGAGGCGGCCGTGAGCTTCTCCGTGAGGGAGCCGCTGAGGGAGACGGTGGCGATGGACGTGCGCACGTCGGTACCTCTTCCTACTTCTGGGCGCCCACGGCACCGGCGAGTTCGGTGATGTCGGCGAGCATCCGCGCGGTGCCGGGTTCCCGCCCGGTGAACAGCCGGAACGCGTCCGCCGCCTGGAAGACGGCCATACCGCCGCCGTCGAGGGTGGCGCAGCCCAGCGCGCGGGCGGTGCGCAGCAGCTCGGTCTCCAGCGGGCGGTAGACGACCTCGGCGACCCAGAGTCCGGGGTGCAGCAGGTGGGCGGGGAGCGGCAGTCCGGGATGGGCGGCCATGCCGGTGGGGGTGGCGTGCACGAGGCCGTCGGCCCGGGCCAGCAGCGCGGGCAGCCGGTCCGGTCCCGCACCGTCGGCGCGGCCTTCGCCGAAGTGCCGGTTCAGCTGGGCGGCGAGGGCGGCGGCCCGTTCGGGCAGCGCGTCGACGACGGTGATCCGCCCGGCGCCCAGGGTGAGCGCGGCGTGGGCGACGGCGGCGCCCGCTCCGCCGGCCCCGAGCTGCACGATCCGCTCCAGCGGCGCATCGGGCAGCCCCAGGGCGAAGGAGGCGGCGAACCCGGTGACGTCGGTGTTGTGGCCCGTCGCGCGTCCCCTCTCGTCGAGGACGACGGTGTTGACCGCGCCGAGCGCCTCGGCCTGCGGGGTGAGGGCGTCCAAGTGCGCGATGACGAGCTGCTTGCAGGGGTGGGTGATGTTCAGCCCGTCGAAGCCCTGGTCGCGGGCCGCGCGCAGCAGGTCGCCCACCGCCTCGGGCGGGACTGCGAGGGTGTCGATGTCGATCAGCCGGTAGGCGTAGCGCAGCCCCTGCCGGACGGCCTCCCGCTCGTGCAGTGCCGGACTGAGCGACGGGCCGATGCCGGAACCGATCAGTCCGACGAGATAGGAGTCCTTGGCCACCGGGGACGACCTCCTGAGCGGCTCGGCGGGTGCCGAGCGATCAATGTACGAACCAGTACGTTAGTCATAGCAGGTGCTCCGGGCCGGTGGGAAGCGGTGAGAGGCGGCGGGAACGACGCGGCCCCGGCGGGCGCGAGGAGCCTTCTACAATCACCGGCACGCCCCCGACCCGAAGTTCCCGCCTCCAGTCGAAGGAACCCGATGACCAGCGTCGACGAACCGGCACGATCCGGCCCGCGCACCCGCGACGCCGCCCGCACCCGTGCCGAGATCCTCGACGTGGCGACGCGGGAGTTCGCCCGGGCCGGCTACGACGGGGCCCGGGTCGACGAGATCGCCGCCCGCACCCGCACCACGAAGCGCATGATCTACTACTACTTCGGCGGCAAGGAACAGCTGTTCACGGCCGTACTGGAGCGGGCGTACGGCGTGATCCGGGAGGCCGAGCAGCAGCTCGACGTCGACCACCTGGACCCGGTCGCGGCCATCCGGCGCCTGGCCGAGGTGACGTTCGACCACCACGAGCGGCACCCCGACTTCATCCGCCTGGTCAGTATCGAGAACATCCACGACGCCGAGCACATCGCGTCCTCGGAGCTGCTGGGCAGCATCGGTTCCCCGGCGCTGGACGTGATCCGCCGCATCCTGGCCGAGGGGCAGCGCTCGGGCCTGTTCACCGCCGACGTCGATGCCGTCGACCTGCACGCGATGATCAGCTCCTTCTGCTTCTTCCGGGTCGCCAACCGGCATACGTTCGGTGCCCTGTTCGGCCGCGACCTGGTCGCGCCGGACCAGCGCGAGCACTACCGGGCGATGCTCGGCGACATGGTGATCGCCTATCTGACGGCGGAGCGCGCGGCGGACTGAGGCGCGCGGGCCCGGGGCGGCGGCCGGGCCCCCGGCGGGGGCGGGCGGCCCTGCGGCGGCGCGACCCCTTGACAGCGGGGAAACGTGCGCGCAACATCCCTTCCCAACCGCGACTAACTACCCAGTGGGTTAATTAGCCGATCGGCCCCCTCCCCTCCGCTCACTCCGCCCGTGGCTCAGTCCCCCGAAGGAGCACGCCGTGTCCGTCCCCGCCCCCTCCCCCGCCCCTCGGGGCGCCGCCCCGCCCGGCCAGCCCAGGAAGGCGGCGACCGCCGCCTGGATCGGCAGCGCGCTGGAGTACTACGACTTCTTCATCTACGGCAGCGCGGCGGCGCTGATCTTCCCCGACGTCTTCTTCGACGAGTCCGACCCGGCCACCGCCACCCTGCTGTCACTGGCCACCTTCGGCGTCGCCTACGCCGCGCGCCCGGTCGGCGCGTTCTTCCTCGGCCACGTCGGCGACCGCGCGGGCCGCAAGAAGATCATGGTGTTCACGCTGGTCCTGATGGGCGTGTCGACCTTCCTGATCGGCTGTCTGCCCACCCGCGACCAGGTCGGCACCCTCGCCCCGGTCCTGCTGGTGCTGTGCCGGATCCTGCAGGGCATCTCGGCGGCGGGCGAGCAGGCGAGCGCCAACTCCATGACGCTGGAACACGCGCCGCCGCACAAACGGGGCTTCTTCACCAGTTTCACCCTCAGCGGCACCCAGGGCGGCCAGCTGATCGCCACCCTGGTCTTCCTCCCCGTCGCCGCGCTCCCCGAGGACCAACTGCTGGCCTGGGGCTGGCGCCTGCCGTTCTGGCTGAGCGTCGTGGTCGCCGTCGTCGGCTACGTCATCCGCCGCAAACTCGACGAGACCCCGGCGTTCGAGCAGCAGGCCGCCACCGAGGGCGTCGCGAAGATGCCGCTGGCGGTGCTGGCCCGCGACCACTGGGCGGACGTCCTGCGCGTGGTCGCCGGGGCATTGGTCGCCTCGGTCAGCACGATCTTCACGGTGTGGGCGCTGGCGTACGCCACCAGCGACTCGGTCGGCATGTCCCGTACCGCCATGCTGTGGGTGGGCGCCCTCGCCAACGTCGTCGCGCTCGGCGCCATCCCGCTGTGGGCGATGCTGTCCGACCGGATCGGCCGGCGGCCGGTGTACCTGGTCGGCGCGGCCGGCAGCGCGGTGGCGATGTTCCTGTACCTGTGGGCGATCTCGACCGGCTCCTACGCGCTGACGTTCCTGCTGGGCATCGTCGCCTTCGGCGTCGTCTACAGCGCCGCGAACGGCGTGTGGCCCGCGTTCTACGGCGAGATGTTCTCCACCCGGGTGCGGCTGTCGGGCGTGGCGATCGGCACCCAGATCGGTTTCGCGGTGGCCGGGTTCGCGGTCACCTTCGCGGCGCAGATCGCCGGTCCGGACGGCGACGACTGGTTCGCGGTGGCGCTGTTCACGGCCGCGCTGTGCGTCCCGCCGGTGGTCGCGGCGCTCTCGGCCCGGGAGACCCACCGGGTGCCGACCGAGCAGTTGGGCGGCCCGGACGACCGGGAGGCGGCGCGGGCGGAGACGGTCACGGCCTGAGGCCCGGCCAAAGGTCACGGCCTGAGGCCCGGCCGCGCGGCCTCCTCCGGCAGGGCGGGCGGGCCGCGCGGCGGCGGCGTGTCACGACCGGTGCGGGGGAGCGTACCGGCGGATCGGCGGACGGGTGTTCCGGACCGGCGTGTGCGGGGTATGCCGGACGGGTCTCGACGAACGATCAAGGAGCACCATGGCGATGCCACCCCTGCGGCAGGAGGTCGACGCGGACGCGGCCGGGCTGGACCCCGCGGCACTGGACCGACTCGACGGGCATTTCGCCCGGCAGGTCGACGACGGCCGGCTGCCCGGCTTCCTCGTGGCCGTCTCCCGGGGCGGGCGCGTCGCACACCTGACCGTACACGGACGGCGCGACGTCGCCGCCGGACTCCCGGTGCGGGCCGACACACTGTGGCGGATCTACTCCATGACCAAGCCGGTCACGTCCGTGGCCGCGCTGACGCTGGTGGAGGAGGGCCGGCTGTCCCTGGACGATCCCGTGGCCCGCTACCTGCCGGCCTTCGCCGAACCGCGGGTGTACGTCGAAGGCCCCGCGGACGCACCCGTGACCCGGCCGGCCGCCGGTCCGGTGCTCGTCCGGCACCTGATGACCCACACCGCGGGCCTCACCTTCGGCTTCTACCACTCTCACCCCGTCGACGCGCTGTACCGGGCGGCCGGTGTGGAGTCGTCGGTGCTGCCGGGCGCGGACCTGGCCGAGACGGTCGACCTCTACGCGAGCCTGCCGCTGCAGTTCGAGCCGGGCACCGAGTGGAACTACTCGGTGGCCAGCAACGTACTCGGGCGGCTCGTGGAGGTGGTCTCCGGACAGCCACTCGACGTGTTCTGCGCGGAGCGGATCTTCGGGCCCCTCGGCATGGGCGACACCGGCTTCCACGTCACCGACGCGCAGGCGGAGCGGCTGGCCGAGCTGTACGGCGAGACGGAGGACGGCGGCATCGAACCGGTGCCCGGGCTGCCGCTGCGGGGCCGGCCGCGGTTCCTGTCGGGCAGCGGCGGCCTGGTCTCCTCCGCGTACGACGTGCACCGCTTCGCGGAACTGCTGCGCCGCCGCGGCGAACTCGACGGCGTCCGGGTGCTCTCCTCGCACACGGTGGACCTGATGACCCGCAACCACCTGCCGGACGGCGCCGATCTGCGGGCCGTCGGCAGCCGCCCGGCGCACGACGAACCGGGCAACGACGGCGTCGGCTTCGGGCTCGGCGTGTCGGTGGTCGTCGACCCGAGCCGCACCCGGTCGCCCTGCGGGCTCGGTACGTACGGCTGGAGCGGAGTGGCGACGACCACCTTCTGGGTCGACCCGGGCCGTGACCTGACGGTGCAGTTCATGACCCAGGTACGGCCGCGCGCCTCGCACACGGTCTACCCGGACCTGAAGCGGCTCGTGCACGAGGCCGTGCGGGACTGAGTCCCGCCTCCGCGGCCGGCCGCCTCCCGCTGCCGGCCGCCTCCCGCTGCCGGTCGCCTCCGCTGCCGGTCAGGACGAGACGTGGGCCACCGCGTCCAGGTGCGGCAGGTGGTGGTCGAGCCGTTCCCGCTTGGTGCGCAGATAGGTGATGTTGCTCTCGCACGGCGGTATCAGCAGCGGCACCTGCTCGGCCACCTGGATGCCGTGGCGCACCAACGCCTCCCGTTTGCGGGGGTTGTTGGACATCAGGCGCACGGACCGCACCCCGAGGTCGTCCAGGATGCGGGCGGCGACGCCGTAGTCGCGGGCGTCCACCGGCAGGCCGAGGGCGAGGTTCGCCTCGACCGTGTCCAGGCCCTCCGCCTGCAGCGCCATCGCGCGCAGCTTGCCGAGCAGCCCGATGCCGCGCCCTTCGTGGCCGCGCAGGTAGACCACGACGCCGCTGCCCGCGTCGGCCACCTGGCGCAGGGCGGTGGCGAGTTGGGCGCCGCACTCGCAGTGCTCGGAGCCGAACGCGTCCCCGGTCAGGCACTCGGAGTGGAGCCGGGTGAGCACTCCTTCGGCGCCCGGTTCGCCGTGCACGAGGGCCACTTGTTCGTCGCCCCGTTCGTGGTCGAGATAGCCGTACGCCCGGAATTCGCCGTACACGGTGGGAAGCGGCGTGACCACGACGCGTTCCACATCCGTGCGCTGCGACCGCTGCGAAGCCTTCTTGCCGAGTACACCAACTTTTTCTGTCATGATTCTCGCGTTCCTCAACAGACTGCTCAACGGATTGCTCAACGGAAGACTCGATGAAGACGAAAGGCCGTGCGGGAATGGGTGCTTCACTGGTGCCGGCGGACACGAGCGCGGACGTGAGGGAACGAGGTTCCGGTGTTTCCCGTCAGGTGGCGGTACTGCCGGTCGGGAGTTACGAGCAGCACGGCGACCATCTGCCGCTGGCGACCGACACGCTCGTCGCGTGCGCCGTGGCCCGGGAGATCGCGGCCGGGTACCCGGTCCACCTGCTCCCGCCGGTGACGATCGGCTGCTCGCACGAACACGCCGACTGGCCGGGGACGGTGAGCATCTCCGCGGTGACCCTGCACGCGGTGGTGCGGGACATAGCCGAGTCCCTGCGCCGTTCGGGCGTCGGGGCGCTGGTCGTCGTCAACGGGCACGGCGGGAACTACGTACTGGGCAACGTCGTCCAGGAGGCCTCCGCCCGCGGTGAACGGATGGCGCTGTTCCCGGCCGCGGAGGACTGGGAGGCGGCGCGGCAGCGGGCGGGGGTACGCACCTCGCTGCTCACCGACATGCATGCGGGGGAAATCGAGACCTCCATTCTGCTGCACGCGCATCCCGCATCGGTACGGCCCGGTTACGAGACCGCCGATTTCGTCGCGGACGACCGGCGCCATCTGCTCTCCCTCGGTATGTCCGCCTATACCGATTCCGGTGTCATCGGGCGGCCTTCACTGGCATCAGCGGAAAAGGGGAAGGAACTGCTGGCGAGCCTCGCGGATTCCTTCGGGACGTATTTCTCTTTCCTGACGGCGGCGGACGGTGCGGAGGGCACCTCCGCGCAGGGGGCGCTGGGACGGTCGTAGCGGCGGACGACGAGGACGGCGGCGCCGGGCAGGCTCGCCACGAGGCTGAGCACCCCGTACACCACGGCCACGCCGAGCCCGGTGCCCGCCCCCAGCCCGGCCGCGCCGAACGCCCAGGCGGTGACGCCCTCCCGGGGCCCCCAGCCGCCGACGTTCAGCGGCAGTCCCATGGCCAGCAACGCCAGTACGGCCAGCGGTGTCAGCTCGGCGACGGTGGCATCGCTGCCGGCCACCCGGGCGGCGACCACGAACATCGCGAGGTGCCCGGCGAGCACGACGACCGACGACACCGCGACGCCCGGCAGGTTGCGCCGGGACAGCAGCGCCTCGCGCGCCTCGCCGAGCGCCGATCGCAGGGCCTTCCCCCGGCGTACGGGGGTCCTGTTCATGCGCAGGGCGAGGAGGACGGCGAGCGCGCCGAGTGCCGCCAGGGCGGCGGGCGGTGCGATCTGCCGGGCCTCGGCCAGGACCGGGGAGTCCATGGTGAGCAGGACGACGATCCCGACGGCCGCCAGCGCGAGCTGTCCGGCAGCCCGCTCCAGGACGACGGCCCGCACGCCGCGCCCCAGGTCACCGGCGCTCCGCCCGTGCCGTACGGCGCGGTGCACGTCGCCGAGGACGCCGCCGGGGAGGGCGGCGTTGAGGAACAGGGCGCGGTAGTAGTCGGCGACGGCCGCCCCCAACGGCAGCCGGATGCGCAGCCCCCGGGCCACCAGGACCCAGCGCCAGGCGCTGAACACCGTGGTGACCAGCCCGATCCCGAGCCCCGCGAGCAGCGTGGGCCCGTCGATCCGGCGCAGTCCGTCCAGAAAGACGCCGGTGCCCATCCGCCACAGGAGCACACCGAGGATGACGGTGCCGACGAGGGTCCCGAGGTGGGCGCGCAGGGCGCGGCGGACGGGAGGCGCGGGCACAGCGACTGCGCTCGTCCGACTGGGGAGTGCCGGTGGGACTTCCGCCCGTACCGCCGTCGATGCGCTCACGAGGCGCCGCCCGCCGGCCGGCACAGCGCCAGCAGATCGGTGTGGTGGACGACCACGCGCAACTCACCGGCCGCGCAGACCGCGAGGCGCTCGTGCAGGTACCGGTCGGCCCGCTCGCGCAGCTCGGGACGCTGCTCGACGGCGGCGCCGACCCAGCCCCGCAGCCACTGGGCGGTCAGTTCGGCCTCGTCGGGGCCGAGCCGCCAAGGGCTGGGGTGGGCGCGGACGGTGGCGCCGTGCGCGGCGAAGGCGTCCGCGGCCGCGGTGACCGCCTCGGGGCCGAGGAGTCCCTCGCGCCGCTGGTGTGCGTTGAAGGCTTCGGTGATCTCGGCGTCCAAGGGGTGGGCTGGGGTGAGGTCGACGCGCCCGGCGACGGAGAGGGTCAGCAGGGCGGGGCAGCCCGCTCCGGCGCAGGCGGCGGCGAGGGTGCCGACCTCCTCGGTGGTCAGGACGTCGAGCAGGGCGGACGCCGTCACGAGACCCGCGCCGGTCAGCGCGTCCGGGGTGAGGCGGGCGAGGTCCGCGCGCCGTGTCTCGACGGTGACGCGGCTGCCGTCGGCGGCCGAGCGCGGGGCGGCGACGGCGGCGAAGTGCAGGAGGTAGGGGTCGCGGTCGTGCAGGACCCAGTGCTGGGCGCCGTCGAGGAGCGGGGCGAGCCAGCGCCCCATCGAGCCGGTGCCGCAGCCCAGGTCGTGCACGACCAGGCCGCCCGACCGCGTCGGCAGGTTGGCGAGGCGGATCCGGAGCGGATCGAGCAGGTCGTGCGCCCGCGCGGCGGCATCGGCGGGCTCCCGCAGGCGCAGCCACTCGGGGGCGTAGCGCGGGGGGTCGCCGGCGGCGCCTCGGGGGTCGTTGTCCGCGGGCCCGTACTCCGCCTCCGCCGGCGGCGTCTCCCGCAGCCGGAGGGTGGCGCGCTCGGCGACGGGCTGCCCGGCCCGGCCGGTGAGCGGCTCGGCGGTGGGCTGCGCGAGCGGCTCGGCGGCGGGCCGGACAGCCGGGCCGGTGACCGGCCGTCCGGCGGGTCCCGCACCCGGGATCACTCCCCCGGTGGACGCCGGCGCGGGCCCGGGGACGCGCGTGGAGGCGGGCTTCGGAACGGGCTGCGGGCCGGGCCCGGGGACGGGCGTGGAGGCGGGCTGCGGGCCGGGCCCGGCGGCCGTCGTTCCGGTCGGCGCCGTGGACCTGTTCATGCCGCCCTCCAGGGTTCGCTCGGCAGCCGGCGCAGTACGCCGGCCAGGCTCTGGGCCGTGCTCGCCCAGCCGTTCAGGGCGGCGCGGCGGCCGCGGGCGGCGGCCTTGAGCCGGCGTCGTACGTCCGCCTCCCCGAACCAGCCGCGCAACTCGGCCGCCAGCGCGGCGGGGTCCTCCGGCGGAACGAGGATGCCGGGCACCCCGCCGTCGGGCGCGCGTCCGACCGCCTCCGGGAGACCGCCGACGTCCGTGGCCAGCACGGGAACCCCGCGTGCCAGGGCCTCCGTCACCGCCATGCCGTACGTCTCGGCGTACGAGGTGAGGACCATGAGGTCGGCGGTCGCGTAGGTGGCGTCCAGCTCGGCGCCGGACCGGGGTCCCGCGAGCACGAGCCGGTCCTCCAGACCGTGCCGCGCGATCCGCTCCCGCAACCGGTCGACGTACTCCGGTTCCTGGCCGAGACCGCCGACGCACACGCAGCTCCACGGCAGTTCGGACACCGACGCAAGGGCCTCCACCAGCCGGTGCTGGCCCTTGCGCGGCGTGACGGCGGCGACGCACACCAGGCGGGAGACGCCGTCGGTGCCGGGTGCGAGGGGCGCGATGTCGGCGCCGGGGGCGGCGACGTGGACGCGGGCGGGATCCAGGCCGTGGTGGGAGACGAGGCGGCGGACCGCCCAGTCGCTGGTGGCGACGACCGCCGGGACGGCCCGCAGCACGGCGCGTTCGCGGGCGTCGAGTTCGGCGGCGACGGAGGGCTCCAGGCCGGTCTCGTCGCCGAGCGGCAGGTGGACGAGGACGGCCAGGCGCAGCCGTTCCGCCTCCGGCACGACGATCTCGGGCACCCCGCAGGCGACAAGGCCGTCGAGCAGGACCACCGCGCCGTCCGGCAACCGGCGCAGAACGCGGGCGAGTTCGGCGCGGGCGGTGTCGTCCGGCCGGGGCCAGTCGCCGTCGACGGGCAGCCCGCGGACCCGCCAGCCGAAGCCGGGCAGGTCGAGACGGACCCGGCGGTCGTAGGCGTTGCCGCCGCTCGGGGCGGCGAGGTCGTCGATCCCGCCCGGCATGACGAAGTGCACGGAGCGCAGGGACATGGGGATGATCCCGTCGTTCCTCGGGGACGCGGGCCGCGTCGGCCGCGCGGGCTGCCGCCCGGTCAGCTGGGCGGGGACGTAGGCGAGGCGGGTGCGCCCGGCCGTCGGACCGGCGGAGGCGGCGAAGGCGGCGGAGGCGGAGGCGGCGGAGGCGGAGGCGGCGGAGGAGCCGAGAGATGTCTCGGTCACAGCGCACGCTCGTAACTCGCCCAGGCGACGTGCGACTCGTGCAGGGTCACCGTGAGTCCGGCCAGGCCTCTGGCCCCCTCCCCCAGCGCGCCCTTGTGTACGCGTTCGGCGAGCCGGTCGGCGACGACCTTGGCCAGGAACTCCGTCGAGGTGTTGACCCCGGTGAAGTCCGGTTCGTCGTCGAGGTTGCGGTAGTTCAGCTCGCTGACGACGGCGCCCAGTTCCAGGGTGGCCAGTCCGATGTCGACGACGATGTTGTCCTCGTCCAGCTGCTCGCGCCGGAAGGTGGCGTCCACGAGGAACGTCGCTCCGTGCAGGCGCTGCGCCGGCCCGAAGACGTCGCCGCGGAAGCTGTGGGCGATCATGATGTGATCGCGGACGGTGATGCTGAACAACGGACGACCCTCCAGGTGTGGCACGTCTTCTCCCCGCCGATCGCTGCGCGGGGTGCCGTCTATTACGGCTGGGTGCCTTGCCTTGTTCAGTCGGCCGTACGTCTTTCCGCAAGGTCAGGCGCCGGTACCGGTGCCGTCGTCCTCCTCGTCGTACCGGATCCGGTGGCACAGGGCGGGGATCTCGCCCGATGCCAACCGGGGCATCAGCTGCGGCAGTTCGCCGAACGCGGACTCGCCGGTGACGAGCGCGTCGAGGGCCGGGTCGGCGAGCAGGTCGAGGGCGAGGGCGAGCCGGTCGGCGTAGGTGCGGGTGGCGACGCGGGCCGGGGAGACGGTGCCGACCTGGCTGCTGCGCAGGGTCAGGCGCCGGGAGTGGAACGCCTCGCCGAGCGGCAGGGCGACGCGCCGGTCGCCGTACCAGCTCAGTTCGAGGACGGTGCCCTCGGGCCGCAGCAGTTCCAGGGCGCGGGCGAGGCCCTGCTCCGTGGCACTGGCGTGGACGACGAGGTCGCGGTCGCCGTGGGCGTCGCCGGGCAGGGCGAAGTCGACGCCGAGCGCGTCGGCGACCTCTTCCCGCGCCGGGTCGGCATCGATCAACTGGACTCGGACGCCGGGGAATCGGGCCAGGAGGGCGGCCACCGAGCAGCCGACCATGCCGCCGCCGACCACGGCGACGCGGTCGCCGAGCAGGGGCGCGGCGTCCCACAGGGCGTTGACGGCGGTCTCGACGGTGCCGGCCAGCACGGCCCGCCCGGCGGGCACCGCGTCCGGTACGGGGGTGACGGAGGCCGCCGGGACGACGTACCGCGTCTGATGCGGATGGAGACAGAACACGGTTCGTCCGAGGAGACGTTGCGGCCCCTCCTCCACCACGCCGACGCCGAGGTAGCCGTACTTCACCGGCCCCGGGAAGTCGCCCTCCTGGAAGGGCGCGCGCATGGCCGCGTACTGGTTCTCGGGCACCCGGCCGGCGAAGACGAGGGTCTCGGTGCCCCGGCTCACGCCGGTGAAGAGCGCGCGCACGAGCACGTCGTCCGGGCCCGGCACCGGCAGTTCCACCTCCCGGATCGCGCCCTTCCCCGGCGCCTCGACCCAGAACGCACGTGCCCTGCGTGTCATCGAACTCCTCCTGAACGATCGGGAAGCCACCCACGTACCGAGGGATGCACAAGCCGCGCACAAGGTAGCGGCGTTGATCGACTCTGTCACACGGCCGGAGGGTGTATCGGTGGCCCTGAACAACACGTACGACGCGAGGCCTGTCCAGCAGGAGACCGCGGTCGGGGCGGGGGCGCAGATCGTGCTGCTGTCGCTGCTCGGCACGGCGATCGGGATGGGGACGGCCGGCTGGCTGACCGGCCTCGCGTTCGCGTTCGCGAGCTGGGCGGTGCTGTCCCGGGCCCTGCACCGCTCCCGGCTGCCGTCGTTCGGCCCGGCCAACCGCGTCACGCTCGGCCGGGCCACCCTGGTCGGCGGGGTGACGGCCCTGGTCGCGGACTCCTTCCGCAGCGCGCCGCCCGTCTACCTCCTCGTCGGTCTGACGGCGGTGGCTCTGATCCTGGACGGCGTGGACGGCAAGGTCGCCCGCCGCACCGGCACGTCCACCGCGCTGGGCGCCCGCTTCGACATGGAGGTGGACGCGTTCCTCATCCTGGTGCTGAGCGTGTACGTGGCGATGGACCTGGGTCCGTGGGTGCTGCTGATCGGCGGCATGCGGTACGTGTTCGTCGCCGCGGCCCGGGTGTGGCCGTGGCTGACCGCCCCGCTGCCGCCGAGCACGGCCCGCAAGACGGTGGCCGCGCTGCAGGGCGTCCTGCTCCTGCTGGCGGGCGCGCACCTGCTGCCGCGCGCGGCGAACGCGGCCGTGGCGGCGCTGGCCCTCGGCCTCCTGGTGTGGTCGTTCGGCCGGGACGTGCTGTGGCTGTGGCGCAGGCCGCGGAAGACTGCCGCCCCGGCCGGGACGGTGCGGGAGCTGGTGGCTCAGTGAGCCTTCCGCGCCACGGCGGTGAACCTTCCGCGGTGCCGCGCGTCAGCGCCCGCACCGCCGGACGCCTGGTTCAGGCGGTGAGACCGGCGCTGGTCAGCCAGATGTGTTCGCAGGTCGACGATGCCTTCTGCAGCTCCTCGTGCGATTCCTGCGAGGCGTGGTAGAAGGTCCGCTCGATCATCCAGCACAGGGCGCGCGCCATCGCCGGCGCCTGCTCCGGTTCGGGGCCGGCCTGTACGCCGGCGCGTTCCAGGACAGCGGTGATGGCCGTGATGAAAAGGTCAGCCGTGTGGCTCCACAGCTCGCCGATCTCCGGCACGGTCAACGACAGGTCGATCGCCGTGCGCATGACGGGGCCGTGCTCGTCCCACAGCTCGACCGTGCGCCGCATCGCCGCCGTGACGGCCCGGCGCGGCTCGTCGGCCTCCGCGGTGGCCCGGGACCGCTCCCACAGGTGCTCGACGGTCCGGGCCACGAGTGCGGTGACCACTTCCTGTTTGGAGCCGAAGTAGAAGTACAGGGCGCCGCGTGTGATGCCGGCGCCCTGAGCCAGGTCGCCGACGGTCATGGCGTCGTAGCCCTTCTGCACCAGCAAGGTTTCGCAGGTGTCCAGAATGGCCCGCTCCCGGAGATCGCCCTTGCGTTCGGTGGCACGCCGGCTCCGCGCGGAGTGGTGAGCGGGCATCAGAGCTGAGCGCCCTCGGCGAAGTCGGTCGTGCGGGAGAGGGACTCCCAGGCACGGATGTCCTCATCCACAGCCGTGCGCGCGGCGGTGACCAGTCGCAGCGCGTCCGAGCCGAGGACGAGGTGGGCCGGCGGCTGGTCGACCGACGTGATGTGCACGACGGCGTTCCCGGCCTTGGCCGGATTGCCCAACTGGTTCCCGCTGGCCTTCTGCCGCGCTTCCCTGATGGGGGTGAACAGCTCGTCGTAGTCGTCGATGGACTGCGCGGCGCGTGTCATGGACCGTCCGGCCCAGTCGGTGCGGAAGGAGCCGGGCTCGATCGCCGTCACGTGGATGCCGAACTGTGCGACCTCCTTGCCCAGTGCTTCCAGGATGCCTTCCAGGGCGAACTTGCTGCCGCAGTAGGCGGACATGCCGGGTACGGCCATGAGCCCGCCCATGGAGGTGACGGCCATCAGGTGTCCGCGGCGGCGCCGGCGCATGTGCGGCAGGGCCGCCTGCAGCGTGGCCACCGCCCCGAACACGTTGACCTCGAACTGCCGCCGCACCTCGGCCAGCGGGGTTTCCTCGAAGGTGCCCTCCAGCCCGTAGCCGGCGTTGGCGACGACGACGTCCAACGGACCGACGTTCCGCTCCACCTCCGTGAGCGCACTCGAGACCGCGTCGCCGTCGGTCACGTCCAGGATGCGGCCGTGAGCGCGCCCGGGCTCCAGTGCTTCGAAGACCCGCAGGTCCTCCTCGGATCGGACCGTCCCGACGACGGTGTGCCCGGCGGCCAGGGCGGACTGGGCGAAGGCACGGCCGAGGCCCGTGCTGACGCCGGTGATGAGCCACTTCTGCTGTTGCACCGTTCCTCCGGGAGAGGTCGTCGGGGAGCCGGACTGCTCCCCCTTTCCCTCCAACTCTACACAACGTCGATTTTTTTCATCGTCACGTCGATTCGGGCGCCGCCCACGGCTCCGTGGGCGGCCCCCATGGCTCGGCCGTCCACTGGACACACCCGCCGCGCGCACGGAGGGGGGTCGCCGCCGACTGGTGCTACGAAGCCGCCGCGCCGGCCTGCTTCGGCGCGGCGGTCGACGCGTGGTTGCGCTCCGGCGGCGCCGACGACCCCGTACGCCTCTTCGACGAGGCGGTCGCGACACTGCGGAGTCAGGACTGAGTCAGGACCGCTGCGACCAGGGCTCAGGACTGGGGCCGAGCGGACAGGTCACCCGTCCGCCCCCGCGGCAGCACCGCCGCCGCCACCACCGGTACGGCGGCCAGTGCCAGCCACGGCACGGCGCCCGGCAGTCCCGCGTCCAGCAGCAGACCGGTGACGGAGCTGCCGGCGAGCACGATCAGCCCGGACACGGAGGACAGCGCGCCCGTGTACAGCCCGAGCCGCCCCTCCTCGGCGAGGTCGGGCACCCAGGCGCGGGCGACGGGCGCCACGAGCATCTGTCCGAGGGTGAGCAGGACGACGAACCCGGCGGCCGGTGCCAGCCCACCCGCCCCCGTCCACCCGGCGGGCCGCGCCACCGCGACGACGGCGAACCCGACAGCGATCAGCACCAGCCCCGCCGCCATCGACCGCCGCGGCGCCAGCCGCTCCCCCGCCCACCGGGTCACCGGCAGCTGCGCGCTCACCACGAGCACCGAGGACAGCGCGAAGAGCCAGGCCAGCGGCGCCTGCGAGCCGGCGGCCCGCTCGACCTCGGCGGGCAGGGCGAGGTAGAGCTGGTTGTAGGCGAGCAGATAGGCACCGTACGCGCAACACAGCGCCAGGAAGCGCCGGTTGCGCAGCAGCAGCCGCGCACCGCCCGCCACCCGGACCTGGACCCGCCCGGGGATGCGCTGCGGCAGCAGCCACGCGTGCCCGGCGAGGACGAGCACGAACACCCCGGCTCCCGCGAGGCACGCGGTACGGAAGTCGACGGCCAGCAGCAGCGCCCCGAGGAGCGGCCCGACGAAGGCGCCGGCCTGCCCGGCGACGGTGAACAGCGCGAGTACCCGCGTCCGGTCCCCGCCCCCTTCCGCCTCCCACACGACGGCCTGCCGGGCGACCTCCGACTCGACGGCGGGCGAGAACAGGGCGGCGGCGAACCCGATCAGCAGCACGGCGCCGACGACGGCCCAGGTCCGCTCGGCGAACCCCACCCACCCGAACCCGGCGATCCGCAGCACGCACCCGGCGAGCACGACGGGCCGGATGCCGTACCGGTCGGCCAGCGCCCCGCCGACCACGAACAGCCCCTGCTGGCTGAAGGTACGCAGCCCGAGCACGAACCCGACCAGCCACCCGGCCATGCCGACGGACTGCCCCAGATGCTCGGAGAGGAAGGGCAGCACGGCGAAGAAGCCGATGTTGAAGGCGAGTTGGGTGAGTACGAGCAGCCGGAGCAGCGGAGAGAGCGGAACACGCCGCGCCGCCTTCGCACTCCGGCCCACGGAAGACATGGCACTCATCGAACGACGACGGCTTCCTTCTCCACGACCCCCACGACCCCCACGACGCCCCGCGCACCGCCCGCTCCGCCGTCACCGCCCGCTCCGCCGTCATCGCCCGCTCCGCCGTCACCGGCCGAGGAATCCGGCCGAGCCGGCCGTCGGCCCCCGCGCGGCCCGCGACGCAGTGCACCGGCCGCGGTGACGGCGAGCGCGCCGAGGAGGGCCAGTACGGCCGCGGGAGCCAGTACGGCCCAGGGGGCGCGCTCGGCGTAGGGCTGGTTCTCGGCGAGGAGCAGCCCCCACTCGGGCGACGGCGGCTGGGCGCCGAGGCCCAGGAAGCCGAGGGAGGCGAGCGCGAGGGCGACGCCGGGCAGCCGCAGCAGCGCGTGCCGGAGCACGGGGGGCAGCACGGCGGGCAGCAGCTCGTGCCGCAGCAGATACGCCCGCCCGGCTCCCAGCCCCTTGGTGGCGGTGATGTGCAGGGTGGCGCGTTCCTGGCGGAGCAGTGCGGCGGTGTGCGTGGCGAGTGGCGCCCAGGCGACGGCGCCCACGGCGAACGCGGGTGTCGCCGCCCCGCTCCCGACGACGGCGGTGACGAGGAGGGCCAGGAGCACGGGCGGCACGGCGTTGACCGTGTCGACGAGCGGCGCGGCCACCCGCGGCACGAGCCCGAGCAGCACGCCCAGGAGCAGCGCGGCGGCGCTGATGGCGGAGGCCAGGAGCAGCGTGTCCAGCGCCCCGTGCCCGACGCGGGCGAGCAGGTCGCGCCCGAGGGCGTCGGTGCCGAAGGGGTGCGCGGGGGAGGGCGCCCGCAGCCGCTGCCCGGTGTCGAGGGCGAGCGGGTCGCGGCCGAGCCCGACCCCGGCGACGACGATCAGGACGGCGCCGTAGAGGACCGGCGGGAGCAGGCGCCCGGGCGGGGCGGGCCGGTGCAGTGAGGAGAGCGCACCGTCCCGCACCGCGGGCCCGGTCAGCAGGCGGGCGGCGAGCCGGGCGCCTCCGGTGGCGAGCGCGGCGAGGAGGACGAGGGCGAGGGTCCCGGCCTGGAGCACGGGAAGATCCTGGGCGAGGGCGGCCTGGAGGGTGGTCCGACCGAGCCCGGGTATGTCGAAGACCTGCTCGACGGCGACCGCCCCACCCGTCAGACCGACGACGAACAGTCCGAGGTTGGGCAGCAGCGCGGGCACGCACCGCCGCACGGCCTGCCGGGCGACGGACCGCCCGGTCAGCCCGCGCGCCGCGGCGGCCAGCGCCCAGGGCTCGGCGAACGCGCCGGGCAGCAGGTCGTCGAGCAGCCGCCCGAGTACGGCACCGGCAGGCAACCCGAGGGCGAGCGCGGGCAGCACGGTCCACTGGGGCCCGTACCACCCGAGCGCGGGCAGCCACCCGAGCTGCACTCCGACGAGGGTGGCGAGCACGGAGGCGACGAGGAACTCGGGCAGCGAGGCCAGCACCGCGGACCCCGTCCCCCCGCGCCTCCTCCCCCCGAGCCGCCGCTGTCCCCCGAGCCGGAGCGTGCGGGCGCAGACGGCCCCGGCGGTGACGACGGCGACGAGCAGCGCGACCCCCATGAGCAGCAGCGAGGCCCCAAGCGCCGTCGCCACACCGGGCAGCACGTCGCTCCCGGAGAGCCACGACTGCCCCAGATCCCCGCGCCCCACCCCGCCCAGCCAGTTCCCGAGGACCTGCACCGGCCCGCCCTCGATCCCGAGCTGCCGGCGAATGTCGTCCAGCACCTCGGGGGTGGGCTCGCGCTCGGCGGACCGCGCCTTGAGGACGGTGTACGCCGGATCGGTGCGGGTCAGCCACGGCAGCAGCCCGACCCCGCACACCAGCCCGCCCGCGAGCAGGACCCTCCACACCGCGGTGGCCACCCGCTGCCGCACGGCTCAGCGCCGGGTGCCGGTGCCGACGAGGGTGCGCTCGTACGGGTCGAGGATCACGCCCTGCACGGAGTCGGCGACGCCGGTGATGATGCGCTGGTGCACGAGCGGCACGACGGCGTCGCTGCCGAGGATGCGCGCCTCGGCGGCCATGGCGGCGTCCTGCCGCTTCGCGGTGTCGGCGATCTTCTCGGCGTCGGCGACGGCGCGGTCGACGTCCTTGTCGCACAGCTGGGCGATGTTGAAACCGCCGTCGCAGGTGTAGTCGCTGGCGAGCACGGCGACGGGGTCCCCGGTGTCGAGGAGCGTGTTCCGCGCCAGCACGAACGCGTCGAACTTCCCGTCCAGCGCGTCCGCCTCCAGCCGCGAGTACTCCCGCACGGTGAGCTTGACGGTGAACCCGGCCTTCTCCAACTGCTGCTTGACGACCTGGGCGGCCTCGGGCAGCTCGGGCCGGTTGTCGTAGGTGGCGAGGTCGATGACGTCGTCACCGCCGGGCTTACCGGCCCCGGCCCGCCCGACGGGCGCACTCCGCTTCCCCTCGGCCCAGGTCACGGCGGGCCCGTAGATTCCGGCACCCGGATCGCCGTACCCCTCGTACACGTCCTTGGCGAACACGGAGGTGTCGACGGCGCCCCGGGCAGCGGCCCGCAGCCCGGCATCCTTGAAGGTCCCGGAGGAGGCGTTGAACAGCAGGCTGGTGGTACGGGTGGTGGCGGTGTCGCGCCGCGTCCCCTCGTCGAGCGAGGCGGCCTGCGCGACGGGCACGGCCTCGGCGATGTCCAGCTCGCCGGTCCGCAGGGCGTTGGCGCGCGCGGTGCCGTCGGCGACGAAGCGGGCGTCGATGCCGGAGGCCTGGGCGCGGCCGCCCCAGTAATCGTCGAACCGGTCGAGGGAGGCGGAAGTGGCGCCGTTGACCTTGGTCAGCTGGAAGGGCCCGGTGGCGGTACCGACGGCGTCTGCCTTGCCGCCCTTCTCCTCGTACGCCTTGGCGGAGAGGATGGCGAGGCTGGGGCTGGAGAGCCGCAACGGCAGTACGGGGTCGGGCTCGGCGGTGGTGACCCGGACGACCCGCTCGCCGCCCGCCTCGGCGGTCAGGCCGACACCGGCGAGGGCGGCGGGTGCGGGCTTGGCGCGAACGGCCTGTCCGAGGGAGTCGGCGACGGCGTCGGGGGTCACGTCGCTGCCGTCCTGGAAGATGGCGTCCCGAAGCGTGAACTCCCAGGTCTTCTCCCCGTCCCTGCGCCACGACTCGGCGAGCGCGGGGGCGGCGGAGCCGTTGGCGTCGAGGGCGGTGAGGCCCTCGGTGACCCCGAGCCGGCTGAGCAGGGTGGCGTCGGCGCCGTACGGGGAGAGGTTCTCGGCGGGCGGGAAGGCGAGGGCGACCCGCAGCCGGTCCCCGTCCCCGCCCTTGCCACCGCCATCGCCGGAGTCCCCGCCTCCGGAGGCGAAGCAGCCGGCTATCAGCGGGGTGAGCAGGAAGGGGGCGAGCAGCCGGGGGCGGCGGAGGGAGCGCATGGTCCTCGGATCGATCGGTGAGCGGACGGACGAGGGAACGGACAACGACTGACCCGGCCCCTACATGGAAACGATTATCACCCGAACGTCACCCCATCGGAACATCAAAGTGCACGATCCCCTGCCCCCCACCAGCATCTTCCCGCTCATCGTGCACCACCTTGGCGAGCGACCGCCAGAACGGCTCGGCCCCGGTCACGGCGGGGTCGGTGTGCAGATAGACGGCCCGGTACCCCCCGTCGGCGGCGGCGAACGCCATCAGCTCGTCGACGAGCCTCCCCGCCAGCCCCCGCCGCCGGTGCTCGGGCCGCACGTACACGCGCCGCAGCTGCGCGGTCACGCCGGAGGGATAGCGCTCGGCGAGGTGGAGCGGGTTCGGCGGATGCGCGGGCCCACGCGAGTCCAGCGCCCCGGTGGCCACGACTCCCCCGTCCCCCTCGTCCACGGCAACGAGCAGGGTATGCCGGGCAGGCTCCAGATACGCCCCGGCCAGATCGATGACGTCCCCGTGCCAACGCGGCACGTACCCGGTACCGAAGTCCCGGTAGACGGTGTCGAGCATGACGGCTCGGGCGGCGGGCAGGTCGGCGGCCGTCGCGGTCCTGATGCTGTAGTCACTGTGGCGCACTTGCACATCGTACGCATTAACCGAAAAGCGTCATCCAGGGCCTCCTGGAGAAGCGGCTGGGCGAATCCGAGACGCACAGCAAAGGGAGGGGGCCGGCGTACACGCGGCCCCCTCCCTTCCTTTGGATCAGCGCTCAGCGGCCATACGTACGAAGCCACCCCAGGCGTCGGCACCAATCGCGAGGCGAGCCGCAGCAGGCTGCTTCGAGTCCCGGACGAGGACGGCCTCAGCGGTCGCGGCGACCTCGACGCATTCACCACCGTTGCCTGTGCTGTGGCTGCTCTTGTACCACGCGGCCTCGGGCACAGCCGTCTTGCTGTGCTGCACGCTCATGTGTCTCCCATCAGTTGCTCGATGAACGCGACTGACTCGCTCGGTGTCAGCGCCTGTGACCGGAGGATGCCATAACGCGCTTCGAGCGTACGCACGTAGGTGGTGTCGGTGTAGAGGCGACTCAGATCCTGCACTTCGGCGTAGGCGAGACGTTGCCCTCCGTCGACGTCGATCAACGAGAACGGTCCGCTCAAGGCAGCGTTGTCCTCTCGATCGATCGGCATGACCTGCACCTCAACGTTCCTGGACCGACTGGTGACAAGGATCTGTCCCAGCGTCTCGCGCATGACACTCGGGCCGCCGATCGGCCTGCGCAGTACCGCTTCCTCGATCACGAAGCTCATCAAGGGAGCAGGACGTCGGCGAAGAACCTCCTGACGCACCATGCGTGCCTCGAAACGCTGCTCGATCATCTCGTCGTCGAGCAGTGGCCGCTGCATATGGAAGACGGCTCGCGCGTAGTCCTCTGTCTGCAACAGTCCCGGCACGGCGTACACCGCGTACACGGACAGCGCCGTGGCTTTGGCTTCGAGGCGTGCCATGTCCCGGAAGAACGCCGGATACTGGGCCCGCCCCACCTCCTCCTTGAGGGCATTGAGCACCCCACCGGCCCCCAGCACCTCATCCGCCTTCTCGATGAACTGAGCCTGCGGAATCCGCCTCCCCTGCTCGATGGAAGCCACCGTGTCCGCCGAGTAGCCCATCCGCTTGCCGAACTCGGTCCGCTCCAGCCCCGCCCGAATCCGCAGCAGCTTCAACTGCCGTCCGAACGCGGTCACTACGCCCGACCCCGGCTCGTCCCCCGCCCTCCGCCCGCCCTGCACCGGTACCGCCGCCTGCCCCCGACCAGCCTCTTCGTCCCGAACGCTCGTCATGACCCGCACCTTTCCCGTACCGCCCCGTACACCGTCGGATGCCGCCGCGTACGAAGGGGTCGCGTCGGCGCGTCACCACTGGTCACGCTAGGCCACGATGCACCACCGTGAGTGCGCGATCGCATCACGACCACCCCTGTTGGTGACGGTTCACGACCTGCGCCGACAGGCGACCGCACCCCCGACATTCGCGCTCACCAGGAGGCAACCATGTTCGCCCACTCGGATCGGCTCCCCAGCGGGGCACCGCTGCCCAACGGCATCAGCACCCCCACCCCGTGGGGGTTGCGCCGCATGGCACCGTACCCGGCCCTCGCCCCTTCCTACGCCCGTGTGGAGCTGGACCCCGCCACTCAGACCGGCCGCTACTTCGACGCGTCCGGGGCCGTGTTGGAGATGCCGGGTCACGGAACCAGCACCGGCACCAGGCCGGCGACCAACACCGGCAACTCCTCGAACGGGGCCGGCCCGGGAGGCAACGGTGGCGGCGACCAGGATTCCGGGAACGACACCGACCAGTGACAGACATGGGTCCGGTTCTGGTCGTCACCAATCTGGACGACCCCACGACCGACCTGGTGATTGACGAGCTGCACGGCCGGGGTGTCCCGGTCGTGCGATTCGACTCCGGGGACTTCCCCGCCACCCTGTCGATCGCGGCCACCCTCACGTCGAACGGGATCGAGGGCACGCTGACCACGCCCACGCGTACCGCCGACCTGTCCCGCGTCCGTTCCCTGTACTACCGCAGGCCCTCCGGATTCGCCTTCCCCCACCTCGACGACCAGACGGCGCGCTTCGCCGTCACGCAGGCCCGCTACGGCATCGGCGGGGTCCTCGCCTCGCTGCCCGGCTGCCGGTACGTCAACCACCCTCACCGCATCGGTGACGCCGAGTTCAAGCCGTCCGGGCTCGCCGTCGCGGCCGCGTGCGGGTTCCGGCTGCCTCCCACAGTGATCACCTCCGACCCCGACACCGCGCGCGCCTTCGTCAAGGCCCACAGCCCGGTGCTCTACAAGCCGCTGTCCACGCCGCTGTACCGGATCGACGGCGTCTCCTGCACCGTCGAGGTGCGCGAGGTCACCGCCGACGAGATCGACGACTCCGTGAGCGGCACCGTCCACCTCTTCCAGCAGAGGATCGACAAGACCGGCGACGTGCGCGTGACCGTCATGGGCGACCACGTGTTCTGCGTCCGCATCGACTCGGACCTGCTGGACTGGCGCACCGACTACGCGCGACTCCGGTACGGCGTGGTCCAGCCGCCGCCCGGTGTCCTCGAATCTCTGCACGCCTATCTCGACCACTTCCGGCTGGTGTTCGGCGCTTTCGACTTCGCCGTGGACCGCCGGGGCCAATGGTGGTTTCTGGAGTGCAACCCCTCCGGGCAGTGGGCGTGGCTGGAACCGGAGACCGGGCTGCCGATGGTGGCGGCGATGGCGGATCTCCTGGAGAGGAAAACGACGTGAACGACGAAGAAGTGAGCGCCAAGAGACTGAGGACGCGGCTCGCAGAGCGGCTGACCGCCGACGGGCATCTGCGCACCGAACCCTGGCGAGAGGCCGTGACCGCGGTCCCGCGCCACGAATTCCTGCGCGGAGGCTTCTTCCAGGAGGTGGCCGGCTCGACACCCACTGCCTGGACTCCGGTCATGCAGGACGATGCGCGGTGGCTGGAGAGCTGCTACGAGGACGCGTCCCTCGTGACGCAGATCGCCGGCACGGTCGTACCGGGAGACATCCGCGGGGAGATCATGCGTGCCCCCACCTCGTCCAGCACCATGCCCGGCCTGGTCGTGCGCATGCTCGAAGACCTCCAGGTCGACTCGGGGCACCGGGTCCTCGAGATCGGTACGGGCACCGGCTACTCCACGGCACTGATGTGCCACCGGCTCGGCGACGACTCGGTGACCTCCGTCGAGGTCGACGAGGGCGTGTCCACCCGCGCCCGCAACGCGCTGGGACACTGCGGGTTCACACCCGACCTGATCGTCGGCGACGGCCTCGCCGGGCATCGGGACGGGGCTCCGTACGACCGGGTGATCGCCGCCTGCGGTCTCCTCACCGTCCCCCGCGAGCTGATCGAGCAGACCCGTCCCGGCGGAGTCGTGCTGGTCACCCTCTGCGGATGGCTGTACTCCTCCGAGCTGGCCCGGCTGACGGTCCACGAGGACGGCACGGCTTCCGGGCGCCTCCTCGGTGGGCGCATCTCCTTCATGCTCGCCAGGCCGCACCTGCCGCCACCGCTGGGACTGCTCCCCGACCTCGACGAGGGCGACGATCGACGTGCGGTCTTCGGCGCCGACGTGATCGAAGACTGGAACACCAGGTTCGTCGCCCAACTCGCCGCGCCACACGCTCAGTACGTCGTCCTCACCCGCGAAGGCCGTACGGAACACCTGTTCCTGGACGTCGACACCGGCGCCTGGGCCGTGCTGCGGGAGTACGACGGCCGGTGGACGGTCCGGCAGAACGGGCCGACCCGCATCTGGGACGCCGTCGAGGAGCACATCACCCGGTGGCGCGGCGCAGGAGCACCCCCGTTGGAGGAGTTCGAGATCACCCTCACGTCCGCACAGCCAACGATCGGCTGGCCCGGCCTCTGACCGCTGCGACCGCTGTCCCACGCACGCGCTCCGCCCCACCGGCACGACGGGGGCGGAGCGCTTCGCTGTGCCGGTCTCCGTACCCTTCCGTACACCGCCGCTCGTGGCCTCGTACGAAGGGCCCGCGTCAGCGCGTCACCGCTGGTCACGGCGGTAAACGGAGCGCCACCGTGGGTGCATGACCTCAACTCAACCACCCCTCGCGGCGCACCGGTTCACGATGTCCTTCAGCTCCTCCCCGCGCGGTGCCCGCCTCGCCCGGCGCATGTGCGAGCACCGGCTGGACACCTGGGGCGTGCCGTACGGCAGCGACGCGCACGGCGTCCTCTCCCTCGTCGCGGCCGAGCTGTGCGCCAACGCCGTCCGGCACGGGCATGTGGCCGGCCGTGACTTCCACGTACTGCTGACGGCCGACGCGGCCACCGAAGTTGTACGCATCGAGGTCACCGACACACGTGGTGAACGCCTGCCCGCGCTCCCGGCCGCGTCGCGGGCCGACGGCGAGGGCGGGCGCGGCCTGCTGCTCGTCGAGGCGCTGGCCGACCGGTGGGGCTGCCGCCCGCGCCGCTCGGGCGGTCCCGGCAAAACGGTCTGGGCGGAGTGCACCGCACCTGGCCTGATCTCGCCGCCGCTGATCCCGTAGGACCTCGCCTCGTCCGCACCGGCTGGACTCCCGCATCCCGTCCCGACCAAAATGTCGCATGCGCCGCGTCGGGCGCTCGACGGTCGGCAACAGGGCGAACGCGAAGGCCAAGATCTCCGACGACGCGGCGCTGCTCGGGTGATGGCGGTACGGCTCGGCGGTACTGCCGGGAGTGTGGTGATCCGCTGTCGCAGACGACGGCTTTCACTCCTCTTTGAGGGTCCGGACGCTGACGAAGTCGATCGCGCACCGCGACCGGCCCAGTCCGCTGCGGTCACCGAGTTCGTCCAGGACCAAACCGGTGGAGCTTGGCCCTTACCCGAGCCTCGGTCCATTCATCACAGGTGCGTCGCCCGGCGCAGCAGGCGGTCGATGTTCTCGCGGCTGCGCCGGTCGGTGGGGGTCTGGACGACGAGGCGGACGCCGGGGTGGTCGGTCAGTTCCATGCCGGTGGTACGCAGGCTCACTTCGCCGATCCCAGGGATGTCGTAGCGCTTGTCGCAAAGGCGCGGTGGAGCGACGTCGTGCGTGGCCCAGAGCCGAGAGAACAGCGGGCTGACGGTACACAGACGGGCGACGAAGTCCTGCCATTGCGGGTCGCCAGCATTCTGGCTGTAGCGATAGCGGAACCCTGCCACGGCCTCGGGCGCCTGCTCGTCGCGGTTGACGACGCGGTAGTGCCCCTCCGGTGCCGCGAAGAGGTTCCAGAGGGTGTTGCGCTTGCCAGGCGGAGCACTGACCAGCGCGGGGTGCAGGGCCGCGTATGCGCGGTTCCAACGCAGTACGTCGGTGCGGGCGTCGACCAACATGGCGGGCAACGGGTCCAGGGCTCCCAGGACGGTGTCGAGATGGCCGGGGAGTTCGGTCGGCGGATCACTGATGACCGGGGGCTGGGGCACCTCGGCCAGACGGTAGAGGTGGTCACGCTCGGCGGCACCCAGAAACAGCGTGCGGGCCACCGCGTCGAGCACCTGCGAGCTGACGTTGATCGGCCGCCCCTGCTCCAGCCACGTGTACCAGGTGATGCCGACACCGGCCAGCTGGGCGACCTCCTCGCGACGCAGTCCGGGGGTGCGCCGACGGACGCCCGGGGGTATGCCGACGTCCTCGGGTGAGACCCGCGCGCGTCGTGAGCGCAGGAACTCCCGTAGTTCGGTCCGGTTCGTGGTGGTCGGCACCTGTCCACTGTGCCAGAGCCGGGAGGCGTCGGCCTGGTGCTGCCAACACCAGTGTCAGCAGGCTTCTGGCACCGGGGTCCGCACCAGGCACAGGCTCGTCCCGCCTGTGTTTCCCCAGGACGTTCCCTTCGGAACGGCTGGCCAGATGAACGGACGACGAGTTCCATGAGCAACGCGTTTCACAACAAGGTCGCGGTCGTGACGGGCGGGAGTGCCGGTATCGGCCACGTCACCGCGCGGGAGATCGCCGAAGGGGGCGGCACCGTCTACATCACGGGACGGGACCAGGACGCCCTGACGGCGGCGGCCGCGGATCTACCGGGTGATGTCGTCGGGGTGCGGGCCGACTCGCGCTCGGCCGACGACCTCGACCGGCTCTTCGCACAGGTGGAGCGGCGCAGCGGCCGACTGGACGTGCTGGTTGTCAACGCGGCGGCGATCGCGACCGCACCGCTGGGAGCCATCACCGAGGACGTCATCAGGTCGGTCTTCGACGTCAACATCACCGGCACGATCTTGACCGTCCAGAAGGCGCTGCCGCTGCTGGTGGACGGTGCCGTCATCGTCCTCACGGGCTCGATGGCCGCGCACAAGGCGTCGCGCGGGCGGAGTCTCTACGCGGCTTCCAAGGCCGGAGTCCGCGCCCTCGCCCGTACCTGGGCCCTTGAGCTGACCCCACGCGGGATCCGAGTGAACGTGGTGAGCCCGGGCCCGACGGACACTCCCGGTATCGCACAGCTGGCCGGCACCGCCGAGGAACGCGAGTCGCTCATCGCCACGATGGGCACCGGGACCCCGATGACCAGGGCCGGTACCGCGGAAGAGGTCGCCGCCGTCATCGCCTTCGTCGCCTCGGACGCAGCCTCCCACGTCAACGGCGCCGATTACCAGGTCGACGGCGGTTACGGCCAGGTCTGACATTGATGCTGATCCTCAGGTTCCGGCGGCCGTGGCTCGGGGTCTGACTGACGCCCTGCTGGGCTGTCTACCGGTCGTTCTGTCCGGCCTCCGGAGCCTGTTCTCATGGCTCCTGAATGATCTTTTCGCTTACCGGCGTCACTACTGCCCCCCCCCGGCCCGCGCGCGTTCTGCCACGGACACCATGTCCATCACCTGCGACAGACGTCCTTGCACACTCCGCCGAACCGCGACACGGCAGCACGAAGCCACCCGTACTGATCCCCGCTCATGTTCCCCCCAAGGACATGATCACCGGCACCGGCGCACGGTCCACGGTCCCTCACCGAATCCATAATGACAAGGGCATGGCAGGGCATCAGCCCCCTAACCGGGGCTTTCCGGTGGTATCGGCGTAACTCCAGGGGCGTGCGACGCTGTTGCACGCCCCCCCCCGCTCACGATCCGGCCGGTTCATGTCCCTGACGGGGACATTCCGTTCGCGGTGACGCGACTGCTTCCCGCTGGAGCCGAGGAGCCGGTTGGCTCCGGGGGCAGAGTTGCGAGGACTCCGTTCACAAGACTGCAACACCCGTTCCCACCATGCGGACTTACCGCACGCGACCTCGACAAACCAGGGACGTGGCTGTCACCCTCCCGCCATGCGTCTCGCCCCTCGTGCCTCCCGCCGCTCACTCGCCTGCGTCTCCGTCGCCCTGCTCGCGGTTGCCGTCGGCTGTGCGCCGCAGCCCGAGGACGACGCCTCTGCCAAGTCCTCCGGCGCGAAGGGCGGGTCTTCGTGTGTCGAGGGCGAACTCGCCACCAGGGCCTCCGGCAAGCTGACGGTCGCCACCGACCGGCCCGCCTACGAGCCGTGGTTCACGGGCGACGACCCGGCCAACGGCGAGGGCTTCGAGTCGGCCGTGGCGTATGCCGTCGCGGAGCGGCTCGGGTACGGCAGGGACGCCGTCGTGTGGCAGAGCGTGCCGTTCAACAAGGCCTTCGCCCCGGGCGAGAAGACCTTCGACTTCGACATCAACCAGGTGTCCGTGAGCGACGAGCGCAAGAAGGCCGTGGACTTCTCGTCGGGTTACTACGACGTCCGCCAGGCCGTCGTCGCACTGAAGGGGTCCAAGGCGGCGAGGGCGGCCGGCGTCGCGGACCTCAAGGGTTTCAAGCTGGGGGCCCAGGTGGGCACTACGAGCCTCGACTACATCGACGGGGTCGTGCAGCCGACCCGGGACCCGGCCGTCTACGCCAAGAACGACCAGGCCAAGTCCGCGTTGAAGAACGGCCAGGTCGATGCGATCGTGGTCGACCTGCCGACCGCGTTCTACATCACCTCCGCCGAGGTGACCGATGCCCGGATCGTCGGTCAGTTCGAGAACCGGGGCGGGGCCCCGGAGCAGTTCGGTCTGGTGCTGGACAAGGGCAGCGCGCTCACCGCCTGTGTGACGGACGCCGTGGACGCGCTCCGTGCGGACGGCACCCTGGCGAAGATCGAGCAGCGGTGGCTCTCCGAGGCGGTCGACGCGCCGGTGCTCAAGTGAGCGTCGTCAAGGACGGGTTCGGTCGCGACGATGCGGGCGACGAGCGCAATGAACACGGTTTCCCGGGCGGCAGCCCGTACGTGCCGTCGGCCCGCCGGCTGGAGCGCGAGCGGTACCGGCGTGTCCGGGCCCGCCGTGCCACGGCGGTCGCCGCGCTCTCGACCCTGGTCACCGGGGTCGTGGTCTACCTGCTTGTTGTCAGCGCGCCCGGCTGGCCGCGCACCAGGGAGACCTTCTTCAACGGGCAGTACGCGCGCGAGGCGTTCCCGAAGGTCGTTGAGGGCCTCTGGCTGAACCTGCGGCTGCTGCTGGTCTGCGGCGCCGCCGTGCTGGTTCTCGGCATGCTCATCGCCGTCGCCCGCACCTTGCGCGGCCCCGTGTTCTTCCCGCTGCGGGTGCTGGCGGCGGCGTACACGGACTTCTTCCGGGGACTGCCGCTGATCATCAACCTGATGATCGTGGTCCTCGGCGTCCCCGCGCTGCGTCTTCAGGGCGTCACGGTCGACCCGGTGCTCCTCGGGGGCACGGCGCTGACGCTGACGTATTCGGCGTACGTGGCCGAGGTGTTCCGCGCGGGCATCGAGTCGGTGCATCCCTCGCAGCGCGCGGCGGCCCGGTCCCTGGGCCTGTCGAACCGGCAGGCGCTGCGGTTCGTGGTGCTGCCGCAGGCGGTGCGCCGCCAGGTGCCGCCCCTGCTGAACGACCTGGTGTCGCTGCAGAAGGACACCGGGCTGGTGTCGATCGGGGGCGCGGTGGACGCCGTACGCGCGGCGGACATCATCGTGGGCCGCAGCCTCAACTACACGCCGTACATTGTGGCCGGGCTGGTCTTCGTCGCCCTGACCATCCCGATGACGCGCTTCACGGACTGGGTGACGGCCCGGATGGACCGCCGGCGGGCGCAGGGAGGAACGACATGAACGACGGTGACCTTCCGGTGCTGCGGATGGAGTCCGTCCGCAAGACCTTCGGCGGCTCGGTCGTGCTTCGTGACGTCGGTATCGAGGTCCCGCCGCACACGGTGACCGCCCTGATCGGCGCCTCCGGCTCCGGCAAGTCGACACTGCTGCGGTGCGCGAACCTCCTGGAGGACATCGACGACGGCGCGATCTGGCTGGACGGCGAGGAGATCACCGACCCGCGTGTCGACCAGGACGCGGTACGGCGCCGGATCGGCGTGGTGTTCCAGGCGTACAACCTGTTCCCGCACATGACGGTGCTGGAGAACATCACGCTCGCCCCGCGTCGGGTGCACGGCGTACCGCGCGCCGAGGCGGAGCAGCGGGCCGTGGAACTGCTGGAGCGGCTCGGGCTGGGCGGCAGGGCGGGCGAGTACCCGGACCGGCTCAGCGGCGGCCAGCAGCAGCGGGTGGCGATCGCGCGCGCCCTCGCCGTACGGCCCCGGCTGCTGCTGCTCGACGAGATCACCGCGGCGCTCGACCCGGAGCTGGTCGGCGAGGTGCTGAACGTCGTCCGCGACCTCAAGGGCGACGGCATGACCATGATGCTGGCCACGCACGAGATGGGCTTCGCGCGCGAAGTCGCCGATCAGGTCTGCTTCCTGGACTCGGGCGTGGTACTGGAGCGCGGCACGGCCGAGCAGGTTTTCGGCGACCCGCAGCACGACCGCACACGGCGCTTCCTGCGGCGGATCGTGGAGGCGGGCCGCCTGTGAGGGGCCGCCGTCGATGAAAGAGCTTCCACCGAGTCCCGGTACCTGATTCTCATGCCGGGCCCTCGCCCGGGTCCAGGGCCTTTCCCAGGAGGCTCACCAGCTGCTCCAGGTCCTCCGCCGACAGCCGGGCCAGCGGCGTCAGCGCCACCGTCGCCTCGATGACCGCCGACCGTACCCGGCGTCCCTCCTCCGTCAGCGCCACCACGCGTGAGCGGCGGTCCGCCGGGTCGGGGGAGCGTTCGGCGAGGCCGCGGTTGGTGAGCTGGTTCATGACGAAGCTGAGGTTGGGCGCGTTGCAGTAGAGGCGGCCGGCCAGTTCCTTCATCGAGGGCGCTGCCTGGTCCGGGTCGATCGCCCAGAGGGCGTGGGCGGTCGCGGGAGTCAGGCGGTGTTCGGCCAGGACCGCCTCGACGCGGTCGCTGGTCTGCAGGAACAGCTCGTGGTTCGCCGCCACCGCAGCCTCGATGGTGCGTCGCGTCATGGGCATCATCCTAGCCTTTTTACTTCGAGGGTCGAAGTGTATGTTGATGGCTCCGATTACTTCGAGACTCGAAGTACCCCGGGGCGTTCCGGCCTGCAATCCGCCGGGAGCGACCAGCCGAGAGGGAGCAGTCACGCATGCACGACTACGACTACACGGACACCACCGCCCTGGTCACCGGGGCGTCGAAGGGGCTGGGCGAGGCCTACGCCCGGGACCTCGCCTCCCGCGGCGCGCACCTGGTACTGGTCGCACGCTCGGGCGACGCCCTTCACGCCCTTGCCGACCGGATACGGGAGGCGCATTCCGTCCGCGTCGACGTGGTCGCCGCGGATCTCTCGGACCGGCATTCGCCGCAGGCCGTCGTCGACGCCGTCGACGGACTCGGTCTGGACGTCGATCTCCTCGTCAACAACGCCGGGACGGGCGCGGTGGGACCGTTCCTCGGGCGGCCTCTCGGCCCCACCCTCCAGTCCGTCGACGTGAACGTCACCGCGCTCGTGGGCCTGGTGCACCTGCTGGGCGCCCGCATGGTCGCCCGCGGGCACGGCGGTATCGTCAACGTCGCCTCGACCGCCGCCTTCCAGCCCATGCCGTACCAGGCGAGCTACGCCGCGACCAAGGCGTTCGTGCTCTCGTTCACCGAGGCGCTCGCCGAGGAGGTACGGGGCACCGGCGTACGCGTGATGGCGGCCCACCCGGGAGCCACCGACACCGGGTTCTTCGACGGCACGACCGCGTCCATGAACCCGAGGTTCACGGACGCCCCCGCCGACGTCGCCGCCAAGACGCTCGACGACTTCGCGCGCGGCGCGTTCCTGTCCTTCCCCGGGCGCCGCTCCCAGCGCGCCGCGGCCTTCGTGCCCCGTCTGCTGCCGCGTCCCGCCGTAGCCCGCCTGACCGGGAGGCTCAACCGCAAGCTGGGGTTGCGGGACGTCCGCGACCTCGCCCCCGTGCGGGGGAAGTGATGACCGCGCTGAGCGAGCCGCTGCGTCTGGGCAGCGGCGCCGTACTGCCCAACAGGATCGCCAAGGCCGCGATGGAGGAGTTGCTCGCCGTGCCGGGGCAGTTGCCCGGGGACGCGCTCCTCACGCTCTACCGGCGCATGGCCGCGGGAGGCGCGGGGCTTCTCCTCACCGGGCACGTCATGATCGACCGCCGGGCGGTGGCCCAGCCCGGCGATGTCGTCCTGGAGCGGGATACGCCTCTGGAGCCGTTCCGGCGGTGGGCGGAGGCCGGGCGGTCGGCGGGCGGGCGGGTCTGGATGCAGATCAATCACCCCGGGCGCGTCGTACCCAAGGACCTCGCCCGCACCACTTGGGCCCCCTCGGCCGTGCCCATCGAGGTCGGCGGTCTGTCCCGCATGTATCCGACGCCCCGGCCGATGGGCGAACGGGACATCGAGGAGGTGGTGGAGCGCTTCGCCGTGACCGCGCGGCGGGCGCGGGAGGCCGGCTTCGACGGGGTCGAGATCCATGCCGCCCACGGGTACCTCCTCTCCCAGTTCCTCTCCCCCTTGGTGAACCGGCGCGAGGACCGATGGGGCGGCAGCCTGGCCAACCGTGCCCGCCTGCTGCTCGACGTCGTCGGCGCGGTGCGCGAGCGCGTCGGTACGGACTTCGCCGTGGGCGTGAAACTGAACTCGGCCGACTTCCAGCGCGGCGGCCTCGACACCGACGACGCGCGCGACGTCATCAAGATGCTCGCCGACGTGGGGGCGGACCTGGTGGAGCTGTCCGGCGGCAGCATCGAGAGCCTGGCCACCGCCGGCGCCCCCGCCGACGGCCGCACCCTGGCCCGCGAGGCGTACTTCCTCTCCCTCGCCGAGCAGCTCGTCGCCACCTCGCCGCTGCCGCTGATGCTGACCGGCGGGATCCGGCGGCGTGCCGTCGCCCAGCAGGTGATCGACTCCGGGGTCGCCGTGGCGGGCGTGGCCACGGCGCTGGCGATCGACCCCACGCTGCCGGGGCAGTGGCTGGACGGCCGCGACGCGCCGGCCGACCCGCCCCGCACCCGGCTGCGGAACAAGACGCTCGCCGCCGCGGCCCTCCAGTCCGTCACCTCACGCCAACTCGCCCGCCTCGGACGGGGCAGGCCGCCCACGACGCTCTACTCCCCCGCCGTCGCACTTCTCCTCGAACGCCTCGTCCGGGCGCGGCGCCGCCGCGAGTACCTCAAGTGGCACACGCCCGGCTGAGGGTGGAAACGCGACCAGGCCGGGGAGGGCGGCAGCGTGACCGATACGGCACCGGCCCGTGTCGTGATCTGCCGAACACACAGGCCGAACCGGACCACCCTTGATCGTTTCACGGGCTCTATGGACGTCTGAATCGAGTTGGGATTTCATGATTCCATGACCAAAAGGGAGCGTTGGGCACTGGCTCTCTGGCTGTCGGGGGGTGTGGTCGTCGTCTGGGCCGTGGTCCACTTCGGTTTCGAACCGGTGACGGCGGCACTGGGCATCGGCGGGACGCTGTTGGTGGCGTCTCCCGCCAGGACCGCCATCGCCCGGACCTGGGCGTGGAATGCCGAACGCAGCGACGGCACGCAACTCGACGCGGCCGCGACCGCGTTGGCATACGCAGTCGAACGGCACTGGGCCGGCGAGGCCAGCCGCCGTCGGCAGCGTCTCGCGGTGGACCGGATCCCACTCCGCTGGGACACGGTCCACGACCCCCGCCCCCGCGACGTCTCCACCGGGGCGACGGACGGCCCACGGCCGGACCGCGGAAGCATCGACGAGCTCATCGAAGACTACGCCGACCGGCCCTCGCGCCTGGTCGTGGTGGGCGACGCCGGCTCGGGCAAGACCGGCCTCTGTGTCGACCTCACGCTGGCCCTGTGCCGGCGCAGGGACCCGCGTCGCGTGCCCGTCCTGCTGCAACTCTCCGGCTGGAACCCGGAGGTGAGCTTCCAGGACTGGATCGTGCATCGCCTCACGGAGGACTACCGGTTCCTCTCGGACACCACGAAGTACGGTACGGGGGCAGCCATGGAGCTGCTCCTGCACGACCGGCTCCTGCTCCTCCTCGACGGGCTCGACGAACTGCCGTCCGCGTTGCGCGGGCAGGTGCTCAGGGCCCTGCGTGAGAACGCCCATCTGCCGGCGGACACCGTCCTGACGTGCCGTTCGGCCGAGTACCGCCTGACGGTTGCCGAAGAGCCTCTTCCCGACAGCCGGTTGATCCGGCTCCTGCCCGTCTCGGTGGACGACACCGTGGCCTATCTGGAGTCGCACTTCCCCGACGACCTGGAACGCTGGGGCCAGGTCGTGCGCAGCCTGCGTACGGACCCGAGCGGTCCCCTCGCGACCGCACTGTCCAATCCCCTCATGCTCTTCCTGATCCGGGCCACGTATCAGCGTCGAAGCAGCACACCGGCCGGTCTGCTCGACACCACCGGCTTCGGCACGAGTGAGCTGATCGAACAGCATCTCCTCGACGCGTTCGTCCCGGTCGTCTTCGCCTCTCCTCCGATGGGCGCGGACGACGGCAATCCGAGACGTCCCTCGCACCAGTGGCCCGCCCAGCGGGCTCAGCGATCCCTTGCCTTCTTCGCCGAGCGGCTGGAGTCCCGCCTCCACGGCGAGGAGGAAGGCACCGTCGATCTGAGCTGGTGGGAGCTGCGCACCCTGGCCGCCATCCCCCGCTATCCGTTTCTGCTGGTGCCCGCGCTGATCGGCACGGTCGGCTGCTGCTTGCTGGGGCTGCTCGTGTTCGGCCTCTTCGGACGGGCCGGTTTCGGCGCTCTCTTCGGTACCGCGGTCGGCCTGGTCTTCAGTCCTCTCCTCGGTCTCGTGCGGGCGGAGCCGCCGAGACGTTTCGCCCCGCGCCACAGCGGCCGGCGACACCGCCTCGTGCTGCGTCCGCTCTTCCTCGACCTCGGGTTCGGCCTGATCGGGCTCGTCACCGGAGGGCTCATCGCAGGGCTCCTGTACTCGGTCACCTACGGACTGGCCGCGGGACTCGCTTTCGGCTTCGTGTTCTCGTCGGCCCGTCGCTTCACTCGTGCCACAGAGCCCAAGCACGTGGTCACTCCGCTGAGATCTCTGCGGGACGACCGGAACGCCGTGCTGTACGCGTGGCTGTACGGCTCCGCCACGGGCGCGTGCGTGGGCGGCTTCCTCGCCACGGCCGGAACCGAACGGGCCCGTTTCGACCTGGTCTTCTCGGTCTCCCCCATCCTGCAGGGGCTCGCGGGAGCACTGGTCGGGGCCGTGCTGTCCGGCGCGGGACTCGGCATGGTCGTCCTCTCGACGAGCGCGTGGGGGCGCTACACCACCGCGCGGTGGTGGCTGGCATGGCGCAAGCGCACCCCGCGGGACCTGGCCGCCTTCCTGGACGACGCCCACAAGCTGGGTGCCCTGCGGTCCACCGGCGCTCATTACCAGTTCAGGCACGCGAGTCTGCAGCGTCACCTGGCCGCGCACCGCCCAACCGTCCGGGCGAGGACCGCGGACTCACCCAGCGGCTGACCCTCCGTCCGCCGACGCGTCCGCCCGTACCACCGGGCCCGTCTCCGGCGCCGCCATGGACAGTACGGGCGCGCCGAGCACCCAGAAGGTGGTACGGCTCGGCCAGTGCCTGCCTCGTCGGCCCCGGGCCGGAGGTTCCGGGTGGTAGGAGGCCCTTGGGAAGCGAACCCCGGCTCCGCTCGGCCGGCGCCCGGCAGCGACCATCTCTATCTCCGTGAGGCCCGCGCTGACCGCGTCCAGTGCCGTGAACTGCCGCCCCGGCAGCGGAAAAGCGAACTCCACGACGACCCTGGACGACTGGCCGGACCCGCGCTCCGAGGCCTGCCTGTCCAGGAGTTCGCGCACATCACCGGGCCGCGTCAGTTCGTAGCTCGATGCGTCGGTCCGTGCCGGTTCGCGGCTCGATGCGTCGCGATGGCCGGGGCCGGTCGCCAGCCGGTGCCGGACCGTACAGCGCACCACCTCGAACCACGTGTCACGGAGGACTTCGGTCTGCACCGCGAGCCATCTCCGCTCGTACCTGCGCTGCTGCCTCTCGGCCCTGACCAGCGCCCAGGCACGGATCACCAGCCACATCACGAGCACCCCGGCGGTCCAGCTGAGGTAGGGGCGGGCCGGGGCCACCACAGCGAACTGCCCCGCCCAGAGTGCCACGGGGAGCAGGAAGCCCCTTCGGTTCGCGAGGTGCGCCTCGGCAAAGCGCGGTGCCCGCAGCCGCACCAGGGTCGTACGGACGAACGACGCGAGCGGGGACTCCGCCGGATAGAGCGGGACTTGGAGGTCGGGGCGCGGCATGTTGCCGTCGCCGCTCCGCGCGTTGGGCGGCTCCTCGGTCGTACCGGCTGAAGTGTCCACTTCCCCCGCCCGTCCCGGCCCGGTTGCTCCCTCATAGAACGTACCCGAACGCCCGGCGGCCTCACCCATGGCTTCCGGCTCGTCGCCCCTCCGCCGGTGGAGTAGGCGTGGCCGTACGCGGTTAGCCTTCTCAGCATGGGGGACGCCGGGCACCATGGGCTGCGCGATGCATCAGCAGTCGTCTGTTGTGCACTGTCCGCGCGAGGGTGGGGCTCGGTGCTGAAGTTCGCTCGTACCGAGCACCGACAGGTGGTGCGCGCTTTCGACCGGACCGCACTTCCCCTCATCGAGCAGACCCTGCGAGACGATCGCCGCAGACACACCGTCCGCGCATCCCTGCTGGGCACGAGCATGAAGGTGGGACTGGCGATGTGGGGATACGCCTCCATGGCGCGCGTCCCCTTCGACGCCGAACTGTCGGTTCTGGGAAGCTCGTTCACCCGTCTCTACGACGATCTCATCGACCACTGCGATCGTGACGACCTGGACATCGACCTCTGCGGCCTGTTCGCCGGCGAGTCGTTCCGCCCGCACGACCGCTTGGAAGAACTGCTCATCCTCCTGCACGGCGCCATCGCCATGCGCATGCCCCATTTGCCCGACGATCCGATCTACCCCCTCCTGCGTCACCTGCACGAGGTCCAGCTGCGGTCCCGCCGCCAGCGGGACTCCGACTTGTCCTCCGCGGAGATCGTCGAGATCACCAGAGGAAAGGGCGGACTGGGAATGGTCGCCCTGCTCGCCCTTCTGCGCCCGCGGATGTCGCCACGGGAACACGACCTCATCATGGAACTGGGCGACCTCTTCCAACTGCTGGACGACCTCCACGATCTCGCTCTCGACCGGGCGGAGCACATCACCACCAGCGCGACCCTGGGCACCTTTTCCCTCACCGAGCTGGCCGCCCGCATCACCGCCCTGAGCAACCGGTTCCGCGCCTACTACGGGACCGCCCACCCCCTCTCCGCCCACCTGGCCCTGACGCTCATCGGCGCGCCCCTCGCAGCGCGGCGCGGCCGACGCACCTCGCCCGGCCCCGTCGCCGCGTTCCGCCCGCCGCGTCAGCTGTTCTCACGGGTGGACAACATCCGGCCCTGAGCAGTTCAGCGCGTACGGAAGCAGACCGTCCTCAGCCGGGCGGGTGCTCCTCGCTGCGCCGGTTGGCCCGGTCTATCTCGGCCATGTGCTGTTCGGCCCACTCGCGGAGTGCGGCCAGCGGTTCGTCCAGGGTCAGGCCGAGCGGGGTGAGTGAGTAGTACACGCGCGGGGGCACCGTGGCCTCCACCCTGCGGTCGACCAGGCCGTCGCGGGTGAGGCCCTGGAGGGTGACCGACAGCATCTTCTGCGAGACGCCGGCCATCCTGCGCTGCAGTTCCGCGAAGCGGACCTCGTCCGGGGACGCCTCCGCCAGGACCTTCACCGCCATGGAGGTCCATTTCGTGCCGATCCGGTCGAGCAGTCGGCGGGTGGGGCACTGGGGGTCGAACAGGTCCCCCCGACGGCCGTTCGGGGAGCGCGATGTCGAGGGGGTCACCTGGAGCTCACCACCTGTGGCAGAAGTGCGGTCTTGGCTCCGTCATGGTAGTTACCTATCGTTCTGTTGTCACCATTGGTAACCGCCATGGGTAACCGCCCGCCCCGAGGGAGCCTCCTTGTCTGTTACTTTCCGGCGCGTAAGCGTCAACGGCGTCGAGCTCAACGTGGCCCTCAGCGGTGAGGGGCCCGCCGTGTTGCTGCTGCACGGGTTCCCGCACACCTGGCAGCTGTGGACCCGTGTCATCGACCGGCTTGCGGAACGGCACCGGGTGATCGCGCCGGACACGCGGGGAGCGGGGGCCAGCGCGCGGGCGGCGGACGGGTACGACGCCGGGACACTGGCGCGCGACGCCGAGGCGCTGCTCGACGCCCTGGGAGAGCGGTCGGCGGCCGTGGTCGGCATCGACGCCGGTACGCCCCCGGCCTTTCTGCTCGCCATGCGGCGCCCCGATCTCGTCACCCGGCTCGTCGTCATGGAGTCGCTGTTGGGCACCCTGCCCGGCGCCGAGTCGTTCCTCGCCCAGGGGGCGCCCTGGTGGTTCGGGTTCCATTCCGTGCCCGGCCTCGCGGAGACGGTGCTCACCGGGCACGAGGAGCAGTACATCGACTGGTTCCTCGATGCCGGATCGCTTGGTGAGGGCGTCGCGCCCGCGGTGCGGGACGCCTTCGTCCGTGCCTACACCGGGAGCGAGGCCCTGCGCTGTTCCTTCTCGTACTACCGGGCGCTGCCCGAGAGTGCCGAGCAGATCAAGGAGGCCGTCGCGGGCGGCGGGCGGCTGACCGTGCCCACCATGGCCGTCGGTGCGCATCCGGTGGGAAGGACTCTTGAGCAGCAGCTCCGGCCGGTCGCCGATCACCTCGTCGGGCACCTCGTCGAGGACTGCGGGCACATCATCCCGCTGCACCGTCCCGAGCGGCTGCTCGGTCTCCTCGAACCGTTCCTCGGCGGGCCTCAGCCGTCCTGGCCGTCCACGCCGAGCGCGGTCAGCAGCATGGGCAGCGAGGCGTGCAGCTCACGCTCCCAGTAGGGCCAGCCGTGCGTTCCCGGGCCGTAGAAGTTCGTCGTCACGTGCCGCGCGCCGACCCGGCGCAGTTCCTCGGCCAGGGCGTGGTTCTGGCGGTTGAAGTCGGCTTCCAGCGCGCTGGTGCTGCCCGGTGCGTCCAGCGGGCCCGTCGTGCCGTCGCCGCAGGAGAGGTAGACCGGGATCGACCTGAGCCGTTCGGCCAGGTGGAAGGGGTCGTGGGACTGCCAGACACGGCGTTGGGCCACCGGGTCGCCCCAGACGCGGAGGGGGTCCTCGTCGCCGTTCGGGCCGGCGAAGAAGCCCAGGACGCGGTGGACCGACTCGTCGTCGAGGAGGGGGTGGGCGGAGCCCGAGTAGGCTGCCGTCGCCCGGAACATGCCGGGGTGCCGGGCGGCGTACGACAGGGCTCCCTGGCCGCCCATCGACAGGCCCGCGACGACCCGGGTGCCGCCCGCGCCCCAGTCGCGTTCCAGCAGCCTGCGCAGCTCCACCGTGTGGAAGGTCTCCCAGGCCGGGTCGCCGCCGCGGCCCTGGTTCCACCAGTCGCTGTACCAGCCGTTCCAGCCGGCCTCGGGCATGACGACCAGGACGTCGCGCAGGCTGTCGGTCTCCGCCACGTCGGTCATCGCGGTCCACGACGTGTAGTCGCCGCAGCAGCCGTGCAGGAGCCAGAGGGTGGGCCAGTGCCGGCGAGGGTGCCGCCCGTCGCCGAGGTCGTGCGGCGTCCAGCCGTCGGGCGTGAGGAGGCGGACCTCGACCGTGCGGCCGCCCAGGGCCGCCGACCGCACCGACAGGTCGACCTGCCGGTCCGCGACCCGGGTGACGGCGACCACCTCGGCGCCGGGGCGCGGGTGGGAGCCGGGCGGCGGTCCGGCGGTGCGTGCCGATGCCGTCGCCGGGGTGAGCGCGGCCAGGAGAGCCAGGAGCAGGGCCAGCAGTACGGCCGGGACCGGGAGGACTCCGGCGCCGGGGCGGTGCACGAGGTGAGGCGACTTCACGGACACGGCGGCTCCCTGGGGACGGAGTGGTGTGCTCTTCGTCGCGCTGTGCGTCGTGGCCGCGGTGGAGTGGACCGTAGTGAAGTGGCCCGCGGTGGAAGGGGACCGTAGTGAAGTGGCCCGTGGTGGAGCGGACCGTGGTGGAGTGCCGCACCGACTGTCCCGGCCGACGCGTGCTGCGCACCAGTATCGACCCGGCGCCGCTCACGTCAAGGCGCCCCCCTGGCGTGGGGCGGCTCAGGGGATCCTGGCGACTCCGACGTAGAAGCCGCTGCGCTCCTGCACCGGTGCCGGTTCCTCCTGGTACCACTCGGGAGCGAAGACCAGTCCCGGCGCCACGAGTTGCAGTCCTTCGAAGAAGGGCTCGACCTCTGCGCGGCCGCGCATACGCAGCGGGATCGCGCCCTTCTTGTACGCCGCCTCCGTCTCCTGCCTCAGCTCCGGATGCTGGTCCGCCGTGCCGTGGGACAGGAGCAGGAAGCTGCCCGGGGCGAGCGACTCCACGAGCGTGCGGACGACGCCGTACGGGTCGTCGGTGTCCGGCATGAAGTGGAGGAGGGCGATGAGGGAGAGGGCCACGGGGCGGTCGAAGTCGAGGAGCCGACCCGCGGGTTCGAGGATGGTCTCCGGCTGCCGTACGTCCGCGTGGAGGAAGTCGGTGGCACCCTCGGGGCTGCTGGTCAGCAGCGCTTCCGCGTGTCGCAGGACGATCGGGTCGTTGTCCGCGTAGACGACGCGGGCGGTCGGGGTGATCGCCTGTACGACCTGGTGGAGATTGGGTTCGGTGGGGATGCCGGTGCCGATGTCGAGGTACTGGTCGACGCCGTTCTTCGCCAGCCAGGCGGCGGCGCGGTGCATGAACGCGCGGTTGCGGGCCGCGTTCCCCCGTGCCTCTTCGGGGAGCGTCTCGCCGACCTTCTGGTCGACCTCGTAGTTGTCCTTCCCGCCCAGCAGCCAGTCGTAGACCCGTGCCGGATGGGGCCTGCTCGTGTCGACGGGGGGTCTGGGTCCGGTCGTACCTGCGGTCACACGTCTCTCCTCTGCGCACGACACCATGGCGATGGCGGTCGCCAGCCTAGCCCGGACGCGTCGTTCCGGCCCTGGTCGAGCGGGGGTTGGGGTTGGTCTCCGCCGACGGAGAGGTGACCGTCGTGCGGGGGCGCGGACGAGGATCGGGGTCCGGCACGCCCGCAGCCCGCATTCCGCCCCTCGGCATGCCAAGATGAGGTCCCGACAGTCACTCGCCTCGGTTGATCCGTGGGCGGCGCAGGAGTTGAGGACGGAGTCAGGCCGCATGACCTCCCTGAGCGGTGGCGAGAGCGCCGCCCACCCGAACCGGATCGACACGAGCAAGCCCCACCCCGCCCGGATGTACGACTACTTCCTCGGCGGCAAGGACAACTACGAGGTCGACCAGCGGGCCGCCGAGCAGTTCATGAAGTCGGCCCCCGAAGTGCGCGAGGGCGTCCTCGCCAACCGGCACTTCCTGCACCGTGCGGTACGGCACGTGGTGGCCGAGGGCGGCGTCCGCCAGATCCTCGACATCGGCACGGGCCTGCCCACCGAGCCCAACGTGCACCAGGTGGCACGGGCCCTGGCACCGGACACCAAGGTCGCCTACGTCGACAACGACCCCATTGTCAGTACGCATTCGAGGGCGCTCTCCGACGACCCCGACACCTCGGTCGTCCTGGCGGACCTGCGCGACCCCCGCGCCATCCTCGACCACCCCGAGGTGCGCGAGGTCATCGACTTCGACCGGCCCGTGGCGCTGGTGCTCGTGGCCGTCCTGCACTTCGTGTCGGGGGCGGAGGACCCCGTCGGCATCATGGCCACCCTGCGTGACGCGCTGCCCGACGGCTCCTACCTCGTGCTGTCGCATGCCACCGGCGACGCGCACGAGGACCGTCGGGAGGAGGCGGCGGCCGTCTACAAGAACGCCACCGCGTCGATGAACCTGCGTCCGCACGCCGAGATCCTGGATCTCTTCGGCGGCTTCACCCTGGTCGAGCCGGGCCTGGTCCGGGTCACCGACTGGCGCCCGGACGAGGTCCGGCGGCCCGATGCCCCGCCGATCGGCATCTACGGCGGAGTCGCCCGCAAGGGGGACTGAGCGCGGGCGGTCGCGGCCCGGGTCAGGCCGCCTTCCGCCGCCTCTCGCGCGCCTGCCCGATGATGTCGGCGTAGTGGTGTCCGCTGCCCTTGATGGTGCGGACCTGCGTGTCGTAGTCGACGTGGACCAGGCCGAAGCGCTTGTCGTAGCCGTACGCCCACTCGAAGTTGTCCAGCAGGGACCAGGCGAAGTACCCGGCCAGCGGTGCTCCCTTGCGGGCCGCCGAGGCGCAGGCCGCGAGGTGGGCGGTGAGGTACTGCCGGCGCTCGGGGTCGTCGATCGTGCCGTCGGGGCGGAGGACGTCGGGGAAGGACGAGCCGTTCTCGGTGACGTACAGCTTCCGGGCGCCGTACTCGTCGGTCAGGCGGAGCAGCAGGTCCTCGATGCCGCCCGCGTCGATCTCCCAGTCCATGCCGGTGCGCGGGACGCCGGCGCGCGGGACGGTGCGCACGTACGGGGCCGGTCCGGTGGAGTCGGCGGCGACCGTCTGGGGGAAGTAGTAGTTCAGGCCCAGCCAGTCGAGTTCGGCGCCGATCAGGTCCATGTCCCCGGCCCGTTCCGGGAGTTCGACGCCGTAGACCTCGCGCATGTCCTCGGGGAAGCCGCGTCCGTGGACCGGGTCGAGCCACCAGCGGTTGGTGTGGCCGTCCATGCGGCGGGCGGCGGCCAGGTCCTCGTCGCGGTCGGTGGCGGCGTGGATGGTGGAGAGGTTGTTCACGATACCGACGCGGGCGTTCGGGGCCGCCGCGCGGATGGCCTTCATCGCGAGGCCGTGGCCGAGGAGCAGGTGGTAGGAGGCGCGGACGGCGGCCGTCAGGTCGGTCCAGCCGGGGGCCATCTTGCCCTCCAGGTGGCCGATCCAGGCCGAGCAGAGCGGCTCGTTGAGGGTGGCCCAGTGCCCGACGCGGTCGCCGAGGCGTTCGGCGACCACGGAGGCGTACGACGCGAAGTGTTCGGCGGTCGCACGCTCGGGCCAACCGCCCCGGTCCTGGAGTGCCTGCGGCAGGTCCCAGTGGTAGAGGGTGACGGACGGGGTGATGCCGGCGGCCAGCAGGTCGTCGATCAGCCGGTCGTAGAAGGCCAGGCCCTTGGCGTTGACCGGGCCGTCGCCGCCCGGCAGGACGCGCGGCCACGCGATGGAGAGGCGGTAGGCGTTGGTACCCAGGCGCCGCATCAGCTCGATGTCCTCGCCGGTGCGGTGGTAGTGGTCGCAGGCGACGTCGCCGTGGTCGTTGTTGTCGATGTTGCCGGGGCTGTGCGAGAAGACGTCCCAGATCGACGGCGAACGCCCGTCCTCCTCGACGGCTCCCTCGATCTGGTACGCCGATGTGGCCGTGCCCCACAGGAAGTCGTGCGGGAGTGCGGCGAAGTCGATGGTCACGAAGGTCCTTTCGGGTTGGGGAATTCGGGTTGGGGAAGAGCATCCGGGAAGACGCCGGTCATTTCACGGCACCCGCCGTCAGTCCCGCCACGAGGTAGCGCTGGAGGAGCAGGAAGCCCGCCACCACGGGAACGCTCACCACCAGGGAGGCGGCCATGATCTGGTTCCAGTACACGTCGTTCTGTGTGGAGTAGCCCTGGAGTCCGACCGCGAGGGTGCGGGTGGCGTCGTTGGTCATGACGGAGGCGAACAGGACCTCGCCCCAGGCGGTCATGAAGGCGTAGACGGCGACCGCGACGATGCCGGGTATCGCGGCGGGCACGACGACCCGGAACAGGGCGCGCAGCGGTCCGCAGCCGTCCACCAGGGCCGCCTCGTCCAGGTCGCGGGGCACCGAGTCGAAGTATCCGATCAGCATCCAGATGGAGAAGGGCAGGGAGAAGGTCAGGTACGTGAGGATGAGGCCGCCGCGGGAGCCGAACAGGGCGATGCCGGTGGTGTTGCCGATGTTCACGTAGATCAGGAAGAGCGGCAGCAGGAAGAGGATGCCGGGGAACATCTGGGTCGACAGGACGGTGACCGAGAAGACGCGCTTGCCGCGGAACTCGTAGCGGCTGACGGCGTAGGCGGCGAAGACGGCGATGACGACGGAGCACACGGTCGCCGCGCCGGCCACGATCAGCGAGTTCAGGAAGTACTTCGCCAGCGGAACGGTCGACCAGATGTCGATGTACGGGCGGACGGTCAGGTTGCTCGGCAGCCAGTGGAACCGGCTGGAGACGTCCTCGAGCGGCTTCAGCGAGCTGGAGACCATGACGTACACGGGCAGCAGCACGAATCCGGTGAGCAGGGTGAGGAAGACACGGCGGGTCCAGAGGAAGGAGCGCGGTGCCGCCATCGGTGACCTAGACATCGGCGGTCTCTCCTTCCTCGGAGGTCCTGGACGCCTTGACGGACCTGGACGCCTCGGCGGACCCGGCGGCCGGCCGGCTCCTGGAGGACAGGAACAGGTACGCGCCCGTCACCACGAGCAGGAAGAGCAGCAGCAGGACCGACATCGCGGAGCCGGCACCGAAGTTCCAGGTGACGAACGAGGACTGGTAGATGTGGATGGAGATCAGGTCGGCGGCCTCCGGTGCGGCCTTGCCGAACAGGACGAACGGCGTGTTGAAGTCGTTGAACGTCCACAGGAACAGCACCAGGACGAGGACCTGGTTGACCGGCCGCAACGACGGCAGCGTGATGCGGCGGATCTGCTGCCACACGCCCGCGCCGTCGAGGGCGGCGGCCTCGTACAGCTCCTTGGGGATGTTCTGCAGGCCGGCCATGACGATCAGGAAGGCGAACGGCCAGCCCTTCCAGACGGACACGACGAGCAGCGCCACGAAGCTGTTGTCGCCGATGAGCCAGAAGGATGGCTTGTCGGTGAGGCCGAGCTGGTCGTGCAGGACGTGGTTCACCAGGCCGTTGTCGTGCTGGAACATGAAGGCCCAGGTGATGACGGCCGCGTAGACCGGCAGGGCGTACGGCACCAGGAAGAGCGCCCGGAGCAGGCCCCGGCCGCGGAAGGCGTCCTGCATGCAGACGGCGGCCGCGGTGCCGATGAGCCAGCACAGGCCGACGGACAGGACCGTGAAGGCGCACGTGACGAGGAAGGAGTGGAGCAGGGCCGCACCGACGGGGGCGTCGAAGTCCACCGACATGCTGTAGTTGTCGAGGCCGTTCCACGGTGCCAGGGTCCAGTCGCGGACGTAGAACTGGGTGAGTTCCTTGAAGCTCATCACGATGCCGATGACCATCGGCACGAGGTGGACGAGGAGTTCGAGGAGCAGGGCCGGCAGGAGCAGCAGGTAGGGAAGGCCGATGCGGCGGATGCGCCCGGGCGGGCGGCGGCGTTCGCGCGCCGCCCCCGGCGAGCTCGTGCCGGCCGTCCGCTCCCCGGGCTGCGCCGAGGCGGTCGTGGTGGTCATGGCGAGTTCCGTGTCCGTGTCGGGGTGGGCCCGGGGCGGGCGGCCGGGGCCGTGGTCGGGGTGCTCACTTGTTCGGCATCTGCTGCTGGGCCTTGGTGAGCTTCTCCTTGACGGACTCGGTGGTCACCGCGCGTCCCGCCGCGGCGTCGGCGAAGAGTTCCTTGACGGCGGTGCCGACGGCGGTCTCGAACTGCGACTCGTCGGGCACCTGGGGCAGCGCGGCGGCGCTGTCGGCGAGGGTCTCCCGCAGCACGGCGGTGGCCTCGGTGTTGAACGCCGGGTCGGTCTGGGCGGCCTCGACGGACGGGATGGATCCGTACGCCTTGTTGAGGATCTTCTGCTCGGCGTCGCTGGTCATGAAGTTCACGAACGAGGTGGCGCCGTCGATGTTGTCGGTGTTCTTGAACACCGCCATGTTGATGCCCGCGACCATGGAGTTGGTGGCGGTGCCCGACCCGGGGTTGCCGGACTGGACGGGCGCGGGGGCGACGCCCCACTCGTCGTCCTTCATGCCCATGCTCTTGAAGGTGGCGGACGCGGTCTGCCACAGGACCATCGCGGTCCTGCCCTTGGCGAAGTCGCTGAGGGACTGGTTCTGCGCGTACTCCGCGTTGCCGGGCGCGACGACCTTGTCCTCGGCCATCAGGTCGACGTACTGCTTGACGGCCGCGACGGCGCCGTCGGAGGTGAAGTCGGGCTTGCCGTCGGCGGTGAAGAAGTCGGCGCCGCGCTGCTTGGCGAGGACGAATATCTGGTGGATGTTGTTGGACAGGTTGGAGCCCTCGGCGCCGAGGCCCCACTTTCCGCCGCCGGAGACCTTCTTGCCGGCCTCGACCAGTTCGTCCCAGGTGGCCGGTGGCTCGGTGATGCCCGCGTCGGCGAACATCTGCTTGTTGTAGTAGAGCGCGTAGGACATCGAGTAGAGCGGGATCGCGGCCGGGTCCTGGCCCTTGACGCCCGTGGAGGCCAGTGCGGCGTCGACGAAGCGGTCCTTGCCGCCAATCTTCCGGAAGTTCTCGGCGTCCCAGGGCAGCAGCGCGCCGGTGGCCTGGAGGGAGGCGCTCCAGGAGTTGCCGATGTTCATGATGTCGGGGCCCTGGCCCGAGGTGGTGGCGGTGAGGATCCGGTTGAGCAGGTCGGACCAGGGCACGACCTCCAGCTTGACCTTGATGCCGGTCTCCTTCTCGAACTTGTCGAGTTCGGGCTGGAGGACCTTCTTGTCGACCTCGATGCTGGCGCCCTGGTTGGAGGCCCAGTAGGTGAGCTCCTTCGGCGAGTCGTTGGACCCGCCGCCCGAGGAGGAACCGCCCCCGCAGGCCGAGGCGGCGAGAGCGAGAGACAGGGTGACGGCGCCTACGGCCGCGGCTCGGATGCTGCGCATGGCTCCTGGGTCCTTCCGGCAGTCGGTCGGGGATCCCCGACGGGCGGCTTCAGGCGGTTAACTTCCCGAAGTCCCTCATGACTTAATTCAGGACGTGAGTTAAATCCCGAGAGAAGGGCCCGTCAAGATGTCGCGCGCCACCGAACGGCGGGCGGGTCGGGGCGACTTCGGGGCCCGACGGGCCGGACAGGCCGGGTGGACGGTCGCTGACCTGCGGCATCCGTGGTCTCGGAGCCCTGCCGCCGTTCTGCAACGTTTGGGTCTCGACTGCCCGACGTGCGGCTCCCGCGTCGTGCTCCGCGGTCGGGCCGGGACGGGTCGGGTTCAGGTTTCGCAGGCGCCTCCGCGGTGGAACACCGGGCCGGCCGTTCGTGGGAAGGAGCGGCGCAGGCGGGACCCGGACCGGAGGCGGTCGGCTAGGCCGAGTCGCGGATCACCAGCTCCGGGGCGAAGACCACCGACGTCGGGTCGGTGCGCCCGCCGAGGATGTGCTCGTCGAGGAGGCGGGCCATCGTGGCCGCCATCTCCTCCACCGGCTGCCGGACGGTGGTCAGCCGTGGCCGGCACGTGACGGCGATGCTGGAGTCGTCGAAGCCGACGACCGCGACGTCCTGCGGCACCCGGCGGCCGTGGTCGCGCAGCACCTGGACGGCGCCCTGGGCCATCAGGTCGTTCCCGGTGAACAACCCGTCCAGGTCAGGATGTTCGGCGAGCAGCGCGGTCATCGCCACCATGCCGCTGTCGACGGTGAAGCCGCCCTCGGACACCGGAACGCAGGGGTGGCCGTGCCGGGCGAGCGTGTCGCGGAAGCCCGCCAGCCGCTCCTGGCTCGCGGCGACGGCCAGCGGCCCCGCGACGGTGGCCACGCGCCGGCAGCCCCGCTCCAAGAGGTGCCCGGCGGCGAGCCGGCCGCCCTCGCGGTGATCCAGGTCCACATGGCTGAGCGGGACCGGGCGTCCCGGCCGGGCGAAGAGCACCGCGGGCAGCCCGGCACCGGCGAGCAGGGCGGGCAGCGGGTCGTCGGGGTGTGTGGAGACGACCAGCGCGCCGTCCGCGCCGCCCTGTCTGAGGTAGGCCACGACCTCCTGGCGGGTCTCGGGCGTCTCGGCGAACATCAGCACCGGGTGCATGGAACGCGGTCGCAGGTGCCCGACCACCCCGCCGACGACCCGGCCGAAGAACGGGTCGGCGAACACCCGCGTGGCGAACGCGTTCTGCTCCGCGTCCGAGACGTCCGGGTCCGTGGCGTCGCCCGCGCCGGAGACGACCAGGGCCACGGTGGTGGTACGCCGGGTGACCAGCTGCCTGGCGGCCTGGTTGGGCGCGTAACCGGTGCGTTCGATGGCCCGGCGGACCAGGTCCTGGATGGCCGGGTCCACGTTGCGGACGCCGTTGACGACCCGAGAGACGGTGGCCCGGGAGACGCCGGCCTCTCGGGCCACGTCCTCCAGGGTCGGGGCCTGTCTGCTCATGCCCGCACCCTAACCGGCGAGGTCCGGCGCGTGGTAGAGCGCTCTCCGTCGCCGCCGGCCCTATCCGCCAGGCCCGGGCGACCGGACGACCTCCAGGTCCGCCACCAGCGGCACCTCCCCCGCCGACCGCCCCGCCAGTACCCGCCAGCGCCCCGTCTCCGTGTGCCAGCCGCCCTCCTCCACCGACCAGTGCCGCAGCGCCCGCGCCGGGATCCGCACCGCCGCCGCCGCCGTCTCGCCGGGGCGCGCGCGGACGGCTGCGTACCCGGCGAACCACCGCACCGGCCGCTCCACCGCGGACCCCGGCCGGGCAAGGTACACCTGCGCCACCTCCCGGCCCGCCCGCGGACCCGTGTTGCGCACCCGCACCCGCACCGTCAGGTCGTGCCCGGCCGGGGTCACCGGCGGCACGGTCAGCTCCTCGTACGTCCAGGTCGTGTAGCCGAGTCCGTGCCCGAACCAGTAGGCGGGGGTGCGGTGTTCGCGCAGCCAGCCGCGGTGTCCGACGTGCAGTCCCTCGTCGTACGCGAGGCGGCCGTCGACCGGCCGGACCCGGGCGACCGGGGCGACGGCCAGGACGGCGGGCCAGGTGGTGGGCAGCCGTCCGCCCGGTTCCGCACGTCCGAAGAGCACATCGGCCACCCCACCTCCGCCCTCCTGCCCGGGGAACCAGGCGAGCAGCAGCGCGCCCACCGCGTCCCGCCAGGGCAGTTCGACCGGGCCGCCGCTGTTGACAACCGCCACGGTGCGCGGGTTGGCGGCCGCGACGGCGCGGACCAGCGCGTCCTGCGTGGCGCCGAGCGAGAGAGTCGTGCGGTCGTAGCCCTCGGACTCGCCGTGTTCGGTGGTGCCGACGACCACGACGGCGGCGTCCGCCACCCCCGCCGCGCGGGCGGCCCCGGCGAGGGCCGCGGCGGCGTCGGGGGCGGGCGGCGCCGCGCTGACGACCGTCGCCCGGCCGGTGCCGGGTGCCAGTTCCCGGCGGGCCACGAGCAGGACGCTCCCCCCGGCCGCGAGGTCCGCCGTGGCGTACTGGGCGGGCGGGTTGACGTGCACCACCGCCGGGTCGTCGGTCGGCGGAGGGAAGTCGCCCTCCAGCAGAGGGTGTCCGTCCAGGAGCAGACTCATCCTGCCGAAGCCGGCCACGCCCAGGGTCCAGCGGCCGCCGGTTCCGGGCCGTAGCCGGGCGCCGACCTCGACCGTGTGCGCGCCCGGTACGAGGCGGGGCTCCAACAGCCGTCCGCTGTCCCGTCGTTCGGCGTACAGCTCGTGGCCGTCGGCGTCCAGCATCCGCAGCAGTACGCCGGGCAGTCCGGAACGCGGGTCGGCGCACGCGTCCCGGTCCAGTGGGGGCGCGGGGCCGTCCGGGCGGGGCCCGGGGACGTGGACGACGCGGGCCCCGCTGCCCAGGGCGGCCCGGACACCGTCCAGGACGGACACCTCGTCCTGCGGGAAGACGCCGGCGCTGCCGCCTCCCTGGGTGCGGGTGCTCGCTGCGTGCGTGCCGATCACGGCGACGGTCCGCAGGCGGTCCGGGTCGAGCGGCAGGACGTCGCGGTTGGCCAGCAGGACGGCACCGGCGGCGACGGCGCGGCGGACCAGGGCCCGTACCCGGCGGGGGCGCGCGGGGGACGGGGCCGGCGGCGAGTCCCGTCCGCCCAGCGCTCCCAGCCACGCCGCGAGCCGCAGCAGCCGCCGGACCTTGTCGTCGACGGCGGCCTCGGGCACGTCGCCGTCGGCCACGGCACGGGCCAGCCCCTCGCCCCAGGGACCGCCGGGTCCCGGCATGGCGAGGTCGAGTCCGGCACGTGCCGGGCCCACGGTGTCGCGCACCGCGCCCCAGTCGGAGACGACGACGCCGTCGAAGCCCCACTCGCTCTTCAGCGGGTCGGTGAGCAGGTCGCTCGCGGTCAGGGTGGTGCCGTTGACCGCGTTGTACCCCGTCATGACGAGGCGGACCCCCGCTGCCACAGCGGCCTCGAAGGGGGCCAGGTAGACCTCCCGCAGGGCCCGCTCGCCCACGTGTACGTCGACGGTGAGGCGGTCGGTCTCGGAGTCGTTGGCCACGTAGTGCTTGGCGGTGGCGGCGATGCCGCACGCCTGGACACCCCGGACGAGCGCGGCGCCGATCCGGCCGGTCAGCTCGGGGTCCTCGGAGAGGCACTCGAAATGACGGCCGCCCAGCGGAGTGCGGTGGAGGTTGAGGGTGGGGGCGAGGAGGACGTCCACGCCCTTGCGCCGGGCCTCGGCGGCGAGGAGGCCGCCGAGGCGTTCGACCAGTTCTTCGTCCCAGGTGGCGGCGAGCGCCGAGGCGGAGGGCAGCAGGACGGAGGTGTTCCGCTCGTCCCAGGCCTCGCCCCGTACGCCCGCCGGGCCGTCGGACATCACCAACTCCCGCAGGCCCACCGCTGGTTCTGCTCTGGTGCGCCAGGTCGTGGCGCCGCCCGGCAGCAGCGCGCGGGCGCGCGGTGTCAGTTTGCCGAGCAGCCGGTCGATCTCTTCCTCGCTCGTCCCCACCCGGTCCCTCCCCTTCCTGGACGCGTCGGCGATGGACGTCTCGCAGCGGACGCGTCAGCGATGGACGCCGCACACGGTCGCGTCACCGACGGACGCGTCACCGACCGACGCATCAGCTGAAGACGCCGAACTCGTACAGCGAGTAGCCGTACCCCGTCCCGCGTGCCGTGCCGTTGACGCGCACGTAGCGGCCGGTGCCGGCCGCGTCGAGGGTGTCGACGCCGCCGTTGCCGTCGGTCACCGTCGCCACGGTCTGCCAGTTCTGCCCGTCGTCGGAGGTCTGGACGGTGTAGTCCCTGGCGTAGGAGGCCTCCCAGTACAGCTGCACGTGCCGGAAGGCGGTGCGGGTGCCGAGGTCCACCTGGATCCACTGCGGGTCGCTCCAGTCGCTGGCCCACCGTGTGTCCGGGTCGCCGTCCACGGCGTTTGCGGCCGGGCAGGGGCAGTCGCCGTAGCTGGGCTGGAAGGAGGAGGCGGTGGCCGGCTTGCCGAGGGCGACGTCGGTGCCGTCGACGGCGGGCGGCACGACCCGCGCCGAGAGCGTCTCGACGCCGACGTTGCCCTTGCCGTCGGTGGCCTTGACGTACAGCTTCCAGACCCCGGGCCGGTCGGGTGCGGTGACCTGGAGGCGTCCGTCGCCGAGGTCGGTGGCGGGCAGCGTGGTCAACTGCTTGCCCTGGTCGATGTAGTTGCTGTTGGCCAGCACTTCGTACGTGACGGGGTCGCCGTCGGGGTCGGTGGCGCGCGCGGTGAGGACCAGGTCCTTGCCCGCCTGGACCTGCCCGGCGCCGCCCTCGACGCCGAAGCCGGAGACGACCGGCGGGGTGTTGTCGCCGGAGGTGTCACCGCCGTAGGCACGCTTCACGGCGTAGTACGACAGCCGCTTCTGTCCGGCCGGCAGCAGGTTGAACCAGATGCCGCCGAAGTCGTACTCGGTGCCGTAGTGGAACAGGGTCGCGCCGAGGGCGACGCCGCGGTGCCCGGTGACGCAGTTCCACGCGTCGGTGTATCCCTCGGCCTTGGCCTGGTCGGTGGGCTCCTCGGGTACGCCGTTGGCGTCGTCCGGTACCTCCCACTCGCCGGGCGGTCCCGACTCGGTGACGATGTACGGCTTGGTGTAGCCGCCCTGCTCCCACGCGGAGCGCACGTCGCACACGGCGTCGTAGGCGTTGACGGCGTACAGGTCCAGGTCGGGGGCGTTCTTCTGGTAGTAGGGCCAGGCGCCGACCCACGCGTCGGTGGAGGTGACCGGGTGATTCGGGTCGACGGCGTGGATCTTCTTGGCGACGTCGTTGACGAAGGTGGTGTAGGCGTCGCGCTGGCGCTCCAGGTCGTCGCCGCCGTAGCAGTTCTGCAGGCCGAGCACCGACTCGTTGCCGACGTTCCACATGAGTACGCCCGGGTGATCCTTGTACTCCTGGACCCAGCGCGGGAACTCGGCGAGCATCTCGTCCTTGTACGCGGTGTCCGTCAGGTAGTCGACGCAGCCGCCGCTGCCCGGTCCGCCGCCGGGCTGGAGCCAGAAGCCGGCGATGACCTTGACGCCGTGGGCGGCGGCGGAGTCGAGGAGCGGGCGGCTGCTCGCGTCGGTGCCCCAGGTGCGCACGGTGTTGACGCCCATGGACGCCAGGTCGGGCATGTAGCGCTCGGCGTCGGCGGGTGACGGCCCCCAGGTGAGGCCCTTGACCTGGTACGGGCTGCCGTCCACGGTCAGTTGCCAGTCGCCCTGGCCGCCGGTGACCTCGACGACGCTGGCGGCGGCGTGCGCCTGCTGGGCGGGCAGGGCGGTGAGGGCGCCGACGGCGAGCAGGCCCGCGGTCACGGGGGCGGTGAGTCTGCGGACCCGGGTGGAAGGGGTGGGTGTGCGGGGTCGGCTCATGCGGATGCGTCTCCGGTCTCGGTGGGGGGGGAGCGGCCCGGCCGTGGCGGAGCGTGGACGGCCGGGCCGCTCCCGTGGGGGGATTCGGGCCGGTTCGTGGTGTGACGGGGAGAGAACTCGGGGCGGTTCGTGGTGCCGGGAGGCTCAGGGCAGTGCCTGATGCGAGGAAGGGGGGAGGACTCAGGGCAGTTCGTAGTCCTCGTTCAGCGCCGCTCCCGCCTCCGGGTGGGTCTGGTCGTAGCCGCGTGCGTCGCACTGGAGTCCGCCGACGATGCAGTGGTCGACCAGGGCACCGAGGGTGGGTTCGTCCCAGGCGTTGAAGAAGTCGTAGTGGAACGAGTAGCTCGCGCCACTGGCCAGGCGTACCTGGGAGAGGTCGCCGTTGACCGGGAAGGCCATCTTGAACTCGATCATCGGCAGCGCGACCGGGTGGTCGGCCGGGCAGGCGTTGTCGTTGGTGCCGGGGCTGACCACGGGGTACGCCATGTGGCTCTGGTGGTCCGGCGTGTCCAGGTTTTTCCCGTCCCAGCAACTGGGCGCCTGGAAGCGGATGTTGACCTGGACGTCCTGGCGCTCGGGGCAGTCGGTCGGGAAGTCGACGTTGAAGAAGCTGTCGCCGCACTCCCAGCCCTCGACGAAGCCCGGGTGGTCGCGGAAGTCCTGGGCGCTCTGCATGGGACTGGCGACGACGTACCGCAGCCCCTTCGGGAAGGGCCGCACGCTGGTGTAGTCGGTGACGCCGGCCTTGTAGTAGATGGTCTGCGGGCCGACCGGGAGCACCGGGCGGTCGCCGTCGTACATGGTCGGCATCCAGTAGCCGGAGCGGTCTCCGGGTGCCAGACAGGTGGTGGACCCCGCCTCGAGCGAGGCCGTGGTGCTGTGGGCGTCGGTCGTCGTGTTGCCCATGAACGTGTGGTCGTGCGACTTGCCGGGCTGCTGCGGGTAGACGATCGGGTCGTCGGGAGCCGTGTGGCTGACCGCGCAGTTGGCCTGGAACTCGTGGAAGTAGCGGTGCGGCGGCGCCTCCGCAGAGGAGGAGACACCGGTGACCGGCGGGTCGGCGGGGATGTAGCCGTCGCCGTCCGGGTCCTGTGGCGAGGAGGCGGTGGAGACCGCCATGGTGTGCCCGGCGTACGCGGCCGGTGCGGAGGCGGTAGCCGGGGTGTGCGCGTTGGCGGCGACCGTGCCGATGCCGACCGAGGTCAGCAGTAACGCGCTCGCGACGAGGGTGCCGGACAGGACTTTCGATCTCCGTGGCATGGAGACCTCCTGAGAAGTCGGGGAAATTCTCGGAGAGCGCTCTCCCGACTCGGAGTGTTGGCGGCCCGGAGAGAGGTGTCAAGGGGTTGGACGGCACGGCCCGCAGAAGGGCAGGCGGGCGAGCCAACGCGCGTTATGTCCCCACTTGTTGAACACGGTTCATGAGAAACGGTCGTAACTCTTGACGTCTCGCGGCGGGCGGATGAAACATGCACATCCAGAGAGCGCTCCCCCACCCCCACATCGTTCACTTTCCGAACAAGGAGAGTCGCCCCCCATGCCCTCTTCCCCCACACACTCCCCCACGCCCGAACCCTCCGGTGTGCGGCGGCGCGCCGTCCTCGGCGTGGCCGCCGCGGTTCCCGTACTGGCCGGACTGGCCGGTGCCGGGGCCGCCGCCGCGGACTCCGGCGACAGCGCCGGCCGCAGCGCGGGCGACAGCCCCCGCGCGCTGCCCGGCGGTGGCGACCTCGGGCCGAACGTCATCGTCTTCGACCCGTCGACCGCCGACATCCAGGGCAAACTGGACGAGATCTTCAAGCAGCAGGAGTCGGCCCAGTTCGGCACCGGCCGCTACGCCTTGCTGTTCAAGCCGGGCAGCTACAGCGGCCTCAACGCCCAACTCGGCTTCTACACCTCGATCGCGGGCCTGGGCCTGTCCCCCGACGACACCACCATCAACGGCGACGTCACCGTCGACGCGGGCTGGTTCGACGGCAACGCCACGCAGAACTTCTGGCGTTCGGCGGAGAACCTGGCCCTCGTCCCGGTCAGCGGCACCAACCGCTGGGCGGTCTCGCAGGCGGCGCCCTTCCGGCGCATGCATGTGCGCGGCGGCCTCAACCTGGCCCCGGACGGCTACGGTTGGGCCAGCGGCGGCTACATCGCCGACAGCCGGATCGACGGCAACGTCGCCCCGTACTCGCAGCAGCAGTGGTACACGCGGGACAGTTCGGTGGGCGGCTGGGAGAACGCCGTCTGGAACATGGTGTTCTCCGGCGTGGAGGGTGCTCCCGCGCAGAGCTTCCCCGAGCCGCCGTACACCACCCTGCAGACCACACCGGTGTCGCGGGAGAAGCCGTTCCTGTACCTCGACGGCGACGAGTACCGCGTCTTCCTGCCGGAGAAGCGCACCGACGCGAGCGGCGTCTCCTGGGGCAACGGCACGCCGCGCGGCACCTCGCTCCCGCTGTCCCAGTTCTACGTGGCGAAGCCGGAGGACTCCGCGGCCACCCTCAACCAGGCGCTGGAGGAGGGGCTGCACCTGCTGCTGACGCCGGGTGTCTACCACGTCGACCAGACCGTCGACGTACAGCGCGAGGGCGCGGTCGTGCTGGGCCTCGGCTACGCCACGCTGATCCCCGACAACGGTGTCACCGCTCTGCGGGTCGCCGACGTGGACGGCGTACGGCTGGCGGGGTTCCTCATCGACGCCGGGCCGGTCAACTCGGAGACGCTGCTGGAGGTCGGGCCCGAGGGCGCGTCCGCGGACCACTCGGCCAACCCGACCACCGTGCAGGACGTGTTCATCCGGATCGGCGGTGCGGGTCCGGGCAAGGCGACCACCAGCCTGGTCGTCAACAGCCGGCACACCATCGTCGACCACACCTGGATCTGGCGCGCGGACCACGGTGACGGTGTCGGCTGGGAGACCAACCGCGCCGACTACGGCGTGGTCGTGAACGGCGACGACGTACTGATGACCGGCCTGTTCGTCGAGCACTTCAACAAGTACGACGTGCAGTGGAACGGCGAGCGCGGCCGCACGATCTTCTTCCAGAACGAGAAGGCGTACGACGCTCCCGACCAGGCCGCCATCCAGAACGGCTCGATGAAGGGGTACGCCGCCTACAAGGTCGGGGACGACGTCACCGAGCACGAGGGCTGGGGCATGGGCAGCTACTGCTACTACAACGTGAACCCGTCCATCGTGCAGCACCACGGCTTCGCCGCGCCGAACACGTCCGGGGTGCGCTTCCACGGGCTGCTCGTGGTGTCGCTGGGCGGCGAGGGGCAGTACGAGTGTGTCATCAACGACATCGGCTCGCCCACGTCGGGAACGGACACCGTGCCGTCGAAGGTCGTGGAGTACCCCTGAGACCCGGGGAGACGCCGTAGGGGCTGCCCCGCATGGACGGGGCGCCCCCGTGGGCGGCCGCACCGCGTCTTCCTGCGGGTGCGCGCAACGCGGAACGCCGGTCGGGATCTCTCCCGACCGGCGTTCCGTGACTGCTCTTGTGTCCGAGGGGGGACTTGAACCCCCACGCCCGTTAAAGGGCACTAGCACCTCAAGCTAGCGCGTCTGCCATTCCGCCACCCGGACCAGGTGCCTGTCGCGGTGCGGGGGTGTGCCCCGCGGCGACATGGACAACCATACCAAGGTTTCGCAGCACCTTTCACCTGCGTTTCCTTCCCCTGGGCGACGGTCCGGGACGGGCGGCCCGAGGGGGCCGGTCTCGCACCGTGAGTGATCGTACGATCACCTGTAGTCCGCTTCGGCGGTGCCGGCCGCCGTCACGGCATCAGGTGGTGGTCCGGGAAGTTCCCCGGCAGCCGCTCCCCCGCCGGGCCGCGCGTGACGGCGCGCACCAGCAGTTCGCCGCCCACGAAGGCACCGCGCCAGGAGGCGCCGTGTCCGCCGAACAGCTCGTCCCGGTCGCCGCGCGAGCGCGGTACGCCGTGGCCCACCTTGAAGGCCCGGATGTGCGGCGCGAGCCGCCCGAACGTCGCCGGGTCGTCCGTGGAGACCGTGGCGACCAGGGCGCCGTTGGAGGCGTTCATGGCGGCGAGCAGCTCCGCCTCGGTGTCGACCAGGACGACGGTGTCGACCGGGCCGAACGGCTCGGCGTGGTGCAGCGGCGAGGAGCGGGGCGGGTTCAGGAGGGTGACGGGCTGGACGTAGGCCGAGGTGTCCTGGCCCGGCAGGAACCGTGCGCCGGCCGCGCTGCCGCGGTGCAGGGGGACGGCGCCGCGGTCGACGGCCTCGGCGACCTGGTCGTGCAGCTCCTTGGCCTTGGCCGCGTTGATCACGGGCCCGAAGTCCAGCGCCGGGTACGGGGCGTCCGGCGCGTCGACGGCGAGCGGATGGCCCACGCGCAGGGTGCGGACCGCCGGGAGGTACGCCGTGAGGAACGCGTCGAACAGCCGCCGCTGGACGACGAAGCGCGGGTAGGCGGTGCAGCGCTGCTTGCCGTAGTCGAAGAGGCGCGGGATCACCGCGGTGAGGGCGTCCCAGTCGCTGAAGTCCCAGATGCCCCAGGTGTTCAGTCCCTCCTGTTCGAGGATGTGCCGTTTGCCGAGGTCGGTGACGGCGGTGGCGACGGCGGCGCCGGTGTCGCGGCCGCCGACGAAGGACACGCAGCCGATTTCCGGCGCCCGGACCAGGGCCGGGGACAGTTCGCCGCCGGTGCCGCTGACGAGGGTGAGGGGAAGCCCTTCGCGGGCGGCGAGCGCGCAGGCCAGGGTGAGGCAGGCGACGCCGCCGTCGGTGGGGGTCTTGGCGACGACCGCGTTGCCCGCCAGGGCCTGGACCAGCATCGCGTGCACGAGCACGCTCATCGGGTAGTTCCAGCTGGCGATGTTGGAGACGGGCCCGTCCAGCGGAGCGCGCTCTTCGAGCATGCCGTCGATGCCGTCGAGGTACCAGCGCACGCCGTCCACGGCCCGGTCGACGTCGGCCTGGGCGAGGCGCCAGGGTTTGCCGATCTCCCAGACCAGGAGCAGCGCGAGCAGTTCCCGGTGCCGGGCGAGGGCGTCGAGGGTGGCCGCGACGCGGGCGCGGCGTTCGGGCAGGGGGACGTGGCGCCAGGCACGGTGCTGGTCGAGCGAGGCGCGTACGGCACGGTGGGCGGTGGTTCCGTCCAGGCGGGGCGGGCCGGTGACCGGGGTGCCGTCGACCGGGCTGGTGGCGGGCAGGACCCGGCCGTCCGCCCGCCAGGCCGCGTCCCAGAGGTTGAGGACGCGGTCGTCGCGGAAGGCTTCGGGCGCGACGGTGCGGCAGCGCTGCCAGGCGTCGGCCCAGGAGCTGCCGGGCTTGAGGGCGAGGGCCGGGCCGGCGGGCGTCATCGCGCGGCCCCGTCCGGTGCGGTGCCGCCCAGTACGGCGACGACGTGCCGCGCGGTCTCGGTCGGCGTGTCCCCGACCCGTACTCCGGCGGCCTGGAGGGCTTCCTTCTTCGCCCGTGCGGTGCCGGAGGAGCCGGACACGATCGCGCCCGCGTGGCCCATGGTGCGGCCCTCGGGTGCCGTGAAGCCGGCGACGTAGCCGACGACCGGCTTGGTGACGTGGTCGCGGATGTACGCCGCCGCGCGTTCCTCCGCGTCGCCGCCGATCTCGCCGATGAGGACGATCAGTTCGGTGTCGGGGTCGTCCTGGAAGGCGGCGAGGCAGTCGATGTGACTGGTGCCGACGACGGGGTCGCCGCCGATGCCCACGCAGGTCGAGAAGCCGATGTCGCGGAGTTCGTGCATGAGTTGGTAGGTGAGCGTGCCCGACTTGGAGACCAGGCCGATGCGGCCGGGTCGGGTGATGTCGGGCGGGATGATGCCGGCGTTGCTCCGGCCGGGGCTGATGAGACCAGGACAGTTGGGACCGACGACGCGGGTGCCCCGGGCCGCGGCGTACGCGGTGAGGGCGACGGAGTCGTGGACGGGGATGCCCTCGGTGATGACGACGGCGAGGGCGGTTCCGGCGTCGACGGCCTCGACCACCGCGTCCTTGGCGTGGGCGGGCGGCACGAAGACGACGGTCGTGTCGGCGCCGGTGTGCTCGACGCCCTCGCGGACCGAGCCGAAGACCGGGACGGCGCGCTCGTCGAAGTCGACGGTGCGGCCGGCCTTGCGCGGGTTGACGCCGCCGACCACGCGGGTGCCGGCGGCCAGCATGCGCCGGGTGTGCTTCATGCCCTCGGCTCCGGTCATGCCCTGGACGAGGATCTTGCTCTCCTTGGTGAGGTAGATCGCCATGTCGTCCTGTCTCCTTGTCGTCCTGTCTTTCCGCCGTCCTGTCTTTCTGTGTGCCTGTGTGCCTGTGTTCCTGTCTTCCTAGGCGGCGGTGGACGCCGCGGTGGCGAGTCGGGCGGCACGGTGGGCGGCGCCGTCCATGGTGGTGGCCTGTTCGACCAGTGGATGTGCGCGGGCGTCGAGCAGGGCCCGGCCGCGGGCGGCGTTGTTGCCGTCGAGGCGGACGACGAGCGGCTTGGTGAGCCGGACCTCGTCCAGGGCCCTGACGATGCCGTCGGCGACCGCGTCGCAGGCGGTGATGCCGCCGAAGATGTTGACGAGGACGGACTTCACGCCGGGGTCGGAGAGGACGACGGCGAGTCCGTCGGCCATGACCCGGGCCGAGGCGCCGCCGCCGATGTCCAGGAAGTTCGCGGGCCGGGCGCCGCGGCCGGCGACGGCGTCGAGGGTCGACATGACGAGTCCGGCGCCGTTGCCGACGACGCCGACCTCGCCGTCGAGCCGGACGTAGTTGAGACCCTTGGCCGCGGCCCGCACCTCCAGCGGGTCGGACCCGGTGGCGTGCGCGTCGCCCCGACCGGGGTGGCGGAAGCGGGCGTTGCCGTCGAGGGTGACCTTGCCGTCGAGCGCCACGATCCTGCCGTCGGCCGTCCTGGCCAGCGGGTTGACCTCGACGAGCAGGGCGTCCTCGCGCACGAGCACCTGCCACAGCCGTACCAGCGTGTCGACGGTCTGCGGGGGCAGTCCCGCGGCGTCGGCGATGCGTACGGCCGTGGCGGTGTTCACGCCCGCGGCGGGGTCGACGGGGATGCGGGCCACGGCCTCGGGCCGCTCGGCGGCGACCTGTTCGATCTCCGTGCCGCCCTCCGCGGAGGCGACCGCGACGAAGCGGCCGGCCGCGCGGTCCAGGACGTAGGAGACGTAGAACTCCCGCTCGACGTCGCACGGTTCGGCGAGCATGACCGTGCCGACGGTGTGGCCCTTGATGTCCATGCCGAGGATGTGCCGGGCGGCCTCCTCGGCCGCGGGCGGGTCGGCGGCGACGCGCACGCCGCCCGCCCTGCCACGCCCTCCGGTCCTCACCTGCGCCTTGACGACGGCGCGTCCGCCGAGTGCGCGGGCGATCTCGCGGGCCCGTTCGGGCGAGTCGGTGATCCCGGCCCTCGGCACCACGATGCCGTGTGCCTCGAAGAGTTCCCTTGCCTGGTGTTCGTACAGGTCCATTCCGGCTCCTGACTGAAAGTGCCGCACGCCCCCTGGACACCACCCACCGGATGCGGGATAACAAGCTTCATACAGTATTCGTCGACTGTATGCAATGTACCGCGTGAGTGCCCCAACCCCTCGTGAAGGGACAGGACTTCGCCATGCCCGACGACACCCAGGACGTCATCTCCGGCGGTCATCTCGTTGCCAAGGCTCTCAGGGCCGAGGGCGTGGACCGCATCTACACCCTGTGCGGCGGCCACATCATCGACATCTACGACGGCTGCGTCGACGAGGGCATCGAGGTCGTCGACGTACGCCACGAGCAGGTCGCCGCACACGCCGCCGACGGCTACGCCCGTATCACCGGCAAGCCCGGCTGCGCGGTGGTCACCGCGGGGCCGGGCACCACCGACGCCGTCACCGGGGTCGCCAACGCCTTCCGCGCCGAGTCGCCCATGCTGCTGATCGGCGGCCAGGGCGCGCACACGCAGCACAAGATGGGGTCCCTGCAGGACCTGCCGCACGTCGACATGATGACGCCGATCACCAAGTTCGCGGCGACCGTGCCGGACACGGCCCGCGCCGCCGACATGGTGTCGATGGCGTACCGCGAGTGCTACCACGGCGCGCCGGGGCCGTCCTTCCTGGAGATCCCGCGCGACGTGCTGGACGCCAAGGTGCCGGTGGACAGGGCACGGGTGCCGAAAGCCGGGGCCTACCGCGCCTCCACCCGGTCGGCCGGGGACCCGGAGGCCGTCGAGGAACTCGCCGACCTGCTGGTGCACGCCGAGAAGCCGGCGATCCTGCTCGGCAGCCAGGTGTGGACGACCCGCGCGACCGGGGCGGCCGTCGAGCTGGTCCGCACGCTCAACGTCCCGGCGTACATGAACGGGGCCGGCCGCGGCACCCTGCCGCCGGGCGACCCGCACCACTTCCAGCTCTCCCGCCGGTACGCGTTCTCGAACGCCGATGTGATCGTGATCGTCGGCACGCCCTTCGACTTCCGCATGGGCTACGGCAAGCGGCTCTCCCCCGACGCGACCGTCGTCCAGATCGACCTCGACTACCGCACCGTCGGCAAGAACCGCGACGTCGACCTCGGGATCGTCGGTGACGCGGGGCTGGTGCTGAAGTCGGTGACCGAGGCGGCGTCCGGGCGGGTCGACGCGGGCGCGGCGAAACGCAAGGAGTGGCTGGAGGAGCTGCGCGCGGCCGAGCGGACCGCGCTGGACAAGCGGCTGCCCCAGCTGAGGTCGGACGCCTCCCCCATCCACCCGTACCGCCTGGTCAGCGAGATCAACGACTTCCTCACCGAGGACTCGATCTACATCGGCGACGGGGGCGACATCGTCACCTTCTCCGGGCAGGTGGTGCAGCCCAAGTCACCGGGCCACTGGATGGACCCGGGACCGCTGGGCACGCTCGGCGTCGGTGTCCCCTTCGTGCTGGCCGCCAAGCAGGCGCGGCCCGACAAGGAGGTCGTCGCCCTCTTCGGCGACGGCGCCTTCTCGCTCACCGGCTGGGACTTCGAGACCCTGGTCCGCTACGGCCTCCCCTTCGTCGGCGTCGTCGGCAACAACTCCTCGATGAACCAGATCCGCTACGGCCAGGCCGCCAAGTACGGCAAGGAGCGCGAGCGGGTCGGCAACACGCTCGGCGACGTCCCCTACGACCGGTTCGCCCGGATGCTGGGCGGACACGGCGAGGAGGTCCGCGACCCCGCCGAGATCGGCCCCGCGCTGCGCCGGGCCCGCGAGTCCGGCAAGCCCTCCCTGATCAACGTCTGGGTGGACCCGGACGCGTACGCCCCCGGAACGATGAACCAGACGATGTACAAGTGAGGTGAAGGCCCATGACAGCGAAGGCTCTTGAGGGCGTCCGCGTCCTGGACATGACGCACGTGCAGTCCGGGCCCTCGGCGACCCAGCTGCTCGCCTGGCTCGGCGCGGACGTCGTGAAACTGGAGGCGCCGAGCGGCGACATCACGCGGGGGCAGCTGCGCGACCTGCCGGACGTCGACTCCCTCTACTTCACGATGCTCAACTGCAACAAGCGGAGCATCACCCTCAACACCAAGACCGAGCGCGGCAAGGAGATCCTCACCGAGCTGATCCGGCGCTCGGACGTCATGGTGGAGAACTTCGGTCCTGGCGCGGTGGACCGGATGGGCTTCACCTGGGACCGCGTCAAGGAGATCAATCCACGGATCGTCTACGCCTCCGTCAAGGGGTTCGGCGAGGGCCCGTACACCGCCTTCAAGGCGTACGAGGTCGTCGCGCAGGCCATGGGCGGATCGATGTCCACCACCGGTTTCGAGGACGGGCCGCCGCTGGCCACGGGGGCCCAGATCGGGGACTCGGGCACGGGCGTCCACGTCGTGGCGGCGATCCTCGCCGCCCTGTACCAGCGGGAGCACACCGGACGCGGCCAGCGGGTGAACGTGGCCATGCAGCACGCGGTGCTCAACCTCTGCCGGGTGAAGCTGCGCGACCAGCAGCGCCTGGCCCGCGGCCCCCTCGCCGAATACCCCAACGAGGACTTCGGCGACGAGGTCCCCCGGTCGGGCAACGCGTCCGGCGGCGGGCAGCCCGGCTGGGCGGTCAAGTGCGCGCCGGGCGGCCCCAACGACTACGTGTACGTCATCGTCCAGCCGGTCGGCTGGCGGCCGCTGACCGAGCTGATCGGCCGGCCCGAGCTGGCCGACGACCCGGAGTGGGCGACACCGCGGGCACGGCTGCCGAAGCTGAACAAGATGTTCCAGCTGATCGAGGAGTGGTCGTCGACGCTGCCCAAGTGGGAGGTGCTGGAGCGGCTGAACGCGCACAACGTGCCGTGCGGGCCGATCCTGTCCACGAAGGAGATCATCGAGGACGACTCGCTGGTCGCCAACGAGATGGTGGTCACCGTCCCCCATCCCGAGCGGGGCGAGTTCGTGACCGTCGGCAGCCCGCTGAAACTCTCCGACTCCCCCGTCGAGGTGACCAGTTCGCCGCTGCTGGGTGAGCACAACGAAGAGGTGTACGTCGGTGAGCTGGGCCTCGGCGACGGGGAACTGCGGCTGCTCAAGTCGAACGGGGTGATCTGACGTGACGGCCGAGGACCGCCGGGCGCGGGTGCGCGGGCTGCTGGACGCCGTACGGGCCGCGGGGCGCACCGCGCTGACCGCGCCGGAGGGCAAGGTGCTCGCCGACGCCTACGGGATCGCCGTACCGGGCGAGGAACTGGCGCGGGACGTCGAGGCGGCGGTGGCGTGTGCGGCGCGGTTCGGCGGGCCCGTGGTGATGAAGATCGTGTCTCCGGACATCCTGCACAAGACCGACGCCGGCGGTGTGGTCGTCGGGGTGGCGGGCGCCGCGGACGTGCGGGCGGCGTTCCGCCGGATCGTCGACAACGCGCGCGCGTACGACGCCGCCGCGCGGATCGAGGGCGTACAGGTCCAGGAGCTGCTGCCCGAGGGGCAGGAGGTCATCGTCGGCGCGGTGACCGATCCGACGTTCGGGAAGGTGGTGGCGTTCGGGCTCGGCGGGGTGCTGGTCGAGGTGCTGAAGGACGTCACCTTCCGGCTCGCGCCCGTGGACGCCGGCGAGGCACTGTCGATGCTGGACTCGATCCGGGCGGCCGAGGTGCTGCGCGGGGTGCGCGGGCGCCCCGGGGTGGACCGGGGGGCGGTGGCCGAGCAGATCCGCCGGGTGTCCGAACTGGTCGCCGACTTCCCGGAGATCGCCGAGGTGGACCTGAACCCGGTGATCGCCACGCCCGAGGGCGCGGTAGCGGCCGACATCAGGGTGATCCTGGCGACCGGCACGCCCAAGGAGCGGCGCCGGTACACGCGCGCGGAGATCCTCACCTCCATGCGCCGGCTGATGCAGCCCTCGTCGGTCGCGGTGATCGGCGCGTCGGGCGAGCCGGGCAAGATCGGCAACTCGGTGATGCGCAACCTCGTCGACGGCGGCTTCGCGGGCGAGATACACCCGGTCAACCCCAGGGCCGACGACATCCTGGGCCGCAAGGCGTACAAGAGCGTCACCGACGTTCCCGGCGAGGTGGACGTGGCGGTCTTCGCGATCCCCGCGCGGTTCGTCGCGGCGGCCCTGGAGGAGGTGGGGCGCAAACGGATCCCCAACGCCGTCCTCATCCCCTCCGGTTTCGCCGAGACGGGGGAACAGGCGCTCCAGGACGAGGTCGTGGCGGTCGCCGAGCGGTACGGCGTCCGGCTGCTCGGCCCCAACATCTACGGCTACTACTCGACCTGGCAGGACCTGTGCGCGACGTTCTGCACGCCCTACGACGTCAAGGGGGGCGTCGCGCTGACCTCGCAGTCGGGCGGCATCGGCATGGCCGTGCTGGGCTTCGCGCGGACGACGAGGACCGGCGTGTCGGCGATCGTCGGCCTCGGCAACAAGTCCGACCTGGACGAGGACGACCTGCTCACCTGGTTCGGCGAGGACCCGCACACCGAGTGCGTCGCGATGCACCTGGAGGACCTCAAGGACGGCCGCGCCTTCGTCGAGGCCGCGCGGGCGACGGTGCCGAGGAAGCCCGTCGTGGTGCTCAAGGCGGGGCGTACGGCGGCGGGTGCGAGGGCCGCCGGATCGCACACCGGGGCGCTGGCCGGGGACGACGCCGTGTACGACGACGTCCTGCGGCAGGCCGGTGTCATCCGGGCGCCGGGGCTGAACGAGATGCTGGAGTACGCGCGCGCGTTGCCGGTGCTGCCGGCTCCCCGGGGCGACAACGTGGTCGTCATCACCGGCGCCGGCGGCAGCGGGGTGCTGCTGTCCGACGCGGTGACGGACAACGGGCTGTCGCTGATGGAGATACCGCCCGACCTGGACAGGGCGTTCCGCGCCTTCATCCCGCCGTTCGGGGCGGCGGGCAACCCGGTGGACATCACCGGGGGCGAGCCGCCGTCGACGTACGAGGCGACGATCCGGCTCGGCCTGGAGGACCCGGGCGTCCACGCGCTCGTCCTCGGCTACTGGCACACGATCGTCACGCCTCCCATGGTGTTCGCCGAACTCACCGCGCGCGTGGTGGCCGAGTTCCGTGCGCGCGGCGTCGAGAAGCCCGTGGTGGCCTCCCTCGCGGGCGACGTGGAGGTGGAGGAGGCGTGCCAGTACCTCTTCGAGCGCGGGGTCGCGGCGTACCCGTACACGACCGAGAAGCCGGTGGCCGTGCTGGGCGCCAAGTACCGGTGGGCGCGGGCCGCGGGGTTGCTGGGGGGCGGTTCATGAGCTGAGGGAGCGGGGGCCGGCGGACGGGTGCGCGTCGGCCGGCCCCGGGACCCGCGCGCGCACGAAAGGCATTGGACAGGGGGCGCTGGCCAGAACTTTCGAACGCTAGGGGTGCAATCGACATGACAACAACCGATGTCACACGGGTCGCCGGCCTCCGGGAGGTGACCGACAGGAACGGACGCGTCTACCGCGTGGGCGAGTCCGACATCGACATCATGGGGCGCAAGCGCAAGTGGATGGTGATCCTGCCGTGGGTCGGCATGATGGGCATCTCCTCCGCCGAGTACGCGTTCGCGTCCGCCGAGGACACGCTCCACGAGGCCCATCAGTGGTCGAGCGGCAGCATCTACTGGATGATGACCGCGTGGGTGTTCTGCCAGGCCGCGGTGGCGTTCCCGGCGGGTCGGCTGCGGGAACGGGGCAAACTGCCGGCGCGCTGGGCGATGATGCTGGGATCGGCCGGCACGCTGCTGGGCTATCTGTCGCTGGCGTTCGCGCCGCACGTCGTGTTCGCCTTCATCGGCTTCGGCGTGTTCAGCGGCATGGGCGCGGGCATGGTGTACGCGACCTGCGTCAACATGGTCGGCAAGTGGTACCCGGAGCGCAGGGGCGGGAAGACCGGCTTCGTCAACGGGGGCTTCGCCTACGGCTCGGTGCCGTTCGTGTTCATCTTCCACGGCTACATGGACGGTTCCAACTTCCGCTGGGTGCTGGTCTCGGCGGGTGTCCTCCTCGCCGCGATGGTGGCGGTCGCCGGCTTCTACTTCCGGGACCCGCCGAAGAACTGGTGGCCGGCCTCCGTCGACCCGCTGAACCCGCCGGACGACCCGCGGGCCCGCCGTTCGCTGGCGAAGAACCCGCCGGCGGTCAAGCAGTACTCCCCCATGGAGGCCTGGCGGACCGGCCGGGTGGCGCTGATGTGGTTCTGTCTCGCCTGCACCTCCGGCGTGAACATCTTCGGCATCGCCTTCCAGGTCGACATCGGCGAGGAGGCGGGTTTCGCGGCCGGAATCGTGGCCGCCGCGATGTCGTTGAAGGCGATCGTCAACGGCACCGGGCGCGGCGTCATCGGCTGGCTCTCCGACCTCTACGGCCGCAAGCAGTGCCTGCTCTACGTGTGCGCGATCCTGGGCCTCGCCCAGTTCGGCATCATCTGGTCGGCCGAGATCGGGAATCTGCCGCTGTTCCTGTTCTTCTCCGCCGTCTCCGGGTTCGGCGGCGGCGCCATCTTCCCGATGTTCGCGGCGCTGACGGCGGACTACTTCGGGGAGAACAACAACGCCACCAACTACGGGATGGTCTACAGCTCCAAGCTCGTCTCCGGTCTGGGCGCGGGCATGGGGTCCGTGGTCGTCGGCGTCTGGGGATACAACGGCGCCTTCAGCCTGGCCGGCAGCATCTCCATCTTCGCCGGGTTCGTGGCGCTGTTCCTGCACCCGCCGGGGCGCTCGAAGGACAAGCGCATCACCCCCAACCCCCGGCCGCTGGGCGAGGGGTGAATGGTGAGGGGTGAGGGGTGACCCTCCGGCACGGCTTCCTTCGCACGGACCGGGCGGCCCTCCCGCGGTACGCGGGGCGGGCCGCCCGGTCCGTGTCCGGGGTCAGCGGCAGCGCTTGCGCAGGGCCGCCAGGCCGTCGTAGCTGATCTTGGCCTCGCGCAGCGACTGCGCGGGGTCGGTGTCGCTCGGGGAGTTGTCGTCCTCGACCATCGGGTTGTGGTAGTTGCGCTGCCCGACCCTGGAGAAGAAGGTCGTGTAGTCGATGACGCCCGTGCCGAAGGGCACCATGTCGTAGCCCTGGCCGTTGGTGGTGTCGACGACGCCGTCCTTGGCGTGGAACAGCGGGTAGCGGCGGTTGTGACGGACCACCAGCCCGGCCGGGTCGAAGACGTTCTTCCTGGTGGAGCCGTCGTGGGCGGTGTACTCGTGGAACTTGTACTGGGCCACGTGCGCCCAGAAGATGTCCATCTCCAGCCAGACGACGCGCGGGTCGGTGACCTTGAGGAAGTACTCCAGCTTCCGGATGCCCGAGCTGGCGGTCGGCCGGCCCTGGTCGTCCAGCGGGCCGCCGTCGAGCAGGAACCCGTAGGCGCCGTCGTGGTTGTGGGTGTAGAGCTTGACGCCCTCGCGGTGGGCGATGGCGCCGAGGGCGTTCCACTTGTCGGCGGCCACGTCCCAGTCGGCGCGGTAGGAACTGTTGGTGGGGTCGCCGCCGGTGCCCATGTGGTCCATGCCGAGGATGTTGGCGATCTCCAGGTGCTTCTTGAAGGTCTCCTCGTCCTCCTTCGTCAGCGGCCAGGAGGACGGGATGAAGCCGTGGTTGCCCTGGGCGCGCAGGCCGTAGTCGTCGAGCCAGGAGCGCAGCAGCCTGGCACCCTTGACCGACTCCAGGCTCGCGCCGCCCGGGGCGTTCGCGTGCTGGTTGTACCCGGCGAACTCCACCTGGCGGTAGCCGTGGCGGGACAGCTGCTTGAACACCTCGCGGAAGCCGGAGGGCAGGTCGGAGGCGAGGGGGTCGCGGGCGGTGGCGTCACGGACGGTGTAGAGGATGATGCCGCGCTTGTCCGCGGGGACGAGGACCTGACCGCGCCCGTGACCGTGTCCGTGGTCGTGGTCGTGTCCGTGGTCGTGGTCTCTGTCCCGGTCGTGCGCGAGGGCCGGGGAGGCGCCGAAGACGGGGGCCGCCACGGCGCCGGCCGCCACGGCGGTGCAGGTGCTCAGGAAGCGGCGGCGGCCGACGCCGAGGGCGCGGCGCAGGCCCTCGCCCGGGCCGTCGGCGGACGCGGCCGGGGTGGTGTCGGTGCGCGAGGGGTCGGTGAACGGGGTCACGGGTGCCTGCCTTCTGGGTCGTGGCCTGCCCCGATGCGGCTCGGGCCGGCCGTTGTCAGTGCCGTGTGTTTCACTCTCGGTAGTCGGATTCGGCAATCGCCCCGATGGGTCGCACCGGGTGCGTCAGCCGAGTCCGGCGAGCCGGAGCAGGAGTTGTTTCACATCGGTGGCCGCGACGCGGTCGCCGACAGCGCGGGGGGTGGAGCAGATGAGGAGCGGACCGTCGTCGTCACTCGCGGGGAGGCGGCCGTGGCTGCCCCGAATAGGTGAGGCGTCGAGGGGCACGACCGCCATGCGGTAGCGCATGCCGAGCTTCTTGCGGGCCAGGGCGGTGGCCGCCTTGACCTTGACGTAGGGGTCGAGCGGATCCATGAACAGCTCGACCGGGTCGTAGCCGGGTTTGCGGTGGATCTCGACGAGCTGCGCGAAGTCGGGCGCGCGGTCGTCGTCGAGCCAGTAGTAGTACGTGAACCAGGCGTCCGGCTCGGCCACGGCGACGAGTTCGCCGGCCCGCGGGTGGTCGAGGTGCTGGGCCTTCTTGCCCTCGTCGTCGAGGAGTTCGGCGATGCCGGGCAGCCCCTCCAGGGCGGCTCGGGTCGCGTCGAGGTCCTCGGGGCGGCGGACGTACACGTGGGCGATCTGGTGATCGGCGACCGCGAAGGCGCGGGAGGCCATCGGGTCCAGGTACTCCATGCCGTCCTGGGTGTGCACCTCGAGCAGTCCGGCGCGGCGCAGGGCGCGGTTGATGTCCACGGGCCTGCTGACGGGCGTGATGCCGTACTCGGAGAGCGCGACGACGGTGCGGCCCTCGGCGCGGGCGTCGTCGAGCAGCGGGGCGAGGGCGGCGTCCAGGTCGGCGGCGGCCTTGAGGGAGCGCGGGTCGTCGGGGCCGAAGCGCTGCAGGTCGTAGTCGAGGTGAGGGAGGTAGCACAGGGTCAGGTCGGGGTGGCGGGTGGCCATGATGTGCCGGGTGGCGTCGATGATCCACTGGCTGGAGACCAGGTCGGCGCCGGGTCCCCAGAAGTGGAAGAGGGGGAAGGTGCCGAGTCTGTCGGTGAGTTCGTCGTGCAGGGCCGGGGGCCTGGTGTAGCAGTCGGGTTCCTTGCGGCCGTCGGCGTAGTAGACGGGACGGGGGGTGACGGTGATGTCGGTGTCGGCGCCCATGGCGTACCACCAGCAGATGTTGGCGACGGTGTAGCCGGGGTGGGCGCGGCGGGCGGCGTCCCAGAGCTTGTCGCCGGCGACGAGTCCGTTGTGCTGGCGCCACAGCAGGACGTCGCCGAGTTCGCGGAAGTACCAGCCGTTGCCGACGATGCCGTGTTCGGCGGGCATGGTGCCGGTCAGGAACGTGGACTGGGCGGCGCAGGTGACGGCGGGCAGCACGGTGCCGAGCGGCGCGCGGGAGCCGGACTGGCCTAGCTGCTTGAGGCTCGGCATGTGGTCGAGGAGACGGGGGGTGAGGCCGACGACGTCGAGGACGAGGAGGGGGGTGGGGGCCGGTCCGTCGGAAGGGGCGGGTCCGTCGGAGGGGACGGGGTGGGTCATGGCAGTTCCTTCAGTCCGAGGTCCGTCAACAGGTCGCGGGCGAGGGTGAGCTCGGCGGCGATGCCGTCGGTGAGCTGGCCGCGGGCGCGGGGCCGCAGCTCGGGCGGGAGGGCCTGCCAGGTGTAGGTCTCGACCTCGAGATGGCGGGTGAGGGGGTGCGGGCCACCGACCAGCCGGGTCAGCACGGTCTTGAGCACGGGGAGGGTGGAGGTGAGGGGCGCGGCGGGGGCCGCGTGCAGCGGGACGTGGAAGTGCGAGCGCCAGGGCGCGGTGTCCGGCAGCGGGCCGCCGTCCGCGAGGGCCTCGTCGAGGTCGTCGGTGCCCTGCCGGCCGCCGGACGGGGTGGTGGTGCGGGTCTGGTGCAGGAAGCGCGGTTCGGCGAAGGCGCCGAGTGCCTCGCGGACCGCCGGGTCGGCGGGCTGCTCGGCGTGCAGGGCGGCGGATAGCTGGGACTTGACGACGGGTACGCGGGCGGCCGTGAGGGCGTCCAGAGCGGTGTGCGGGTCTTCGAAGGAGGTGGCGAGGTGGCAGGTGTCGACGCAGATGCCGACGCGGTCGTGGCCGATCGCGGTCAGCGGGGCGATGGCGTCGTGGGTGGTCTCGACAACGCAGCCGGGTTCGGGTTCCAGGCCGATGCGGATGGAGCGGCCGGTCAGCTCGTGCAGGGCGTCGAGGCGTTCGGCGAGGGTGACCAGCGCGGCGCGGGCCTTGTCGGCGCGGGTCTCGTCGTAGGCGGTGCGCCAGGCGAGCGGCAGGGTGGAGATGGTGCCGTCCGTGACGTCGTCGGGCAGCAGGCCGGCCAGCAGCCGGGCCAGGGCGGTGGTGTGTTCGAGGCGCTCGGGGTCGGACCAGTCCGGCTTGTAGACGCGGTACTTGACCTCTTCGGCGCCGAACCCCTCGTAGGGGAAGCCGTTGAGGGTGACGACCTCCAGGCCGCGCCGGTCGAGTTCGGTGCGCAGGCCGCGCAGGGCCGCGGGGTCGGTGACCAGGGCGTGGGCGGCGTCGCGGGCCAGCCACAGCCCGATGCCGAGCCGGTCGCGGCCCAGGCGCCTGCGCACCGGCTCGCAGTGGTCGCGGAGCTGGGCGAGGACGCCGTCGAGGGTTTCGGCGGGGTGGACGTTGGTGCAGTAGGCGAGGTGGACGGTGGAGCCGTCGGGGTGCCGGAAGCGCATCGCTCACTCCCCGCCGCGCAGGATGGAGTTGCCCTCGTGGGTGGCGTCGCCCGAGGCCACGTCGAGTTCCAGGCGCCCGCTGAGCCCGTAGAAGTCGACGGGGTTGCGCCACAGCACCCGGTCCACGTCGTCCTCGGTGAAGCCCTCGGCGAGCATCAGGTCGCCGACCTTGCGCGTCTTGAGCGGGTCGCTTCTGCCCCAGTCGGCGGCGGAGTTCACCAGCACCCGCTCCGGGCCGTACTCGCGCAGCAGGGCGACCATCCGGACCTCGTCCATCTTGGTGTCCGGATAGACGGAGAAGCCGAGCCACGCCCCGCTGTCCTTCGCGTCCTTGACGGTGGTCTCGTTGAGGTGGTCGACCAGCACCCGGTCGGTGGGCAGCGCGGACTCCCGGACGACGTCGAGGGTGCGGCGCAGGCCGGCGAGCTTGTCGCGGTGCGGGGTGTGCACGAGGGCGGGCAGGCCGTGGTCGGCGGCGAGCTGGAGCTGGGTGGCCAGGGCGGTGTCCTCGGCGGGCGTCATCGAGTCGTAGCCGATCTCGCCGACCGCCACCACCCGGTCCTTGACGAGATAGCGGGGCAGTTCGTCGAGGACGGGCAGGCAGCGGGGGTCGTTCGCCTCCTTGGGGTTGAGGGCGATCGTGCAGTGGTGGGCGATGCCGTACTGGGCGGCGCGGAAGGGCTCCCAGCCGAGCAGGGCGTCGAAGTAGTCGCGGAAGGAGGCGGGCGAGGTGCGGGGCTGGCCCAGCCAGAAGGAGGGTTCGACGAGGGCGCGGACGCCGGCCGCGTACATGGCCTCGTAGTCGTCGGTGGTCCGGGAGGTCATGTGGATGTGGGGGTCGAAGATGCGCATCAGGACTCCTTGCCGTGGGGGCCGGCGGTGCCGGGCGCGGAGGGCGTCGGCTCGGTCAGGGCCAGGACGCGGTGCAGGTCCTCGGGGACGGTGCGGCCCGCGGCGGTGCGTTCGGCGGCGTAGTCGGCGAGCATGCGGGCGAGTTCGTCGTCCGCGTGGGCCCGGCGGGCGAGGTCCGCCACGCTGTCGACGGGGACACCGGTGAACAGGCACTTGAGGACGGCGTGCCGCCACTGGTGGGCGTCGAGGTGCCGGGCGGCGTACGGGCCGAGGGCGGCGGCGACGAGCCGGGTGTCGTTGGTGCGCAGCGCGTCCTCGACGAGCGGCAGGGCGTCCGGTCCCGGCACGAGGTGGGCCAGTGCGTGCAGGACGGCGCGGCGTTCGTCGGCGGTGCCCTGGGAGTAGACCCGGCTCAGGGCCTCCTCGTCGGCACGGGCGGCGTGCAGGACGAGGACGCGGGCGGCGTCGGCGTGGGCGGGCCCGCAGCGGCGGCCGGCCTCGGCGAGGCGCAGCTCCCACACGGAGATGGGGCCGTGGGTGCCGGGGTGGGCGGCGGCCTCGTCCAGGGCCCGGTCCAGCCAGGCGCGGGCGGCCGGGTCGAGCCGGGCGGCGAGGAGGGAACGCAGGTCGGCGGGCGGGACCCGGGCGGGGGTGGTGCCCTCGGGTTCCGGTCCGGCGGGGGTGCCGTCCGCGTCCTGGGTGGGGGTGGCGTGGGCGGCGGGTGGCTGCGTCATGGATGGCTCCCTTCAGTGGGTGGCGGAGGGCTCGCCCGGGCGGTCGGCGGGGAGGGCCGCCGCCGCGGCCCGGTGGAGGAACGGGAGGGAGTGCGCGGCGAACTGCGGCCCGGCGTGGGAGTGGCGGGGCAGTTCGACGACGGTCAGGCCCTGGTAGCCGGTGGCGGCGAGGGCCTCCAGTACGGGCGGGAAGTCGATCTCGCCGTCACCGAAGGGGAGGTGTTCGTGGACGCCGCGGCGCATGTCCTCGATCTGGACGTGCCGCAGCCAGGGCGCGGCGGCGCGTACGCACTCGGCGGGAGGGAGCGGTTCGAGGCACTGGCAGTGGCCGATGTCCAGGGTGAGGCCGAGGTGCTCGGGGTCGCCGAGGGCTCGGCGCAGGGTGTGGAAGTCGGCGAGGGTGGACAGGAGGTGGCCCGGTTCGGGCTCCACGGCGAGGGGGACGCCCTCGGTGGCGGCGGCGTCGAGCACGGGCGCCAGGGTCTCGGCCAGCCGCTTCCACGCCGTGTCCTCGTCCGTGCCCTGCGGGGTGATGCCGCTGAAGCAGTGCACGGCGTGCGCTCCGAGGTCGGCGGCGACGCGCACGGCGCGGACCAGGAGGTCGGCGCGGCGGTCGCGGTCGCCGGGGTCCGGGTCGAGCAGGGAGGGGCCGTGTTTGCGGCGCGGGTCGAGCACGTAGCGGGCGCCGGTCTCGACGGTGACGCCGAGTCCGAGGGTGTCCAGCCGCCGGGCGACGTGGCGGGTGCGGGCGGCCAGGTCGTCGGCGAGGGGGTCGAGGTGCATGTGGTCGAGGGTCAGGCCGACCCCGTCGTAGCCCAGGTCGGCGAGGAGACCGAGGGCGTCGTCGAGCCGGAGGTCGGCGAGACCGTTGGTGCCGTAGCCGAAGCGGATCGGGGCCGGGCCGGCGCCGCCGGGGCCCGGCGGCAGGCGCCGGGGGGCGGTGCCTCGGCCGGGGTGCGCGCGCGGGCTCCGGGGAGCGGTCCCGGGCGGGGTGCCGTCGCGGTGCGGCACCGGGCCCGGGGACGGAGCCCCCTGCGCCCCCGGGGCCGCGCTGGAGGGCGCGGTCCGGCTGCCGGAGAGCGGCGCCGGGTTCGCGCCGCTCGGCCGGGACGGCCTCTCGTCCGGGGGCCACGACGGGCCGGTGGCTGCGGGCCCGTACGCGTGGGGGTCGGAACTGGGTGGCGGGCCCGGGGTCGCGGAGGCGTGCTCGCCCGGCGTGCGGTCGGGGGTGCGGCTCATGTGATGCTCACCTTCCTCATCGCGGCCCGTCGTGCGAACAGGCGGCCCGCCGGGGCGAGGGCGGCGGTCAGGAGGGCCGTCGCACTCGCGCCGGAGCGGGCGGCGAGGGCGGCCTGGAGCGGGATCGTGGCCCGGATGCCGCCGCCCACGGCGCGCTGGGTGAGCGGGGGTGACGGGTTGAGCGCGGCGTGGAAGTAGGGGCGGGCCGCCGTGGCGGCGTACGCGGCACCCAGCGCCGCCGTGAGAACGCCGGTGGGACCCGGCAGGCCGGGGGCGGCTGCTGCCCGCCGGCCTGCCGGGAGTCGGGTCCGGCGGCGGGCGACGTAACCGGTCAGCGCCCCCGTCGTCGCGAGGGCCGCCAGCGGGGCCAGGACCGAACCGCCGGTGGTCTCCCGGCGGGAGACGGCCGTCACCGCGAGGGTGTGGCTGCCCAGCAGCGCCGCCGAGGGCAGCGCGGCCCGGGTGCCGCCGCCGGTGGCGGCCGCGCCCAGGAGGAGGTCGAGTCCGCGGGCGGCGGCCATGGCGGCGGGACCGGCGGGCGTGTGCTTCAGGGCGAGGTCGTAGGCCCAGACGGTGACCGCCAGCGGCGTGGCGACCGCGAGGGCGGGGCGCCCCGCGCCGGCGGCCAGTGCCAGGCCCGCGCCGGTGAGCACGCCGGCGGCGGTGAGGGCGGCGGCGGGGCGGATGCGGCCGGACGGCAGGGGGCGGTGCGGGCGTTCCACCGCGTCCTCGGCGCGGTCCGCCCAGTCGTTGAGGGCCATGCCGGCCTCGTACAGGCACAGGGAGGAGCCGATGGCGAGGAGGGCGCGGGGGCCGGGGCGCGCACCGGCCGCCGCCGCGCCGGCCAGGGCGTCGCCGGGGACGGTGAACAGGGCCGGCAGGCGCAGCAGTTCGGCCCAGGCGCCCGCGCGGGCGGTGCGGGGGCCGGGCGGGCGGGGCGCGGCGGGAGCGGAGGGAGGCGCCGACTGGGGGGCGGCGTCCTGCTCGCCGGTCGCGCCGGCCCGCGAGGAGGCGGCCCGTGCCGCGGCGGCGGTGCGGCTCATCGCCGGTCCCCGGGCTCGTGGGCGCGGTCACCCGGACGGTCGCCCGCACCGCCCCCGAGCCCGTTGACGCCCCCGCTCCCGCTCCCGTGCGCGCCGCCGCCGTCGGCGGCGGGGGCAGTGCCGTCCCCGTCGTCCCCCAGCCGGGCGGCGAAGCGTGTCAGCTCCGTGTACTGCTCGGCCAGGGACGAGGGCCCGGCGCCGACCGGGTCCTTGAAGTAGAAGCCCAGCTCGCCCAGCGGGCCGGAGATGCCCTTCTCCCGGGCGCGGGCGGTCAGGCGGGCCAGGTCGAGGACGAGCGGAGCGGCCAGCGCCGAGTCGCAGCCCTGCCAGGTGGTCTGGAGGACCATCCGGGCGCCGAGGAAGCCGTCGAAGGCGATGTGGTCCCAGGCCGTCTTCCAGTCGCCGAGGGCCGGTACGTCGTCGATGTGGGTCTCGCCCTCGACCGTGCCGCCGAGGGTGTCGGTGAGGACGCGTTCCTTGCCGGCGTTCTTCGCGGCGGCGGCGGCCGGGTCGGCGAGGGCGGCGCCGTCCCCGCCGCCCAGGAGGTTGGTGCCGGACCAGGCGCGTACGGCGAGCGCCCGCTGGAGGAACATCGGGCCGAGCACGGACCGCAGCAGGGTCTGCCCGGTCTTGCCGTCGCGGCCGGCGTACGGCAGGCCGGACGCCTCGGCGAGCGGGGCCAGCGCGGGGTGGTGCAGGCCCGTGGAGGGCGTGAAGTTGACGTAGGGGCAGCCGGCCCGCAGGGCGGCGGCGGCGTAGAGGGAGCTGGGCGGCAGCGCGTCGCCGGCGGGGGCCGGCTCGGTGGAGGCGACGTTGACCACGACGGCGCCCGCGAGTCCCCGGCGGGCGACGAAGTCGCGGATGTCGGCGGCGAACACGTCGATCAGGTCCGCCTCGCCCCGGCCCGGCTCGCCGTCGGGGCCCCGGCCCGTGTCCCCCGGCAGGGGGCCGCCCGGCCTGATCTCCTGGTCGGCGGCGACGAGTTCGGCGTGGACGGCGGACGGCAGACCGTGCGGCAGTACGCCGCCCGCGGCGAGGTGTTCGGCGCGTTTGGGCAGCGGGCAGTCGACGGTGTCGTGGCCGCCGAAGACGAGCGACGACAGCGAGGGCAGTCCGCTCGCGGCGAAGGGCTCGGTCTCGGTGACCATGCCGGTCGGCGGGTGGAGCCCGGCGGCGACGGCGGCGCAGCCGGCGACGGCCGTGGTGGCGACGGATCCGCGCGCCCCGATGAACCAGACGCCGAAGCGCGGGGCGGTGGAGGGGGTGGGCTGGGACGGTTCGGCGGACATGGGCAGCCTCCTTGTCGTACGCGAACCTGGTGCGAGCGCCGGAAGTGGTGTGCTGCCGGGCGCGCTGGGCCCGGCGGGACGGCGGGCGGAGGTCCGGCGTCCTCCGCCCGCCGCCGTTCGGTCGCCCCGGAGGGGGAGGTCCCGCGAGGGACGCCCGCCGGGGCAGGTGGTCGCCCTAGGAGGGCAGTTCCTTGAGCTGGATGTTGCGGAAGGAGACCTGGTCGTCGGCGCCGTGGTTCTGCAGGCCGATGTAGCCGTCGGTCAGGCTCCGCTCGGGGTCCTTGTTGGTGAAGTCGTTGATCTTGACTCCGTTGAGGAACACCTGGAGGCGTTCGCCGCGGACCTTGATCTCGTAGGAGTTCCACTGGCCGGGCGGCCGCAGAACCTGGTCACGGGCCTTGGTGTTCGCCGCCTTGAACGTGTAGATCGAACCCGTCGTGCGGTCCGGCTCGTCCGTGGCGTCGATCTGGATCTCGTAGCCCTTGTCCACGGCGGACCAGGGGTCCTCGGAGGCCGGGAAGCCCACGAAGACGCCGGAGTTGTCGTCGCCCTGCATCTTCCAGTCGAGCTTGAGGGAGTACGACTTCAGCTCCTTGGCCTGGTACCAGAGCAGGCCCATGCCGCCCTCGGTCTCCAGGGTGCCGTCCTTCACGTTGAACGTGCCGGGACCGGCCTGCTTCCAGCCCTCCAGGGTCTGGCCGTTGAAGATGTCCCGGTAGCCCTTGGCCGGCTTGCAGTCGGCCTTGACCTGGCCGGTGGCGTACTGCATGCCGCCGAGCAGGTGGCCCCGGAAGGACTCGTCCGCGTAGGACTCCTTGGTGTGGCCGAGGCCGGTGTAGAAGGAGCGGCCGCCGCCGTAGCTCTGGCACCAGGCGATCGGGTGGTCGCCCTTCATGGTGCCGCCCTCGTAGGTCGTCTCGTCGAGGGTGGCGAGGACCTTGGCCTGCTCGCGCGGGTTGGTGCGGTAGTTGTACAGCTCGTCGGTGCGCTCCCAGGCGTCGTCCAGGTGCGCGGTGGCCGGGTGGTCGTGGTCCTCGACGCGGACGGTGGCCTGCTGGATCGCCGGGTGCGAGTGGAAGTAGGCGCCGACGAGGCCGCCGTAGAACTCCCAGTCGTACTCGGTGTCGGCGGCGGCGTGGATGCCCATGTAGCCGCCGCCGTTCTTGATGTAGTTCTCGAACGCCGTCTGCTGGTCGGCGTTGAGCACGTCACCGGTGGTGGACAGGAAGGCGACCGCGTCGTACTTGGCGAGGTTGTTGGTGGTGAACTGCCCCGCCTCCTCGGTCGCGGTGACCTGGATGCCGGCCGGGGTGCCCAGCTCCTTCAGCGCGGCGATGCCCTCCGGGATGGAGTCGTGGCGGAAGCCGGCCGTCTTGGAGAAGACGAGGACCTTCTTGCCGGCCTTGAAGGGCTCCGTGGAGAACTCGAAGTCGTCCACGTCGTACAGCGCGCCCTCGCCGCCCTTGAAGACCAGGTACAGGTCGGTGGTCTTCTTGGGGAGCGCCCGCAGCGGCACGTCCACGTCCTGGAAGGTCTCCCAGCCGCCGGTGGGCGGGATGTACGCCGAGCCGTGCAGCGTGCCGTCGGGCGAGCCCGTGCGGACCTCGATGTAGCCGCCGGAGCCGCCGGAGGAGGCCCGGACGGTCAGCTTCTTCTGCCCGTCGAACTTGTAGGGGCTGAAGGAGATCCAGTCGCCGTCGTGGATGTCGCCGACGGTCTTGCCGCCGTTGGCACCGGTCTTGTCGACGGCCGACACGCCCTGCTGGGTGGTGAAGTGCTCGGCCTGGCGGTGCAGCGGCTGGAGCACGGTGCGCGCGGTGCCGGTCAGGGCCTCCTGGCCGTTCGCCCCGCCGTCGGTGTAGCTCGCGCCGACGACGCCGTAGATGTTGGCGTTGGGGTCGTGGCCGCCGTCGCCCGGCGGCGGGTTGAGGGTGCCCTCGCAGCCCGTCTCGCTGGTCAGCTCGTGGGCGTGGTTGTCGTGGCCGAGGCTGTAGGCGACCTTGACCTTGGAGCAGTCGATCGTCTCCTCGGGGTCGGTGACGGTCACCTTGAAGGGGACGGGTTCACCGAAGGCGGCCAGGGTGCCGTTGCCCGGGACGTCGATCTTCACGGTGGGCGCGGTGTTGCCGACCACGACGCGGACGCTGGCGTTGCCGGTGTTGCCCTCGGGGTCGGTGGCGGTGAAGGTCGCGGTGTAGGTGCCGACCTTCTTGTACTTGTGGGTCGGGGTGAGTCCCTCGCCCTTGGTGCCGTCGCCGAAGTCCCAGGCGTAGGTGAGGTCCGGGGAGTCGGCGTCCTCGGCGGTGGCGGTGAACTTGACCTTCAGACCGGCCGCGCCGGAGGTCTTGTCGGCGCTCGCCTCGACGATCGGCGTGAAGCCGTCCGCGGCGTTCTCGATCCGGTACAGGCCGGAGTTCTCGTCGCCCTGGAACCAGGAGAGGCCGTAGTCGAGAACGTAGAGCGCGCCGTCGGGGCCGAACTCCATGTCCATGATCTGGGTGCCGGTCCACGGGAAGTCGTTGATCGAGGCCACCGTGCCGTCGCCGTTCTGCTCGATCCGCTTGATCCACTGGCGGCCGAACTCGCCGGCGAAGAAGTCGCCGTCGTACTCCTCGGGGAACTTGACGCTGGAGTCGAGGTCGGGGTCGTAGCGGTAGACCGGGCCGCCCATCGGGGACTCGGAGCCGCTGCCGAACTCGGGCACGGAGTCGTCGTCGTACGGGATCCACGCGGCCTGCGCGGGCGGCAGGTCGGTGAGGCCGGTGTTGTGCGGCGAGGTGTTCTTCGGCGCGGCGCAGTCGAACGTGTCGCCGGAGGTGCCGGTGGCGAAGTCGTAGTCGACGTACGGGTCGTTGGCGCCGGTGCAGAACGGCCAGCCGAAGTTGGCGGCCTCCGTCACCTTGGCGAACTCGACCTGTCCGGCCGGGCCGCGGTTCGGATCGGCGGCGCCGGCGTCGGGGCCGTAGTCGCCGACGTAGACGGTACCGGTCTTCTGGTCGACGCTGATGCGGAACGGGTTGCGGAAGCCCATCGCGTAGATCTCGGGGCGGGTCTTCTCCGTGCCGGGCTCGAAGAGGTTGCCCTCGGGGACGGTGTACGAGCCGTCCTCGGCGACCTTGATCCGCAGGAGCTTGCCGCGCAGGTCGTTGGTGTTGCCGGCGCTGCGGCGCGCGTCGAAGGCCGGGTTGCGGTCCGGGCGCTCGTCGATGGGCGTGAAGCCGTCGGAGGAGAACGGGTTGGAGTCGTCGCCGGTCGACAGGTAGAGGTTGCCCTCGGCGTCGAAGGCGATGTCGCCGCCGACGTGGCAGCAGGTGCCGCGGGAGGCCGCGACGTCCAGGACCTTCTTCTCGCTGGCCGTGTCCAGCGAGCCGTCGTCCTTGAGGACGAAGCGGGAGAGTCGGTTGACGCCGTCGAAGGGCGCGAAGTCCTCGGCGGTGCCGTTCTCCGGGGCGTCGCCGGCGGGGGTGTCGAGCGGCGGGGCGTAGTAGAGGTAGATCGCCCGGTTGTTCTCGAAGTCCGGGTCGACGCCGACGCCCTGCAGGCCCTCCTCGTCGTGGCTGTAGACGGGGATCTGGCCGGCGACCTTGGTGACGCCGCCCTGGTCGGTGAGGCGCAGTGTGCCGTCGCGCGCGGTGTGCAGGACGCTGCGGTCCGGGAGTACGGCGAGCGACATCGGCTCGCCCGTCTCGGCCTCGCCCTTGGCGAGCGGTACCTGCTGGAACTGTCCCTCGGCGGCCACCGGGTCGTCGTGCTCCGGGTGCCCTGGGTGGGCGCCGGCGACGGTGGCCGGGGCGCCCACGGTCAGCATGAGGCCGGTGAACAGGGCGAGCGCGGTGCGCAGTCCGGGACGCCTCGTGGTCCTGGTGACTTTGAGCCTGGTCCTGGTGCCTTTGAGTCTGGTTCTGTGCACGAAGTCCCTCCGGGAACGGGGGTGGGCCGTACGGAACGGTGCGAAGACGTGCGGTGCGGGCGCCGGGGTGCGCCGTCACCCCGGAGAGGTGGATGTCCTGAACACTTCAGGGACGGTAACCGCGTTCTTCCTGGCCGAACACCCCTTGGGCCGGGACTCGTTCAACTTTTTCCCAACTCAGGACAAAGGGGGATTCGGGCAGGCCTGACCGGGGACCGGCGAGAACTCCGGTCCCCGTTCCCGGCCCGCGCCGGGCGCGCGGCTCAGCTGTTGAACGCGGCGTCGAAGGAGGCGGTGGGCGGCTCGAAGTCGAAGGCCTTGAGACGGGTGAGGGCCTCGGGGGCGCCCTGCAGCCGGTCCATGCCGGCGTCCTCCCACTCGACGGAGACGGGCCCCTGGTAGTCGATGGAGCGCAGCATCCGGAAGACGTCCTCCCAGGGGACGTCGCCGTGCCCGGCCGACACGAAGTCCCAGCCGCGCCGCGGGTCGCCCCAGGGCAGGTGGGAGCCGAGCCGCCCGTTGCGGCCGTCGAGCCGCTTGCGGGCCTCCTTGCAGTCGACGTGGTAGATCCGGTCGCGGAAGTCCCACAGGAAGCCGACCGGGTCGAGGTCCTGCCAGACGAAGTGCGAGGGGTCGAAGTTCAGCCCGAAGGCGGCCCGGTGGCCGACCGCCTCCAGGGCGCGGTGGGTGGTCCAGTAGTCGTAGGCGATCTCGCTCGGGTGGACCTCGTGGGCGAAGCGCACGCCCTCGGCGTCGAAGACGTCGAGGATCGGGTTCCAGCGCTCGGCGAAGTCCTCGTAGCCGCGCTCGATCATGGACTCGGGCGCGGGCGGGAACATCGCGACCAGGTGCCAGATCGCGGAGCCGGTGAAGCCGATGACGGTGTCGACGCCGAACTTGGCGGCGGCCCGTGCGGTGTCCTTGATCTCGGCCGCGGCCCGCTGCCGCACGCCTTCGGCCTCGCCGTCGCCCCAGATGCGGGCGGGCAGGATGGCCTCGTGGCGCTCGTCGATGATGGCGTCGCAGACCGCCTGGCCGACCAGGTGGTTGGAGATCGCCCAGCACTTGAGGCCGTACTTGTCGAGCAGCTGGTGGCGGGACTCGACGTAGGACGGGTCCGCGAGGGCCTTGTCGACCTCGAAGTGGTCGCCCCAGCAGGCGAGTTCCAGGCCGTCGTAGCCGAAGTCGCGGGCACGGCGGCAGACCTCCTCCAGGGGGAGGTCCGCCCACTGACCGGTGAAGAGCGTGAAGTTGCGCGGCATGTCGCTGCCAGCCTCCTCAGGGGGCGATCGGGGTGTAGACGGAGTTCTTCTCGGCGCTCTCCTCCACCGCCGCGAGCACGCGCTGCACCTGCAGCCCGTCGGCGAAGGAGGGTTCGGGCCCGCGGCCCTCGGCGACGGCGTGGACGAGGTCGCGCGCCTGGTGCACGAAGGTGTGCTCGTAGCCGAGCCCGTGGCCCGGCGGCCACCAGGCGTCCAGGTAGGGGTGCTCGGGTTCGGTGACGAGGATCCGGCGGAACCCGGCGTGCTCCCCGGGCCCGGTGCCGTCGTGGTACTCCAGCTCGTTGAGCCGCTCCAGGTCGAAGGCGAGGGAGCCGCGCTCGCCGTTGACCTCGATGCGCAGGGCGTTCTTGCGGCCGGTGGCGTAGCGGGTGGCCTCGAAGGAGACCAGGGCGCCGGAGGCGAGGCGGCCGGTGAACACGGCGGCGTCGTCGACGGTCACCTGGCCCGTCACCCCGTCCGCCGAGCCCGCGGACAGGCCCCGGGAGGCGCCGGCGGGCAGCGGGCGCTCCCGTACGAAGGTCTCGGTGAGGGCGGAGACGCCCGCGATCCGCTCCCCCGTGAGGTACTGGGCGAGGTCGACGATGTGGGCGCCGAGGTCGCCGAGCGCGCCCGAGCCGGCCAGTTCCTTGCGCAGCCGCCAGGTGAGCGGCGCCTCCGGGTCCACCAGCCAGTCCTGGAGGTACGTGACCCGCACGTGCCGCAGCCGCCCGATCCGGCCCTCGGCGACCATTCGCCGGGCCAGCGCGGTGGCCGGTACCCGGCGGTAGTTGAACCCGACCATCGCGATCCGGCCGCGCGCCGCCGCCTCCTCGGCGGCCCGGGTCATCGCCTCGGCCTCCTCGACGGTGTTGGCCAGTGGTTTCTCGCACAGGACGTGCTTTCCGGCGGCGAGTGCGGCCAGGGCGATCTCGGCGTGGCTGTCGCCGGGGGTGCAGACGTCGACGAGGTCGATGTCGTCCCGCTCGATCAGTGTCCGCCAGTCCGTCTCGGTGCTCTCCCAGCCGTGCCGGTCGGCCGCCAGGCGGACGGCGTCGGCGTCCCGCCCGCAGATCGCGGCCATGACCGGGTTCAGCGGCAGGTCGAAGACCCGGCCTGCGGTGCGCCAGCCCTGGGAGTGCGCGGCTCCCATGAAGGCGTAGCCGACCATGCCGACGCGCAGCGGCGGTCTGGTCGCGGACGCCCCCGTCGGCCCGGTACCGGTCCCGCTGTCGGTCCCCGTACCGGCGGCCGGTGCCCCGGCCTCCTGGGGCTGCTGCGGCTGTCCCATGCGGATGTCCTCCTCGTCGTGGTGGCGCGGTGGGGGTGGGCCCCGCCCCGGCCCGGCTGGTCAGGCCGGGGCCGGCGCGGTGCCCGTCACTTGAAGCCGGTGGACATGTACTGGTCGACGTTGTCCTTGTCGACGACGGCCGAGTAGCAGGTCACCGAGGACGGGATCTCGTACTCGGCGAGACCGCCGACGCCCTTGCCCTGGCCGAGGGCGCGGGCCAGGTCGATCGCGGAGGCGGCCATGGTCGGCGGGTAGAGGACCGTGGCCTTGAGGACGCCGCTGTCGGCCTTGATGGCCTGGAAGGCGGAGAGCGCGCCCGCGCCGCCGACCATCACGAAGTCGTCGCGTCCGGCCTGCTCGATGGCGCGCAGCGCGCCCACGCCCTGGTCGTCGTCGTGGTTCCACAGGGCGTCGAACTGCGACTGGGCCTGGAGCAGCTGGGCCATCTTGGACTGGCCCGACTCGACCGTGAAGTCGGCGGCCTGGCGGGCCACCTTCTTGATGTTCGAGTAGTTCTTCAGGGCGTCGTCGAAGCCCTTGGTGCGCTCCTGCGTCAGCTCCAGGTTGTCCGGTCCCGACAGCTCGATGACGCGGGCGCCGGACTTGTCCTTGAGCCGCTCGCCGATGTAGTGCCCGGCGTTGAGGCCCATCCGGTAGTTGTCACCGCCGACCCAGCAGCGGTATGCCTGCGGGGAGTTGAAGACCCGGTCGAGGTTGACCACCGGTATGCCGGCGTTCATCGCCTTCAGCCCGACCTGGGTGAGCGCCTTGCCGTCGGCCGGCAGGATCACCAGGACGTCGACCTTCTTGTTGATGAGGGTCTCGATCTGGCCGATCTGCTGCGCGGTGTCGTTGGAGCCCTCGGTGACCTCGAGGGTGACGTCCGAGTACTTCTCCGCGCGCTTCTTGGCGTTGTCGTTGATGGCGTTGAGCCAGCCGTGGTCGGCCTGGGGTCCGGCGTAGCCGATGGTGACCTGCTTGCCCGGCTTGTCGTCGGCCGCCGGCTGGGTGTCCGCGGCCTTGTCGTCGCCGCTGTCGGGGTCGTTGCTGGTGCACCCGGCGAGGACGGCACCGGCGGACACGGCGGCGGCCCCGAAGAGCATCCCTCTGCGACTCGTGAGCTTCGTCATGACGGTGAACCCTTTCCTCAATGCGTGCTTGCGGTACGGCGCTGGACCAGCACGGCGGCGACGATGATCGCGCCCTTGGCGATCTGCTGGACGTCGCTCTGCAGGTTGTTCAGGGCGAAGATGTTGGTGATCGTGGTGAAGATCAGGACGCCGAGCACGGAGCCGACGATGGTGCCGCGCCCGCCGCTCAGGAGCGTGCCGCCGATGATCGCGGCGGCGATGGCGTCGAGTTCGTAGAGGTTGCCGTTGGTGTTCTGGCCGGAGCCGGCCAGGACGATCAGGAGGAAGGCGGCGATGCCGCAGCACAGGCCGGACAGCAGGTAGAGGTAGAGGCGCTGGCGGCGGACGTCGATGCCGGCCAGCCGGGCGGCCTCGGGGTTGCCGCCGACGGCGACGGTGCGGCGGCCGAAGGTGGTGCGGTTGAGCACCAGCCAGCCGATGACGGTGACGGCCGCGAAGACCAGCACCAGCGGCGGGATGCCCAGCACGTAGGAGTCGCGCTCGCCGAGGTCCAGCACGCTGGAGACCGTGACGACCTGGGTCTGTCCGTCGGTGATCTGCAGCGCCAGGCCGCGGGCCGAGGCCAGCATGGCGAGGGTGGCGATGAACGGGACCATCGCGCCGTACGCGATGAGCACGCCGTTGACCAGGCCGCAGCCCACACCCACGACGACCGCGGTGAACAGGATGCCGAGGAACCCGTACTCCTGGGTGGCGACGGTGGTCGCCCAGACCGAGGACAGGGCCACGATGGCGCCCACCGACAGGTCGATGCCCCCGGACATGATCACGAAGGTCACGCCGACGGTGACGACGCCGATGACGGACGCCTGGGTGAGCACCAGCTGGAGGTTGCGGGTGTCGAGGAACGCGTCGGGCTGGGTGATGCCGCCGATGAGGACCAGTACGGCGAGCACGCCGAGCAGGGAGAGGGTGCGGACGTCGGCGCGGGCCGTCAGGGTCCGCCAGGCGGGCGGCGGCCCGTCCACCGGTGCCGCCTTGCCGGTGCCGTCCCGCGGCGGGGACACGTGCTGCGTCATGACGCCGGGCTTCCTTCCATCACGAGGTCGAGTACGCGGTGTTCGTCGAGTTCGCGGGCGGGGGCCTCGTGCACGACGCTCCCCTCCCGCAGCACCAGGACGCGGTCGGCGAGGCCCAGTACCTCGGGCACCTCGCTGGAGACCAGCAGGACGGCGAGGCCCTCGTCGGCGAGGCGCCGGATGACGGCGTACAGCTCGGCGCGGGCGCCCACGTCGACGCCGCGGGTGGGTTCGTCGAGCAGCAGCACCCGGCAGCCGCGCAGCAGCCAGCGGGCGAGGACCGCCTTCTGCTGGTTGCCGCCGGACAGGGTCCGCACCGGCACCGACGGGTTGTCGGGCCGCAGGGACAGCTCGCGGGTGGCCGCGCGGGCGGCGGAGAGTTCGGCGCCCTGGTCCATCCAGCCGCCGCGCGAGAAGCGGGACATGGCGGAGACGGACACGTTGCGGGTGACGGACTCCAGCATCAGCAGGGCCTGCGCCTTGCGTTCCTCGGGGGCGAGTCCGAGGCCGGCGCGCACCGCGGCGCGCACGCTGCCCGGCCTGAGCGGGCGTCCGTCGACGAGGACCTGTCCGGCGCTGGGCTTGCGGGCGCCGTAGACGGTCTCCAGGATCTCGGAGCGGCCGGAGCCGACGAGTCCGGCGAGACCGACGATCTCGCCGGGGCGGACCTCCAGGTCGAGCGGCTCGAACTCCCCCTGCCGGGCCAGCCCCTTGACGCTCAGGACGGGCTCGGCCGCCGGGGGACCGGCCGGCCGCTCCGGGAAGACGTACGCGACGTTGCGGCCCGTCATCAGCGCCACCACCTCGCTGGTCGGCGTCGACTCGGCGGGCAGTCCGCCGGCGACGGCCCGGCCGTCCTTGAGGACGGTGACCCGGTCGCCGATGCGGCGGATCTCCTCCAGGCGGTGCGAGATGTAGACGACGGCGACGCCCTCGGCGGTGAGGTCGGCGACGATGCGGAAGAGGTTGTCGACCTCGTCGGGGTCGAGCGCGGCGGACGGCTCGTCCATCACGATCAGCCGTACGTCGTGCGAGAGCGCCCGCGCCATGGAGACGATCTGCTGCTGCGCCGCCGACAGGTCGCCGACCAGCCGTCCGGGATCGACCTCCGGGTGGCCGAGCCGCTTGAGCAGCTGGGCCGTCGACGCCTTGGCCGCCCTTCCCCGTACGACGAAGCCGGCGGAGGTGGGTTCGTGGCCGAGGTGGACGTTCTCGGCGACCGACAGGTGTTCCACCAGGTCGAGTTCCTGATAGATCGTGGCGATGCCGAGGCGCATGGCGGCGATGGGCGAGCGCAGGGTGACGTCCTCGCCGCGCCAGCTGATGGTGCCGGTGTCGGGCTGGTGGGCGCCGGCCAGCACCTTGATGAGGGTGGACTTCCCGGCGCCGTTCTGGCCGAGCAGGCAGTGCACCTCGCCGGCCTGGACGTCGAGGTCGACGCCGTCCAGGGCCCGGACGCCGGGGAACGACTTGGTGATGCCGGACATGCTGAGCAGCGGTGGTTCTGGTGCCATGTGAGGTCCCCTCGGCGGGCGTGCGGGCCGGTGTCAGGGCAGAGCAGAGCAGGGCAGGGGTGAGCTGGGCAGGCAGAGTGGAGCAGGACAGGGCTGAGCGCTGTGCTGGTGGGACCCGGCGTCCGGGCCGTGGGGTCCGGGGCCGGTGGTGCCTACGCGGGGTGGTGCTTGCGCGGGGTGGTGCCTGCGCGTAGTGGTGCTTGCGCGGGGTGGTGCCTACGCGGGTGAGAACAGGTGGTCGCTGATGAGCCGGGCCGCGCCGATGACTCCGGCGGTGGGTCCCAGCTCCCCGAGGACGATGGGCAGGTTGCCGGTCGCCAGGGGCAGCGACTGGCGGTAGACCTGGGTGCGGATGGCGGCGAGCAGGTTGTGGCCGAGGCCGGTCACCCCGCCGCCGATCACCACCAGGCCCGGGTTGAAGAAGCTGACCAGGCCCGCGATGACCTGGCCGGTGCTGCGGCCGCCCTCGCGGATCAGGTCGAGCGCGGTGGCGTCGCCCGCGGCGGCCGCGGCGGCGACGTCGGCGGCGCTCAGGCCCCCGTTCGCCTCCAGCCGGTTGGCCAGCTCGGCCGATCGGCCGTCCTCGGCGGCCTCCGCGGCGTCGCGCGCCAGGGCCGCGCCGCTGAAGTGGGCTTCGAGGCAGCCCCGGTTGCCGCAGGCGCACTGGCGGCCCTCGGGCACGGCCTGGATGTGCCCGATGTCGCCCGCGCTGCCCGTGGTCCCCCGGTACACGTCACCGCCGACGACGATGCCGCAGCCGATGCCGGTACCGATCTTGACGACGAGGAAGTCGTGCACGGTGCGGGCGACGCCCGCGTGCTGCTCCCCCAGCGCCATCAGGTTCACGTCGTTGTCGACCATGACCGGGCACCCGAGTTCCTGGCTGAGCGCCTCCCGTACGGGGAAGCCGTCCCAGCCCGGCATGATCGGCGGAGCCACCGGCACACCCTCGGGGAAGCGGACGGGCCCCGGGACGCCGATGCCGGCGCCGTCGAAGCCTTCCGCGAGCCCCGAGGCACGCAGCTTGGCGGTCATGGACAGCACCTGCTCGAAGACCGCGACGGGCCCCTCGCGCACGTCCATGGGCTGATTGATGTGCCCGAGGATCTCCAGCTCGGCGTTGGTGACCGCGACGTCGACCGAGGTCGCGCCGATGTCGACGCCGAGGAAGCGCAGTTCCGGGTTGAGGCGCACGTTGTGGCTGCGGCGCCCGCCGCGCGAGGCGGCGAGTCCGTCGGCCACGACGAGCCCGGTCTCCAGGAGCCGGTCCACCTCGACGGCCAGCTTCGACCGCGAGAGGTCTACCTGGTCGCCCAGCTGGGCCCGGGAGTTGGGCCCACCGTCGCGCAACAGCTGGAGCAGTCGCGCCTGGTGGGCGTTCGCGGGTCGTGCGGTCATGCGTCTCACGAGCCCCTCCCCGCCTCGATCGGCCGTTGAAGTCCGCCGGTTTCCGGCCACGTGACCCGGTCACGTCCGTGACGTGCTCCCGTGACCTGATCCCGTGGCTTGCTTTCGGAGGGAACGTAGCAGTGGGCGCCGGGTGTGGGAAGAAGTTGCGCACGAATTACTGCCAACTTTCTCCACTCAGTGGACAAAGAGGGGTGCGGCGCCGCCCGTCCCCGGACGCGGCGAGGCCGCCAGGCGCGATCGCCCGACGGCCTCGGAACAGGCTCTGACCTTACGTTTCCTCTCGCGGCGCCGCTCCCCGCGGGCTCTCCTGGGGCGGCGTCCCGCGCTGCGACGCGTCTCCGCGCGCGTGATAGGAGCGCCTGGTGTGCTCCGTGTGCTCGCGCATCAGCCGGGTCGCGGTCTGCTCGTCGCGGTCGGAGACGGCGGCGATCAGTCCCCGGTGCTCGATCCAGGACTGCCGGCCGCGCTGCCGGGCGATCGGCGTGTAGTACCAGCGCACCCGGCGGTCGACCTGGGCGGCGAGTTCGGCCAGGACGGAGTTGCCGGCCAGCTCCATGATCTTCGCGTGGAAGCGGGCGTTGACGGCGACCGCGGCGTCCACGTCGTCGTCGGCGACCGCCCGCTCGCCCTCCTCGCAGAGCTTCTCCAGGTCGGCCACGCCCGCACTGGAGGCGTTGGCGGCGGCGAGCCGGGCCGCCTCGGCCTCCAGGAGCGTACGGACGGTCAGGAGCTGGTCGGCCTCGGCCTCCGTCGGCTCGTGCACGAACGCGCCCTGCGCGGGACGCAGGTCGACCCAGCCCTCGGTGTTGAGCCGCTGCAGGGCCTCGCGCACCGGCTGCCTCGACACCCCGAGGTGACCGGCGAGTTCGCTCTCGACCAAGTGCTGGCCGGGCTGCAGGGCCCGCGTCGTGATGAGTTCGAGCAGGGCCTCGTACACCCGGTCCCGCAGCGGTCCCGGGCGTTCGAGCCTGGGCACCGCGCCCTGCGGCAGTCCTGCGGACAACATCGGTCCCCCTCGAAAGCCGGCACAACCCGTACGCGCAGTATCGATTGTCTTTCGTCTACAGTCTACGGCGCGCAGGGTCCGGCGCCCCGGGTGTAGGCGACGTCACACCGCGGGCCGGGCGGGGTCGTTCGGGGCCGGGTTCAGGGGCAGCGGACGACCTGGCCGGCGTAGGAGAGGTTGCCGCCGAAGCCGAAGAGCAGGGCCGGGTCGCCGGTGGTGAGCTCGCCCCGCTCCACGAGCTTGGACAGGGCGAGCGGGATGCTGGCCGCCGAGGTGTTGCCGGACTCGACCACGTCGCGGGCGACGACGGCGTTCACGGCGCCGATCTTCGCGGCGAGGGGTTCGATGATGCGCAGGTTGGCCTGGTGCAGGACGACCGCCGCGAGGTCGGCCGGCTGCAGTCCGGCCCGCTCGCAGGCCTGCCGGGCGATGGCGGGCAGCCGGGTGGTGGCCCAGCGGTAGACGCTCTGGCCCTCCTGGGCGAACCTCGGGGGCGTGCCCTCGATGCGGACCGCGTTGCCCATCTCGGGCACCGACCCCCACAGCACGGGGCCGATCCCCGCCTCCTCCTCCGGTGCGCAGGCCTCCACCACGGCGGCCCCCGCCCCGTCGCCGACCAGGACGCAGGTGGTGCGGTCGGTCCAGTCGGTCACCTCGGACATCTTGTCCGCGCCGATGACCAGCGCGCGGGTGGCCGAGCCGGCCCGTACCGCGTGGTCGGCGGTGGCCAGGGCGTGGGTGAAGCCGGCGCAGACGACGTTGAGGTCCAGCGCGGCGGGGCCGGGGATGCCGAGGCGGGCCGCGACGCGGGCGGCGGTGTTCGGGGAGCGGTCGATCGCGGTGGAGGTGGCGACCACGACCATGTCCACGTCGGCGGGGGTGAGTCCGGCCGACGCGAGCGCCTTGGCGGCGGCGTGGCCGGCCAGCTCGTCGACCGGCTCGTCGGGGCCGGCGATCCGGCGCGACCGGATGCCCACCCGGCTCCTGATCCACTCGTCGCTGGTGTCGACCATGGCCGTCAGGTCCTCGTTGGTGAGGACGCGGGCGGGCTGGTAGTGGCCGACGGCGGTGATGCGGGAGCCGTGGTGCATGGTGGAGTCCTCGCTGCCTCGGGGTACGGGATCCACCAGTGTGTTCAGTGACCGACGGGTACGACGGCAGGTGATGTGACAGGAAACGGGCGTGCGGCTTGTCGGCTTCGGTCAGCATCCTTCGGCGCCACCGGCACACCCGTTCCCCTGCTCCCTCACGGGTGACCAGCCGGTCACCCGGTGAACGACCGATCACCCGACGGGCAACCGGTCACCGGAGCAACAGGGCTCACCCGGCGACCGGCCGGTCACCCCGTGAACAGCTGGGTCGCCTTCCGGACGAGTTCGTACAGCCCGTAGGCGAGCGGTGCGCCCACCCAGAGCCAGGTGAAGGCGATCAGCGGCCGCCGGTCGGGGGTGTCAGGCGGACTCTGGCTGCTGTCGGACGACATCGGTGCCCTCCTTCGGTGCCTGGACGGCGGGTTCGTGGTGGCGGGCGGCGACGGGCCGGACGAGTTCGTTGGCGACGAAGCCGACGACCAGCAGCCCGATCATGATGAGGAACGACGTGCCGTAGAGGTCCGCGCCGTGGTGTCCGGCCTCCTCCTGCCGGTCGGCGATCCAGTTCACGATCAGCGGTCCGAGGACGCCGGCCGTGGACCAGGCGGTGAGCAGCCGCCCGTGGATGGCGCCGACCTGGTAGGTGCCGAAGAGGTCCTTCAGATAGGCGGGAATGGTGGCGAAGCCGCCGCCGTAGAAGGAGAGGACGACCAGCGCGCACAGCACGAACAGCGGCTTGGACGCGTCCCCGAAGAGGGCGATCAGCGTGTACATCAGCGCGCCGACGCCGAGGTAGACGCGGTAGATGTTCTTGCGTCCGATCAGGTCGGAGGCCGAGGACCAGCCGAGCCGGCCGGCCATGTTGGCCGCCGACAGCAGGGCGACGAAGCCCGCGGCGGCGGTCACCGACACCGGCGTGGAGCTGTCCGCGAAGAAGTCCGTGATCATCGGCGCGGCCTTCTCCAGGATGCCGATGCCGGCCGTCACGTTCATGCAGAGCACGATCCACAGCAGCCAGAACTGCGGGGTGCGCAGGGCGCTGCGCGCCGAGACCTGCACGCCCTCCAGCGGGGCCGGCGCGCCGTCCGCCCCCTTCTTCGGCCGGGGCACCCGCACCAGCAGCACGCCCATCAGCATGAAGACGGCGTAGGTCAGGCCGTGGACGAGGAAGGCGAGGGCGATCCCGGAGCTGTCGGTGCCGAAGGAGTCCAGCATCTGCGCCGACCAGGGCGAGGCGATCAGGGCGCCGCCGCCGAAGCCCATGATGGCGATGCCGGTGGCCATGCCCGGCCGGTCCGGGAACCACTTCATCAGTGTCGACACCGGCGAGATGTAGCCGATGCCGAGCCCGATCCCGCCGACGAAGCCGTAGCCGAAGACAATCAGCCAGTACTGCTCCACGGCGGCGCCGAGCGCGGAGAGCAGGAAGCCGGACGAGAAGCAGATCAGGGCGACGGTCATCGCCCAGCGCGGCCCGTGCCGTTCGACGAGCGTGCCGCCGAAGGCGGCCGAGAGCCCGAGCATGACGATGCCGAGCTGGAAGGGCAGGGCGCTCTGCGTGCCGCTGAGGCCGAGCGCGGACTCCAGCGGCGGTTTGAACACGGACCAGGCGTAGGCCTGGCCGATGGAGAGGTGGACCGAGAGGGCTGCCGGGGGAACGAGCCAGCGGCTCCAGCCCGGAGGTGCGACGGGGGGGCTCATGGGTCCCCAACCGTATGGACTGGAAATGCTCTTGAAAAGACTGTTGAGCTCACAACCACTCGTGTCGCACAGAGGCTTGCTGTTAGTAACCTACATACTGTAGACAATATTTCGTCGACATCATCGGCTCACTCTCGGAAGCTCCCCGGACCGCCGGTCGGAGGCTTCCCGGTTCCTCGGTATCCCTCGACCGAACGGAGCTCCCGCCATGAAAGTCGCAGTTCTCGGCGCCGGGGCGATCGGCGCCTACGTCGGCGCCGCGCTCCACCGTGCGGGCGCCGACGTGCATCTCATCGCCCGCGGACCCCATCTGGCGGCCATGCGGCAGTTCGGCGTCCGGGTACGCAGCCCGCGCGGCGACTTCACCGCGCATCCGCGTACCACCGACGATCCGGCCGAAGTCGGCCCGTCCGACTACGTGTTCCTCGGCCTGAAGGCACACGCGTACGCGGCGTGCGGGCCGCTGATCGCGCCACTCCTGCACGGCTCCACGGCGGTCGTGGCCGCCCAGAACGGCATCCCCTGGTGGTACTTCCACCGGCACGGCGGACCCCACGACGGGCGCCGCCTCGACAGTGTGGACCCGGACGGCGCGGTCAGTGCGGTGCTCGCGCCCGAACGGGCCGTCGGCTGCGTGGTCTACGCGGCCACCGAACTCGAACAGCCCGGCGTCGTACGGCATGTGGAGGGCACCAGGTTCTCCGTCGGCGAGCCCGGCCGGGAGGTCTCGGCACGGTGCCTGGCGTTCAGCGAGGCGATGCGCGCGGGCGGCCTGAAGTGCCCGGTCGAGCCCGACCTGCGCGCCGACATCTGGCTGAAGCTGCTGGGCAACATCTCCTTCAACCCGATCAGCGCCCTGGCCCGCGCCACCATGCGCCAGATGTGCCTGCACGGCGGCACGCGGGAGGTCATCGCGATGATGATGACCGAGACGCTGTCCGTCGCCCGGGCCCTCGGCTGCGAGGTCGGCGTCTCCGTCGAACGCCGGCTCGCGGGCGCCGAGAAGGTCGGCGACCACCGCACCTCCACGCTGCAGGACCTGGAGCGCGGCAAGCCGCTCGAACTCGACGTGCTGCTCGCGGCGGTCGTCGAACTGGCCGGGATCACCGGGGTCCCGGTCCCCACCCTGCGCACCGTGCACGCCCTGTCGGACCTGCTCGCCCTGAGGAGCGCCGCATGAGGAAACGCGACCGGAGTCCCAAGACCTACACCCGCCTCACCCATCCCCTGGTGCGGGACGCGCGGGACGAACCCTTCCGCCGGGCCACCTGGGAGGAGGCCCTGGACCGCACCGCCCGGGGCCTGGCTGCGGCACGCGGCGCCTTCGGGATGTTCTCCTGCGCCCGCGCGACCAACGAGATGAACTACGTGGCGCAGAAGTTCGCCCGGGTGGTCATGGGCACCCACAACGTCGACTCCTGCAACCGCACCTGCCACGCGCCCAGCGTCGCGGGCCTGTCGGCCGCCTTCGGCTCGGGCGGCGGCACCTCCTCCTACGAGGAGATCGAGCACACCGACACCATCGTGATGTGGGGCTCCAACGCCCGCTTCGCCCACCCGATCTTCTTCCAGCACGTGCTGAAGGGCCTCCACAACGGCGCCCGCATGTACGTCGTCGACCCGCGCCGCACCTCCACCGCCGAGTGGGCGGAGAGCTGGCTCGGCCTGAACGTCGGCACCGACATCGCGCTGGCCCACGCGGTCGGCCGGGAGATCATCCACGCGGGCCTGGCCAACGAGGCGTTCATCGAGCGGGCCACCACCGGCTACGAGGAGTACCGGGCGCTCGTCGAGCCGTGGACCCTCTCCCTCGCCGAGAAGGTGACGGGCGTACCCGCCGCCGCCGTCCGCGAGTTGGCCCACGCCTACGCCCGGGCCGAGCGCGCCCAGCTGTGCTGGACCCTCGGCATCACCGAGCACCACAACGGCACCGACAACGTCCGCGCCCTGATCAACCTCTCCCTGCTCACCGGCCACGTCGGCCGCTACGGCTCCGGGCTGCAGCCCCTGCGCGGCCAGAACAACGTGCAGGGCGGCGGCGACATGGGCGCGATCCCCAACCGCCTCCCGGGTTTCCAGGACGTGCTCGACCCGGAGGTCCGCCGGAAGTTCGAGACGGTGTGGGACACGGTGGTCGAGCCGCGCCACGGCCTGACCCTGACGGAGATGTTCGAGGCAATGGACGAGGGCACACTTCGCGCCGTGTACTGCATCGGCGAGAACCCGGCCCAGTCGGAGGCGGACGCCGACCAGGCGGTACGCCGCCTGCGCGCCCTGGACTTCCTGGTGGTCCAGGACATCTTCCTCACCAGGACCGCCGAACTCGCCGACGTGGTCCTCCCGGCGACCGCCGGCTGGGCGGAGACGGAGGGCACCACCACCAACAGCGAACGCCGCGTGCAACGCGTCCGCAGGGCCGTGACCCCGCCCGGTGAGGCGCGGGAAGACATCGACATCCTCTGCGACCTCGCATCCCGCCTGGGCCACGACTGGAAGTACGCCGACGCGGAGGCCGTCTGGAACGAACTGCGCTCCGTCTCCCCGGACCACCACGGGATGACGTACGCCCGCCTGGAGGAGCACCAGGGCATCCAGTGGCCGTGCCCGAGCACGGCGGAGCTGGAACCGACGTACCTGCACGGCCGGTTGTGGGCGCCGGACCCGTCCCGCCGCGGCCGCCCGGCCCCCTTCGGCATCGTCCGGCACGACCCGCCCGTGGACCTCACCGACGAGGAGTACCCGCTCCGGCTGACCACGGGGCGCCGCCTCGACTCCTACAACACGGGTGTGCAGAGCGGCGGTTACGCGTCCCCGCTGCGCCGCGGCGAGTCGGTCGAACTCTGCCCGGAGGACGCCGAACGCTACGGGGTGGCCGTGGGCGAGGAGGTCCGGGTCACCTCGCGGCGCGGCTCGCTCCTCGCCCCCGTGTGGGTCGACACGGCCCTGCGCCCCGGACTGGCGTTCATGAGCTTCCACTTCCCCGACGAGGTGGACACCAACCAGCTGACCATCGAGGCCAACTGCCCCATCGCCGGCACGGCGGAGTTCAAGGCCTCGGCGATCCGGATCGAGAAGGTGGGCACCGGTGGACCTGCGCTTCGGTGACGGCAAGCCGACGGACGAGGAGCGCGCCGCCGTCGACGCCCTGCTCGGCCCGCCGGAGTCCTCCTGGGCGGGCGCCGACCGCGGCGGGACGGACACCGCCGACCTCAGGTGGGCCCGCGGCGGCCGCGAGGCCCGCGACCGCCGCGACCAGCTCCTGCCGGCCCTGCACGCGCTCAACGACCGCGTCGGCTGGATCAGCGAGGGCGCCCTGGACTACGTGTGCCGCCGCCTGACCGTGCCCCCGGCCGAGGCGTACGGGGTGGCCACCTTCTACGCGATGTTCTCCGTCCGCCCCCGCCCGGCCACGGTCCTGCACGTCTGCACCGACCTGGCGTGCACGGCGGCGGGGGCGGACGAGCTGTCCGCGGCGGTGGCGGCCCGCCTGGGCCCGGAGAACGGCGTCCGGATCGAACGCTCCCCGTGCCTGGGCCTGTGCGAACGCGCCCCGGCCGCCCTGGTGATCCGAGCGGGCGAGCCGTCCTGCCCGACGCCGGAAGGCTCCCCGACCCCTCCGGCGCCCGAGGGCGCCTCAGCCCGTCCGGCGTTTGAGGACGTGGCCGTCCAGGCCGAGAGCGGGGGTCCGGGGGCGGCAGCCCCGGGGGACGGGAACGGGAAGGGGCGGCTGGGGCGACCCACCCTCCACGCGACGGCCGTATGCGCCCCCGCAACCCCCGACACCGCCGTCCACGCCGCCACGACCCCCGAATCGGCCCCCACCGAACCCGCCGCCCGCACCGCGGCCCCCCAGACCGGCAACCCCGCCCTCACTCCCACCATCCCCACCACCCCCACCACTCCTCTCATCCTCCTCCGCCGCATCGGCACCACCGACCCCACCTCGCTGGACGACTACCGTGCCCACGGCGGCTACACCGCCCTCCGCCGCGCCTTCGCCCTCGGCCCCGCCGGCGTCATCCGCGAGGTCACCGACGCCGGCCTGGTCGGCCGCGGCGGAGCCGCCTTCCCCACCGGCCGCAAGTGGCAGGCGACGTCGGCCCAGCCCGACCACCCGCACTACCTCGTCTGCAACGCCGACGAATCCGAACCGGGCACCTTCAAGGACCGCGTCCTCATGGAGGGCGACCCGTACGCCCTGGTCGAGGCGATGACGATCGCGGCGTACGCGACCGGCGCCCACCAGGGCCACCTCTACCTCCGCGGCGAGTACCCCCGCGCCCTCGCCCGCCTCACCCACGCCGTACGGCAGGCCCGCACCCGCGGCCTGCTCGGCGACGACGTCCTCGGTCAGGGCTACGCCTTCGACATCGAGATCCGGCGCGGCGCCGGGGCGTACATCTGCGGCGAGGAGACAGCCCTGTTCAACTCCATCGAGGGCCACCGCGGCGAGCCCCGCTCCAAGCCGCCGTTCCCCGTGGAGAAGGGGCTGTTCGGCAAGCCCACGGTGGAGAACAACGTGGAGACCCTGGTCAACGTCCTCCCGATCCTCACCATGGGCGCCGAGGCCTACGCCGCGATCGGCACCCCGGACTCCACCGGCCCGAAGCTGTTCTGCGTCTCCGGCACCGTGGCCCGCCCCGGCGTCTACGAACTCCCCTTCGGCGCGACGCTCGGCGAGCTGCTCGCCCTCGCCGGTGTCCGCGGCAACCTCCGCGCGGTGCTGCTCGGCGGCGCCGCCGGCGGCTTCGTCCGCCCCGACGAACTGGACATCCCGCTCACCTTCGAAGGCACCCGCGAGGCCGGGACGACCCTCGGCTCCGGCGTCGTCATGGCCTTCGACGACACCGTCCCGCTCCCCCGCCTCCTCCTGCGCATCGCCGAGTTCTTCCGCGACGAGTCCTGCGGGCAGTGCGTGCCGTGCCGGGTCGGCACCGTACGCCAGGAGGAGGCACTCCACCGGATCGTCGACCGCACGGGCACCGACGCCGCCCCCGACATCGCCCTCCTGCGCGAGGTCGGCCGCGCGATGCGGGACGCCTCGATCTGCGGTCTGGGGCAGACCGCGTGGAACGCCGTGGAATCCGCCATCGACCGTCTGGGGGCCTACCGATGACCGCGATACCGCTCGGCGTGCCGCGCCGCCTGGTGGAGTTCACCCTCGACGGCCAGGAGGCCCGGGTCCCGGAGGGCTCCATGATCCTCGACGCCTGCCGGGCGGCCGGGAAGGACGTCCCGACCCTGTGCGAGGGCGACACGCTCGCGCCGAAGAACGCCTGCCGGGTCTGCGTGGTGGACGTCGAGGGCGCCAGGACCCTCGCGCCCGCCTGCTCACGGCGGGCGGAGCCGGGCATGGTGGTGCGCACGGACACCGAGCGCGCCCGGCACAGCCGCAAGGTCGTCCTCGAACTCCTCGCCTCCTCCGTCGACCTCTCCACGACTGAGCCGGCCGCGCGGTGGATCGAGGAGTACGGGGCGGAGCCGGACCGCTTCGGCCCGGACGCGGCCCGCGTCGACGAGGAGCCGCGCGTCGACAACGACCTGTACGTCCGGGACTACGGCAAATGCATCCTCTGCTACAAGTGCGTGGACGCGTGCGGCACCCAGTGGCAGAACACCTTCGCCATCTCGGTCGCCGGCCGCGGCTTCGACGCCCGGATCGCGGTCGAGCACGACGGCCCGCTGACCGACTCGGCGTGCGTCTACTGCGGCAACTGCGTCGAGGTGTGCCCCACGGGAGCCCTGTCCTTCAAGTCGGAGTACGACATGCGGGCCGCCGGCACCTGGGACGAGGAGCGGCAGACCGAGACGACGACGGTGTGCGCGTACTGCGGAGTGGGCTGCAACCTGACGCTCCACGTGCAGGACAATGAGATCGTGAAGGTCACCTCTCCGCACGACAACCCGGTGACCCACGGCAACCTGTGCATCAAGGGCCGCTTCGGCTACCAGCACGTACAGAACCGGGACTGACCGGCACACCGACCGGCAAGACGACCGGCACAAGGGGCACGAACATGGGACGAGTAACCGAACGACGCAAGGTGATCCGGGTACGGGACGGTGCCGTGTCCGCGCGGCCGGACACGCTCGTCGCCGAGGAACCGCTGGAGATCCGGCTGAACGGCAAGCCGCTCGCCATCACCATGCGCACGCCCGGCGACGACTTCGCGCTGGCGGCCGGCTTCCTGGTCAGCGAGGGCGTGCTCACCGAGCAGGCCGACCTGCAGAACATCGTGTACTGCGCGGGCGCCACGGTCGACGGCTCCAACACGTACAACGTGGTCGACGTGCGGACCACGCCCGGCGTGCGGATCCCGGACATCACCCTGGAACGGAACGTCTACACCACCTCGTCCTGCGGCCTGTGCGGCAAGGCGAGCCTGGACGCGGTGCGTACGACGGCCCGCTGGCCCATCGCCGACACTCCCCCGGTCCGCGTCACCCCGGAGCTGCTGGCGGACCTCCCCGACCGGCTGCGCGCCTCCCAGCGGGTCTTCGACCGCACCGGCGGACTGCACGCGGCGGCGCTGTTCACCGAGGACGGCGAGCTGGTGGACGTACGGGAGGACGTGGGCCGGCACAACGCGGTCGACAAACTGGTCGGCCGCGCCCTGCAGAACGGGGACCTGCCGCTGTCGCGCTCCGTGCTGCTGGTGTCGGGCCGGGCCTCCTTCGAGCTGGCGCAGAAGGCCGTGATGGCGGGCATCCCGGTGCTGGCGGCGGTGTCGGCGCCGTCCTCGCTCGCGGTGGACCTGGCCGCCGAGACGGGCCTGACGCTGGTGGGCTTCCTGCGCGGCAGTTCCATGAACGTGTACGCGGGTGAGGACCGCGTCGCCCTGCGGGCCGCGGCCGCCCAGGGCTGACCCGCCTCCTCGCGGCACGGCGGCGGGGCCCCGGCCGGCGGGGAGCGCCCCCTGCGCCGCCGGGGCCCCGCCTCGACCACGCGGCCTTCCTCAGCGTTCGACACGCGGGTGATCACGCGAGGGATCTCCCAAGGTGCGCCAAATGTCCTGTTGATACTGATGTCCGGACGACGACCGGTTCCGACCAGCCGCCTGAAGGGCAGACCGCGCCATGCCGTCACGACCTCTCCTCGCCCACTGGCCGGCCCTCGTCTCGGCGCTCGCCCTGACGGCGTCCCCGCTCCCGGCGTACGCCCTCCCCGCGGCCCTGGCCCCGGAGATCGAGCAGCAGGTGCTCTTCGAGGCGGCCCGGGACCCGGGCGGCTACGCGTGCTTCCGCATCCCGGCGGTCGTGCGGACGGCCGACGGCACCCTGCTCGCCTTCGCCGAGGGGCGGGTGCTCGACTGCGGGGACGCCGGCGACATCGACATCGTCCTCAAGCGCTCCACCGACGGCGGACGGACCTGGGGCCCGCTCCAGGTCGTCGACGACGGCGGCGGCGACACCCACGGCAACCCGGCTCCGGTCGTCGACCGCGCCACCGGCCGCGTCCTCCTGCTGGAGACGTACAACGCGGGCCGCACGGACGCCGCGAACTGCGCGGTGCCCTGCGCCCGCACGCCCCACCTGCAGTACAGCGACGACGACGGCCGCACCTGGTCCGCGCCCCGCGACCTGGGCCCCGAGATCCGGCCGCCCGACTGGAACTCCTGGTACGCCACCGGCCCCGTGCACGGCGTCCAGCTCACCGGCGGCGCCCACCCGGGGCGCCTGGTCGTCGGCGTGAACGCGGAGAGCTGGGACGGCGGGCGCCTCACCGCCAACCACGCGGCGCTGGTGGTGAGCGACGACGGCGGCGCGCACTGGAAGGTCGGGGCCACCGACACCTGGCCCGTCGCGGCCGACGGCACCTTCCGGCAGAAGCCGTCCGAACTGACCCTCGCCGAGCGCGCCGACGGTGCCCTCCTCGTCAGTGGCCGCGAGGAGCAGGGCACCGACCTGGGCCACCGCACCCAGGCCCTCAGCCGCGACGGCGGCGACAGCTTCACCGCCCCCTTCCGGGCCCTGCCCGACCTGTACGCCCCGCAGGTGCAGGGCGCGGTGCTGCGTCTCGGCGACCGCCTGCTCCTGTCCGCCCCGGCCGACCCCGACCGGCGGCGGACGATGACGGTCCGCTCGTCCTACGACGGCGGCGCGACCTGGGAGGGCGCGGACCGCGGCGCGGTCGTCACCCGGGACTGGTCGGGCTACTCGGACCTGGTGCCGGTGGACGACGGCGGGACCGTGGGCCTGCTGTACGAGGCCGGGACGGCCGACGCCCGGGACGAGATCCGCTTCGCCCGCTTCACCGGGGACTGGCTCGGTGCGCGCCGGGCCGCCGACCCCACCACACCCGACCTCGCCCCGGGTGCCGCGCCCGCGTCGGTGCTGGGCGGCGCGTCGGCGACGGCCGGTGCGGAGGGCGGCGCGCTGGCGCTCGACGGTGCCGACGACGCCGTACGGCTGCCGCACGACGCGCGGCTGCCGCTCGGGGACGGGGAGTTCACGGCGTCGCTGCGGTTCCGGTACACCGAGGACGGCGGGGAGCAGCCGCTGCTGTGGATGGGCGGCATCGGGACCTCGCAGCCCCAGGTGTGGCTGCGGGCCGAGCCGGACCACGGCAGGGTCCAGGGGCTGATCACGGCGCGCGACGGGGCGGCGGCGCCGCGCTCGGCGTGGGTGCGCACCGACGGGGCCCTCAACGACGGAGGGTGGCACGAGGTGGCGTTGCGCCGGGGCGGGGGCCGTCTGACGCTGTTCGTGGACGGCACGGCGGTCGCGGAGGCGGCGGACGTGCCCGGGTCGGTCAGCCGCGACTCGCCGTTCGGCGTGCACATCGGCGAACGGATGGACGGCCGGGCCCGTCTCACCGGTGCCGTCGACGAGGTGCACGTGTGGAACCGGGCCCTGACCGACGAGGAGATCGCCGTCGGCCCACCGCCCTCGGGCACCGCGGACACCGTCGTGCACCTGCCCCTGGACCGGGTGGACACCTCCGGCTGAGCACGGCCGCCGACCGGTACGACACTTCCGCCCCGACGACACCCCCTAGGGCCTGTCTGACAATTCCCGTCTGCCTCGCGACGCCATGCACGCACACTCGGCGCACCGGGCGCCGACCACGTACAACCAGTACGCCGGTCGACGCCCGGCACGCCGAGAGCACGCACCTGACGCCGCGAGGCCGCCCTTCGGGCGACGACTCGCCATGGGCAGTCCGGCGGCGAGCGACTTCTTCGACCCGGCGAACTGGATCGCGATCCGGTCGGCGCGGCCGAAGCCGAGCCCCTTCGCCCCGTACCAGGTCAGCACCAGCATGACCGCGAGCAGTACCGCCTCGACGGCCAGCAGCCCGGCCAGCCGGGCGGGACTCACCTGGTGCCAGACGCCCCGGACCATGCCCTCGCTGAACGCGGTGTAGACGACGAGGAGGATCGAGCCGCGGTCGACGAGCCCGAGGACCTTCTTGTGCCGGACCACGAAGCCGCCGATCCACCTGCGCAGCACCTGCCCGGCGACGAACGGCACCAGCAGCTGCAGCACGATCTCCACCACCGAGTCGGCGGAGAACCCTCCTCCGCTGCCGCCGAGGAGCGCGGCCGCGAGGAGCGGCGTCAGGACGATGCCCACCAGTGACGAGAAGGACCCGGCGCAGATGGCGGCGGGCACGTTGCCGCGGGCGATGGAGGTGAAGGCGATCGACGACTGGATGGTCGAGGGGACCAGGGTGAGGAAGAGCAGGCCCTGGAAGAGCGGGTCGGTCAGCAGGACCGGGACGAGTCCGCGCGAGGCGAGCCCCAGCAGCGGGAAGACGACGAACGTGCAGGCCAGCACGGTGACGTGCAGCCGCCAGTGCCGCAGACCGTCCATCGCCTCACGGGTGGAGAGCCGGGCGCCGTAGAGGAAGAACAGGAACGCGATCGCGCCCGTGGAGGCGCCGGAGGCCACGTCCGCGCCCGCGCCGCGGGCCGGCAGCAGCGCCGCGAGGGCCACCGTGCCGAGCAGCAGCAGGATGTACGGGTCGATCGGCAGCCGGCGCGGCCAACTCAGGCGTTTCACGGTGCTCCACTTTCCTTCGAACAGGGTCACGGGTCCCCGGCCCATCGTGCTCTCCCGCACGGCGATCGGGAATCCCGTACACCGCTCTGACTGTCATCACGATCTCCGATGGGAGCCGTTACGGTGGACGGATGTACGACCCTTCCCACCTGCGTACGTTCCTGTCGGTGGCCCAGACGCTGAGCTTCACGCAGGCCGCCCGGCGGCTGGGGCTGCGCCAGTCGACGGTGAGTCAGCACGTGCGGCGGCTGGAGGACGCCACCGGGCGGCAGTTGTTCACCCGCGACACCCACTCCGTGGAGCTGACGGAGGACGGGGAGGCGATGCTCGGGTTCGCCCGCCGGATCCTGGAGGTGCACGAGCAGGCGACGGCCTTCTTCACCGGCACCCGGCTGCGCGGCCGGCTGCGGTTCGGGGCGTCCGAGGACTTCGTGCTGACCCGGCTCCCGGAGATCCTGGAGGGTTTCCGGCACGACCACCCGGAGGTCGACCTGGAGCTGACGGTGGAGCTGTCGGGCACGCTGCACGAGCAGCTGGCGGCCGGGAAGCTGGACCTGGTCCTGGCCAAGCGGCGGCCGGAGGACCCGCGGGGCGAGCCGGTGTGGAGCGACCGGCTGGTGTGGATCGGCGCCGAGCGGCTGCGGGTCGACCCGGACCGCCCGGTGCCGCTCATCGTCTACCCGCCGCCGGGCATCAGCCGCGCTCTCGCCCTGGAGGCCCTGCAGCGGGAGGGCCGCGAGTGGCGGATCGCGTGCACCAGCGGCAGCCTCAACGGCCTGATCGCGGCGGCCCGCGCGGGCCTGGGCGTGATGGCGCACTCCCGGGCACTCGTCCCGCCCGGCCTGGTCCGGGTCTCGGACCGGGCCGGGCTGCCCGAGCTGGGCCGGGTCGACTTCGTGCTGGTGCACGGCCGCCGGCACACGGCCGCGCAGGGCGCGGCGGAGGCGCTGGCGGCGGCGGTCCTCGCGGGCGGCGACCGGCTGCACCGGCCCCGGCGGGCGGGCCTCGGATGAGCGGGAGTGACGGAATCGGCGGCGGACGCGCTGAAGGGAGGAGAGCGGGAAGAGGGCGCGGAGGCAGAGGCCCCGACGGACACGTACCGGCGGTAAGCGGGTCGTACAGATTCGGTGGAGATTAGGCCTCCGATGATTACCCAACCGTCGAGAAACTGTCCGACCCTTCCCCATGTGAGCGCATTTCCGCTGGCTGACCAGCGTGAACATGAGCCCTGTTCGAATTTCGCGTCCCTCCCGCCCCCGCCCGGGGTGGGGTAGCTTTCACCGCGCTGTGCGGGGGGAGTCATCCGGAACACGGAGCGGGGAGCGGGGTTTGCGAGAGTTCACCAGTCCTCCGTTGATGTCGGCACCACCGGTGGGTGGTCTGGCCGACGTCGTCTTCGAGCATGCCCAGGAGGATCCGCGGCACATCGCGCTGGGCCGCAAGGACGACTCCGGGCAGTGGCGGGACGTCACCGCCGGAGCCTTCCGCGACGAGGTGCTGGCCCTCGCCAAGGGGCTGCTCGCCCAGGGCATCCGCTTCGGCGACCGGGTAGCGATCATGTCCCGCACCCGCTACGAGTGGACCCTGTTCGACTTCGCCCTGTGGACGATCGGTGCCCAGGTGGTCCCCGTCTACCCCACCTCCTCGGCCGAGCAGTGCATGTGGATGCTGTACGACGCCGAGGTGACGGCCGCGGTGGTGGAGCACGAGGACCACGCGATGACCATCGCCACCGTCATCGACCGGCTGCCGCACCTGCGCGGTCTGTGGCAGCTGGACTCCGGCATCGTCCAGGACCTGTACGACGCGGGCGCACACCTCGACGACGAGATCGTGCACCGCCACCGCAAGGCGGTCACGCCCGACTCGGTCGCCACCATCATCTACACGTCCGGCACCACGGGCCGCCCCAAGGGCTGCGTCATCTCGCACGGCAACTTCATGTGGGAGGCGGACACCGTCATCGAGCGCTGGGAGCCGGTGTTCCACTCCAAGCGCGGCGACGAGGTGGCGACCCTGCTGTTCCTGCCGCTCGCCCACGTCTTCGGGCGGATGGTGGAGGTCGCGGCGATCCGCGGCCGGGTCCGCTTCGGCCACCAGCCGCAGCTCAACGCCTCGGCGCTGCTGCCGGACCTGGCCGCGTTCCGGCCGACCTTCATCCTGGCGGTGCCGTACATCTTCGAGAAGGTGTTCAACGCGGCCCGGCGCAAGGCGGAGAAGGACGGGAAGGCGGGCCCCTTCGAGAAGGCCGTCGACGTGGCCGTGAAGTACGCGGAGGCGGTCGAGGCCAAGGCCTGGGGCATCGGTCCCGGCCCGTCGGCGGGGCTGCGGATGCAGCACCAGCTCTTCGACAAGCTCGTCTACGCCAAGGTGCGGGCGGCGATGGGCGGACGCATCCGCAACGCCATGTCGGGCGGCTCGGCGATGGACCGGCGGCTCGGTCTGTTCTTCGCGGGCGCGGGCGTGCAGATCTACGAGGGATACGGCCTGACCGAGTCCACCGCGGCCGCCACCGCCAACCCGCCCGAGCGCACCCGCTACGGGACTGTCGGCCTGCCCGTCCCGGGCGTGACCGTGCACATAGCGGACGACGGCGAGATCTGGCTGCACGGCGACAACGTCTTCCAGGCGTACCTGAACAATCCGAAGGCCACCGACGAGACCCTGCACGACGGCTGGCTGGGCACCGGCGACCTGGGCTCCCTGGACGAGGACGGCTACCTCACCATCACCGGCCGCAAGAAGGAGATCCTCGTGACCTCCGGCGGCAAGAGCGTCTCCCCCGGTCTGCTGGAGGAGCGGGTGCGCGACCATCCGCTGATCAACCAGTGCATCGTCGTCGGCAACGACCGCCCCTACGTCGCCGCCCTCATCACGCTCGACCACGAGGCGGTCGAGCACTGGCTGGCGATGCGCAACAAGCCGCAGATGTCCCCGGCCGCCCTGGTGCACGACGCCGACCTGGAGACGGAGGTGCGGCGCGCGGTCGTCGCGGCCAACACGCTCGTGTCGCAGGCCGAGTCGATCCGCACCTTCCGCATCCTCGCCCAGCCGTTCACCGAGGAGCACGGGCTGCTGACGCCCTCGCTGAAACTGAAGCGCAAGGCCATCGAGAACGCCTACGGCACCGAGGTGGAAGCGCTGTACCGGGCATGAGTTCCACGGTCAGGAATGCGTCGCGGCTCGTGATCGTTGACGATGGGAGTACCACCTGACCACAACCGAAGGATCGAGAGCTCGTGAGCAGCAAGGTCCCCCCGATCACCCTGAACAACGGCGTCGAGATGCCCCAGCTGGGTTTCGGCGTCTGGCAGGTGCCGGACGACGAGGCGCAGACCGCCGTCGCCCAGGCCCTGGAGGCCGGGTACCGCAGCATCGACACAGCGGCGATCTACGGCAATGAAGAGGGCACCGGCAGGGCGATCGCCGCCTCCGGTCTGGCCCGCGAGGACCTCTTCGTCACCACCAAGCTCTGGAACAGCGACCAGGGGTACGACTCCACTCTCCAGGCCTTCGACACGTCGCTGGCGAAACTCGGCCTGGACTACCTCGACCTGTACCTGATCCACTGGCCCATGCCGGCCAGGGAGAAGTACGTCGACACCTACAAGGCGTTCGAGAAGCTGCTCGCCGACGGCCGGGTACGGGCCATCGGCGTCTCCAACTTCCTGCCGGACCACCTGGAGCGGCTGATCGGCGAGACGTCGGTGCTGCCCGCCGTCAACCAGATCGAGCTGCACCCGCACCTCCAGCAGCACGCCTCCCGCGAGCTCCACGCCGAGCAGGGCATCGCCACCGAGGCCTGGTCCCCGCTCGGGTCGGGCAAGGGCATCCTGGAGATCCCGGCCATCGTCGCGATCGCCCAGAAGCACGGGCGCACCCCGGCCCAGGTGGTGCTGCGCTGGCACCTCCAGCTGGGCAACGTGGTGATCCCGAAGTCCGTGACGCCGTCCCGGATCAAGGAGAACATCGACGTGTTCGGCTTCAGCCTGGACACCGAGGACCTCGCGGCCATCAGCGCGCTGAACGAGGACCGGCGGCTGGGGTCGGACCCGGCGGACGTCAACTCCTGAGCGGGCCCTCACCAGGGCACGCCGAAGGGCTCCGGTCGCGTGCGGCCGGGGCCCTTCGTGCGTCCCGGGCGTCCCGGCGTGATCACCCGGGCCGCACCGCCGTGTAGACGGTGTGCGCCACCAGCACGAACACGTCGCGGCGCCGGTGCGCGCTCGCCTCGTCGCCGGGGTCGAGCAGCCGGTCCAGGGTGGCGCGGTCCCCGGCGTCCAGGCCCTCGCCGATCTGCTCGCGCAGCCGGGACAGCGACGTGGTGACGTAGTCGCGGGCCGCGTCGGACAGGGGCGCGGGCAGGTCGAGGAGGAAGCTGCGCGTGCCGGTGTGGCGGAGCCCGGCGGCGGTCAGCATCGCGGGCCAGTCCTCGGTCTCGGCCACGGTGCCCGGCAGGTCTCCGCGCATCGTGGAGAACACGTCCGCCTCCACGGCACGGATCCTGTCCTGGAGGCCCGGACGCCCGATGCCGAGGTCGCGGGGCAGGAACCGGGCGGGCAGTCCGCCCTCCAGGATCGCCAGCGTGCCGCCGGGCGCGAGGTGGGAGCCGAAGGCGGCGAGGGCGGCGCGCTGGTCGGCCAGGTGGTGCAGGCTCTGGCTGGCCCACAGCAGGTCGGCCGGGTACTCCAGCTCCCCCAGCGCGTCGGGCAGGTCACCGGCGAGGGTGCCGAACCGGTCGGCGAGGCCCAGCCGGGCGGCACGGGCGGCGGCCCGCCCGAGCAGCGGTGCGGCGCCGTCGGCGGCGACGACCCGGGCGCCCGGGAAGGCGTCGGCGAACAGGCAGGAGACGACGCCGGGGCCGCTGCCGGCGTCGACGATCAGGCCGGGGTCGGTCACCTCCCGGGCCAGCCAGTCCATGGCCTGCCGGTACAGCGGCGTGTACAGCTCGGCCTGTGCCTCCAGCAGCGGGGCCATCGCGGCCCAGTCCACGTCGGCGTGGTCGTGCTGGGATGCGTGTCCGGGCCCGTGCCCGGGCCCGTGGTGGTGTCGGTGGTCGTGCGCCATGGTGGTCAGCCTCCCGTTCGCGGTCCGGCCAGCGTGCGACGGCGCACCGCGAGGGGGCAAACATTGTTGCCGTTGCCGCAAAAAAGCGCGGCGGCCGGGGCCCGGCCCGCAAGGGACCGGACCCCGGTGACTCACCCGCTCACGACAGGGGCGGGTAGGCGTTCTTCAACAGCTCCTGGAACTGCGCGGAGAACCACTTCCCGGAGATCGGCGCGTTCGGCAGTGCGTTCGACGGGTTGTTGCCGTTGCGCACGTTGCCCTCGTAGGTGGGGTCGCACATCCGGTCGAAGCCCTTGCCCTCGTCGTTGTCGATCAGCTCGCTCGCGCCGTCGGACTCGCCCGGGGGCTTCATCCAGACGTACGCGTCGATCCCCGCGGCGGGACTGGCCTGCGGGCGCTCGCCGAGGCCGGCCCCGGACTGGTTGCACCAGTTGCCGGGGTGGATGCGGAGGTCGTAGCGCCCGCCGTCCACGTAGGCGTCGACGCTGGTCTGCGGGCCGGGACCGGTGGGCCGGGCCGAGCCGCCCCAGCCGTTGCGGGAGGTGTCGATCAGCATGCCGATGCCGGATTCGAAGCCCTTGGAGACCAGCTCGTTGCGGAAGGCCTGGGCGAAGGACAGCTCGTCCACGTACCGGTTCCAGTCGACCCACTTCGACTGGCGCACGGAGGTGCCGTTGACGCTGTCGTCGATGCTGAAGTTCTCCTCCTCCAGGGCGCTGTAGTTGGCGGTGTTGGTGATGAAGCCGTGCACGTCGGCGACGGTGGCGCCCTCGGCGGACGCGGCCTCCCTGATGATGTCGGCGCTGGCGCCGAAGTTGTCGTCCCAGCCGATCCAGCCGTGGTGGCCGGCGTCGATGTAGTTGTAGACGTTGGGCACGTCGCCCAGCTGGGCGAGGGCGTACCCGACGCCCTTCACGTAGTTGCCGTTGGCCTTCATCGTGTCGCACTCGGGGACGGCCGTGGGGCGGCTGCCGGTGTTGGTCACGAGGTTGGGCAGCGAGTCGATCTCGACGGTGGTGACGATCCGCAGCGAGGCGTACTTCGAGTCGCCGAGGATCTCCTTGATCGGGTCGATGTACTCGGTCTTGTACCGGTCGATCTCGGTCGGGCCCAGCTCGCCGTTGGAGGCGAGGGCCGAGCAGTCCCGCCCGGGCAGGTTGTAGATCACCAGCTGGACGACCAGTTCGCCGGAGCCCTTCTGCTCCAGCGCGGCGTCCAGGTGGTCGCGCAGCCCCATGCCGCCGTTGGCTCCCTCGATGGCGGCGGTCCGGTCGAGCCACACGCCGGTCGGCTCGTCGGCGACGCGGTCGCCGCCGGACTCGGCGGCGGCGTTGGCGGACCACTCGGGGTTCACGTAGACCTGAGCGCCGTCGTAGGGGTTGTCCACCCGGGCGGACGGGCCGGTGGGGTCGGTCGGATCCGTCGGGTCGGTCGGATCCGTGGGGTCGGTCCCGCCGTCGGCGTTGCAGGTCACGCCGTTGAGGGTGAAGGTGGCGGGGATCGCGTTGCCGCCGCTGTAGGTGGCCTGGAAGCCGAAGCTCGCCGAACCGCCCGTGGACAGGGTGGCGTTGTGGGACTCGTTGGCCGCGGTGACGGCGGCACCGCTCTGGCTGACCTTCGCGTTCCAGCTGCTGGTGACCTTCTGGCTGCCGGCGTACGTCCATCCCAGGGACCAGCCGGACGTGGCGGCACCGTTGTTGGTGACGGTCACGGCGGCGGTGAAGCCGCTTCCCCAGTCGTTCTGCACCTCGTAGTCGACGGTGCAGGCGGCGGCCGCCGCCCCGGCGCTCGCGGTCTGGGCGGCCAGGGCCGTGCCGGACGCCCCGGCGACCAGTGTCAGGGCGGCGAGCATCGCGGTTCTGGTTCGGGTCATGAGTGCGGGTTCCTTCTCTCGTGGGGGTGCGGGTGCTGTCGTTCCGGGCAGCGCGTCTTTCGGCGCGGCCCGCTGCCGGTCGGCCTGGGGGTGCCGTGGTGACCGGCGGTCAGGAACGGCCCGCGGGCACGGTGGAATGGCCCGGGGGGTGTACGAACCGGCGCTCGGGCCGGTGACGCGTCGGACGGGCCTCGGCCTCGGCCTCGGCTAAAGGTCCTGAACGCGGAAGGTGGAACGGGGGGTGGCGCATGAGCGACTCCTTGCAGTTCGGGCGCGCCGTGACAGACGCGCCGACTGGTGGAACCGCTCCCACTGGTGCAGCGAAGGTAGCGCCAAGTGACGGTAAAGAACAGAGGAGTTACCGACTTTCTCCGGGCCGCCCCCGTCGAATCTTTTCGACTCTTCACACATCTTGACCGCCAGAGCGCCTCTCCTCACTATGGGAGCGCTCCCACTGGTTCAAGGCTTGTTGCTCCTCCCCCACTCCCCGAGCCGCAAGGAGGAACCAGCACCATGACCGGCACGCACTTCCACCGGTACGGAGGCGGCCCCTGACGTCTCTGGCAAGGGCACGGTGCCGGGCAGCACGCCGGCTCCGCCGTCGTGTCAGGGCTTCACGAACGCCCGCAGGGCGAACACCGGGTCGGGGCGCGGTCGGTCCTGGTCCGGGAGGGCCATGAGCCGGGCGGCGAAGTCCTCCGCCAGGGGTTCGCCCGGCGGCAGCGTGACGAACCAGCCGCGCCGCAGGTCGGCGACCGTGCGGCGGGGACTGCGGCCCTGGCCGTGCCCGGTGAAGCGGGCCCGCCCCGCCGGAAGCAGTCCGTGCGCGCGGGCGTGGGCCTCGACGCGGTCGGCGGCGTCGTGGGCGGTGCTGGGCGGGCGGGCCGCCAGTACGGCGTCGATGTCGCTGCCGACGTTGTGCGCGGCGCCCTTGTCGACCGTCGTCACGTACACCCCGCCGGGCCGCAGTACGCGGGCGCACTCGGCGACGATCGCCCGCACGTTCTCGCTGCCGCCGGCCAGGTGCAGGAGCCACACGCTGGTGACGGCGTCGAACTCGCCGTCCCGGAAGGGCAGTCGGCGGCTGTCGGCGCGTACGACGGCGCCGGGCAGCCGGGCCGCGGCGCGGCGGGTCATGGCGGGCGCGAGGTCGACGCCGGTCGCCCTCAGGCCGTCGCGTGCGGCCACGATCCGACGGGTGACGATGCCGGTGCCGCAGGCCACGTCGAGCAGGCTGCGGGCCCGCACCGGAACCAGGCTCAGCACGGCCTCCGCGGCGGCCGCGGCCCGGGGCTCGCCGCCGCGCAGGGCGTCGTAGCCTTCCGCTTCCTTGTCGTAGTCGAGCACACCGTCAGTGTGCCCCGTGGCCGGGGGCCAGGTCCTCCACCCTGCGGGCGAGCTCGACGTCCTTCTCGGTGACGGCGCCGCCGGCGCTGTGGGTCTGCACGGCCAGGGAGACGGTGTTGTACCCGAGGGTCAGGTCGGAGTGGTGGTCCAGTTCCTCCTGGACCTGCGCGACGTGGACGACCATCGCGGTCGCCGCGAAGTGCGAGGCGAGCCGGTAAGAACGAGTGAGGCGGCCGGCGTCGAGGGACCAGCCGGGCAGTCCGGCCAGCCGCTCCTCGATCTCCTGCGGGGACAGCGGTACGACGGGCATGTGCGGCGTTCCTCTCGGACGGCCCGCCCCGGTTCGGCGGGGTCTCTTCAGCCTGCCACAGCCCGGTCGCCGCGGCCCCGGGCAGGAGCGCCGACCGGTCCGGCGCGGCCCGGCGTGGGCTACCGTTCGCAACCATGATCGCAGCCACGTCCGCCGGCCGGAACCGACGCCCCGAGCCGACTCCCCCGCCCGGCACACCGGCTCCGTCGGGACGGGCCGCTCCCGGCCGGTCCGGCGGCGGTCCCGAACCCGCACCCGCTGCCACCGGAGCAGAAAGATCCACGAACACTCCTGGGAGAGCGGACGGGGCGCATGACAGACTGCGGTGAACCTTGGGCGCGTTGGGGAGGCGTGGCGTGAGTGAGCGGCGGGCCGCACCCACCGTGGGCCAGGTGGTCCTCGGCAGACGGCTGCAGGAACTGCGGGAGACGGCGGGCCTCAGGCGCGAGGAGGCCGCCAAGGTGCTCCGGGTCGCCCCGGCGACCGTGCGGCGCATGGAGATGGCCGAGGTCGCGCTCAAAATACCGTATGTCCAGATCCTGCTGACGACGTACGGGGTCGCCTCGGACGAGGTCTCGGCGTTCGTCACGCTCGCCGAGGAGGCGAATCAGCCGGGCTGGTGGCAGCGGTACCACGACGTACTGCCGGACTGGTTCAGCCTGTACGTCAGCCTGGAGGGCGCCGCACGGATCGTCCGCTCCTACGAGCCGCACTTCGTCCCGGGGCTGCTCCAGACCGAGGACTACGCGCGTTCGGTCATGGAGGCCGGGACGATCGGCAACGCGGGCGGCGACGCGGTGGAGCGGCACGTGTCCCTCCGCATGGAGCGGCAGCGGCTGCTCGACCGCCCGGACCCGCCCCACCTGTGGGTGGTGATGGACGAGACGGTGCTGCGGCGCCCGGTGAGCGTCCACGGCCGGGTGATGCGCGAACAGCTGGACAAGCTGCTGGAGTTCGCGGCGCGGGACCGGGTGACCCTGCAGGTCGCCGAGTTCGAGGACGGGCCGCACCCCGGGACGTACGCGCCGTTCACCCTGTTCCGGTTCGCGGAGCCGGAGCTGCCCGACATGGTGTTCACCGAGTATCTGACGGGCGCGCTGTACCTGGACTCCCGGACCGAGGTCTCCGCGCACCTGGAGGTCCTGGACCACATGACGGCACGCGCCGCCTCCACCCAGCGCACCGAGAAGATACTGCGCGAGTACCGCGAGACCTTCTGACCGGCGCCCCCGGGCCGGCCTCGGGGACCCGGGGGCGGCCCGCCCTGACCCGTACGGGCGCCGCGGACGGGTGCGCTTCCCTGCCCGCCCCTAGGTTCGGGAACCAGGGCGAGCAAGGGAGCGCACGTGAGCGACACGCGGACACCGCCCACCGAGCCGGGCGCGGCGCTGCCGTGCGCGGCTCGGTTCTTCCAGCCGGGCACCGCCGCACCCGAGGCCGCGGACCGCCCGTCGGCCGGGCGGCAGACCCCTGACGACGAGAGGGAGGTCTGAACCGATGCCCGGCTTCGAGGTGCTGTACCAGGCGGCGGCGCTCTGCCTGACGTATCCCGACGACGACTTCCGCGCCCGGCTGCCCCTGCTGCGCGAGGCGGCGCCGCAGCTGCGCGATTTCACCGACCACGCGGCGGCGACCGGGCAGGGCGAACTCCAGGCGCACTACGTGGAGGTCTTCGACCTAAGGGACCGGCACAGCCTCCACCTGAGCCGGTGGACCGACGGCGACGCCCGCGACCGCGGGATGTCCCTGGTCCGCTTCAAGGAGCTGTACCGCGCCCACGGCCTGGAGTTCACCGGGGAGGAGCTGCCGGACTTCCTGCCCGCGGTGCTGGAGTTCGCCTCCCGCACCGGGGACACGGCCATGCTCACCGAGCACCGTGACGCCCTGGAGCAGCTGCGTTCCCGGCTCACCGCGTTCGGCACGCCCTACGCGTGCGTCCTGGACGCGGTGTGCGCCACCCTGCCGCCCGCCCCCGCCGGAGCCCGCCGGTGAACGGCAGATGAGCGGCATTCTCTTCGTCCTGGCGGGTACCGCTTGTTCTCGCTCTGCGGCGGCACCTTCGCCGGGGTCCCCGCGGTCGCCGACGTCGCGATGCCGGTCCACCGGTCGCGCGACCCCAGGCAGCTGGGGCCGCGCCCGGACCGGCGGGGCCGGGAGCGCACGGGCTCCCAGCCGGTGCGGTGCTACGCCAGCTTGGCGGTGAGGGTGATGGTGGTGCCGGTCAGAGCCTGGCTGACCGGGCAGTTCTTCTTGGCGTCCTCGGCGGCGGCGACGAACGCGTCCTCGGTGAGACCGGGGACGGTGCCCTCCACGGTGAGGTGGATGCCGGTGATGCCCTCGCCGGGCTGGAAGGTGACGTCGGCGGAGGTGGTGAGCTTGGTGGGCGCGTTGCCGGCGCCGGTCAGGCCGTTCGACAGCGCCATGGAGAAGCAGCTGGAGTGGGCGGCGGCGATCAGCTCCTCCGGGCTGGTCTTGCCGTTCGCCTTCTCGGCGCGCGACGGCCACGACACCGGCTGCTCGCCGATGCCGGACGAGTCGAAGGTGACGACACCGTTGCCCTCGGTCAGGTTGCCTTCCCAGACGGTGTGTGCGGAGCGCGTGGTTGCCACGGCGGGTCCTCTCGAATTCGCTTGCTGTACTGGGGCGGTGGGAGCCCGTTCCCGGGTCCCCGCCCCCCATCCGATCACACTCCGGCTCAGCTCACCCGCAAAGAGGGGCGTCACGCGCTTTTGCCGGGCGCGAACTCGTCTCCGTCGGGCGCGAAGCCTTCCGCGACGGGGAACGGGGCGCCTTCGACGACGTTGGGGCGCGGGTCGGCCGCGTCCACCGGCACCTGCGGGCCGTTGGACTCGCGCAGCCAGTGGCGGAGCACCCGGTGGACCTGCTCGGCGCCGACGATCTCCTCGCCCTGGGCGGCCGGTGCGGACAGCACGGTCGGCGACAGCAGGAAGGCACGCGACTGGGCGCCGCCGAGTCCGCCGTGGGAGCCGATCTGCTCCTCGAAGGCGAGGACCTCGCCGTCGTCCGGGTCGTGGAAGGAGTTGACCATGATGTCGGCGGTGTGCGGGAAGGAGTGCGTGCGGCGTACGGCGTCGGCGGCGCCGGGGCCGAAGGGGGCGAGCGGCCCGGGGTCCTCGTCGAGCCGGTCCAGGGGCACCTCGGCGCCGCGCGCGCCGAGCACCACACCGCCGTGTTCCTCGCTGCGCACCAGCAGGAAGCCGATGCCCGGGTGGTTGGCGAGGGTCGGCAGCAGGGCGGGGTGGCGGGCGTCGATCTCCTCCCGGGTCATCCGGTGCGGCACGTCCGGGAAGGAGACCAGGCCGAGGTTGCCGGAGGCCAGCACGATGGGTTCGGAGCGGCGGCCGGTGGGGGTGTCGGCGGGCCGCTGCTGCTCGGCGCCCTCCTCGACGGGGCGGTGCAGGGCGGCCCGCGCCATGTTGCGTGCCTCGGCGCCGCTGCGGGTGCGCTGCGCCCGGCGCGGGACGGGCAGTCCGCACCCGGCCCGGACCAGGTCGCCGAGGGTCAGGCCGTAGCGGGTCCGGAAGGTTTCGCCGGGGCTCTGGCCGTGGTCGGAGAGGACGACGATCCGGTACGGGCGGGGGGCGTGCTCGGCGACCTTCTCGACCAGGGCGAGGGAGCGGTCGAGCCGGGCGAGGACCTTCGCGGCGTCCCGGCCGCCGGGGCCGGAGTGGTGCGCGACCTCGTCGTAGGCGACCAGGTCGGCGTAGACGGCGGTGCGGCCGGCCAGCATGTCGCCCATCACCGCGGCGACGACGACGTCGCGTTCGACGACGGTCGCGAAGGCGCGGACGAAGGGGTAGAGGCCGCCGCGGGAGACGCGCGGGCGGACCTTGTGCACGCGGGCGCGGGTGGACTGGCCGATCTCCCGGCAGACCTCGGCGGCGAAGGACATCGCGGTGCGCACGGCGTTGGCCGGGTCGGAGAAGTAGGCGAAGTAGCCGGATCTGGAGCGGGTCTCGCGGCTGCGGCGGCGCGTGGCTATGGACAGCACGAGCGCCTGTTCGTCGGCGCCGCCGCCGAACAGGTTGCCGCGGCTGGCGCCGTCGAGGCTGAGCAGCCCGCCGTCGCCGGTGCGCCGGACGGCGCGGTACTGGAGCTCGGCGGCGCTGGTCGGGCGGTTGCAGACCATGACCTCGCCGCTGTCCTTCTCGTACCAGCGGAAGGCGGGGACGTCGTGGTTGCTGCCGTGCAGGATGCCCAGCTGGCTGGCGCCGGTCTGGCTGGACCAGTCGGTGCGCCACAGGTCGAGCCGGTGGGTCGCGGAGGCGCCGTCGCGGCCGAGCCAGCGGGCGACGGTGGGCAGGGTGCCGGCGTCGACCGCGTCCCGCAGGACGTCGTGGCCGACGCCGTCCAGTTGCAGGAAGACGGTGCCGGGGCCGGACGGGCAGGGCGGTCTCGCGCCGCGGCGGCGGTCGGCGAGCCGGTAGAGGCGGCGCCGGTAGGCGTCGTCGTCGCGCACGGCCAGGGCACCGCCGGTGGCGGAGGCGACGGCGGACATGACGGCGGCCACCACGACCGCGGTCTCGGGGGCGACGCCGCCGCGGCCGGCCGGGTTGACGTCGATGGCGAGGAGCAGCAGCCCGCCGTTGAGGAAGAAGACCAGCAGCCCGAGGACGAGGGCCGGCACCAGGAGCAGCATGCGGACCAGGACCGGCCAGACCAGGGCGGACAGCAGGCCGAAGGCGCCGGCGCCGATCGCGGCGGTCATGGCGATGTCGGTCGCGCTGTCGCCGTCGGGCGACTGGAGGCGGAAGTCCGGCAGGATGCCGGCGAGCACGAGCATGGTGAGCGTCGACACGGCCCACACCGTGACACTCCGCCCGATCTGACTGGCGACCCGGCGCCAGCGGACTCCACCCACGCTCCGCACACCTCACGTCCCGGCCCGACGTCCGTGCGGGCCTTCCCCACCCTGCCACAACGCTCCGGAGTCCCCGTTTGTCCCCCCGGGTCCGGTTCACACCCGCGCCGGTCGCCGGTCGCCGTCGCGGGTGTGGACCGGATCCGGCATCCGGGGCGCGTACCGTCCGGCCTGTGACCGCCCGGTTCGGGGGTGTTCAGGGACGAGAGAGCGGAGGCCGGGCCCACGCTCGGCGGTCGGGTGCCGGCGGCCGGAAGGGGCCGGGCGACCGCCCTCGCGGTCAGCGGCCGTCGTACCCGGCGGTCGGCATCGACAGTCTGCGGTGCACGCAGGCCTTCATCCGGGCGTCGTACGACGGTTCCGCGTGGCCGACGGTCTCGACGCGGACCCCTCGGCGCCCGCACTCCGCGACGAAGTCGTCGACGGAGGACAGCGCGCTCTCCAGGACCCGGCGGCTGGGCGCGACGAACAGGTCGTGGCCGGGACGCACGCCGTCCCACAACGCGTCGTGGTCGGTCCGCAGACCGCGTACCAGCAGTTCCCTGGCGACCACGTAGCCGTGCTCCGCGGCCCAGCGGGCACACATCGCGTGCTGGCTGCGGGAGTCGACCAGGAAGGGATCGTCGTCCAGCTGCTCCAGCGGCGTCAGACTCGCGATCGCCGTCACCCGCACCAGCCCCATGGGGTCCCCTCACCTCCCGCCACCTCCCGTTTTCGCCGCCGACCCTACTCCTGGACGTAGGCTTCGGGGAGTCGCGCGAAGGAGGCAAAGGGGTGCCGGTGGAGCTCACGTGGTGGGGTCATGCCACCTGCACGGTCGAGGATTCGGACGTCCGCGTCCTCACCGACCCTCTGTTCGTCCGCAGGCTCGCCCACCTGCGCCGACGGCGGGGGGCGGTGCCGCCGCCGGAGGCGTGGCGCGCGGACGTGGCACTGGTCTCGCACCTGCACGCCGACCATCTGCATGTGCCCTCGCTTGCGCGGCTCGCGCCGGGCACGCGCCTGCTTGTGCCCCGGGGCGCACGCCGGGCGGTGCCGGGTCTGCGCCGGCTCGGGCACCTGGAGGTGCGCGAGGTCTCCGCGGGGGACGTGACGGACGTCGCCGACCTGCGGATACGGGCGGTGCCTGCCCGGCACGACGGGCGGCGACTGCCGGTCGGGCGGCACCGCGCCCCCGCGCTCGGCTACGTCGTCGAGGGCGAGGCGCGGACGTACTTCGCCGGGGACACCGGGCTGTTCGACGGCATGGCCGAGGAGGTCGGGCCGGTCGACGCGGCGCTGTTGCCGGTGGGCGGCTGGGGCCCCTACCTGGGGTCGGAGCACCTGGACGCGGGGCGGGCGGCCGAGGCGCTGGCCCGGCTGGCGCCGCGCACGGCGGTACCGGTGCACTACGGCACGTACTGGCCGATCGGGATGGACGCCGTGCGCCCCCACGAGTTCCACACGCCGGGCGACGAGTTCGTGCGCCTGTCGGCGCTGCGCGCGCCGGGGGTGGCGGTGCACCGGCTGGGGCACGGCGAGAGTGTGCGAGTGGAGGCCGCGCGGTGAGCTGGCTGGGGGACGCGGCCGTGACCCTTCCGACGGAGCCGACGCAGCAGGCGTTCGGCTATCCGTCGCTGTTTCTGCTGGTGCTGATCGGGGCGCTGGTGCCGGTGGTGCCGACGGGCGCGCTGGTGAGTTCGGCGGCCGTGGTGGCGATGCACCAGACGCTGCCGTTCGCCATGCTGATGGTGTTCGCGACGGCGTCGCTGGCAGCGTTCTGCGGGGACATGGCGCTGTACTGGCTGGGCCGGCGGGGGGTCGGCTCGAAGAACGGCTCGCGCTGGCTGGAGGCGATCCGGTCCCGGGCGCCGGAGGACCGCCTGGAGCAGGCGCAGGACAAGCTCGCCGAGCACGACGTCGCGGTGCTGGTGCTCTCCCGTCTGGTGCCGGCCGGGCGGATACCGGTGATGCTGGCCTGCCTGCTCGCCGAGTGGCCGCTGCGCCGCTTCGCCCGCGGCAACCTGCCGGCCTGCCTGGCCTGGGCGGTGACGTACCAGCTGATCGGCGTGCTCAGCGGCGCCCTGTTCGACAGGCCGTGGGAGGGTGTGGCCGCGGCGATCGCACTGACCGTGCTGGTAAGCGCGGCACCGGGGGTGTGGCGGCGGATCAGGGGGCCGGAGAAGGCGTAGGCGCCCGCCGGAGAAGGCGTGAGCCCCCCCCGGAGCGGGGCGGGCCGCTACTCCAGGACGCGGGAACCGCCGACCGGCAGGTCCCACAGCCGCTCGCGGGGCAGGCCCGCGGCCCGCCAGGCGGCGCGTACGCGCGTGAGGGGTTCCAGTACCGGTTCGGCGGACAGGACGAAGGTGCCCCAGTGCATCGGCGCCATGTGGCGGGCGCCGACGTCCTGGGCGGCGCGCACCGCCTCCTCCGGGTCGCAGTGCACGTCGCTGAGCCACCAGCGGGGGTCGTAGGCGCCGATGGGGAGCAGGGCGAGGTCGATGCCGGGGTAGCGGCGGCCGATCCGGCCGAACCAGTGGCCGTACCCGGTGTCGCCGGCGAAGTAGACGCGCTTGCCGTCCGGGCCGGTGAGCACCCAGCCGCCCCACAGGGTGCGGCAGGTGTCGGTGAGGGTGCGCTTGGACCAGTGGTGGGCCGGGACGAAGTCGAACCGGACGCCGTCCAGCTCGGTCGCCTCCCACCAGTCAAGCTCGGTGACGCGGGTGAAGCGGCGGCGGTGGAACCAGCGGCCGAGTCCGGCGGGCACCAGGACCGGCGTGTCGCGCGGGAGCCTGCGCAGCGTGGAGGCGTCGAGGTGGTCGTAGTGGTTGTGGCTGATGAGGACGGCGTCGACGCGCGGCACCTCGCTCCAGGGGACACCGACGGGGGTGATCCTGGCCGGGGTGCCGAGGATCCGGCGGGACCAGACGGGGTCGGTGAGCACCGTGAGGCCGCCGATCCGCACCACCCAGCTGGCGTGTCCGGCCCAGGTGACGGCGACGGTGCGGGCGTCCGCACGGGGCACCGGGCCGGGGGCGCAGGGCAGCCGGGAGACGTCGGCGAGACCGGCGGGCCCGGGTCTTGTCGCACCCTCGCGGGCGAACCGGGCGAACGCCTTCAGACCGGGCAGCGGTGCGGTCAGCCGGTCGTGGAAGGTCCGCGGCCACACCCGGAACTCGCCCGGCGGCCGGGGGGCGGCGAGTGGCGGGTACGCGGCGGCCCGGTCGGTGTCCTGGGCGGAGGCGGCGGCGGACGTGGAAGCGGACGCGGGCGGGCTCGTGGCCGGCCGGTGCTGCTGCGTCATCGCGGGGGCTCCCCTCGCTGAGCGTCGCGGAGACCGTCGAAGACCGACGTCAGACCGGTCAACGCGCGTTGCACGTGCGGCAGTTCCAACGGTTCGGGGGACGCGAGGCATTCCGCGCCCCGCGCCTCGGTGTCCGCGGCGACCAGCGGTCCGGTACCGAGCCGGACGCGCAGGGCGGGCAGGTCGTCGCCGAAGCGGTGGCCGCCGGGGGCGGGCATGCCGAGCCTGGCGGTGAGGAAGTCCTCCAGTTCCTGCGCGTCACCGACGCCCTCGGCACCGAGCGCGTCGCGCAGCGGACCGAGGTCGGCGTACAGGTGGCGGCCGGCCTGCGGGGGCCGTGCGGTGGCGCCGGCGGCGACGACGGCCGCGTGCACGGCGGCGGCCACGCGCGCGTGCAGGCGTACGGCGGCCGAGCGGCGGATGGTGACCGGCTCGGGCTCGCCGAGGGCGTACCCGGCAGCGGCGGCCACGGGGGCGGCGACGCGGGCGCCGAGCGCGGTGAGCACGTCGAGGACGCGCGCGTGCAGGCCGTCTCCGGCGGCGGAGGCGGGGAACCGTGCGACGGCGGCCGGCCAGCCGGGCGGCAGCAGGGCGCCGGCCAGGTCGGTGACGACGGTGACGTCCTCGGGCAGCATCTCGGCGGGACTGAGCAGCACGGTGGCGTGCGGGTCGTGCAGCGTGTCGCGCCAGGTCTCGTCGCTGACCAGGTGCAGCCCCTCGCCCACGGCGGCCTCGACGGTCTCGTGCAGCAGCTCGGGCGGGGCGACGGTGCCGGTCGGGTCGTCGGCGACGGAGAGCACGAGCAGCCGGGGCTCGCCGCCCTCGGCGCGGACCCGGCGGACGGTCTCCAGGAGGGCGTACGGGTCGGGCACTCCCCCGGACTCGGCCGGGGTCGGCACGTGGAAGACGGGCCTGCCCAGCAGCCGCGCGTACGGTGCCCACCAGGCGGCGCAGGGACGCGGCACCAGGACGTCGCCGCCGAGCGCGGCGGTGAGGGCGAGCAGCAGGGCGCCCGGACCGGGGGCGGCGGCGAGGTGGCCCGGCCCGGTGGGCAGGCCCCGCCGGTCCCAGTAGCCGCTCGCGGCGTCCAGGAGCGCGGTGGCGCCACCGGCCGGCTCCTCACGCACCCGGCCCGCGGCGGCGGCGAGCACGGCGGACAACTCGGGCAGCACCGGCAGCCCGTCCCCGGGCATCTGCGGGCCGTACCGCACGGGACCGTGGCCTACGGGGTCGTGGCCCCGCACGGGAACGTGGCCCACGGGGTCGTGCCCCCGCACGGGACCGTGGCCCTCGGGGTCGTGCCCCCGTCCGGACGCGCGGGGCGGGGACCCGGCGGTGTCGTGTACTGCGTCGGGGGGCTGCGGGGCCGGGTCGGGGACCACGGCACCCCGGCCGACGGGCCCTTCTTCCCCGGGTCGGCCGTGTCCCACAGGGCCCCCGTGTCCCCCAGGACCGTGCGCCGTACAGCCGTCGGCCGTGCCGGCAGGGTTCGGGGGCCGGGCGTCGCGGCCGGTGGCGGGATCGCTTGCGCGGTTCCTGTGCCCCATGCGTACCTCCCCGCGGTCCTGGGTGCCGTGTGCGTGGGCGTGCCCCGGCGTCGCCGCGCCGGGTGCTCGTCACCGGTCGTTGGTCCCAGTACCCATCGTGGCCCTCCGCCATGGCTCGCGCCGCGTTCGGACGGATCAGCGCTCCCCGTCCGCGCCACGCAGGCGCAGGCGCAGCCGGTGGGCCGCCGCGCCGCACGCACCCGCGATGAGGACGCCTCCGGCGACCAGCGCGGGCACCGAGCCGCTGAGGCTGCCGCCCGCCCCTGCGTGCACGCCGTGCTCGGCGGTGCCGCCCTGGCAGGGCTTGCCCGGCACGGAGGGTTCACCGCGCGGGGCGGCGGGTTCGGGGCACGGGGGCTTGGTGGTGGCACAGGGCGTGCCGTGCGAGGAGGCGCCCGAGCGCGGGGCGGTGGATTCGCGGCACCCCGGCTCGCCGGCACCGCCCTCCTCCGGCATGGTCATGGTCGCGCTCCACGGGTCGCCCTCGCCGCCGGAGGCGTCCGGGCAGGCTCCGTCGACGGTCCAGTCGTCCGCGCCGACCTCCCTGCCCGCGGCGCCCTCCGGGGTCACGGGGTCCGCGGTGCCCGCGGGGTCGTCAGTGACCGCAAGGTCCTCAGGGATCGCCGGGGCTTTACGGTCCGCCGGTCCGGCAGGGTCGTCAGCGACCGCAGAGGTCTTCGGGACCGCGAGGGCCCCCGGGGCCGCAGGGACCGCGGAAATCGCACGGTCCGCCGGGACCGCCGAGACCGCCAGGGCCACCGGAGCCGCACGGTCCGCCGGAGTCACGGGACCGTCGGGGCCCGCAGGGGCCACCGGGCCCGCGGCACCGGGCAGGCCCGCCGGATCTGCCGGGTTCGCCGGGTTTGCCGCCCCCTGTTCCGTGCCGAAGTCCTCGGCGGGCGCTATGCGCGCGGTGCCCCGGTAGGACGGTCCGGACGCCGTGGCCTCGTCGCCCGTGACCCTGCGCAGCGCGACGGTGCCGCCGTCGAAGGCCGCCGAGGAGGCGTCGAGCGTCGCGGGTGCCGTCTCTCCGGCGGGGCCGCACGAGACCGAGACGGTGACGGTCTCACCCGGCGCGACGTCCGCGGGGCTGACCCGGGCCGAGGCCTCTCCGGCCGCCGGGTCGACGGCGGACGGCGGAGCGACGGGCTCCCCCGGCTCGGCGGGAGGTGGCGGGACCCCGGGGTCGGCGGGCGGCGGGGGGACCCCCGGGTCGGCCGCGACCGGCCCCGCGCAGGCACCGAGAGCGGCACCGGCCAGGACGGCGGCGGACAGGGCACGGGCGGTGCGGCGCATGGGGCGGGCTCCTTCGAGCAACGGCTGCGGGGGCACGGCACTCGCGCCCCCTCGGCCATCACAGCCCGCCCGGCGCGGGCCCGCCCGTCACCGTGCGCCGTTCGCGCGAACGGGCCGTCCGAGTGAGTGAGCGAGGGTCACCGCCGTCGCGGGCAGGGCTCGCGGGACGGCCCGGGACCGCGCCCGCCCCTGCGCCCCGGTCACGCCCCGGTCAGGCCCCCGGCTCCCGCAGCACCTGCTCCCGCACCCGGTCGCAGCAGCGGCTGATCAGCCGGGAGACGTGCATCTGCGAGATGCCGAGCCGATCGGCGATGCGGCTCTGGGTCATGTCGTCGAAGAAGCGCATGTAGAGGATGGCGCGCTCGCGGTCGGGCAGCGCGGCGAGGCGGTCCCTGACGGCCTCGCGGTCGACGACGGTGTCGAGGGCCGGGTCGGGGCCGCCGAGGGCGTCGCTCAGCGAGTAGCCGTCCTCGCTGCCGGGGAGTTGCGCGTCCAGGGACAGCGCGGTGAAGCTCTCCAGTGCTTCGAGTCCGGCGCGGACCTCCGCCTCGCTCAGGTCGGCGTGCTCGGCGACCTCGGCGACGGTGGGCTCGCGGCCCGGGACGCTCTGGGACAGCTCCTGGCGGGCGAGGCGCACCCGGTTGCGCAGTTCCTGGACCCGGCGCGGCACGTGCAGGGTCCACATGTGGTCGCGGAAGTGCCGCTTGATCTCCCCCGTGATGGTGGGCACGGCGTAGCTCTCGAAGGCGTTGCCGAGCTCGGGGTCGTAGCGGTCGACGGCCTTGACCAGGCCGAGGGCCGCGACCTGGCGCAGGTCCTCGTAGCTCTCGCCGCGGCTGCGGAACCGTCCGGCGAGCCGTTCGGCCATGGGGAGCCAGGCCTCGACGATCCCGTCGCGGACCGCGTCGCGCTCGGGGCCGCCGGGCAGGGTGGCGAGCCGACGGAAGGCGTCGGCGGTGTCGGGGGCGTCGTCGTGCGGGTGCTTCACGCTGGCGTGGATCGGCATGGTGCGTCGCAACTCCTTCGGAGCGCGGGGCCCTGCCGTCGCCGCCGGGTGCGGCTGCTGCCCGCCGGGTGCGACCCGCGCCGCGGACGGCGCCGGAGGTCGGGAGACCTTCGGCGCACGGGCGGGGCGGCACCGGTACGACGACACGGCCCTTGGTTCGGGCGGTCACCGTGGGAGGGCGTGAGGGGCTGGACGGACTCATCCGTGCCGGCGTCGCGCCGCTCCCACGGACGTGCCTCCTGTCCGAAGCACTGTGTCTGCACCTGCCCCCTGCTCCCCACGGCAAACACCCGGATGTGCCGTGCGCGCCGCCGGCGCCGGTCGCGCCGCCCCGCGCCGCAGGTCAGCCCTTGCGCGGCTGGTTGAAGCGCAGCATGTTGCCGGCCGGGTCGCGGAAGGCGCAGTCGCGGACGCCGTAGGGCTGGTCCACGGGTTCCTGGAGGACCTCGGCTCCGGCGGCGCGGACGCGTTCGAAGGTGGCGTCGACGTCGTCGGTGGTGAAGATGACGCCGCGGAGCATGCCCTTGGCCAAGAGTTCGGCCATGGCCCGCCGGTCGGCGGCCGGTGCGTTGGGGTCGGCGAGCGGCGGTTCGAGCACGATGTCCACGTCGGGCTGCGCCGGGGATCCGACGGTCACCCAGCGCATCCCTTCGAAGCCGACGTCGTTGCGGACCTCCATGCCGAGTACGTCGCGGTAGAAGGCGAGCGCCTTGTCGGGGTCGTCGACGGCGATGAAGCACTGCGAGAGGTTGATGTCCATGCACGTCACGCTACGGGCGCAGCCCCGGGCCCGGCTTCTCCGTTCCTGACCGGATCACCGTCCCCGCCGGGACGACCCGTTCCTGCCGAGGCGACCCGTTCCTGACCGGATCACCGTCCTCGCCGGGACGACCCGTGCCGGACCGGATCACCCGTTCCTGCCCGGCCGGGTGTAGACCTTGGCGACGCAGGGCGGGACGGCGGCGCCGTCGGCGTGGTCGCGCTCGCGGTACGCGCTCGGGCTCTCGCCGACCAGTTCGGTGAAGCGCGAGCTGAACGACCCCAGCGACGTACAGCCGACCGCGAAGCAGACCTCGGTGACGCTCAGGTCGCCGCGCCGCAGCAGCGCCTTGGCCCGCTCGATGCGGCGTGTCATCAGGTAGCCGTACGGCGTCTCGCCGTAGGCGGCGCGGAAGCTGCGGGAGAAGTGGCCCGCGGACATGAGCGCGACCCGCGCCAGCGCGGGGACGTCGAGCGGCTCGGCGTACGCGCGGTCCATCAGGTCGCGGGCCCTGCGCAGCCGGGCGAGGTCCTCCAGTGTCGTCACCCGTCCACGGTCCCACGGCACCGCCCGCCGGGGGTACCGGCGCCGTGGGACCGTGCGTGCTCAGGCGCCGACGTACGCCGCGAGGTGCTGCCCGGTGAGGGTGGAGCGGCCGGCGACGAGGTCGGCGGGGGTGCCTTCGAAGACGACGCGGCCGCCGTCGTGCCCGGCGCCGGGACCGAGGTCGATGATCCAGTCGGCGTGCGCCATGACGGCCTGGTGGTGCTCGACGACGACGACCGACTTGCCGGCGTCGACCAGGCGGTCGAGGAGGCCGAGCAGCTGCTCGACGTCGGCGAGGTGCAGGCCGCTGGTGGGCTCGTCGAGGACGTACACACCGCCCTTGTCCCCCATGTGCGTGGCCAGCTTGAGGCGCTGGCGCTCGCCGCCGGAGAGCGTGGTCAGGGGCTGCCCGAGGGTGAGGTAGCCGAGGCCGACGTCGGCGAGCCGGCCGAGGATCCGGTGCGCGGCCGGGAGGCGGGCCTCGCCGGCGCCGAAGAACTCCTCCGCCCGGGCCACCGACATGGCGAGCACCTCGCTGATGTCCCGGCCGCCGAACCGGTACTCGAGGACTGCGGGCTGGAAGCGCTTCCCCTCGCAGTCCTCGCAGGGTGTGGCGACCCCGGCCATCATGGCGAGGTCGGTGTAGACGACACCGGCGCCGTTGCAGGTGGGGCAGGCGCCCTCGGAGTTGGCGCTGAACAGGGCGGGCTTGACGCCGTTGGCCTTGGCGAAGGCCTTGCGGATCGGTTCGAGCAGTCCGGTGTAGGTCGCCGGGTTGCTGCGGCGCGAGCCCTTGATGGGGCTCTGGTCGACCGATACGACGTCGGCGCCGGCCGGGAGCGAGCCGTGGACCAGGGAGCTCTTGCCGGAGCCCGCCACGCCGGTGACCACGCAGAGCACGCCGAGCGGGACGTCGACGTCGACGTCCTGGAGGTTGTGCGTGCGCGCACCGCGGATCTCCAGGGCGCCGGTGGCCTCCCGCACCGTCTCCTTGAGCACGGCCCGGTCGTCGAGGTGGCGGCCGGTGACGGTGTCGGCGGCCCGCAGCTCCTCGACGGTGCCCTCGAAGCAGACGGCGCCGCCCTCCGTGCCGGCGCCGGGGCCGAGGTCGACGACGTGGTCGGCGATCGCGATCGCCTCCGGCTTGTGCTCGACGACGAGGACGGTGTTGCCCTTGTCCCGCAGGCGCAGCAGCAGGTCGTTCATCCGCTGGATGTCGTGGGGATGGAGGCCGACGGTGGGTTCGTCGAAGACGTACGTGGTGTCGGTGAGCGAGGAGCCGAGGTGGCGGATCATCTTGACCCGCTGCGCCTCGCCGCCCGACAGGGTGCCGGCGGGCCGGTCGAGCGAGAGGTAGCCGAGCCCGATCTCCACGAAGGAGTCGAGGGTGTCCCGCAGCGCGGTGAGCAGCGGCGCCACCGACGGTTCGTCGAGCTCGCGGACCCACTGCGCCAGGTCCCGGATCTCCATCGCGCAGGCGTCGGCGATGCTGGTCTTGCGGATCCGGGAGGACCGGGCGCCCTCGCTGAGCCGGGTGCCGTCGCACTCGGGACAGGTGGTGAAGGTGACGGCGCGCTCCACGAAGGCCCTGATGTGCGGCTGCATCGCCTCCTTGTCCTTGGACAGGAACGACTTCTGGATCTTCGGGATCAGTCCCTCGTAGGTGAGGTTGACGCCGTTGACCTTGACTTTGACCGGGTCGCCGTACAGGAAGTCCCGCAGTTGCCTCTCGGTGTACTCGCGGATCGGCTTGTCCGGGTCGACGAAGCCGGACTGGGCGTACACCTGCACGGTCCACTGGCTGTCCGACTTCCAGCCGGGGATGGTGAACGCGCCCTCGGCGAGCGACTTGGTGTCGTCGTAGAGCTGAGTGAGGTCGATGTCGGAGACGGTGCCGCGGCCCTCGCAGTTCGTGCACATGCCGCCGGTGCGCTGGAAGGTCGCCTTCACCGCCTTCTTGTTGCCGCGCTCCACGGTGATCGCGCCGCTGGCCCGGACGGAGGCGGTGTTGAAGGAGTACGCGCTGGGCGGGCCGATGTGCGGGTCGCCGAGCCGGCTGAAGAGGATGCGCAGCATCGCGTTGACGTCGGTGGCGGTGCCGACGGTGGAGCGGGGGTCGGCGCCCATCCGCTGCTGGTCCACGATGATCGCGATCGTCAGGCCGTCGAGGACGTCGACCTCGGGCCGCGCCAGAGTGGGCATGAAGCCCTGGACGAAGGCGCTGTAGGTCTCGTTGATCAGCCGCTGCGACTCGGCGGCGATCGTGTTGAACACCAGCGAGCTCTTGCCGGAACCGGAGACTCCGGTGAAGACCGTCAGGCGTCGTTTGGGGATCTCGACACTGACGTCCTTGAGGTTGTTCTCGCGGGCGCCGTGCACGCGGATCAGGTCGTGGCCGTCGGCGGCGTGCGCCCCCGGCGCCCGGGTACCGGTCCTCTTGGCGCTGCTCATCGTCTCTCCGTCCGTCGTGGGCTCGCGTGAAGTGTGCTGAAGGGTGCTGCCCGCGGTCGTCACACGCTAGAGGGACGGTCGCGCCCCGCGCTTCTCGATTACTGACCGTCCGGCGGCGGGCGCCGCCCTCCGTCCGCGAGAAGGCGGCGAGAAGGCCGCGGGAAGGCCGGACGAAACCGGAGCGGAACCGTCCGGGTGAATCCGTGTCGGCCCCCGGTGTCCGGGTACGCGGTCGGCACCCCCTGAGGATGTGGAGGGAGACATGCAGCGAGGCAGCGACCGGATGAGCGTCCACCGCGACGACGAGATGAAGCACGAACTGCAGGGTCTGCTCAGGTCCGGGCACCCCACCCGCAGCGAGGAGTGGAACGACCCGGAGCCGGCCGCCGAGGACGACCCCGAAGTCACGTACGGGCCGGTGACACCGGGCCGCGGACCGACGTACCTGGAGGCGCTGCGGCTCGAACTGGCCCGGAACCTGACCCGGGGCAGCTTCCCCGCGTCGCCGCGGGAACTGGGCCGCACCCTGCGTCGCGGCAACGCGCCGGACGCCCTCGTCGAGGGCCTCGACCGGCTGCCGCACAAGGCCCGCTACGACAGCGTGCAGGAACTGGCGGTGGCCCTGACCGAGAGCGGCGGCCCGCCCGGTTCCCCCGGGCCGCAGAACACGTAGCGGACGGCTGTACGCCATACACGGCTGTACGACATACACACGCGCCATACACGCGCGCCGGGCGGCGACCCCGGCCGGCGCGCCGCGAAAGGAATCCAACCTCATGCGCATCGCATTTCTGAGCGCGCCCGAGGGCGTGGAACAGGTGGAGCTGACCGAGCCGTGGCAGGCGGCGAAGGACGCGGGGCACGAGCCCGTGCTGGTCTCCACACAGTTCGGCGAGATCCAGGGCTTCAACCACCTCGACAAGGCGGACACGTTTCCCGTGGACGAGGTGGTGGGTGAAGCGTCGGCCGACTCGTTCGGCGGGCTGGTGCTGCCCGGCGGCGTGGCCAACCCCGACTTCCTGCGGACCGACGAGAAGGCCGTGGCGTTCGTGAAGGCCTTCTTCGACCAGGGCCGGCCGGTGGCCGCCATCTGCCACGCGCCGTGGACGCTGATTGAAGCGGACGTCGTACGCGGCCGGGTCCTGACCTCGTGGCCCAGCCTGCAGACGGACCTGCGCAACGCCGGCGCCACCTGGGTCGACGAGCAGGTGAAGGTCTGCGACCACGGCAACAACGTCCTGGTCACCAGCCGCAAGCCGGACGACCTCAAGGCGTTCAGCGAGACCTATCTCGCGGAGTTCGCCAAGGCCGGCGGCTGACCGGCGGCGGCAGCGCGAAACCGCGGAGGGCCCGGAGCGGAACACGGCTCCGGGCCCGCTGTGCGACCTGTGCGGCCTGTCGTGCGGCCTGTGCTGCCCGGCACGGAGCCCCTCCGGGCTCAGCCGGCGCAGCCCCGTTCGCGGGCGCCCTCGCGGGTGCGGCCCGCGGCGACGGGGCGCCGCGGGTTGCGGCGCAGCCACTCGCCCTCCAGCCGGGCCATGCGGTCGTTGTGCGCCCGCAGCGCGTCGTTCGACCCGTACAGCAGGGTGTCGTGGCGCGTGCGGTGGATGGTCTCCAGCTCTTTCATCAGCTGCTGGTCGTCCAGGCGGCCGGGATCCACTCCGGTCGCGGCGCCGTCGCGCGAGTCGTGTTCGTTCATGCGGTCCGGGTACCCGCCCCGCAGCACTACCACCCCCGAGCGGCACCCCGGGAGGGAGCCATGGATCTCGCGTTTCTGCATCCCCTCTACGAACATCAGGGGCCCTGGGCCTCCGTCTACCTCGATCTCTCCCGGCACACGGAGGACACCCCCCACGAGCGTGAGCTGACGGCCGCCGCGGTGGCCCGGGAACTGGCGGGGCAGGGCGCGGACGACGCCACCTGCGAGGCGGTGCGGGAGGCTGTAGACGGGCTCCGGCACGCCAGTGACCCGCACGGCCGGGCCCTGTTCGCGCGGGCCGGCGAGGTGGTCCTCGACCCCCGGCTGGCCCGGCCCCCGTACGGCGGGACCACGGCCGACTGGGCGCCGCTGCCGCACGTCGCGCCGCTTCTCGACCTGGCCGGGGAGGACCCGGTCTGCGTGGTGGCGTACGTCGACCGCAAGGGCGCCGACTTCGAGCTGCGCAGCGCGCTGGGCAGCTCGGACGCGGGCGGGGTGACCGGCAGGCAGTGGCCGGTGCACCGCACGAGCAGCGCCGACTGGTCCGAGCGCCACTTCCAGCTGCGGGTCGAGAACACCTGGGAGCACAACGCGGCGGAGATCGCGGACGCGCTCGCCGTGTGCCAGGAGGAGACCGGCGCCGACCTGCTGATCCTCGTCGGCGACGACCGGGAGCGGCGTTCCGTGCACGAGCGGCTGCCCAAGCGGCTCCAGGGGCGGGTCGCCGAGGCCTCGCGCGGCGCGGGGAGCAGGCTGCTGGACGACGAGGTGGAGCGGCTGCGCGCCGACCACGTGCGCTCGCGCGCCCGGGAGGACCTCGACCGGTTCCTCGCCGCCCGGTCGCCGGACGACGAGGGCCGGGCCGGCGCGGCGGAGGGCGTGCCCGCGCTGGTCGAGGCCGCCCGGGAGCACCGCATCGACGAGCTGCTGGTCATCCCGGACGCTCCGGACACGCACCGTGAGGTGTGGATCGGTGAGGACGCCGACCAGCTGGCGGTGCGCCGTACGGAGCTGAAGACGCTCGGCGAGCAGAACTCCTGGTCGGCACGGGCCGACGACGCGCTGCTGCGCTCGGCGGTGATGACCGGGGCCCCGGCGATCTCGGTGACGCCGGTGCTGCCGCCGGAGACCGCGGGCAAGGCGCCGGTGGGCGGCCTGGGGGCGCTGCTGCGCTGGAAGTGACCCGTGGGCGGTCTCCGCCGGCGTGTCAGCGCGCCCGTTCGACCCGGCGTTCGTCCCAGACCGGCTCCGGCGTCTCGCGGACCCGTCCGTCGCCGCCGAAGACGAGGTACCGGTCGAAGGAGCGGGCGAACCAGCGGTCGTGGGTGACCGCGAGGACCGTGCCCTCGAAGCCCTCCAGGCCCTCCTGGAGGGCTTCGGCCGAGTCCAGGTCGAGGTTGTCGGTCGGCTCGTCCAGGAGCAGCGCGGTGACGCCCTGGAGTTCGAGGAGCAGGATCTGGAAGCGGGCCTGCTGGCCGCCGGAGAGCCGGTCGAAGGCCTGCTCGGCCTGCTGGGTCAGTTCGTAGCGGCGCAGCCGGGACATGGCGGCGCCGCGGTCCTGGGCGTGCTCGGTCCACAGGATGTCCAGGAGGGTGCGGCCGAGCAGTTCCGGGTGGGCGTGGGTCTGGGCGAAGTGGCCGGGCACCACGCGTGCCCCGAGCTTCCAGTTCCCGGTGTGCGCCACGCCGTCGCCGGCCAGCAGCCGCAGGAAGTGCGACTTGCCGGACCCGTTGGAGCCGAGGACGGCGACGCGTTCCCCGTAGAAGACCTCCAGGTCGAAGGGTTGCATCAGGCCGGTGAGTTCCAGCTGTTCGCAGGTGACGGCGCGGACGCCGGTGCGGCCGCCCTTCAGGCGCATCCTGATGTCCTGCTCGCGCGGCGGCTCGGGCGGCGGTCCGGCCTCCTCGAACTTCCGCAGCCGGGTCTGGGCGGCGGCGTAGCGCGAGGCCATCTCGTGGGAGACGGCGGCGGCCTGACGCAGTGTCAGTACCAGTTTCTTCAGCTGTGCGTGCTTCTCGTCCCAGCGGCGGCGCAACTCCTCGAAGCGGGCGAAGCGTTCGCGGCGGGCCTCGTGGAAGGTGGCGAAGCCGCCGCCGTGCACCCAGGCGTCGGCGCCCGCGGGGCCCGGCTCGACGGAGACGATCTTCTGGGCGGAGCGGGCGAGGAGTTCCCGGTCGTGGGAGACGAACAGCACGGTCTTGCGGGTCTCGGCGAGCCGCTCCTCCAGCCAGCGCTTGCCGGGCACGTCGAGGTAGTTGTCCGGCTCGTCGAGCAGCAGCACCTCGTCGGTGCCGCGCAGCAGGGCCTCCAGGACGAGGCGCTTCTGCTCGCCGCCGGAGAGCGTGCCGACCTGCCGGAACTGGGCCTTGTCGTACGGCACTCCCAGGGCGGCTGTGGTGCAGATGTCCCACAGGGTCTCGGACTCGTACCCGCGCGCCTCGGCCCAGTCGGCGAGTGCCTGCGCGTACGCCAGCTGGGCGGCCTCGTCGTCGACCGTCATGATCGCGTGCTCGGCGGCGTCGACGGCGCGCGCGGCCTCGCGGATCCTGGGCGGCGCGACGGACACCAGCAGGTCGCGCACGGTCGTCCCGTCGCGTACGGAACCCACGAACTGGCGCATCACGCCGAGGCCGCCGCCGACGGTGACGGTGCCGCCGTGCGGTCTCAGCTCCCCGGCCAGCAGGCGCAGCAGCGTGGTCTTGCCCGCGCCGTTGGGTCCGACGAGGGCCACGACGGCCCCCTCCCCCACCCGGAAGGAGACGTCGCCGAGGAGCGTCCTCCCGTCGGGAAGGTGGTACTCCAGGTGCGCGGCTTCGAGATGACCCATGGGAACGGATTCTGCGGGTCGGGCCGCGCCGCGGGCAAACCCGTTTCGCCCCCGGGGGGCGGGACGTCCGGCGCGTGACGCGGACCACCGGCAGGAAACGCCGTCCGCGGGGTAGGCGGGGGCCATGAGTCCCGACGTAGACCTCACCGCCCCGGCGCCCGGCCCGCATCCCCTCCGCAACGGATTCCTGCGGCTGGACCAGCGGGCGTTCGAGGCCGTCGCCGCGCGCACCTGGCCCGGTGCCGACCCGCTGCTGCCCCGGCTGAGCCGCGGCGCCAACCACGGGGTGCTCTGGTTCGCGGTGGGCGCCGCCCTGGCCGCCTCCCGTACGCCGCGGGCGCGGCGCGCCGCCGCCCGGGGCCTGGCCTCGCTGGGCCTGGCCTCCTTGACGATCAACACCCTCGGCAAGCGCTCGGTCCGCCGGCCGCGTCCGGTGCTCGACCCGGTGCCGCTGGTCCGGCAGCTGAAGCGGCAGCCGATCACGACGTCCTTCCCGTCGGGGCACGCCGCGTCGGCCGCCGCCTTCGCGACCGGCGTCGCGCTGGAGTCCCCGGCGTGGGGTGCGGCGGTGGCTCCGGTCGCCGCCGCGGTCGTCCTGTCCCGGGTGTACACCGGCGTCCACTTCCCGAGCGACGTGCTGGCCGGTGCGGCGCTCGGGGTGGGCGCCGCGTTCGCGGTGCGGGGCATGGTGCCGACGCGCGCCCAGCACGTCCCGCCGGCCCGGCCGCGCACCGAGGTGCCGGCGCTGCCCGGCGGCGAGGGCCTGGTCATGGTCGCCAACATCGGCTCGGGCACCTCGGACCGGGTGCGGGCGCTGTGCGACGCGCTGCCCGACGCGGAGGTGGTGGAGTGCGAACCGGCGGACGTCCGAGCCGAGTTGGAGAAGGCCGCGGGCCATGCCCGGGTGCTCGGTGTGTGCGGCGGCGACGGCACGGTCAACGCGGCGGCCGAGGTCGCGCTCCGGCACGGGCTGCCGCTCGCCGTGCTGCCCGGCGGCACCCTCAACCACTTCGCCTACGACCTGGGCGTGGAGGACGTGCGGGACCTGTGCGGGGCGCTGGAGCGGGGCGAGGGGGTGCGGGTGGACGTCGGCCGGTTCGCGTCCGGCGGTCAGCGCGGCATCTTCCTGAACACCTTCAGCCTCGGCGTGTATCCGGAGCTGGTCCACGAGCGCGAGCGCTTCTCGTCCCGGATCGGCGGCTGGCCGGCCGGGGTGGTGGCGGCCGTGCGGGTGCTGCGCGCCGACCGGCACCCGCTGGAGGCGGAGGTGCGCGGCCGCAGGCGCCCGCTGTGGATGCTGTTCGCGGGCAACGGCACGTACCACCGCCGGGGTATCGCCTCGGGCCGCCGACTGGACCTCGCGGACGGGCAGTTGGACGTACGGGTGGTGCACGGCGGGCGCCGGCCCGCGCTGCGGCTGCTCTCCGCCGCCCTCGCCGGGCCGCTGACCCGCTCGCCCGCCCACGCGGCGGTGCAGGTGCCGCGGCTGCGCCTGTCGGGCGTGGCTCCGGGGACGCTGATGGCCTTCGACGGCGAGCTGACCGAGACGGAGGGCGAGCTGGTCCTGGAGAAGCTGCCCGAGGCGCTCACGGTCTACCGGCCCCTGCCGGGCGAGGGCCTGCTCTCCTGAGCCCTGCGACTCTCCTGGGTCCCGCCACTCTCCTGGGCCCAGCCTGACACTACCGTCCACCATTCGAAACGCGCGTCTCACCATGCGTCGGGCGGCGTACGGTGGCCGGAGTGTCGGGAGAGCGACTGGGAGAAGTGATCCGCCATGCCGGAGAAGCCGCAGGAGACCGCCGTCTACACGCACGGGCACCACGAGTCCGTGCTCCGCTCGCACACCTGGCGCACCGCCGCCAACTCCGCCGCGTACCTGCTCGCCTCCCTGCGGCCGCACATGAGGATCCTGGACGTCGGCTGCGGGCCCGGCACCATCACCGCGGACCTGGCGGAGCTGGTGCCGGACGGCCGGGTCACCGGCGTGGACCGGGCGCCGGAGATCGTGGCGCGGGCCCGGGCGACGGCCGCCGAACGCGGCCTGGGCAACACCGACTTCGCGGTCGCCGACGTACACGCGCTGGACTACCCGGACGACACGTTCTGTGTGGTCCACGCCCACCAGCTGCTCCAGCACGTGGGCGACCCGGTCGGTGCGCTGCGCGAGATGCGGCGGGTCACGCGGCCGGGCGGGATCGTCGCCGTCCGCGACTCCGACTACGGGGCGATGACCTGGTACCCCGCCTCCGCGGGCATGGACGACTGGCTGGACCTCTACCACCGGGTGGCCCGCGCCAACGGCGGTGAGCCGGACGCCGGGCGGCGGCTGAAGGCGTGGGCGCTGGAAGCGGGCTTCACGGACGTCACCGCGACCTCCGCGACGTGGACCTTCGCCACCCCGGCGGAACGGGAGTGGTGGAGCGGCCTGTGGGCGGACCGCACGCTGGCCTCGGCGTACGCGGAGCGCGCCACCGGGGGCGGTCACGCCACCGCGGAAGAGCTGCGGGCGGTATCGGCCGCCTGGCGGGAGTGGGGACAGCAGCCGGAAGGCTGGTTCGGCGTCCTGCACGGAGAGATCCTGTGCCGGAAGTGAGCCGCTTCCGCCGGCTGCTGCCCCGGAAGTGATCTCACTCCCGGGGCAGCAGCGGTCCCAGCGGCCCGAGATCCAGGTTCAGGTCCTCGGGCCGCAGTCCGTAGCGGTCGCGCAGCTCGGTCATGCGGTCGTCCAGGAGCATCAGGGTGAGCCCGATGCGCTCCTCCTGCTCCTCGCTCAGGTCACCCTCGTCGACACGGCGCAGTGCCTGGCGCTCCATGAGCTGGCGCAGCAGCTCTACGACGGTCAGTACCAGCTTGATCAGGTCGCGCTCGACCGTGTCGGGTTCGAGGTCGAGGCGCTTGCGGGGCTCCTGCTGTTCACTCACGTCAGTCCTCGAACGGTGACGGTACGTTGCGGTTGACCGAGCTGATCATGGCGTTCAGGTCGATCCGGACGAGGTCGACGTCCGCGATGCGCAGCGTGAGATCGCCGGTGATGACGACACCGGTGGCCAACAGCCGGTCGAGGAGGTCGACGAGCGAGATCTCACGGCGTTCCACGACGGTCACGGCGCCTCCCCCGGGTTCTTGTCCTTTACATCCTCTTCTCCGGCGTCCTCTTCTCCGGCGAAGGAGTAGGCAGCCCAGGGACCGGTGAGTTCCACACGGATTCCCGGGGTGTCGTCCTTCGCACGACGGTCCACACTTTCGACGAACTCCTCGGAGACGTCGCGGTGCACCAGATAAGCGGCGTTGAGCACGTTCCGCCCGGCGGCCCCGGAGAGCCGGGGGTCCTGCGGGGCATGGAGCCGGGCGTCCTCGGCCGTGTCGGACAGCGACCGGTGCAGGCCCGTCGCGAACTCCTCGGCCCGGGTCCACAGGTCGTCCTTGGCGCGGGACTGCTGACGCCGCTGCCGCAGGTAGTCCCGGCCGGAGGCGGGCTTCGGCCCGGGCGCCGCCGGTGCCGCGGCCGGCTCGGGCTCCGCCTCTACGTGGACCTTCACTCCCCACTCCACGCACCCGTCCAGGCGGTCGAGGGTGCGCCCGAAGGCGGCTTCACGCTCCTCCAGCATGACGCGTACGCCGCTGTCGTCCCGGAAGACGGTGGCCAGCCGCAGCGGCAGCGGAGTGATGACGGCGGTGAGCGCGTCGACGACCTGCTGGTGGGCACGGGCGGTGCCGGTCAGCCAGTCCAGGTCCTCCAGGTGGCCGCGCAGCGCCTGCTCGCTGAAGTCCGCCTCGGGCACGTGGCTGACGACGGCGACCAGGTCGCCGTGGGGCAGCAGCCGGGGCGGGTCGCCCGACACCCCGGTCAGCTGGGCCTGGAGGGGTGCCTCGAAGGGGCGGCAGACGGCGTAGACGTAGCGCAGCGTGGTCACGGCGCCTCCCTCGGTACTCGGCCCGGATCCAGCTCACGCAAGCGTTCGCGCAACTCGGCGTTCTCCCGGGTCAGTTCGTCCTGCCGGGCGCGGGAGGACAGCGCGGGGTCGCTCTCCCACCAGTCGATGCCCATCTCCTTGGCCTTGTCGACGGAGGCGACCACGAGCCGCAGCTTGATGGTCAGCAACTCGATGTCGAGCAGGTTGATCCGGATGTCGCCGGCGATGACGACACCTTTGTCGAGCACCCGCTCCAGGATGTCGGCGAGATTGGCGCTCTGTCCCTGGCCGTAGGGATCGGGCAGCCGGCTGGGTGTGGTCATCGGCGACTCCCGCTGTCGGCGTCCTCGTACTCCTCACGGGACGCGTCCTCGTACTCGGCGGCCTCGCCCTCGTACTGGTCCTCCGGCTCCTCCTCGTACTCGGGCTCCTCTTCCTCCTCGTCGTACTCCCCCTCGGGTTCCTCCTCGTCGTACTCGCCCTCGGGCTCCTCGTCGTCGTACTCGGAGTCCGCCTCACCCTCGGGCGCCTGCTCCTGGTCCTGGTCCTCCTGGCCCTGGCCCTCCTGCTGCTCCTCCTCTTCCTCCGCGACGTCCTCGTGGCTGCGGACGACCTCGCCGTCGCGGATCTCGCCGCGCCAGCCGTCGTCGGCCTCGCCCTTGAAGGTGATGTGGCGGACGTAGTTCTTGAGGTCGAGGCGGGCCCGGCGGCCCTGGGCGCGCCAGATGTTGCCGGTCTTCTCGAACAGGCCCTTGGGGTAGTACTCGATGACCAGGACCACGCGGGTCAGGTTGTCGGCGAGCTCGTGGAAGCTGACGACACCCTTCGTCGTGCCCTTGGCGCCCTCCGACGTCCAGGAGATCCGGTCGTCCGGCACCTGCTCGGTGGTCTTCGCCTTCCAGCTGCGGTTGGACCAGAAGACCTTCAGCTGCCAGTCCGAGGACGTGTCGTCGCCGCGGTTCGCGCTCTTGACGCCCTTGGCGAAGGTGCTGAAGTCCTGGTACTGCGTCCACTGGTCGTAGGCGGTGCGCACCGGTACGCCGACGTCGACGTACTCGATGATGACCGTCGGCTTCTGACCGCCGCCGCCCTTCTTCCTGCCCCGGCCGCCGCCGGTGAGGTTCTTGAAAGCGCCGACCACGTTGTCCTTCACCTTGCCTGCGCCGACCTCGAAGGCGGCCCGCACCGGGCTCTTGCCCTCGGCGAGCTTGCGTCCGCCGTCGAGGGCGAGCTTGGCGAATCCGGGGCTGTTGCCCTCGGCGATGTCGTTGAGCTTGCCGGTGGTCTCACCGAGCTTCGTGCCGACGCCGGTCAGCAGCCGGGTGGCCTGGGCCGCGAGGTAGTCCTGCACCTCCGACTTGAGCCGGTCGGCCGCCTCGCTCTGCGCCACGTCGGCCAGCGGGTTCTTCTTGGCGGCCCTGCCTGCCGTGGAGGCCGCGGAACCGAGTGCGTCGCTCATCGCTCACCACCGCCCTTCGACTGCCGGGTGCCGGCCCCTCGGGCGGCACTCCTCGCCCCGGCCGTCTTCTTGCCGGTCGCCTTCTTGGCGGGCTGGGCCCGCTTCACCGCGGCCTTCTTGGCGGGGGCCTTGGCAGCGGTCTTCCTCGCCGGCGCCTTCTTCGCAGGGGCCTTCTTGGCCGCCTTGCGCGCGGCAGGCGCGGTCTTCCCCGCGGGCCGCCGTCCGTCCCGCTCCCGCCCGGCGCGCCCGTCCGGCTCGTCGTCCGCGTCCCGCCCGTCGCGTTCGTCCCGCTCATCCCGCTCGTCGTCCTGCTCCGCGTACTCCTCCGGGTCCTCCGAGTCCCCGGAGTCGCGGGAGCCGACGCCCGGTGCCTTCGGGACCGCGCCCGAGAGCTGGTCGCGCACCTCGGCGGTGCGGCCGTGCAGCCGGTCGGCGAGCGCGCCTATCTGCCGCTCGACCATGGCGCCCGAGGCGGCCTTGCCGACCCCCCTCAGGTCCGTCCGCAACTGGTCGCCGATCTCCTTGAACTGCGGGTTGTTCTGCAGCTGTCCGGAGACCAGCTCGGCGATGCCCTTCGGGGTCAGGTTCAGCTTCTTCCCGGCCACCATCGTGCCCACGGCAACGGCGAGTTTCAGCTTCCTCGTGCGCCCCAACAGGTATCCGGCCCCTACCGCGAGGCCCATTCCGACTCGGTTCATGGTGCCGTACCGTTGCCCAATCCCGCGCTCGTGCGCGAAGCGATCTCCAGCCGGTCCAGCAGCGCGTCCTCCTGCCGGTCGAACTCTTCCTCGGTGATCTCTCCGGCCTCCAACTGCTCTTCAAGCCGGGCCAGTTCGGCCCGTATCGTGGCCGGGTCGTAGTAGATCCGCTCGGCCTCCCGCAACACCTGTCTGACGGCCCAGCCGCTGCCGCGCACCGGTGCGAGCGGCAGCAGCAGGACTTCCGAGATCAGTCCCATGTCGTCACCCCGCTCCCGCGTCCACGCCGCCGGCCGCGGTGCCCGCGGGCTCGGCCGGGCCGGGCTCAACGAAGCTGTAGGGCGGCAGCGGCCCGTTCACCCGCACGTCCAGGTGGGCCAGCCGCCCGCGGGCCTGCTCCACGGCCGCCAGGAACCGTTCGGCCGACTCCCGCTTCACCAGGAACGACACGTTGGCCAGCCAGCCGGTGGACTCGGGGCCCACGCTCACGGCGTCGGCCTCCGCCTCCAGGGCGCGCTCCAGCTCGGTGGCGTCCTCGGCCTCCTTGCCCTTGACGGCGGCGGCGACCAGTTCGCCGAGCTGGATCTTGTTCTCGTAGCTTCCGCCCCCCGCCTGCCGATTGGACTCGGCGAGGGCCCGGATCTCGGGGTTCTCGGCCATCACGTGATGCAGTACCGCCTCTTCGACGTGGGTGGCCTTGATGTTGTACTCGACCCGGTCCTCCAGCGCCCCGAGGCGTTCCCGGTAGTGCTCGGCCCGCTCGGCCAGCACGCCGGTGACGGCCTTGTCGTCGGGGGCGACGCTGCCGAAGCGCATGGGCAGCACGCAGCCCTGCGCGCCGATCTCGTTCAGCACGTTCTGGTGGGCGAGCAGTTCCCTGCGCTTGGGACGCAGCCCCTCGGGCCCGTCGCTGACGACCGCCGTGAGGGCGCCCTCCGTGAGCACCCGCAGCTCGCGGGGCGGGTCGCCGACTCCGCCGGTGCCCTCGGGGAGCGAGGGGTGCGTGGCGGCGGTGATGCCGTAGACGTACGTACTCACTCCTGCTCCTCCTTCCGGCGCGAGGGCGCGGCCTTGCGGGCACGCGGACGCGACGACGTCTCGCGCTCGGGCTCGGAGCCGCCGTCGTCACGGGCCTGCTTGAACGCGTCGGAGATGGTCTCGGCGGCGCCTGACAGCGCCCCCTTGGACTTGCCCTTGGCGCCGGACTCGGTGATCGAACCGACCAGGTCGGGAAGGCCCGGGTCCTTGCGCGGCCCGGCCTCCAGGTCGAGCCGGTTGCACGCCTCGGCGAAGCGCAGATACGTGTCCACGCTGGCGACGACGACGCGTACGTCGATCTTCAGGATCTCGATGCCGACCAGGGAGACACGTACGAAGGCGTCGATGACGAGCCCCCTGTCCAGGACGAGCTCAAGCACGTCGTAGAGGCCGCTGCTGCCGCCTCCGCCGCCGGTCTGCTGTGCCGGTACGACAGTCATGCCTGTGGTTCCTCCATCTGGTGTGTGGGTGTGGGTGCGTCCGGTGCGTCCGGGGCCGTGGGGGGCCTTTGGGGGGCTAGCGGCCGCCGCGCGCGTCGGCCCGGCCGCGCTCGTAGCGGCGCACCCTCCGGTAGCCCGTGAGCTGCCCCTCGGCGTCCAGCTCCACCCGGTAGCTCGCCATCAGGCTCATGGTGTCGGGGACCCTCTCGAGTTCGAGGACCTCGACCTCCAGGGCCCAGCCGTCCTCCGTCTGCTCGAAGGACGACACGGACTCCGCGGTCATCCCGGTGAGCTCGGCGAGCTGGGCGCGGGCCTCGCGCAGCACCTCCATCGGCTTGGGACGGCGCGACTCCGGTGATCTGTGTGATTCCTGTGACTTTCGCGAACTCTGTTGCGAGCCTTGTGAATTGGACGTGTTCTTCGTGTTCGACATGGCCACCTCGTCCCCCGGGTGGCCGCATGCGTGTTCGCCAAACCTCGTCCGGCATGCGGGACCGCGCGGGATGGTGTAGGGCGGGTGCTCGACCGGGCGGCCCGCGCACGGCATCCCGCAGGTCAGGACGGCCGGCGGTCGGGACGGCCGACGACTCGGCGCGTTCGGTCGGTCAGCGCGTTCAGCCGCCGCCGGGCGGGGCCCAGTGCCCGGGGCCGGTCCATGATCCCGGCCCAGGGCCGGGTGCGGGCCTGCTCGACGGCGTCCGCGATCGTCCAGCGGCGGGCGTGCAGGCCGGGGTCGTCCAGCTGGTCCCAGGAGATCGGGGTGGCCACGGGGGCTCCGGGACGGGCGCGGACGGTGAACGGGGCCACGGCGGTCTGCGCGTACGCGTTGCGCTGGATGTCGAGGTAGAGCCGGTCGCCGCGGTCCTTCTTGCGGGCCGCGGTCGTCAGCCGGCCGGGGTGTGCCGCGGCCAGGACGTCGGCGGCGTCACGGGCGAACTCCCGTACGTGGTCGAAGTCGTGACGCCTCGTCAGCGGGACCACGACGTGCAGCCCCCGGGACCCGGTGGTCATCGGCGCCGAGGGCAGCCGCAACTCGTCGAGCAGCTCGCGCAGCGACCGGGCGGCCGACCGGACCGCCTCGAAGTCGTCGCCGGACGGGTCGAGGTCGAAGACCAGCCGGTCCGGCCGGTCGACGTCCCCGGCCCGGGACAGCCAACGGTGCAGGGTGAGGGCGGCCTGGTCGGCGAGGTACACCAGGGTGGCCGAGTCGTCGCAGACCGGGTGGCAGACGGTGCCGCCCTCCTTGGCGACCTCGACCCGCTCGATCCACTCCGGATAGTGCTCCGGGGTGTTCTTCTGCATGAACCGCGGCCCGTCGACCCCGTCCGGGTGCCGCTCCAGCATCAGCGGGCGGCCCCGCAGGTGCGGCAGCATGAACGGGGCGACGGTCCGGTGGTAGTCGACGAGGTCGCTCTTGGTGTACTCGGGCTCCCCGCCGGCACCCGCCGGGAACAGGACCTTGTCCGGCCGGTGGACCTCCACCGTGTGCCGGCCGGCCCGTACGGTCCGGGTGCCGTCACCGCTCACGGCACGATCGCCTGCTCCACCAGCAGCCGTCCGGCCGCCGCGACGGACGCGGCGTCGATCCCCGCGGCCTCCAGTTCCTCGGCGGGGGTCGCGGAGCCCGGCATGGTGCCGACCGCGAGCCGCACCAGCCGCGGCACGGGCGCTCCGTCGCCGAAGGCGTCCGCGACGGCGTCGCCGATGCCGCCCTCGCGGCGGTGGTCCTCGACGGTCAGCAGGCAGCCGGTGTCCTCGGCGGCCCGGCGCAGGGTCTCGCGGTCGACCGGCTTGACCGAGTACAGGTCGATCACCCGGACCGGGATGCCCTCCGCGGCCAGGGTGTCGGCCGCGGCCAGCGCCTCGTACAGGGTGACACCGGCCGCGACGACGGTCAGCCGGTCCCGGTCGGAGGAGCGCAGGACCTTGCTGCCGCCGACCGGGAACTCCTCCTCGGGGCCGTAGATCACCCTGCTCTCGCCGCGCGAGGTGCGCAGGTAGCGGATGCCCTCCAGGCCGGCCATCTCGGCGACCAGGTGCGCGGCCTGGTTGGCGTCGCACGGGTACAGCACGGTCGAGCCGTGGATGGCCCGCATCATCGCGAGGTCCTCCAGGCCCATCTGGCTGGGCCCGTCCTGGCCGATGGCGACACCCGCGTGGGAGCCGACGAGGTTGATGCCGGAGCCGCTGATCGAGGCCATGCGCACGAAATCGTATGCCCGGGTCAGGAACGCGGCGAACGTGGTGGCGAACGGCACCCGGCCGCGCGCCGCCAGCCCCACCGCGGCGGCCACCATCTGCTGCTCGGCGATGTAGCACTCGAAGTAGCGCTCGGGGTGCTCCTTGGCGAAGAACTCGGCCCGGGTGGAGTCGCCGACCTCGCCGTCCAGGGCCACGACGTCGCCGCGGGCGGTGCCGAGCGCGGTCAGCGCCTCGCCGAACGCGTTGCGCGTGGCCACCTCGTCGCCCACCTCGTAGCGGGGCAGCTCGACCCGGCCGGTGCCCGCCGGCTGCGGCGCCGGCGCGTCCTCGGGCTCGTGCACCCGCACCCGGACGTCGCGCCTGCCGCCGAGTTCCTCGATGGCGTCCTCCGCCTCGGGCAGCGGCTTGCCGTGCTGCCCCTCGCGGTTCTCGACGGCCTCGACGCCCTTGCCCTTGAGGGTGCGGGCGATGATCGCGGTGGGCTGGCCCCTGGTGGACAGGGCCTCGCCGTAGGCGCGGTCGACGGCGTCGACGTCGTGGCCGTCGACCTCGATGGTGTGCCAGTCGAAGGCGTGGAAGCGGCGCGCGTACGCCTCGATGTCGTGGCCGTGCCGGGTGGGGCCGCGCTGGCCGAGCCGGTTGACGTCGACGATCACGACGAGGTTGTCGAGGTGCTCGTACCCGGCGTGCTCCGCGGCCTCCCACACCGACCCCTCGGCCATCTCGCTGTCGCCGCACAGCACCCACACCCGGTAGTCGGTGTGGTCGAGCCGCTTACCGGCCAGGGCGATGCCGACGCCGACGGGCAGCCCCTGTCCCAGCGAACCGGTGGCCGTCTCGACCCACGGCAGCCGCTGGGGCGTGGGGTGCCCCTCCAGCCGGCTGCCCAGCTTGCGGAAGGTCAGCAGTTCCTCGTCGTCGATGGCGCCGGCCGCCTTGTAGGCGGAGTACAGCAGGGGCGAGGCGTGTCCCTTGGACAGCACGAAGCGGTCGTTGCCGGGGTGGGCGGGGCGCTCGAAGTCGTAGCGGAGGTGGTTGGCCAGCAGTACGGCCATCAGGTCCGCGGCGGACATCGAGGACGTGGGGTGCCCGGAGCCCGCGGCGGTGGACGCCCGTACGCTGTCGACGCGCAACTGCTGTCCGAGGTCGACGAGTTCACCGGTGTTCATGAGTCTCCTTCTGCTGCCCGGCCGTCGGTGCGCTTGACGGGGCCGGGGGCGATGTCGGGTCCGGGGGGCGGCTGGTCGGCCGGCGGTTCGGGGCCGGGGTCCGCGGGTCCGTCCGCCGACCGGGTAGGGCCGGAGGGCGCGGCGGGGTTGGCGGACCGGGTGGCCCCGGAGGTCCCGGACGTCTTGCGTGGCTTGCGGGTACCGCGGGCGGGCGGCCCGGCCGTCTCGGCGGCACGGCGGGGCGTGCCGGAGGCGCGGGTCGAGCCGGACCGGCTCCCGTGCGGCTGTTCCTCGCGCGGCTCCGCGTGAGGCTGGTTCTTGGCCGGTTCCCCACCGGGCTGGTTCTTGGCGGGCTCACCGGACGGGCGATCCCGCGAGTGGCCGCCGGGGGGCTGCTCCTCGGAGCGCTCCTCACCGGCCCGCTCCGCACCGGGGTCCACCGCGTCCCGCTCCCCCGTCCCCGTCCCGGCCCGCCGGGCCCGCTCCGGCCGCCCCGGCACCCGCGCCACCTCGGGCGACGCCGACTCCAGGGGTACGGACCAGGACCGTACGAGGCCCAGCTGGACGGCCTGCCGGGGCAGTACCGCGTCCAGCAGCCAGTCCGCGGCGACCCGGACGCGGTTGCCCGGCATCGCCGCGAGGTGGTAGCCGCGGGTGACCGCGCCCGCGGCCGGGCCGGACATCGGCAGACCCAGCGGGTTCGCGGCGGCCTTGGCGCCGCCGAGGTCCACGACGAACCCCATGTCGCGGTGGCGGTAGGCCCGCCGCCGCCCGACGCCGAGCGACGCGGCGACGTTCTGGGCGCAGACCTTGCCGTGCCGCCAGGCGTGCTGCGCGGTCATCGGCGTGTACTGGCCCGGCTGGTTCAGGTCGGGCACGGCGGCCACGTCTCCGCACGCGAACACCTCGGGACGGCCCGGCACCCTCAGATGGGAGTCGACGAGCAGCCGGCCGCGTTCCAGGGGCAGTCCCAGGGACTCCACCAGCGGGTCGGGCCGGACGCCCACGCACCACACCAGCGTGCGGGTGTCGACGGTGGATCCGTCGGTCAGCAGCACCCCGTCGTGCGTGGCCTCCTTCACGGAGGTGCCCATCCGCACGTCGACGCCGCGCTGCCGCAGTACCCGCCCGGCGGTGCGGGAGAGCCGCTCGTCCATCTCGGGCAGGACCCGGGGCGCCACGTCGAGCAGCATCCAGCGGGGCCGCATGCCGGTGCGCATCGGGTGCCTGCGGACCTGCGCGTCGGTGTACATCGCGCCGTGCGCGGCGACCTCGGTGCCGGTGTATCCGGCGCCGACCACGACGAACGTGCACCGCGCGGCGCACTCCGCCCGGTCCTTCGCCGCGGCGGCCAGCTCCACCTGCCGGGTCACGTGGTCGCGCAGGTAGAGCGCCTCGGGCAGCCCGCGAAAGCCGTGGGCGTGCTCGGCGACGCCGGGGACGGGCAGCAGTTTGTTGACGCTGCCCGCGGCGAGCACGAGCCGGTCGAAGGGCAGCGTGCCCTCCTCGCCCTCCGGGCCGCTGTAGTGCACGGTGTGCCCGTCGAGGTCGATGCCGTCGGCCTCGCCGAGCACCAGCCGGACGTGCGGCAGCGTGCCCGAGAGGGAGACGCTGACCCGGCGCGGTTCCAGGATCCCGGCGGCGACCTGGGGCAGCAGGGGCAGGTAGAGGAAGTAGTCGGTCGGGTTGAGCAAGGTGATGTCGGCCTGGTGCCGGGTCAGCCGGGACAGGGTGCGGGCCGTCCGGTACCCGGCGAAGCCGGCACCGACGATCACGATGCGGGGTCGGCTCACGGTTCGCCTCCGGGCTGTCGCGTACCTCGTGAGCCTTCCGCGTCCCCTGGGCCGGGGCACCCAAACGTCCGGGCCGGGGCACCCGAGCGTCCGCGGGGAGGCACGGCACGCCTGCGAGGAAGCCGCCGCGGCACCGGTTTCCGGCCCCGCGCCCGGGTACCCGGCACCGGACCCACCCGCTCCCTGTCCGGAGGCAACCCCTCATGCCCGAGTACGGCTATTTCCTCTCGTGCGAGCAGTACGGTCCCGCGGAGCTGATCGAACAGGCGCGGATGGCCGAGCAGGCCGGATTCCAGGCACTGTGGATCTCCGACCACTACCACCCCTGGAACGGCGAACAGGGCCAGAGCCCCTTCGTGTGGTCGGTCATCGGCGCCCTGTCCGACGCGGTGTCGCTGCCGATCGAGACGGCGGTGACCTGCCCGACGCTGCGCATCCACCCGGCGGTGGTGGCGCAGGCCGCGGCGACCAGCGCGGTGATGACGGACGGCCGGTTCCGGCTGGGCGTCGGCACCGGCGAGGCCCTGAACGAGCACATCTTCGGCGACGCCTGGCCCGCGGCGCACGTGCGCCTGGAGATGCTGGAGGAGGCCATCCTCGTCATGCGCCGGCTGCTCGCCGGCGAGGAGGTCAACCACCACGGCACGCACTACACGGTGGAGAACGCGCGCCTGTACACGGTGCCGGACGAGCCCGTCCCGATCGACATCTCCGGCTTCGGCCCGGCGGCGACGAAACTGGCGGCCCGGGTCGGCGACGGCTACATCACGATGATGCCGGACGCCTCGATGGTGGAGCAGTACCGCAAGGGCGGGGGCGGCGGGAAACTGGTCAGCGGAGGCACCAAGGTCTGCTACGACACCGACAAGGACGAGGCGGTGCGTACGGTGCACCGCCTGTGGGCCAACGAGCAGCTGCCCGGCGAACTGGGCCAGGTGCTGCCGTCGCCCAAGCACTTCGAGCAGGCGCAGACCCTGGTCACCGAGGACATGGTCCGCGACAGCCGGGTGTGCGGCGACGACGTGGACGAACACGTCGCGGAGCTGAAGCAGTTCGCCGACGCCGGCTTCGACCGCGTCTACGTCAACCAGATCGGCCCGGACCTGCGCGGCTTCTTCGACCTCTACCGCACGAAGGTGCTGCCGCAGCTCCCGTAAGGCGCCCGGCCCGACAGGGCGACAGGGGGGGCCGGCTACTTCTCGGGGTTGACGTCCTCCCGGCGCGGTGCCGCGGGCCCGGTGCCGCCCGGGGCGGGCGTGCCCGCACCGGGTGCGCCGGTCGCGCCGCCTCCGTGCACGTGCTCGCGCAGTTCGTCGCGCACGGTCTCGCGTGCCACCTGCGCCAGTTCGTCGACCAGTTGCGTCCAGGTGTTCCAAGTGATCCCTGCGGTCCATGCCGTGCGGGTACCCTCGGCCGCACCTTCCGTGGCCGGACCGGGAGTGCGCCGCGGCCCGACCCAACTAGGCTCGTCCGCATGGACATTCTGGGAGCCACACTGCGCATCTACGTCGACGACCTGGACAAGGCGATCCCCTTCTACGAGGGTCTGGTCGGCGGCGAGGCCCTCCGCTTCGAACGCGGCGGGGTCGAGGCCGCCGCCATCGGCTGCTTCCTGCTGATGAGCGGACCCGAGGCCCAGATCGAGGTGTTGCGCAAGGTGACCGCGACGATCGCGGTGTCGAACGTGGAGGAGACCGCCCGGGTCCTCGGCTCGCTGGGGGCGGACATCATCGCCGGCCCGGTGGGGACACCCGCGGGCCGCAACCTGATCGCCCGGCATCCGGACGGCGCGATCTACGAGTACGTGGACCGCGGGGTCGGGGCGTAGGGTCTGTCGTCACATTCCCGTCTGCCTGGCGACGCCATGCACGCTCCCCCACTGCCTTAAGGGCGTGGGAGGTGCCCCCACTCGCCGCACCGGGCGCCCACAGCAGGCCGATGCTCTCGTCGCCCTCCCTCAGGTCGGCGACCTCGAAGCCCTCGTCGTAGAGCGCCCGCGCCTCCTGGGTCCGGCCCTCGGCGGCCAGCAACTCCCCCTCGAGCAGCCGGAACCGGCCGCGGGCCCGGGTCGCGGGGTCCAGCCGCGCCCACACGGCACGAGCGTCCGCCGTACGCCCGACCGCGAGCAGCGCCCCGACCGCCTCCCGGCCGAGCGCGGCGGCGACGGCCGTCCAGCGCGCGTCCCCGCCCGTCTCCTCGCCCCCGTTCCCGCCGTGGGACCGGCGGGCGCACAGGTCGTCGAAGGCCTGCGTGTACTGGTCGGCGGCGCGCTCGTGGTGGCCGCCCTCCCGGTCGGCGACGGCGAGGCAGCGCAGCAGCGGCCAGCGGTCGGCGGCGGGGCCCTCGGCCCCCCTCAGGCCCATGAGTCCGCGCTCCCAGCTGCGCACGGCCTGGGCACGGTCGTCGCCGTGCCACTGGGCGACACCCAGGTGGTACTCGGCGAGGGGCGTGGCGGCCGTGGTCTCCAGCATGTCGCGCCAGGGCCGGGCGACCAGTGTCCCGCCGGGCGGCTCGTGGTGCTCCGGCTCGGGCAGCGAACCGGCGCGCAGCAGTTGCAGCCAGGGCCGCTGCTCCGCGCCGAGGGTGTCCTCGTCGAAGGGGGTGCCGGGCAGTTTCCAGCCGGTCCGCAGCACTTCGAGGGCGCCCCAGCCCGACCCGGTGGCCAGGCGTTCGCCGGGTTCGGCGTCGGCGTACGGCAGCCAGGCGCCGTAGGCGGCGTCGACGTCGGCCCGCGGCAGGGCGGCCTCCAGGCGGTCCTCGGCGCCGCGCAGCACGGTGTGCCAGTCGCCGTCGGGCGTGGCGTCGAGCGGCCCGTACGCCTCCAGCCAGGACACCTCGCTCTCCGCCTCCAGTTTGACGTGTTCGAGTTGGGTGCGGACGAGCCCGGCCTGTATCTCGCAGTAGCCGCCGGTGCCGGGCTCGGTGAGCCACTCCTGCCAGCGGCGTCCGCCGGGCCCGGTGCCCCACACGAACAGCTTGCGGCCGCGCAGCACGTCGGTGGAGGTCTGCACCAGTCCGTGGCCGTGCTCGTCGAGCGCGGCGATCCAGCGGCGCCGGTCGGCCGGCACCTCGTAGAAGTAGTCGGCGGCGTAGGTGCTGTTCGGCGGGTAGGTGCGGTCGACGCCGTCGTACTCCGGGACGGGGACGCTGCGCAGGCGCCGCTCGTAGCCGAAGTGCCAGGCCTCGTCGGCGGGGGCGAGGACGCGGCACTCCTCGGGGACGGCGATGTTGGACCACCAGTAGGTGGGTGCCGGGTGTTCGTGCGGGTTGCGGATGCGGGCGCCGACGTAGAGGAAGTCCGAGCCGTCCGGCAGCCACAGGTCGACCTGGAAGGGCAGGTCGCGCAGCCGCTCCCACTCCCACAGGCGCAGCATCTCCCCGCCGTCCGGAGCGGGGACCCGGGCGGCGTGCACGGGTGAGCAGGACAGGGTGGTGTGGCCGGTGGCGCCGATGTTCCATTCGATGCCGCCGGAGAACCAGGCGCCGTTCAGGGCGAAGTTGGCGGGCTGGAGCACCGGGTTGGCGTAGAGGAGTTCGCGGTCGGTCGGCTTGTGGTGCAGGGAGGCGATGCGGCCGCCGAGGGCCGGCAGGACGGTGGCCCGCAGCCGGTCGTTCTCGATGACCAGCGCGTCCAGTTCGCGGCCCCGGCGCTCGCGCCCGTAGCCGTCGCGGACCTGGGCGGGCAGCAGGCTGCGCAGGGGCGCGTAGTCGACCTGGCGGGCCATGTCGCGCGGCAGGCCCGCCCGGTCCCGGTCGTCGATGCGGTGGGCCTCGTCCAGGGGGCGCAGCGGCGGCAGCGGGTTGTCCGTCCCGAGCGGCGCGGCGGGCAGGGTCAGTACCTCACGTCGGATCGTCGTCACGGTTCCCCATGGAAGCCGCTCACCGGCCCGGTGAACAGGGGTTCCACGGGCCGGGGCGGCGCGACGTGACTCACGTTTGATCCGCCGGCGTGCGGTGCGCGCTTCTGCGGCCCGCTCGTCTGCGGTCCGCCGGTGGGGATCAGCCGGAAGCCGCGGTCTCGGCGGTGAGCGCCCAGCGCTGGTGGTCGCGCCAGGCGCCGTCGATGTGGAGCATCCGCGGGGAGAAGCCCTCCAGGTGGAAGCCGCAGGCGCGGGCCAGCGCGATGGAGGCGGCGTTGCCCGGCTGGACGTTGATCTCCAGCCGGTGCAGTCGCATCGGCCCGAACGCGTACCGCACCACGAGGTCGAGTCCTTCGCGCATCAGTCCCCGGCCGGCCGCGTGCGCGAAGGCGCCGTAACCGAGCGCGCCGCTGAGGAAGCCGCCCTCGACGATGTTGTTGATGTTGACGAACCCGGCGATGGGACCGCCGCCCCGAGTCCCCTCGGACGTCCCGGCCGTGTCCCGCTCGCACACCAGGAACCCGGCCTTGGTGCGGTCCTCGATGAGCCGGGCCGCGTAGGCCTCGTACGTCTGGGGGCTGTCCGGCGGGAAGAGCCAGGGGTGGTGCAGGTCCTTGCTCTGGCGGGCGCGGGCGGTGAACTCGGGACCGTCCGCGAGGGTGAAGTGCCGGATGCCCACGCGCGGGCCCTCGGCGAGCAGGCGGGACGGGGTGTGCGGCATGGGGCCAGCCTACGACGCGGGGGCGGCGCGTGCCCGGCACGGCCGCGCGCACCCGGTCAGCGCAGGGCGGGCCGCTCCAGCGTCAAGGTGCCCGCGTCGGCGTCGAGTTCCGCCCGCACGCCGAACGGCACGGTCAGCGCCCCCTCGCAGTGCCCGAACCCGAACTCCTCGGCGACCGGCACGCCGAGGCCGCCGAGCCGGTCGGCCAGCAGGGGCCGCAGCCGCTCGTAGGGCCCGCAGTCCTGCCAGGAGCCGAGCAGCACGCCGCCGGCCCCGTCGAGCAGGCCGGCCCGCAGCAGCTGGGTGAGGCAGCGGTCGACGCGGTACGGCTCCTCGCCGACGTCCTCCAGGCACAGCAGCCCGCCGCGCGCGGACGGCCGGGCGTGCGGGGTGCCCAGTTCGGCGGCGAGCAGGGAGAGGCAGCCGCCGAGGGTGACGCCCGTGGCACGGCCGGGTACCAGCGGGGTGCCGCCGGAGGCGATCACGCGGACCGTCTCCGGGGCGAACAGGGTGGCCCTCAGGTGGTCCCGCGCCCGCGCGTTCTTGACGAAGTCGAGCCCGGCCGCCATCGGCCCGTGCAGGGTGACCAGGCCGAGGCGGGTGGCGAACGCCTCGTGCAGCGCGGTGATGTCGCTGAAGCCGACGAACACCTTCGGTCCGGCCGCGCGCATCGCCTCCCAGTCGAGCAGGTCGGTGATGCGCTGGACGCCGTATCCGCCGCGGGCGCACAGCACCGCGTCCACGGCCGGGTCGCACCAGGCGGCCTGGAGGTCGGCGGCCCGGTCGGCGTCGGTGCCCGCCAGGTAGTCGAAGGTGCCGTGCCGGTCCAGGACGTGCGGCGCCACGACCGGGTCGAGGTCCCAGCCGCGCAGCACGTCGAGGCCCGCCCGGAGGCGCTCCTCGGGCACGGGTCCGCTGGGCGCGACGACGGCCACCCGGGCGCCGGGGGCGAGCCGGGCCGGCCGGACCAGCTCGGCCACCCGGCTCATCGGGGCAGTTCCAGGGCCGCCACGCCCGGCGGGGTGAATCCGAAGACCTGGGCGTAGAGGGAGAGTTCGGCCTCCAGGGCGCGCACCATGGTCTCCGCCCGGCGGAAACCGTGCCCCTCGCCCTCGAAGGTGAGGTAGGCGTGCGGCACTCCGCGGCCCGCCATGCGGGCGAGGAACCGCTCGCACTGCGCGGGCGGGCAGATCACGTCGTCCAGCCCCTGGAGCAGCAGGAAGGGGGCGGTGACGCTCTCGGCGTGCTCGGCGGGCGAGCGCTCGGTGTAGCGGTCCGGGACCTCGGCGCGGGGGCCGATCAGGCTCTCCAGGTACTGGGACTCGAAGTCGTGGGTCTCCCCCGCGCCCCAGCCGGCCAGGTCGAGGACCGGGTAGCTGATCGTGCCGCAGGCGTAGACGTCGGTGGTGGCCAGCGACGCCGCGGTCGTCCAGCCGCCCGCGCTGCCGCCGCGCACGGCGAGCCGCCGCGGGTCGGCAGTGCCCTCCTCGGCAAGGGCGAGGGCGACGGCCGCGCAGTCCTCGACGTCGACGACGCCCCACTGCCCGCGCAGCCGGTTGCGGTACTCCCGGCCGTACCCGCTGGAGCCGCCGTAGTTGACCTCCGCGACGCCGATGCCGCGGGAGGTGAAGTAGGCGATCTCCAGGTCGAGGACGAGCGGCGAGCGGCTGGTGGGGCCGCCGTGCGCCCAGACCACGTACGGGGGCAGCTCGCCGTCCGGAGCGCGGCAGCCGGGGTGGTGGGGCGGGTGGAGGTGGGCGTGGATGTCGCGTCCGCCCGGGCCGGTGAAAGTGCGGATCCGCGAGGGCGGGTAGTAGGCGGGGTCGGTGGCATCCCGGTGCGGGGCCCCGATCACGCGGGCGCGGCCGGTGCGGGCGTCCAGCTCGACGACCTCGAAGCCGCTGTGCGCCCCGGCGCCGACGCCGGCGATCCGCTCGCCGTGCGCGGCGAGGGTCGGCGCGAACTCGGTCCAGGGGCCCGCCGCGTCGACGACCTCGCCGGTCTCGGGGTCGAGCACACCGAGGACGGCGGCGCCCCGGCCGTGCAGGACCGCGATCAGGCCGCTGTCCAGGGGCGCGAACCAGCGCTGCCCGAGCTTCCACAGCGGCCCGCCGAACTCCTCCTCGCGGGCGTGGAGCGGGCGCCCGTCGCGGTAGAGGTTCCACCAGCCGGTGCGGTCGGAGGCGTACAGGAGGCTGCCGTCCGGCGCCCAGTCGGCCTGGGCGATCGACTCCTCGGGTCCGCCCGCGACGGCCCGGGCGTCGCGGAACGTGCCCTCGGGGCCGATGTCGGCGACGATCAGCTCGGTGCCGTCCCAGGGCATCCGGGGATGGTCCCAGGCGAGCCAGGCGGCGCGGCTCCCGTCGGGCGAGACGCGGGGGCCGGTGACGAAGCGGTGCCGCTCGGCGGTGAGTTCGCGGACCGCGTCCCGGTCGTCGGCCGCGGAGCCGTCCAGCGGCACCGCCGCGAGCACACGGCGCAGGTCGTTGGGTCCCTCGCCGGTGAACTCCTCCAGGACGCACCACACCTCGCCGTGCTCGGGCCGCGGGTCCGGCTCGATCCAGCGCAGGCCGCCGCCCACCGCGGACGGCGGCGTCAGGGGGCGCGGCGCGTCCCCACCGGGCGCGAAGGAGTAGAGCCGCTGGTCGGCGAAGTTCACGAAGACCACGAGCGGCCCGGCGTCGGTCGTGACGGCGGCCCACGACCGGCCGCCGTACTCGATGACGCGGCTGCGCACGTTCCACGGCGCGGGCAGCACGGCTTCCTCGGTGCCGTCGGCGTGGCGCCGCACGAGGGTGCGCCGCCCGCCCTCGGCGGGCCGGGGCGCGGTCCACCACACCTCGTCGCCGACGAAGCCGACCTCGTCGGGCCGTCCGTCGTGCGCGGCGGCCAGGGCCGCGTCGACGGGCGAGGGCCACGATCCGTACGACAGGGTCCGCACGGGCTCCCCCATACCTGACTCCCCCACTGCTCCTCCAGCTTCTGGTTCGGACGGGCCCCGGTTCCGTACCCGGGTTCCCGGATCGCTAGGCGCCGCGCAGGAAACGGTCCAGGACGCGGACGCCGAAGTGCAGCGCCTCGACGGGAACGCGCTCGTCCACGCCGTGGAAGAGGGCCTGGTAGTCGAATCCCTCGGGCAGCTTCAGCGGCGCGAAGCCGTAACCGGTGATGCCGAGCCGCGAGAACTGCTTGGCGTCCGTGCCGCCGGACATGCAGTACGGCACGACGTGCCCCTCGGGCGCGAACTCCTGGACCGCCGACCGCATCCGGGCGTACGTCGGCGAGTCCACCGGCGCCTCGAGCGCGACCTCGCGGTGGGCGAACTCCCAGTCCACGTCGGGCCCGGTGAGCCGGTCGAGGGTGGCGCGGAACTCGTCCTCGGCGCCGGCCAGGAACCGCCCGTCGACGTGGGCGACGGCCTCCCCGGGGATGACGTTGACCTTGTACCCGGCGTCCAGCATGGTCGGGTTGCTGCTGTTGCGGACGGTGGCCTCGACGAGCCCGGCGGCGGGGCCGAGCTTGTCGAGGAGCGTGTCGACGTCGTCCAGGTCGGCCTCGATGCCGTAGACGGCGGCGATCTCGGTCAGCGCGGCGCGCACCGTCGGCGTCAGGCGCAGCGGCCACGCATGCTCGCCGATGCGGGTGACCGCGGCGGCGAGGCGGGTGACCGCGTTGTCGCCGTTCACCTTCGAGCCGTGCCCGGCGCGCCCGCGCGCGGTGAGCTTCAGCCAGCCGGTACCGCGCTCACCCGCGGCGATGGGGTAGAACTGCCGCCCGGCCCCGTCGTGGAAGGTGAAGGCCCCGGACTCGCTGACGCCCTCGGTGCAACCCTCGAACAGCGCGGCGTGCCGGTCGGCGAGGAAGCCCGAGCCGTCCTCGGCGCTTGCCTCCTCGTCCGCGGTGAACGCGATCACCACGTCCCGCCGGGGCCGTACCCCCCGCCGGGCCCAGTCGCGGGCGACCGCGAGGATCATCGCGTCCATGTTCTTCATGTCGACCGCGCCGCGCCCCCAGACGACGCCGTCGCGGATCTCCCCGGAGAACGGGTGCACGCTCCAGTCGGCGGCCTCCGCGGGTACGACGTCCAGGTGGCCGTGGACGAGCAGCGCGTCGGCGGACGGGTCGGTGCCCTCGATGCGGGCCACGACGTTGGTGCGGCCCTCGGTCCGCTCCAGGAGCGTGGGCTCGATCCCGGCCTCGGCGAGCCGCGCGGCGGCGTACTCGGCGGCCGGGCGCTCCCGGCAGTCGCCGCCGCCCCGGTTGGTGGTGTCGATCCGGATCAGCTCGGAGGTGAAGCGGACGACCTCGTCCAGCGCCCGCGCGCCCGTCTCCGCGGCCGGGTCCGTGTGCTCAGCCATACTGCTCCTCCACCGCGGCCGAGGCGATCGTGGTGACCGCCTTGAAGGTCCGGATCGCCTCGAACATCGTGTCGTGGGTGTACGCCACCTTGCGCTCCCCGACCTGCGCCACGCCGGGCACCACGGTCGAGGCCGCCGCCAGGTGCTCGGCGTCGAACTCCATGGCGACGGTGAACGGCCCGCCGGTCACCGGCTCGTGCCGCACGGCGAGCGGCGTCGCCTCCTTCGCCGCGGCCCGGATGTCGGCGGCGGTCCTGGCCGGTGTGCGGCACACGGCCGCGTACCGCGACACATGGTCCTTGACCGCGACCTTCCGTGCCTCGGGCGCGTAGCCGAGCGCGTCCTCGCAGGCCACGTCGTCCCCGGTGACCAGGACCACCGGTACCCCGTACTCGGCGACCACGTGCGCGTTCAGCAGACCCTCGCTGGCCCGTACGTCGTTCAGCCAGACGCCGGTGAGCTGGTTGGCGAGGTAGGTGTGGGCGAGGACGCCCTCCATGCCGGCGCCCGCGTGGTAGCCGACGAACGCGATGCCGTCCACGTCCCCGTGCTGGACGCCCTCCACCATGGACAGCGCCTTGTGCCGTCCGGTCAGCATCTGCGTCCGCTCGTCGAGCCGCTCCAGGAGCAGGTTGCGCATGCTCCAGTGCGCCTCGTTGACGAGCACCTCGTCGGCGCCGCCGTCCAGGAAGCCCTGCACGGCCGCGTTCACGTCGGAGGTGAACATCGACCGGCACCGCTCCCACTGCGGCGTGCCGGGCAGCACGTCGGCCGGCCAGGTGACACCGGTGGCACCCTCCATGTCGGCACTGATGAGGATCTTCATGCGGATGACGCTACATGCCGCTGAATATGCTGGCCAGGGCCCACACGGCAGTCAGAGGTCCATACCACTGACGGGGTCTCGTGGCCGCCCGGCCCAGGTCGCCGGGCGGTCCGGGAACAGCCGGGCGGGCTCATGCCGTTGCACCGGCGTACACCCATCGCACGCTCGACCACGACGTGCTCCCGCAGGAGGACTGCCCCATGACCGACCGGCCCCTGACGCTCATGGCCGTACACGCCCACCCCGACGACGAGGCCACCAGCACGGGCGGCGTCCTCGCGCGGTACGCGGCCGAAGGAATCCGCACGGTCCTGGTGACCTGTACCGACGGCGGTTGCGGTGACGGGCCGGGGGGTGTCAAGCCGGGCGATCCCGGCCACGACCCGGCGGCCGTCACCGCGATGCGCCGGCAGGAGCTGGAGGCCAGCTGCGGCGCCCTGAAGATCAGTGACCTGGAGATGCTCGACTACGCCGACTCGGGGATGATGGGCTGGCCGAGCAACGAGGCACCCGGGGCCTTCTGGCAGACCCCCGTGGCGGACGCCGCCGCCCGGCTCGCCGAACTCATGCGCCACTACCGCCCCGACGTGGTCGTCACCTATGACGAGAACGGCTTCTACGGTCACCCCGACCACATCCAGGCGCACCGCGTCACGATGGCGGCGCTGGAGCTGACCGACCTGTCGCCCAAGGTGTACTGGACGACGATGCCCCACTCGGGGGTGCGGCGCTTCGGGGAGATCATGAGCGAGTTCCAGGAGGGCGCGCCGGAGCCGGACCCCGCCGAGGCCGCCGCGACGGCCGAGCTGGGTCTGCCGGACGACGAGGTCACCACCTGGGTGGACGCCACCGGGTTCAGCGGCCAGAAGTTCGACGCGCTGGCCGCGCACGCCAGCCAGGGCGAGAACATCTTCTTCCTCAAGATGGGCAGGGAGGCGTTCGGCGAGCTGATGGGCACGGAGACCTTCCTGCGGGTCCGCGACACCACCGGCGCGCCCCTCCCGGAGAACGACCTCTTCGCCGGCCTGCGCTGACCCGGTCGCCCTCGTACTGGACGTCTCGACCCGTCCTACTGAAGGTCCCGCCCCGCCACCACCCACGTCGAAGGCAGCTGGACGCGGGTGCCGTCGGGCGTGTACTCCGTGGTGACCAGCGGGAGTTCGCCGCTCGCCAGCACGGTGAGGCCGGCCGCGCGCAGGTGCTCGGGCACCGCCTCGTCCGGGACCGCGGCGGGCGTCAGGCCGTGGCGCAGGACGGGGGCGAGCTTGGCGGGCGGGCCGTCGGGGCGGTGGGCCAGGCCCGCGAGGACGGTGCCGGCGGACTGGGCGGGCTCCACCAGGAAGGCCCGGCCGCGGGCACCGAGGAGCGCGGCGAGGGCGTCGGCCAGCGGCTGCCGGTCGTCGGGCTCGCACTGGTGCAGCACGCCGCGGACATAGACGTTGGCGTCGCCCAGCTCCGCGTGCAGGGTCTCCGCCTCGGCCTTGTCGGCCGCGTCCAGCTGCCGGTAGGCGGCCTGTCCGGCGGGGTCCGCCCGGCGGGCGTGGTCGAGGGCGGCGGCGGCGAGGTCGGCGCCGACCACATGCGGGAAGCGCTCGGCGAAGTAGCGGGTCTGGGTGCCGTTCCCGCAGCCGAGGTCGATCAGCGGCAGGCCGGGGTCGGTCAGGTGCGGCTCGAAGTGGGCGAGGTGGCGGCCGGCGGTCAGCGTGGGCTCGGCATCCCAGAAGACCGCGCCCCGGTCCGCGGGGGCCTCGTTCCAGAAGCTCTCCCAGGCGTTCCGGTACCGACTCGTCACGCTCATGCCCGCTCCCCAGGGTGCGACGACGTACGAGCCCGCCGGAAGCGACGGACCCGTACGGTGTACCGCGCCCCGCGCACGGCCACAAGCGCCCGGCGCATTCCTTCACGGGACGTGCGAAGGTCGTGCGAAGAACGTGCGAAGCGTGCGCCCCCAGGGGTGAAGGGACGGATTCAGCGGCGGGGCAGGGTCAGTTCGAACCAGACGGTCTTGCCCGCCCTGGTGCGGCTCGCGCCCCACTCGCGGGCGAGGGTGCTGACGACGCGCAGTCCGCGCCCCGTCTCGTCCTCGGGGCCCGCGCTCCTGAGCGCGGGCAGTTCGTGGTCGTCGTCGTCCACCTCGCACAGCAGCGTGTCGGCGCGCACCAGGCGCAGTTCGACGGGGCGGGCGTGGGAGTGCCGTACGGCGTTGGTGACCAGTTCGCTGACCATCAGCTCAGCGGAAGCGGCCGGCCCCGGCAGTCCCCAGGTGTGGAGCTGCTCGCGGACCGCCGCGCGGGCCCGGCCGACCTCGGCGGGGTCGCGGGCCAGGCGCCACTCGGCGACGGCGTCGGGCTCGATGCCGTTCAGCCGTGCCATCAGCAGGGCGACGTCGTCCTTGCGGCCGCCGCGGGTGCCCAGCGCGCGGATGATGGTGTCGCAGGCGTCGTCCATGGAGGCGGCCGGGTGGGCGGCGGACTCGCAGAGCGTGGCGAGGCCGACACCGATGTCCTCGCCGCGCACCTCCACCAGGCCGTCGGTGCACATCACCAGCCGGTCGCCGGGCGCCACCGGCACCCGCACCGATTCGAAGGGCACCCCGCCGACGCCGATCGGCGCGCCCGTGGGCAGGTCGATCAGCTCGCTGGCGCCGTCCTCGGCCCGGACCAGGACCGGCGGGATGTGCCCGGCGTTGGCGAGGTGCAGTTCTCCGGCGATCGGGTCGTAGACGGCGTAGAGGCAGGTCGCGAGGTGGGTGTCGCCGAGCCGCTGGGCCAGGTCGTCGAGGTTGCGCAGGAGCTGGGCGGGCGGCAGGTCGAGCCCGGCCATGGTCTGCACGGCGGTGCGCAACTGGCCCATCATCGCGGCCGAGTTCAGGCCGTGGCCCATGACGTCGCCGACGACGAGGGCGGTGCGGGCGCCGGGCAGCTTGACCGAGTCGAACCAGTCGCCGCCGACCCGGCCGAGGAGGGTGCCGGGCAGGTAGCGGGTGGCGACGTCGCAGCCGGCCAGGTGCTCGGGGATGTGCGGCAGCATGCTGTCCTGGAGCGTCTCGGCGACGTTCTCCTGGTACGTGTACATGCGGGCGTTGTCGAGCACGAGCCCGGCGCGGGCGGCGAGTTCGGCGCCGGTGACCCGGTCCATGTCGTTGAAGACGGGCCGCTCCGGGTGGCGCAGCAGGACCATGAAGCCGAGGACGACGTGCCGGGCCTTCAGCGGCACGAGGAGCATCGAGCGGCCCGTGATGAGCGGCCGGATGTCCCGCTTCTCGAACTGGGAGGCGACGGCGTGGCCCATCTCCTCGGTGACGCGCGGCACCAGGACCGGCTCGCCGCTGGTCATGCACTGGAAGAACGGGGTGTGCGCGGGGAACGGCATGGCCTCGCCGACGGGGACGACGTCGTCCCAGCGGCCGGGTTCGTCGGTGTGCTCCAGGGCGACCCGGTGCCACATCGTGGTGGTGTCCGGCACGCCGTCGGGGAAGCCCTCGCCGGCGACGACCTGCTCGCGCAGATAGGTGCCGGCGACGTCGGTGAAGCGCGGGACGACGGCGCGGCTGACCTCGACGACGGTCCGGGAGAGGTCCAGCGAGGTACCGATGGCGCCGCTGACCTCGTTGAGGAACTCCAGGCGCTCCCGGACCGCCGCGTACTCCAGGTCCTCGGCGTCCGGGGCCACGTCCCGCAGGTCGTCCGGCACCGGCTCGCCGGCCGCCAGGGCCCGCGCGGCCCGCTCCCGGCGCGCCCGGCGGTCGGCCCGCCGGGGCACGCCCCAGTCGGGGGTCACCGGGACCCGGTCGTTCTGACTGAACTCCAGGACGGGGTAGCCCAGTTCGAGGACCTGGGCGACGATGCGGGCGCTTTCGCCGACGCTCGTGCTGGGCAGGATCTCGGGCAGGCGCCGGGCGAGTTCGTCGGCGCCGGGGAAGTCGGTGTGCAGGGCGAAGCCGGGGGCGATGCGCTCCACGGTCGCCGTCGCGGCGCCGCCGTCGGCGCGGTCCCGCCGCAGCCCGTCGGCGTCGGCTGCCAGCACGAGCAGCCGCTCGGGGCCGGGGCCCACCAGGGGGTAGGCCCACCAGAGCACGTCGACGCGGTGGCGGGTCGGCGCGGTCAGCCGGGCGCGGCCCGCCGCCGGGTAGGAGAGCCGCCCGTCGAGCGAGGACTCCAGGCCGGGTCCGAGGCCGTCGTCGGCGGCGTACGCGTCGTACGAGTGCAACGCGTCGGTGTCGTCGTCCTCGGCACCGGCGTCGGGGACGACTCCGGAGACGGGCAGCAGGTCGGACGCGGGCCGGCCGATCGCCTCCTCCCTGGGCAGCCCGAACAGCCGCCGTGCGCCACGGCTCCAGTGCGAGACCAGCCCGTCGCGGTCGACCACGACGACGGCGAGCGGAACGCGGCCGGCCAGGGGGTCCGCCACGGGGTCGTCCGGTAAGGCGCCGGGTCCGGCCGGACGGCCGGGAGGTGTGTCCCGCTCGTTGCCATGGTCCATGGCGTCAGGCCCTCTCTGCCCACGGCTCCGCAAGATCTGTGCCGCCGGGCACCACCGTACGGCGGTGCCCGGTGACCATGTGCGGCAACGGGGGAATTGGTGGCGCGCGAACGCACCGGCGCACGTTCGCGCGCCGGTGCCCGGGGCTCAGTCCTCGTGTCCGAGCTGGAGGTCGCGCTCCGTACGGCCGCCGCCGGCCACCTGGAGGACGGTGGCGACGGGCGGGTAGCCGGCCGCGATGACGGTGTACTCGCCGGACGAGAGGTCGACGAAGCGGAAGGTTCCGTCGGGGCCGGTGGTGAGGGTGTCCACGACGTTGCCCGCCGCGTCGAGCAGCGTCACGCGGGCGTCCTCCACGACCCGGCCGCCACCGGCCCGCACCGTGCCGCGCAGCACGGCGCCGCCGGCCAGCTCGACGTCCTGGCGGGTCTCCCGGGCGGCCTGGACGCTGACGGGCAGGGCGGCCGGTCGGAAGGCCGGGGCGCTGGCGGCGAGGGTGTACTCGCCGGCCACCAGCTCGGTGATGACGTAGCCGCCCTCGCGTCCGCTGCGGGTGGTGGAGACGACTTCGCCGTGGACGTTGGTGAGGGTGACGATGGCGTCGCGCACGGGGCTGCCGTCGGCGGTCAGCACGCTGCCCGCCAGGCGTCCGGCGCCGCCGAGGACGACGTCCAGTTCGACGGGGCGTTCGCCGACGGTCACGGAGACCGCCTGCGGCTGGTGGCCCCCGGCGGCGGCGATCAGCACGTACGCTCCGGCGCCGGGCGTGGCCAGGGCGTACCGTCCGTCGTCGCCGCTGGCGCCCCGGCCGATCTGCTGGCCGCCGACGTCGATGAGGGTGAGCGCCGCGCGGGGCACGACGGTGCCGTCGGGGTGCTGCACCGTGCCGCAGACGGGGACGCCCGCGGCGTAGGGCGAGCGGGCCGGAGGGACCTGGGCGGCCGGCTGGGCCGCGCCCTGGGCGGCCTGTGCGGCCTGTGCGGTCTCCGGCTCGGTGACGGGGGCGTGGTGGGACACCAGGGGTTTCTCCTTGAGGAAGAGGGCGATGACGAGCCCGAGGACGAGCACCGGCACCAGGTAGAGGAAGATCCTCGGCATGGCGTCGACGTAGGCGCCGATGTAGGCGTCGCGCAGCGCCGGGGGCAGGGAGTGGACGAGCTGGGGGGTGATGGCCTCGGCGTCGGGGAGCCCGGCTCCGGCCCCGGCGGGGACCCGGTCGGCCAGCGCGTCGGTGAGGCGGCCGGCGAAGAGGGTGCCGAAGACGGCGGCGCCGACGCTGCCGCCGATCTGCCGGAAGTAGTTGTTGGCGCTGGTGGCGGTGCCGAGGTCGGCCGGGCGCACGGAGTTCTGCACGGCGAGGATGAGGACCGGCATCACCATGCCGATGCCGGCGCCGAGGACGGCCATCCAGATGCTGTAGTGCAGCCGGGGCGTGTCGATGTCGAGCCGGGAGAGCAGCCACATGCCGACGACGGACAGGGCGCTGCCGAGGATCGGGTGGATCCGGTAGTGCCCGGTGCGGCTGATGAGCTGTCCGGAGATGATCGAGGCGCCGACGATGCCGCCCATCATCGGCAGCATCAGCAGGCCGGACTCGGTGGCGGTGGCGCCGTCGACCATCTGCAGGAAGGTCGGCAGGTAGCTGGCGGCGCCGAACAGGGCGACGCCGACGACGAGGCCGACCAGGGCGGTGACGTTGAAGACCGAGTCCCGGAACAGGCGCAGCGGGATCAGCGGTTCGGGCGCGAAGCGCTCGGCGACCAGGAAGAGGACCGCGGCCCCGGCCGCTCCTGCCCCGAGGCCGATGATCTCCTTCGAGCCCCACGCGTACTCGGTGCCGCCCCAGCTGGTGAGCAGCACCAGGCAGGTGGAGGCGGCGGCCAGCAGCAGCGCGCCGAGGATGTCGAGGCGCGGCTTCACCCGCGGCCTGGGCAGTTTCAGGACGACGGCGACGACGGCCATGGTCACCAGGCCGAAGGGGACGTTGATGTAGAAGCACCAGCGCCAGGAGAGGTGGTCGGTGAAGTAGCCGCCCAGCAGGGGGCCCGCGACGGAGGCGAGTCCGAAGGCGGCGCCGATCAGGCCCATGAAGCGGCCGCGCTCCCGGGGCGGCACGATGTCCGCGATGATCGCCTGTACGCCGATCATCAGGCCGCCCGCGCCGACGCCCTGCACCGCGCGGAAGGCGATCAGCTGGTCCATGGTCTGCGCGCGCCCGGCGAGCGCCGAGCCGACGACGAAGATCAGGATGGCGAACTGGAAGACGCCCTTGCGGCCGAAGAGGTCGCCGAGTTTGCCGTAGATCGGCAGGCCGACGGTGGAGGTGAGCAGGTAGGCGGTGATCGCCCAGGACATCTTGTCCAGGCCGTGCAGCTCGCCGACGATCTTGGGCAGCGCCGTGGCGACGATCATCTGCTCGAGCGCCGCGAGCAGCAGTGCCAGCATCAGCCCGATGAAGACCAGCCGCACCCGCCGCGGGCTCAGTCCGGCCGTCGGCTCCGGTTCGGGAGCGGGCGGTTCGGGGGGCGTCCGGGACGCCGCGGGCGCCCGGGCCGCGGCGACGGGTTCGTCCCGCACCGGGTCCCGCACCAGATCCTGCACCAGAGTGGTCCCGCCCACGTACCGCTCCCCTCATCGCACTTGCTCACATTTGCCGCCTGAGGCGACAACTGCGAACAAGTGCGATGAGTTACGGAAACGCGGCAGGTTCGCGCGGAGATCACTCGAACCGGTGAGGCGACCAACGGCCGCCCCGCGTCTGCCACTTGGCGGAAGCGGCTACTTCTCGACCTCGGCGGCGAGCTTGACGAGCATCGCGTCGTAGATCCGGGCCAGGCCCTTGGGCGCGAAGGTCTTCTCGAAGAAGCCGCCGACGCCGCCGGCCCCCTGCCAGGTGGTGTGGACGGAGACCCGGGACTTGCCCTCGCCCGCCGGCACGACCCGCCAGGTGGTGACCATGGAGGAGTTGCGGTCCTTCTCGACCAGCTCGCCGTCGGCCGGCTCGGTCACCTCCAGCAGGCAGTCGCGGACGCGCTTGCTGGTGGCCTGGAGCTTCCAGTGCACGAGGGTGCCCTCGCCGTCGCCGCCCTCGCGGACCTCGTACTCGCTGAAGTGCTCGGGCAGCAGCTTCTCGCGGGTGCCGCCGTAGTCGGCAAGGGTGTCGAACACCGTCTCCGCGTCCGCCGCGACGATCCGTTCCGTCTCCGCCTCGACCTGCGCCATCGGGTCCCTCCAGGGCCTGGTTCTCGGGTTCGGGGCAAGCCAACCACCCCGCCGCCACGCCACCAAATCCGGGGGCGTGAAGCGGCCCCGCACGACTGCCCCGCACGATCAAGGGAACAAGTGTTCTATTGTGTGGGCAGTGCTACCGAGGAGGCGTCAATGCGCTGGGAGAACCTCACGGACTCCGACCACGCCCGGGCGGCCGACCCCGCGCTGTTCGGCGCGGACGCGGTGACCACCCGTACCTTCGACACGCCCGAGTTCAGAGGCATCACCTTCCACGAGGTGCGGGCCCGCTCGATCCTCAACCGGGTGCCGGGGGCGTCCCGCATGCCGTTCGAGTGGACGGTGAACCCCTACCGGGGCTGCACGCACGCGTGCGTGTACTGCTTCGCGCGCAAGACGCACAGCTACCTGGACCTGGACACGGGGCTCGGCTTCGACTCCCAGATCGTCGTCAAGGTGAACGCGCCCGAACTGCTGCGCCGCCAGCTGGCCTCGCACCGCTGGCAGGGCGAACACGTGGCGATGGGCACCAACGTCGACTGCTACCAGCGCGCGGAGGGCCGCTACCGGCTGATGCCGGGCATCGTCGAGGCGCTCACCGAGCGCGCGAACCCGTTCTCGATCCTCACCAAGGGCACGCTGATCCTGCGCGACCTGGACCTGCTCACGCGGGCGGCACGGGTGACCGACGTGGGCATCTCGGTCTCGGTCGGCTTCACCGACACGGAGCTGTGGCGCACCGTGGAGCCGGGCACGCCCGCACCGGAACGCCGGCTGGAGGTCGTCCGCGTCCTCGGCGAGCACGGCATCGGCTGCGGTGTACTGATGGCGCCGGTCATCCCGTTCCTCAGCGACGAGCCGGACCGGCTCAGGGCCACGGTGCGCGCGATCGCCGCCGCGGGGGCCACCTCGGTGACACCGCTCGTGCTGCACCTGCGGCCGGGCGCACGGGAGTGGTTCATGGCCTGGCTCGGCCGGCACCACCCGCACCTGGTGCGCCGCTACGAGCGGCTCTACGCGGACGGCGCCTATGCCCCGAAGTGGTACCAGCGCCGGATCACGCGCCAGGTGCACGACCTGGCCCGCGAGTACGGCATCGGGCCCGCGCGCGCGGGGATGCCGCGGCGGATCGCGGAACCGGACTCCTCGCAGCCGCCCGGAGCCGCGCCCGCCGATCCGGTCCAGCTCTCGCTGCTGTGAGGGCGTGAGGACTACCGGGCAGCACAGGGCATTGGAGGGCATCTTCCGGCCCAATTGGGTCAAGTATCGACAGCTCGTGTTCTTCCGCCGGTGCTCCCCGGGACGATCCGGCGAGGACCGCGACCCGCGCGGACCGCAGCCCCGCCGTCCTGGGAATCCGTCCCGGGAGTTCCGGGAGTCCTGGGAGAACGCCATGAGACAACGCGCAGCCGTGCTGTGCGGCGCCGCCGTCATCGCCGCCGGGAGTGTCGCGGCCGTCCCCGCCGAAGCGAACGGACCGCGCCAGGCGTCCGCCGCGCCCACGGCGGACCTGCGCTGGAAGAAGTGCGCCACGGACGACTACCCCACCCTCCAGTGCGCGTCCCTCGAGGTGCCGCTCGACCACGCGCGTCCGCGCGGGAGGCAGATCACGCTGGCGCTGTCGCGCGTCCCGCACACCGCCGGGACGTACCAGGGCCCCCTGCTGGTCAACCCGGGAGGCCCCGGCGGCAGCGGACGGACGCTCGCCGGGTTCGTGGCGTCCTCGCTGCCCGCGAAGGTGGCCGCCCAGTACGACGTCATCGGCTTCGACCCGCGCGGCGTGGGGAAGAGCAGCCCGGCGCTGGACTGCGTGCCGGGCCACTTCGACCCGGTGCGCCCGGACTCGCTGCCGGACACGCCGGACGTCGAGCAGGCCAACCTCGCGCGCGCGAGGTCCTTCGCCGGCGCCTGCGGCGACAAGTACGCGGACGTACTTCCGTACATCGACACGGTCGGCGCCGCGCGGGACGTGGACGCGATCCGCGCGGCGCTCGGTGCGGAGAAGATCAATTACTTCGGCTACTCGTACGGCACGTACCTGGGCGCCGTCTACGCCAAGCTGCACCCGGACCGGGTGCGCCGGCTGGTCCTCGACTCCGTCGTCGGCCCGGACGACGTCTGGTACGACGCCAACCTCAACCAGGACCTCGCCTTCAACGACCGCCACCGGGCGTTCCTCGCATGGGTCGCCGAGCACGACGCGGCGTACGGCCTCGGCACCGACCCGGAGCGGGTCGAGGCCGCGTGGTACGCCATGCGGACGGCGCTGGCGAAGAAGCCCGCCGGAGGGAAGGTCGGCGCCTCCGAGCTGGAGGACACGTATCTGCCCGGCGGTTACTACAACGGCTACTGGCCCTACCTGGCCGAGGCGTTCGCGGCGTACGCCGTCGACGACGACGCCGGGCCGCTCGTCGAGGCGTACGAGGACTTCGGAGCCCTGGACGCCTCGGGGGACAACGGCTACAGCGTCTACACCGCGGTGCAGTGCCGCGACGCGAGCTGGCCGCGCGACTGGGACGAGTGGCGCGACGACAGCTGGGGCCTGTACGGGAAGGCGCCCTTCATGGTGTGGAACAACACCTGGTACAACGCGCCGTGCGCCTTCTGGCCCGCCCGTTCGCGGCAGCCGGTGGACGTCGCCAACCGCGAGCTGCCTCCGGCGTTGCTCTTCCAGGCGACCGGCGACGCGGCCACGCCGTACGAGGGCGGCGTCGCCGCGCACCAGCTGCTGCGCGGGTCCGGCCTCGTGGTGGAGGACGGCGGCGGGAACCACGGCATCACGCTGAGCGGGAACGCCTGCCTCGATGAGCACTTGGCCGCCTATCTGGCGGACGGCACGGTGCCGCGCGGCGACGGCGGCACGGCCGACGCCGTCTGCCCGGCACTGCCGGACCCCGAGCCGCTCCAGTCCAAGGCGGCCTCCACGTCCTCGCGCGGTTCGGCCCTGCACGGGCTGCTCGGCTTCCGCGGCTGACCTCCCCTGCGCCGGGCCCCTCGGGGGCGTTGTCAGTGCCGTGGTCCACGATGGACGCATGAGTGAGCTGACCAGGATCACCGCCCCCGAGGGCGTCGCGCCCGCCGCGCAGTACAGCCATGTCGTCCTCGGCACCGGGCGGTTCGTGGCCGTCTCGGGGCAGCTCGCGCTGGACGCGGACGGCAGGGTGGTCGGCGAGGGCGACGCCGCGGCCCAGGCCCGCCAGGTGTTCGAGAACCTGCGCCGGTGCCTGGCCTCGGCCGGAGCGACCTTCGACGACGTGGTGAAGCTGACCTACTTCGTCACCGACATGGCGCACATGGGCGCGATCCGCGCGGCCCGCGCCGCGCACCTGTCCGACGACCGGCTGCCGGCCGCCTCGGCGGTGCAGGTGGGCGCGCTGGTCCGGCCGGAGTTCCTGATGGAGACAGAGGCCTTCGCGGTCGTGGCCCCGTGAGCGGCGCGCGGGCGGGGGCGGGGGCCGGTCCGCGGGTGCGGGAGATGGCCCTCGCGGACTGCGAGCGGGTGTCCCGGATCCGCGTCCGGGGCCGGCAGTCGGCCTACGCGGGACTGGTGCCGCAGCCGTACCTCGACGCGATGGACACCGCCGAGGACGCCGAGCGGCGCCGCGCGACGTTCGCCCGCGCCGCGGAGGGCGTGGTGAACCTGGTCGCCGAGGACGACGACGGCCGGGTCGTGGGCTGGGCGGCCCACGGCCCCTACCGCGACGGAGAGCTGCGCACCGCGGACGCCGAGTTGTACGCGCTCTACGTCGACACCGGGCGGTTCGGCGCGGGCGTCGGGCGGGCCCTGCTCGGGGAGGCGGTAGGCCGCTGCGGGGCCGCCGGGCACCCCCGCATGCTCCTGTGGGTGCTCCGGGGCAACGCCCGCGCCCGGCGCTTCTACGAGCGGTCGGGCTTCCGCCCCGACGGCGCCGAGGAGTCCTTCGAGGTGCGGGGCGTGGCAGTGCCCGAGGTCCGGTACGCGCGACCACTGCCCGGCTGACGGCCCGTCACCGCCCCGACGGCGACCGGTCCGTCACCGCCAGCGCCGCCGCGCGAACCGCGATCGGCCCTTCACCGCTGCCCCGTTCACCGCTGCCCCGGGATGCGGTCCAGTGCCCTCACCGCCGCCTCGGCCAGCGCCGGGTGGGCCAGGGCGTCGTTCAGGACGGGCGCCGCGCGGTCGTCGGCGAGGGTGCCGAGGCCCTCGACGCAGGCCAGTGCCACGCGCCGGTAGGGATCACGCGGGCGCAGCCGCCGCTCCAGCGTGGTGATCAGCGCGGGCACCGCCTCCGGGGCCCGCAGTTCCACCAGCAGCCGCACCGGGTGCAGGGCGTAGGCGACCCGCAGTTCGTTGGTGGCGAGGGCGGCGGCGGCCCGGGCGGTGCGGGGGTCGCCGAGACGGGCGAGGGCGTACGCGGCCGAGGCGCAGCGCGGTGGGTCGCGGTGGTTGAGCAGCAGTACGAGCGACTCGAAGGCCCGCCGGTCCCCCGCGATCCCGAGCCGGAAGGCCGCCAGTTCCCGGGCCCAGAGCGGATGTCCGGGCTCGGTGAGCACTCCGGCCAGTTCGTCGTGGTCCCCACTCGCCACGAGACGGTCGCACGCCGCCGGGGCACCCGGAACGCCCGACGCCGCCGACTCGGCCCGTAAACGCTCCGTGAGCGATCGCAACTCTTCGTCCATGCCCCCGAGGTTAGAGGCGTCACACCGGGTCTGGGACCTACATCACGAACACCGGGGGCTGGCGCGCTCGTTACCCGCGAGTTAATCTCAGACGAGCGGGACATCCTCCCGCTGCACCCTCACGGTGGTCTGGTGACGCGGCCGCCGGGAGGGCAGTCGGTCCGGTACCTCGGGTACCGCACCGGGACCCGGCCTCGGGACAGGGCCGGTCACAGGCCGCCGGGCGGGCGTGTCGCACGCCCTCCGCGACGGCACCGGGCGTGTGCGCGATGCGGCCCGGCACCACCCGCATTCCCTCTTCTCCACGCACCCGGTGCGCCTCGCCGCGCACCCGGGCGTGTCCCGTCGTCACCCTCATTCTCTGGAGTCCCGCGATGGCCACTCCCCCGTCCGACATCTCCCCGTCCCCGCTGCGGACCGTTGCCGTGGTCGGCCTCGGCACCATGGGCACCGGCATCGCCGAGGTCCTGGCCAGGGCCGGGCGCGACGTCGTCGGCATCGACGTCGGCGAGGCGCAGACCGCGAAGGCGCTCGCCGTGCTGGAGTCCTCCACGGCCCGCGCCGTCGAGCGCGGCCGCCTCACCGCCGAGGAGCGCGCCGACGCCCTCGCCCGCGTCCGCACCTCCACCGACCTGCGCGCCGCGGCCGGCGCCGACCTGGTGATCGAGGTGGTTCCGGAGTCGTACGAGAGCAAGCAGCAGGTCTTCCGGGAGCTGGACGGGATCGTGCGCCCGGAGGCGATCCTGGCGACCGGCACCAACGCGCTGTCCGTCACGCGGCTCGCCGCGGACTCGGCCCGCCCGGAGCGGGTGCTCGGCCTGCACTTCTTCAACCCGGCCCCGGCGATGAGACTGGTCGAGGTCGTCTCCTCGGTGCTGACCGCGCCGGCCGCCGTCGCGGCGGTCACCGACCTGGCGCAGGACCTCGGCAAGGAGCCCGTCGCGGTCGGCGACCGGCCCGGGTTCGTCGCGGACGGCCTGCTGTTCGGCTACCTCAACCAGGCCGCCGCGATGTACGAGGCGAACTACGCCTCCCGCGAGGACATCGACGCGGCGATGCGGCTCGGCTGCGGCCTGCCGATGGGGCCGCTGGCCCTGCTCGACCTGGTCGGCGTGGACACCGCGCGCACGGTCCTGGAGGCGATGTACGCGGCCTCCCGCGACCGCCTGCACGCCCCCGCGCCGATCCTCAGGCAGCTCAGCGAGGCCGGTCTGACGGGGCGCAAGGCGGGCCGGGGCTTCTACACCTACGAGGCGCCCGGCAGCCCGGTCGTCGTGCCGGACGCCCGCACGCCGCGCGACGACGGCGCCCCGGTCGCCGGCCGTCCGGTCCGCAGGGTCGGCGTCGCGGGCTCCGGCACCATGGCGTCGGGCATCGCGGAGGTGTTCGCCAAGGCCGGGTACGAGGTGGTACTCGCCGCCCGCAGCGCGGAGAAGGCGCAGGCCGCCAGGGCCCGGATCGGCGCGTCCCTGTCCCGGTCGGTCGACAGGGGGCGGACGACCGCCGAGGCGGCCGCGCGGACGCTGGAGCTGATCACGCCGACCGGGTCCTACGACGACTTCGCCGACGTGGACCTGGCCGTGGAGGCCGTGGCCGAGGACCTGGCGGTCAAGCGGCAGTTGTTCGCCGTGCTGGACAAGGTCTGCAAGCCCGGCGCGGTGCTGGCCACCACCACCTCCTCGCTGCCGGTCGTCGCCTGCGCCCGCGCCACCTCGCGCCCGCAGGACGTGATCGGCATGCACTTCTTCAACCCGGCCCCGGCGATGAAGCTGGTGGAGGTGGTCCGCACGGTGCTGACCGCCGACGACGTGCACACCACCGTCCGCGAGGTCTGCGCGAAGGTGCGCAAGCACGCCGTGGACTGCGGCGACCGGGCCGGGTTCATCGTGAACGCGCTGCTGTTCCCGTACCTCAACAACGCGGTCAAGATGGTGCAGGAGCACTACGCGACGCTCGACGACATCGACGCCGCGATGAAGCTGGGCGGCGGCTATCCGATGGGCCCGTTCGAACTGCTCGACGTGGTCGGTCTCGACGTCTCGCTGGCGATCGAGAAGGTGCTGCACCGGGAGTTCCGCGATCCGGGACTGGCCCCGGCGCCGCTCCTGGAGCACCTGGTGGCCGCGGGCTGCCTCGGCCGGAAGACGGGCCGCGGCTTCCGAGAACATGCCCGCCGCTGAACGGCCGGGCGACCGGTTCGGGCCGGCGGAGGACTGGGGCGGGCTGCTGGACCCCTCCGGCCCTCCCCCGCCCCGCGCGGCCGGGTCTCCTCCGCCCCGCGCGGCAGAGTCTCCCTCACCCTGCCCACCCGGTTCCCCCGCGTCCCGCCCGTCCGGGTCTCCCCCGCCCCGGGCCGGCGGGTCCGGCCCGCCCCGTGCGGACGGGGGAATGCCCGGTCACGCGCACGACCTCGCACACATGCAGTACGTTCGGGTCATGCCCCAGCCCGCCAGGTCCTCACGTACACCAGCCACGTCCGACGCACCGGAGCGCGCGGCCGGCGGCCGAGCCGCCGCCCAACGGCTCAGAATGCGCCGGGAGCTGGCGGCGGCGGCCATGGAGCTGTTCGCGACCAAGGGGTACGAGGCGACGACCGTCGACGAGATCGCGGCCCGCGCGGGGGTGGCCCGGCGTACCTTCTTCCGCCACTTCCGCTCCAAGGAAGAGGCGATCTTCCCGGACCACGACGACACGCTGGTGCGCGCCGAGTCGGTGCTCAACGCGGCGCCCGCGCACGAGCATCCGCTCGACACGGTGTGCCGGGGCATCAAGGAGGTCATGAAGATGTACGCGGCCCGGCCGGAGATCTCGGTCGCCCGCTACAAGCTGACGCGCGAGGTACCCACCCTGCGCGAGGCGGAGATCGCGTCGGTGGCCCGCTACGAGCGCCTCTTCACCCGCTATCTGCTCGGCCACTTCGACGAGCACGCGCACGACGACGACGCCAACGACGACCCGCTGCTGGCGGAGGTGGCCGCGTCCGCCGTGGTCACCGCCCACAACCACGTGCTGCGGCGCTGGCTGCGGGCCGACGGGCAGGGCGACGTGGAGGCGCAGCTCGACCACGCCTTCGCCATCGTCCGCAGGACCTTCGGGACGGGCATCGGAGCGGGCCGCAGCACCGCGTCCCCGGGCCGGGCCGACATCCCCTCCGCCTCCGTGCAGGACGAGGTACTGGTGACGGTCGCGCGTACCGACGCACCGCTGCACGAGGTCATGCGGACCATCGAGCAGGCGCTCAGGCAACGCTGACCCGGACTTCCGCACTGCGACGGACTTCCGCACCGTGACGACGGCCACCCACCGGGTGGCCGTTTTTGCATGTCGATGCCCCTTTTCCACCCCTGGCGGGAGATGATTCGATCGATCATCGCTCATCTGTCGGGTAAAGAATTCATTTGAGATCAGTTTCTGGCACTCAGTGCCTTGCGAGGTGACACGCGGTGTCATACGTTGAAGGTGTCCGGGCTGTCCCCGCACCTCATCCCCTGCGCGCCCGAACGCCTGCGTCACAGGCATCCACCCTCACCTCAACAGCACCGACGCAATCCTCAGCGCTCCTTGCTCAGGGCGCTCACCGCCGGAGGCAACACCGTGACCGTGAAGGACATCCTGGACGCGATCCAGTCGCCCGACTCCACGCCGGCCGACATCGCCGCTCTGCCGCTCCCCGAGTCGTACCGCGCGATCACCGTGCACAAGGACGAGACGGAGATGTTCACGGGCCTCGAAACCCGTGACAAGGACCCCCGCAAGTCGATCCACCTGGACGAGGTGCCGCTGCCGGAGCTGGGCCCGGGCGAGGCCCTGGTGGCCGTCATGGCCTCCTCGGTCAACTACAACTCGGTGTGGACCTCGATCTTCGAGCCGATGTCCACCTTCGGGTTCCTCGAGCGCTACGGCCGGGTCAGCGATCTCGCCCGGCGCCACGACCTGCCGTACCACGTCATCGGCTCCGACCTCGCGGGCGTGGTCCTGCGCACCGGCCCGGGCGTCAACGCCTGGCGGACGGGCGACGAGGTCGTCGCGCACTGCCTCTCCGTCGAACTGGAGTCGTCCGACGGCCACAACGACACGATGCTCGACCCCGAGCAGCGCATCTGGGGCTTCGAGACCAACTTCGGGGGCCTCGCGGAGATCGCGCTGGTCAAGTCCAACCAGCTGATGCCCAAGCCCGGCCACCTCAGCTGGGAGGAGGCCGCCGCTCCCGGACTGGTCAACTCCACCGCGTACCGCCAGCTCGTCTCGCGCAACGGCGCCGGCATGAAGCAGGGCGACAACGTCCTGGTCTGGGGCGCGAGCGGCGGACTCGGCTCGTACGCCACGCAGTTCGCCCTCGCGGGCGGCGCCAACCCGATCTGTGTGGTCTCCTCGCCGCAGAAGGCGGACATCTGCCGGGCGATGGGCGCCGAGGCGATCATCGACCGCAGCGCCGAGGGCTACCGGTTCTGGAAGGACGAGCACGCCCAGGACCCCAAGGAGTGGAAGCGCTTCGGCAAGCGCATCCGCGAACTCACCGGCGGCGAGGACATCGACATCGTCTTCGAACACCCCGGCCGCGAGACCTTCGGCGCCTCCGTCTTCGTCACCCGCAAGGGCGGCACCATCACCACCTGCGCCTCGACCTCGGGCTACATGCACGAGTACGACAACCGCTACCTGTGGATGTCCCTGAAGCGCGTCATCGGCTCGCACTTCGCCAACTACCGCGAGGCCTGGGAGGCCAACCGCCTCATCGCCAAGGGGAAGATCCACCCGACGCTCTCCAAGGTGTACTCCCTGGCGGACACCGGGCAGGCCGCGTACGACGTCCACCGCAACCTCCACCAGGGCAAGGTCGGCGTGCTGTGCCTGGCGCCGGAGGAGGGCCTTGGCGTGCGGGACCCGGAGACCCGCGCGCGGCACGTCGATGCCATCAACCGCTTCCGGAACATCTGAGGAGCGCCGCGTGACCGATCGTCAGAAGGACCGGCCGTGGCTCATGCGCACCTACGCCGGTCACTCCACGGCCGAAGCCTCCAACGAGCTGTACCGCCGCAACCTCGCCAAGGGGCAGACGGGTCTGTCCGTCGCCTTCGACCTGCCGACCCAGACCGGCTACGACTCCGACCACGTCCTCGCCCGCGGCGAGGTCGGCCGGGTCGGCGTGCCGGTCGCGCACCTCGGCGACATGCGCCGGCTGCTCCAGGACATCCCCCTGGAGCAGATGAACACCTCGATGACCATCAACGCCACCGCCATGTGGCTGCTGGCCCTCTACCAGGTCGTCGCCGAGGAGCAGGGCGCGGACCTCACCAGGCTCCAGGGCACGACGCAGAACGACATCGTCAAGGAGTACCTGTCCCGGGGGACGCACGTCTTCCCGCCGGGCCCGTCGCTCCGCCTGACGACCGACATGATCGCGTACACGGTCTCCCACCTCCCCAAGTGGAACCCGATCAACATCTGCAGCTACCACCTGCAGGAGGCGGGCGCCACGCCGGTGCAGGAGATCGCGTACGCGATGTCCACCGCGATCGCCGTGCTCGACGCGGTGCGCGACGGCGGCCAGGTGCCCGAGGAGCGCATGGGCGACGTGGTCGGCCGGATGTCCTTCTTCGTGAACGCGGGCGTCCGGTTCGTCGAGGAGATGTGCAAGATGCGCGCCTTCGGCCGGATCTGGGACCGCGTCACCCGTGAGCGGTACGGCATCGAGAACCCCAGGCACCGCCGCTTCCGCTACGGCGTCCAGGTCAACTCCCTGGGCCTGACCGAGGCGCAGCCGGAGAACAACGTCCAGCGGATCGTCCTCGAGATGCTGGCCGTGACCCTCTCGAAGGACGCACGCGCCCGTGCCGTGCAGTTGCCGGCCTGGAACGAGGCCCTGGGGCTGCCCCGCCCGTGGGACCAGCAGTGGTCGCTGCGGATCCAGCAGGTGCTGGCGCACGAGAGCGACCTGCTGGAGTACGAGGACATCTTCGAGGGCTCGAAGGTGATCGGGGCGAAGGTCGACGAGCTGGTCGGGGCGGCGTCCGCGGAGATCGGGCGCATCGAGGAGATGGGCGGCGCGATGGCCGCCGTCGAGTCCGGCTACCTCAAGTCCCAGCTGGTCGCCTCGCACGCCGAACGCCGGGCCCGGATCGAGTCCGGCGAGGAGAGGATCATCGGGGTCAACGCCTTCGAGGGCACCGAGCCCAGCCCGCTGACCGCCGATCTGGACACCGCGATCGAGACGGTCGACCCGGCGGTGGAGGCCCGGGTCGTCGCCGCCCTGGAGAACTGGCGCGACACGCGGTACCAGCCGCCCTTCAACCACCCGCGGCCCTGCAAGGCCCTGGAGAAGCTGAAGGAGGCCGCGCGCGGCACCGACAACCTCATGGAGGCCACCCTGGAGTGCGCCCGGGCCGGCGCCACGACCGGCGAGTGGGCGGGGGCGCTGCGCGAGGTCTTCGGCGAGTTCCGGGCGCCGACCGGCGTGTCCGCGGCGCCGGTCGCGGTCACCGCCGAGGAGGGCTCGGCCCTGTCCGGAGTGCGCCGCCGGGTGGAGCTGACCGCCAAGGAGATGGGCGTCGGCAAGCTGCGCTTCCTGGTGGGCAAGCCCGGCCTGGACGGCCACTCCAACGGCGCCGAGCAGATCGCCGTGCGCGCCCGCGACGCCGGGTTCGAGGTGGTCTACCAGGGCATCCGGCTCACCCCGGAGCAGATCGTGGACGCCGCCCTCGCGGAGGACGTGCACGCGGTGGGCCTGTCCATCCTGTCCGGCTCGCACGCACAGCTCGTGCCGGACGTCCTGGAGCGGCTCCGTGTGGCCGGTGCCACAGACATCCCGGTGATCGCCGGTGGCATCATCCCGAACGGTGACGCGGAGGACCTGCGGGCCGCGGGAGTGGCCGCGGTCTTCACCCCGAAGGACTTCGACATCACCGGCATCATCGGCCGGATCGTCGACGAGATCCGGAACGCGAACAAGCTCGACCCCTTGGAGGTCTCCGCATGACCAGCCCCGCCCCACAGGTCGACCGGCTCCGCCCCCGGCGCTCCTGCCTGGCCGTACCGGGCTCCAACCCGCGCTTCCTGGAGAAGGCCCAGGGCCTCCCGGCGGACCAGGTCTTCCTCGACCTGGAGGACGCCTGCGCGCCGCTCGCCAAGCCGGAGGCGCGGCACACGATCGTCAAGTTCCTCAACGAGGGCGACTGGACCGGCAAGACCCGCGTCGTGCGCGTCAACGACTGGACGACCGAGTGGACGTACCGCGACGTGGTGACGGTGGTGGAGGGCGCGGGCCCGAACCTGGACTGCATCATGCTCCCGAAGGTCCAGGACGCCCGGCAGGTCGTCGCGCTCGACCTCCTCCTCACCCAGATCGAGAAGACGATGGGCTTCGAGGTCGGCCGGATCGGCATCGAGGCGCAGATCGAGAACGCGCGGGGCCTGAACAACGTCAACGAGATCGCCGAGGCCTCCCCGCGCGTGGAGACCATCATCTTCGGCCCGGCCGACTTCATGGCGTCCATCAACATGAAGTCCCTGGTCGTGGGCGAGCAGCCGCCCGGCTACCCCGCCGACGCCTACCACTTCATCCTGATGAAGATCCTGATGGCCGCCCGCGCCAACGACCTCCAAGCGATCGACGGCCCCTACCTGCAGATCCGCAACGTGGACGGCTACCGCGAGGTCGCCCGGCGCGCCGCCGCCCTCGGCTTCGACGGCAAGTGGGTCCTGCACCCGGGCCAGGTCGAGGCGTCCAACGAGATCTTCTCGCCGTCCCAGGAGGACTACGACCACGCCGAGCTGATCCTGGACGCGTACGACTACTACACGTCCGAGGCGGGCGGCAGGAAGGGCTCGGCGATGCTCGGCGACGAGATGATCGACGAGGCAAGCCGCAAGATGGCGCTGGTCGTCTCCGGCAAGGGGCGCGCGGCCGGTCTGCGGCGCACGTCGAAGTTCGAGATCCCGGAGGGCTGAGGGCCATGCAGTTCGGACGCACCTACGAGGAGTTCGAGGTCGGGGCGGTCTACAAGCACTGGCCGGGGAAGACGGTCACGGAGTACGACGACCACCTGTTCTGTCTGCTCACCATGAACCACCACCCCCTCCACATGGACGCCAACTACGCCGAGAAGACGACGGACTTCGGCAAGAACGTGGTGGTCGGCAACTACATCTACTCGCTGCTGCTCGGCATGTCCGTGCCGGACGTGTCCGGCAAGGCGATCGCCAACCTGGAGATCGAGTCGCTCAAGCACGTGGCGCCGACCTTCCACGGCGACACGCTCTACGGCCAGACGACCGTGCTCGACAAGTGGCGGTCGAAGTCCAAGGACGACCGCGGCATCGTCCACGTCGAGACCCAGGGGTACAAGCAGGACGGCACGCTCGTGTGCGTCTTCCGCCGCAAGGTGATGGTGCCGACCGCGACGTACACCGAGGAGCGCGGCGGCGAGCAGCCCGGCCGGCCCGAGCTGAAGGAACAGGGGAAGTAGAGATGAGCCGCCTCGCCCAGACCCACGGCCTCACGGACGTCCAGCGGGAGATCCTCTCCACCGTCCGGGACTTCGTGGACAAGGAGATCATCCCGGTCGCCACCGAGCTGGAGCACCGGGACGAGTACCCGCAGGACATCGTCGACGGACTGAGGGAACTCGGCCTGTTCGGCCTGATGATCCCGGAGGAGTACGGGGGCCTGGGCGAGTCGCTCCTGACCTACGCCCTGTGCGTGGAGGAGATCGCCCGCGGCTGGATGTCGGTGTCCGGCATCATCAACACCCACTTCATCGTGGCGTACATGCTCAAGCAGCACGGCACCGAGGAGCAGAAGGACCACTTCCTGCCCCGGATGGCCGCGGGCGACGTCCGGGGCGCGTTCTCGATGTCCGAGCCGGCGCTGGGCTCCGACGTCTCGGCGATCTCCTCGAAGGCGGTGCGGGACGGCGAGGAGTACGTCCTGAACGGCCAGAAGATGTGGCTGACGAACGGCGGTACGTCCTCGCTGGTCGCCGTACTGGTGAAAAGTGACGAGGGTCACTCCCCGGAAGAGGCGGCCGCCGCCCCCCACCGGTCGATGACGACCTTCCTGGTGGAGAAGGAGCCCGGGTTCGGCGAGGTCCGTCCGGGCCTGACCATCCCCGGCAAGATCGACAAGATGGGCTACAAGGGCGTCGACACCACCGAGCTCATCATGGACGGCCTGCGCATTCCGGCCAATCGGGTGCTCGGCGGCACCACCGGACGAGGTTTTTACCAAATGATGGACGGTGTCGAGGTCGGGCGCGTCAATGTGGCGGCCCGTGGCTGCGGCGTCGCTCAGCGTGCCTTCGAACTCGGCGTCCGGTACGCCCAGCAGCGTCACACTTTCGGCAAGCAGATCGCCCGGCACCAGGCCATCCAGTTCAAGCTGGCGGAGATGGCTACCAAGGTGGAGGCGGCGCATGCGATGATGGTGAACGCCGCACGCAAAAAGGACTCGGGCGAACGAAACGACCTGGAAGCGGGGATGGCCAAGTACCTCGCCTCCGAGTACTGCAAAGAGGTCGTGGAGGACGCCTTCCGGATCCACGGCGGGTACGGCTTCTCCAAGGAGTACGAGATCGAGCGCCTCTACCGCGAGGCACCGATGCTGCTCATCGGGGAAGGCACCGCCGAGATCCAGAAAATGATCATCGGCCGCCGGCTGCTCGAAGAGTATCGATTCCAGGGTTAGATGTCCGGATACGGGGTGTTTTCTTGGAGAAGAAGGTCACACCCCGTATGCAGTGTTCGGCCGCCGACTCGGCTTCCTGGCTTACCCAGTTGCGGCAGGAAGCCGCTACGATCGCCGGAAAGCCGCCGTCCCCCGTCAGAGCGCGGCATCATCCGCTACGAAGGTCATCCATGCCCCACAGCCAAACCTCTGCACCCCGCGACAGCCTCACCGGCGTACGCCTCGCGCGCGGAGCCTCGCCGTGGCTTCTGCCGACCGTCGCCACCGCAGCCGTCAGCCTTCTGCGCGCCCGCCGTTCCGGCGCCGCCAAGGCCGTCGCCGTCCCCGCCACCGCGCTCGCGGCGGGAATGCTGTGGTTCTTCCGCGACCCCGAGCGCGAGATCACCCGCGGCCGGGTCATCTCGCCCGCCGACGGAGTGGTGCAGAGCATCATGCCGTGGAAGGACGGCCGCACCCGCGTCGCGATCTTCATGAGCCCGCTCAACGTCCACGTGAACCGCGCCCCGCTGTCGGGCACGGTGACGTCGGTCGAGCACGTGCCGGGCGGCTTCGTTCCCGCTTTCAACAAGGAGAGCGAGAACAACGAGCGCGTCGTGTGGCACTTCGACACCGAGCTCGGCGACATCGAGATGATCCAGATCGCCGGCGCGGTCGCCCGCCGCATCGTCCCGTACGTGCCGCAGGGCACCAAGGTCGAGCAGGGCGACCGGGTCGGTCTGATCCGCTTCGGCTCCCGCGTCGACCTGTACCTGCCCGAGGGCGTGGAGGTCGATGTCGAGGTGGGTCAGAAGACGGTGGCTGGGGTGACTCGAATTGACCGTGATTGATCCACAGACACAGACCGGATGGGTGCCGGAGGCCGACGAGGTGGACGACGAGGAGGAGATGCCGCTCTCGCTCCGCCTTTCGATAGCGGACACGCTCACCCTGGGCAACGCCACGTGCGGCTTCATGGCGGTGTACTTCACCACCACCGGCATCCTCATCCCCCATCTCATGGGCAGCGACGAGTCGGGCATGGCCCGGCACAGCGCGGCCACCGCGGTCATCCTGATGCTGTGCGCGGCGATCTTCGACCTGTTCGACGGCCTGGTCGCCCGCAAGCTGCGCAGCTCGCCGATGGGCGCGGAGCTGGACAACCTCTCCGACCTGATCAGCTTCGGCCTCGCGCCGGCGTACTTCGTCCTCGTCTACGGCATGGTCGCGGACGACGCCTACCAGCGGGTGGCGGCGGTGGGGGCGATCGTGGTGCTCCTGGCGGTGGTGCTGCGGCTCGCGCGGTTCTCCTGCGTCACCGTCAAGGACGGCACCTTCCAGGGCATGCCGTCGCCGTTCGGCGCGCTGACGGTCGTGTCGATCGTCCTGCTCGAACTGCCCTTCGTGGCGACGCTGCTCGCCATCATCGGCACGGCCTGGCTGATGGTGAGCCGGGTCGAGTACCCGAAGCCCCGGGGGCGCCTCGCGGTGGCGATGCTGTCGTGGATCGTCCTGTCGATGGGGCTGCTGGCGGGCTGGGCCTTCGATGCCCCGAGCGGACAGCTGCTGCTGCAGACGGGGTGTGCGCTGCAGCTGGTGATGGGCGCGGTGATCCCGCTGTTCGCGACCGCTCGCAGGGTGAACAATTTCCGTGACAATCGGCGCGAGGCGCGGGCGGCGCAGTTGCCGTAGCGGTGTCTTGCAGGGCCCCGGACCCGGGTGGGTTCGGGGCCCTGTTGTTTTTCCGCGCCCGGCGCCGGTGCGGGCCTCTGCCGGGGGCTCCCTACGCGACGAAGTCCCGCGCGACGGCCTCCGCCACCCGCTCCAGGATCGGCCCCGCGTCCGCGATGCACTTCGCGACGTCCGGCTCCACGTCCGTCAGCGGGTACGCCCGCCGGATCCCGGCCCGCCCCAGCGCCGCCGCCGGCAGCGCGAGGCGCCCGCAGACCGCGACGACCTCCTTGCCCGCCGCCCGCGCCGCCGCCGCGACGCCCGCCGGGGCCTTGCCGTGCAGGGTCTGCTCGTCCAGCGAGCCCTCCCCCGTGATCACCAGGTCCGCCCGCTCCAGCGCCGGCGCGAAGCCCAGCACGTCCAGCATCACCTCGATGCCGGGCCGGAACCGGGCGCCCAGCAGCATCGCGCCGAACCCGATGCCGCCCGCCGCCCCCGCACCGGGGGACGCGGCGTACCCGGCGGCCCGCGCGCCCACGCCCTCCGTCCCCTCCAGCACCTTCGCGAAGTGCCCGAGCGCCGCGTCGAGGGCCGTCACGTCGTCCGGCGAGGCGCCCTTCTGCGGGCCGTAGACCGCCGGGGCGCCCTTCGGTCCCGTCAGGGGATTGTCCACGTCGCTCGCGAGCACCAGCTCGACGTCCGCCAGCCGCGGGTCGAGACCTGACAGGTCGGCCGAGGCGAGCCGGGCGAGGCCACCGCCGCCGGGCGCGACGGGCCGGCCGTCCGCGTCCAGGAACCGGGCGCCCAGCGCGGCCAGCATTCCGGCGCCCCCGTCCGTGGTGGCGCTGCCGCCGACCCCGAAGACGATGGTCCGCGCCCCGGCGTCCAGCGCGGCCCGCAGCAGTTCGCCCGAGCCGCGGGTGGACGCGGTGAGCGGTGCGAGGACCCCGCCCGGCAGCCGGTGCAGTCCGCTGGCCTCAGCCATCTCCACCACGGCGGTGCCCTCGCGCAGGGCGTACGCCGCCGTCACCTCGTCACCGAGCGGGCCGGCGACCCGCACCTCACGGCGTTCGAACCCGGCCGCGACCGCCGCGGCCACCGTGCCGTCACCGCCGTCGGCCACGGGCAGCGCCTCCACCCGGACGTCCGGCACGACGCGGCGCAGTCCGGCCGTGACCCGCTCGGCGACCTCGACGGCCGTCAGCGATCCCTTGAACTTGTCCGCGGCGACGAGCACCCGGCGGGTCCCGTCCACAGCAGCGTCAGCCACCTTGATCTCCCCTTGCTCTTCGGGCCTTGCGCACGTCAAGGCAGTCGCGCCGCTGCGACCCTAACCGCAGGACGCCCACGCCGTCATGCCCCCGCCCACACCGTGGAACCGGCCGTCCGCCCGCCCCGCCGGGTCGCGTGCCCGTCGCGGGCCGCCCGCTCGTTACGCTTCCGGGATGACCACTGCCGACTACGCCGCCTACATCGCCGGCCTCCCCCGCGTCCTCGCCGGAGCCGCCGCGGTCTTCCGGGACGCCCGGGGGCGCGTGCTGCTCGTCGAGCCCAACTACCGCAAGGGGTGGGCGCTGCCCGGCGGCACGATCGAGTCCGAGGACGGGGAGACCCCACGGCGGGGCGCGTGGCGGGAGACCGTCGAGGAGATCGGCCTCGACGTGCGGCTCGGGAGGCTGCTCGCGGTGGACTGGGTGCACGGTGTGGGCAGGCCGCCGCTCGTGGCGTACCTCTACGACGGCGGGGTCCTGTCCGAGGACGACCTCAGGGCGGTCCGGCTGCAGGAGGAGGAGTTGCTGTCCTGGAAGCTGGTGCCGCGTGAGGACCTGGGCGACCACCTGCTCGGCACGCTGCACGGCCGGGTGCTGGCCGCGCTGGACGTGCTGGCGGACGGATCGGGAACGGCCGAGCTGGAGAACGGCGTCCGCGTCGACCGGTGACCCGTCGCGCCACGCCCGGCAGCCCTGGACCACGCCCGACGGCCCCGGAACAGCGCCGGGCCCCGGCGTCGACCGTCTAGAACAGTGCCGAGCCCCGTTCGAAGTCCAGCAGGCGCTGCTTGCGTTCCAGGCCGCCGCCGTAGCCGGTGAGACCGCCGCTCGCGCCGATGACCCGGTGGCACGGGACGACGATGCCGATCGGGTTGCGTCCGTTGGCGAGGCCCACCGCGCGGGAGGCGGCCGGGTTGCCGAGGGCGTCGGCGAGTTGGCCGTAGGTGCGGGTCTCGCCGTACGGGATCTTCCGGAGCTGGTCCCAGACCGTGCGCTGGAAGGGCGTTCCGGTCAGGCGCAGGGGCAGGCCGAACTCCTTCAGTTCGCCTGCGAAGTAGGCCTCCAGTTGCTCCTCGGCCCCGGCGAAGGGGCGTTCGTCGCGGGCTCCGAAGGACTCCTCAGGCGGGCGGTGGCGCTGGTCGGTCATGTAGAGGCCGCACAGGACGCCGTCCTCGGCGACGAGGGTGAGGGCTCCGTAGGGACTGTCGATCACGGTGTGCTGCTTCACGGTGCACCCTCTGAGGGGGTTCTTCATCGGATACCTCCGTGGATAGTCCGCCCTTCAGGGCGGTGAGGAAACGGACTCCTGCAGAGCAGGGCAAGGAGCGGGGTTTCTCCCCCGGGGCGGGAGACCGTGCTCTGACCCAGCAGGTTTGATCTTCACACGCAGTCACGCTAGTTTGTGAGCGTGACCGCGAACCAGGTGAAGCGGGCGTTCAAGTACCGCTTCTACCCGACGGATGCGCAGGCGGCGGAGCTGTCGCGCACGTTCGGGTGCGTGCGGAAGGTCTACAACCTGGCGCTCGCCGCCCGCACCGAGGCGTGGACGCGGCAGGAGCGCGTGAACTACAACGCAACCTCGGCCATGCTGACGGCGTGGAAGAAGACCGACGAGCTGGCGTACCTCAACGACGTCTCCTCGGTACCGCTCCAGCAGTGCCTGCGGCACCTTCAGGCGGCGTTCGCCGGTTTCTACGGCAAGCGGGCCAGGTACCCGCGTTTCAAGTCGAAGAAGAGGTCCCGCAAGTCCGCCGAGTACACGACCTCCGGGTTCCGGTTCCGTGACGGCCGACTGACCCTCGCGAAGATGACCGACCCCCTCGACATCGTGTGGTCGCGGCCCCTCCCCGAGGGGGCGATCCCGTCCACGGTGACGGTGTCCCAGGACGCGGCGGGCCGCTGGTTCGCTTCGATGCTGTGCGACGACAAGCCGGCCATGCCTGCGCCGGCCAACGCGACGGTCGGCATCGACGCGGGGCTCACCACCCTGCTGACCCTGTCGACCGGAGAGAAGATCGCCAACTCCCGGCATGAACGCCGTGACCGGGTCCGGCTGGCTCGCGCCCAGCGGAACCTGGCGAAGAAGCAGAAGGGCTCCGCCAACCGGGCCAAGGCCCGGCGTCGCGCCGCCAAGGTGTACGCCCGCATCGCCGACCGCAGGCGTGACCACCTGCACAAGCTGACCACCCGACTCGTGCGTGAGAACCAAACGCTCGTGATCGAGGACCTGAGCGTCCGCAACATGGTCAAGAACCACAAGCTCGCCCGTGCGATCTCCGATGCCGCGTGGTCGGAGTTCCGGAGCATGCTGGAGTACAAGGCCCAGTGGTACGGCCGTGAGGTGATCGCCGTCGACCGCTTCTTCCCCTCCAGCAAGCTGTGCTCCGCCTGTGGCACCTTGCAGAGCAAAATGCCGCTGAACATCCGCACGTGGACGTGCGACTGCGGCACCGTCCATGACCGCGACGTGAACGCGGCGAAGAACATCCTGGCCGTCGGGCTGACGGCAACAGCCTGTGGAGACGGTGTAAGACCTCAACGGAGTACTCCGGGCGGGCAGTCGTCGGTGAAGCAGGAAACCCCACGGCGCAAGCCGTAGGAACCCCCCTCCTCCAGGAGGGGGAGGAAGTCAAACGGGCAGGAAGTTGATCGGGTGGCTGTCGGTCGCCCACAGGTACTGGACGGCGTACGCCCGCCAGGGCCGCCAGGCCGACGCGCGGGCCGTGAGCGCGGCCGGGGTGGAGGGCAGGCCCAGTTCGCCGGCGGCGCGGCGGATGCCGAGGTCGGTGGGGAGGAAGGCGTCGGGGTCGCCGAGGGCGCGCATGGCGATGACGTCGGCGGTCCAGGGGCCGAAGCCGGGGAGGGCGAGGAGCCGGGCGCGGGTCTCGGCCCAGTCGCACTCGACGCCCAGGTTGACCGAGCCGTCGGCCAGGTGGGCGACGAGGGTGGTGAAGGTGGTGCGGCGGGTGCGCGGCATCGCCAGGGTCTCCGGGTCCACCGCCGCCAGTGCCCCGGTGGACGGGAAGAGGTGGGTCAGGCCGCCCTCGGGGTCGTCCACCGGCTCGCCGTGCGCGGCGACCAGGCGGGCGGCGTGGGTGCGGGCGGCGGCGGTGGAGACCTGCTGGCCGAGTACGGCACGTACGGCGAACTCCGCCTCGTCCACCGTGCGCGGCACGCGCCGGCCGGGGGCCTTGTCGACGAGCGGCGCGAGCAGCGGGTCGGCGCGCAGCTGGTCGTCGACCGCCACCGGGTCGGCGTCCAGGTCGAGCAGCCGCCGGCAGCGGCTGATGGCGACGGTCAGGTCGCGCGGGTCGCCGAGGGTGAGGCGGCAGGCGATGTGGTCGGGGTTCGGGGTGAGGGCCACGATGCCGTGACCGTACGGGAGGCGCAGGGTGCGCCGGTACGCGCCCTCCCGCCACTCCTCCACGCCCGGGACGGCGGTGGCGGCGAGGTGGCCGAAGAGGTTGTCGGGGTTGAGCGGGGCGCGGAACGGGAGCCGGAGCAGGAGGGTGCCGGCGGCCGTGGTGCCGACGGCCGTGGTGCCGGCGGGTCGGGCCTTGGGGACGCGGGTGCGCAGCTCGCTCGGGGAGAGTGCGTAGACCTCGCGGACCGTGTCGTTGAAGGTGCGGATGGAGGCGAAACCGGCCGCGAAGGCGATGTCCGCCATCGGCAGCGGGGTGGTCTCGATCAGCAGCCGGGCGGTCTGGGCGCGCTGCGCGCGGGCGAGGGCGAGGGGCCCCGCGCCCAGTTCCGCGAGGAGCTGGCGTTCGACCTGCCGGGTGCTGTAGCCGAGGCGGGCGGCGAGGCCGGGGACGCCCTCGCGGTCCACGACGCCGTCGGCGATCAGGCGCATGGCGCGGGCGGTGAGGTCGGCGCGCACGTTCCACTCGGGCGAGCCGGGGCTGGTGTCCGGGCGGCAGCGTTTGCACGCCCGGAACCCGGCCTGCTGGCAGGCCGCCGCGCTCGGGTGGAAGGTCATGTTCCCGGGCTTGGGCGGTACCGCGGGGCAACTGGGGCGGCAGTAGATCCCGGTCGTCAGGACGGCCGTGAAGAACCAGCCGTCGAAGCGCGCGTCCTTCGACCGGACGGCGCGCACGCAGCGCTCGGTGTCGGTGTGCATTCCCGTCTGCATGTCTCCAGGATGGCGCGCGCGGCGGGCTCCGGCTGGCGGGAATGCGACGTGGATGTCGCGCTTGCTGGCCTCCTGCGGATCACTCCTGGCGCCAGGCCGACTCGCGCAGCAGCCGCAGACCGTTGAGGCCGACCAGTACGGTCGAGCCCTCGTGGCCCGCGACGCCGAGCGGCAGCGGCAGGTGGCCGATCAGGTCCCACAGGACGAGGACGGTGATGAAGGCACCGGCGACGACGAGGTTCTGCAGCACCAGCCGGCGTGCCCGCCGCGAGAGGCGTACGACGGCGGGCACGGCCGTCAGCTCGTCGCGCACGACGACCGCGTCGGCGGCCTCCAGGGCCAGGTCGGAACCGGCCCGGCCCATGGCGACACCGGCGTGCGCGGCGGCCAGCGCGGGGGCGTCGTTGACGCCGTCGCCGACGAAGAGCACCTTGCGGCCGGCCCGCTCGCCTTCCCGTACGGCCTCGACCTTGTCCTCGGGCAGCAGGTCGGCGCGGACGTCGGTGATGCCGGTCGCCTCGGCCACCCGGGCGGCGGCGGCCGGGTGGTCGCCGGTGAGGAGGGCGGGGGCGGTGCCGGTGAGGGCGGTGAGCGCGGCGGTGGCCGGGGCGGCGTCGGCACGGAGGCGGTCGGTGAGGGCGAGGGTGCCGAGGAGGACGCCGTCGCGGGTGACCCGGACGGTGGTCTCGGCGCCCTCGGGCGTGTCGGCCCGGCCGACGTGGACGCGGTGGCCGTCGACGAGCGCCGTGACTCCGCGGCCCGGGCTCGCGGTGAAGTCCCGGGCGGCGGCGATCGGCAGGTTCCGGCCGCGGGCGGCGCTCACGATCGCGCGGGCCAGCGGGTGCTCGCTGGGGTACTCGGCCGACGCGGCCAGGGCCAGGAGGCCGTCCGCGTCGAGGCGGGGCGCGGAGCCGGGAGCGGACACCGGGCGTACGGCGGTCACCTCGGGGGCGCCCTCGGTCAGGGTGCCGGTCTTGTCGAGGGCTGCGGTGTCGATCGCGCCGAGGCGCTCCATGGCGACCGCCGACTTCACCAGGACGCCGTGCCGGCCCGCGTTGGCGATGGCGGACAGCAGGGGCGGCATCGTCGCGAGGACGACCGCGCAGGGCGAGGCGACGATCATGAAGGTCATGGCGCGCAGCAGGGCGTCCGTGAGGTCGGCGCCGAGGGCGAGCGGGATGCCGAAGACCGCGAGGGTGGCGGCGACCACGCCGACCGCGTAGCGCTGCTCGATCTTCTCGATGAACAGCTGCGTCGGCGCCTTGGTGCGGGACGCCTCCTCGACGAGGGTGACGATGCGGGCGATGACCGAGTCGGCGGGGTCGCGGCCGACGCGGACGCGCAGGGCGCCGGTGCCGTTCACGGTCCCGGCGAAGACGTCGTCGCCGGGGCGCTTGAGGACGGGCACCGACTCGCCGGTGATGGTGGCCTGGTCGACCTCGCCGGTCCCGTCCAGGACCGTGCCGTCGGCGCCGATCCGCTCCCCCGGGCGGACCAGGACGGTGTCGCCGACGGCGAGTGCGGCGGTCGGGACGGTCTCCTCGCGGCCGTCGCGCACCCGGGTCGCGGTGGTGGGGGCGAGGTCGAGCAGGCCGCGTACGGAGTCGGCGGTGCGGGCGGTGGCCAGGGCCTCCAGGGCGCCGGAGGTGGCGAAGATGACGATCAGCAGGGCGCCGTCGAGGACCTGGCCGATGGAGGCGGCGCCGAGGGCGGCCACGATCATCAGCAGGTCGACGTCCAGGGTCTTCCCGCTCAGCGCCCGCAGCCCTTCGAGGGCGGGCTCCCAGCCGCCGGCGGCGTAGGCGAACGCGTACAGCGGGCCGTACGTCCAGGCGGGGGCGGAGCCGAGGTCGAGGGGCAGGGCCGCGAGGAAGGCCAGGAGGGACGCGAGCGCCCAGCGGGCCTCGGCCAGGGCGAGGACACGGGTGCGGCGCCCGGGCGCGGGGGCGGCGGGCACGGGCGCGGGCACGGTGGCGAGGGTCGTGGACACGCGCCGACCATACAGGAACACATGAAGACTCGTTCATTCGTTCATTCGGTTAGGGGTTCGGTTCGAGGGGTCGGACGTTCGTTCAGGAGCTGCTCGGGCCGGTGCGTAAGATGACCGCATGGGTCACGGAGCCGTCACCACCGCGCAGGACGCCGCCGAGCGGGTGCGACTGGACGCGGACAACGTCGCGAAGGTCGCCACGACCCTCCAGGCCCTGTCCACCCCGTCCAGGCTGCTGATCCTGGCCAGGCTGCGCGAAGGTCCGCTTCCCGCGACCGAGTTGGCGGCGGAGGTGGGCATGGAGCAGTCGGCCTGCTCGCACCAGCTGCGGCTGCTGCGCAACCTCGGCCTGGTGGTCGGCGAGCGCAAGGGGCGTTCGGTGGTCTACGCCCTGCACGACCACCACGTCGCCGAGCTGCTCGACCAGGCCGTGTTCCACGTCGAGCACCTGCGGCTGGGGATCAGCGACGCCGCCGGCTGACGGCGCCGCCCTTCCCCTCCTGTCCCCCGCTCGCTTCTTCTGCTCGCTGTCTTCTGTCTCCCGCCCGGTTACTCCGTGGCCGTCGGCCGCCGCGACGCGCGCGTCGCGTCGCGGACGTCGGTGATGGGGCGCAGCCGGTAGGTGTACGCGTAGTCCCGGTCGGCGAAGAGCTTGAACTCGTCGTGGGTGTGCGCGCCCCAGCTGTTGTCGCCGCCGACGCCCATCTGGCGGTGGTTCAGGCGCAGGACGACCTCGTCCCTCGGGGTGAGCTGGTAGTCGTGCCGCACACCGGCCGACAGGTCCTCCGGCGTGAAGAAGGAGGCATTGGCCTCGATCAGGGGTTCGCCGGAGGCGAGCAGGCCCGTGCCGTGGCGGTCGGTGAGGGCGATCCAGCGGACGTCCGTCTTGTTGCCGTTCTCCTGCGGGCGGATGTACGGGGTCCACTGCTCGGCGACGGTCCCGGAGTACAGGCCGACGTCCGTGCCGTCGTTGCGGTCCCAGTGGTTCTCCTCGGGGCCGCGGCCGTACCAGTGCACGCGGTCCAGGCCGCGCGGCAGGAACAGCATCGTGCCGACCTCGGGAAGGTACGGCAGGCTCGCGGCACCCGGGTGCAGGGTGTTGTCGACCTTGATCTCGCCGTTGCCGAACACCGTGTACGTGGTGGAGTACGCCGACTCGGCGGTGGTGGGCAGGGTGCCGGTGACCTTGATCTCGACGGCGCGGTCGCCGAGGGCGCGCACGGCGACGTCCGTGACCTCGCGGCGGGCTCCCGCGTCGCGCCAGGTCTGGTTGCGGGTGTGCTGGCCGTTGCCCTTGTCGTTGTCCGTGGGCGCCCGCCAGAAGTTGGGCACCGGCCCGGAGGTGAGCAGGCGGGTGCCCTTCGCCTCGTAGGAGGTGATGGTGCCGGTGCGCCGGTCGACGGTGACCGAGAATCCCTTGCCGGTGACCTTCACGTCCCCGTCGCGCTCCTCGTGACGCAGGGCGGGGACGCTGCGCAGGCGCGCGGGGGTCACGGCGGGGGCGGCGGACGCGACGGGCAGCTGGGCGCGGGCCACCTCGAAGCCCGCCTTCGCCCAGGGGGTGGACTCCCTGGTGGTGAAGGAGAGCTCCAGGAAGTACTCGGTGCCGGGGTCCGGGTCGTCGGGCAGCCGCACCGGGACGGTGATCGGCTTGCTGGAGCCCGGCGCGACGTCCAGTTGGTCCCGGGTGAGCTTCCCGCGCCGTACGGCCTTCCCGTCGGCGACGAGTTCCCAGTGGCCGTCGAACTCGCGGAGGTGGGTGAAGAGGTACTCGTTGACGAGGGTGACGTCGCCGGGGCCGCCGCCTGCGGCGCGGGTGGCGTTGACGGCCTGGTAGATGCGCTTGACCTGCGCGGCCTTGCCGGTGTGGCGGCGGTCGGCGGTGATGATGCCGTCCGCGACGAAGGCGCCGTCGTTGGGGTTGTCGCCCCAGTCGCCGCCGTAGGCGAGGAAGGTCTTGTCGTCCGGCCGCTTCTTCTCGCTCCGCACGCTCGCGGCGTCGAACCAGAACCGCACGCCGTCGTCGCCGGGGCCGCGGCCGTCCGAGGCCAGTTCGGCGGCGGTCAGGGCGCGGGCGTAGACGCGGGCGCGGCGGACGGTGCCGCTGAACTCGCGGACCTGGTTGTCGGCGTCGGTGGCGAGCGCGAGGGGCGCGGTGTTGCTGCTGGGGCGCCGGTCGGTGGTGCGGGTGGCGCGTTCCGTGCCGTCGACGTACAGGGTGAGGGTGCCGGCGTCCGCGTCGAAGACGCCCGCGAGATGGTGCTCGCGGCCGGTCCAGTCGTCCGGCACGCCCCAGGTCGCGGTGATCCACTGGCCCTCGGAGTGGATGAAGAACTCCAGCGTCCGGCCGTTCTGCTTGAGCGCGTACTGGGTGTCGCCCTTGGCGATGATCGGCTGGTGGTACCCCGTGACGTGCGGGGTGATCCAGGCCTCCAGGGTCAGGGAGCCGGTGAGGTCGAGGCTGTCGTCGCGCTCGAAGACCGTGATGCCGGACAGGCCCTTGTCCCGGTCGAGGGTGCCGCGGGTGGCGAGGATCTCGCCGCGCAGGCCGGCCGGTCCCTCCTCGGTGAGCAGGGTGCGGGCGGGCACGGGCGTGTGGAGGGACTGGTCGACGAAGTCCCAGATCCAGCCGCCCTGGAGCACGTCGTGGGCGCGCACGACGTCCCAGTACTTCTTGAGGTTGCCGGTCGAGTTCCCCATCGAGTGGGCGTACTCGATCATGACGTACGGCCGGGTGTCGGAGGTGTCCGCCGCCCGCTGCTCGACGCGCTGCGGGGTGTCGTACATGTTGGAGCGGATGTCGCTGATGCCGGGGCTGTCGTCGCCCTCGTACTGGATGACGCGGGTGGTGTCGTAGGAGCTGATCCAGTCGTGCATGGCGTTGAAGGTGCTGCCGCCGCCCGCCTCGTTGCCCAGCGACCAGATGACGACCGAGGCGTGGTTCTTGTCGCGGTGGACCATGTTCTGGGCGCGGGCCACGCAGGCGGTGGTCCAGTCGGGGTGGTCGCCGGGGTACTCGCCGTTGATGCCGTGGGTCTCCAGGTTGGTCTCGTCGACGAGGTAGAGGCCGTACTCGTCGGCCAGCTCCAGCCAGTACGGGTTGTTCGGGTAGTGCGAGGTGCGGACGCTGTTCATGTTCATCCGCTTGATGATCTTGATGTCGGCGACCATGTCCTCGCGGGTGAGGGCGGTGCCGCGGGCCGGGTGCATCTCGTGGCGGTTGGTGCCGCGCAGCGAGGCGGGCTCGCCGTTGATCCGCATCAGTCCGTCCTTGAGCGCGAACTCGCGGAAGCCGACCCGGTGGGAGAGGGTCTCCGTCACCTTCCCCGCGGGGTCCCGCAGGCGGAGCACGGCCGTGTAGAGGTTCGGGTGCTCGGCCGACCAGAGCCGGGGCTTCGGCACGGCCTTCGCGGCCCGTACGGTGACGTCCTCACCGGCGCCGGCCCCGCCGACGTCGACGGGCTGCTCCAGCGGCCGGGGCCAGACGGCGTGGCCGCGGGCGTCGTAGAGCTGGGTCTCGACGGTGTAGCGGCCGGTGCCGCCCTCGCCGTAGGCCCGCACGCTCGCGGTGACGGCCAGCTCCGCGTCGGTGTAGGTGTCGTCGAGCGGGGTGTCGAGGCGGAAGTCGCGCAGGTGCACGGCGGGGGTGGAGTAGAGGTGGACCGAGCGGAAGATGCCGCTCAGCCGGATCATGTCCTGGTCCTCCAGCCAGTCGCCGTCGGCGTAGCGGTAGACCTCGACGGCGATCTGGTTGGTGCCGGGCTTCAGGTGGTCGGTGATGTCGTACTCGGAGGGCGTGTAGGAGTCCTCGTCGTAGCCGGCCAGGGTGCCGTTGATCCACACGTAGTGGGCGGACTTGACGCCCTCGAAGTGCAGGAAGGTGCGGCGGCCGGTCCAGTCCCCGGGGACGGTGAACGTGCGCCGGTACTGGCCGACCGGGTTGTAGCGGGTCGGCGCGGCGGGCGGCTGCGGTTCCTCGCCGAGGCCGTTGGGGCCCCAGTAGGGGTAGGTGATGTTCAGGTAGATCGGGAAGTCGTGGCCGTGCAGCTGCCACACGGACGGGACGGGGATGGTGTCCCAGTCGCCGTCGTCGGTGTCGGTGCGGTGGAAGTCGGGGTCGCGGTCCTCGGGGCGGTCGGCGTAGGCGAACTTCCATTTGCCGTCGAGGCTGAGCCGGTACGGCGAGGCGGCGCGGTCGCCGGCGAGCGCCGCTCTCACGTCCGGGTACGGCGTGAGCGTGGTGTGCGGCGGCTCGGTGCCGACCCGGAAGACGTCGAAGTCGTTCCACTCGGGGGTCGCGGCCTCCGCCGCGGCCCGGCGTCCGGCCGCGGACGCCGGTACAGACGCGGACAGGGTGAGGGCGCCGAGGACGGCGGCACCGCCCTCCAGAAGACGGCGGCGGCTGACGACCGGGCGGGAGGGGAGAAGAGGGGATCCGGCGGGTGACACGGGCGAGTGCGGCATGACCGTGGCCTTCCGTGGGCTTCGGGGGCGGCTCAACGCACGGTGCTGGGACAGCAGTTGACGTTGGGGGAAATCACAACTGCCGGTGACGCGGCGACTACTGGGTCAGGGTCACCGTAGGACCCCAACACAACCGAATCAATTATCCCGTCGGGGTTTGTTCGTTCCTGGTGAACGGGTCCGCCCTGGCCGCACGTGCACCGGTCCGCCCCTGGTCGCGCGGCGGTCGCTCCCGAAGCCCGCGCCCGGCGGCGGTCAGGCGTCCTGCACGCCCGCCACCCCCGACTCGATCACGAACGACTTGTCGGTGCGCACCGGCGCGCCGGGCCGGGTGACGTAGTCGACCACCCGGTAGTCGGCGGTGTACCGGTCCCGGGAGACCGAGCAGCGCACGTAGCCGCGGCGCGCGTTGTAGTACTTGGTGTGCGGGTTCTCGTCCCAGTAGACCTGGCCGGGGTCGTTGGTGGCCGAGCCGTCGCCCCCGGAGGTGATCGAGGTGGTGACGAACTCGCTGCCCAGCACCCGGGTCTCCGGCCGCTCGAAGTCGCGGCGCAGGTCGTTGGTCCAGTTGTTGTGCACGTCGCCGGTGAGGACGACGAAGTTGTCGATGCGGCGCTCCTCGACGTAGCCGAGGACCCGGTCGCGGGAGGCGCGGTAGCCGTCCCAGCCGTCGTTGTAGCCGGCGTCGTCCGGGCCGGCGACGGCGTCCCAGTTGGCGAAGTAGATCTGCTGGGGGACCACGTTCCAGGCCGAGCGGGAGCGCGACAGGCTCCGCTCCAGCCAGGCGTGCTGCTCGGCGCCGAGGATGGTCGCCTTCGGGTCCCACTGGTCGGGACCGCCGACCTGCCACTGGTCGTCGTAGGGCTGGTCGGTGCGGTACTGGCGGCTGTCCAGCACGCTGAAGGTCGCGGTGGAGCCGTACTCCAGGCGCCGGTAGAGGGGCAGCGCGGTGTCGACCGGCTTGCGGAAGCGGCGCAGCGGCATGTGCTCCCAGTACGCCTGGTAGGCGGCGCGGCGGCGGGCGGCGAAGTGGGCGGTGGTGTCGTTGCCCTGGCCGGCGTCGCCGTTCTCCGGGGTGAGGCCGGCGTAGTTGTTGTCCGTCTCGTGGTCGTCCCAGGTGACGACGAAGGGCGCGGTGGCGTGCAGCAGCATGAGGTCGGGGTCGGTCTTGTACTGGGCGTGCCGCGCGCGGTACTCGGCGAGGGTGTTGATCTCGTCGCCGTGGTGGGTGCGCACCTTCCCGTTGACGCCGGCGGCGTACTCGTAGAGGTAGTCGCCGAGGTGGAAGACGACGTCGGGGCGCTCCTCGGCCATGTGCCGGTACGCCGTGAAGTGGCCCTGCTCCCAGTTGGCGCAGGAGGCGAAGGCGAAGTCGACGGTGGGCGAGGTGCCGGGGGCGGGGGCGGTGCGGGTGTGTCCGACCGGCGAGACCTCGTCGCCGGCCCGGAAGCGGTAGTAGTACTCGTGGTGGGGGCGCAGGCCGCGTACGTCGGCGTGGACGGTGTGCGCCTCGGCGGGCACGGCGTGCTCGACGCCGTGCCGGACGATCTTGCGGAAGCGCTCGTCGAGGGCGACCTCCCAGCGCACGGCGACGGAACGTTGCGGCATGCCGCCGTCGTCGTCCAGGGGCTTCGGTGCGAGGCGGGTCCACAGCACGACGCCGTCGGGAAGCGGGTCGCCGGAGGCGACTCCGAGCCGGAAGGGGTCGGCCGGGACGCGTGCCGGGGCGGCGGCCGCGAGAGGGGCGGCGCCCGGGGTGAGGAGCACGGCACCGGCGCCGGCGGCGCCCGCGATGCCGAGGAATCCCCTTCTCTTCAGGGTGTTCGGGGAGCTGATGCGCGGCGGGGTCATCGAACCTCCAGAGGACGGACGGCCGGACGACCACCAGGCAAACGCGGCGGGGTGAACCGCGGCTTCTGCCTTTGTGGCTCGCGCTTGACCGATACATGTCCTTACTGGGGTTTGACGGGGGCTGCGTTGAACGGGGCGGGGGGCGTCGGCCGGGTGGTGGCCGGCGTGGGTGCGGGGCGGGGGTGGGTCGCGCGGCCCGGCGCTTGCGGGGTGCCGCTGCGCCCACCCGTGCCGCCCCAGCGGCACGACTGCCCGCAGCTCGGGCGGCACGCCTGCCCGCAGCGGCGCGTCTCCGGACGGCTCTTCCGGTGTTGGTCAGCGGACCAGGGAGGGGCGTTTGGCGTCGAACTGCCAGTCGGGGATCAGGTAGCGCATGGCCGCGGCGTCGTCGCGGGCGCCCAGGGCCCTGGTCCGGTACAGCTCGTGGGCGGCGAGGAGGCGGTCCATGTCCAGCTGGACGCCGAGTCCGGGGGCGTCCGGCACGGCGATCTCGCCGTCGACGATGCGCGGCGGCGCGACGGTGAGCCGCTCAAGGCCTTCCTGCCAGATCCAGTGGGTGTCCAGGGCGTTGTAGACACCGGGCGCAGCCGCTCCGCAGTGCGTGACCATCGCCAGCGAGATGTCGAAGTGGTTGTTGGAGTGGCAGCCCCAGGTCAGGCCCATCGCGTTGCACAGCTGCGCCACGCGCACCGAGCCCTGCATGGTCCAGAAGTGCGGGTCGGCCAGCGGGATCGAGACCGACTGCAGGGCGAGCGCGTGGGTGAGCTGGCGCCAGTCGGTGGCGATCATGTTGGTGGCGGTGGGCAGGCCGGTGGCGCGGCGGAACTCGGCGAGCACCTCGCGTCCGGAGTATCCGCCCTCGGCGCCGCAGGGGTCCTCGGCGTAGGCGAGGGTGCCGACCAGGGGTCCGCACAGCTCGACGGCCTCGCGCAGCGACCAGGCACCGTTGGGGTCGAGGGTGACGCGGGCCTCGGGGAAGCGGTCCTTGAGCGCGCGGATCGCCCGGACCTCCTCGGCGCCGTCGAGGACACCGCCCTTCAGCTTGAAGTCGCGGAAGCCGTACAGGTCGTAGGTGGCCTCGGCCTGGCGGACGACGGCCTCGGGGGTCAGCGCCTCCTCGTGCCGGACGCGGTACCAGGCGGTGTCCGCGTCGGGTTCGCGGACGTACTCCAGGTCCGTGCGGCCGGGGTCGCCGACGTAGAAGAGGTAGCCGAGGACGCGCACCGAGTCGCGCTGCTGCCCGTCGCCGAGGAGGGCGGCGACCGGCACGTCCAGGTGCTGGCCGAGGAGGTCCAGGAGCGCCGACTCGACGGCGGTGACGGCGTGCACCGTGGTCCTGAGGTCGAAGGTCTGCGCGCCGCGACCGCCGGAGTCCCGGTCGGCGAAGCGGTCGCCGATCGCCCGCAGGACGCGCTTGTAGTCGCCGACCTTCGCGCCGACCACCAGGGACTCGGCGTCGCGCAGGGTCCGGGTGATCTTCTCGCCGCCCGGCACCTCGCCGAGACCGGTGCGTCCCTCCGAGTCCGTCAGGACGACGACGTTGCGGGTGAAGTAGGGGCCGTGGGCGCCGGAGAGGTTCAGTTCCATGCAGTCGCGGCCCGCGACGGGGTAGACGGCGAACCCGGTGACGGTCGGCTGGCTCGTGGTCATGTTCCTTCGGACTCCTTGTGTGCGGCGGGGTTCGGGGGTGCGGCGGGGGTCACAGGCCGATGCCGTCGACGATCTGCTCCATGATGAGGACACCGCCCAGGCCGAGGACCGAGAGCACCGTCGTGTAGCTCGTGCGCACCTTGATCGCCTGGGTGACCGAGAGGTTGAAGTACTCCTTGAAGAGCCAGAAGCCGGGGTCGTTGACGTGCGAGAAGGCGATGGACCCGCAGGAGACGGCGAGCACCATGATCTCGGGGCTGACCCCGCCGCCGGCGACCAGGGGCAGCACCACGCCGGAGGCCGTGACGACAGCGACCGTCGCCGAGCCGAGGGCGATGCGGAGGATGACCGCGATGAGCCAGGCGAGGATGATCGGCGAGACGGACCAGCCGCCGGTGACGTCCTTGATGTAGTCGGAGATGCCGCCCTCGACGAGGACGTTCTTGAAGGCACCGCCCGCGCCGATCACCAGGAGGATCATCGCCATCGCCTGGGCGGCCGAGGTGCAGGAGGCGCTGACGTCCGCGAGGCTCCGGCCGATCCGCGGCCCGAAGGCCCAGACCGCCAGGCAGAGGGTGAGCAGCAGGGCGACCGGCGCGGAGCCGAGGAACGCGATGGTGTGCAGCAGCGGGGTCTCGTCGGAGTCGGCCATGTCGACCACGGCGGCACCGGCGATCAGGACGACGGGGAAGAGCGCGACGAGCAGCGACCAGCCGAGGCCGGGCATCTCCTCGTCGGTGAACTCGCGCTCGCTGACCAGGCCCTTGGGTACGGAGGGCGACATGGCCCGGACGAACGGCAGCCGCGGCCAGAGCAGCGCGATGAACGCGCCGATCGGGACGGCGATGAACAGGCCGTAGAACAGGGTCAGTCCGACGGAGGCGTGGAAGGTCGCGGCGACGGCGGTGGGGCCGGGGTGCGGCGGCAGGAAGCTGTGCATCGTGGACAGGGCGATCGACATCGGCAGCCCGACCCAGAGCAGGTTCGCCCTGGTGACGCGGACCAGGGTGAAGGCGATGGGCACGATGATGATGAAGGCGACCTCGTAGAACATGGTCACGCCGATGAGCATCGAGGTGGCCACCATGGCGACCTGCACCCCGCGCTGCCCGAAGGCGTCGAGCATCTTGCCGGCGATGCGCTGGGCGGCACCGGAGTCCCCCATGATCCGGCCCACCATGGCGCCGAGCCCGATGACGAGCATGGTGTCGCCGATCTGGCCGCCGATGCCCTCCGAGAGGACGTCGGGTATCTCCGCGACGGGGATGCCCTGCACCACGGCGACGCCCACGGCCACGAGGAGCAGCGCCGCGAAGCCGTTGAGCTTCAGCCGGGTCATCAGCAACAGCAGGATCAGCACGCTGATTCCGACTACGACAAGTGGCATGTCAGCTCCCCTTTGAACTGTGGGACGGGCGGCCGGGCCTTCGGACGGGGCACGTGCCGGGCGGCTCGGGATCGGGCGGCTCGGGCGTGCGGAACGGCTGGAGGGCCCGGCGTGGAGACGGGGGGTGGCGGGAGTGTGGCGGGCGACGCCGTCAGCGTCTGTGCCGCGTCCCGGTGGCGGTCGTGGCCTGGGCTCGGCCGCCGTCGGTCGCGGCGGCGGCCGGCTCGTCCTGCCGGGCTGGAGCGGGCATGGTCGATCTCCTGGGCCTGGGGGAAGCGGCAGCGGCGCCGCGTGTGGGCCGAGCCACGGATGCGGTGGCTGAGATGACCGTAGGGACCGTTGCGATGCACGTCTATGTCGAATTTTGTTGCTTGCAATACCTTTCTTGAATGACCGTGGCGTGATCCCGCATGACGGCGGTGTGGCGGACGGGTGTCGGGCGGATGTCGACGGGTGTCGGGGCGGATGTCAGAGATGCCGCAGGAGCGCGTCCAGCGCGGGGTTGTCGTTGGCGCTTCGCCACACCAGGTTGAGTTCGACGGGCTTCGGGTCCGGCAGGACGACCTCGCGGAAGACGATGCCGCCGTAGCGCATCAGGGACGCGCTCTCGGGCACCAGGGCGATGCCCCAGCCGCCGCTGACCAGCGCCAGGATGCTGTGCACCTGCGCGAGGTACTGGGTGAACGTCGGGCGGACGTCGACGGCGCGGAAGATGCCGACCAGCAGCTCGTGGAAGTAGCGGGCCTCGATCGGCGAGTACATCAGGAAGTCCTCGCCCGCCAGCTCCCCCAGCGGCATTGGGCCCCGTCCCCCGGCCGCCCGGTGTCCGGCGGGCAGCGCGGCCAGCAGGCCCTCCCGCACCGCGGGGCGCGAGACCAGGTCGGCCCCGGTGCTCATGGGCCGTACCAGACCGAGGTCGAGGGAGCCCTCCCCGAGAGCCTTGAGCTGGTCCCGGGTGACGAGTTCCTGGAGCTGGATCTCCACGCCCGGCAGGGCCGCCTGCGCGGTGTGGAGGAGGTCGCCGAGGGCCGAGTAGGAACTGGCGGCCGTGAAGCCGACGGCGATCGCGCCGACCTCACCGGTGGAGACCCGGCGCACGGCGAGCGCGGCGTGCTCGGACTGGCGCAGGATGCGGCGCGCCTCCACCAGGAACGCCCGGCCCGCCGGGGTCAGCCGCACCGTGCGGTTGGTCCGGTCGAGCAGCTGCACGCGCAGCTCGTTCTCCAGCAGCTGGATCTGCCGGCTCAGCGGTGGCTGCGTCATGCTCAGCCGCTCCGCGGCACGGGTGAAGTGCAGCTCTTCCGCGACGGCCACGAAGCTCGTCAGCTGGGCCAGGGTGAACACTGATGCGCTCCAGGTATGAGTAGATCCAAAAACTATGTTGGACGTGAATCATTCGCGACCGTAGCGTCTTGCGGTGACCGCCTCCCCTCCAGGGGCACACGGCGTACGGACGCGACGCACGAAGTGGTGAGCACGACGAACACGACACCCCCCACCGCACCCTCTCCCGCATCCCCCACCGCACCCGCGACCGCGCAGGCCGCGGGCTCGCACACCGCGGGCTCGCAGACCGCGGGCGCGGCCACCCTCGACCGGATCTCCTGGCTCCGCCTCTCCTCGGTGACGCTGCCGCTGGCGACGCCGATCAGCGACGCGAAGGTCTTCACCGGCCGCCAGAAGCCGATGACCGAGGTCGCCTTCCTCTTCGTCGAGATCGCGACCGAGCAGGGACACGAGGGCATCGGCTTCGGCTACTCCAAGCGGGCCGGCGGGCCGGGCCAGTTCGCCCACGCCAGGGAGATCGCCGAGAACCTGCTGGGCGAGGACCCCAGCGACATCGGCAGGCTGTGGACCAAACTCGTATGGGCCGGTGCCTCGGTGGGCCGCAGCGGCCTCGCCACCCAGGCCGTCGCCGCCTTCGACGTCGCCCTGTGGGACCTGAAGGCCAAGCGGGCCGGCCTGCCCCTGGCCAAGCTCCTCGGCGCGCACCGCGACTCGGTGCGCTGCTACAACACCTCCGGCGGCTTCCTGCACACGCCCACCGAACAGGTCCTGGAGAACGCGACCGCCTCCCTCGAAAGCGGCATCGGCGGCATCAAGCTCAAGGTCGGCCACCCCGACGGGACGTACGACCTGGCCCGCCTGACCGCCGTGCGCGAGCACGTCGGCGACGGCGTACCGCTCATGGTCGACGCCAACCAGCAGTGGGACCGCCCCACCGCGCAGCGCATGGGCCGCGCCATGGAACCCTTCGGACTCACCTGGATCGAGGAACCCCTCGACGCCTACGACGCCCAGGGCCACGCCGCGCTCGCCGCCTCCCTGGACACCCCCGTCGCCACCGGCGAGATGCTCGCCAGCGTCGCCGAGCACATGGAGCTGATCCGCCACGGCGCCGCCGACGTCATCCAGCCCGACGCGCCCCGCATCGGCGGCATCACCCAGTTCCTCAAGCTCGCCGCCCTCGCCGAGCACCACCACCTCCAGCTCGCGCCGCACTTCGCCATGGAGATCCACCTGCACCTGGCCGCGGCCTACCCGATCGAGCCGTGGGTGGAGCACTTCGACTGGCTGGAACCCCTGTTCAACGAGCGCCTGGAGATCCGCGACGGACGCATGCACGTCTCCGACCGGCCCGGTCTCGGCTTCACCCTCAGCGACCAGGCCCGTGCCTGGACAGTCGCCACGCACGAGGCCGGCGCCCGTCCCTGACCCGGCCGGCCCCGCCGACCCCGCAGGAACCACTCACCCCGGAACCCGGCGCGGGCGGCGCCGACACGGACAGCCGCGCCGCCCGCGCCGCCCCTCCCCCGACTCAGGAGCAGTCCCATGACGTCCTTCTCCCCGGCAGAACTCGGCCGCCGCATCGGCTCCGGGCTGCTGTCCTTCCCCGTCACCCACTTCCGCGACGACCTCTCCTTCGACGAGGACGCCTACCGCGAGAACATCGTCCGCCTCGGCACGTACGACGTCGGCGGCCTCTTCGCGGCCGGCGGCACCGGCGAGTTCTTCTCCCTCACTCCGGCCGAGGTCGAGCGGGTCGTCACCGCGGCGGTCCGGAGCGCCCCCGAGGGCACCCCGATCCTCGCCCCGGCGGGCTACGGCACCGCCACCGCGGTCGAGTTCGCCGCCGCCGCCGAACGCGCGGGCGCCGACGGCATCCTGCTCTTCCCGCCGTACCTCACCGAAGCCTCGCCGGAGGGTCTCGCGCGGCACGTCGAGGCGGTGTGCCGGGCCACGTCCCTGGGCGTGGTCGTCTACAGCCGCGCCAACGCGGTCTACTCCGCCGACGTCGTCGCCCGCCTCGCGGACAGCTGCCCGAACCTGATCGGCTACAAGGACGGCGTCGGCGACATCGACACCATCACCCGCGTCCACGCCCGGCTCGGCGACCGCCTCGCCTACATCGGGGGCCTGCCCACCGCCGAGACCTACGCGCTGCCCTACCTCCAGCTGGGCGTGTCCACGTACTCCTCGGCCATCTTCAACTTCCTGCCGGAGTTCGCCCTGGACTTCTACGCCGCCGTACGCGAACTGCGCCAGAGCGACGTGACCAGGATGCTGTCGGACTTCGTGCTGCCGTATACGGAGATCCGCAACCGGCAGGCGGGCTACGCGGTGAGCATCGTCAAGGCCGGCATGACCGCCACCGGCCACCCGGCGGGCCCGGTCCGGCCGCCGCTGACGGACCTGACCCCGCAGGAGTACGAGGAGCTCTCGGCCCTGGTGGCCGGGGTGCACGCCGGCTCGCGGTGACGGGATGACGGGATGACACGGACCGGGTACCGTCCGCCGGTGCGGCGGCCGGTCCGGTCAGTCCAGGGCGCCGGCGTCGTGGACCACCCGGCCGCCGATCACCGTCGCCCCGACGGACAGTGCGCCGATCCGGCCCGGGTCGACGGCCAGCAGGTCGTCCGAGAGGACGGCGAAGTCGGCCAGCATGCCGCGGGCGAGCCGTCCCTTGCGGTCCTCGGCGTGCTCGGCGTAGGCGGAGCCCACCGTGTACGCGTACAGCGCCTGTTCGGCGGTGACCGCCTCGGCCGGCGCCAGGGGGGCACCGCCGGCGGTGCGGCGGTTGACCATGTCGTGGATGCCGAGCAGGGGGCTGCCGTGCGCGACCGGCGCGTCGCTGCTGCCGGGCAGGACGGCTCCCGCGTCCAGGAGGCTGCGCATGCGGTAGCAGCGGGTGGCGCGCTCGGGGCCCAGCGCGGTGATCATGCCGTCCCCGATCTCGGAGACGAAACGCCCCTGCGGTACCGGGACGACACCGCCGGCGACCAGGCGGCGGACCTGTTCGTCGGAGGCGACGGCGAAGTGCTCGATGCGGTGGCGCGCGTCCGGGCGCGGATGCGCGGCCTGGGCGGCCTCGAAGGCGTCCAGGACGACGTCGATGGCCGCGTCGCCGATCGCGTGGGCGGCGACCTGCCAGCCGCACCGGTGCGCCTCGTTGATCATGTGGTGCAGGCGGTCCTCGTCGAACAGCAGGAAGCCGGAGTTGTCGGGCTCGTCGTGGTAGCCGCAGCACATGTGCGCGGAGCGGCCGATCAGGGAGCCGTCCGTGGCGATCTTGGTGGCGCCGATCTTCAGGCGGTCGTCGCCGAACCCGCTCCGCAGCCCCGTGTCGAGTCCGAACCAGGTGTCGCCGCCGCCCGCGGGCCCCGCGTCGTGCAGGACGGTCATGTACGGCATGACCGTGGTCCGGATACTCAGCACGCCTTCCTCCACGGCGCGGTGGAAGGCGTGCAGGTCGGCCGGGCCGTGCCCGACGTGGTCGGCCGCGGCGATGCCCGGTTCGGTGACGCTGGTGATGCCCTCCGTCACCCCCTTGTCGTTGCCGGCCGCGATGGCGGCCACGATCGAGTCCACGGGAGTGGGGCGGAACGCCCGGGTGACCAGGTGCTGGGCCGTCTCCTGGAGCAGGCCGGCCGCCCGGCCGCCGGCGTCGCGCTCCACGTGCCCGCCGTCGACGTCGGGGACGCCGGTGCGGTCGGTGAAGCCCGCACGGGCGAAGGCCGCCGTGTTGGCCACGCCCATGTGGCAGGAGACGTGCTCCAGCCATACCGGGCGCCCCTGCGCCGCCTCGTCCAGGGCCGCGGCCGTCGGGTGGGCGCCGATCTTGTTCTGGTCGTAGCCCGCGCCGAAGAGCCATTCGTCGGGGCCCAGCCGGGCGGCCCGTTCGCGGACCGCCGCGTAGAGGGCGTCGAGAGTGGGGACCGTCCCGGTGTGCAGGTCGAGCTGGAGGAGCCGGCGGCCGCGCATGCTCAGGTGCTGGTGGGCGTCGTTGAAGCCGGGGACCGCAGGGGCGCCGCGCAGGTCGTGGACGCGGTCGGCGGTGCATCCGGCGACCTCGTCGTCGAGCCCGACGACGCGCCCCGCGAAGACTCCGACGGTGTGGGCGGTGGGGCGGCTCGCGTCGAGCGTGGTGAAGCGGCCGTTGGTGAACAGCGCGTCCAGGTGCATGAGGGTCCTAGGGAAGAGGGGGGTGGTACGACGACGGCGGGTCGCGGGGGCGCGGGGTCCCGGTCAGGCGACGGTGGGCAGGCCTTCGGCCTCCCGAGCACCGGTCCCCCGGTCGTCGCCGCGGGCGGCGCGGTAGCGGGCCAGGGCCAGCACGCAGACCGTGGTCAGCAGCAGGAGCGCGATGTAGTAGCCGACCACCGGCCAGTGGCTCCCGCCCCGAGTCAGCAGCCACTGGGCGACGAAGGGGGTGGAGCCGCCGATGAGGGTGCTGCACAGCTGGTAGGCCAGCGACACTCCCGTGTAGCGGACGCGGACGGGGAAGGCCTGGGACAGGAAGCCGGCGAGCAGCGCGTAGTAGCTGCACCCGGTCAGCACGCCCAGGGCGAGTCCCACCCCGATCAGGACGCTGTCGCGGGTGGCGATCAGCAGGAACATCGGCACCGCGACGAGAATGTTGGCGATCAGGGCGCCCGCCATCAGCCGGACGGCGCCCACGCGCTGGGCGAGCAGCGCCGCGAGGGGCTGCCACAGGAACTGCATGACGGCGAGGACGAGCAGGATGTCGAGCATGGTCTGCCGGTCCACGCCCAGGTCGCTGGTGGCCCAGGACAGGACGAAGGTGTTGGTGAAGTAGGCGGAGGAGATGCCCATGGCGCTGGCGCCGACACCGAGCAGGACCAGGGGCCACGAGGTGCGCAGCAGTTCGACCACGGGGATCTTCGGGGCGGCTTCCTCCTGCTGCTTCGCGGCCCGGAAGTCGGTGGACTCGGTCACCTTCAGCCGGATGACCAGGCCGATGACCACCAGGAGGGCGGAGAGCAGGAAGGGCACGCGCCAGCCCCACGACATGAAGGCGTCGTCGGGCAGGTGGCCCACCGCGATGAACACGAGGGTGGCCAGGATGGACCCGGCCGGTGACCCCTGCTGCACCCACATGCCCGCGACGCCGCGGCGCTTCTGCTCGGTGTTCTCGGTGGCCATCAGGACGGCGCCGCCCCATTCGCCGCCGACCGCGATGCCCTGGACGGCCCGCAGCAGCACCAGCAGGACCGGCGCGGCGACGCCGATGCTCGCGTGGGTGGGCAGCAGACCGATGAGGGTGGTGGCGGTGCCCATCAGCACCAGGGTGGTCACGAGTACGTTCTTGCGTCCGACCCGGTCACCTATGTGACCGAAGATGAGGCCGCCCAGGGGGCGGGCGAGGAAGCCGACCCAGAAGGTGGCGAAGGCCGCGAGGGTGCCGGCGGCGGCGTCGGCGCCCGGGAAGAAGAGCTTGCCGAAGACCAGGGCGGTGGCGGTGCCGTAGATGTAGAAGTCGTACCACTCGACGGCGGTGCCGATGAACGAGGCCGTGGTGGCGCGTCTGGCGTTGCGGCCGGCGGAGGTGGTGCTCTGGGGCATGGGAACTCCGGGGATGAGCGGCGGTACCGGTGGATTCGGCCTGTGTGCGCGGCGCGAGGAGGGGGCCTGGGTCCTGTCGCCCTGGAGGCCCTGCGCCGACCGCGGCACTGCGGGTGCCCGTTCGAACGGCGTTGTCCGGTCCGCCACAGTCTCGTGGCCGACCGGCCATACGGTCCAGTACCTTCTGAGCTGCACAGCCATACGTTCGAGGCATGGCGCGGGCGTGACGGAGGACCCGTGACGCGAGGCGTGAGGAGGAGCGATGGAACTACGGGTGCTGCGGTACTTCCTGGCCGTGGTCGACACCGGCTCGATGACGGCCGCCGCCGCGCGGGTGCACGTCGCCCAGCCCTCCGTCTCCCGCCAGTTGCGCTCCCTGGAGCGGGAACTGGGCGCGGAGCTGCTCAGGCGGACCCCGGCGGGGGTGGAACTCACGGCGGCCGGACGCCGTTTCGTGCCCGTCGCCCGCGACCTCACCCTGCGCGCGGCCCGTGGCACGGAACTGCTCCGGGCCGTCTCGGGGCAGAGCCCGCTGCGGTTGCGGGTGGCCTGCCCCGCCTCGACCATCACCCACGTCATGGCGCCGTTCGTCGCGGAACTCGGCGGCCCCTTCTCCGACGCCCGCGGGTGCGAGCCCGACCAGGTCTACGACCGGTTGACCGCGGGTGAGGTGGACATCGGCATCTCCACCGGTCCGCCGCCCGGCGGGATGGCCGCGCGGCGTCTGGGCGGCGGTCGCCGGATCAGCGTCCAGATGCCCGGCGGCCACGCCCTGGCCGAGGAGGGCGGCGACCTGGAGCTGGCGGGTCTGCTCGGCCACCCCGTCATCGTCAGCGGCCGGGCCAGTGCGGTGCGCCGGACCCTCGACACCGCCCTGTACGAGCAGGGCACCCCGCTGCGGCCCGCCTTCGAACCGCAGTCGGAGGCGATGGCGCAGGCTCTGGCGGCCGCGGGCCACGGCGTCTGTGTCGTCGTCGACCATCCGCAGTTCGACCTGTGCGCCCGCACGCTGGCCGTCCTGGGGCGTCCGCTGGCCATCTCCCTGTACGCGGGGTGGGACCCCGACCACTACGCGCACGCCGAGATCGAGGCCGCGCTGCGCGAACTGTCCCACTGGCTGACGGCCAACGACGGCGGCCGGAAGCCGGGGAGCCGGGCGGAGCCTCCGGACGCCGGGTGACCCACGCGGGGTGCGCGCGTTCGCCGCCGCGATGGGTGCGTGGCGCGCCGCGGTGGGCGTGTTCCGCGGCGCGGTGGGCGTACTGCGCGCCGCCGTGAGGGCGTCCCGCGCCGCGGTGAGTGGCCTCCGCCGGCACCGGCGCGCTCCTCGCGGGCCGTGGCCGGTCCGGGGCGGCGGCTCAGGTTCCGGTGAGGGCACGGACCGTGCGGGCGGGGCTGGGGCGGCCGAGGCGGGTGGCGAGCCACGCGCTGGTCTCGGCGAGCCTGCCGAGGTCCACGCCGGTGTGGATGCCGAGCCCCTCCAGCTGCCACAGCAGGTCCTCGGTGGCCAGGTTGCCGGTGGCGGACTTCGCGTAGGGGCAGCCGCCCAGGCCGCCGGCGGAGGCGTCGACGGTCGTGACACCGTGCCGCAGGGCGACGAGGGTGTTGGCGAGGGCCTGCCCGTAGGTGTCGTGGAAGTGCACGGCGATCCGGTCGGCGGTCACGCCGGCGGCGGTGAGCGCGTCGAGCAGGGCCGCGACGCGGCCGGGGGTGGCGACGCCGATGGTGTCCCCGAGGCTCAGCTCGGTGCAGCCCAGCCGGAGCATGCGGGTGGCCACCGAGACGACCTGGGCGAGGGGCACCGCGCCCTCCCAGGGGTCGCCCCAGCACATGGACAGGTAGCCCCGGACGCGCATCCCGGCACCGCGCGCACGGGCGACGACCGGGGCGAACATCTCCAGGGACTCGGCGACGGTGCGGTTGAGGTTGGCCTTGGCGAAGCTCTCCGTGGCCGAGCCGAAGACCGCGATGTCCTCCACTCCCAGGTCCAGGGCCCGGTCCAGACCGCGCCGGTTGGGGACCAGCACCGGATAGCGCACGCCCGGCCTGCGCTCGACGCGGCGCAACAGGTCCTCGGCGTCGGCGAGCTGGGGCACCCAGCGCGGGTGGACGAGGCCGGTGGTCTCGACGACGCGGTGGCCCGCGTCGACGAGGCGCTCCACGAACTCGGCCTTGATGTCGGTCGGTACGGGCTCCGACTCGTTCTGCAGCCCGTCGCGCGGGCCGACCTCGCAGACGGTGACGCGCGCGGGAAGCCCCGGCAGCGGGTCTATGCCGTAGCGGTTCATCCGGCGGCCTCCGGTACGTGGGCGGTCTCGATGCGGCCGGTGCGGTGCGCGGCGGCCGTGGTGGGGTTGGAGGTGGCGGCCGTGCAGCAGACGACGGTGGCGGGGCGGGTGGGCAGCACTCCGACGGCGAAGCACGGCTGCGAGGTGCGTACGCGCGCGTCGACTTCGCCGCCCCGGGCGACGCGCGACGCCCCGCCCGCCGTGGGGTCGGAGACCCAGACCCGCTCGTCGCCCGCGTACGCGATGCCGTCCGGGAGGATGCGGTCGCCCGAGGGGCCGGCCGACGACAGGTCCGCCCACATCCGCCGTCCGGTCAGTTCGCCGTCCTCCATGACCGTGAAGGCGGTGAGGCAGCCGCCGACCGTCTCCGCCACGACGAGCGTCCCGTCCGGCAGGAGGGTCGTGCCGTTGGGGAAGCGCAGGCCCCGGGCGACGGTGGTGACCGTGCCGTCCGGATCGACCCGGGTCAGCCGGGCGGTCGGCGGATCGGCGTCGGGTCCGAAGAGCGGGTCGGCCTCGGGGTCGCCGCGCAGCAGCCCGTAGAAGTCGAACCCGAAGTCCCCGACCCAGGCCCGCCCCTCGGCGTCGACGTACATGTCGTTGGCGGCGCCCGCGGTCGCGGCGGCGAGGTCGGCGTGGGTGACCAGGGTGCCGTCGGCCTCGCGGCGCAGCAGCCTGCGGTCCCGCATGGACACCACGAGCAGCCGTCCGTCGGGCAGCCAGCCGAGGCCGGAGGGCTGGCCCGGCACCTCGGCCCAGGGCTCGGCCCGCCAGGTCCGCGGGTCGATCCGCAGCACCGCGTGGTCGTAGAAGTCCGAGACGTAGAGCGCGCCGTCGGGTCCGACGCTCGGTGACTCGGCGAAGTGCAGTCCGTCGAGCACGGTGCGGGCGGTGGCCGTGGGGGCGGCCGCCCGGCCGGATGGGGTGGTCATGTGCGGCTCCGTGGGCGTTGTCGGGCTCGGGACGAGGGACGCGGCGGCTGCCGCCCGGCGCGGCTCGGCGCGGCTCGGCGCGGCTCGGCCGACGGCGCGGTGCAGCGGACGGCGCGGTGCAGCCGCCGGAGCGGTTCAGCCGCCGGAGCGCAGTTCGGCGAGGATTCGCTCGGCGTGGTCGGCGCGTACCTGCTTGTCGGCGACGAGCCGGGCGACGACGACGGGGGCCTCCTCGGCCGTCGCGCCCGCGGTGAGCGCCACGTTGCGCGCGTGCAGGGACATGTGCCCGCGCTGGATGCCCTCGGTGGCCAGGGCCCGCACCGCGCCGAAGTTCTGGGCCAGTCCGACGGCGACGACGGTCTCCGCGAGGTCGGCCGCGGTGGTGGTGCCGAGCAGGGCGATCGCGGCCTGCGCCACGGGGTGCAGCCGGGTCGCGCCGCCCACCAGGCCGACGGGCATGGGCAGTTCGAGCGTTCCGACGATGTTCCCGTCGGCGTCCTTCTCGAACCGGGAGAGCGAGGTGTAGCGCCCGTCCGGGGAGACGGCGTGGGAGTGCGCGCCGGACTCGACCGCGCGGGTGTCGTTGCCGGTGGCGAGCACGACGGCGGAAATGCCGTTCATGATCCCCTTGTTGTGGGTGGCCGCCCGGTACGGGTCGGCCTCGGCGAGCGCTGCGGCGTGCACGATGTCGTCGGCCACGGCCTGCCCGCCGAGCGCCTCGGCGTCGAAGACCGCCCGGGCCCGGGCGAGGCGGAGGTCGGCCTTGTTGGTCAGGATGCGCAGCAGCGTACGGCCGCCCGCGATCTCCCCGGCCCGGTCGGCGACCGCCTCGGCCATGGTGTTGACCGCGTTGGCCCCCATCGCGTCGCGGACGTCGACCCGCAGGTGGGCGACCACGTAGGTACCGGCGCGCGAGGGCACCACCCGGACCGAGAGGTCGCGGACCCCGCCGCCGAACTCGACCAGCTTGGGGTCCTGCGCGTCGGCCAGTCGCATCAGCTCCTCGCGGGCCTCCAGCAGCCTGACCCGGCCGGCCTCGGGGTCCCGGACCCCGACGATCTGCACCTGGGCCTGCATGACGGGGTCGGTGGAGGAGGTGAAGAATCCGCCGTGCCTACGTGCCACCTTCGCGGAGTTGGAGGCGGCGGCGACCACCGAGGCCTCCTCCGTGGCCATCGGCACGAGCACCTCCCGGCCGTTGACGACGAAGTTGGTCGCCACCCCGACGGGCAGCGCCATGACGCCGACCACGTTCTCGATCATGTGGTCGGCCAGGTCGAGACCGAGACCGTGCTGCGGTGCGAAGGCGGCGAGGCGCTCCGGGTCGACGGCGGCGGACTCCGCGACCGTCCTGCGGCGGTCTTCGACGGACAGGTCCCTCAGACCCTGGACACGGCTGGTGCGCGGCATACGGCCCTCCACTGCGTTGTGGCCACCGAAACCCTCGGTGCACTGGCCGACGCTAGTGCGGACTCCGGACGCGAGGTACGGACCGACGGCACACACAAGTGCGATACCCTCTGTACGATCGGCCCAGCGCCCCCCGGGTCGGGGCAGCGGTCCGACACCGCCGGAGACCGAAAGGCGGCGCCCGTATGAGTTCCTCGGCATCTTCTGCGTCCTCTGCACCTTCTGCGTCCCCTGCACCTTCTACTTCTCCCGCACCTTCTACTTCTCCTGCGTCCCCTGCGGACGGGCCGGGTGTCCCGGTCGGCACGGTCGTCGCCCTGCTGGAGGCGGCCGGTGCGGAGCGGGCGGTCGACGACGCCGAGATCAGGGACCTGCTCACGGGCTCGGGCCTGCCGCCGGACGCGGTGGCCCGCGTCGGTGACGGCGTACGGCACCTGCGGGCGGGCTCGGAGCGGTGGCGGCGGCGCGGGCGGGAGCTGTCCGCGCTCTCGTCGAGCGTCCGCGAGCTGGCGCAGCTCCGGGACGTCGACGTGCTCCTGGAGCGCCTGGTCGAACGCGCCCACGACCTCGTCGGGACGGACATCACGTACTTGTCCGAGTTCGACGTACGCACGCACGAGCTGCGGGTGCGCACGACCCTGGGGACGACGGCACCGACCTTTCCCGGGCTGCGCGTCCCGCCGGGCATGGGGCTGGCCGGGCGGGTGGCGGAGACCCGCCTCCCCTCCTGGACGTCGAGCTACTTCACCATGTCCCAGGCCCCACACGACCCGCAGATCGACGCCACGGTGGCGGCCGAGGGCATCTCCTCGCTGCTCGGCGTGCCGCTCCTGGCCGGCGACGAGGTCATCGGCGTCCTGTTCGCCGGGAACCGGATCGAGCACGCCTTCTCGCCGGAGGAGATCTCCCTCCTCTCGGCCTTCGCCGACCACGCCGCCGTCGTGCTGCAGACCGCCCGGCTGCTGGCCCGCGCGCAGGACGCCGCGGACGAGACCCGGCAGGCGTACGACCAGCTCGCCCGGCACGTCGAGGCGATGGAGCGGGCCAGCGGCGTCCACTCCGACCTGACCGCGCTGGTCCTGCGGGGCGGCGACGCCACCGCGGTGGCCGAGGCGCTGGGCAAGGCGCTGCGCTGCCGGGTGACCATCCTCGACGCCGGTCTCACCGTGTCCACGACGGCGTCGGGTCCCGGCGGCGCCGGCTCGCCCCCGGCCACCGGCACCGACCCGGCGGCCCGGGACCTCGGCAGCAACCCGGCCGCACGGGACCACGGCACCACACCGGCACGGGACCACGGCACCGCCGACCCCGGGCAGCGGGCGGACGCCGTCCGCCGTGCCGTGGACGAGAGCCGCCGCAGCGGGCGCTGCGTGCCGCTGGCCGAGGGCGGCCGGGAGGTCGTCGTGGCCGTGGTCGCCGGCCGGACGCTGCTCGGCGCGCTGGTACTGGAGCAGGGCGCCGTCGAATTCGGCCCGGTCGAGCACCGCACCGCCGAGCGCGCGGCGCAGATCACGGCGCTGCTCAGCCTGAAGCAGGACGCGCTGGCGGAGGCCGAGCAGACGGTGCGCCGGGACCTCCTCGCGGATCTGCTCGCCGACGACCCGCAGCGCCGGGCGGGGGTGGCCCAGCGGGCGCAGGCACGCGGCATCCGGACCGACCGACTCGCCTCCCTCGTCGTGGTCTCCCTGCCGGCCGAGCTGCGCCACTCCGCGGCCCGTGCGGCGGGGCGCGCGGCCGGCCCCTGCGGCCTCATCGGGGAGCACGCCGACTGGGTGGTCTCGCTGACCACCGAGACGGACCCGGCCGCGGCGGCCGGCCTCGTGCACACCGCGGTACGCCGGGCGCTCGGGCATCCGGTCCTCGCGGTGGGAGCGGAGCTGGGCGAGGTCCCGGACGGTGTGCGGGGGCAGGTCGAGGCGGCCGGCGCGTGCGCGCGCGTCCTGCCGGCGCTCGGTGTCACCGACACCGCGGCGACCACCGACGAGTACCTGCCGTACACCGCGCTCTTCGGCCCCGGTGAGGCGCGGGTCGACGCCTTCGTGCGGCGGGTGCTGGGCCCCGTCCTGGACTGGGACGCCGAGCGCGGCGGGCACCTCCTCGCGACCCTCGCCGCCTACCTCGACAACCGGCTCAGCCCGGTGGCCACGGGCCGGGCGCTGCACCTGCACAAGAACACCGTGCTCCAGCGGCTCGACCGGATCGGCGAGCTGCTCGGCGAGCAGTGGCAGGCACCGGAGCGGCTCTTCCGCATCACCGTGGCGGTCCGCATCGCACACCTGACGGCCGCCCGGCCCGGCCCCGCGTAGCCGGTCCGGACCGGCACGTTCCCCTCCCCCGGGCCGGATGGCCGACATGCGCGCCTGTTCGATGTGCCGTCCGCCCATGTGCGACCGCCAAATATGGACCGGTCGCCCATGGTCCGGGGTGATCCGGCCCACGTAGCGTCCAGGCACGGCGCTGAGACCGAGAGGTGCACCGGAGGGAGGCCGCGCCTCGTGGGCGACTTCTCGCCACCTCGGCCCGGACGAGCAGCCCCGACGCAGTCAAAGGAGACAGCGCATGACGCTTCACGTGGGCATCGACGTCGGTGGCACGTTCACCGACGCCGTGGCGGTCGTCGACGGCCGGGCGGTGCGCGGCAAGGCCTTCTCGACCAAGGACGTGACCACCGGCATCCTGGACGCGCTGGCCGTGCTCCAGGAGCGGGCCGGCCTGGCGGAGGCCGCGTTCTTCGCCGCCGTGGACCGCTTCGTGCTCGGCAACACCATCGTCACCAACGCGGTGGACGAGCAGAAGTACGCCCCCGTGGGGCTGCTGACCACGCAGGGCTTCCGCGACACCCTCCGGATCGCGCGTTCCGCCCGGACCGACGAGCGCGACCCGCACCGGATGGCGGCGCCTCCGGACATCGTCGAGCGGCGCCGCATCGTCGAGGTCGCCGAACGGATCGACGCGCGCGGCGAGGTGCTGGTGCCGATCACGGACGCCGGCATCGCCGCCGCCGTCGACGCGGCGCTTGCGGAGGGCGCCGAGAGCCTGGCCGTCTGCCTGCTGTGGTCGTTCCGCAACCCGGCGCACGAGAAGGCGGTCGGGCAGTACCTGGACAAGCACCGTCCCGACGTGCCGTACACGCTCTCCAGCACGCTCACCCCCGTCTACCGCGAGTACGAGCGGATGGTGACCACCGCCCTGGACGCCGCGGTGAAGCCGCTCGTGGCGTCGCACTTCGACCACCTCGCCCGGGAGCTGCGCCGCCGCGGGCTGCGGACCCGGGTGCAGATCATGCAGGTCCACGGCGGCTTCCTGTCCGTGGAGGAGACCGGCAAGGCACCGATCTCGATGTTCAACTCCGGTCCGGTCGGCGGTGTCACCGGTGCGCGGCTGCTGGGCAAACAGCTCGGTCGGCGGCGCGTGCTGACCGCGGACATGGGCGGCACCAGCCTGGACGCGGCGGCGATCCTGGACGACGAGTTCCGGCTGCTGCCCCGGGCGGAGATCGGTGGTCTGCCGACCAGTCTGACGGCGGTGGACATCGAGACGATCGGCGCGGGCGGCGGCAGCCTGGCCTGGGTCGACGGGCGCAACCTGCTGCGGGTCGGCCCGCACAGCGCCGGCTCCACGCCCGGTCCGGCGTGCTACGGCAAGGGCGGCGCCCGGCCCGCGGTCACCGACGCCGCGCTGGTGCTCGGGCTGATCAACCCGGAGTACTACCTCGGCGGGACCGTCCCCCTCTACCCCGATCTGGCCCGGCAGGCGCTGCGCACCCACGTCGCCGAGCCGCTCGGCCTCACCGGGGACGAGGCCGCCCAGGGCGTGTACCGGCTGGCGGCCTCGCAGATGTCCAACGCCCTGCGCAAGATCACCGTGAACCGGGGGCACGATCCCCGTGAGTTCACCCTGGTCGGCTTCGGCGGCGCCTGCGGACTGTTCGCCGCGGCCATCGCCGCCGAGGCGGGGGTCCGGGAGGTCGTCGTACCCCGCAACGCGGCCGTGTTCTCCGCCTACGGCCTCATGCACGCCGACTCGGTGTTCTCCGCCGTGCGGACCAGCCCCTGGACCATGGACCAGCCGGCCGCCGCGCTGGACCGGGAGTTCACCGCGCTGGAGGAGCGCGCCGAGGCGTGGTTCGAGGCGGAGGGCATCGAGGAGGACCGGCGCGAGCTGTACCGCGAGGCGGACATGAAGTTCGTCGGGCAGATCTTCGAGGTCACCACCAGACTGCCCGCCGGAACGTTCGGCGAGGCGGACAAGGAGGCGCTGCGCGCGCGGTTCGTCGCGGACTACGAGGAGGAGTTCGGCGACGGCACCGCATGGAGCGAAGCGGAGATCCTCCTGGTCAACACGCGGGTGCGGGCGGTCGGGCGCAGCGAGGTGCAGACCACGGCCGGCGACGCGGCGGCCGGGGAGGAACGGCACGTGCCCGGCCGGCGCGAGGTGCTCGATCCGCTCACCGGGGAGCGGCTGGAGGTCGACGTGCACCGGGGCTTCGGTGCCCTGGGCCGGGCTTCGGGTCCCTGCCTCCTGGAGGAGCCCGACACCACGGTGTACGTGCCCGGCGGCGCGAGCGTCGAACTCACCGACGGCGGCGACTTCCTGCTGCGGCTCGCCGATTGCTGACCACCGTCCGGCCGATTGCTGACCGCCGACCGGCCGACCACTGACCGCCGACCGGCCAACCGCTGACCACCGTCCGGCAGACCGCTGTTCGCCGTCCGGCCGCCCTCGCCGCCCCTCCCCTCGTCCGCCCTCGTCGAAGGAGACGACATGACCCGTGCCGCCCGCGCCCTGCCCGAGGGTTTCGACCCCGTCACCCTCGAAGTCATCCGTATGCGCCTGGACTCCATCGTGGAGGAGATGGGCATCGCGATGATCCGCTCCTCGGGGTCCCCGGTGATCACCGAGGCGGGTGACTTCAACACCGCCCTGTTCGACCCCACCGGGCGCATCTACGCCTACTCCGACTACGTGCAGTTCCACATCGGCTCCGGCAGCGTCGCCGTACAGAACCTCGTGAAGGCGATCGAGGGCGAACATCTCTCCCCCGGTGACGCCTTCATCTGCAACGACCCGCACACCGCGGGCGCCAGCCACCCGCCCGACACCAACGTGATCTCACCGATCTTCCACGACGGGGAACTGATCGGCTGGGCTCAGTCGCAGGCGCACCTCGTCGACGTCGGCGGGATGACCCCGGGCGGCTTCGCCCCCGGTGCCCACGACTGCTACAGCGAGGCGCTGCGGCTGCCGCCCGGCGTCAAGATCTTCGAGCGGGGCGAGCCGGTGGAGTGGGTGCGCCGCATCCTGCTCAACAACGTCCGCATGCCCGCGCTGTTCTGGAACGACGTGCGCTCCCTGGTCGCCAGCAACAACACGGGCATCCGCAGGCTCCTGGCCACCGTGGAGGAGTTCGGCGCCGAGCGGTTCCGCGAGTACACCAGGCACTCCTTCGAGTTGGCCGAGCAGGTCGTACGCGACCGCGTCGCCCTGATCCCCGACGGCACGTACACCGCGGAGGAGTGGACCGAGCACAACGGGCACGTGGACGAGCTGTACCGGGTCGCGTGCACGATGACGAAGCGGGGCACCCAGGTCACCTTCGACTTCACCGGCTCCAGCGAGCAGACGGACGGCTTCGTCAACTGCAGCTACGGCGCGCTGGTCGGCAGCGTGGCCTCGGCCGTCGTACCGATCCTCGCCTGGGACGTCCCGTTCAACGAAGGGGTGATGACCGCGTTCGACATCGTCGCCGAGCCCGGTTCGCTGGTGAATCCGCGCCCGCCGGCGCCGATCAGCAACGGGCACCTCACCACCGGTGCCCGGGTCAGCCGCGTCGTCACCAAGCTGATGAACGAGGCGTGCCGCGGCAGCGACGCGCCGGCCGTCCGGGACCGCACACAGGGCTCGTGGGCCGACTCGTGGACCGGCGGCATCTCGGCCGGCACGACCGACGGCGGCGAGTACTTCGTGCTGTTCAACATGGACGGCGGCGGCACGGGCGCCGGCGCCCAGCCGGAGGCCGACGGGCTGGACTGCGCCGGGATGATGACGCAGGTCAACAACATGCTGCCCGACGTCGAGATGAACGAGATGCTCTACCCGGTGCTCTACCTGTGGAAGCAGCTCAGCACCGAGAGCGCGGGGCACGGAGCGCACCGCGGCGGCCTCGGTCTGCGCTTCGCCTGGACCCTGCACGGTGCGCGGGAGGTCACGCAGACCGTGTTCGCCCCGAGCGCCCAGGTGACCGCGGAGGGCTTCGGCGGCGGTCTGCCCGGTGGCGGCAGCGGTCACGAGATCTGGCGCGGGACCGACGTCCGCGACGCGTTCGCCGAGGGCCGGGTGCCCACCCGTGACTCGCTCGGGGCGGACCACCGCGAGCTGCTGGCGGTCAACCAGCAGTCGGTGACGGTCCGCTCCGGGGACGTGCTGGTGCAGTGGATCGCGGGCGGCGGCGGTTACGGCGACCCGTTGCTGCGTGACCCGCGGCGCGTGGCCGACGACGTCCGCGACGGGTACGTGACCGCCGGGACGGCACGGTCCGCGTACGGCGTCGTCGTCACCGACGGGGCTCTCGACGGGTCCGCCACCGAGCGCGCCCGGGCCGGGATCCGCCGCGAACGCCTGGGCACCGCACCGTCCCTGGACGTCACCGCCGCGGACGCCGGTGCCTCGGCGCCCCGCCGGGACGCCGACGGCTGGTACGTGCCCGCCAGCGGAGCCCGCCTGGGCAGCGGCGAGGACTGGCACGACCTGGCCCACCGGCACACCTGGACCGCGGCCGACCGGCTGGCCGGACACGGTGTCCGCGTCCGGCCCCGCACCGGCGGCCGCCGCGTACTGATCGACGAGTTCTACAGCCCCGCCTGCGGCACGCTCCTGGAGGCACGCCTGCGGGTGAGCACCGAAGGAGCCGACGCGTGAGTGAACGACCGGAGACGAACATGACCACCGACCTGGGCGCGATCACGGGCATGCTGCCCGCCGGACTGTCGAAGGGTGCGCTGCGCGGCATCGTCGTCCTGGACATCACCCGGGTCGTGGCCGGCCCCTTCTGCTCGATGCTCCTCGCCGACCTGGGGGCCACCGTCATCAAGATCGAGAACCCCAAGGACCCCGACTACGCCCGGGACTTCCCACCGAAGCTCACGTCCGGCTCCGGCGAGGAGTTCAGCGGGTTCTTCGCCCAGTTCAACCGCAACAAGTTCGGCCTGACCCTCGACCTGTCCGCCCCCGAGGGCAAGGACGTGCTGCGGCGGCTGGCCCGCCGCGCCGACGTCCTGGTGGAGAACTTCCGCCCCGGCACCATGGACAAGCTCGGCGTCGGCCACGAGGTGCTGCGCCGGGAGAACCCCCGCCTGGTGTACACGGCGATCTCCGGATACGGCCAGACCGGCCCCTACCGGCGGCGCCCCGCCTACGACAACAGCGCCCAGGCGACCGGCGGTCTGTGGTCGATGAACGGCTTCGCCGACCGGCCGCCCGTACGGGTCGGGACCATCATCGGCGACCTGTCGGCGACGCTGTACTCCGTCATCGGCACCCTGGCCGCGCTGCGGCACGCCGAGCAGACGGGCGAGGGCCAGCTGGTCGACGTCTCGCAGCAGGACTCGGTGCTCAGTCTGACCGAGAACGCCGTGGTGTCGTACACCGCCGACGGCACCGTGCCGGGCCCGCTCGGCAACGAGCACCCCTTCGTCAAGCCGTACGAGCTGTACCCGTGCAAGGACGGGTACGTGTTCTTCGGCGGCTACACCGACAAGTTCTGGCGGCTGTCCTGCGAGCTCTTCGGGCAGCCTGAGCTGGCCGGGGACCCCGCGATCGACACCATGGCGAAACGGTTCACGCCGGAGGTGTACGAGGAGCGCGTACGGCCGCTGCTGCACGGGTGGTTCGCGGAGCGGACCAAGACGGAGCTGGAGGAGATCGCGGGCGACGCGGTGCCGCTGTGCGCCGTCAAGGACATCGGCGAGGTGGTCGAGGACCCGCAGATTGCGGCCCGCGACATGGTGGTCGACGTGACGTATCCGGACTTCGGCGAGGTGCGCATGTTCGGTACGCCGATCAAGCTCGGCGGCACCCCGGCGCAGCCGCGCGGGCTCGCCCCCAAGGTCGGGGAGCACGCCGGTCCCGTCCTGCGGGCCCTCGCCGACCTGGACGACGAGCACATCGCCGGACTGCGGGAGAAGGGCGTCATCTGATGGGCGGCATCACCCTCGACCGGGACGGCGCGGTGGCCGTCGTCCGGTTCGACCGGCCGGACAAGCTCAACGCGCTCACCCTGGCGATGTACGACGAACTGGGCGCCGCCTTCGCGGAGGTGCGGGACGACGACTCGCTGGCCGTCGCTGTCCTCACCGGCGCCGGCCCCCGCGCCTTCTGCGTGGGTGCCGACCTCACCGAGTCGATCCCGGCGCTGGCGGAGGGCCGTTTCGACATCTCCCACTGGGACGCCGCGCACCAGAAACACACCCGGCTCTTCAAACCGGTGATCGCCGCCGTCAACGGCCTCTGTCTCGGCGGCGGTTTCGAGATCATGCTGTCGACCGACATCAGGATCGCCGCCGACACCGCGGAGTTCGGCCTCCCCGAGACCGGCGTCGGCGTGGTGCCCGCCGGCGGCACCCTCAGCCGGCTGACGCGGCAGATCCCGTACGTCTGGGCGATGGAGCTGATGCTCCAGGGCGACCGGATCCCCGCCGCGCAGGCGCTGCGGTACGGCCTGCTCAACGACGTGGTGCCGGCCGCCGACGTGCTGGACGCGGCGCTGGAGCGCGCCCACCGGCTCGCCGCCCGCAGCGGCAGTGCCCTGGGGGTCGTGAAGGAGGCGGTGCTCCGGCTCGGCGACCTCCCACAGGACCAGGCCTTCCACAGCGAGGCGCTCTACGGGCAGAAGGCCTTCACCTCGCCGGACGCCCGCGAGGGCCTGGCCGCGTTCGCGGAGCGCCGTGCGCCGCGCTTCCCGTCCCGCGGCGCCGGTGGCTGACGGGGACCGGCGGACGGCGCTCAGTCGTCCAGCAGGTCCCGGGCCACCTCGACGTCGGTGATCAGGATGACGATCCACCGGCCGCGTGCCGCGCCGCGGATCGCCGCCGACTTGTCGGTGCCGCCCGCCACTCCGATCCGGCGTTCCACCGCGCGCAGTCGGTCGGGGTCGATGCCGATGAGACGGTCGTTGAAGGGTGCGTCGACCGGGTCGCCGTCGGCGTCGAAGTACCGGGCGCACACGTCGCCGACCGCGCCGAGTTCCTTCAGCTGCCGCTGGTCCCGGGCGGTGATGGCGTTGCCGGAGCGGCGCAGCAGCGGCGAGGGGGCGAGGCTGCCGATTCCCACGAAGGCCAGGGTGAGCCGGAACCAGGCCCGCACGACGTCCGCCATCGCGGGTTCCCGCGCGAGCAGGTCGCGCAGTTCGGTGCTGCCGACCAGCGCGGCGGACGGCGCGAACACCGGTGCCCGTCCGCCAGTCGGCGTGGGCGAACAGCGCGGCGTGCGAGTCGCCGAGGACGGCGAGCAGTGGCGTGCCGTCGCTCAGCGGGGGCAGGCCGCGCAGGGCCGGGAAGGGGCCGGTGGAGGGCACGATCCGGCTCAGTGCGGCCCGGGGGACGTCGAAGAGGGCGAGGAGTTCGTCGTCCAAGTCGCCCGTGGCGAGGTCGAGCAGCTGGGTCCGCGAGGTGTTGCCTGTCTCGGTGAGGGGGCTGCCGGTCAGCGTGTGCAGGAGGTAGGCGTCCACGGTGCCCAGGCGCAGGGCGCCGGTGCGGCTGCGGGTCCGGGCGGGGTCGTGGGCGTCGAGGAGGGCCGCCATCTTCAGGGCGGAGAACATCGGGTCGAGCGGGAGGCCCGTGCGGCGGCGGATCTCCTCGTCGGCGCCGGCGCGCACGAGCCGGTCCGCGCGGTCCGTCCCGCGCTGGTCCTGCCGGCCGACCAGGGGTGCGACGGGCCGTCCGGTCGCCGCCTCCCACGGACGACGGACTCGCGCTGAGTGCTCAGGGCCACCCCGGCCACCGCACGCGGGTCCGTGTCCCGCAGGCAGCCGGCGACGGCGCTGGACGGCTGGAGCGGGGCCATGCCGTGCGCACGGGCATTGATGGGCCGCGTCAGGGAAGGTGACGGGCGCCGGGCCGTACCGGCCGCGATCCACCGGACCTTGGAGTACGTCATGCTGGAGTTCAAACGAGAGCGCGCCTTCGGCCGCAGCTACCAGGTCCTGTCGGACGGCGTGCCCGTCGCACGGTGGTCCGCCCGCGCATGGAAGTCGGGCGGAGAGGTGGAACTGGCGGACGAGGTCTTCGAGTTCCGTTCCGCGAACTGGGGGCGGACCTTCGAGATGGGGGCGAAAGGCGCGGTCCGTGCGGAGGCGCACCGGTCCGGCCGGCGGTGGTCCGTCACGGGCTATGACGGCGAGTACGAGCTTGCCCGGCCCTCCGGCCTGCGCGGCAACCGGCAGCTCGTGCAGGGCACACGCGTGCTGGGCGAGTTCCGGCGCGGCGGATGGGGCGGCGGGCTGACCGCCGAGCTCACCGACGTACCCCTTCCCCTGCAGGTCTTCGTGGGCCTGGTGGTTCTCTCGCTGCAGCACCGCCAGCGGGCGGGCGCGGCCGCGGCGTCCTCCGGCGGCTGATCAGGAGCGGGACGGCGGCCGAGCACCGGTGAGCCGTGCGACCTCACCCACCTGTTCTCCCGGTCGCCGTCAAGGGCGAACCCGGCCGCGGGGCCCGGCCGGTCGCCCGCGCGGGACGGGGGGCAGCAACCGGGGGGCAACGCCGCAGGGCACAGCAGGGCACATCACCCGGCGGGAGTGTTGTAGTTGACGATCCCCTCCGCCATGAGGACGGCCGCACCGGCCAACGGGCTCGCCGTTCCCGCACTCACGACGTCGGGCAGCCGGTGCGCCTCGCTCTCGGCGACCGCCACCATGCCCCAGAACGCGTTGTAGCCCGAGGGGTCGGCCGGCTTGTCGGTGGCCGCGCCCACGGTCAGGACGCCTCCCTCTTCGTCCACTGCCAACGCACCCATGTGCCGCAGCGTGTCGCGATCTCCCTCCTCGGCGGCCACCACGCTCCAGCCCGCCACTTCCACCTGCCGCAACGCGTCGAGGAGTTTGCCCGGAGCGTCCGCCCCGTCGACAACGATGTCGGGCAGCACGAGGGCCACCGGCCCCTGCGTCATCGGCAGGGCGGACCGGATCGCACCGTCGAGACCGCCCCCGAGCGACTCGTCCTGGTAGACGAAAACCATCTGGAAGGTGTCGGAATAACGAGCGAGATAATCCACCGTTTCCAGCTTGTGCCTGCCGAACACGACGATCAGACGCACGCCGAGCCCGCTCTTGGCCAGTTCGACGACGCCTTCGAGACTGCGGTCCAGCACGGTGACCCCAGGAGCGAGGCAGTGCAGCTCCTTCGGATAGGGCGACCCGAAACGGGTTCCATGTCCGGCACAGGGAAGAATGACCGAGACATCGGGTACGGGTCTGGACGAACTCTGCATCGCGTGGCACTCCGATTGTGTGGACGATGGGGGATTTCGCACTCCTCGCCGAGCACAGACTGCCCAGGGCCGGCCGAAGCCGAACCTCCGGCCCCGCACCCGCCGGCATGCGCTCCGGTCACCGACGCGGCGCTCTTGCCAGTCACTTCCGAAGGCACAAGTCTTAACCGTCACCGCCCAGTTCAGCCACACCGTCGAACGACGGCACGAGAGACCCCTGGGCGGAAAAAACGGAAACGTAGGGAATACCCATGGAAATAGAACATGAAAGAGGACACTGAATGCGGGTGCTTTTGTCTACATACGGGACGCGTGGCGACGTCGAACCACTGGTGGCACTCGCAGTGCGGCTGCGGGCCCTCGGCGCCGAGGTGAGGATGTGCACCCCGCCGGACGAGGAGTTCACCGGGCGCCTTGTGGGTATCGGGGTGCAACCGGTGCCGGTCGGACTACCGGTCAGGGAGATGATGCGCGGAAGGACGCTGCCCTCGGCGACGGACCTGGACCGCTACAGGAACGAGTTGGTCGAGACACAGTTCGACACCTTCCCCGCGGCCTTCGACGGATGCGACGTGGTGGTGGCGGCAGGCCTGGGGCAGGTCGCCGCCCGCTCCGCGGCAGAGGCCGCAGGCATTCCCTACGTATATGTCAGCTACGCGGCGGTCCACCTGCCGTCGCCGCACCACGCACCGCCGCCGCGGCCGGGCTGGCCGGACCCCGGGGCCGCCGACAACCGGACGCTGTGGGAGCGGGACGCCCGGAACGTCGACGCGCAGTTCGGTGAGGCACTCAACCGCCACCGGGCGGCACTCGGCCTTCCACTCGTGCACAACGTGCGCGACCACATCCTCACCGACCGCCCCTGGCTGGCGGCGGACACGGTGCTCGGACCGTGGCCGGAGACCCCCGGGACGGACGTGGTGCAGACAGGCGCGTGGACCCTCGCGGACGACCGCCCCCTTCCGGCGGACCTGACTGCGTTCCTGGACGCCGGCAGCCCGCCGGTCTACGTGGGTTTCGGCAGTATGCCCCCGCGCGAAGGCATCGGCGGCATGGTGGTCGAGGCAGTCCGCGCGCGGGGGTGTCGCGTGCTCGTGTCCCGCGGCTGGGCGGATCTGGATCTCGTCGAGGACGGGGCCGACTGCCTCGCCATCGGCGAGGTCAACCATCAGCGCCTGTTCGGCAGGGTGGCCGCAGTGGTTCATCACGGTGGCGCGGGTACCACGCTGGCCGCGGCCCGGGCCGGCACGCCGCAGGTGGTGGCCCCCCTCCAACTGTCCGACAACCCGTACTGGGCCGGCCAAGTGGCGGCCTTGCAGCTCGGCGCGGCCCTCGACGCCCGGACCACGACGGCCGAATCCCTGGGCCGCGCGCTCGGGACCGCCCTGTCGCCCGAGACCCGGGCCCGTACGCGCGCCCTGGCAGGCCGGCTCCGCACCGACGGAGCCGAGGTGGCCGCGCGCCGGCTGGTCGGCGCAGGCAGGTGACGGACACCGACCGGCAGTGGCCGGGCACGTTCGATCCCGCGGCGGCACCCGACCAAGTTCAGTAGCGTCCAGGTCCATGGATGACGGCGTGTACGCAGGCAACGCGGGCGAGGACTCGGCAACGGACCGGGGGTGGCTGCTCGGGCACTTCAGGGAGGAGGGCGATCCCCGTCACAGCGACGCCGTCGAGGTGAAGTGGGGCGTGCACCCGCGTGGCGAACGACGGGCGCAGTGGGTCGAGGGCGAGGTGCGCACGGCTCTGCTCGTTCTCGTTTCGGGACGCTTCCGCATGGAGTTCCCCCGCCGCAGCATACTGCTGGAGCGGCAGGGCGACTACGTCGTCTGGGGCCGCGGAGTGGACCACTCCTGGTTCGCCGAGGACGACTCCGTGGTCATGACCGTGCGATGGCCCTCCGTCACCGGATACGCCCTCACCGACGGGGAGAGCGCGGCACGGCCCAGGTGAACCGTTGTCCTCACGCGGGCCACTGCCATCGCGAAAGAGCGTGTCCGAGGCCGATGTCGCATACCGAAAACAAACAAACAGAATTCCATCACTGAATTGATGTGGCATTGGTCACAGTTGACCACTCAATCGAGGCCCATTTAGCATCGACGCAAATGAGCCACTGCTCAGATCGGCCCAGCATTTTCGGACGACACCCCGATTGCACCACACGCATTCCGGACGTCGGTCCGACATTCCGGGAGCACTGGGATTCGTGTCTGCCACGTCTCTCCTCGTGAAGGGTAATCCGTGTCCGTAGCCCGAAGCGCAGGCAGTTGCCATTCCGACGAAGAGTCACGGTCGGCTCCTCTGTCACTGGCCCAGGAGCGCCTGTGGGTCACGGCGCGCATGGACGGAGACGCCAGGGCCGCCTACAACGAACCGATGCCCTTCGACATCCGGGGGCCGCTGGACCGGAACGCGCTCGTCGACGCGCTGCACCTGCTCTCGGCACGGCACGAGGCCCTGCGCACCCGGCTGGTCCCCTTCGGGGGTTCGGCCCTTCAGGTCGTCGATCCGCCGGACACGGGGTTCCCGCTCACCTTCACGGACCTGACGGGGCTGCCGGACCCCGGCGAACGCTTCGCGCAGATACGGGCGGAGGCCGAAGGCACCCCGTTCCGCCTTGGCGAGGAGCCCATGGCGCGGGGCTGCCTGGTCACGCTCGGACCGCTGCACCACGTGTTGATCCTGACGGTGCATCACATCGTGTTCGACGGTTGGTCCCGCTCTCTGCTGCTGAGGGAGTTGGGACTGGTCTATTCCGCCCTGCACCGGGGGCAGGATGTTCCACTGCCGGAACTGACATGGCAGTACAGCGATTACACGCGCTGGCAGTGGACATGGATGTCGGGAGAGGAACCCGTACCGCACGCCGAGTACTGGAGAACGGCACTGGCCGGCGTCCCGGCCGTGATCTCCCTGCCCACCGATCGCCCGCGTCCGCCCGAACAGGACTTCCGCGGCGACCGGTCCCCCGTGACCGTCGGCGAGGAACTGACCCGCGCCCTGCGCGCGTTGGCCTCCGACAACGATGTCTCCCTCTACGCGACCCTCCTCGCCGGCTGGTCCGTGCTGCTGCATCTGCTCTCCGGGCAGGACGACGTCGTGGTCGGCGCTCCCACGTCGAACCGTCGACGCGGGGACGTCGAGGGTCTCGTCGGCCTTTTCGTCAACACCCTCGCTCTGCGTGCGGACTTCTCCGGCTCGCCCAGCGTCGGGGACGTCCTGCGGCGGGTGAACCGGCGGGTTCGTGACGCCCTCAAGCACGTCGACCTCCCCTTCGAGCGGGTCGTCGAGCTGGTCAATCCGCCGCGGAGCCCCGCCTACACAGCCTTGTTCCAGACCATGTTCGCGTGGGTTCCGTCGATGCGCGGGGAACTCGACCTCCCCGGCCTGGACGTCGAGTTGCGTGCGGACGCCGCTCACGTGCCCGCGAAGTTCGACATGGTCCTGGCACTGGCCGACGAGGGTCAGCAGCTCACCGGCGAGATCGACTACGCGGTGGCGCTCTTCGACCGGTCGACGATCGAACGGTACACACGCCAGTTCCTTCGCGTGCTCCGGCTCATGACCGAGCGTCCGGACGCCGGGATCGGCGACCTGACGCTGCTCGACGAGGACGAACGGCGGACGCTCCTCGACACCTTCAGCACGGGGCCCACGGTGACCGGACCGGCGTCGGCGGGCATACTGGAACGCTTCGCCGCGCAGGTCCGCGAACACCCCGGACAGAGTGCGGTGGTGGCCGGCGACGCGGAACTGGACTACGCCGCGCTCGATCACCGGGCCACCCGTCTCGCCCACGCGCTGACCGCCCGGGGCGCCGGTCCCGATCGAGTGGTGGGGCTGCACGCCGGACGGACGGCCGACCTCGTCGTCGGTGTGCTCGGCATCCTCAAGTCCGGGGCGGCTTATCTGCCCCTCGACCCCGACCAGCCCCCGGAACGGCTCGCCGCCATGGTGGACGACGCCGCACCGGTCCTCGTGCTCACCGACCGCCCGGAGACCGCGGCCGGCGGGCAGCTGTGGGAGCCCCTGTCGAAGGTGGAGGAAGAGGGAGCGGGTGACGAGGCACCACCCGCCGGAACGGCCCCGGACCGGCTCGCCTACGTCATCTACACCTCGGGGTCGACCGGCCGTCCCAAAGGCGTGGCGGTGACGCACGGGAGCGTCGTCAACCTCCTCGACCACTGGCGCGAACTCATGGGGGACGCTCCCGGTGAGGCGTCTTCGGCCTGGTCGAGCATCGGCTTCGACGCCTCGGTGCACGAACTCCTGATGCCGTTGACCACCGGGGCCGTACTCCACCTGGTTCCCGACGAACTCCGCGGCGACCCCGGCGCCCTGCTGCACTGGATGCGCGATCACAAGGTCACCCAGGCGTTTCTGCCTCCGCCCTACATCCAGTGGATCGGCGAGGACCCGGCCGCACGCCTGGCCGGTTCGAACCTGCGTCAGCTCCTCACCGGAGTGGAGTCCCTGCCGGAGCGCACCCTGTATCGCATGCGTGAGGTGCTGCCCGGCCTGCGCATCTGCTTCGGCTACGGCCCGACCGAGGCCACGCTGTACGCCACGGCCTACACCGACCCGCAGCCGTACGACCGATCGTGTCCCATCGGACGGCCGCTGCGCGGCACCCGCCTGTACCTGCTCGACGACCGTATGCGCCCGGTACCCGTGGGCGTCCCGGGAGAGGTCTACCTCGGCGGAGCGAGTCTGGCCCGCGGCTACCTGAACCGTCCCGACCTCACCGACGAGCTGTTCGTGCCCGACCCGTTCGTCCCGGGTGAACGCCTCTACCGCACCGGTGACTTGGCGCGCTGGCTGCCGGACGGCAACGCCGAGTACGCCGGCCGCCGTGACGACCAGCTCAAGCTGCGCGGCTTCCGCATCGAGCCCGGGGAGGTCGAGGCGGCCCTGCTGGCGGTACCGGGGGTGCGGGAGGCCGTCGTCCTGGCCGATCGCTCCATGCCCGGCAGCCCCCGCCTGGTCGCCGGTGTGGGATGTCGCGACGGGGCCACGCGGACGCCGCACGAATGGCGTGCGGCCCTCGGGGACCGGCTGCCGGACTACATGATCCCCGCCGCGGTGGCCGAGTTCCCACGGCTTCCGATGAACCGCAGCGGCAAGGTGGACCGTTCTGAGGTACTGCGTGCCGCGACGGAAGCCCGCCCGGCACGGGTCAACACGGCCGCACCTCGCGACCACGTGGAGATGGCCCTGTACCGGGTCTGGCGCAGGGTGCTGCTCCACCCGGACATCGGGATCGACGACAACTTCTTCGAGCTGGGCGGCACTTCGATATCGGCGATCAAGATGGCGTCCGCCGTCCAGGAGGAACTCGGCGTCGCCGTGCCCGTCCGGGACGTCATGCTGCACCCCACCGTCGAGGCGCTCGCCGCGAGGGTGCGCGGCAGCAGGGGCGGCGCGACGCCGTCGGCGGAACCGAGTGGCCTGGTCGAATTCCGTGCGGGCGACGGCCGGCAGCGCGTGGTGTGTGTGCACCCCGCCGGTGGCACCGCGTTCTGCTACCTTCCGCTCTCCGCCGAGTTGGCCGACGACATCGGTGTGGTGGGTCTTCAGGCACCCGGCATCAATCCCGGTGAGTCCACCCTGCCCAGTGTGGAGGCGATGGCCGAGGAGTACCTGCGACTCCTCGCCCCCCGGGCCGACGAGGCGCTGGTGCTGTGCGGGCTCTCCTACGGCGGTCTCGTCGCGTACGAGATGGGCCGCATCCTGACGGCCGCCGGACACGGGAAGGTGAGTGTGGTCCTCCTCGACACCCACGGTGCCCGGGACGACGAGCGGCGCGCCGAGGTCACGCCGGTCGGCATGGAGGAGTTCCGGGAGAAACTGGTGCGCTTCAACGGCATGTACCCGGGTATCGACGACCACCAGGTGGCCCGCTATCTGAACGTCTACAACCACCACCGGGAGACGGCCCGCGACTACGCCGTGCCCGGATCGTCGGCCCGTGTCGTGCTGATGCAGGCGACGGCCGTGGAGGACGGGGACACGGACGTCGAGGACGCCGCAGCCCGGCTGCGGGCGTTCTGGCGGGATCGCGCCGGCGGTGGGTTCGTGGTCGAGCCGGTCGCCTGCGGGCACTGGGACATGCTGGAGAGCGACGAACTGCCCCGGGTCGCCGCCGTCCTCACCGCCGAAGTGCACCGGCTGGCATCCGGCCCCGGCCGGGACGGCGCGGAGCGGACAACGCCTTCGGGTACGTCCGGGACACCGTGAAACCGCATGCCGGCACGTCCCCCGCCGACCCGGCCGAGGGTCCCGGCGTGACGGCCCGGCCGCTCCTCGGCGGTCAGCCGGCGCACCTCGCGAACGCCCCGTACGCCCGGTCGTCGAAGAGCACGAAGCGGGCCTCCGTCACCAGGGTCCCGGTGGCCCGTACCGTCTCGACGGCGATGCGGGCGGCGTCGTCCAGGGGCCACCGGTAGACGCCGGTCGAGACGGCCGGGAACGCGACGGTGCGGGCGCCCAGTTCGTCGGCGACGCGCAGGGACTCGCGGTAGCAGGAGGCGAGGAGGCCGGAGCGGTCCTCGGTGGTGCTGTGGACCGGGCCGACCGTGTGGATCACCCACCGTGCGTCCAGGTCGCCCGCGGTGGTGGCGACCGCCCGGCCGGTGGGCAGGCCCTTGCCGAGGTGCCCGGCGCGCAGCCGTCGGCACTCGGCGAGGATCGCGGGACCGCCGCGCCGGTGGATGGCGCCGTCGACACCGCCTCCGCCGAGGAGTGAGGAGTTCGCGGCGTTGACGATCGCGTCGGCGCTCTCGCGGGTGATGTCGCCCTGGACGAGGGTGATGGTGGGCATGGGGGCGTCCGTCCTCGGTGGTGTGGTCCGGGTCAGGTCTGCCTCAGCCGCCGCCAGACGGCCTTCGCCGCGTTGTGGCCCGACATGCCGTGGACACCGGGGCCGGGCGGGGTGGCCGACGAGCAGATGAACACGGCTGGATGCGGGGTCGAGTACGGGAACAGGGAGAGCTTGGGGCGCAGCAGGAGCTGGAGGCCGGAGACCGCGCCGGAGGCGATGTCGCCGCCCACGTAGTTGGCGTTGCGGACGGCCAGTTCGGGCGGGCCGGCGGTGGCGCGGGCCAGGACACGGTCGCGGAAGCCGGGGGCGAAGCGCTCCAGTTGGCGTTCGACGGCGTCGGTGAGGTCGCCGCTCCAGCCGTTGGGCACGTGGCCGTAGGCCCAGAAGACGTGCTTGCCGGCCGGTGCCCGGGTGGGGTCGGCGACGCCGGGCTGCACGGTGATGAGGAACGGCCGCTCGGGCGCGCGGTCGGTGCCGTAGGCCGCGTCCAGGGCGGCGCCGATCTCCGCGCTGTCGGCGCCGATCTGCACGGTGCCCGCCCTGCGAGGCTCCTCCGCGGTCCACGGGACGGGGCCGTCGAGGGCGTAGTCGATCTTGAAGACGCCGGGTCCGTACCGGTACCCCGCGTAGTGGTTGCCGAGACCGGCGATGCGGGCCAGGGCCGTCGGCGAGGTGTCGAAGACGTACGCCCGTGCGGGCGGCAGGTCGTCGAGGCGCTTGACCTCGTAGTCGGTGTGGACCGTGCCGCCGAGGTCCTTCAGGTACGCCGTGAGGGCGTCGGAGATGGACTGGGAGCCGCCGCGGGCCACGGGCCAGCCCCGGGCGTGCGCGGCGAGCGCGAAGACCAGGCCTATGGCGCCGGTGGCGAAGCCGCCGAGCGGGGCCATGACGTGCGCGACTAGCCCGGCGAAGAGGGTCTTGGCCTTCTCGTCGCGGAAGCGGCGCATCAGCCACGTCGACGGCGGCAGGCCGACCAGGCCGAAGCGGGCGAGGGTGACCGGGTCGCGGGGCAGCGCGGTCAGCGGCAGGGACATGAAGTCGCGGGCCAGGGTGTCCCACCGGGGCAGGAACCGCTCGACCAGCCGCCGGTACGCCCCCGCGTCGCGCGCCCCGAAGGAGGCGGCCGTCTCGCCGACCGACCGGGACAGCACGGCGGCCGAGCCGTCGGGGAAGGGGTGCGCCATGGGCAGCCCCGCGTGCAGCCACTCCAGGCCGTACCGCTCCAGGGGGAGGGCACGGAAGGCCGGGGAGTTGATGCCGAGCGGGTGCGCGGCGGAGCACGGGTCGTGCCGGAAGCCCGGCAGGGTCAGCTCCTCCGTGCGAGCGCCGCCGCCCACGGTGTCCCGGGCCTCGAACACGGCGACCGAGAAGCCGCGGCGGGCCAGCTCCACGGCAGCGGTCAGTCCGTTCGGTCCCGCTCCCACTACGACCGCATCGAGCATCGACGGCACCTCGGACCCCTTCGTCAGCCGATGGCCACTCCGGGTCAGGATATGCCCGGGGTCCGACAGCCCGCGGTCGCGGGGCCCCGCCGCACCGGCCCGGCGGATCAGATCCCGCCCGCCTCGCCCGCCAGCAGCGCCGCCACCCGGCGGGCGGTGGCCGCGTCACGGGCCGCGGTGAACGGCAGGTCGTTGCCCCCGGTGATGCGGAAGGGCTCGCCCGAGCGGGTCAGGTGGGTGCCGCCGGCCTCCTCGACCAGGAGGATGCCCGCCGCGTGGTCCCAGGCCGCCTCCCACGAGAACGCGGTGGCGTCGCACTCGCCGAGGGCCACCGCCAGGTACTCCAGACCGGCCGAGCCGCACGGGCGGGGCGCCACGCCGGGGGTGCGCAGGGCCAGCAGGTCGCGCTTCTGCTCGTCCGTCGTGTAGTCCGGGTGGGAGGTGGCGACCCGCAGGTCCCGGCCGGGCTCGGGCGGTCCGGCGTACAGCCGCTCGCCGTCCAGGTGGGCGCCCCGGCCGCGGATCGCCGTGGCGAACCGGTCGTCGACGGGGGCGTAGGTCCAGGAGGCGAGCACCACGCCGTGCTAGGCGAGCGCCACCAGGGTGCAGAAGCCCGGGTCGCCGTGGACGAACTGGCGGGTGCCGTCGACCGGGTCGACGATCCACACCGGGGCGTCGCCGCGTATCGCCTCGTAGGAGGCGGGATTGGCGTGCACCGCCTCCTCGCCGACCACGACCGAGCCGGGCAGCAGCCGGGCCAGGACCTCGGTGAGGTACAGCTCGGCCTTGCGGTCGGCGTCCGTGACCAGGTCGTGCGGGGCGGTCTTCTGGTCGATCTCGTGTGCCGCGAGCCTGCTGCGGCGCGGCATGATCTCCTGCGCGGCCGCCTTGCGGACGGCCTCCTCCACGTCGCCGGCGTGGCGGGCGAGAAACTCGTCGATGGTTTCGTTGGTCTCGATCATGGCTCCATGAGAGCACGCGCCACTGACAATCCCCACCCGGCCGGTGTACTCCGGGTGGAATCGGTACGAACAACCGGTGCGGGGCCCGGCGGGGCCGCGGGGGCGGGCCACGGGGTTCAGCGGCCGACGGCGTACCCCTGCATGCCGCGCGGGTTCGCCGCCGCCGACAGGACGCCCGTCTCCGGGTCCCGCGCGACGGCGCACAGCCGGCCCTCGGACCAGGCGTCGCCCACCGTGACGTCGTGCCCGCGGCGGCGCAGCTCCTCGACGACCCCTTCCGGCACACGGGACTCCACGGTGACGCTGCCCGCCCGCATGCCGCGCGGGAAGAAGGAGCCGGGGAAGCTGTCGTTGTGCCAGTTCGGCGCGTCGATCGCGCCCTGCAGGTCGAGGCCGCCCCGGACCCGTGCGCGCAGGGCGACCGCCAGGAAGAAGTGCAGCTGCCACTGGTCCTGCTGGTCGCCGCCGGGCGTGCCGAACGCCATGACGGGCACCCCGTCCCGCAGCGCGAGCGACGGCGTGAGCGTGGTGCGGGGGCGGCGGCCGGGCGTGAGCGAGTTCGGCAGGCCCTCCTCCAGCCAGGTCATCTGCAGGCGGGTGCCGAGCGGAAAACCCAGCTCGGGCACGACCGGGTTGGACTGCAGCCAGCCGCCGCTGGGCGTGGCGGAGAGCATGTTGCCCCAGCGGTCCACGATGTCGAGGTGGCAGGTGTCGCCGCGGGTGCCGCCGTCGGCCGAGACGTCCGGCTCGCCGGGCACCGGGGAGGTGGGGCTCTTGGCGACGGTCGGCTCCCCGACCCCCAGCGCGTCGAAGCCCTCGGCCTCCACGGCCGCCACGCGCGCGCGGGCACTGATGCGCGGGGCCCGCCCGCCCGGCGCGCCGGGCCGCAACTCGAAGGAGGCCCGGTCGCCGACGAGCGCCCGCCGCTGCGCGTTGTACTCGGGCGACAGCAGGTCGTCGAGCGGCACCTCGTCCGCGCCGTGCGCGTCGCCGTACCAGGCCTCGCGGTCGGCCATGGCGAGCTTGCAGCCCTCGACGAGCAGGTGGACGTAGTCGGCGGAGCCGTGGGCGGGCAGTTCGGGCGGGAGCAGCGCCAACTGCTGGAGCAGCGCCGGGCCCTGGCTCCAGGGCCCGGCCTTGCACAGGGTCCAGCCGTTCCAGTCGTACGTCGCCGGCGCCTCGTAGTGCGCGGACCAGCCGGCGAGGTCGTCGGCGGTCAGGGTGCCGGTACGGCGTTCTCCGCTGGTGTCCAGGGTGGGCCGCCCGGCCTGCCGGACGAGGGCCTCGGCGACGAACCCGGAGCGCCAGATCTCCCGCGCCGCGTCGATCTCCGCCTCCCGGTCCCCCGCGCCGGCGGCCTCGGCGAGCAGCCGCCGCCAGGTCGCGGCGAGGGCGGGGTTGCGGAACAGCGCGCCGGGGCGGGGCGGGCGGCCGTCCGGCAAATAGACCTCGGCGGAGGACGTCCACTCGGTCTCGAACAGCTCCCGGACGGTCGCGACGGTCTCCGCGAAGCGCTCCACGGGCGGGTGCCCGTCCTCGGCGTAGCCGACGGCGTACTTCAGCACGTCGGCCAGCGGCTTCGTGCCGTGGTCGCGCAGCAGGAGCAGCCAGGCGTCGAAGGCACCGGGCACGGCGGCGGCGAGCGGGCCGGTGCCGGGGACGAGGTCGAGACCGAGCCCCCGGTAGTGCGCCACCGTCGCCCCGGCCGGCGCCACGCCCTGCCCGCACAGCACCCGCACCTCGCCGCCGGCCGGCGCGAGCAGGATCGGCGCCTCCCCGGCGGGGCCGTTGAGGTGCGGCTCGACGACGTGCAGCACGAAGGCACCGGCCACGGCGGCGTCGTAGGCGTTGCCCCCGTCCTCCAGTACGGCCATGGCCGACTGCGAGGCCAGCCAGTGGGTGGAGGACACCATCCCGAAGGTGCCCTGGAGGGTGGGACGGGTGGTGAACACGGGGACTCTCACCTCACTGTTCGGGTGTACCGGCCTGCACCATAGGCGCTCAGGACGGCGGCTGGGGAGGGTCTGACGAGTGGCCACCAGGAAACCCCTTCGGCGAGGGTCGGGCGAGCCCCCCGGTGCCGGACACGGTCCGTGCTGCCTGAGCCGGTGTGGTCGAGGTGCGGCGCGGGGCACTCTCGCACGCGATCGGTGATCGTAGGCCGCCGAGGGAGAGGCAGCGGCGGGTATTGAGCAGTGCACCCGGGAACTGCCGTGATCAGGCTTTGCGCTGACTGCTCGCGGAGGATCACCCAGGTGGGGACGAGCGCCACGGCAGGTCCGGCTCAGGCCTCTCCGGCCTTATGCGGCGGTCCGGTATCCGGTGTCGAGTTCAGTACGGAGTCGTTCTCGGTCGATCGCCTTCTCCCATCTGGCGACGACGAGGGTGGCCACGCAGTTGCCGGCGATGTTGGTGAAGACGAAGGCCGCCGAGAGGATGCTGTGTACCCCGAGGACCAGTGCGATGCTGCTGACAGGGATCGTATCGGTCGCGCTGAGCGTCAGTGCCAGTACGGCGATGGCGGAGCCGGAGACCCCGGCACCGCCCTTGGACGTGAGGAGCAGTACCAGCAGGAGCCCGAGTTGGGCGGTCCAGCTCAGGTCTGCTCCGGTGGCCTGGCCGAGGAAGACGCTGACTGCGGCGAAGTAGAGGCACGTTCCGTCGTGGTTGAAGCTGTAGGCGGTGGGCAGCACGAGGCCCACGACGGGTTCGTCCACGCCGAGCTTCTTGAGCTTGGCGGTCAGCTGGGGAAACACGCTCTCCGAGGAACTGGTACCGAGCACCAGCACCAGTTCCGCACGGAAGTAGCGCAGCAGCTTCAGCAGGCTCACCCCTGCGTACCGCGACACCGGCCACAGCACCAGCCCGAAGAACAGCACCACGATGAGATAGAACACCGCCACCAGTCGACCGAGTGACAGCAGCGTCCCCAGACCGTACTCGGACACGGTGTAGCCGATCGCGCCGAAGGCCGCCGCCGGGGCGATGCGCATCACCTTGCGGATGATCCAGAACAGGGCCTGCTGCACCGTGTGGACCAAGTCGAGCACCGGCTGCGCCTTCTCGCCCACGGAAGCCAGTCCACAAGCGAACAGCACGGAGAAGACCAGGATCTGGAGGATGCTGCTCTCAGCGAAAGCCTGTACCGCGGAGGTCGGCACCAAGTTCACGAGGAAGTCGTCGAAGCCCTCCGACTTCGCCGGCTCGGTGGCGGAGGAGGGGGCGTGCAGGGAGGACGGATCGATGTGCATGCCCGAGCCGGGCTTGAGCACGTTGACCACGACGAGGGCTATCACGAGCGCGATCGTGGTGACCACCTCGAAGTAGACCAGGGACCGGATCGCTATACGGCCGACCTTGCCCAGGTCGCGCACGCTGGCGATACCGTGCGTCACCGTGCAGAAGATGATGAGGCCGACGACCATCTGGATCAGATGGATGAAGATGTCACCGAGGAACTGCACATGCTGTCCGACCGAGGGGGCCAACGCGCCCACGAGCACGCCGAGCGCGACTCCGGCGAGGACCTGGAACGCCAGGTCGCGGTAGAACGGGGGGCGTTTTCTTGCGCCCGGTGCCGACGCGCCCGCCTCGGCGGGGGCGTCGGTGGGAGTGGTTTCGCTCATGGTCCGGTTTCTCCGTTGAATGTCCGGTGGCGACAGGCGAGTCAGGCGGCGTCTTTGCCGAGCACCTCCCGGGCTGGTCCGAAGACCTCTTCGAAGCTGAGCCGCCGCGGCAGCAGCTGCTGCGCGAGGCAGGCGTCGATCACTGTTTCCAACGGCTTCCGCAGTCGTTCGAAGCCGAACATCGTGGGACGGGGCGCGCCGTCGAGGTGCTGGACGCTGTCGCGCGCGCGGCGCAGCAGTGCATAGCTCTCGCGTACGGCGGAGGGAACGTCGCGGCACGTGGAGGCGGCCACCGCCACCATGTGGTTGATCGGCATGTAGCCGTGCCACCGCCACCACAGTTCGTCACGGGCGGCGGCGTCGGGGAAGACGGACACGAACTCGTCGCCCTGCGGCAAGTCGTTGCCGAGGACGGCGGCGTCGACGTGCCCCTCGCGCAACATGTCGAGGAGCCCCGTGGTGTGCGGATGGCGGGTGACGAACGCCGGGTCGGTGTACTCGGCCACGTGCGCGCCCTCACGAGTGCACCATCGAACGTCTCGCGCCGCCAGACCGTAGTCCTCCGCGAGATGGGCACGCACCCACATGCCCGTGGTCTGCGTGTAGGACCGCACCCCGATGCGGCTGCCCGCGAGGTCCTTCGGCCGGATCGGGCGTGAGGCGTGAGATATGAGACAGCCTCGCTGGAACCGGGCGGCCACGACTGCCGGCAGCAGCACCACGGGACGGCGATGGGCGACGGCCTGCAGAGCGGTCACGACAGCCAGCTCGCAGAGGTCGTACGCCTCGGCGCGCACCATCGGCGCGAAGGCCCGGTGGATGGGCGAGACGGGAAGGAAGTCCAGACGTACGCGTGCGCTGTGGACATCCCCGTTCTTGAGCGGAGCCGTGTGCGGGTGGTCGCCCAAGACGGTACGGAGCACGGCCGGTTCAGGCACGGGGCCCTCCCACGGTCGTGACGGGGGTGTAGAACGCGGCCGTCGATCCGCCGAAGATCATCTCCTGGTCGGCCGCCGACAGGTCCGACGCCGCCTCACGGGCCTGTGCCAGGAGGTCGGCGGGTGTGCCCTCTGCCGCGGGGAAGTTGGAGCCCCACGCGATACGGTTCGCCCCGTAGGCCGCCACCAGATCCGCCAGGAAATCGGCGGCGGTGGAAGCTCCGCGCTGCGCCGCGCCCAGCGCCCGGTGGGTGAGCTTGAGGTGAACGCCCGGGTGGCCCGCCATGTCGAACAGGTCCTTGGCATGCCGATAGGGCCGGCCGTCGGACAGGTCGGGGCGGGCGCAGTGGTCCAACAGCACCCGCACACCGGGGAACCGTTCCAGCAGACCTCGCAGTACGGGCAACCCCTGGATCGTCATCTGCAGGCAGACCGGGATGCCCTGCTCCTCGGCATAGGCCCAGGCGGGATAGGAGTCCCGGTGGCCCAGCCAGTCCGCCTGACCGGGCATCGTGGTACCGGTGGTGAACAGCCGGAAGCCGGTGAGGCCCTGGCCCTGCCAGTACTTGATGCGCTCGACGGCGTCCGGGGCCGGGGCGTCGATCGAGTACACGCCGATGAACCGGTCGGGGTGGGTTCGGACCGCCTCGACGACGTAGCGGTTGTCGTGGCCGTACACCGTCGAGGCCTGTACCACCACTGCCTTGTCGATCTCGGCGTCGTCCAGTGCACGGACGAGCCCGTCGATGTTCACCGGGCGGGTCTGCGACCACTGCGACTGACGCCCACCGATCGGGGAGGTCGGATAGCGCACGGTGTCCGTCGAGATGACGTGGGTGTGGTTGTCGATCAGCACCATGAAATTGCCATGTCCTTTCGGTCGATACAGGGCGGGCCCGGGTACTGCGGACCGTCATATGTGTTCGGGTGGGCCTCGGACCCGCTACGAGGCCGACGCCGGCGCTCAGCGGCCGGCCCGGCGCAGCCGCGAGTCGAGCCGGGGATACACGGTGCGGGCGTTGCCCTCCTCGATGGCCGTGAGACCGGCCGGGGAGAGGCCCGCCGCCTCGAGATAGCGGTGGGTGTCGTCGAAGTGCCGACCGGTGTCCGGGTCGACGCCTCGTACCGCGCCGATCATCTCCGAGGCGAAGAGCACGTTGGCGTGGGGCATCACCTTGAGCAGCAGGTCGATACCGGGTTGGTGGTAGACGCAGGTGTCGAAGAAGACGTTGTTCAGCAGATGCTCGGTGAGCTCCGGCTTGCCCAGCGCCTGCGCCAGCCCGCGAAAGCGTCCCCAGTGGTAGGGCACCGCGCCGCCACCGTGCGGGATGACCAGCCGCAGGGTGGGGAAGTCGGCGAACAGATCACCCTGGATCAGCTGCATGACAGCGGTGGTGTCGGCGTTCAGGTAGTGGGCGCCGGTGGTGTGGAACGCAGGGTTCTCACTGGTGCTCACGTGCACCATCACGGGGACGTCGAGCTCGACGATCTTCTCGTAGAGCGGATACCAGGAGCGGTCGGTCAGCGGTGGCGCGGTCCAGCGGCCACCGGAGGGGTCGGGATTGAGGTTGACCGCGACGGCGCCGAGTTCCTCGACCGCGCGGATCAGTTCGGGGACGCAGGCCGCCGGACCCGCGCCGGGCGACTGCGGCAGCATCGCGGCGGGCGCGAACCGCTCGGGGAACAACGCGCCGACACGGGCGCACAGGTCGTTGCAGACTCGGGCCCAGGCCTCCGAGACCGCGGAGTCGCCGATGTGGTGCGCCATGAACGAGGCGCGCGGGGAGAAGACCGTCAGGTCGATTCCGCGCTCGTCCATCAGACGTAGTTGGTTGGCCTCGATCGTCTCCCGAATCTCGTCGTCGCCTATCCGCAGATCCGCGTTGCTCGGAGCCTCGCCCTCGGTGGTCAGAGCCCGTATCTGGCGCTCGCGCCACTCGCCCAGTGCTGCGGGCGCGGTCGTGTAGTGGCCGTGGCAATCGATGATCAACGCACGTCTCCTTAGCTCGTCCGGCGCGGCCAGGGGCCCCGGGGGGGTGCGCACAGTCGGACGCTAATCGCGGCCTGGAGTCAGCGTCAACAATTTTTGTGACAATATTTTCAGTGATCCTGTCGCAAGTGGAGCCACACGTCAGGGTCACAGCGTCAGCACGGAGCGAGTGGACGAGCGAGCGACGAGGAGAAGACATGTCTGATCCGCACACCGGGCGGCATCCACCGGCAACCACCCCCGGCTCGCGACAGGGTCGGGGACCGCCACGGGCACCAAGCACGACTACGGCGCAATAATCACTGAAAATTTTGTCGGTGATAGGGTCGCTGCCGCGTTGTCACAGGCACGTGGCGATGGCCCGTTCGGGAGCGAGGGAGCAGCAGCACGTGACCAGCGCACAGTTGAAGGGGGCGGCCGCGCGGCTTCACGTCAGCACGCACATCCGGCAGTCCCTGTGGGCCGGCGACCTGCTGCCGGGACAGCGGCTCGTGGTGCAGGACCTCGCCGACCAGCTCGGCGTGACCCGCAGCTCCGTGCGCGAGGCCCTCTTCGACCTGGCCTCCGACGACCTGGTGGAGCTGGTGCCCAACCGCGGTGCCAGCATCAGGGTCATCTCGGTCGACGAGGCCATTCAGATCACCGAATGCCGCTCCGCGCTGGAACGCCTGTGCGCACGCAAAGCAGCCGAGCGGGCGACCGAGGAGCAGCGTGCCGAGCTGGTCGAGGTCGGCGTGCAACTTCGTGCCGCGGTGGCCGAGGAGGAGTTCCACACCTACTCCGCCCTCAACCGCAGGCTGCACGACCTCGTCATCGAATTCAGTGGCCAGACCATCGCCGCACGCCAACTCGAGCGGCTCAACGTACAGATGGTCCGTTTCCAGTTCCGTCTCGCACTGAGGACGGGACGCCCGCAGGAAGCACTCCCCCAGCTCCTGGCCATCATCGACGCCGTCACCGCGGGTGATCCCACCGCCGCCGACACGGCAGCCGAGGCTCAGCTGGCGAGCGTGATCGACCAGCTCCGCAAGACCGAAACGCTGCCACTGGCCTGAGCGCGATGCGGCCGGGAGCCTTGTGGGCCTTCGAGGCGCAGGCCCGGGCAACGGGCGGAACGGCTGCCTACCGGCCCTTACCCAAAGGACCCGGCCCGTTGGTCGTCTGCACGCGCCGGACGGTTCGTCCGGCTTCGGTGAGCGGCGCGGCGGTTCTCCCCCTCCTCCCCCGAGCGTCCGGGACGTCGGAAGCTTCGGAGTCCCGGGCCTGCCCCTTGGTGCCGGCGCCCGTCAGACGGCGACGCGCGCCCCCGTCAGCTCCTCCGAGCGCTCCCACACCCTGCGGGCCTCGTCCGTGCCGTGCAGGCGGGTGTAGAGCTTCTGGTGCGCGGGCGGGCCGCCCAGGTGGCCCGGGCCGCCCGGGCCGTACAGCGCCCCGCCCTCCGCCTCGGGCGACGTGGCGGCGTACAGGGCGGGGAGCTGTGCGGTGCGGACCGTGCCGAGGAGGATGCCGCGGGCGGACAGGGCGCGGATGAGGCGTACGCCCATGGTGTCCTTGTCGCGGCCCAGCTCCGGGCGGGCGGCGAGCAGGCTGGTCGGGGCGACGCCCGGGTGGGACAGGTTGCTGGTGATGCCCCAGCCGGCGGCCGCGCTGCGGCGGTCGAGTTCCAGGCCGAAGAGCCCGAACGCGATCTTCGACTGGCTGTAGGCGCGCCTGCCGTCGTAGAAGCGTTCCCAGTTCAGGTCGTCCCAGTTGATGGCGCCCTGGTTCGCCGCGACGCTGATCTGCGACGTCACGCGCGCCCGGCCGGCCCGCAGCAGCGGCAGCAGGTGGGCGACGAGGGCGAAGTGGCCGAGGTGGTTGGTGCCGAGCTGCAGCTCGAACCCGTCGGCGGTCGTCTGGCGCTCGGGCGGCGTCATGACTCCGGCGTTGTTGACGAGCAGGTGGACGGGGCGGTCCTCGGCCAGCAGGGTCCTGCCCAGCGCCGCCACCGAGTCGAGCGAGGACAGGTCCAGCGTGCGCAAGGAGACGTCCGCGTCGGGGACCTGCCCGCGGATCGCTTCGAGCGCCGCCTCGCCCTTGCGCGGGTTGCGGACCGGCAGGACCACCTCGGCCCCCGCGGCGGCGAGCCGGGTGGCGATGCCGAGTCCGATGCCGTCGCTCGCTCCGGTGACGACCGCGCGCTTGCCGGACTGGTCGGGGACGGTGATGTCGAAGTCGGTGCGTGGCATGGTGTCGCTCCCTCGTGGCGTCGTTGCCTCCACCGTGACGGAGTCCACCGGGGCTGTGCAGGGCCTGCCGATCCCCTGATAGCGGGGCCGGGGCTCGGCGTCGTTTCGTCGTTTGCACAGGTCAATGGCCTTTTGCGCGGAGCGCCGCAGCACCTCGGGGGCGCCAGAGGGGGATCGGCCGTCCGTGGCTGCGCGGCCGCCGCGGCGGTAGAAAGGGGGACGGCACGAGGAGAGGACCCCATGGAGATCGACCGGAGCGGACTGGCCGCGTTCCTGCGGCGCCGGCGGGAGCTGCTGCAGCCCGAGGACGTCGGGCTGCCACGGGGGCAGCGCCGCAGGACAAGGGGGCTGCGGCGGGAGGAGGTCGCGGCGCTGTGCCACATGTCGACCGACTACTACGCGCGGCTGGAGCGGGAGCGCGGCCCGCAGCCCTCCGAGCAGATGATCGCCTCGATCGCACAGGGCCTGCACCTGTCCCTGGACGAGCGCGACCACCTCTTCCGGCTGGCCGGGCACAGCCCGCCCGTCCGCGGCACGGTCGGCGAACACGTCGGCCCCGGCCTGCTGCGCATCCTGGACCGCCTGGCCGACACCCCCGCCGAGATCGTCACCGAACTCGGGGAGACCCTGCGCCAGACACCGCTCGGCGTCGCGCTGACCGGCGACACCACGCGGTTCACCGGGCCCGAACGCAGCATCGGCTACCGCTGGTTCACCCTCCCGGCCACCCGCGCGCTGTACGCGCCCGAGGACCACGACCTGATGTCCCGCATGTTCACGTCCGGGCTGCGCCAGGTCGCCACGCTGCGGGGCCCGGACTCCAGGGCGGCCCACTACGCCGAGCTGCTCCTGGAGCGCAGCGAGGAGTTCGGCCGCCTGTGGGACGCGCACGAGGTGGGCGTCCGCCCGGGCAGGGTCAAGCACTTCGTGCACCCCGAGGTCGGGCACCTGGAACTGAACTGCCAGTCGCTGCTCGACCCCGACCAGTCGCACCATCTGCTCGTCTACACCGCGGACCCCGGCTCCGAGAGCCACGACAGGCTGCGCCTGCTCTCGGTCATCGGCACCCAGTCGGTGGGCTGACGGCCGGGTCGCCGCCCCGGTGGCCGGGGCGGCGGGCGGTCGTCAGACGCGCACCCCGAACTGGAAGGAGCCGATGGTGCTCATGGATTCGTAGCGCACCGAGGTGCCCGGGTAGGGGGCGTGGAGCACCTGGCCGTTGCCCGCGTACAGGCCCACGTGACCGAGGCTGTTGAAGAAGACCAGGTCGCCGGGGGCCAGCTGGCTCTGGCCGATCTTGGTGCCGTCGTTCTGCTGGGTGTAGGTCGTCCGGGTGAGCTGGACGCCGGCCTGGGCGTAGGCCCACTGGGTCAGGCCCGAGCAGTCGTAGGAGCTGGGGCCGGTGCCGCCGGAGACGTAGGGCTTGCCGATCTGGGTGGCCGCGGCGGCCAGGGCGGCGGCGCCGCGTCCGGAGGCGGGGGCCTCGTTGCCGAGGTCGACGCGGTCGCTGGCCGAGCGGCTGGCGCGCTGCTCCTTGTCGGCGATCTCCTGGCGTTCCTGTGCCGTCAGCGTGTTGAGCAGCTTCTGCGCCTCGGCGAGCTTGCCCTGGACCTTTTCCTTCTTCTTCTTGAGCTCGGTGCGGGTGTCCGCGAGGTCGCTCAGCTTCTCCGAGGCCTCCTTGCGCTGCTGCGCGAGGGTGCGCTGCTTCCCCTGGATCTTCTCCAGCGCCGCGACCTGCTGCACGCTGAGCTGGTCCAGGGTGGAGGCCTTGTCCAGGTAGTTGTCCGGGTCGGCGGACAGGAAGAGCTGGAGGGAGGGGTCGATGCCGCCGGAGCGGTACTGGGCGCTGGCCATCGAACCGAGGCCGTCGCGCAGCTCGTTGAGTTCGGCCTGCCCGCGGGCGACCTCGTCCTGGAGGTCCTCGACCTCGCCCTCGAGCTTGTCCTGCTTCTCCTTGGCCCCGTTGTACTTGTCGGTGGCCCGCTCGGCCTCCTCGTAGAGCTTGTCGACCTTGGACTTGACCTCGTCCTTGCTCGGCTTCTCGCTCGGGGCGGCGTTGGCCGCCTGGGAGGTGAGTGCCACGGCTGCGGCGGCGGTTGCGGTGATCACGGTCACCCGGGCACGGCTCGGCTGCTTGGGCCGACGGTGGGAGGCCACGCGGGCGGTCTCCTTCTCCTCCAGCCGCCTGTCGCTCAGGACCGACGGGTGCCCCTCCACCGATCACCCCTTGTGGGTGATCCCCGAGTGGGGTGCCAGCCCAGACCATAGTGACCTTCTTGTGATCAGTTCAAATCTTGATCAGACAAAAACTGCACAGGGTGCGCGCATTTCGGGACTCAACACAGAAGACGGTCACTCCCGCGCCCCATGAAGACGGTCACTCCCACGCCCCATGAAGACAGTCGCTCCCGCGCACCGTGAACACGGTCGCTCCCGCGTACTGTGACGTCGCATGGCCGACTGCGAGTTCGAGATCACCGCGGACCTGGTCCGCGAGCTGCTGCGGGAGCAGCATCCCGACCTCGCCGGGCTCGCCGTACGCGAGGTGGCGGGCGGCTGGGGCAATCAGATGTGGCGCCTCGGGGACGACTTGGCCGTGCGCATGCAGCGCATGGACCCCACTCCGGAGCTCCTGCTCAAGGAGCGGCGGTGGCTGCCCGTACTGGCCCCGGGCCTGCCGCTCCCGGTACCGGTCCCGGTACGGTCCGGCGAACCGTCGGCGCGCTTCCCCAAGCACTGGACCGTCATGACGTGGGTTCCCGGCACGCCGCTGGACCTCTCCCCCGTCACCCGCGGCGCCCACGCGGCCGACGTGCTGGCGGACTTCCTCAGGGCCCTCCACGTACCGGCGCCCGCCGGCGCACCGGCCTCCTCGGACCGCGGCGGCCACCCCAAGGAGTGCGGGGACGGCTTCGCGCGCTTCTTCGACGCCGTCGCCCCCGAGGGCGACATGGACGCCGTACGGGCCGTCTGGGACGACGCCGTCGCGGCTCCGGGGTGGGAGGGTCCGCCCCTGTGGGTGCACGGCGACCTCCATCCGGCGAACGCCGTCGGCGCGGGCGGAACGCTCACGGGCGTGATCGACTTCGACACCCTGTTCGCGGGCGATCCCGCCTGGGACCTCACGGCCGCGTGGGTGCTTCTGCCCGCGGGCGGCGCCGGCCGGTTCTTCGACGCGTACGCGCGCGCGGACCGGGCGACCGTCCGGCGCGCCCGCGGACTGGCCGTGCTGCAGAGCCTGTTCCTCATGCTGATGGGCCTGAACGGCGACCGGGGCCTGCCCGGAGGCAAGCCGGCGTGGGGCCCAGCGGGCCGGGCAGCGCTCGAACGGGTCCTCAAGGACGCCGCGCCGTAACCCCGTTGGCCGCTGCCCGCGGCCTCCACGGCCGGCCGGGTCCGCACGCACCGCCGTCCGCCGCACCCTCTGTACGAACCCTGTTTCCCCGTTGTATGACTTCTCCCTGTGTGATGGCGGAGGCGTTCATCCGGTGCGTCCGCCCCGGATGGAGACTGACAACGTTGTCCACAGGTCCACTGCTCTCACACGGAGAGGGTCGTACTCGTCATGCCTGACAGATCCAAGAGACCGCCGGCACGGGCGGCGGCCGGGACCCGCGCCCTGCGTGCCGCGGTCGCCGCCGTGCTCGCCGGAGCCCTCGGCCTCGGCGCGCTGACGACCGGCGGCACCGCCGCGGCCGCCCCCTCGGCACCGGCCTCCGCGTCCGGTGAGGCGTCCGGCGGGACGGACTACACGAAGCTCGTCGACCCCTTCGTGTCCACCGCCGGTGACGACGGCAACGACCTCCCCGGCGCCCAGGCACCGCACAGCCTCGCCAAGGTCAACCCGATGACCGTGCCGGACCGCAACCACTCGGGCTACGACTACAACGAGGACCACATAGCCGGGTTCACCGCCACGAACCTGGACGGCGTGGGCGGTTCGGGCGGCGGCGGCGACCTGCTGGTCGTCCCGACCTCGGAGCAGTACGACAAGCGCCCGGCGACGAGCACCTACGCGCACCCCTACAGCCACGACGACGAGAGCGCGTCGCCCGGCTCCTACCGGGTGGGCCTCGGGTCGGACGCCGGCACCATCGACGCCGAGATGACCGCGACGACCCGCACGGCGCTCGAACGGTACGCCTTCCCCGACGGAGCCCGGCCCCAGCTGGTCCTGGACCTCGCCAACAACTTCACCAGCCGTACCCGCTCGACCCTGGACGCGACGAGGCTGAAGGACGGGACGACCGCGATCAGCGGGCTCGTCGCCGGGTCGTTCAACGGCGCCTCGTACCGGCTGTACTACTACGCCACCACGAACGTCCCCGTGACCTCGCTGCGCAGTTGGGGCGACGACGGCGCGCTCGGCGGCGCGACGGCGCGGGACGGCACGGACACCGGCGCCGTCCTCGGCTTCGACCCGGCCGACGGCGGCGACGTCGAACTGCGCATCACGCTGTCGCCGATCAGCGCCGAGCAGGCCGCGACCGACCAGCACAACGAGGTGGCGGGCCGCGGCTTCGAGGAGGTGCGCGCGCAGACGGAGGCGGAGTGGAACAGCACGCTCGGCACCGTCGCGGTCGAGGCCTCCCGGAAGGCCGACCCGGACTCGACGCTCACCAAGCAGTTCTACACGCACCTCTACCGCATGTACGCGCTGCCGGTGAACGCCACCAGCACCAGCGGCACCTACCGCGGCGTCGACGGCGCGGTGCACAAGGCGAACGGCTTCACGTACTACGACGGCTGGTCCACCTGGGACGACTTCCGCAAGTACTCCGTCACCGCCTACATCGACCCGGCCGGCTACCGGGACATGGTGCAGTCCGCCGTCATCCTCTTCGCCGACGCGCGGTCCACCGGCAAGAGCCTCGGCAGCCTCACCCACTCGGTGCCGACCGTGCGCTGGGAACGCCTGCCCGTGGTGATCGCCGACGCGCTGTCGAAGGGGTACAAGGACTTCGACCGGCTCGACGAGGCGTACCCGGCGATGAAGTCGTACGCCGGCTACTACACGGGCACGGAGCTGCGGCAGGGGTACGTCGCCGGTGACCCCGGTACGACGGTCCAGCGGGGCTACGACCAGTGGGCGCTGTCCCTCGTCGCCGACGCGCTCGGTGAGGACGCGGACGCGAAGAAGCTGCGCGAGCAGGCGACGATGGCGACCGACAACCTCGTCAAGCCCGGCGCCTGGACCGCGGACGACGGCACCGAGGTCGGCCTGCTCACCCCGCGCGACGGCGAGGGCGCCTGGCAGGGCGTCGACTACGAGAAGTTCGAGGAGGCCAAGCTCTACCAGGGCACCCTCTGGCAGTACCACTGGTACGACGCGTACGACATGGGCGGCCTCATCGAGGCCATGGGCGGCGAGAAGGCGGGCCGGGCCGCGATCCGGCACATGTTCGGCGAGGACTCGGACGCCGACGACGGCTCGACCATGCTGCACTCCAACGCCAACGAGATCGACCTCCAGGCGCCGTACCTCTTCAACTACGTCGGCGAGCCGAGCCTGACGCAGAAGTGGGTCCGCGCCATCTACACCGGTGAGACCTGGAACCGGTACATCGCGACCGGCTCCACGGGCGAAGCCCCCAGCTCCGGCGGCGAGTTCAGGCCTCCGGTCAAGACCAAGGCGTACGAACTCGCCCCGGACGGCTTCCTGCCGACCATGGACAACGACGCCGGCACCATGTCGACGATGTTCGTCGCCGCCGCCCTCGGGCTGTTCCCGGTGACGGCGGGCTCCAGCCAGTTCCAGATCGGCAGCCCGTTCTTCGACTCGACGACGGTCCACTACGCGAGCGGCGCCGAGTTCACCGTCGAGGCCGACGGGGTCTCCCCGGACAACTACTACGTGCAGGGCGCCCGCCTGAACGGCAAGCGGTTCTCGAACACGTGGCTGGACTACTCGCAGATCGTCGCCGGCGGCACCCTGAAGTTCGACATGGGCTCAGCGCCGTCGTCCTGGGGCGCCCGCACCGAACCCGCGTACTCGCTGAACACCGACACCGGCGACGGTGACGACGGCTCCGCGCCGGGCAGGGGCACGACCGTGGTGTCCGCCCGCCCCGACAGCGTCGACACCGCCGCGGACGGCACCGTCAAGGGGAACATCGAGCTGCGGCTGTCCGGGAAGGCGTCGTTCGCCGCACACGAGGGGACCAGCCTCACCCGGAGCGGCGCAGCGGGCGTCACCGGTCTCCCGGACGGCGTCGAGGCCGACCTGCGGGTCACCGGCAGACGCACGGCGTCGCTGCGGCTCACCGGAACGACGCAGACCGACGCCCGTCTCGGACTCACCTTCCGCGACCGGGCCTTCGCCCACGGCGTACCGGCCTCGACGGTGACCGGCGCCGGGGTGTCCGTGACCGACCCGCTGGTCGTCTCGGCCGCCGCGGTGCACCGCGGGAGCCTGGGCGCCCTCGTGGAGGAGGCCTCGCTGGTGCGCGAGGGCAACTACTCCGACGGCTCCTACGGTGTCTTCCGGACGGCGCTGGAACGCGCGCGGACCGCCCTCGCGGACGCCGACGCCGCCACGGGCACCCTCATGGCCGCGCACGACGCGCTGAAGTCCGCCATCGAGGCGCTCACCCTGGACGAGGGCGGTTACGCCGTCCTGCAGGCCGAGGACCCCGACAGCATGGAGGGCCCCAGCCTCGTGAAGGAGGCGTACCACTCGGACGGCGACCTCGGCGGCGTCACCGAGGGGGCCTGGGAGCAGTACACGAACCTCGACTTCGGCGGAGTCGCCCCGCGCGGCGTCTCCGTGCGCTACGCCAACGCACAGGCGCCGGAGGCGGAACCGAGCAGCGTCGACATCCACGCCGGGGACGCCGAAGGACCCGTCGTCGCCACCGTCTCCCTGCCCGGGACCGGCGGCTGGCAGTACTACACCACGGTGCAGGCGGCCGTCACCGACCCGCAGGCCCTGCTGGAGGCGCCGACCGCGACGTTCGTCTTCCACGCGCCGTCGGGACAGCAGTGGGTGTCGAACTTCGACTGGTACCAGTTCTCGCCCGCCGAGCCCGCCTCGTCCTCCCCGGTCACGACCCTCGCCACCCTCACCACGGCCAACACCACGGCGACCGGCGACGGTTCGCTCCCGCTCAAGCTCAGCAACGGCGTCTTCGAGAACGTGACGAACGGCGCCTGGGCCGAGTGGCGGGGCACCGGCCTCGGGGACGGCGCCGACACCGTCACCGTCAGCTACGACAAGCCCCGCTCCCGCGCGGCCTCGGACTCGCACATCGAGCTGCGCCTGGGCGGCAGGGACGGCCCGGCCGCCGTGGACGTCCCCCTGGAGTACACCGGCTCGGGCTGGGGCACCGTCGCCACCACGAGCGTGCGGCTCGACCCGGAGACCTTCGGCGGCGCCCAGGACGTGTACGCCGCCTTCGTCTCCGGCACCCAGACCGACGCCCAGCCCTACGTGGCCAACGTCTACTCGCTCACCCTGACGCGGGAGACGGACGCCCCGGTGGTGTTCGACGCCACGGCGTTCGGGGCGAGCAGCGGCGGCGGGCTCAAGAGCGAGCCGGCCACCTGGGACGGGGCGGGCTCCGCCACCAGCCTCGGCGGCACCTACGACGGCGCCTGGCTCGACTACGGAGACATCGACTTCGGCACCGAGCCGAAGAACACCGTCACGTTCACCTACGTCAACAACTCCGCCCGCTGCGGCACCGGTTCCGCCGTCCAGGTCCACCTGGACTCCTTCGACGCGGACGCCCCTGGCACCCCGGACGCGACCGTCCCGCTGCCCGTCACCGGAAGCTCCTGGTCGTCGGGCGGGACCACCAGTCTGACGCTGCCGGAGGCGATCACCGGGACGCACTCCGTGCACCTGCGGCTGACGACGAACGCGGACTCCTCGCACCCCTACGTCGCCAACCTCGGCCGGGTCGCCTTCGACCACGTCGAGGCACCCGCAGAGACGGACCTGTCGGCCCTGCGCAAGGCGGTGGAGCAGTACGGGGGCCTGGCCGAGCACAAGGACCGGTACGGCACGATCGACTTCGGGGTGTTCGCGCGCGAACTCGCCGCCGCCCGCGCCCTGCTAAACGCCGGCGACGCCACCCAGCTGGAGGCGGACCTGCAGACGCGCGGCCTCACCCTCGCCGCCAACCAGCTGGTCCCCCTCCCCCGGCTGAAACTGGAGAACCTGGTCGCCACCGCCTCCGCCCGCGCCGACGAGCGCTACACGGACGCCTCCTGGAAGGCGTTCACCACCGCGCTCACCGCCGCGAAGGAGACCGTCGCGGACGACGCCGCGTCGGACGCCACCCTCACGGCGCGGTACACGTCCCTCGACAGGGCCATGTCGGCGCTCAGGACGAAGCACAGGACGGTGCCGGCCGCGCCCGGCGCCGTGTCGGCGACCGCGTCCGGCACGAGCGTGCAGGTCACCTGGTCCGCGCCCGAGGACGACGGCGGTTCGCCGGTCACCGGCTACGAGGTCACCCTCGGCGGCGGCCGCCAGGTCGAGATCGCCGACCCGGCGAGCCGCAGCACGGTGTTCACCCTGCTGGCGGACGGCACGTCGCACACGGCGCGCGTCCGCGCGGTGAACGCGCTCGGCGACTCGGCCCCCAGCGCCCCGACCCGGCCGGTCGTCACCGGCGACAACCGGCCCCAGCCCCCGACCGTCACCGGCGTGGTCACCGACGGCAAGCGGGTCCGGGTGACCTGGCGGCCGGCGGGCGACGGCGGATTCCCCGTCCTCGGCTACACCGTGGCCCTCGACGACGGAACCACCGCGCACGTGTCGGGCACCACGGACTCGGCGCTGCTCACCACCGCGGGCGGGGCGAAGGCGCACACCGCCACCGTCACCGCCCGCACCCTCGCCGGTACCTCGGCCGACCCCGCGCCGAAGGCCGCGGCCACGGCGGACACCGGGACCGCGACGGGCACCGGGACGGGCACCGGGACCGCGGCAGCCTCCGATCCGGCGGACTACGAGCCGGCCCCGTTCCCGGACGACGTGCTGGACGCCGCCTACCCGTCGGACGAGTGGCCGCGGACCGGCGACGGCGGCGACTACTTCACCAACCTGCTCAGCGGTTTCGACGACCTCGGCCCCGGCACCCTCGGCGCCAACGGCGAACTGCCCGAGGGCAGTGAACTCGGCGCCGAGAACGACGAGATCACCGTCGCCGTCAACAACGCGGCCACGCAGAAGCAGGTCGACCGCGCCGAGGTGGACGCCTCGAACAGCGCCACCGTCACCATGGCCGACGGCCTGGGCTCCCGCCTGGGCCCGATCTACGGCGAAGCCCTGAAGGAAGGGCAACTGCCCAAGACGAGCGCGCTGTTCTCCCGTGTCGCCGAGAACCTCGACACCCATGACGCGGCGAAGAACCGCTGGAACTACCTGCGCCCCTACGTCCGGCTCGGCTTCGCCGGCGACGGCGGCCGCATCTACGAGTCCGAGGACAGCTCGTACGACGGCCTCGCGAAGCAGGGTTCGTATCCGAGCGGCCACACCTACGGCGGCTACGAGGCCGGGACGATCCTCGCCACGCTGCTGCCCGACCTGGCGCCGTCCATCCTCGCCCGCACCTCCGAGTACGGGGACAACCGCCTCGTCCTCGGCTTCCACTACCCGCTCGACGTCATGGGCGGCCGCATCACCGCCCAGGCCACCGTGGCGCACCGCTGGGCGGACCCCGCGTTCGGCAAGCTGCTGCAACAGGCCCACACGGAGATCGAGAACGTGCTGCTGGCGCGGTGCGAGGAGGAGGGCTACGGCGACACGCTCACGGCCTGCGCGGGCGCTCCCTACGCCGGTCTGGGCACGGCGGAGACCGTCGACCTCTACACGCGGCGGCTGTCCTACGGGTTCTCGCAGGTCGGCGAGGCCGGCCAGGCCCTCCAGGCACCGTCCGACGCGGCGGCGCTGCTGATCACGGCCTTCCCCGACCTCACCGAGGAGCAGCGGACCCAGGTCGTCGAGCAGACCGCGACGGACTCCGGCCTGCCCCTCGACCTCACCGGTACCGGCGGGCCGAGCTGGCAGCGGATCAACCTGGCGGCGGCGATGGCGGCGGACGTCACCGTCGGCGCCGACGGGTCGGTCACGGTGACCAACTTCCCGGACGCCACGCGGGCCGCTGTCGCCGACGCCTCGGCGCTCACCGTGGGAGGCGTTCCCCTCGACGGGTTCGATCCCGGGGTGGGCACGTACGTCATGGACTGGCCGAAGCACGGGAGGATCCCGGCCGTGGGCGCGGTGGCGGCCGAGTCCGGTGCCCGGGTGAAGGTCACCGACGGCAGCCGGACCGTGTCGTCCTCGCGTCCCGGCTTCACCGCCCGGACCGTCACGGTGACCTCCGCCGACGGCGAGCACAGCCGGACGTACACGGTCGGGTTCCAGCGGACGGACCACGACCACCGGCCGCCCTGGTCCGGCGGACCGGGCGGCCCCGGCGAACACGGCGATCCCTGGAGCCGGGGCGGCCGCGGCGGTCCCGACGGCACCGGGCTCTGGTCCCCGGCCCGGGAGTGGGAGGACGCCCGGGGCCGGTGACCACCGCAGGGGCCCGTCCGGGCCGGGAACACGCCGGACGGGCCCGCTGTTGTCTCCGGGTGCGGAACGGAGGCGCAAACGGTGCACGGTGAATACAAGATCCCCGGCGGCAAGCTGGTCGTGGTGGACGTCGAGGCCGAGGGCGGCGTACTGCGGCAGGTGCGCGTGGCCGGCGACTTCTTCCTGGAGCCGGACGAGGCCCTGGAGGCCGTGAACCGCGCCCTCGAAGGCGCCCCGGCGGACACCGGCGCGGCGGGACTGGCCGCGCGGATCGACGCGGCGCTGCCCGAGGGCACCGTGATGTACGGGCTGACCTCGGAAGGCGTCGGCGTCGCCGTGCGCCGCGCCCTCGCGCACGCCACCGACTGGACGGACTACGACTGGCAGCTGATCCACGAGGGGCCCCAGTCCCCCGCGCTGCACATGGCACTGGACGAGGTGCTGACCGCCGAGGTCGCGGCGGGCCGGCGCCCGCCGACGCTGCGGGTGTGGGAGTGGGGCTCACCGGCGGTCATCATCGGCAGCTTCCAGTCCCTGCGCAACGAGGTGGACGCCGAGGCCGCCGCCCGCCACGGCATCGAGGTGGTGCGCCGGATCTCCGGCGGCGGCGCGATGTTCGTGGAGCCCGGCAACACCATCACCTACTCCCTGTCGGTGCCGGAGGCACTGGTGCAGGGCCTCTCCTTCCAGGACAGCTACGCCTACCTCGACGACTGGGTGCTGGGCGCCCTCGGCGAGATGGGCATCCGCGCCTGGTACCAGCCGCTGAACGACATCGCCACCGACCAGGGCAAGATCGCGGGCGCCGCCCAGAAGCGCGTCGTGGGCCCCGGCGGCGGCCCCGGCGCCGTGCTGCACCACGTGACCATGTCGTACGACATCGACGCGGACAAGATGCTGGAGGTGCTGCGCATCGGCCGGGAGAAGATGTCCGACAAGGGCACGAGGAGCGCCAAGAAGCGGGTCGATCCGCTCCGCCGCCAGACCGGCCTCCGCCGCGAGACCGTCATCGACCGCATGCTCGACTCCTTCCGAGCCCGCTACGGCCTCACCACCGGCCACGTCACCCCCGGGGAAATGGCGCGCGCCGAAGAGCTGGCCGGGGCCAAGTTCACCGACCCGCGCTGGACGGCCCGCATCCCCTGACGCGAGGTGCCGCCGAACGGGGAACGGCCATGTCGAAATCCACCAATTTCTCGGCTTCCAATGGTGTGCCGCTCCAGCTTCCTGCATGATGCCGGAGGCGGCGGAAGAACATGATCGAGGACGCCCCGGAGTGCTGCTTGACACTCCGTTCCGGAATCCACGATTCAAAGGAAGTCGAACTTCCTGTTCCGCATTGAAGTAACGCAGTCTTCACGCCCGCACAAACGGGGGCTCACTTCACTGAAGGTGGGAATCGGGTGGAATTTCGCGTTCTCGGTCCGATCGAAATAAGAACAGAAGAACAAACGGTTCTCCTGGACGGGAAAAAGCCGAAGACGATACTGGCCGCTCTCTTACTGGAAAATGGCCGCGTCGTGTCCGACTCACGTCTGCGCGACATGACATGGGGCCCCAGACAGCCGGCCACGGTCGACCAGCAGCTGTACGGCTACGTGTCCCGGCTGCGCAAACTCGTCGGCCCGGGCGCCTCGATCACCCGCCGCAAGCCCGGGTACAGCCTCAGCCTCCACGACTCGCTTCTCGACTCCACGGAGTTCGGCCGTCTCGCCGGCCTCGGGTACCGCGAGTTGCGAGCGAACCGTCATGAATCCGCGACCAGGCACCTTTCCGCGGCACTGGCCCTCTGGCGGGGTCCCGCGCTGGAGGATGTGACCGACTTCCTCAGCCAGAACGAGTTGCCACATCTCGAAGAAGCCCGTATGGCCGCGGTGGAAGGCCGTATAGAGGCGGATCTCGCCCTGGGACGGCACCAGGAACTCATCGGCGAGCTGACCAACCTGGTCGAAGCACACCCGGGGCGCGAGCGGCTCCGCGCCCAACTGATGACGGCACTTTTCAGGTCGGACCGGCAGGCCGACGCACTGACCGAGTACCATCGCGGCCGCGCTTTTCTCTCCGAGGAACTCGGAGTGGATCCGAGTTCCGCACTCAACAGCGTTTTCCAGGCCATCCTCGCCGGAGATCCGAAGATTTCGGCTCCCTCCGCGCCCGCCCGTCGCATCCAGGTACGGAGCCACGCCGATTTCGTGCCGCGAATGCTGCCTCCGGATATACCTGATTTCGTCGGCAGGGAAGAACAGAGGAGCGAGCTGAAGGCGTATCTGGGAGCGCACACCGGAAAAGTCGCGCCGATCGTGGTGACCGGTATGGGCGGCATCGGAAAGAGCACGCTCGCCGTTTCGGCAGCCTGGTCGAGCCACGACAGGTTCCCCGACGGCCAGTTGTACATGGACCTCGGTGGCACGGAGGCGCCCAAGGACCCCTACCACGTCATGGGACTCTTTCTTCAGGCCCTGGGCGAGCCCGGGCACCTCGCGTTCTCCTCCATGGACGAACGCGTCCAGCTGTACCGCAGCCTCCTGGCGGGCCACAGGACCCTGGTGCTCCTCGACAACGCCTCCGACGAGCGGCAGGTGCGGCCGCTGCTGCCGTCCGCGTCCGGCAGCAGCGTGGTCATCACCGGCCGTTCGGGCTTCAACACGCTGGAGGGCGCCCATGTCGTGCACGCGGCTCCCCTGCGACTGGACACCAGTCTCAGCCTCCTGGCCGGGGTGGCCGGAGCAGGCAGGGTCACGGCGGAACCGAACGCGGCCTGCGGCCTCGCCGCCATGAGCGGCGGACTGCCCCTGGCCCTGCGGGCGATCGCGGGACGTCTGACGGCGAAGCCGCACTGGTCGCTGGCCAAACTCGAAGGCCGCCTGCTCCACGGCCCGCATCCACCGCTGGACGAGTTGTGCATCGCGAACATCGATCTACGGGCCAGCGTCCGGGCGAGTTACTCGCCCCTGTCGCCACAGGCCAAGACCGCTCTTCGCATGCTGTCGCTGCTTCCCGTTCCCGACATACCGGTGAGTCTGGCCGCTCGTGCCCTGGAGATCAGCAGACCGGAGGCGGAGGACGCCTTGGAGGAACTGGTCGACGCCAGGCTGCTCCAGGCACGGAAGCCGACGGCCGAGGTGTGGCTGCGCTATCGCATGCACCCGGTGGTGCGGATGTTCGCCGTTGAGCAGGCGGAGGCTCAGGACAGCGCCGACGCATGGCGGGACGTCGTCGGTCGCACGGCGGGGAGCTGGCACCGCTACACACAGAAGTCCGGTGCCGAGGCCCTGCGCGGCGTTCCCGGTCCGGACCCCGTCCGGGACCACCGCCTCCGTCGGCCCGTTCGGGACGTCCCGGACCTCGCCCGTCCCCTGCGCGAGGCCCGTTCCTCGGGCTGGGACCTCGCCGCCTCGGCGTTCGCCCGCATGGTGGCCGTGCACCCCTGCCTCAGTGAGGCGTACGAAGCCGTACTGACGCTCTCGCCCTTCTCTTGAGCCCGCGTCACCATCACGGATCACGGAGGACCGAACCATGTCGACGCTGTTGTCACGGGCTGAAGAACTCGACGCCGAGGACCCCCTGGCACACACCCGCAAACGCTTCCTGCTTCCCGACGGGGTCACCTATCTCGACGGCAACTCGCTGGGCCCGGTGCCCGTCGGAGTGCCGGGGGCCATGGACGACGCCGTCCGCGGGCAGTGGGGCGAGGGACTGGTGCGCTCGTGGCCGGACTGGATGCGCCTGCCACTCGAACTCGGTGACCGGATCGGCCGTCTCCTCGGGGCCGGAACCGGAAACACGGTCGTCGGAGACTCCACCTCCGTGCAGATATTCAACGCCCTCGCATCGGCTGCCCGGTTGCGCCCGGGGCGGGGCGTTCTGCTCACCGACGTCGATCACTTTCCCACCGACCAGTACCTCGCCGACTCCGTCGGCCGGCTCCTCGGCCTGACGGTCCGGCGGGTACCGGCGGCCGAGTTCGGCGATCACCTGCGTGTCTCGGGCGGCGAAGTCGCCGTGGTCGCCTGTCCAGCGGTGGACTACCGGACCGGACAGCTGTGGGACATCGCCGAAGTGACCGCCGCCGCACACCGGGCCGGGGCGGTCGTGGTCTGGGACCTCTGCCACGCGGTGGGAGCCCTGCCGCTCGAACTCGACGCTGCCGACGTCGACCTGGCCGTGGGCTGCACCTACAAGTACCTGAACGGCGGCCCCGGGGCACCCGCGTTCATCTACGTCAACCCCCGTCACCAGGACAGGCTGGATCAGCCGCTGACCGGCTGGTTGGGCCACGCCGAGCCCTTCTCCACCACGGGAACCTACCGGCCCGCGCCCGGCGTCGCCCGAGCAGTGATCGGTACCCCGCCCGTCCTGTCGACCGTGGCCCTCCAGGCCGCCCTCGACGTCTACGAGGGCGTCTCGATGGACGCGGTCCGCACGAAGAGCCTGTCACTCACCGGATTCTTCATGGGCTGCGTGGACGAACTGCTCGCGGAGTGGGGGTTCGCAGTGGTGACACCGCGCCGGGGAGCCCGTCGCGGCAGCCAGGTGGCACTGCGCCACCCGGATGCCTACGGGCTGGTCCAGGCGCTGCTGCGGCGCCGCGTCATCGGCGACATGCGTCCCCCCGACCTCCTGCGCTTCGGATTCAACGCGCTGTACTTGACGCACCAGGATGTGTACGCCGCCGTGCGGGAACTGCGCGCCGCCGTCACGGCGGGCGAACAGCACGATCCGGGACTCGCCCGGCGGAGCCCCTTCGGCTGATCACGGGGAACCCGGTGGGTTGCCCGATACTTCCGGAGGATTTCCTTCAGGGCCAGACCCTCACTCCGACATGAGGGGGTGTAGAAAAAATATAGGCCACCGAGGCACGGTGTTCCCTGTCGTGGACCGAAAACCCGGATCATTCCGTCCGAGGTTTCAACGAAGGGAGCACCGTGAACGATATCCGCATCAAGGACGTGGTCATCCTCGGGGGCGGAACGGCCGGCTGGATGACCGCTTCGTATCTGGGAAAAGCGCTCCAGGGAACAGTGAACATCACTCTTCTCGAAGCTCCTACCATTCCCAGAATAGGTGTCGGCGAAGCGACCGTCCCCAATCTGCAGAGCGCATTCTTCGACTATCTCGGGATACCCGAGCAGGAGTGGATGCGTGAATGCAACGCGAGCTTCAAGACCGGCATCAGGTTCGTGAACTGGCGCACTCCCGGAAACGGATCCCCCGAGCCCCGGGATCTCGACGGGGGCACCGACTACTTCTACCACCACTTCGCCAACCTGCCGGAACACGACCACGTTCCCCTGTCCCACTACTGGGACTTCAGGCGCCGGCAGGGCGAACAGATCGCCGACTTCGACCGGGAGTGCTTCGGGGAGGCGGCCGCCCTCGACGCCAAGCGCGGCCCCTGGTACGCCGACGGCACGCCGGCCACCGGCTACGCGTGGCACTTCGACGCCCAGCTCGTCGCCGACTACCTGCGCCGCTTCGCGACCCGGAAGCAGGGCACCCGGCACGTCCAGGACGAACTCGTCGACGTGGTCCTCGACGAGCGGGGCCATATCGAGTCGCTGCTGACCAAGGACGGACTGGAGCTGCGGGGCGACTTGTTCGTCGACTGCTCCGGATTCCGCGGGCTGTTGATCAACAAGGCGCTGGGCGAGCCCTTCCTCGACATGAGCGACCACCTGCTGTGCGACAGCGCCGTGGCCACGGCCGTGCCCCACGACGACGAGAAGAACGGCATCGAGCCGTTCACCTCTGCGATCGCCATGTCCTCGGGCTGGACCTGGAAGATCCCCATGCTGACCCGCTTCGGATCGGGCTACGTCTATTCGAGCAAGTTCATCGAGAAGGACACGGCGACCAAGGAATTCTGTGACCTCTGGGGGCTCGACCCGACCAGGACGGAGTTCAACCATGTGAAGTTCCGGGTGGGCCGCAACCGTCGCGCCTGGGTGAAGAACTGTGTGAGCATCGGACTCTCCTCGTGCTTCGTCGAGCCCTTGGAATCCACCGGCATCTACTTTATCTATTCCGCCGTCTACCAGCTCGCCAAGCATTTTCCCGACAAGCGGTTCGATCCGGTTCTCGTCAACCACTTCAATCGCGAGATCGAGAGTATGTTCGACTTCACGCGGGACTTCATCCAGACGCACTTCTACTTCTCCCCACGGAACGACACAGAATTCTGGCGGGCGAACAAGGAACTGCCCCTCGGAGATGACATCCGGGAGAAGATAGAGCTGTACAGGGCGGGACTCCCGGTGAATTCGTCGGTCACCGGCGAACGTGTCTACTACGGCAACTCCGAAGTCGAGAACAAGAACTTCTGGAACAACACCAACTACTGGTGCATCTTCGCCGGGCTGGGATTCCTGCCGGATCGTGTCATGCCTTCACTCACCTACAAGTCCGCGTCCCTGGACAGTGTGGAGACAGTCTTCGGCGACGTTCGCCGGCGTGAGCAGCACCTGCTCGACAAGCTGCCGGCGACGCGCGACATCCTGCGCTCCCTGCACCACAGGTGAATGCCATACCTCCGCCGCCGACGATTCGGGGGAATCCCATGGCCCGGTCCGTGCAAACCGCCCACGACACGACATCACTTGATCTACGCGCGTTCATGGCCGGCTTCCCCACCGGAGTCGCCGTCCTCACCACGCTCGACGCCGACGGCCACCCGCGGGGCATGACGTGCACGTCCATCGCCAGTGTCGCCCTGGCACCCCCCACCCTGCTGGTGTGCCTGCGGCTCGGCAGCCCGACCCTTCAGGCCCTGCGCACGGCCGGAGCGTTCGCCCTCAATCTGCTCCAGCACGCCTCCCAGGCCACCGCGGAGCTCTTCGCGTCCGGGGCGGAGGACCGGTTCACCCGGACCGAGTGGCAGCTTCCGGCCGAGGCGGGCGGTCCGCACTTGTGCGCGGCGGCCCACACCATCGCCGACTGCTCGGTGGCCGGCATCCAGCCGGTCGGCGACCACGCGGTGGTGTTCGGCGACGTCCGCCGCGTCGCGCGCGTGGACGACCCCGACCCGCTGCTCTACGGGCTCCGCCGTTACGCCCCCTGGCCGGGGGGCGAGCGATGGCAACCGTGAGGACCCGGGACGCCCGAGACACTTCGCCGGAGACCGGCTCCCGAGGCAGGGCCGTGTTCCTGTACGGCGCCCTCGTGATCCTCCCGGCGGTGGCCGTCGTCCTGCTCCTGGCCGTACGGGGCCACGCCGCCGGCGGGGACCGGACGTCCTCCGCGGCCGCCCCGGGACCGGATGTCTACGGAAGGCTCCTCCTGGCGCTCCCGGTGATCCTGCTCGTCGGCCAGGGCTGCGCAGCCCTGTGCCGGCGGATGTCCCAGCCCGGGGTCGTCGGAGAGATCCTTGCGGGCCTCGTGCTGGGTCCCTCGGTCCTCGGTCTCCTGTGGCCCTTCGCCCGTCACTGGCTGCTGCCCGACGAGCTCATGCCACCGATCAACGTGCTCGCCCAACTGGGGCTGGTCCTCTTCATGTTCCTGGTCGGCCACGAACTCGACCTCCGCCGGGTACGCGGCCGGGGGCACGCGCTGCTGGTCGTCAGCCATGTCGGAGTCGCCGTGCCGATGCTGACGGGAGTCGTCCTGGCCCTCGGGCTGTACGGTCCCTTCGCGCCCGCGCACACGGACTTCACCCCCTTCGCCCTGTTCGTGGCCGTCTCCCTGAGCATCACGGCGTTTCCCGTACTGGCACGGATCGTCGCGGAGCGGCGGCTGGGCTCCTCGACCGCCGGGTCCATGGCTCTGGTCAGCGCCGCGATCGGGGATGTGACGGCCTGGTGCCTGCTGGCGGTCGTGGTGACGACCGCACGGCATTCCTCACTGCTGGGCGTCGGGCGGGTCCTGCTGCTCACCATCGGCTTCTGTGCCCTGCTGTGGCTGGTGGTGCGTCCTGCCGCGACCCGGCTGCTGAGTGGCGGGGAACGGGACGGACGCACCGCCCGCCTGCCGGAGGCGGCGGTGCTGCCCGTCCTGCTCGTCGGGATCCTGCTGAGTGCGCTGGCCACCGACCGTATCGGCGTCCACGCGATCTTCGGCGCCTTCCTTCTCGGCGTCATCACCCCACGCCGGCCCGCGGTCGAGCGGGCGGCAGCCGGCGTGCGCTCGGTCACCGAGACGCTGCTGCTTCCCCTCTTCTTCGTCTACTCGGGGCTCCGGACCGAGATCGGCCTGCTGTCCGGCGGCTGGCGGACGTGGCTGTGGTGTCTGCTCGTGCTGGTGGCCGCCGTGGTCGCGAAGTGGGGCAGCACCACAGCGGCGGCTCGCTCCGTCGGTCTGCCCTGGGAGGACTCGATGCTGCTCGGAGCCCTCATGAACTGCCGCGGACTCACCGAACTGATCGTGCTCAACGTCGGCCTGGACCTCGGCGTCATCTCTCCCACGCTGTTCACCGTGTTCGTCGTGATGGCGGTGGTCTCGACGGTGATGACCTCCCCGGCCGTCTCGGCCGTCCAGCGGTTCGTCCGCTCGCGTGCGACCGGGGACACCTCGTCGCCGAACCTCTCCATGACCCATTGACAGGAAGGAACCTCATGATCCGCAACATCGTCGTCGTCGGTGGCGGCACCGCGGGATGGATGACCGCCACCTACCTGAAAAGGACCTTCGGCGACCGACTGGACATCACCTTGGTCGAGTCGGCACGGGTCGGCACCGTGGGCGTGGGCGAAGCGACCTTCAGTACCATCCGCCACTTCTTCGCCCATCTGGGCCTCCAGGAGCGGGACTGGATGCCGCACTGCGCGGCCTCCTACAAGTCGGCGATCCGCTACGCGGACTGGCGCAAGCCGGGCACCCACTTCTACCACCCGTTCGAGCGGCTGCGTTCGGTGGACGACTTCAGTCTCGACGAGTGGTGGCTGCGCCTGGACGGCGACGTGGAGTCCTTCGACACCGCCACCATGCTGATCCCGGCCCTCTGTGAGAACAACCGCTCACCGCGTTTCATGGACGGATCGCTGTTCGCGAGCCGGCTCACGCACGCCGTCGCCGACATCGGCGAGCAGCGGGCCCAGTTCCCGTACGCCTACCACTTCGACGCCGGCCTGCTCGCGGACTTCCTGCGGGACTACGGCACCGCGCGCGGGGTGCGCCACATCCTCGACGACGTGGTCGAGGTGCGCCAGGACGAGCGGGGCTGGATCTCCGCCGTCACCACTCGCGAACACGGGGACATCGCGGGCCAACTCTTCGTGGACTGCTCCGGCTTCCGCGGAATGCTGGTCAACCAGGTGCTGAACGAGCCGTTCCTCTCCTACGAGGACGTACTGCCGAACAACCGGGCGGTGGCACTGCGGGTCCCGGTCGACGTCGAGGAACAGGACCTGGCGCCGTACACCACGGCCACCGCCGTGGATGCCGGGTGGATCTGGACCATCCCGCTGTACGGCCGGATCGGCACCGGATATGTCTACTCGGACGAGTTCTGCGACCCCGAGGGGGCCGAGCGGACCCTCCGGGCGTTCGCCGCCCCGGACCAGCCCGAGCTGGAGGCGAACCACATCCGGATGCGGGTCGGCCGCAATCGGAACTCCTGGGTCAAGAACTGCGTCGCCGTCGGCCTGTCCAGCGGCTTCGTGGAACCGCTCGAGTCCACGGGCATCTTCTTCATCCAGCAGGCCGTCGAGCAGTTGGTGCGGCACTTCCCGGACGACCGGTGGGATCCCGGACTGGCCAAGGCCTTCAACGCCCGCATGGCCGAAGTACTCGACGGCGTCAAGGAGTTCCTGGTGCTGCACTACAGGTGCGCCGCACGCGACGACACCCCGTACTGGAAGGCGGCCAAGTCACGGCCGCTCCCCGACGGCATGGCCGAACGAATCGAGGCCTGGCGGACCCTGATGCCGGAGGACACCAGCATCTACCAGCCCTTCCACGGATTCGAGGGCTACAACTGGAAGATCATGCTCATCGGCCTGGGCGCCCAGCCTCCCGCCGCGCGTCCCGCCCTCGCCGGTCTCGATCCCGCCCCGGCCCGGGCGGAACTCGCCCATGTGCGGGCGGAGGCCGCCCGCCTGGTCGACGAACTGCCCAGCGTCCACGAGTACCTCCGGCACCTGCACTCCTGACGGTCGGCGGACGGGGGGTGAACAGCATGCGTGCCGCGGAACGCGAGACGACGCTCTGCCGATTCGGTCTGCTGGGTCCACTGGAGATCCGGATCGGTGACCGCCAGGTCCATCTCCGGGCGCCGAAGCAGCGCACCCTGCTTGCCGCCCTGCTCGTGTCCGCCGGTCGCACGGTCACGACCGGGGAACTGGTGGACCACCTGTGGGACGGGGAGCTCCCCTCGAACGGCCGCGGTGCGCTCCACGTTCACATGACCCGGCTGCGCAAGTCGCTGGGGGCGCCGGAAGCGGACGAACTGATCCGGACGGTGCCGGAGGGATACCGCGCGGTCCTCCCCCCGGGCTCGTCGGACCTGCAGCGATTCGATCAGGCTCTCCAGGAGGCCGTGCTCGCCCGCAGACGGGCCGACCTGCCGGCCGAGGCGGAGCTCCTGGCGGCCGCCCGGTCGCTGTGGCGCGGTCCCGCTCTGGTGGACGTGCCCTCCGAGGTCCTGTGCCGGGACGCCGTACCGGCGCTGAGGGAACGCTTCCTGCAGGCGTCGGAACGGTATTTCGAGGTGTCGCTGCTGCTCGGACGGCACGCACGTATCCTGCCGGAGCTTCGGGAAACGGCTCTGAGGAACACCTACCGTGAGCGGTTCTGGTGTCAGTTGATGCTGGCCCTCTACCGCTGCGACCGCCAGGCGGAGGCCCTGGCCGCCTACCGGGAGGCGCAGGGAAGGCTCAACGACGAGTTGGGCATCGGTCCCGGGGACAGCCTGGTTCGTACGCACCAGGCTGTGCTGACGGGTTCGGCCGCCCTGTTCGACGTGGCGGCCGGGGCCCCGGCCGCCGCACCGGGATCTCACGAGAGCGGGGGCGGCGCCTGGCACGTCCTCTGCCAGTTGCCGCCCGACCAGGCCCTCGTCGGACGCGACCGGTTGTGCGATCAGGTGGCTGCCGCGGCGGCGCCCGCCGGGACCCTCCCGGCGCCGCCCGTGGTGGTGCTCTGCGGTGGACCGGGTACCGGGAAGACCGCACTCGCGGTGCGGACCGGCCACCGGCTCCGGCACCTGTTCCCCGAGGGCCAGTGGTACGTGCGGCTGCGCGAGGCGGACGGCCGGGCCCGTGAACCCGGCGCCGTCCTCGCGCAGTTGCTCACCGCGAGCGGCGCCGACGCGGTTCCCGGGACACTGGAGGAGAAAGCGTCCGCGCTGCGGACACGGCTCGCGGACCGCAGGGTCCTGATGATCCTGGACGACGCCGCCGACGCCGAGCAGGTGACGCCGTTGCTGCCCGGAACGTCCGGGTGCTCCGTCCTGATCACGTCCTACGCCAGTCTTCCGGCGCTCGGGACCGAGTGCGGCACACGGTCCTTCGCCCTGGACGCCCTGTCGCCCGCGGCTGCCCTGACGATGCTCGAAACGGTGCTGGGCGGGGCCCGGGTGGCCGCCGAACCCGAGGCGGCGCGTCAGCTCGCCGCGCTGTGCGGAAGGCGGCCACTGGCGCTGCGGATCGCGGCGACCCGGCTGGCCGACCGGCCCGACCGCCCGCTGAGCGCGTCGGTGGCCGACCTCACCGGCCCCGACCGGCTGTCCCGGCTTGCCGTGGGCGCCGGGCGCCGGACCGCGGTCCGTGCCGCGTTCGAGGTTCCGTACCAGGAACTGGGGCCCGCAGCCGCGGCGCTGTTCCGCCTGCTTCCGCTGATCCCGGGCCCGGACTTCAGCCCCTCGACGGCGCGGGCCCTGGCCGGCCTCGCCCCGGAGGACTCCGACCGCCATCTGGACCGACTGACCGCGTTGCACCTGCTGAGCCGTTCTCGCCGCGGGCGTCTGTCCCTGCCGGTCCTGCTGCGGCTCTACGCGGCGGAGCGCTCCCGTATCGAGGACAGCGCCCAGGAGCGCGCGGCGGCGTACGAGCGGCTGCGCGGCTGGTGCTGGGCCACGGCCACCAGCGCGGCCGCCGCCCGCTGCCCCGATCCGGTCCGCCTGGGCCAGGAACCCGACGAGCGAGGAGAGGTGTCGCCCGCGGTCTTCGAGAACGCGGCGGCGGCCACCGACTGGCTGGATGCGGAACGCCCGACCCTGCTGGCGATGGCCGAGGCGGCGGCGGTGCGAGGGCCGCACGCGGCGGCGTGGCAACTGGCGGACGTGCTGCGCGACTACCTGTGGTACCGGCGGCACCACGAGGATGCCCTGCGCTTCGCCCTGGCCGGACACGCGGCCGCGCTGCGTGCGGGCGACCGGCGCGCCGTCGCGGTGATGCGAACCGGACTCGGCCTCGCCGAGGTGGGACGCGGCCGGGCGGGCCGGGGGCGGCTGCAGCTCCAACGCGCGCTGACCGGGCTGCGGGAGGCGAGGGACACGCGTTACCGCATCATGGGCCTGCACGGCCTCGGCCTCGCCGCGCGCCTGGAGAACCGGACGACCGAGTCCGTGCACTTCTTCCACCGGGCACTGCACCTGGCCGTCGACACGGAGGCGCAGTACGTCGTCGGCCCGGTGCGGCGCAGCCTCGCGTCGGCGCTGCACGACCTCGGCTCATTCGACGCGGCCAAGACGCAGCTGTGCCTTGCGCTGCGGGACGACCAGAGGCTGGGGATCACGCACACCCGGGCCGAGATCCTCGGGCAACAGGGGCTGATAGCCGCCGACCTGGGGAACCGCGCTGCCGCCCGCACGCTCTTCACCAGGGCCGTGGTCGCGGCGGAGGAGGAGCCGAGCGGTCTGCGGGACCGATTGACGGCGCTGGTCGGCCTGGCACGGCTGGACGTCGCCCTCGCGAATCCCGCGCGCGCCGTCTCCCGTCTTGAGCAGCCCCTGGCGGCCGCGGACGCGACGTTGCGTATGCACGCGCTGAACGCCCTGGGCGAGGCGAGGCTCAGCGAGGGCGAGCCGGTGGCTGCGGTCGGGCACCACACCCGGGCCCTGCGCATGGCTCATGCCCTGGGCCAGGCGCGGGGCGCGTGTGAGGCCCGCACGGGGCTTGCCCTGGCCCATGCGGCGGTCGGTGACGGACGGCAAGCGGTCCGTCAGGCACTGGCCGCGGTGCGCGCCTGCGAGCAGGCGGGCCTGGCGGTGGCTCGGGCGCGTGCGCTGCACGCCGCCGCGGTGGCGACGCGCGCCGACGGCCGTCACCACGACGCCTCGGACTACGCGCGCTCCGCGCTCGAACTGAGCCGCGCTCTGGGGCTCGGTCCGCTGGAGACCGCCCCCACTCCGGGCAGCGGCGCCGGCCCGGGAAACCGCGCCGCGTGAACCGCTGCGGTTCCCTTTGGCCGGAGAGAGAAGGAGCAAGGACGCATGCCGGTACCTGTGTACGGAACCTTCAGCCAGGAGGCGTTGGACCGCGAGTACTCACCGAGTTCGCTCTCCCCCGGTTTCCGCGACGTGCTGCGCCGGCAGGCGCGGTACAGCGCGCGGATCCGGTCGGTCCTCCCCTGCGAGACCGATGTCGCCTACGGGCCGGACCCCTGCGAGCAGCTGGACTTCTTTCCCGCACCGGGCGCCGCGGGCGGCTCCCGGGGACGGGTGCCGGTGCACGTCTTCGTGCACGGCGGCCACTGGCAGGAGTCGAGCAAGGAGGAGTCCGCCTACGCCGCGCTCGCCGTCACCCGAGCCGGTGCGTCGTTCATCGCGGTGGGTTACGGGCTGGCACCCGTCTTCTCCATGGAGCAGATGGTGGCGCAGGTCGCCCGGGCGCTGTGCTGGGTCCGCGAGCACGCCCGGGAACTGGGATCCCGGCCGGACGCCGTGTACGCCAGCGGCAGTTCGGCGGGCGCGCACCTGATCGCGGCGGCCCTCTCGTCGGCCCCCGCGGTCTCCGGGGTGCAGCGGCCGGAGGTGGCCGGGGTCTGCCTGATGAGCGGCGTGTACGACTTGCGGCCGGTACGGCTGAGTTACGTCAACCGGGCGGTCGGCCTCGACGACGCCGCCGTCCTGGCCCACAGCCCGGTGGAGCACCTCCCCCTGCGCACCCCCCTGGTGATCCTGGCCCGCGGTGACCGGGAGACCGGCGAGTACGCCCGTCAGCACCAGGAGTTCGCCGATGCGCTGAACCGGTGCGGGCGGGGCCGGGTGCGGGACCTGGTGGTGGCCGGCCGGGACCACTTCGCGCTGCCGGGCGACCTGTGCGTTCCCGGTACCGCGCTGGGAGCGGCGGTGCTCGGTCAGATGGGTCTGGGCTGAGCGCCCGGCGTGCTGTCGCGGAAGCGGTGCGGCGGGCCCGGACGGGCCCGCCGCACCTTTCGCACACGCTCCGGTCACCGGTGGGTACGGGGGTTGACCCTCCCGGTGCCCGGACCGTGCGCCGTGTCCCGGCCTCGGGTCAGGGCGACGCCTGGGCCGGGAGTCCGTGCTCCGGGGCGCCCTCCCCGGTCGGGTCCGCCTCGGCCCCGGTGTCGCGGGCACCGCCCCGGACTGTCACGAAGACCAGCAGGGCTGCGAACGCGGCGACCGCCGCGGCCACCACGAGGGTGGTGTTCAGCGCCGAGGCGAAAGCGCTGCGGACCAGATGGCCGACGGCGTCGCGCTCGCCGGGCGGCGAGGAGGAGATGACCGCCTGGGCCTGGCCGCCGCTCAGGGCGGCGGCTCCCTGTTCGGGGTCCGGCACACGGCCGTCGCCCCGCAGTACGTGCTCGACGCGTGCCTGGAAGATGGCGCCGAACACGGCGATCCCGAGGGCGAAGCCGAGTTGCCGGAAGGTGTTGACCGCGCCGCCCGCCATGCCGCCGCGTTCCGCGGGCACCGAGGCCAGCGCGGCCTCCGACAGACTGGGGGTGGCGGCGCCGACGCCCAGTCCGGACACGACGAGTCCCACCATGACCGTGTTGCCCGTGGAGTCCGCGTCGAGTACGGCCTGCAACGCGGCGCCCGCCGCGATGAGCAGCAGCCCGATACCGACAGCGAGCCGGGGCGGCCACGGACCCAGGCGTCCGGCGAGCGCGGACGCCACGAACGCCGCACCGCACATGGGAAGAATGTAGAGCCCCGCCTTCACCGGCCCGTAGCCGAGCACCGACTGCAGCCACAGCGAGGTGAACAGCAGATACGCGAACGCCGCCGCCTGGAGGAAGAGCGCGGCGGTCATGATGCCGGTGAACGACGCCCTGCGGAAGAGGGACAGGTCGAGGATGGGGTGGTCGTGACGCGATTCGGCAACGAGGAAGACGATCAGTGCGAGCGCGGCGAAGCCGAACAGGGCCAGGGTGAACGGAGCCGTCCACCTGTCGGTGTGGGCACGGATCAGCCCATAGGTCAGCGCTCCGGCGGCCACCGTGAACGAGACGCTGCCCATCCAGTCGACCCGCTCTCGCGCCGGGAGCCGGACCTCGTGCAGCACGCGCACGCTCATCACCACGGCGAGCACGCTGAGCGGAAGGTTGACGAAGAAGATCCACCGCCAGTCGAGATACTCGGTGAGTACCCCGCCGACCACCGGACCGGCCGCCGCGGCCACGGCGTTGGTGGCTCCCCAGACCGCGAACGCGATGTTGCGGTCCTTGCGCTCGTAGTGCATGCCGAGGAGCGCGATCGTCGTGCCGAACATGCCGGCCGCGCCGATTCCCTGCACCGCCCTGGCCGCGATCAGTACACCGGCGTCGGGGGCGACGGCGCAGACCAGCGAGGCCAGCGCGAAGATCACCAGCCCGACGACGTACACCGCCTTGCGTCCGGTCCGGTCGGCGGACGAGCCGACGCCGAGCAGCAACGCCGCCAGTGCCAGGGCGTAGATGTCCACCACCCACTCCAGGTCGGAGAGCGTGGTGCCGAGGTCTGTTGCCATGTCGGGCAACGCGACCGTCACGATCGTGACGTCGACCAGGAGCATGAAGGTGCCCAGGCAGATCGCCACCAGTGGCCACCACTTGCGCATACGGGATCTTCCTTTCCCCGCTGGTGGGGCCACCATGAGCCCCCTGACTCCCTCCACCTTGGCGAGCGGGCCGACGATGACGTACACACGGACTCCGAAGTGAGCGGAATCGACATCAGCGGCCCGTGAGAGACGGATTCCCATGTCTGGTGCTCGGCAGGAGGCGTCCCGCCCGCTTGACGGCGCTGATCACGGGCGCCGTCTCCACCCGGCTCACCGCCTCCAGCGCGCCGATACGCGTGGTCAGGTAGTCGTAGAAGGAGTCGATGTCCCGACACACCACGATGGCGACCAGGTTCGTGGGGCCGGTCGTGGCCGCCGCGAAGACCACCTCCGGATGGCCGGCGAGCCCCGCGGCGACGTTCACCAGCTCCGTGGGCGGGACCGCGAGCCAGAGCATGACCTGCGCCTCGTACCCGAGGAGCACCGAGTCGATCTCCACGTCGAAGAAGAGCGCCCTGGTGTCCCTCAGGTACTCCAGACGGCGTTTGACCGTGGACTCCGACCAGCCGGTGAACGCCGCCAACTCCGGGTACCCGGCCCGGCCGTCGGCGGCCAGGGCGGCGAACAGGCCGGCGTCGCCGTCCCGCATCTCCACGTGCTCCCGCCTCGGTGGCGGGGGCGGAAGGCGGGGGCTCAGCAGCTTCGCCTGCCGCGCGGTCAGCGCCTGGGCCTTGCCGTGCCAGCCCGTGGGTCCGCCGGAATAGGTGTGCAGGATGTAGTGGGCGGTCACCGCCACCACTCGGGGTGTCCGGGGCAGTTTCTGCAGCAGCAGGGATTCGCCGTCGGCACGGTGCGGGGCGCGCGTCACGCAGACGATCTCGGTGCCCCCCGCGGTGAGACTCACCCACGAGGTGTCGTCGCGCTTGGCCAGGGCGGTGGCCACACTGCTCGACGCGTCCGGGGTGCACTGCACCCGTACGAGCCACTCGATGTGCCCGAAGCGGCCCGCGTCGGGCAGTCCCAGGACCCGCATCGCACCCGAGTCGCGCAGCTTGCGGTAGCGCCGCGCCACGGTCTGGTCGGAGACGTCGAGCACCTCGGCGACATGACTGAACGGAGCCCGTCCGTCGATCTGCAGAGCGTGCACCAGCTGCCGGTCCAAGGGATCCAGCGTGTGGGAATTCATCTTCCACAAGCTAGTTGGTGTCGCTATCCGGCGATAGTGGCCACTCAACTGGCGTCACTCGACACCCGCACCACATATTACGCAGAGTGCCCACACAGTGCACCGAAAGCGACGGGCGGGGCGGTGGCCGCCCGAGAGCACCGGAGGAAGGAGCTTGCGTGAGCCAGGATCCGAGTGGGAACGACCGGAGGGCGGACGTGCCCGGCCTGCCTGCCGGCGTCGGCCTGACGGCACTGAGCATGGCGTTCGAGCGTTGCGCCGAGAGCCGTCGTCCCGACCGCCTCTTCGAGGACCGGTTCGCGGTGGTCCTCACCGAGCACGTGAAAGGAACACTGCGCATGATGGGCACGCCGGGGGGCGGGGTCGCGGGTGACACCTGGGCCTTCCTGCGCGAGTTCGTCGCCCTGCGCACGCGCTTCTTCGACGACACCATGCTGACAGCCTCCTTGGACTGTCCCCAGGTGGTGCTGCTCGGCGCGGGCATGGACTCCCGGGCCTACCGTCTGGCATGGCCCGCGGGCCGCGAGGTGTACGAGGTGGACCGTGGGGACGTCCTGCGGTTCAAGGACGGGATCGCCGCACGGATGGGCGACGAACCCCGGTGCGGGCACACCCAGGTCGAGGCCGACATCCGGGGCGACTGGCCGGGGGCGCTGCGTGCCGCCGGTTTCGACCCGTGGCGGCCGACCGTCTGGAGTGCCGAGGGGCTGCTCCCCTACCTCAGCGCCGCCGAGAACAATCATCTGCTGAGCCGGATCACCGCCATGTCGGCCAACGGGAGCCGGCTGGTCGCGGACCACTTCGACAGGGCGCTGGAACTCTCGGCCGAATTCACGGAGATGGCCGAGGTGCTGTGCGCCGCCGGCGCCTCGTGGCGGTCCACGCTGGACGATCCCGAGAGCTGGCTCGGCCGGCACGGCTGGACCTGCCGGACCACCGACCCCGCCGCTCTGGGCCGCCTCGCCGGCCGGGAACTGTCGCCGCTGTTCCATCCCGACAGCACCGGCGGTGGCCACATGTGGCTCGTCAGCGCCGGCCGCTGAGGCGCACCGGAAGCCGAAATCACGGCGAAAGGGGTTTGTAAGGCGTCGCTGCCAGCGTGCACGGCGGCTAGGCCCGAGGGGCCGCCACCGTCTGCTCACCACGATGCCCGGTAAGGACGAATGCGCATGATCGTGGCAATGGACCGGTTCTGTGGACCGGATGAGATCGAGCACGTCGAGCAGGTCATGGCAGGGACGGACGTCCAGGCCGTGCGCACCGTCCTGGAAGGGCGGACCCATCTGATCACCGCGGAGAGGGACCGGCGGGCGCTGGCCTCACGCCTGCGTCTGCTGCCCGGTGTCACCTCCGTCGTCGAGCCGCCCGGTAACCTGCGGCTCAGCAGCCGCGCCCACCGCGCTCAGGACACCGTGGTCAAGGTGTCCGACGTGTCCTTCGGTGGCGACCCGTTCGTCGTTGTCGCCGGGCCGTGCGCGGTGGAGAGCCGCGATCAACTGGCCGCCACGGCCCGGTCCGTGGCACTGGGCGGGGCGGCGGTGCTGCGGGGCGGCTCCTACAAGCCCCGTACCTCGCCGTACAGCTTCCAGGGGCTCGGCAGCGAGGGGCTGGGCCTGCTGGCCGAACAGCGGGCCGCGACCGGGCTGCCCGTGGTGACCGAAGTCGTCGACCCCGCCGACCTCACGCACGTGGCCGAGGTCGCGGACATGGTGCAGATCGGCACACGGAACGCCCAGAACTACACACTGCTGCGGGAGGCGGGCCGAGCGGGGAAACCGGTGCTGCTCAAGCGGGGCATGGCCTCCACTGTCGAGGAGTGGCTGCTGGCCGCCGAGTACGTGCTCGCGGAGGGCAACCCGGACGTCGTGCTGTGCGAACGCGGCATCCGCTCCTTCGAGCCCTCGACCCGCTTCACCCTGGACCTCAGCGCCGTGGTGGTGGCCAAGCGGCTGAGCCACCTGCCGGTTCTCGTCGACCCGAGTCACGCGGCCGGGCAGGCCGAGCTGGTGCGCCCGCTGGCCCTCGCGGCGGCCGCGGTCGGGGCCGACGGGGTCATGGTCGATGTCCATCCGGAGCCCTCCACCGCACTGTGCGACGCCGGCCAGGCACTCACACCGGCCGGTTTCGACGAGCTGGTCACCGCACTCGACTCGCTGCTGGCGGGCATGCGGCGCCCGCTCGCCGGCTCCCTCCGGCCGAGGGGCGCCCTGGTGGCCGATCGGCTGTGAGCGGCGGCGATTCGCGGTTCCTGTCTCAACGACGAATTACGCAATCGGGCCGTGCGTCGATTGCCGTGAACCCTGGGGATGCAGTGAGTAAAAGCAAATTTTCTCCGCTGGACGCCGACCTGGAAAAGCTTGTCTCGGACTGGCTGGACAACTACGTCAACGCCCCTCACCCCGATCTGGGCCGGGACGGTCCGATCTGCCCGTTCATCGAACCGGCGTTGCGCGCCGATTCACTCTTCACCGTCTCCCGTGACTGGGAAGGCGCGTACACGCTGGAAGCGATGGTCACGGCCATCGAGGAGGCGCAGGACCACTTCCGGTCGATCGACTGGCCGTCCCGGAACACCACGCTGCACGGACTCGTCGTGGTCTTCCGCAACCTACCCCGGGCCGGGTGGTGGCTGATCGACGAGGGACACCGGGCGGCCAAGGACGCCGCCGTGGCCCGCGGTCTCATGCTCGGGCAGTTCCATCCGGAATGCGAGGCGCCGGCCGCCCGCAATCCCCTGTTCCCGGTGAACCGCAGTCCGTATCCGATGATCGCCATACGCAATATGGCTTTCCACGACATCCTCTTCCTGCACGACAATCCCGATTGGTTCGAGCAGTACCGGAAACGCTACGACCGCTATTACTCCGCCACCGCCAGAATCGACCCCCGGTTCACGGCTCTCTTCGAAGAAGCCGTCGCGGCGAGCCGGGCCGGGCAAGCGGCTCACCAGGAAACGGCCGAGCACCACGGCTGACACCGCAAGTCCCCCCCGGCACCAAGCCCGGAGAACGAGGAGAGGAAACGGTATGCGAGTGGAGAACATCTTCCTGGCGGGCATCGGCACCCATGTGCCGGACCGCGTCACCGCCGAGGAGGCCGTGCGCCGCGGCTGGTACGACGCCGCCGACCGGGACGAAGCACGCCTGATATCGGTGGCCGTGGCCGACGACACCCCCGCTCCGGACATGGCCGTGTACGCGGCGCGGGAAGCGTTGAAGCGGTCGGAGCACGACGCCGAGGACATCGACGCCCTGTATCACAGCGCCGTCCACTATCAGGGACCGGACGTCTGGTCCGCACCCCACTACGTGTTGCGCAACACCGTCGACCGCCCGGTCTCCGCGATCGAGGTCCGGCACGGCTGCCTCGGCATGGTGGCGTCGATGGAGCTCGGGGCCGCCGCACTGACCGCGGTTCCGGAACGCACCGCGGTGCTGCTGACCACGGGGGACAACTTCAACACCCCGGTGGTCGACCGCTGGAGAGCGTCCAAGCTGTTCGTCCTCGCCGACGGGGGCGCCGCCGCCGTCCTCTCCACACGCGGAGGCTTCGCCAGGCTCCTCGCCGTGGGCGGCATGTCCAACCCCGGGATGGAGGAACTGCACCGCGGCGGAGAGGCCTTGTTCCCCCCGGGCATCACGGTCGGCCGGCCACTCGACCTGGAGGCCCGTCGCGAGTTCTGGCGGCAGCAGTGGGCCAAGGGCATCGTCCCGCCCATGGGCGACCTCGGCGAGCTGGTCGCCTCGGCCGTGGACAAGACCCTGCGCGAGGCCGGTCTGACGATGGCGGACATCACCAAGGTGGCGAACGTCGGCCTCAACTGGGAGGTGTTCAGGGACGCCTTCCTCGATCCGCTGGGTATCGACGAGACCCGCGGCACCTGGGAGTTCAACCGCAGGATGGGCCATGCCGGCCCCGTCGACCACATCGCCGGGCTGGAACACCTGTGGACCACCGGCCAGGTGGGCCCCGGAGACCACGTGCTGATGCTCGGCGCCACCCCCGGCTTCGAGGCCGCGTGCGCCGTGCTGGAGATTGTGGCAGCCCCGTGAGCGGCCACTCCAGCGGGACGGTGCTCGCCGGCTGCACCGGCTGGCCGGACGAGACGGCGGAGACGTACCGGGCGTCGGGATACTGGCGGGGAGAAAGCCTCACCTCCCTGCTGCGGAGCTGGGCGCGGGCGTACGGGGAGCGGACCTCGCTGGTGCACGGCGAACGGCGCATCTCGTACGCGGAATTGGACGCTCTCGTCGACCGCAGCGCGGCGGGCTTCCGCGCCCACGGCATCACCCCGGGCGACCGCGTGGTACTCCAACTCCCCAACGTTCCCGAGTTCGTGGTCGTGTACTTCGCCCTGCTGCGTGCCGGGGCCCACCCCGTCTTCGCCCTGGCTGCGCACCGCGCCAACGAGATCCGGCACCTGTGCCAGGTCTCCGGTGCCGTCGGCCACGTGATACCGAAGAGGCATCTGGGCTTCGACTTCGAGGCGATGGCCGAACAGGTGCAGACCGACACCCCGGGGCTGCGCAGCGTCTTCGTCCTCACCTCGGACGAGGAGGTGGCCGACGGCTTCGTACCGCTGTCCGAGGTGGACGCCGACCCCGTCGACCTGCCGGAACCGGACGCCTCGGACGTGGCCTTCTTCCTGCTCAGCGGGGGTACGACGGCGATGCCCAAGCTGATACCGCGCACCCACGACGACTACGCGTACCAGATCCGTGCCTCGGCGCGGGTGTGCCGGCTGAGCGCCGAGGACGTGTACCTCGCGGTGCTGCCGATCGAGTTCAACTTCCCCTGGGGCTGCCCCGGTGTGCTGGGCACACTCGACGTCGGCGGCACCGTGGTCCTCGCCGGGGAGGCGGTGGCCGAGGACTGCTTCGCCCTCGTCGAACGAGAGGGGGTGACCTTCACGTCCCTCGTCCCGACCCTCGCCCGGCTGTGGGTCGACGAGGCGCGGTGGACTCGGCGCGACCTGTCCAGCCTGCGCCTGGTCCAGGTCGGAGGAGCCCGGCTGACGCCTCAACTGGCCGCCCGTGTCCAACCCGCCCTCGGATGTCGGCTGCAGCAGGTCTTCGGCATGGCCGAGGGGCTGCTCTGCTTCACCCGGGACACGGACGACGACGACACCGTCGTCACCACACAGGGCAGTCCGATGTCCCCCGGGGACGAGATACGGGTGGTGGACGACGCGGACCAGGAGGTGCCGGCCGGCCGGCCGGGACACCTGCTGGTGCGGGGTCCGTACACCTTGCGGGGCTACTTCCGCGCTCCGGAGCACAACGCCCACGCCTTCACCGACGACGGTTACTACCGCACCGGAGACATCGTCCGGCACACGGCGGAGGGCAATCTCGTCGTGGAGGGCCGTGCCAAGGACGTGATCATCCGGGGCGGCGACAAGATCTCGGCCGCGGAGATCGAGGAGTTGCTGCTCGACCACCTCGACGTGGTCCAGGCCGCGGTCGTCGGACTGCCCGACGAGCTTCTGGGCGAACGCACCTGTGCCGTGCTGGTGGCGGCGGCGGCCGGCAACCGGCCGGATCTGCCGCAGGTCAAACGGGCCCTGCACGCCCGGGGCGTGGCCGAGTACAAGCTGCCCGACCGCGTGGCGTACGTCGACGCGCTGCCTCTCACTCCGCTCGGCAAGGTCGACAAGAAGGCACTGGCGGCCCGGGTGGCCGTCACGGCGAGCTCTGGGAAGGGGCTTTGCACATGAGTACTCCGACGCTCACCCGGCAGGACGTGGCCGAGGAGGTGGCGCGGCTTCTGGGCCGCGTTCCCGAGGATCTGCCGGAGGACGAGAACCTCGTCCTGATGGGTCTGGGCTCCCTGGAGGTGATGCAACTCGTCAACCAGTGGCGCCGGCGCGGCATCGAGGTGGACTTCGGCGCGCTGGTCGCCAGCCCCACGCTCGGCGGCTGGTGGGCCCAGCTCGTGCCCGAGAGCGAGGGGCCGAGGTGATCGACGCAGAAGCCGTACACCTGCCCGCGCGTCCGGCCGCGCTGCTCGTCCGCGGCGGCACCGTCTGCACCGCCGATCCGGTGGCGCCGGTCCACTCGCCCGGTTCGGTTCTGGTCGTCGGTGACCGCGTCCGGCAGGTCGGAGGCGTCGAGGAGGTCGACCGTGCCGTCGCGGCTCTTCCGCCGGAGGTCCGCGAGGGCACGCGCACGGTCGACGCACGGTCGATGATGGTCCTGCCAGGGTTCGTCAACGCGCACTGGCACGAGATGTTCGCCATGCGGCTGCCGTTCAAAGGAGCCCTGCGCGACCCCGACGACCGGGGTGACGAGGCGGGTTTCATGGCCTGCGGCGGCGACATACCGCGCATCTCGACGACCTTCGACTCCTTTCACGGGCTGATGCGTGCCCTGACCCCGGGCGAGGCCCGGGCCATCGCCCGGTACTCGCTGTGGACGCAGCTGCGGTGCGGCACGACCACGATCGGCGATGTCGGGTCCTTCAACCTCCCGGAGGCTCTCGCCGATGCCGTCCGCGGGCTGGGAATGCGCGGGATGCTCAGCACCTGGGCGAGTGACGCCGTGTGCGCGCCCGGCGAGAGCGGCCGGCGCCGCACCCGGAACGCCGCCGGTCTGCTGGCCGACATCGAGGACCTGCTGACGAGGTACTCCGGCGACTCCGGCGGACGGCTGCGCGCCTGGCCGACGGCCGTGTACCCGAGCAACATGACCGACTCGCTCGGCGCGGGACTCGCGGAGCTGGCGGTCCGCCACGACACGGCCTTCGCCACCCACGTTGGCTCCCTGCGCAACGAGGCCGAGTCCACGCGTGCCTACTACGGGACCTCGCCGCTGCGCCGGCTCGGCGACCTCGGGCTGCTCTCCGACCGGCTCGTGGCCGTGCACTGCGGTTACGCGGACGACGAGGAACGCAAGCTGCTGCTGGAGAACCGGGTCCACGTCAGCCACTCACCCGCCAAGTACGGCAGCACCGGCGAGTCGACGCTGACCGGGACAGGGCTCATCACCGGGCTGATCCGGGAGGGGCTGGACGTGTCCGTCTCCACGGACGGCTCGGTCTACCCCGTGGGCGGCATGGCGGAGTCCATGCGGGCGGCATGGCAGACGCACAACGAGATGGCCGGGGACAACACGCTGGTCCTGCCCAGTGACGCGCTCGCCATGGCCACCCTGGTCCCGGCGCGCGGCCTGCGCTGGGACTCACAGATCGGCAGCCTGCGCGAGGGCAAGCAGGCCGACCTGCTGCTGATCCCGGCGGACGACTGGCGGTACCTGCTCAATCCGCGGCCGCTGGAGGCCTTCCTGCACCTGGGCGGGTCCTGCGACATCGACACGGTGGTGGTGGCCGGTCGGACTCTGGTGGAGCACGGCCGTCCCACCTTCTTCGACGAGACGGAACTGCGCGACGACTATCTCCGCGCCCTGCGCTCCTTCTCAGGTCGTGCGCTGGGCGTCGGGGACGCCGTACTGGACGGCGTACTCGGCCCTCACGCCGCATCCCCCGCCGGAGGCGCCTCGTGACCGCATCCCCTGCCGACGGCGCGGGCGGCTGCCCGGTGGCACGGCCGGACCGGGACGGCGCCGCTCCCGCCTACGTCTCCTACGCCCGGATGGACGCCCTGCACGAACTGGCGGCGCCCAGGACCGAGTCGCCCCGCGAGCTGACCTTCATCCTCATCAGCCATGTCAAAGAGCTGCTCTTCCGCGTGGTCCACACGGAGATCGACCAGGCGCGCGAGCAACTGCGGTCGCAGCGTCTGCAGGACGCGTGCGCGAGCATGGACCGTGCGGTGCGCGCACAGCGCGTGCTGCTCGCGTCCTGGGACGTGATGACCGCGATGACGCCGGACGAGTTCCTCACCTTCCGGGACGTCCTCGGCACCGCTTCGGGCACCCAGTCGTTCATGTACCGCGCTCTGGAGTTCTCGCTCGGGAACAAGGACCCGCGCTCGGTCCGCGACTGCCTCTCCCACCTGGACCGGTATCCGGTCCTGCGCGCGGAGCTCGACGCACCGAGCCTCTACGACGAGGCGCTGCGGTACCTGGGCGGCAACGGGCTCCCCGTGCCGGCCCACGTCCTGGAGCGGGACGTCACCCGGCAGTACGAGGCCGATTCGGGGGTCGAGGAGGTCTGGCTGTCCGTCTACCGGGCCCCCGGCCGCCACCCGCGGGAACACCGCCTGGCCGAGGCGCTGACCGAGCTGTCCTACCAGTTCTCCCTGTGGCGGGCCAATCACCTCCTGGTGGTGGAACGCATGCTCGGCAGCAAGCCGGGAACGGGCGGCACCTCCGGGCTCGGCTGGCTGCGGAGCATCAACGAGCACCGGTTCTTCCCGGAGCTGTGGGCCGCCCGCACCCGCCTGTAGAGCGCTGACGTCCATCGCCCGACGCACGTGTGACACACGACAGGAGACCCAAGTGACCGACCCGACGCCCCTCGCCCAGCGCGATCTCGTGCCGCTGCTCTTCGGCCACGCGGCTTTCCAGCAGCTCAACGCGTTCTGCGAGCTGGGCCTGGCGGAACTGCTGTCCGAACGTCCCGGACTCACCGGAGCACAGGTCGCCGAGGCGCTCCGCCTTCCGCCGCGCTCCGCGGACGTCCTGCTGCTCGGCGCGACGGCCCTCCGGCTCACGGTGAAGGACGGTGACCGCTACCGCAACGCCCGGCTCGTGACGGAGTGGATCGACGACGGCCTCTGGTCGAACCTGCGCGACATCGTCGAGTTCCAGGCGCGCATCGCCTACGCACCGGCCGCGGAGTACGTGGATTCCCTGCGCAACGGGGAGAACCTCGGACTGCGGCACTTCGCCGGTGACACCCGGGACCTGTACAGCAGGCTGGCCGGCACTCCGGGGCTCGAAGAGCTCTTCTACCGGGGCATGAACTCCTGGTCGCGCGTGTCCAATCCGGTGCTGGTACGGGGCGTCGACTACTCGGGCGTCCGGCGGATCCTCGACGTCGGGGGCGGGGGCGCCCTGAACGCCATCGAGCTGGCACGCACTCACCCGCATCTGCGCGTCACCGTACTGGACCGGCCGAGCGCTCTGGACGTGGCTGCCGAGAACATCGGGCACGCCGGGCTCTCCGACCGCATTGACACCTACGCGGCCGACATCTTCGAGGACGACTATCCGGCGGGCTACGACTGCCATCTCTTCGCCCACCAACTCGTCATCTGGTCACCGGAGCAGAACAAGCGGCTCCTGGGCAAGTCCCTCCGCGCACTGGACCCCGGCGGTCGGACCCTCGTCTTCAACGCCTTCACCGACGACGACGGAGGCGGCCCGCTCTACACGGCTCTGGACGGCGTGTACTTCACCACGCTGCCCTTCGAGAGCAGCACGATCTATCCGTGGAGCGCCTACGAGGGATGGCTCCGCGAACTCGGGTACGCCTCCCAGCGCAGGGTCACCCTTGAGACGTGGACTCCGCACGGTGTGGTGGAGGGCCACAAGTCGGCCTCGGCCGGCTGACCCGCTCGTGTCGGGTCGCGTCCCGGCAGGCCCGCGGCCCCGGTGCGACTGCGCACCCGGGACCGCGGGCCGACCGACGAGCGGGGAGGGTCAGCTCGTCACGGTGTGCCGGGTGGCTGCGGAAGCCGCTGCCGCGTCGGCATCGGCGTCGGGAGGTGTACCGGGGGCGGCGGGAACCAGGTAGCGGGCCACACTGCGCATCTTCTCGCAGGTCTCCTCGAACTCCCGGTCCGGCGTCGAGTCGGCGACGATCCCGGCTCCGGCCTGCAGCCACGTGCGGCCATGCTGCTGGAAGACGGTTCGCAGCACCAACGCCGAGTCCAGGGCCCCCTGCGCGTCGGCGGTGAAGACGGCGCCGCCGTACAGGCCCCGCGGGCCTGTCTCGTGTGCGCGGATCGCGCGGTAGGCCGCGGCCTTCGGTATGCCGGACGCCGTCACGGCCGGGAACAGAGCCGCGAAGACGTCCCACGGGCCGCGGTCGTCCGCCAGCCGTCCGACGGCCGCCGAGGCCAGGTGCTGCACGGAGCCCCGCTCCTGCACCCGCATGAACTCCTCGACCCCGACGGTCCCCGCACGGCAGACGCTCTCCATTTCCTCGCAGGCGAGTCGGACCGAGACGGCGTGCTCGAAGACCTCCTTGGGATCGGACACCAGGTCGGCCCGCAGTCGCTCGCTGCGGACACGGTCCTGGGCATGAAGAGCGCGGGTGCCCGCCAGCGGACGGCTCACGACCCTCCCGCCGGCAGAGACCTCGGCCACGGTCTCGGGGCTGAAGCCGGCGGCACGCAGGCCGTCCAGGTTCAGCAGGAAGGAGCGGGCCGGGGTGTTCCCCCGGCGCCCCGCGAGATACGTGGCCACCAGGTCGATGTCGAACGCGACCGGGACGACGCGCGAGACGATGGCCTTGGTGAGCCGCTTGGCCCGGATGTCCGCGACCACCGAGGCGACGGCCGTGCGGTACTCCTCACCGCCGGACTCCTCCACCGCCAGTGACACCGGTGACGCGGACACGTCCTCGGACGCCTCGGCCACGGTGTCGGCCAGGACCTGGAGCAACCGGCGGTCGTCGCCGCGCAGCACCGCGCCGTCCGCCCGGACGCCGATCTCCACCTGGGGCACGATCGCATGCAACAGCACTCCGGGGGCGAGGAGTTCGGGCAGGCCTGCCTGTGCGTAGGCGAACTCGAACGCCGTCCAGCCGTAGAGACTCCAGTCGTCGACGGGTGCCTCGGAGAGGATCTCGGCGAAGGCGCGGGCCGGATCCTCGGGGAACGGGCGCAAGGACTCGCGGTCGTGCCAGCGGGTCCGGAATCCGTTGTGGTCCAGGACGATCTCTGCGGCGGCCCCGCCGGCGAAGGTCCAGGTCCCGTCGCGCTCGTAGACGACGAACTTTCCGAACGTGGTGGAGCGGGCAAGACGGCCCACGGCCACGAGCGGATCGATGTGCGCGCGCATCCTCAGCTCATACGGGTACTGACGGCGTGCCATGGTTCCCCTTTCCGCCACGGGGGCGGTGCGCGGGTACGGATACCGGCGCAACGCTGGCAGCGGTCACTTTCGCGGCACTTTCGTTCCGGTTGCGGCTCCGCATGCGGCTGTCGCGGCAGAACAGGGCGCCGAGAGTGCCGGGGACGGCCGGGAGGCCGTGCGGCAGCGGGGTGCCCCGATCCGGCCACCGGACCGGTACATCTGCGTCACCGCGCGGCCACGCACCGAGTTCGCCCCTTCCGCCCTGCGGGGACTCGTGTGACACTGACGTCCCGTCCGCAGTGCGGGCCCTCCGCACCGTCCCCCACGAGAAGTGCGCCGTGCGTTCTCTTCCTCTGCCGCTCGCCCTGACCGCGCGCCTGGCGCCGGTCGCCGTGCTCGCCACGGCGGGCTGGGCGCTGTCGTCCGGGCCGGACACCTCACCGGCCGCGAAGGACAAGACGCCGCCCGACACCACCAACAGATCCGCCTCCGCCCCGGCGACGCAGGCGGCGACCAAGACGTACGCCGCCGCGCCGGCGCCGTGCGAGAGCCTGGCCGGCAAGACGGTGACCTCGCTGGTGCCGGATGCCAAGGCGGACGGCAAGGAGATTCCGTCCACGGACACCGACGTGCGCCGCACCTGCTCCTGGAACGCGCTCAAGGGCTACGACTACCGCTGGCTCGACGTCTCCTACGAGGTGATGGAGTCGGACGAGGCGGCGCGGAAGTCGTTCGAGGGACGGGTCGCCGACCGCGGCGGCGGCGGTGAGGTCGCCGGCCTCGGTGACGAGGCGTACTCCGTCGTCAACCTCACCACCGAGGACAAGCAGCAGACCCGCGAGGGCACCGTGCTGGTGCGCGCCGCCAACGCCGTGGTGATGATCACCTACAACGGCAGCGACTTCGAGTCGAAGAAGGCTCCCGGCACGACCGAGATCAACAAGGGCGCCATCAAGGCGGCCAAGGAGGCGGTGGCCGCCCTCCAGGACGGCTAGCGATCGCCCGTCGGCCGGGTGGCGGGCAGCGTCATCAGGGCGAGGTGGACCACGAGGGACGTCGCCAGGCCCACCGCCCAGCCGTAGTCGGCCAGCGGTTCGAGGAAGGGCAGCGGACGACCGTCGACCAGGGGGTGGAAGTCCGCCCCGCCGACGGCGAGGACACCGCCGGCGGCGAAGGCCAGCACCGCCCGCCAGTTCCAGCCGCCCGCGTACCAGTAGCGTCCGCCGGGGAGGTACAGGTCGACGAGGTCGAGCCGGGCACGGCGCAGGATCCAGTAGTCGGCGATCAGGATGCCGGCGACCGTGCCGAGCAGTCCGCCGACCAGGCCGAGCCAGGTGAAGATGTAGCCCTGCGGGTCGGAGTAGAGCTTCCACGGGCAGATCAGCACGGCGAGCACGCAGGTGATGAGCGCACCGGCCCGGAAACTCACCCTGCGCGGCGCGATGTTGGAGAAGTCGAAGGCCGGTGAGACCAGGTTGGCGGCGATGTTCACGGACAGGGTCGCCACCAGGACGGTCACCAGGGCGAAGAGCAGGCCGACGACGTTGTCCGTCTTCGCGGCGAGCTGCACCGGGTCCCACACCGGCTCGCCGTACACGGCCTGCGAACCGGAGGTGACCATCACGGAGAGGAACGCGAAGAGGGTCATGGTCGTGGGGAGTCCCAGGGCCTGCCCGCGGGTCTGGGCCCGCTGGCTCTTCCCGTACCGGGTGAAGTCCGGGATGTTGAGGGACAGGGTGGACCAGAAGCCGATCATGCCCATGAGCGAGGGCCAGAACAGCTTCCAGAAGTCGCCGCCCCAGCCGAGCCGGGACTCCTGCGCGAAGAGCGGGCCGAAGCCGCCCGCCTTGTCCGTCATCCACCACAGCATCACGAAGGCGCCGACCAGGACGAAGGGCGCCGCCCAGTTCTCGAAGCGGCGGATCGTCTCCATGCCGCGGTAGATGATCACGACCTGGATCGCCCAGAAGATCGCGAACGACAGCCACATCGTCCAGGCGTGCCCGCCGAACGCGGCGGCGTTCGTCCAGCCGTCGCCGATCAGCTTGCCGGCCAGGAAGTAGATGGCCTCGCCGCCGATCCAGGTCTGGATGCCGAACCAGCCGCAGGCCACCAACGCCCGTACGACAGCGGGCATGTTGGCGCCGCGGACGCCGAAGGAGGCGCGGGCGAAGACCGGGAAGGGAATGCCGTACCGGGGGCCGGCGTGCCCGGTGAGCAGCATCGGCACGAGCACGATCAGGTTGGCCAGGGCGATGGTGAGCACCGCCTGCTTCCAGTCCATGCCGACGGCGATCAGACCGGAGGCGAGGGTCCAGGAGGCGGTGTTGTGGGCCATGCCGACCCACAGGGCGGAGAAGTTGTACGTGGTCCAGGTGCGCTTGCCGACGGGTACCGGCAGCAGGTCCTCGTTCGCGTAGCGCCCACTGGGCGGCGGGGAGCCCGGGGCGAGCTCCACGCGTCCGTCGGGAAGGGTGACTTGGGCGGACGGCGGTATGGCCGTGGGCGCGGTGTCGGTCATGGGCAGGCCAATCGTGGGGTGGGACGGGAGAGGCCGTGCGGGGGTGCCGAGGGGGGTGCGCGGGTGCGCCCTTGGCCCCCTCCCCCGGGGAGGCGGGAGGGGGAGTCGGTGCCGGGAGGGACGTCGGTGGGCCGCCGGGTCAGGCGTTGACGGCCGGGATGATCTTCGTGCCGTAGAGGTCGATCACGGCTTCCTGGGCGTCGTGCATGTCGTAGAGCGCGAACTGGTCGACGCCGAGGGCGCGCAGGGCGTTGAGCTTCTCGATGTGCTGCTCGGCCGTTCCGATCAGGCAGAACCGGTCGACGATCTCGTCCGGCACGAACTGCGTGTCCGGATTGCCGCTGCGTCCGTGGTGGGCGTAGTCGTAGCCCTGGCGGGCCTTGATGTAGTCGGTGAGTTCGCCGGGTACGGCGCCGGTGCGGGCGCCGTACTTGGCGACCAGGTCGGCCACGTGGTTGCCGACCATGCCGCCGAACCAGCGGCACTGCTCGCGGGCGTGGGCGAGGGCGGCGGGCGAGTCGTCGTCGGTGACGTAGGCGGGGGCGGCGACGCAGACCGTCACCTCGGACGGGTCGCGTCCGGCGGCCTCGGCGGCGTCCCGGACGGCCTTGACCATGTACTCGGTCAGGTAGGGGTCGGCGAGCTGGAGGATGAAGCCGTCGGCCTCCTCGCCGGTCATCTTCAGGGCCCTGGGACCGTACGCGGCCATCCACACCGGCACTTCGGCGCCGGGTTTGACCCAGGGGAACCTGACGGCGGTGCCGCCGCCGGGGTCGGCCTCCTCTCCCCTGCCCAGTGCGCGGATGACCTTCATGGCCCCGCTGATCCGGGCGAGCGTGTTGGGTCTGCGGCCGGCCACCCGCATCGCCGAGTCGCCGCGGCCGATGCCGCAGACGGTGCGGTTGCCGAACATGTCGTTGAGGGTGGCGAAGGTGGAGGCGGTCACCTCCCAGGTGCGGGTGCCCGGGTTGGTGACCATCGGGCCGATCTTGAGGGTGCTGGTGCGGGCCAGGATCTGGCTGTAGATCACGAACGGTTCCTGCCAGAGCACGGCGGAGTCGAAGGTCCAGCCGTGGCTGAAGCCGTTGCGCTCGGCCCGCTGCATCAGCTCCACGACGCGGGAGGCCGGCGGGTCGGTCTGCAGGACGAGTCCGAAGTCCATGGGCGGCGCTCCTAGTTCAGGTACTGACAGGTGGCGCGCGGGGTGTACACGCCGTGGCCCTTGCGCCCGGTGTACTCCCGCTCGGTCACGACCGGTTCGCCGCGCGAGAGCACGGTCTCGACGCGTCCGGTGATCCGCCTGCCCTCGTACGCCGAGTAGTCGACGTTCATGTGGTGGGTCTCGGCGGAGACGACCTGCTCGGCGTGCGGGTCGTAGACGACGATGTCGGCGTCGGCGCCGGGCGCGATGGTGCCCTTCTTCGGGTAGAGGCCGAACATGCGGGCCGGGGTGGCGCAGGCGATCTCGATCCAGCGGCGGCGGCCGATGTGCCCGTCGACGACGGCCTGGTGGAGCAGGTCCATGCGGTTCTCGACGCCCGGCATGCCGTTGGGGATCTTGGAGAAGTCGCCGCGGCCCAGTTCCTTCTGGCCGGTGAAGCAGAAGGGGCAGTGGTCGGTCGAGACCACCTGGAGGTCGTTGGTCCGCAGCCCCCGCCACAGCGCCGCCTGGTGCTCCTCGGGCCGCAGGGGCGTGCTGCACACGTACTTGGCGCCCTCGAAGCCGGGCTCGGCGAGGTTGTCGGTGGACAGGAACAGGTACTGCGGGCAGGTCTCGCCGAAGACCGGCAGGCCCTCGTCGCGGGCCCGGGTCAGTTCGGCGACCGCCTCCGTCGCCGAGACGTGCACGACGTACAGCGGCGCGCCGGCGACCTGGGCGAGCCGGATGGCGCGGTGGGTGGCCTCGGCCTCCAACAGGGCCTTGCGGACCTCGCCGTGGAAGCGGGGATCGGTCTCGCCCCGGGCGAGCGCCTGTTCGACCAGGACGTCGATGGCGATGCCGTTCTCGGCGTGCATCATGATCAGTCCGCCGTTGCCGGCGGCGCGCTGCATGGCGCGCAGGATCTGCCCGTCGTCGGAGTAGAAGACGCCGGGATACGCCATGAACTGCTTGAAGGAGGTCACCCCTTCCTCCACCAGGAGGTCCATCTCCTTGAGCGTCTCCCCGGTCACGTCGGAGACGATCATGTGGAAGCCGTAGTCGATCGCGCAGTTGCCCTCGGCCTTGGCGTGCCAGGCGTCCAGGCCCTCGCGCAGGGAGCGTCCGACGCCCTGGATGGCGAAGTCGACGATGGTGGTGGTGCCGCCCCAGGCGGCGGCCCGGGTGCCGGTCTCGAAGGTGTCGGCGGCGTAGGTGCCGCCGAACGGCATCTCCATGTGGGTGTGCCCGTCGACGCCGCCCGGGATCACGTACTTGCCGGTGGCGTCGATGACGCGCTCGGCGGCGAACGCACCGGCGGCCGGGGTGCCGCTGGCGGCGAGCGCGGCGACGCGGCCGTCCTCGATCAGGACGTCGGCGTGGAGTTCGTCGGAGGCGGTGACGACGAGGCCGCCGCGGATGACGGTACGGCTGCTCATGCTGCTGTTCCCTCCTGTCGGTGGCACCGGCGGTTCAGGGCGCGGTCAGCGGGGAGTACGCGCCCGGCGCGCGGTCGCGGTAGAACTGCCAGCGGTCGCGGACCTCGCGCAGCTTGCCCATGTCGAGGTCGCGGACGACGAGTTCGCTCTCCTTGTCGCTCGCGACCTCGCCGACGAACCGCGCCTCGGGGTCGACGAAGTAGGAGGTGCCGTAGAAGTCGTTGTCCCCGTACTCCTCGACGCCGACGCGGTTGATGGCGCCGACGAAGTACTCGTTGGCGACGGCTGCGGCCGGCTGCTCCAGCTGCCACAGGTAGCCGGAGAGGCCGCGCGAGGTGGCCGAGGGGTTGAACACGATCTCGGCGCCTTCGAGGCCCAGCGCCCGCCAGCCCTCCGGGAAGTGCCGGTCGTAGCAGATGTAGACGCCGACCTTGCCGACGGCGGTGTCGAAGACCGGCCAGCCGCTGTTGCCGGGGCGGAAGTAGAACTTCTCCCAGAAGCCGCGCACCTGCGGGATGTGCGTCTTGCGGTACTTGCCGAGGTAGGAGCCGTCGGCGTCGATGACGGCCGCGGTGTTGTAGAGGACTCCGGGCTGCTCCTCCTCGTACACGGGGAGCACCAGGACGATGCCGTGCTCGCGGGCGAGCCGCTGGAAGCGCTCCACGACCGGCCCGTCGGGGACGCGTTCGGCGTAGGCGTAGAACTGGGGGTCCTGGACCTGGCAGAAGTACGGTCCGTAGAACAGCTCCTGGAAGCACATGACCTGTGCGCCCTGGGCGGCGGCGTCGCGCACCGCCTGCTCGTGGACCTGGATCATCGATTCCTTGTCGCCCGTCCAGGCGGTCTGGAAGAGCGCGGCACGGATCACTCGGCTCATCTTCGGCCTCCACTCGTTCGAACAGCTCGGTCTGACGTCGTCGGGTGTGACGTCGGGTCTGACGTTCGGTCTGGCGATCGGTGTACGGCGAGACTAGGGACGGCGGGTGGCCGGATTGAGTGGCACGGTGTCACGTCTGCGGGGGTCGGGCATTGCACGGTGTCACCCCTGTTGTGCGTCGTGGGCGAGGAGCGCGATGTGGACGGAGGCGGCCTGCTCGAAGTCGTCGAGGTCGACGCCGAGCCGGTCCTGTATGGCCTCGATACGGCGGTAGAGGGCGGGCCGGGAGACGTGGTGGAGCCGGGCGGTGCGGGACTTGTTGCGTCCGGTGGCGAGGTAGGTGCGCAGGACGGGCAACAGGTCCCGGTCGGGGCCGCGCAGCAGTCCGTCCAGCTCGCGCTCGGCGAAGGACTGGACGTGCGGGTCGTCGCGCAGCAGCCGGACCAGGCCGCGCAGATGGACGTCGCGCAGGCGCACGACGGGCGGCAGGCCGAGGGCGGCGGCCGAGCCTGCGACGGCGTCGGCGACCTGCTGTGCCTCGCGCAGTCCGGCGGGCACGTCGGACCAGTCGGTGCGGGCGTCGGCGGCGGCGACCACGGTGTGGGCCGCGTCGGGCTCCGCCCGCAGCCGGGCGGCGAAGTGGGCGGTGAGGGATCTGGCGTCCTGGTCGGGGGCGAGGCTGAGCAGGACGGCGACCCGGCCGTCGGCGAGGCCCGCGGCGATCGCGGGCAGCCCGAGGAGCCGCAGGACCCGGGCCGGCCGGGCGGTGTCCCGGGCGCCGACGACCAGCGGGACGAAGACCCGCCGGTTGACCGGCAGTCCGGCGGCGCGGGCCCGGGGCAGCAGTTGGCGGGCCGGTACCGCCCCGCTGACCAGGTCGGTGAGCAGGCTCCGCGCGGACTGCTCCTCCCAGGAGTCCCAGGTGTCCCAGGAGTCCGAGGTGTCCCAGGATTTCCATGAGCCCCGGGAACCCGCGGCACCCGCGGCGCCCGGTGCGGTGCCGCCGTGGGTTCCGTCGCCGGCGAGCATGCGGTGCAGGACGAGGGCCTCGGCGGCGCGGTCGGCGAGCAGCCGCCCGGTGGCCCGCTCGCCCCGGTCGCCGCAGAGCACCAGCCGGCCCCAGCGCTCTCCCCGGCAGCTCAGCTCCGCCCGGATCCAGCCGTCCGCCGGCCCGGCACCTGTCTGCCCCGCCTGGCGGGCGATGCGCTCCCAGTCCCGCAGCACGTCGTCGACCGCCGCCCGCTCCCCCGCCGTGGCGAGGACGCGGTGGGCGAGGTTGGTGACGACGACCGGGCAGCCGGCGTGCCGGGCCACCTCGTCGAGCAGGCGCTGCACCGGCGCCCCGGCGGTGATCAGGCCGGTCAGTTCGGTGCGTACGGCCTCGGAGAGGCTGACGGCGGCGAACTTGCGCCGCAGCAGCCGGGACTGCACCTCCTCGGTCAGCTCGGCGAACGGGAAGGGCCGGTGCAGGACGACCAGGGGCAGCCCGCAGCGCTCGGCCGCCCTGCGCATCACGTCGGGCGGAGCGGGGAAGGCCCGCCCCAGGCCGAGCACGACGGCCGAGGCCTCGGCGCGGTCCAGGGACCGGATGTACTCGCCCTGCTTGTCCTCGTCCCCGGCGAGCAGCACGCCGGTGGTGAGCACCATCTCGCCGCCGCTGAGCATCACGCCGACGTCGGCGGCCTCGGCCACGTGCACCCAGCGCACGGGCCGGTCGAGCCGGTGGGCGCCGGCCACCACCTCGGGCTGCCCGGCCAGGACCCGTTCGAGGCCGAGGACCTGGCGGACCGACAGGGCGGGTTCCCAGGGGTGCTGGGCCGGGGTTCCAGCGGTGGTGGTCATGTCGGCCGCCTCCTGGGCTCGGGCGTGTCGTGCGGACCGGGGCGGCTCGGAGGCGGCGGTGCCTCGTAGCCGGCCCGCGCCCCGGCAGGATCCGGCGGGGCGCCCCGGGGACGCGCCGGTCAGACGCTCCGCAGGGCGCGTTCGAGGATCGCGGCGCCTTCCTCGGCCTCCGCGACGGTGAGGGACATCGGCGGGGCGATGCGCAGGGCGCTGGTGTCGTGCCCGCCGCCCTTGCCGATGAGCAGCCCGCCCGCGCGGGCCTCCTCCAGGACGGCGGACGCGGCCTCGGGGGCGGCCTCGTCGGTGCCGGGCCGGGTCAGTTCGACGCCGATCATCAGTCCGCGTCCGCGCACCTCCCGTACGTGCGGCACCCGGGCGGCGACGGACCGCAGGCGTTCCAGGAGCAGTCCGCCGACGCGCCGGGCGTTGCCCTGGAGGTCGTGCTCCAGGAGGTACGCGAGGTTGGCGAGCCCCGCGGCCATGGTGACCTGGGTGCCGCCGAAGGTGGAGATGCTGTTGGCGTCCAGGCAGTTCATGATCTCCGCGCGGGCGACGACGCCGCCGACGGACATGCCGTTGCCGATTCCCTTGGCGAAGGTCACGATGTCCGGCGGCCCGTTCTGCCCGTGCGCCTGCCAGCCCCAGAAGTGCTCGCCGGTGCGGCCCCACCCGGTCTGGACCTCGTCGGCGATCCAGAGGATGCCCCGTTCGTGCAGCACCTCGCGGAAGGCGGCGTAGAGGCCGTCGGGCGGGGAGGTGAAGCCGCCGACGCCCTGCACGGGCTCGGCGATCAGCGCGGCGGGGGCGCGGGTGTGGCCGAGCAGGTCCTTCAGGTCGTCGACGCAGGCGTCGGTGAACTCCCGGTCGTCCAGGTGGGCGTAGGGGCCGCGGGTGCGCACGCCGCCGTGGACGTAGAGCGTCTGGAGCGGGGAGAGCGAGGTCGGGGACCAGCCCCGGTTGCCGGTGACGCCGACGGCGCTGAAGGAGCGGCCGTGGTAGCTGTTGCGCATCGCCAGGATCGTGTTGCTGCGCCGGTACGCCGTGGCGAGCAGGAGGGCGGTGTCGTTGGCCTCGGTGCCGGAGGTGGTGAAGAAGACCCGGGCGTCCGGGATGCCGGAGAGGCAGGCGACGCGTTCGGCGAGTTCGACCATGGGCCGGTTGAGGTAGAGCGTCGAGGAGTGGAGGATCCGCCCGGCCTGTTCGCCCACCGCCTTGGCCACCTCGGGCAGGGCGTGCGCGGTCATCGTGGTGAGGATGCCGCCGAAGAAGTCGAGGTACTTGTTGCCGGCGGCGTCCCAGACGTGCCGGCCCTCACCGTGGGTGATCTCCAGGGGGTCCTCGTAGTACAGGGCGAGCCAGTCGGGCAGGACGGCGCGGTGGCGGCCGAAGAGGTCGGGGGTCACGGCCGCACCGTCCCCTCGTGGGCGCCGGCCCGGGCGTCCCGGGCGCGAGCGGCACGTACGCCGTTGGCCATGAGGTGCTCCTTCGACACGACGTCAGAGCCTCTACGCCCGTAGAGAGGCCGTAGAGGGACGAACGTAAGCCTGGCCGGAGGGGCTTGCCAAGACCATCGTCGTCAAGCCGTGGTGTCGATCGCGTTTCGCACTCCTGTGGGTGAGCGCCGGCCACTCAGGCCATCACGAGCGCGCACCTGCCCACCAGGTCGTCCATGGACAGCCCGAGCGTGCCGGCCAGCGCCGCCACCGTGAAGAACGCCGGGGTGGGCGCCCGGCCGGTCTCGATCTTGCGCAGGGTCTCGGCGGAGATGCCGGCCTCGGCGGCGATCTCCGTCATGCTCCGTTCACCGCGGGCGGCGCGGAGCAGGCGCCCGAGCCGTTCGCCGCGCTCGCGCTCTTCGGGGGTCAGGGGGGTGCGCACCATGGCGTCATTCTAATACCGCACCCCGTATACGGCACCCAATTCAAATACCGGTATAGTAATTGGCATGGTGGAACTGAAGACGGACACATCGATCGACGCCATGCACGCGGCCGGGCAGGTCGTCGCGCGCGCCCTGACCGCCGTACGGCAGGCCGCGGACGTGGGCGTGTCCCTGCTGGAGCTGGACGCGGTGGCACACGAGGTGCTGCGGGAGGCGGGCGCGGGCTCGCCGTTCCTCGGGTACCGGCCCTCCTTCGCGCCGACGCCCTTCCCGGGCGTCATCTGCGCGTCGGTGAACGACGCGATCGTGCACGGCATCCCGGACGGCTACCGGCTGCGCGACGGGGACCTCGTCTCCATCGACTGCGGCGCCCTCCTGGACGGCTGGGCCGGCGACTCGGCGCTCAGCTTCGTCGTGGGCACGCCCCGCGCGGCCGACGTGACGCTGATCGAGACCGCCGAGCGGGCCCTGGAGGCGGGCATCGGGGCGGCCGTCGTCGGCAACCGCATCGGCGACATCGCGCACGCCATCGGCACGGTGTGCCGGGCGGGCGGGTACGGGATCATGGAGGACTTCGGCGGCCACGGCATCGGCCGGCACATGCACGAGGACCCGGGCGTGCCCAACGAGGGCCGGCCGGGACGCGGCCTCCCGCTGCGGCACGGCATGGTCATCGCCATCGAGCCCATGCTGATCTCCGGCGGCCGGGACGACTACCACGCGGCCGCGGACGGCTGGACCCTGCGCTCGAACGACGGAACCCGGGCGGCGCACGTCGAGCACACGGTGGCGATCACGAAGGACGGCCCGCGCGTGCTGACGTCCCGCGACGGCCTCTGACCCGCCGGCCACCCTGCGGGCACGGCGGACCATTCTGCGGGCGCGGTCGACCACTCTGCGGGCGCGACGGCCGCCGGACCCCGGGAGCACACCGGACCGGCCCGCCCCCGGGCGGCGCGGCAGCACCGGGCACCGCCGCGCCGCCCGCCGGACCACCCGTGGTCCCCGGCCGCCACGGCCTCCGCCCCGAACCGCCGGGCACCACCCACGGGCGCGCGAGGCCGCCGGACGACCGGGCACCGGCGCCGCGAGCGCCGGATCGCCGGGCCACCCCGCGGGCGGCCCCGCGCCCCCCTGCTTCCCGGCATGCCCGCCGGAACAGAACGTGTCATGTTGGGCATGGGCGCACGCCGACCTGGTTACCCGGCCCCGGCACGCCGTCAGCGAAGCAGCGGAGGACCGAAGACGATGAGCAGCGGCTTCATGGGCCCCGAGGGCGACCCGTTCGCGGAATTCCTGGCACGCTTCTTCGGCGGGCCGAGGCCGAGGCAGATCGACATCGGCCGGCTGCTCAGCCGGCCCGCCCGGGAGCTGGTGCGCGGGGCCGCGCAGTACGCCGCCGAGCACGGCAGCCGGGACCTGGACACCGAGCACCTGCTGCGGGCCGCGCTCACCAGCGAGCCGACCCGGGGCCTGCTCAGCCGGGCCGGCGCCGACCCCGACTCGCTGGCGTCGCAGATCGACGAGCGGACCGGCCCGGTGCAGCACCCGCCCGGCGAGGTGCCGCCGCCCACGTCGCTCTCGCTCACCCCGGCGGTCAAGCGGGCCCTCCTCGACGCGCACGAGCTGGCCCGCTCCACCGGGACCGGGTACATCGGCCCCGAGCACGTGCTGAGTGCCCTGGCCGCCAACCCGGACTCGGCCGCCGGGCACATCCTGAACGCGGCCCGGTTCGCGCCCTCCGCCATGCCCACGGAGACGCCGGACGCGGCGAAGGCCCGGCCGCAGGACGCGCGGAACACGAACACGCCGACCCTGGACCAGTACGGCCGCGACCTCACCGACCTGGCCCAGCAGGGCCGGATCGACCCGGTGATCGGGCGCGAGGAGGAGATCGAGCAGACCGTCGAGGTGCTGTCCCGCCGCGGCAAGAACAACCCGGTGCTGATCGGGGACGCGGGCGTCGGCAAGACCGCCGTGGTGGAGGGTCTCGCGCAGCGCATCACCGACGGCGACGTGCCGGACGTGCTGGTCGGCCGCCGGGTCGTCGCCCTCGACCTGACCGGCGTGGTCGCCGGTACCCGCTACCGGGGTGACTTCGAGGAGCGGATGAACAACATCGTGGGCGAGATCCGCGCCCACTCCGACGAGCTGATCGTCTTCATCGACGAGCTGCACACGGTCGTCGGCGCCGGGGGCGGCGGCGAGGGCGGGTCGATGGACGCCGGGAACATCCTCAAGCCCGCCCTGGCCCGCGGCGAGCTGCACGTGGTGGGCGCCACCACGCTGGAGGAGTACCGCAGGATCGAGAAGGACGCGGCCCTCGCCCGGCGCTTCCAGCCGATCCTGGTGCCCGAGCCGACGACGGCCGACGCCGTCGAGATCCTGCGCGGCCTGCGCGACCGCTACGAGGCCCACCACCAGGTCCGCTACACCGACGAGGCGCTGGTGGCGGCCGTGGAGATGTCCGACCGCTACCTCACGGACCGGCGGCTGCCCGACAAGGCGATCGACCTGATCGACCAGGCGGGCGCCCGCGTCCGGCTCCGGTCCCGCACCAAGGGCACGGACGTACGGGCCATGGAGCGCGACGTCGACCAGCTGGCGCGGGACAAGGAGCAGGCGGTCGCCGACGAGCAGTACGAGCGGGCGACGCAGCTGCGCGACCGGATCGTCGAGCTGAAGCAGCGGATCACCGAGGCCACCGGCGACGGCGAGGCCGACGAGGGACTGAATCTCGTCGTCGACACGGAGTCGATCGCCGAGGTGGTCTCCCGGCAGACCGGCATCCCCGTCAGCAGCCTCACCCAGGAGGAGAAGGAGCGCCTGCTGGGGCTCGAGTCGCACCTGCACGAGCGGGTGGTCGGCCAGGACGAGGCCGTACAGGTCGTCTCCGAGGCCGTGCTGCGCTCGCGGGCCGGGCTCTCCAGCGCCGACCGGCCCATCGGCAGCTTCCTCTTCCTCGGGCCGACCGGCGTCGGCAAGACCGAGCTGGCCCGCGCGCTGGCCGAGGCGCTGTTCGGCAGCGAGGACCGGATGGTCCGCCTCGACATGAGCGAGTACCAGGAGCGCCACACCGTCAGCCGCCTGGTCGGCGCCCCGCCCGGGTACGTCGGGCACGAGGAGGCCGGGCAGCTCACCGAGGTGGTGCGCCGCCACCCGTACTCGCTGCTCCTGCTCGACGAGGTGGAGAAGGCGCACCCGGACGTCTTCAACATCCTGCTCCAGGTCCTGGACGACGGCCGGCTGACCGACTCGCAGGGCCGGACGGTGGACTTCTCCAACACCGTCGTCGTGATGACCAGCAACCTGGGCTCCGACGCGATCACCCGGCGCGGCGCCGGCATCGGCTTCGGCTCGGGCGGTGCGGAGGCGGACGAGGAGGCCCGGCGCGAGCAGGTGCTGCGCCCGCTGCGCGAGCACTTCCGGCCCGAGTTCCTGAACCGCGTCGACGAGATCGTGGTCTTCCGCCAGCTCAGCGGCGAGCAGCTGCGGCAGATCACCAGCCTGCTGCTCGAACAGACCCGCCGGATGGTGCACGCGCAGGGCGTCACCGTCGACTTCACCGAGGCGGCCGTGGACTGGCTCGCCGAGCGCGGCTACCAGCCCGAGTACGGCGCGCGTCCGCTGCGCCGCACCATCCAGCGCGAGGTCGACAACGAGCTGTCCCGGCTGCTCCTGGACGGCCGGGTGACCGAGGGCGGCCGGGTGACGGTCGACGTCGAGGACGGGCGCCTGGCGTTCCGCACGCCGGAGCGGCCCGTCCCCGAGCCGTGACGGTCTCCGCGAGCCGTGCGGCTACCTCTGCCGCACCGGCTCGACCACCATCGCCGAGCCGCCGCCGCGCCGTTCCTTCTCGGCGGCGGCCAGCCACTTGCCGCCGGGCAGCCGCTGCACGCCGGTCGCGGCGCCGATCTCGGGGTTCTCCTTGAAGGAGTGTCCGAGGGCCTCCAGCTCGGCGCGCAACGCTCTGTCGTAGAGGCCGGGTTCGAGTTCCGTCTGCGCGGCGTTGCGCTGGCTGGCGCGCGGCGCGGCGATCGCGTCCACGAGCGGGAGCCCGCGGTCGACGAAGCCGGTGAGGGTCTGGAGCACGGTGGTGATGATGGTGGCCCCGCCGGGCGAGCCGACGGCCACCACCGGCTGGTGGTGCCGGTCCAGGACGATCGTCGGCGCGATCGAGGAGCGCGGACGCTTGCCGGGTCCCGGCAGGTTCGGGTCGTGGACCGCGGGGTTGGCCGGGGCGAAGGAGAAGTCTGTCAGCTCGTTGTTGAGCAGGAAGCCGCGGCCGGGCACGGTGATGCCGCTGCCGCCGGTCTGCTCGATGGTGAGGGTGTAGGCGACGACGTTGCCCCACTTGTCGGCGACGGTCAGGTGCGTGGTGTTCTCGCCCTCGTACGTCGTCGGTGCCGCCGTCCCGCCGGCCGCGCAGGAGGCCGGGTGCCGCGGGTCGCCGGGCGCGAGGGGGCTGGTGAGCGCCGCGTCGTCGCTGATCAGGCACTCCCGCGAGTCGGCGTAGCGCTGCGACAGCAGCTCGTCGGCCGGTACGTCCTCGAAGGCGGGGTCGCCGACCCAGCGCCCGCGGTCGGCGAAGGCGATGCGGCTCGCCTCGATGAAGCGGTGCAGATAGCGGGCCTTGCTCGCCTCGGAGAGGTCGGTGCGCTCCAGGATGTTCAGGGCCTCGCCGACGGTGGTGCCGCCGGAGGAGGAGGGGGCGATGGAGTAGACGTTCAGGCCGCGGTACGAAGTCCGGGTCGGCTCCTGGGACTTGGCCTCGTACGCCGCGAGGTCCTTGGCGGACAGGTCGCCGGGGCGGGCGTTCCAGCCGGAGTCCGGGTCGACGGGCGGCGCGTTGACGGTGTCGACGATGTCCTTGCCGAGTGCGCCGTGGTAGAGCGCGCCGACGCCCTCGCGGGCCAGCTCCCGGTAGGTGCGCGCCAGGTCCGGGTTCTTGAACGTGGAGCCGACGGCCGGGAGTTCGCCGCCCGGCAGGAACAGCTCGGCGGTGTCCGGGAAGTAGCGGAACCGCTCCTCGTTGTCGGCGGTCTGGGACCGGAAGGTCTCGTCGACGGTGAAGCCGTGCCGGGCGAGGCGCTCGGCCGGTTCGAGCACGGAGGAGAGCCGGCGGCTGCCCCACCTGTCGAGCGCGCGCTGCCAGGTGGCCGGCGTGCCCGGCGTGCCGACGGCGAGCCCGCTGCTGACGGCGTCGGCGAAGGCGAGGGGCTCGCCGTCCTCGGTGAAGAGGTCCTCGCCGGCGGTGAGCGGCGCGGTCTCGCGGCCGTCGATCGTGCGCACGGTGCGGGACCGCGCGTCGTAGTACACAAAGTAGCCGCCGCCTCCGACACCGGCGGAGTACGGCTCGGTGACGCCGAGCGCGGCGGCGGTGGCCACGGCGGCGTCGACGGCGTTGCCGCCCTTGCGGAGCACCTCGATGCCGGCGGCCGAGGCGTCCTGGTCGACGCTGGAGACGGCACCGCCGTAGCCGACGGCGACGGGCGTCTTGGGTGCGGCGGGCCGGCCCGGGCCTGCGGGTCCGCTCGGGTGCGTGGGTGGCGCGGCGGCCCCCAGCGACACCACCACGGCGGCCGAGACCGCCAGGACCGTCAGATTCCGTGCGACAGGGCGACGCATCCGCACCTCCAGAAAGTGGCCGTTCGGGCAGCCCGACCGTGCGGGCAGCATAGTTGACGGTCATGCCCGCGTCAGGCGTGCCGCACGGGATGCCGGGGCGGCCCGGGACGCGGCCTTCCGCGGAGCCCGTCGAACACGGGTGCGCGGATGCCCGCTAGCATGCGCGCCCATGACTGACGACGTACTCGACATCGTCCTGGGTGTGGTCGCGGCGGGCCTCAGCGCCACGCTGGGCTGGCTCGCCCGCACCTACCTGTGGAAGCGGAGACTCCGGCGCAGGCAGGCGTTCTTCGGGCTGCCGGACAGTTCCGAGTCGCTGCTCGTCGTCAACCGCGACCCCGCCGCCTCGGAACCGGCGGTCCACCGCTTCGACGTCTTCGCGCTCCTCGAACTGGCCGCGCTGGTCAAGGACTGCGGCGCGCACATCCAGGTGGTCACCCAGGACATGGTCGGCCAGGGCTTCGGCGAGCGCACGGAGTTCTGCGTCGGCGGGCCCGGTTCGAACCGCCGGATGGCCGCCCACATGGCGGCGATGCTGCCCGGGGTGCGGGTGAACATCGACCCGGAGCCCGGTCCGGACCGCGGCGCCTTCCAGATCGGCAGCGAGCGCTACCGCCTCGACGCGGGGATCACGGAGTACGTCCTGCTGGCCCGTCTCACCGCCGGGGAGCGGCGCGAGGCCCGCCCCGCCTTCCTCTTCTGCGGGCAGCGCGCGATCACCAACCAGGCCGCCACCCGCTACCTCGCCCGGCACCACGAGAAGCTGGCCCGCAAGCACGGCGCGAACTCCTTCGTGCTGCTGCTCAAGGTGGTCAACTCCCAGGCGTACGGCCCGGACGTCGTCGAACTCGTCTCGGACGTCACTCGCGCGGCCACCAGCCCCCTGCCGACCCCCGCGCCGACGGCACCCCGCAACCACCGGGCGTAGGACGGCGGTTCACGTGCCGAGTCCGAGGTCGTCGACGCGGACGGGCCGCCCGGTCCGCATCGATTCGTTGGCCGCGATGCCGACGGCCACGGCCCGCACTCCGTCCAGGTGGCCGGCGGGGCGCCCCAGCGGGTCGGGGCGCACGCGCAGGTCGCGGCGGAAGACGTCCATCAGGAGGATGGCGTCGCCGCCGCCGTGGCCGCCGACGCCGTCGGGTATGGCCACCTCCTCGGCGCGGCCCCAGTGCCGCTGCACGACGAGGCGTTCCTCGACGGGGCGTACCGGATCGAGGTCGGGTCCGCCGGGGGTGGCGGAGGGGTCGAGGTCGATGGTGCCGTCGTCGCCGAGTCGCAGGTGCCCGCGCTCCACGACGGTGAGTTCGGCCCGGCCGCGGGTGCCGTTGACCGAGACGCGGTAGCCCTCCCAGGGGCTGTGCGCGTTCAGTGCGTACGTGAGGGTGGCTCCGCCGCGGTAGTCGACGAGGACGGCCATGTTGTCCTCGATGGTGACGCCGGGGGCGAAGGGGTCCCGGTCGCGCAGGTAGCCGTCGTGGTCCTCGGCGCGCAGGTAGAGCGCCTCCAGCCGCGGGTCGTCGCGCAGGTCGAGCGTGAAGGGGTCGGCGTCCGCGCCGGTGCCGCGCTCCGGTCGGTGCCCCATTCCCCGGGCGGCGGCGTTGGCGTCGCCGTAGAAGCGCAGGCCGCCGGAGGCGTAGACCCGTGCCGGGACGTCGTCGATCCACCAGTTGACGAGGTCGAAGTGGTGGCTGGCCTTGTGCACCAGCAGGCCGCCGGAGTTGGCCTTCTCGCGGTGCCAGCGGCGGAAGTAGTCGGCGCCGTGCATGGTGTCGAGGACCCACTCGAAGTGAACGCCGGTCACCCGGCCCACGGTTCCGTCGGCGATGACCTGCCGCAGCGTCGAATTGCGCGGTGCGTAACGGTAGTTGAAGGTCATGACGACGTCGTTGCCGGTGTCGGCGACGGCTCGGGTGATGCGCCGGCACCCGGCGGCGTCGGTGGTCAGCGGCTTCTCGACGACGACGTCGGCACCGGCCCTCAGGCTCCGGTCGACCAGGTCGGCGTGGGTGCGGTCGACGCTGGTGACGACGACCGTCTCCACACGCTGTTCCGCGATCATGCGCTCCAGGGCGTCCGGTGTGTAGCGGGGCAGGCCCAGGGGCGCTTCCCGGCCGAGGGCGTGTCCGGCCTCGGCGTCGTAGTAGTCGATCCGGGCGGGGTTGGGGTCGAGCCAGGCGACGATCTCCGCGACGTCGGCGTGGTCGCCGGTCAGTCCGGCGACGTACAGGCCGGCGCGGTGGCCGGTCCCCGCGACGGCGTACCGGCGTCTCGGCCTGCCGTCGGCGGGCGGCGCGAAGTCGCCCGCGACGCCGGGGGCGGCGCCGGTCCGGGTGCTCGACGCCGGCGGCGGGGCGGTCGGATTCTGGTCCACGGGGCTGTGCTGCTTCACGGCTTCCTTGACGTTCGTCGAAGGGTCGAAGAGTCGAAGGCCGGCGCTGGAAAGCGCTTACCGCGCGGCAACTTACGCGCCCCCGTCCCGTCTGTCGAGAAGGCCGGGACCTCACCCCGGCGACCACCGACCCCCTGCCGCCCCCGGCGTCCGGACCGGCGCTTCACGACCCCCGGCGGGCCCGGACCCGGCGTGCAGCTGACCTTCTCCTCGCCCGCGGACACCCCGTCGTGGCGTCCGCCCTGCGGCGCGAGCAGTGATCTCCGGCTGCACCCTGCGTGGCCCCCTGTGCGGTCGTGTGCGCCCTGGCGACTGCAACGTACCCAGACAAACGGTGCAGATGTGGACGACACGCAAGATCCACGCATTAGCCCTATTTAAGGCGGTTGTTGGGCCAAGGGTTCACGCTTCGGCGACTTCGGCGTACAGCTGCGAGAGTTCGGGGACGCCGCTCTCCGCCCACGCGTGCCCGCTCGCCACCACGTCGAACTCGCGTCCGGAGGCGAGCCGGACGACCGGCTGGCCGTCGGACCGGATGCTCCAGACGGCGCCGGGCACGGTGCGCACGATGACCGTGCCGAGGTAGAGCCCCGCGTCGTTGCCCAGCCAGGACTGGATCTCCTCGTCGCTCCGCCAGCGCGGGAGCACCTGGTCGAGCTGCTCCAGCGAGTACGCGGAGTCGTCGAGCCCGACCCCCTCCCGCCGGGCCTGCGAACGCAGCAGATCGCAGTCGGCGAGCAGGTCGCCGATGCCCTCGGCGTCGTGCACCCGGGGATCCTCGCGCCGCCTGCCCAGGAAGGGGATGTTCATACCTCCAGACTGTCATTCGTACAGCCGCGCGCACCACAGGGCGCGCACGCGGCATGTCCTCACCCTTCCAGGTCCACCACGACCGGCGCGTGGTCCGAGGCGCCCTTGCCCTTGCGCTCCTCGCGGTCGACGTAGGAGTCGGTGACGGCCTTGGCGAAGGGCTCGTTGCCGTACACCAGGTCGATGCGCATGCCGCGGTTCTTGGGGAAGCCGAGCTGGCGGTAGTCCCAGTACGTGAAGGGGTGGTCGTACTTCAGGGGGCGCGGGACCACGTCGGACAGGCCGGCCCCGCGCAGCGAGGCGAGGGCGGCGCGCTCGGCGGGGGTGACGTGGGTCGAGCCCTCGAAGGCGGCGCGGTCGTAGACGTCGTCGTCCGTCGGCGCGACGTTGTAGTCGCCCAGCACCGCGAACGGACGGCTGTCGGCCGCGTCGCCCTCGACGGCCGCGCGCAGCGCCTCGAACCACTGGAGCTTGTAGGCGTAGTGCGCGTGCTCGACCTCGCGCCCGTTGGGCACGTACACGGACCAGACGCGGACCGGGCCGCAGGTGGCGGAGATCGCGCGGGGCTCCCGCACACCGTCGTAACCCGGGTCGCCGGGCAGGCCCTTGACCACGTCCGCCAGACCGACGCGGGAGAGCACCGCCACGCCGTTCCACCGGCCGGTGGCGTGGACCGCCGCCTCGTAGCCCGCCTCGCGCAGCGCGTCGAAGGGGAACTGCTCCTCGGCGACCTTGGCCTCCTGGAGGCAGAGCACGTCGGTGCCGCTGCTCTCCAGCCAGGCCAGCAGCCTCGGCAGGCGGGCGGTGATCGAGTTCACGTTCCAGGTCGCGATGCGCATGTTTCCCAACCTACCGGGCGGCACCGACAACCCGGCCCCGGCCGGTCACGGGCCCGGTGCGTCCGGGGCCCGCCGCCTCCCCCTCTCCCCCGCGTCACACCCGCGCGGAGTCGCCCGAGGTCAGCCGCAGGTGCTCGGCGCCGCCCAGCTCGCCGATCTGCCGGTCGTAGACCGGACGGGCGAGGTCGGTGAGCAGCGCGTCGTGGATGTCGTAGGCACGCTGCGGCCGGACCTCGCGGACGTAGTCGATGACCTCGGCGATCTTGTTCCAGGGGGCCATGACCGGGAGCATCAGCGTCTCCACCGGACGGTCGGGGACGGTGAGGGCGTCGCCGGGGTGGAAGATCTTGCCGTCGTCCACGAGGAAGCCGACGTTGGTGATGCGCGGGATGTCCGGGTGGATCACCGCGTGCAGTTCGCCGTGGACCTGGACGTCGAAGCCGGCGGCGGTGAAGGTGTCGCCGTGGCCGACGGTGTGCACGCGGCCCGGGAACGCCGCCGAGATCTTCTCCGCGACCGACCTCAGCGTCCAGATCCGCGCGGCCGGGTTGTCCTCCATCGCGGCGCGCAGCCGCAGTTCGTCGAAGTGGTCCGGGTGCTCGTGGGTGACGAGGATCGCGTCCGCGCCGAGCGCGGCGTCCTCCTCGCTGAGTCCACCGGGGTCCAGGACGAGCGTCTGCCCGTCCTTTTCGAGGCGGACGCAGGAGTGCGACTTCTTGGTGAGCTTCATGCTCCCCATCTTGCCGCCGCACCCCGGCATCCCGCCGCCGCACCCGGGTCGGGCGCGGGCGGGGCGCCCTGCCGCGGTGCGCTCACGCCGGCGGTGCGCTCACTCCTGCGGTGCGGTCACTCCTGCGGTGCGGTCACTCCTGCGGTGCGGTCACTCCTGCGGTGCGGTCACTCCTGCGGTGTCGTCGCCTCGCGCACGACCTGCTGGGCCACCTTGAACGCCCGGTTCGCGGCCGGCACGCCGCAGTAGACGGCCGCCTGGAGCAGTACTTCCTTGATCTCGCCCGGGGTGAGGCCGTTGCGCAGGGCGGCTCTGAGGTGGGGGGCGAGTTCGTCCAGGTGGCCGCCGGCGACGAGGGCGGTGAGGGTGACGCAGCTGCGGGAGCGCCGGTCCAGGCCCGGCCGGTTCCAGACCTCGCCCCAGGCGTACCGGGTGAGCAGCTCCTGGAAGTCCTCCGAGAACGCGTCGGCCTGCGCGAGGGCCTGGTCGACGTGGGCGTCGCCCAGCACCTCGCGGCGCACCTTGAGGCCCGTGTCGTACGGGTCGGGCCGGCCCTGCGGCTGCGGGGGTACGGCGGCGGGCGCGATCTCGGCGATGGGCGCGGCCTGGGGCGGCGGGGCCATGGCCGGCTGGACGGCGGCGGGGGCCCCGGCGGCCGGGGCCGGTACCGGCGGCGCGGCGGGGTGGGCGACGGGCACGGGGATCTGGCCGGTGGCGTTGATGTCGTGCGGGGCCTGCCAGGCGGTGGTGAAGTGCCGGACCAGCAGGTCGGTGACGGCCGCGGGCTGCTCGACGGGGACCAGGTGGGAGGCGCCGGGGACGACGGCGAGGCGGGCGTCGGGGATGCCGGCGACCAGGGTGCGGGCCTCGGCGGGGCCGGTGACCTGGTCGTCGGAGCCGACGAGGACCAGGGTCGGGACGCCGACCCGGCCGAGTTCGCCGCGCACGTCGAAGGCGGCCAGGGCCTCGCAGGCGGAGATGTAGCAGCCGGGGTCGGTGGTCCGCACCATCTGCACGGCCCACTCGGTGATCGCGGGCTGGGCGGCGGCGTACCCACCGGTGAACCAGCGTTCCGGTGAACTGCGGGCGATGGGGTCGAGCCCGTTGGTACGGACGATCACACCGCGCTGGCGGAACTCGTCGGCCGTGCCGAAGCGGGGCGACGCGGCGATCAGCGCGAGCGAGGCGAGGCGCTCGGGGTGGCGCAACGCCAGCTCGATCCCGACGGCGCCGCCGAACGCACAGCCCGCGTAGCCGAAGCGCTGCACGCCGAGTCCGTCGAGGGTGGCCAGCAGACGCGTGGTGAGTTCGGCGACGGAACCGGCCGGCCGGGCCGGGGCGCCCCCGTGTCCCGGCAGGTCGTACCGGAAGACCCGCCACTGCTGCGTCAGCTCGGGCACCTGCCGGTCCCACATGTGCCATGTGGTACCCAGTGAGGGACCGAGGATCAGGACCGGGGCCTCTTCTGGCCCGTCAAAGCGGTATTGCAGGGTGTTCGACGGTGTCTCACTCACGCCCCAGACCCTCTCACGTCTCACAAAATCTCACACAGCCGGGGGAAGCTGGCTGGCTCGATGCATCCGCGGCTCGTCTTTGTCGAGCACTGCCGACAGCCTCACCGATCGAGTCTGAGCCTTTCAGCGTGTGCGGGCCCCCTGCCACAGCTCGTCCTGCTGGCCGCGCTCGCGCCCGGTCCACACGTGGACGCGCTGCTTCCCTCACCGGCACAGCGACCAGCCGCACAGGGTTTGCAGCAAAGTGTGTGGCGTCGTGCCCAAGGTCGGGACGACACAGCTGGAAACCGTTCGGGCCACTCCGATCAGCAGCCAGTAACGACGCCTTGGGACACGTCTCCGGCCTTACACGCGACCGTTCAGCTCACCGTGCAGGCCATCCCACGTGCTGGCGGCTTCGCGGAGGCCTTCCACGTCTGGCTTCACGTACCCCTTTTTCGTGGTCTTCACGTTCGTGTGCCCAGCCCACCGAGCCAGGATGTGGTCCGGCACACCGTTGTTGGCGAGAAAGGTCAGGCAGGAGGCGCGAGCGTCATAGAGACGCGCTCTGCGCAGGCCAAGGACCTTCATGAGCCTGTACGCGCGTCTGCGGTGTTGCTTGATCATGAAAGCCTCTCCGGTCTCGTGCATCACGACGTAGCCGGAGTCCGAGTAAGAGGCCCCAACAAAGGCGTAGGACGTGGCGGTGGGGTGATCAGGCAGACGGCGAGGCCGAGGAAGGCCTCGTGGATGTCGTCGCGTCGTTCCCAGCGGATGCGCAGGCGGCGGAAGCCGTGCAGCCAGGCGATGGTGCGCTCGACGGCGTAGCGGAAGATGCCCAGGCCTGTGCCGTGGGGCTCGCCCCGTCTGGCGATCACGGGCGGATGCCTCGTTGCCAGAGCAGGCGGCGGTATTTGTCGTGGTCGTAGCCGCGGTCGGCCAGCAGTGCGTCGGGGCGTCGGCGGGGTCTGCCGACCCGTCCGGCGACGGCGGGAATCTTGTCGAGCAGCGGCTCGAGTTGGGTGACGTCGTTGCGGTTGCCGCCGGTCAGCGATACCGCGAGCGGGATGCCCTGGCCGTCGACGATGAGGTGGTGCTTGCTGCCCGGCCGTGCTCGGTCAACCGGGCTGGGTCCGCTTTGGGCCCCTGCGTGCGGCCCGTACGTGGGAGGAGTCGATCACCGCCCGTCCCCAGTCCAGCTGGTTCTTCGGCCGGAGCTCGTTCAGCAGCAGTTGGTGGAGCTGGTCCCAGACGCCGGCGTCGTTCCAGGCCGCCAGGCGTCGCCAGCAGGTCATGCCCGAGCCGAAGCCGAGCTCTTGGGGCAGGTACTCCCACTGGATGCCACTGTGCAGGACGAAGAGGATCCCGGACAGGGCCTGCCGGTCCGGGACCCGCGGTCTGCCCTCGGCCTTCTTCGGACCCGGCTTCGGCAGCAACGACTCGATCCACGGCCGCGACTGACGGTTTCCCATGCCCAGACATACGAGCAGAGAGGCCGACAGCCTCATGATCAGCAGCTTTTGTTAGAGCCAGTTAGCCCGTTTGGCCAACCGCAACGCTCAACAGCACAGGCCGACGGACCTACGGTGCCGACAGTGCTGTGCGCTCGGCTTTCTCCAGCCAGTCGATGTACCAGCGGGCGAACGTCACCGGCATACCGTCGTCGAGTAGCGGGGCGAGGTCGACGTCGTCCACCCGGCAGTCGGACCAGATCGTGCCACGGTGGCTGCCGCTGGTGATCAGCCACTCTCTCTGCGCGCAGCCCAGGTGGGAGATCACGATGGCGCCGGCAGTGCGCTCCGGGGCGAACATTTGAAATCCCCGCGATGATGCGGGTCGAGGTCAAACGTCAAGCCCAGTAAGCGGACAGACCCAGCGAAAACCCTTCACCGTAGGCATGCGAGTAAAGATCACCGCGCGAATCAGAAAGGGTTTCACTGTGTCATATCCAGCCGACCATCCCACTTCACTGCTCAAATATCAAGTCGAAAGCGGACTATTGGTCGGGCAGCCCATCACAGTGAAGGCGAAGCTTGATCTGCCGATTGTGTTCGGTATGACCCACAATCGATGCCGCCAGAACATCCCCCTTTGTTGGCCACTTCTCACGGAGAGCAATGTCGCCGCGCCACAGGATGGAGATCGTGTCGGCGACCGCTACGACATCGGGATACTCCGCGATACGGAAGATCACCCCGAACGACCTGACGTCCACGACCTCTCCAGTCACGAGCATGCCTACAGGAAGCATCTCTTTGAGGTCGCTCCACCCCCCATCGCTCGTCATTGGTGCCACCACCTAGGGTAGTCGTTCAGGAGGTCAAGGTCGTAGTTCGGAATGGCGGCCTCCCGAGCCGGACCGCCCTCATACTTGAAGACGTTGTGCTTGAAATACATGAGGTAGTCGTCCATCGGAATTCGAACTTCGATGATCCCTTCTCCGTATGCCTTCGCATACTGCTCGGCGATGTCCCGCCCTTCGTCTCCGACGCCGAAGTATGCGCGACCATCAGGGTAAGCGTTCATCTTATCCGGGTCACCGGGGAAGTCCTGTTCCCGGTAGCCATTAACATGCTGATGCTGGCCAAGTCCACGGTTCGGCGCCTTGAAGAAGCTGATGGTCTCACTAGCGTGGGATGCGCCGCCGTTGAAGGCGGGGTCCCCGGCGTGAGCCGCCCCTGGGCCGAAGCGCGCGGGGAGCACCATCGGCTTCTTGACGAATAGGCCCTTCGCCCAGTTGATCCCCGGCCCGATGAAGTTGCCCAGCCCTCCCGTCAGCGCTCCGACGAGGAGGTCGGTTGGTGTGGTGGGCTGGCACAGGGCTGTGTTGATGGCCCAGGTGAGTCCCGCGCCGATGGCGGCGTCGGTGACGACGGCGACGCCGAGGGCTCGTCCGCCCTGGAGGCCGAGCTGGGTGGCGAGGGCGGTGCCGGCGGGGGCGAGGAAGCCGCCGACGGCTCCGACGGCTGCGCCTTGTGCGGTGGTGGCGGCGAAGTCGCCCCAGTTGAAGTCGTCGCGGTGGGTGAGGGCGTAGACGCTGCCGCTGAGGACGGCTCCGATGCCGGCGCCGATGCACATGGGGCACCGGCCGGTAGGGTCGGAGAGGTTGGCCGGGTCGTTGTCGGCGTAGTTGTACGGGGACTGGTTGGGGTTGTCCGCAGCTGCCGGGACGGGGTCCTGGGTGGTGAAGCGGCGCTGGTCGGTGTCGTACGAGCGGGCGCGGAGCTGGAGGCGGTCGGGGAGGTAGGGGTCTGTGTACTGGCCGGTGTATCCGTAGGGGCTGGTCTGGCCGCCGGTGACGGTGGCCTTGCCGGCCGGTGTGCCCCAGGGGCTGTAGGTGTAGCGGTAGTTGTCGGTGCCCGCAGCGTCGTAGACGGTGCTGACGGAGTTCTGGCGGTCCTGGGTGAAGTAGTAGGTGCCGGCGGTGCGGTCCATGGAGCGGGCCGTGCCGTCGGGGTCGTAGTGGTAGTCGGCGGTGGTGGCGCCGGAGGCGTTAGTGTCGGTGGCTATCTGCGGGATGGCGTTGTTGATGTCCCACAGGGAGTTGCCGGCGAGGGTGTTGTTCTTCTTGACGGTGGTGCGGTTGCCGTCGGCGTCGTGGGTGAAGGCGTAGGTGCTGGTGCCGATGGTGGCGGTCTTGAGGCGGCCGGCGGGGTCGTAGGTGTAGGTGCCGTCGGCGTCCTTGGTCTGGTTGCCGTCGGCGTCGTAGGTGTAGCTGGTGGTGGCTGAGCCGGCGGTGGTCGTGGACAGTTGGTCGCCGGTGTCGTACGCGTAGGTGGTGGACTTGCCGGCTTCGGTGGCGGTCTTGAGGTTGCCGACCTTGTCGTAGGCGTAGGTGCTGCCCGTGGTTCCGGTCAGGCACGAGGTGTCCGTGGTGTCGGTGCAGGTGCGGGTCATACGTCCCGCGTCGTCATAGCCGTAGCGTGTCGCCTTGCCGGTGGCGGGCGTCTCGGCGATCAGTCGGTTGTTCTCGTCGTAGGTGAAGGTGTTGGCGAGGGTCGGGGTGGTCAGGGAGGCCAGTCGGCCGGCTTCGTCGTAGGTGCGGCTTTCCGTGCGGGCTGTGGTGGTGGGCAGGGTGACGGTGGCGAGGTTGCCGGCCTTGTCGTAGGCGTAGGAGACAGCCTTGCTGTTGGTCGTCCGGGTCTTGGTCCGGCCGGTCTTGTCGTAGGTGTAGCTGGTGGTGCGGCCGTCGGGGTAGGCGCGTGACTTGAGGGTGTCGTCGGTGTTCCAGCGGTAGGTGAACGGCTTGCTCGCACCCGGCGCGGTGATCGTCTCGATCTTGTCGTCGTTGTCGTAGGTCAGGGTGCGGGTGCCGGTGGCGTCCGTGACCTTGCTGATGCGGCTCGCGTCGTCGTAGACGTAGGTCTGTGCCGGAGTGCCGTCGGAGTAGGCGACTTCTGTCGGCAGGTTGCGGGCGTCGACCGTGGTGGTGATCGTCTGCGCGCGGGCGTTGGTGTGTTGGGTGAGGTTGCCGTCGAGGTCGTACTCGTAGGTGACGGTCTTGCCGAGCGGGTTCTTGACCGAGGTCAGCTGGCCTTCGGCGTTGTAGCCGTAGGTGCTGGTGTGGGTGTTGGCGTCGGTGCTGGTCTGCAGGAAGCCGGCGGTGTCGTAGGTGAAGGTGGTGGCGCCCTTGTCGGGGGCGGTGACCTTCGTGGGACGGTTGAGCTCGTCGTACTCGTAGACGGTCTGCTTGTCGCGGGCGTCGGTGACCGTCGCGACGTTGCCGACTGGGTCGTAGCCGGTGGTGCGCTGATGGCCGAGCGGGTCGGTGGCGGAGGCCGGGCGGCCGGCCGGATCGTAGCCGAACGACCAGGTGTACTCGGCCGGGTCAACGCCGGTGACGTTGCCGCGGGGGTCGACGAGCGTTGCGAGCTGCCCGTCGTCGTTGTAGCCGTAGGTGGTCCGCTCGGCCTCCGGGGAGACCTCGGCCGACAGGTTGCCGTCGTCGTCGTACTCGTAGCGGGTGACGTGGCCGGCCCACGTCTTTGAGGCCTCGAGGCGTCCGGCGTCGTCGTAGGTGAGGGTCATGCCGTGGCCGAGGCCATCGGTGGTCTTCTCGACGTTGCCGTTGTCGTCGTAGGTGACGCTGCGGGTGTGGCTGAGCGGGTCGGTGACCGACAGCGGACGGTTCTCGGCGTCCCAGGTGAACGCTGTGGTCTTGCCCTGCGGGTCGGTAACGGTCTTGCGGTTGCCGGCCTTGTCGTAGCCGAACGTCCACGTGTACTGCTTCGCGTCCGCGCCAGTGGCGTTGCCCCGGGCGGATACAACCTGGGTCTGGTTGCCGGCCTTGTCGTACCCGTAGGTGACGGTCGCGCCGCGGCGGTTGGTCTCCTTGACCAGGCGGCCGGCCGGGTCGTAGCCGAGGAGGGTCTTCTTCTGTGCTGGGTCGGTGACTGTGGTCAGTCGGCCGGCGTCGTTGTAGCCGTAGGTGGTGGTGCGCTCTGCGGCGTCGATGACGGTGCTGAGGTTGCCGGCCTCGTCGTAGTCGAAGGCCGTGGTGTTACCGCGGGCGTCGGTGACGGTCTTGACGCGGTTGGCGTCGTCGTAGGTGTAGGCGGTCGTGTACGTCGCCGGGTCCGCGCCGCTGACGTTGCCGCGCGGGTCGACGACCGTCTTCACCTGTCCGGACGGGAAGTAGGCGTAGGTGGTTCTGTTGCCCTTCGGCGTGGTGACCGTGGTCAGGTTGCCGTCGGTGTCGTAGCCGTAGGAGGTGGTCTTGTCGCTCGGAGTCGTGACCGTGCTCAGCAGGCCCGTGCTGGCGTCGTAGCCGTACGACGTGACCTTGCCCAGCGGGTTCTCGACCGTGGCAACCTGGTTGGCTGCGTTGTAGGTGAAGGTGTACTCGTCGTACTCGCCACCCTCGTACGTTTTTACGTTTCCGCTGGCGTCGTACGTCCACGACTCGTCCGAGGCGGCGTTGGAGCGGCTCTTCAGCCTGCCGGACGTGTCGTACTCGTACTCGGTCTCCCGGATCTCAGCGTCAACGGTGCTGGTGCGGTTGAAGAACTTGTCGTAACGGTAGTAACTCTTGCTGTTGAGCGGGTCGATCTGCGTGATCAGGACGTTCTTGTAGTAGACGTCCGTCCACACGCCGCCGTCCGGGGCGGTGACGTCGACCTGGTCGAAGGGCCCGTTCTTGGTGTACGAGAACGTGGTCTCGTGCTCGAGGGCGTCGGTCTGGGTGGTCACCCGTCCCTGTGCGTCGTAGACGTTGGAGGTGGCCTGCTTGCCCCGGGCGTTCGTGACCTTGTCGACACGCCCGGCGGTGTCGTACCCGTAGGTCTCTGTCTCGCCGTCCAGCGCGGTCACGCCGGTCAGCCGGTCGCCGGTGTAGCTGTAGTCGACGAACCGGCCGTCTGCCAGTGTGACCTTGTCCAGCCGGTCACCGGTGTACGCGAGGGTGGCCTGACGGCCGACCGCGTCCGTGATCGCCGTGGGCTTTCCGCCGGTGTACGCCAGGGTGAGGCCCCGGCCAGTACGGTCCTTCAACGCGGTCAGCCGGCCGGAGCCGTTGAAGCTGTAGGTGGCGTGGTCGGCGGTGGTCAGCTTGTAGCCGGTGCCGTCGGCGGCCAGCGTGGACCGTGCCTGTGCGGGGGCGGTGAACTTGCCCCCGGAAGCCTTCGTGTACGCGTGCTGGGTCCCGCCCTCGCCGACCAGGACGGCGTTGCCGTCGGAGGCGATCTGCAGGCGCGTCTCCCATGGGAGCTGCCAGCCCTTGCCCAGGGCACCCGTGAACGTGTTGTCGGAAGAGTAGACACGGCCCACCGAGAACGGCACCCCCGGCGCCGGGATCCGGGCGTCCGTGTAGGCCTCGGTGAACGCACCCGTGGCGGTGTTCACCGGGTCTGCGCGCATCACGGTCGTACCCGCCGCCCCACTGGCGTCCCCGCACACCGCAGCGCATGCGGCACCGTCCGGCAGGGACGGCACGATGTAGAACATGTTGTAGGAGCCGCAGGACTCGGTGTCCGTGGGATCGTCGGTGACAGTCGTGCAGGCCCAAACGGTGTAGCTCGGGACCGGCTTCGTGCATTCGGTCGTCGGCACGGTGAAGGTCGCGTTGACCTCGGGGAACACCTTGTCGGTGTTGAGGGTGGGAGCCTGGACGGTCTGCCCGAAGTCGAACCACTGCACGTCGTCGCTGTTCAGACGGCAGCCGTAGTAGTCCACCTTCCAGCGCACCTTTACCGGATGCACCTCGTCGTCGGCGCCACCGGACTGCCAGATCGCAGCCTTCACCTGAAGCGGCTCACCCGGCACGGCCGCACCGATGTGGTTGCCCAAAGCCGAGAGCCAACCGCCCTGCTGGGCCGCCGCGTTACCGAACGGATCCGCGCTCACCTGGTACAGGGCGCCGCTGTTGTACGAGGCTGCGGCCTCAGCCTCACTGCTGGTCGAGAGCGACGCCTGGCTGACATTGCGGGCAGAGGAGGGAGACGTTGCGGACGCCTTCGGGCCTGCGGCACGCAGCTTCCGCTCATTCGCCTTCAGCAGCCTGATCTGCTCGGCCGTGGCCGGCTTACTCTTCGTAGCCGGCAGCGCATGAGGCTCGACGGACTTCGCCTTGCCCTTCGTCTGCTCACGCCGCTGCTCCGGCGTCACGGGCTCCTGATGCGCCGCCGGCTGCGGCCCCCGGTAGGTGTAGGCCTCGACGCCACCACCGGCTTCGCCGCCCGAGACCTTGACCAGCCAGCCGCCCCCCGCAACCACGGACAGCACCACAAGCATGATCAACATGCGGGCACGTCTAGGCGCATCCCCCAGCACTCCCCCACCCCTTTCATTGCATGCACACAAGTGACCGAACCTCTACACAACGTCAAGATCCTCAGGAGTTTCAGCCTGACGATCAAGAGGTGCACCAAGACTGGCTGATTGTCATGCACCGGCCCCAAACGCCAGCCTTCGGCAACTCAACAACCAGGACGAGCAGTTCACGGGGCCGCCCAGCCATCAGTTCCAGACCCCCGGGCAAGCCCGGGGCTTGAATCGTGCGTTCGGAGCCCCGGCCCACCCGAGGGAGCACGCTCGATCGAGAGGTGGACGGGGCAACCAGACCCACAGGGGTCGCACGACGGGAAACGCCGTCTTAAGGGTGTTGCAGAAGGCCGTGATCAGGCAGGCTGCAGCAGTGTTCGGGCCTGTGCGGTCATGCGGCTAGGGCGAGGTTGTGCATGCGAGCGACGGCCTGGACGGCATGGTGGAGGCCGTCGCCGCGTTGCCGGCAGTCGCGGAAGATCTTGTAGTTCTTCATGCAGGAGAAGGGGTGCTCGACGCGGGCGCGGACCTTGCGATGCTGCGCGTTGTCCTCCTCCTCGCCCTTCAGCAGCGGGCGTCCGGGGCGTTTGCGGTGCGAGACGATCAGACCGGTGTTGATGCAGGCGCCGTCACCGAGGACCGTCACACTTTCGCAGTGCTGAGCCAGGCCGGAGCCCCGCCAGGCCTTCGCGTCCGCCGTGTTGCCGGCCACCGGACGGGCCGCGGCCACCACCAGCCGCGTCTCCGCGCCCACGATGACCTGCACGTTCGCGGAGAACCGGTAGTTGCGGGCGGACGCGCCGACCTTGCGGTCGCGGACCGGGATGAGAGTGCCGTCCACGATCCACAGCCGCTCGACGGCATCCGGCGAGGTGTGTTGCTGCGACAGCAGTTGTCGATGAGGTTGGGCAGCACTTACCGATCTTCGGCGCGTTCGTTGTTCAGCAGATTTGACGGCGGCCGAGAGTGAGTGAGTCGGCGGCCAAGGGGTCCCACGCGGGTATCCTGCTACGGGAGTTGCGGGTGACAGGTACGAGCGGACGCAGTTTCAGGCGGGGGCAACGTGGTGCGCGTGCTTAAGGCGGTAATCCCGGTCCTCGCCCTGGTGGCGGTGACGACCGGGTGTTCCTCGTCCGAGGGCGGGGACGAGCAGCGGCTGACCGCGCAGCGGGAGAACTACTGCACGCAGCTGGGGGCGTGGCAGAAGGCGCGGAACG
>NZ_JOFH01000016.1 GCF_000721235.1 Streptomyces olivaceus
CCCCCCACCCCCCTTCGCCGACCGCCCGCCCGAACTCGGCGCCCGTGCCCGGCCCCGGCCGTACCGGCATGAGGACCGGCGCCTCGAAGTTCGGCCCCGCGATGTCCGCACCCGGGAACAGCCTTCCGCCCGGCCCACGTTGTACTCAGCACGTACGTCCGCAACCGCCGGAGGAGACCGCAGTGGCCCTGACCCGCGAAGAGCGTGAGACGTTCCTGGCCGAGCCGCGCATCGCCGCGCTCGCCGTAGCCGCCGGGGCGGGCCGCGCCCCGCTGACCGTGCCGATCTGGTACCAGTACGAACCCGGCGGCGACGCCTGGATCCTGACCGGGCGCGACAGCCGCAAGAACCGGCTGATCCAGCAGGAGGGCCGGCTCTCGCTGATGGTCGAACGGCTGGAGCCCACCGTCCGGTACGTGTCGGTGGAGGGGCCCGTCGTCGAGACGGCCGACTCGACCGAGGAGCACCTGCGGGAGATGGCCGCCCGCTACCTCCCCGCCGAGAAGGTGGCCGAGTACGTCGCGTTCTCCCTGGCCAACCACGGCGAGGGCGTCGTCGTCCGGATGCGGCCCGAACGCTGGGTCTCCTCCGACCTCGGCTCGGTGTGAGGAGCGTCGACGAGCTGCTGAGGTCGCTGCGGGTCTGGGACCCGGCAGTCACCGAACTGCCGCCCTTCGACCCGGCCGACGCGCCCGCCGACCCGCTGGCCCTGTTCACGCGGTGGTTCGGCGAGGCGGTGGCGGCCGGGCAGAGCGAGCCGCACACGGTGTCGCTGGCGACCGCCGGCCCCGAGGGCCTGCCGGACGTACGGGTCGTGATGCTGCACGGCGCCGACGCGGACGGCTGGTCCTTCGCCACGCACGCCGACAGCCGCAAGGGCCGCCACCTCGCCGCCCGCCCGTACGCCGCGCTCCTCTTCTACTGGCCGGTGCTCGGCCGCCAGGTGCGCGTACGCGGCCCGGTCGCCGTCGCTCCGGCCGAGGAGGCGCAGGCCGACCTGCACGCGCGCTCGGCCGGTGCGCTGGCGGCGGCGCTGACCGGCCGGCAGAGCGCGGAGCTGGGCTCGGTGGCAGAGCTGGCCCGTGCCTCGGAGGCGGCCTGGGAGCGGGCCGGCCGGGAGCCGGACGCGCCGGCGCCGACCTGGACGCTGTACCGGCTGCGCCCCGAGGAGGTGGAGTTCTTCCAGGGGGACGCCCGCCGGCGCCATGTGCGGCTGACCTACCGGAGGACGCCGGGCGGCGAGGCCACGGAGGGCGAGGGGGACGGCGGGGGCGGCGGGGGTGGCTGGGAGCGGCGGCTGCTGTGGCCCTGAACCGCCGCGACGGGGCAGCGGGCGCGGGCCGCCGACGCGCTCAGCGGCGGACGCCGCGCGCGGGGAACCGGGCCCGCCCCCGGGGTCCCGCCGCACCGCACCACCCTCACCGCGTGTCCGGCGGCGCGGGCTCCGTGTCGGTCGCCAGCCGGGCGTGCAGGTGCACGTCGCGGAAGGCGTCGTGCCGGCCGGACTCGAACATCGCCTCGCGCAGCGTCCCCTCGGCACGGTAGCCGCACCGTTCGGCGATCCGGCAGGACGCCTCGTGGCCCATGGCGTGGCCCAGCTCCAGACGGTGCAGGCCGAGTTCCGCGAAGGCCCAGCGGGAGGCGAGGAGCAGGGCGCGACCCGCGACGCCCCGGCCGCGGGCCGCGGGCAGCACCCAGTAGCCGACCCGGGCCACCTTCATCTGCCGGCTGATCTCGTTGACGCCGATGTGCCCCAGCGTCGTACCGCTCCCGCCGTCCGTGACGCGGAACGACACCGACCTGCCGTCCGCCGCGTCCCGCGCCCGGGCGCGCAGCGACTCGCGGGCGCCGGCGAGGTCGGTCCACAGGTTGAGCGGCGTGTTCCAGCGCTGGAACTCGGGGTCCAGGAAACCGCGCAGCCACGCCTCGGCGTCGGAGTCGGAGTCCGCGTCCCAGGAGCGGAGGTGGAGCCCGTGGCCGCGGGGTTCGGCGCGGGAGGGATCGGGGACGCCGGTGGCGTGCGTGCGGTGCGCAGGTGTAGGGGCCATCGGTCCATTCAAGCCGACCGGCGACAGTCGTGACCGATCCGCAACCGATTCCGGTCTTGACCGATACCCATCAAACCGGAGCGCGATTACGCTCGCCGCATGGCCGACCCCACCGACCTCACCCCGTCCGCGGATCCGCGGCCCGCACAGCAGCCCGGACCCCCGCCCGCACACCCCGCGGACCGTCCGGTGTACGTCATAGGCGCCGGCCCCGGTGGCCTGGCCGTCGCCCACGCGCTGCGGGCCCGCGGTCTGCGGGCCGTCGTCCTGGAACGCGCCGGGCACGTCGGCGACTCCTGGCGGCACCACTACGACCGGCTGCACCTGCACACCACCCGCCGGCTGTCGTCGCTGCCCGGCCTGCCGATGCCGCGCCGCTTCGGGCGGTGGGTGGCCCGCGACGACGTGGTGCGGTACCTGGAGAAGTACGCCGAGCACCACAAGCTGGAGATCGTCACGGGCGTCGAGGTCTTCCGCGTGCGGCGGGCCTCCGACGGCGCGGGCTGGCTGCTGCGGGCCTCCGGGGGCCGCGAGCTGACCGGCGCCGCGGTCGTGGTCGCCACCGGCTTCAACCACACCCCGCGCATCCCGGACTGGCCCGGCCGGGACACGTACACCGGCGAGTTCCGGCACACCTCGGAGTACCGCAGCGCCGCTCCGTACGCCGGCCGGGACGTCCTGGTCGTCGGGGCCGGCAACACCGGCGCCGAGATCGCGGTGGACCTGGTGGAGGGCGGCGCGGCCCGGGTCCGGCTCGCCGTGCGCACGGTGCCGCACATCGTCCGCCGCTCCACCGCGGGCTGGGCCGCCCAGTACACCGGCATCGCCTGCCGGCGCCTTCCGGTCGCGCTGGTCGACCGGCTGGCCCGGCCGCTGGCCCGGATCAGCGTGCCCGACCTGTCGGCACAGGGCCTGCCGCGTCCCGGGACCGGGCTCTACAGCCGGGTCAGGGAGGGCGCCATCCCGGTCCAGGACGTCGGCCTGCTCGACGCGGTGCGCGACGGCCGGGTGGAGGTCGTCGCCGCTATGGACGGCTTCGAGGACGGCAAGGTCCTGCTGGCCGACGGCACCCGCATCGCCCCCGACGCGGTGCTCGCGGCGACCGGGTACCGGCGGGGCCTGGAGGGGCTGGTCGGGGACCTCGGCGTGCTCGACGCGCGGGGCAGGCCGGTCGTCCACGGGGCTCGCACCCCGCGCGACGTCCCGGGCCTGTACTTCACCGGCTTCACCAACCCCATCAGCGGCATGCTCCGCGAACTGGCCCTGGACGCGGAACGGATCGCCAAGGCAGTCGCCAGGCGCGAGGCCGGGCGCGTGTCACGCCTGCCGGGCTGACGCATGTCACGCCTGCCCGGCTGGCCCGTTCCACGCCTGCCCGGCTGACGGGTCTCACGGCTGCCCGGCTGACCCGTCCCACATCTTCCCGGCCGGCGCCTGTCACGTCTGCCCGGCCGAGGCGACGGCCGCGGCCGGCCGGCGGCGGATCACCAGCGCCATCAGCGCCGCCGCCGCGCACAGGGCGCCGGAGGCGATCCAGACCACGTCGTAGGAGCCGAAGCGGTCGCGGGCCACGCCGCCGAGGAAGGCGACGAGGGCGGCGCCCACCTGGTGCGAGGCGAGGACCCAGCCGAAGACGATCGCGCTGTCTTCGCCGTACTGCTCGCGGCACAGGGCGAGGGTGGGCGGGACGGTGGCGACCCAGTCGAGACCGTAGAAGACGATGAAGAAGACCATCGGCGGGTGCACGCTGGGCGCGAGGAGCATGGGGAGGAAGAGGAGCGAGACGCCGCGCAGGGCGTAGTAGACGGCGAGCAGGCGGCGCGGTTCGAAGCGGTCGGTGAACCAGCCGGAGGCGACCGTGCCGACCACGTCGAACACCCCGATCACGGCGAGCAGCGAGGCCGCGGCGGTGATCGGCATGCCGTGGTCGTGGGCGGCGGGCACGAAGTGCGTCTGGACCAGGCCGTTGGTGGAGGCGCCGCAGATCGCGAAGGTCCCGGCGAGGAGCCAGAAGGGGCCGGTGCGGACGGCGGAGAACAGGACCCCGAGGGCGCGGCGGGCGGCCCCGGGCACGGGCGGCGGCTTGGGGATGAACTCCTGGGCGCCGTACGGCTTCTGGCCGACGTCGGCCGGGTGGTCGTGCAGGAGCAGCCAGACGAAGGGGATCACCGCGAGGGCGGCGAGGGCGACGGTGACGGCCGCCGGGCGCCAGTCGTGCGTCTGGACGATCCAGGAGAGCAGCGGCAGGAAGATCAGCTGCCCCGAGGCGGAGGCGGCGGTGAGGATGCCGGTGACCAGGCCGCGCCGCTCGGTGAACCAGCGGTTGGTGACGGTGGCGGCGAAGGCCAGGGCCATCGAGCCGGAGCCGAGGCCGACCAGCAGCCCCCAGCAGAGGATCAGCTGCCAGGCGGAGTCCATCCACACCGTCAGACCGGAGCCGAGCGCGATCACGGCCAGGGCGCCGGCGACCACCCGCCGGATGCCGAAGCGGTCCATCAGCGCGGCGGCGAAGGGGGCGGTGAGGCCGTAGAGCGCGAGGTTGACGGAGACGGCGGCGCCGATCGTGCCGCGCGACCAGCCGAACTCGTCGTGGAGCGGGTCGATGAGGATGCCGGGCAGGGAGCGGAAGGCGGCGGCGCCGATGATCGTCACGAAGGTGACGGCGGCGACCCACCAGGCGCGGTGCACGCGCCGGCGCGGACGAGGCGGACGGCGCGGCTCCGGCCGGTCCCGGCCCTCGGGTACTGCGGTGGCGTCGGTTGTCTGGGTCACGTCACTGAGCTTCCGGCACGGGGCGGGCGGCAACGAGTGGCCCGAAAGACAGCATTCGCTAGGATCGGGCCATGCCCCTGCAACCCGCACCCCGCGCCGAAGGCCCGCCCGGAGCCGAAGGCCCGCCCGGAGCCGGCCATCCGTCCGGAGCCGGCCGTCCGCACCGTGTCGTCGTCCTGGCCCTCGACGGGGTCCTCCCCTTCGAGCTGGGCATCGCGCCCCGCATCTTCGGTCTCGCCCGCGACGAGCTGAGGCGCCCGCTGTACGAGGTCGTCACCTGCTCGGTCCGGCCGCCCGGCCCGGTCGCCACCGACGCCGACTTCGCGGTCCTGGTCGGCAACGGTCCGGAGGCGCTGGCCACCGCCGACACGGTCGTGATCCCCTCCTCCTACGAGCTGGGCCCGGTGTACGACGAGGGGGTGCTGACCGGGGAGCTGGCCGCCGCGCTGGCCCTCGTACGACCCGGCACCCGGCTCGTCGCGATCTGCACGGGCGGGTTCGTACTGGGCGCCGCCGGGTTGCTCGACGGTCGTCCGGCGACCACGCACTGGGCCTCCGCCGAGCACTTCCAGCGCCTGTTCCCGCAGGCCCGGGTGGACGCCGACGTGCTCTTCGTCGACGACGGCGACGTGCTCACCTCGGCCGGGGTCGCGGCCGGCATCGACCTGTGCGTGCACATCGTGCGCCGCGACCACGGCACGGCGGTGGCCAACGAGGTGGCGCGCCGCACCGTCGTACCGCCCCACCGGGACGGCGGGCAGGCGCAGTACATCGAGCGGCCGGTGCCCGATCCGCAGCAGTCCTCCACGACCGCCGCCCGCGCCTGGGCGCTCGACCGCCTCCACGAGCCGATCCAGCTGCGGGACATGGCCGCCCGGGAGTCGATGTCGGTACGGACCTTCACCCGCCGCTTCCGCGAGGAGGTGGGCGTCAGTCCGGGCCAGTGGCTCACCCGGCAGCGGGTCGAACGGGCCCGGCACCTGCTGGAGTCCACCGCCCTCTCCGTGGACCAGGTGGCCCGCGACGCGGGCTTCGGCACGGCCCAGTCGATGCGGCAGCACCTGCAGGCGGCGCTCGGGGTGACGCCGACCGGGTACCGGCGGACCTTCCGCGCGGAGTTGTCCACAACCTGTGGAGAAAATGTGGAGCTTCAGGAAGCCTAGGCCGGGGAACGCCAAGAGCCCCGAGGTCCTGCGGATTCGTCGGGCGGCGGCGCGGCGCCGGCCGCCCCCGGCATGGCATCGCGCGCCGCCGTCCGACTCCGGCGCTCCCGCCCGGTTCCCGTCGCCCCCGGGGGAACCGCCGCCGAAACTCGACCCACACTCGCCGAGGGCACCGTCACCGAACCCTCGTCGTCCCCTCGCGGCGAATCGATGCCTCCAAGCGTGAGGAAGCGGTCACGATCCGTCAACCGGTGCATGGCCGTTCGCGACTTGCGTCCCGTTTCGCGGAGACGCGCACGGAAGCACACCCCGGCGCACTCCCGCAGCGCCGCCGCGAGGAACGGCGGCCCACACACCCGGCGCGCCCCACGGGGCGGTCACACCACTTCGTACGCGAAGCCGCCGTACGTCTCCGCGCCGTCGCCGTCGCCGTCCCCTCCGGCCGGCGCGGCCTCCTCGCGCTCCGCAGCGCGGTCCAGTTCGCACCAGATGCGCTTGCCGGTGCCCTCACGGCTCCAGCCCCAGCGGTCGGCCAGCCCGTCGACGAGGGCGAGGCCCCGGCCGCCGGTCGCGTCGCCGTCGACCCAACGGGGAACGGGGGCGCGGTCGCTGGCGTCGTCCACCTCCAGGCGCACGGTGGCCTCCCCGGCCTCGTCCGTCACCGCCCCCGGCAGCACCAGCCGCAGCACGGCCGAACAGCCGGTGTGCACGACGGCGTTGGTCACGAGCTCCGAGACGAGCAGGACCAAGGTCTCGGCGAGTGGTTCGTCGGTCCGTATCCCCGTCCCGGCCAGCCGTGCGCGCACCCAGCGCCGGGCGCGCCCCACTTCCGAGGGGTCGGGTCGGACCTCCAACTGCACTTGAAGCACCTGCACCGCTCACACCATCCGAACCGGCGGACACGAAGGCTCGCGCCTCATGAGGGCCACGATCGTAGCCATTTCCAGCATGGCCAGAACAACGGCCGGGACAGAGATCACGGAACGTGAGTTCCGTGAAGGACAGCTTGATTGACGTTCAGTCACCTCAACAAGCGCTTCGGGCATATTCCAGCGCGAAGGAGTACCCGTGCGGCATACTGTGCGACGCACTTTCCGGGGACTCGAACAGGTGACGGACAACGGCTGTTTCGCCCGGCGGGGCACGGTGCGCGCCGCCGGTTCCGGGGCGGATCCGAGCGCGGCTCCGCCATGGCGGGCGCCCCGGATCTCTCGCATCCCGCACAAAGTACCGGAACGTGGCACCGACTCCGGACCGTGACGGGCAACTCGACGAATATGAGCCGGAATCAACGCTCCGTGACACCCGTGCGCCACGACCCGCGACATCGCGCCGGACGCGAAACCAGACGCGATTCGGGAGGTGATTCCGGACGGGATTCCGGACTCGGCTCCAGACCTGATTCCGGAAGCCAATCCGGTCGGTGTCCGGGACATGAAACCGGTCGGTATTCCGGACGCGAACCCGGTCGGCATTCCGGACGCGACCCCGATCGGCGTTCCGGACGCCAACCCGGGTGGCGTTCCCGTCGGTTCGGCGGCGGCTGCGGTGGGCGGCCGCCCGGCACGGTGGACCCGTCTGACGGGCACGGTGAACCCGCTACTCCGGCACGGTGAAGTACCGGGCGAAGGCCGGGACGACCTCCGCCTCCCCCACCCTGCCGTCGCCGTCCGCGTCGAGTCCGGCCGCGATCTGCCGGGCGGCGTCGCCGGGCACGCCGAGCGCGGCGAGGACCCGCGCGGCATCCGCGACGACGGGTGCGCCGGCGCCGTCGGGATCGGCGGCGTCCAGGGCGGCGCGCAGGAAGGGGCGGGCGATCTCGGCGAACCGCTCCGGCCGGTCCCGCAGCCGCTTGACCGCTCCGGTGACGAACTCCTCACGGGTGATGCGCTGATCGCCGTCCCGGTCGGCGATGCCCGCCAGCCCCTGCCACAGCGCCTCCGCGCCGCCGTAGAGGGCCTGCCCCTTCTCGGACCGGGCCGCCACACCGAATTCGGCCAGCAGCGCCTTGGCCGCCGCGCTGAAGTCACAACGGTCGATGTGGCCGTTGCCGTCCTGGTCGAAGACGGTGAACCGCGCGGCGATCCTGCGCTCGTGCTCGCTGTTGGCCATGTCTGTCTCCGGCTGCCTCACGTCGGTGTCGGGATGCGTCTGGCCCGGAGCGTACGACGACGGGCACGCCGTGGGCAGGGGCGCGGGCGGGGGGCGCGGTGACGCGGACGGGGCGCGGTTGTACGGGCGTGGCGCCGTTGTGCGCGCGGGGCGGTCAGGCGGACAGGGGCCGGGGCTCGTCCCCGGTCGCCGAGTCCAGGTCGGGGTGGCAGTCGAAGAGGCGGCGCACGCCCAGCGCACCGAGGACACGGTTGACGTGGGAGCCGTCGGCGGCGCCCTGCGCGGGGAGTATCAGGCGCAGGCGGCCCTGGCAGGAGCGGATGAGCCGGCGGGAGGCGATGAGTACGCCGACCCCGCTCGAATCGCAGAAGAGGACCTCTGAGAGATCGAGGACGAGGCTGTGCCGCCCCTCGGCCACCTCGTCGTGCACGCGCTGCCGCAGCACCGGTGACGTCACCAGGTCCAGCTCGCCCGACACCTGGAGCACGGCCCACGGGCCCTGCTCACCGCCGGTCACGTTGAACGTCACCACCATGCCCTTCCCTCGTCGGTACGTCTGGGTAGTTCTCCTGGTTTCACCCGAAAACGGAAGCCCTGCTTACGTTTCTTGGCGGCGCGCCTGCCCACCGGCCGTTCCCGCAAACACCCGCCCGGAAACGGTGCCCGATCAAAAGAGGCTTGATTCAGACGGTTTCGATCCTGTTCGATCGAATTTGCTCGCACGATAGAGGGTAGTGGAGGCGCATATCACCTCCGCACAGCCGGGGGCGCACTTTGGAACAAAGGGGCGTGCGTCGTACGGCGTGCGGACTACATTCGAGGAGTGGACTGCCACAGGCTGGTGCACCCGGGGCGGACGGAGCAGGGGGTGGAGGGTCGGATGGCGAAGAGGAACATACCGCTGCGCTGGGACCGCAAGATGCAGCAGCGGCTCGCCCGCGGCGAGGCCGCCGCCCTGGGCGAGCTGTACGACCGGTACGCCTCGCTCGTGCACGGACTGGCGCACCGCGTGCTGGCCGACGAGCGGGCCGCCGACCGCCTCACGCGCGACGTCTTCGCGCACGTCTGGGAGCATCCCGACGCCTACGACCCGCGCCAGGGCCCGCTGCGCACCTGGATCGCCACGCTCACCCACCGGTTCGCCGTCCAGCGGCTGCGCGCCACCGGGACGGCCGCCCTCGCCCGCGGCGGGCCCGGCACCGCCGAGGAACTCGAGACCAGAGTGCGCCAGGCCGCGGTCGCCGCCCGCGCCGACTACATCGTCCAGTCCATGCCGGCCCCGCTGCGCGCCGCACTGGAACTGGCCTACTTCCAGCGCCGCGACTACCGCCAGACCGCAGCCGACCTGGGCGTCACGGAGGACGAGGCCCGCCGCCGCCTCCGCCTGGGCCTCCAGCTCCTGTCCACCGCCCGCGACGCCGCCACCGCCGCCCCGGAGTCCCCCGGCGCACCACCCGGGTACGGGGGTGCGGCGTGACGGCGTACGACGAGGACGAGACCGGCGGGAACGGCGGGAACGGCGAGGACGACGCCACCGGCGGTCCGGCCGACGGGCCCGGCGACGCCCGGCCGGGGTCCTTCGGCGGGCCGCGCATACCGCTGCCCCGGGTCTCCGTCGAGGACAGTGGACGGCCACTGCCCGAGGTCGCGCCGGCCGCGTTGGAGCATCACGTGCTGACATCACTGCTCGGGGCGTGGGCCCTGGCCGCCTGCTCGGCACAGGAGGCGGCGGCCGTAGAGGACCACCTCGGGGAGTGCGACGCCTGCGCCGACGAGGCGCTGCGCCTGCGCGAGGCCGTCACGCTGCTCCAGCGACCGGAGAGCCTCGACCTGGACCCCGGCCTGCGCACCCGCGTCCTGGACGGCTGCCTGGAGCGGCGCCCGCCCCGCATCCCGGTGCCCGAGTGGGCCGCTCCGTACGACGCGGAGACCGCCCGCCTGGACGCCCTGCTCCAGGACATCGGGGACTCCGACTGGCACGCGCCGGTCCGGCTGCGCTGGTTCGGCGAGGACGGTCCCGCGAGCCGCCGGACCACCGTCGCCGGGGTCATCGCGCACCTGCTGGCGGTGGACGGCGCGGTCGCGGTCGCGCTGGGCCTCACCGACCCGCTGGGCGACATCACCGCGTCCAGCCGTGCCCCGGCCGTCCGCACCGAGGCGTACTGGCGGGGCTCGCACGCTCCGCCCACCCGGCTGGTGCGGGCGCCCTGGCGGGAGCAGAGCCACGACATCGTCCGCACGGTGTCGTTCACCGGCGACGCGGGCGGGATGCCGGTGTCGTACGGCGACTTCGAGCTGCCGCTGCGGGACGCGATGCTGGACCGGGCCTTCGAGTGCTGGGTGCACGCGGAGGACATCGCCGACGCGGTGGACTACCCGTACGAGCCGCCCTCCGCCCGCCACCTCAACGGCATGATCGACCTCGCGGCCCGGATGCTGCCGGGCGTCCTGGCGGCCCGCCGCCGGGCCGGGCTCGCCGCACCCGGCGTACGCCCGCATCTGGTGCCCGCGGGGAAGCCCGGACGCAGCCTGCGGCTGGAGATCGAGGGCTCGGGCGGCGGCGAGTGGCTCATCCCGCTCGACTCCCCGGGCGCGGTGGGCTCCGCCGAGCACGAGGTGGCCCATGTCGCGCTGGACGGCGTGGAGTTCTGCCGCCTGGCCGCGGGCCACGTGCCTCCGGCGGAGGCGGCGGCCGGTCAGGTCGGGGACCGGGAGGCGATCCGGGACGTACTGTTCGCCGCGGCGGGCCTGAGCCGGATGTAGCCGGGCCTGAGCCGGATGTAGCCGGGCCTGAGCCGGATGTAGCTGGCCCGAGCCGGATGCGGGGGTGGGTTGCCGGTTCGTGGGCGGCTGCGGGGTGGTGGCCGGTTGCTCGCGCAGTTCCCCGCGCCCCTGAGCGGGCGTCGGCCCGCACGTCCCTCAAGCCTTCAAGGAGCACGGGCAAGCGGGCACCGCCCGCAGCCGCCCGCGGGGCCGCGCCCCGGGCCCCAGCGGCCCCCGGGCCCTCTAGGCGAAGACGACCGTCCGGCGGCCGTTCAGGAGGATGCGCCGCTCCGCGTGCCACTTCACGGCCCGGGCCAGCGCCTGGCACTCCACGTCCCGCCCGATCGCCACCAGCTGGTCCGGCGTGACGTCGTGACCGACCCGCTCGACCTCCTGCTCGATGATCGGCCCCTCGTCGAGGTCGGCCGTCACGTAGTGCGCGGTCGCGCCGATCAGCTTCACCCCCCGCGCGTGCGCCTGGTGGTACGGCTTCGCGCCCTTGAAGCTCGGCAGGAAGGAGTGGTGGATGTTGATGATCCGGCCGCTGAGCTGCTTGCACAGGTCGTCGGAGAGGACCTGCATGTAGCGGGCCAGCACGACGAGTTCGACGTTCTCCTCCCGCACGATCTCCAGGAGCCGCGCCTCGGCCTCCGCCTTGGTGTCCTTCGTCACGGGCACGTGGTGGAAGGGGATGCCGTAGGAGCCGACCAGCTCGGCGAAGTCGGTGTGGTTGGACACCACGGCCGCGATCTCCACCGGCAGCGCGCCGGTCCGCGCCCGGAACAGCAGGTCGTTCAGGCAGTGCCCGAACCTGCTCACCAGGAGCACGACGCGCGTCCTCGCGTCGGCCCGGTTGAGCTGCCAGTCCATGTGGAAGGCGTCACCGATCGCCGTGAAGCTGGCGCGCAGCTTGTCCACGGTCACCTGCTCGTCGGCCGAGAAGTGGACGCGCATGAAGAACAGACCCGTGTCGTGGTCGCCGAACTGCTGGCTGTCCTCGATGTTGCAGCCGGTCATGAACAGGTAGCTCGACACGGCGTGCACGATGCCCTGCTTGTCGGGGCAGGACAGGGTGAGGACGTACTGGCCGGCCGGGGCGGCGGCCGCGGGGACGGCGGCGGAGGACTGCTCGTTCATGCGACACAGGGTCCCATATCCGGCCCCCTCGAACCGAGCGCCGTCCGGCAGCCGGACCACCGCCCGGCGGGCCCGGGATCAGGCGGTCCGGATCATGATCTGCAGCACCTCCAGCGTGCGCGGCTCCGTCTCCGGGTCGTCGCCGTCGCTGGCGGCCAGCCGCACGTGCGCGTCGCGCGCGGCCCGTACCGCCTCCGGCCAGTCCGCGTGGGCGAGATAGGCGTTCACCGGCGCGTCGGGACCGACCTGGTGCATGATCCTCAGAACGCGCAGTACGGCGGTGTCGACCAGCGCCGCCTCCTGCGAGTCGCGGAAGACCGTGCCCACGTACTTCTCGGCGGACCAGTGGTCCAGCCAGGTGTCCTCCACCAGGCGGTAGACCGCGTCGGTGACGTCGCCGTAGCCGTCGACACCGGCCAGCCAGACGTCTCGCTGGAAGGCGGGGGCGGAGAGCATGTGCAGCGCGGAGCGCACCTGACTGCGCCAGCGCCACCACGGCATGTCGTTGAGTGGCATGCCGCCCATGGTGGAGGAGCGACGGCCGCGACGGGAAGAGTTCTCCGAACCTTGCACGGTCGTCGATCTTACGTTCCCCGCGTCCGCGCCCCGCCGGCCCCCGCTGTTCACCTCGCTGTCACCGTGCGTTGACCACGGGTCACGCCGCGGTTGGCCGCATGACGGAATCGTACGGAAACATGACCGGCAGCCGACCCCACCGCAGCGTTCCGCCCGGCGGCCTCCGACGCCGCCTCCGGGCCACCCGCACCGGCGTCCTGTCCGCGGGCGCGCTGGCGGCGTGTGCGTCGCTCGCCGCCAGCTGCGGGGTCGTCCCCGGTGCCGCGGGGGGCTCCGGGGACGACACGATCACGGTCATGACCTGGGCGCCGCAGGACACCGGCGCGACCAACAAACCCGGCATGCCCGCGCTCGCGCAGGCCTACGCCCGCTCGGTCAACGCCCAGGGCGGCCTCGGTGGCCGCAAGCTCGAGGTGCTGACCTGCAACGACCGCAACGACGGCGTGACCGCGGCCAAGTGCGCGCGGCGCGCCGTCAAGGAGAAGGCGGTCGCCGTCGTCGGCTCCTACAGCCAGCACGCCGACTCCTTCTTCCCCGTCCTGGAGGGCGCCGGAATCCCGTACATCGGCGGCTACGGGATCACCAACACGGAGTTCACCAGCCCGCTGTCGTACCCGGTCAACGGGGGCCAGCCGGCGCTCCTCGCGGGTCTGGGCAGCGTGCTCGCCGACGCCTGCGGGCCGGTCACGCTCGTCCGGCCCGACACCATCGCCGGCGACCAGCTGCCCGTGCTGCTGGACTCGGGACTGACCTCGGGCGGGCACGAGCGGGCCCACGACCAGCGCGCCGACGAGGACGCCACCGAGTACTCCGGCCAGTCCGAGCAGGCCCTGGAGCGGTCGGCCACCGGCTCCGGGGACCCCGGGTGCGTGGTCCCGGCCCTCGGCGACCGCACCGGCACCTTCATGGACTCCTTCCGGCGGGCCCGCGAGGACCACCCCGGCGTGCGGACCGCGACCGTGCTGGGCAGCGCCGACCAGGCCTCGGTCAACGCGAGCGGCGGAGCGTCCGGCCCCTACGAGGGGGCGTACGTCACCGGCTGGTACCCGTCGGCGGGCGACCCGGCCTGGGACGGGCTGAAGGAGCTGATCAAGGGGCAGGCGTTCGGCGACAACGACGTCGACGCGGCGGACGCCGGGGTGCAGACCACCTGGATCGCCTACACCGTCCTCAAGGCGGTCGTCGGGTCGCTGGGTGACGGCGAGGTGAGCGCCGGCTCCGTCCGGCGGGCCCTCGACGGCGGCCTGGAGGTCGGCACGGGCGGGCTCACCCCGCCCCTGCGGTGGTCCTTCGCGGCCGAGCTGGCCTCGGTCGGCTTCCCGCGCCTGGTCAACACCGAGGTCACCCTGCAGGTCGTACGGGAGGGCCGCCTGGTCTCGGCCCGCGAGGGGACGGTGGACGCCGCCCGCATCCTGCGGAACGCCGACGTGACCTGAGCCGGCCGGGACGGGGAACCGGCCGCAGCGGGTGCCGGCCGGCACGGGCCCCGACCGGCGCCGTGCGGATCAGAGCTGGGTCGGCTGGCGCTCGGTGAGGCCGTACTTCTTGGCGATCGCGTTCCAGAGCCCGGCCGCCTTGGTCTTCTCCTTGCTGGCCGTGCCGCTCTCCCGGTTGCCGGCCTGCGTCTCCTTGGTGGTGCGGGCCTGGCCCTTCTTGCAGCCCTTCTTGCCGGCCGCCTGGTCCGCCCAGGCGGCGTAGTGGTCGTCGGCCGACGCCGAGGCCTTCCACGCCTTGGTGAGGGCGGTGGTCAGTTCGGTGTGCTGGGGCAGCTTGTCCACGGACAGCTCGGACAGGCTCTCGACCAGGCCGTTGCGCTGCTTGGCGGCCTCGCGCAGGTCCTTGGCCGCCTCGGGCAGGTTCTCGCAGGACTTCACGTCGCCCACGGCGTTGATCACCGTGGTGCGGCCGGTGCCGCTCTCTGCGAGCAGCTTGTCCAGTTCAACGGCCTGCTCCCGTACCGGATCGGGGGGCGCCGAGGCCGAGGCGGACGCGGACTCGGAGGCGTCGGCCGTGGCCGACACCGTCTGGTTGGCGCCCTTGTCCCCGTCGTCCCCGCCGCCGGCCATCATCGCTCCGGCGCCGACGCCGACGACGGCGATACCCACGCCGACGGCCGCGAAGAGGGGCATGCGCGAGCCGGTACGCCCGCCACGGCCGCCCCCGCCGTTCCCGCGCCGCTTGCCGCCGCCGGGGCCACCGGGGCCCTGGGGGGCGTATCCGGCCGGGCCGGGCGGCTGGTACTGCTGCGGCTGGTCGAACTGGGGCAGCTGCTGGGTGGCGGAGGCGGCGCCGTCGGCGCCCGGGGCGCTGCGGAAGAGGTTGTCGAACTCGGCGGGCGGCTGACGCCCCTCGTCCCCGCCGGGCGCGGCACCGTACGGGCCGCCGGCGGGGCCGCCGGGCACGGGCGCGATGTACTGCGTGGCCTCGGCGTCGGAGTGCGCCGCCGGAGCCGGCGGTGCGGAGGGCGCGGGCTGCGCCGGGTACGGGGACTGCCGGCCGAGGAACCGGGTCGACTCGGCGTGCGCCTGCGCGGGCTGCTCCGGAGGCAGGGCCCCGGGTCCGACGGGCGGTATGTACTGCGTCGCGCCCTCGTCGGCGGGTATGGGGACCGGCGGTATCAGCTGGGTGGCGCCCTCGTCGGCGGGCGGCAGCGACGCGGCCCCCTGACCGCCGTAGTGCTGGGCCTGCTGCTGGTAGTGCCCCTGGTTCTGCTGGTGCTGCTGGTACGGCTCGTGATGCTGTTGCTGCCCGTGCTGCTGGTACGGCTGTTGCTGCTGGTACGCCTGCTGCTGCTCGTGCTGGTGCTGCTCGTGCTGCTGGTGCTGTTGTTGCTCGTGCTGCTGGTACGACGGCTGCCCGCCGTACGTACCGGCCGGTGTCCCGTACGCCGGGGACTGCGTGCCCTCCGGGGGCAGCGGGCCCGGGCCGGACCGCGACGGCAGGGCGCCGGGCGCCTCGGCCTGGCCCCCCGGCATGGGCGGCCAGGTCTGGGTCGCTGCCTCGACCGGCGGCGGGGAGGACGGCTGAGCGGTCCCGGAGGCCCCCCAGGACTGGGCGCCGGGCGGGGCGGGCCAGCCCTGGCCGGAGTCCGGGCTCTGCTGCTCCGGACCCCAGGGCCGGTCCCACGCCTGGCCGCCGGGCGGCGCCGAGGTGGGCACCGGACCACCGGCCTGCGGGGCGACGGGCTGCCCGGCCAGACCGGGCAGCAGGGGCTCGCCACCGTCCGAGGGCAGCACGATGCCTTCGCGCGCTTGTCGCGGCGAGGGCTCCTCGCCCTGTCCACTCTGCGTCACCGGGACTCCTGTGAATGGGGGACCTTCGGTATCGTCGGCTCACGCTACCGGGTCCCCCGAGCCCACTGCCACGCCGCAGGGGGCCTCGACTCCTTCCCTGTGACAGCAGTAACAAAACCGGGCCGCGGCACGCTGTTCATGTACCTTCGCGCTCACCCCACCGCGGTTTCACGCGTGTTCACGCATCCGCGGCCCGATCGTTCACGCGGCGGCCTGCAAATCCAGCCGCGCCCCGAACTCCCTGACCACGGATTCCTCCCGGTACGGCTCCAGTCGCGCCTGGAAATCCTCCAGGTACTCGGCGCCCCGGTTCGAGCGCAGCCCCTCCAGCAGTTCCACGGCCTTCGTGGCGGTGTTGCAGGCCTGTTCGACCTCGCGCTGCTGCACCTGGGCCGTGGCCAACAGCACATGCCCGATGGCCCGCCGGCGCGCCCGCGACTCGGGGTGGCCCTGGAGGGACTGGCGCGCGTACCGCGCCGCCGCGTCGGCCTGGCCGAGGTCGCGGTGGCAGTGCGCCAACTCGTCGGCGAGATAGGCGTCGTCGAAGTGCGCGATCCACACCGGGTCGTCCCCGGAGGAGGGATCGGCCGACTCCATCGCCCCGACCGCCCGCCCGGCCGCCTCGTGGGCCGCCCGTACGTCGCCCAGGAGCGCGTGGCCGCGGGCCTCGGCGGCGTGGAACATCGACTCCGCGCGCGGCGTCACCCGCCCGCGTGCGCCCTCCTGCGCCGCCCGCGCCAACTGCGCGATCTCGCGCGGGTTCCCGAGCTGCGCCGCCAGGTGGCTCATGGACGCGGCCAGCACGTACCCGCCGTAGCCGCGGTCCCCGGCCGCCTGCGCGAGCCGCAGCGACTGGATGTAGTACCGCTGGGCCAGACCGGGTTGGCCGGTGTCGACGGCCATGTACCCGGCCAGCTCGGTCAGTCGCGCGACCGTGGCGAACAGGTCCCGCCCCACCGCCTCCCGGTAGGAGCCGGCCAGCAGTCCGGAGACGACGCTGTTCAGGTAGTGCACCAGCACCGGGCGGACGTGCCCGCTGCCGTACTGGTGGTCCAGGTCCACCAGGGCCTGCGTCATCGCCCGCACGGCCGCCACGTCGGACGGCCCCACCCGCGGCCCCGCCGAACGCGACACCTGCGAGTCGGGGGCGGAGATCAGCCAGTCCCGGCTGGGCTCGACGAGCGCGGAGGCGGCGACGGAGGAGCCGGACAGGAAGTCCCGGCGCCCCACGTCGCTGCGCCACAGCTCGCAGACCTGCTCGATGGCCCCCAGCACCGTCGGCGAGAACTGGAGGCCGACGCCGGACGCGAGGTTCTTGCCGTTGGCCATGCCGATCTCGTCGATCGTGACCGTGCGGCCGAGCTTGCGGCCGAGCGCCTCGGCGATGATCGCCGGTGCCCTGCCGCGCGGTTGCTGTCCGCGCAGCCAGCGGGCCACGGAGGTCTTGTCGTACCGGAGGTCGAGCCCGTGCTCGACCCCGCACACGTTGACCCGGCGGGCGAGGCCCGCGTTGGAGCAGCCCGCTTCCTGAATGAGCGCCTGCAGTCGTTCGTTCGGCTGCCGCGCGACGAGAGGCCTTGCGGCCATGGCGTAACCCCCATGCGGTCTCATGCGGTCTCGATGCTGTCCCGGCGGACGAGAAGTCCCGGCCGTGAAGATCAATGCCCCGTCGATGTGCCGACAATGCGAGACTTGCGAAGCTTGCGAGGATTGCCGGGACGACGGCACACGTCGGCCCGCCGGCCCCAGACCTGGCTACCCAACTCCCGCGCGGAATCCTCTCGCGCGCCCCCACATTTGCGCCCATGCGCCCCGAATGCGGCACCGGCGCTCCTCCGTCGCACGCGCGCGCCGCGTAACCCCCGGTGAACACGGGAGTTGAGTTCGACGTGGAAGAGACCATCCCGGGCACCGAAGCCGCTCAGATCCCGCAGCAGCGAGGCACGTCGCCGCTGGAGACCGCCGTACGCTACGCCGAGGAGCGCCACTGGGACGTGTTCCCCGGTACCTGGCTGGTGGCCGCGGACGGGAGGCAGCTCTGCTCCTGCGGCGCCTCGGCGTGCTCCGCCCCGGGCGCACACCCGGCGCGCGATGACTGGGCGGCGCAGGCGACGGGCAGTGCGAGCGCCGCCCGCCGGATGTGGGAGCAGCAGCCGACGGCCTCGGTCCTGCTGCCCACGGGCCGGACGTTCGACGCGGTCGACGTGCCCGAGACGGCGGGGTTCCTGGCGCTCGCCCGGATGGAGCGGATGGAGCTGGCGCTCGGGCCGGTGACGCTGGCGCCGGACCGGCGGATGCGGTTCTTCGTGCTGCCGGGCGCGGCGGTGAAGGTGCCCGAACTGGTGCGGCGGCTGGGCTGGCCGCCCCGGACGCTCGACCTGGGCGTGCTCGGCGAGGGGGCGTACGTGGCGGCGCCGCCCACCCGGTTCGGGGCGCGGGGCGCCGTGCAGTGGGCCTGCCGGCCGACCCCGGCGAACCGGTGGCTGCCGGACGTGGAGGAGCTGATCCCCTCGTTGGCGTACGCGTGCGGGAGGGAGCGTTAGAAACGCCCTCGCGCCCTTCCGCCCGCCGGGGCGCCCGTCAGTCCGCCGAGGCGCGTGTTCGTCCGCCGGGGCGCCTGCTGTCCGGCGCGGCCCGGTGTGCGCGGTGCTGCGTGCGCGCCGTGCTGCGTGCGCGCGGTGCGTGGTGGGTCGCGCCCGCGCGGCGAAGCCGTATCGGCACGGTCCCGCGCCCCTGCGGGGCGCCGTCCCCCCGTAGGGTTCGAGGCCGACGGAGGGAGACGTAGTGAGTGGCAGCGCCGTACGGGTACAGGGGCTCTGGAAGCGGTTCGGGCAGCAGGTCGCCGTGGGCGGCATCGATCTGGAGCTGCCCGCGGGCAAGTTCATCGGGCTGGTCGGGCCGAACGGCGCCGGGAAGACCACCACGCTCTCCATGGTGACCGGGCTGCTGCGCCCGGACCAGGGCTCGGTGGAGGTCGTCGGGCACGACGTGTGGCGCGACCCGGCGGAGGTGAAGGCCAGGATCGGGGTGCTGCCCGAGGGGCTGCGGCTCTTCGAGCGGCTGTCGGGGCGGGAACTGCTCGGCTACACCGGCCGGTTGCGGGGGCTGCCCGGCGCGGAGGTCGACAAGCGGGCCGCGCAGCTCCTCGACGTGCTGGACCTGTCCGGCGCGCAGCACAAGCTGGTCGTGGACTACTCGACCGGCATGCGGAAGAAGATCGGCCTGGCCGCCGCGCTGCTGCACAATCCGGAAGTGCTGTTCCTGGACGAGCCGTTCGAGGGCGTCGACCCGGTCTCCGCGCAGACCATCCGGGGTGTCCTGGAGCGTTACACCGCCTCCGGCGCCACCGTCGTCTTCTCCTCCCACGTGATGGAACTGGTGGAGTCGCTGTGCGACTGGGTGGCGGTGCTGGCCGCCGGCCGCATCCGCGCCACCGGCACGCTGGCCGAGGTGCGCGGCGAGGCGGCCTCGCTGCAGGAGGCGTTCCTGGAACTCGTCGGCGCCGGCGGCCGGACCGCCGGCGCCGACCTGGACTGGCTGGGCGGCGGCGCCCGGTGAGCGCGCAGACCGCGCCCCTGACGTCCGGTACGCCGGGCGCACGCCCCGCGCCCGGCGCCGCCCCGGTCACGTCCGTCTTCGTCCGGCTGAAGCTGTCCCTGCTGCGCAACGGGCTGCGGCAGTCCGGCGGGCGGCAGGCCGCCTACATCGCCTCGGCCGTCCTCGTCCTGCTCTTCGCCGCGCTCACGCTGCTCGGCCTGATCGCACTGCGCGGTTACGCGCACGCCGACTCGCTGGTGGTTCTGCTGGCGGCGGTGCTGGCCCTCGGCTGGGCGGTGATGCCGCTGTTCTTCTCCAGCGGCGACGAGACGCTCGACCCCACCCGGCTGGTGATGCTGCCGCTGCGGCCCCGCCCGCTGGTCCGGGCCCTGCTCGCGGCGTCGCTGGTGGGCATCGGGCCGCTGTTCACGCTGTGCGTGTTCGCCGGTTCCGTGGTCGCGGTCGCGCACGGCGGGGCGGCGTACGCCGTCGGTGTCGTCGGCGCGGTCCTGGCGCTGCTGGTGTGCGTGACCCTCGCGCGGGCCGTCGCCGCCGCCAACGTACGGCTGCTGACCAGCCGCAAGGGCCGCGATCTGGCGGTGCTGAGCGGGCTCGTCGTCGCGGTGGGCGCGCAGGTCGTCAACTTCGGGGCGCAGCGGCTCGGTTCGGCGGGGCTCGGGCGGCTCGACCCGGTGGCCGACGTGGTGCGCTGGGTGCCGCCCGCGTCGGCGGTGGGCGCGATGGACGCGGCGAGCGACGGGTCGTACGGCGTCGCGCTGGCCCAGCTGGCGCTGACCGCCGCGGCGCTGGTGCTGCTGCTGTGGGTGTGGGCGCGCCATCTGACCCGGCTGATGACGACGCCGGACGGCTCCACGATCCAGAGCGACACCCGGCCGGTGCGCGAACGCGGCTCGGCCGGGCCCGCCCGGTGGCTGCCGGCGGGCCGCACCGGCACCACCATGGAGCGCACCCTGCGCTACGTGTGGCGCGACCCGAAGACCAAGGCGGCCTGGGTGACCTCGCTGGCCATCGGCCTCATCGTGCCGGTGTTCAACGCCTGGCAGGGCACCGGGTCGGTGTACTTCGCCTGCTTCGCCGCCGGAATGCTCGGCATCCAGATGTACAACCAGTTCGGGCAGGACACCTCCGCGTTCTGGATGGTCGCGATGACGATCTCCTCGACCCGGGACGCGTACGTCGAGCTGCGCGCCCGCGCGCTGGCCCTGCTGCTGGTCACGCTGCCGTACGCCACCCTGGTGACCGTCCTGACCACCGCGATCCTGGACGACTGGCCCACCCTCCCCCAGACGCTCGGCCTGTCCTTCGCGCTGCTCGGGGCGATGCTGGCGAGCGGTGCGTGGACCTCGGCGCAGTTCCCGTACTCGATCCCGCAGGACGGGTACAAGAACGTCGCCCCGGGGCAGGCCGGGCTGGCCTGGATCTCGATCTTCGGCGGGATGGTGGGCGCGGCCCTGCTGTGCGCGCCGGTGATCGCGCTGACGATCTGGCTGAACGTCAGCGCGGGCGGCGACGGCCTGACCTGGCTGCTGCTGCCGGTCGGCGCGGGGTACGGCGCCGTGCTGACGCTGCTCGGCCTGCGCCTGGCCGCACCGCGCACGGCGGCACGGCTGCCGGAGATCCTCACGGCGGTCAGCAAGGGCTGACGTCCCCCGCCGGGCCGGGCGCCCGCGCCCCTCCCGGTGGCTCCCGCGGCTCAGGCGTCCCGGAGCGAGTCCAGGAACGGCTCGATCGCCGCTCGCCACGCCTCCGGCTGGTCGTAGTGGACGAGGTGGCCGGCGTCGGCGACCTCCGCGTACTGGCCGCGGGGCAGGACGCGGACCATCTCCTGGGCCTCGGCACGGCCCAGCTCGCCGTCGAGGCCGCGGACGACCAGGGTGGGGCAGCGGACCTGGGCCAGCTCCTCCCAGTGGGCGTCGTAGACCCAGGTCTCGCGGGAGCGGAGCATCTGGTCCGGCTCGAAGACGGGCCGCCAGCCGTCCGGGGACTCGGCCATCACCTCGGCGTACCACTCGCCCCGGGACGGGTTGGGCCGCTCCACCCACGGGTCGTCCTCGCCGAACCACTTGCGTACGTCGGCGAGGGTGGCGAAGGGAACCGGCCATGCCCGGAACCACTCGGTCCAGGTGTGCTGCGAGGCGGCGCCGAGGGCGGAGGCCCGCATGTCGCAGATGATCAGGCCGCGCACCAGGTCCGGGCGCTTGGCGGCCAGCTGCCAGGCGGTCAGCGCACCCATGGCGTGACCGATCAGGACGGCCGGGCCGAGGCCGAGCTGCTCCAGGGCGGCCTCGACGTCCTCGACGTAGGCCTCCCGGGTGTAGGAGCCCCGCGGGGGCTTGTCGCTGCGGCCGTGACCGCGCTGGTCGAGGGCGACGGCCCGGTGGCCTCCCGACAGCCAGCGGGCCGTCGGCGCCCAGTGGGAGGCGCGGCCCATCAGCCCGTGCAGTAACAGCACCCCCGGCCCGTCACCGGCCCCGGGGGCGGTCTGCGGACCGGACTGCGGACCGGACAGCTGATCAGTCCCGGGGTCGGTCTCGGGATCGGTCCTGGGATCCGTCTTGGGAGGGTCGCCGAACTCCCAGGCCGCGAGGCGTACTCCGCCCGCGCCGGTCACGTCGATGCGTCGCGCCATAGCTCCTGGCACCCCCAAGCGCCGCTCGGACCGCCCGCCCCGTCCGGGCCGGCCGGTCCTGTGAACCGTGTCCTGCCTGCCGTGCCTTGCCGTCCCCGCCGTTGTGCCCGCGGTCGTCCGACGCCCGCAAGACTATCGAATACCTATTCGAAAAAGCCGCCTCGGTGAGCAACAACCCTCATTCGAGTGACACCCCTCAGGGATTGATCGCCACCGCCCAGGGGAGATCTTCAGCGGGAGGCGGACCGCTCGGGGAAAACGGCCCGCGGGAGCTGACCCTGGGAGCTCGGGGCTCCGGGTCAGCACAGGGGAGGACAGGCCCCGGCGCCCCACGGCGCCGGGGCCCTCCGCGTCTCTCAGGCCCGTCCGGCACGTCCCCACCCCCCTCTCCGGCCGACGGCGTCGCTGCCGCCCACGGCCGGGAGCCCCTTCGTCATATGCCTCACCGCACAGCCTTGCACGCGCGGCGCCCGGACGCTGCGGTTCGGCGCACAGCACTTCGAATCGGCCAGATTCACGCGCCGGCGCACGCCCCCGCGAAGTGGCGCACGCCGACCGGCCCGCCGTTCAGCGCTTGGCCACGAACACGTGGGAGGCGGTGTCCGACTCCAGCTCGGCCGCCTCGCCGCCACTGCCCACCAGCACGCCGCCCGCCGACTCGGTCACGCTCACCACCGAGCCGGGCTGCACACCTGCCCGGCGCAGCGTGTACATCAGCTGCGCGTCCGTCTGGATCGGCTCGCCGATCCGCCTCACGACGACCGTCTTGCCCTCCATGCCCGGGTCGAGGTCGGCGAGCGAGACCATGCCCTCGTCCAGGAACGGGTCGGCGATGTCCGTCTCGCCCAGCTCCTCCAGGCCCGGGATCGGGTTCCCGTACGGCGACTCGGTCGGGTGGCGCAGCAGCTCGAGCACGCGGCGCTCGACGGCCTCGCTCATCACGTGCTCCCAGCGGCACGCCTCGGCGTGCACCTGCTCCCACTCCAGGCCGATCACGTCGACGAGCAGGCACTCCGCGAGCCGGTGCTTGCGCATCACGCGCGTCGCCAGCCGCCTGCCCTCCTCGGTCAGCTCCAGGTGCCGGTCGGACGCCACGGACACCAGACCGTCGCGCTCCATGCGCGCCACCGTCTGACTGACCGTCGGGCCGCTCTGGTCGAGCCGCTCGGCGATCCGGGCGCGCATCGGGACCACACCTTCCTCCTCCAGCTCCAGGATGGTGCGGAGGTACATCTCCGTGGTGTCGATCAGTCCGGACATACGTGCCCCTCGATGAGATTGCCGGAGGCTCAGGCCCACCGGCGTGTGCGCTGGCCCTGCAGTCAATTCTGACGCATACCACCGACAACCGTGCCCCGCCGCGTGAAGCCGGGTCCACACGGGCCCTGCGCGGTCCGCCGCAGCCGTACCGCAGCCGTATTGACACCGCACTGGTCCAGACCGCACCGTGATCCGCGACACAGCCTCACCGACCACACCGAACCGACCACACCGAAGGGGTCCCGCATGAGCGACCGCAAGCCGGCCGGCGAGTTCCTCGACGCGGCGATCGAGCTCCTGCGGCAGGTCCGCGACGAGGAGGCCGGCAGCATCGAGGCGGCCGGCACGCTGCTCGCCGACACCGTGCAGAACGGCGGCCGGCTCTTCGCCTTCGGCGCCGGTCACTCGTCCCTCCCGGCCCAGGACGTGGTGTACCGGGCCGGCGGGCTGGCCCTGATGAACCTGCTCACCGTCCCCGGCGTCGTCGGCGTCGACGTCATGCCGGCCACGCTCGGCTCCGCCCTGGAGCGCGTCGACGGCCTCGCGAGCGCCGTACTGGACTCCTCGCCGCTCCGCGCGGGCGACACCCTCGTGATCATCTCCCTCTCCGGGCGCAACGCCCTGCCCGTGGAGATGGCCGTGCACGCCCGCGCCCTCGGCGTCCGGGTCATCGGCGTGACCTCGGTGGCGTACGCGTCCGAGACGTCCTCCCGGCACTCCTCCGGCACCTTCCTCAAGGACCACTGCGACATCGTGCTGGACTCCCGGATCGCCGTCGGCGACGCGGAACTCACCCTGGACACCGTCCCGGCCCCCTTCGCCCCCGCCTCCACGGTCGTCACCAGCGCCCTCATGCAGGCCACCCTGGCGACGGCCGCCGCCACCCTCGCCGACCGCGGCGTCGAGCCGCCGCTGCTGCGCTCGGGCAACGTGGACGGCGGCCACGACTGGAACCGCCGGGTACTGGAGCAGTACGCCGACCGCATCTTCTACCGCCGCTGACCCGGCACGGGCCACCGGGACGAACCGGGGGGGGCGGCACCGGGACAGCCCGCCTCACGCGCGCAGCCCGCGTCACCCGCGCCCGCCGCGAGACCCGCGCAATCGTTCCTTCACCGTCCCACCACGCCCCGCTACCGCTCCTCCAGCGCCCCGCCCAGATCCAGGGCAGCCGCGATACGGACCGCCACGTCCTCGGCGTACATCGCGTCGGACCGTTCGAACGCGCTCCGTCCCGTTCCCCGCAGAAACGTCACGACGCCCAGCGTGCGGCCCCGGCTGCGCAGTACCGCGCAGAGGCCGTGCGCGGTGTCCGCCGGCCACTGCCGGGCCGCGGCCCACTGCCGCACCTGCTCGGCGGCCTGCGCCGCGCGCGCACCGGCGCTGGCCCGCACCGAACCCGTCCGCTCCACGCACTGCACCGCCGGGTGCCCCTCGCCGTACCGCACCGGCATCCCGCTCGTGCCGGAGAGCACGCTCGGCCCCGGCGCGCCGGACGGCGTGGCCGCGACCCGCACCAGCCGCACCGGCTCCGCCGCGTCGGTGTCCACCGCCGCCCCGCCCACGACCCGGTCGATCAGCGCGTGGTCGGCGAACCCGGCCAGCGCGAAGTCCAGGTGGACGACCGCGGCCTCCGCCGGGTCATCGCACTCGGCCGCGGCACGCGCCGCGCGGTGCAGCTGATTGGCCCGGAACCGCAGCAGCGCCGCCTCCTGCTCGGTCTGCTTGGCCTCGGTGATGTCCTGGAACAGCCAGCCGACGCCCAACGGCACCGGCTCCTCCGCCAGCGGCGAGGCCAGCCGCACGAACCCGCTGCGCCAGCACCGGCGCCGCTCGCCCTCCGGGGTCCGCAGCCGCACCCACACCTCGGCCGGCGCGGGCGGCGCGCCCTCGGCGAGGACGTGCGTCAGCGCGTTCTCCAGCTCCTCGACGCCCTGGGTCAGCAGCTCGCCGAGCGGCCGGCCCAGCACGGACGTGCGCCCGGCGCCCAGCGCCCGCGCCGCGTGCGCGTTGACCACGGCGGGCCGCAGGTCCGCGTCGACCAGGACGACACCCCAGCTCGCGTCCTCCAGCAGGGCCTCGCTCAGCGCGATGGACCGCTCCAGGTCGATCTGCGCGTGCACCTCGCTGAACGCGCAGTACACCCCCGCGGGCTTCCCGTCCGGTCCACGCACCGCAGCGGACTGCGTACGCACCAGCACCCGCCCGCCGTCCTTGGTCAGCAGCGCGAACTCGTGCACCTGCCGTCCCGGCGCCCGCATCGCGGACAGCAGCCGGTCCTCCACCTCACCGGCGTCCGCGCTGCGCACGGCCCACCCGGCGAAGCCCTGGCGGCCCACGGCCTCGGCGGCACTCCAGCCCAGGATCCGCTCCGCCTCCCGGTTCCAGTGGGTGACCACCCCGTCCGCGTCGAACGCGCACAGGGCCGCGTCCATCCCGTCGAGAAGCGCGGCCAACAGGTCCGCACCGTCCCGATCGGGCTGCTCCGGCTCGTCCGGCCCCAGCTCGTCGGTGGTCCCACTACGCCGCGAAGCACTCACCCGGACCCCCTGCAGGCTGCGTCCGCCGTACGGTACGTCGGTTCGCTCACTGGCCTTCATTCAACTCGAACGTGATGCAGCACACAGCGGGTTCCCGCAAGTTCACGGAAATCGTTGTACTGCGGAAACCCGGCATACGCCGCCGTCATGACGGGGCATACCGCGCGGCCGGCCGACGCTTCGCCTCAACCGTTTCGCCGTGCGTGAAACCGTAAGTGACCAGGGACAACGCGTCCATGGGTGATCGACTGCGAATCGGATCGGGAAATTCGATTGATCGGCGGCCGACCGGTTCCTAGGGTGGTCCGTACACGAGAAGGGAGGTGGTTCGGCAGATGTATGACAACCGGACGCGTGAGGTGACTGCGGGCTAGCGCCCGTCACCCCATTCAGTGCGGTGCCGGATCAGCGCGTGACAGACGCGTGCAGCCGGCCCAATCCCAGGCAGTCACCCGACCCGCGAGTCGCCGGTACGTCCGGCCGGCTCCTCCACGGAGGAACCAGACTCGCGGGTCGTCTGCGTGTCCGGACAGGCCGGACAGGTGCCGGACAGGTGGGAGGGGCGGTCCGGTGGCGGTCAGCTCGCGGCGTCGGTGTGGTCCCCGATGTCGCGGGGGTCGCGCGGGCCGGGGCCCACGTAGCGGGCTGAGGGGCGGACCAGGCGGCCGGTGCGCTTCTGCTCCAGGATGTGGGCGGACCAGCCGGCGGTGCGGGCGCAGGTGAACATCGAGGTGAACAGGTGGGCCGGGACCTCGGCGAAGTCCAGCACGATGGCGGCCCAGAACTCGACGTTGGTGGCCAGGACCCGGTCGGGGCGGCGGGCGTGCAGCTCGGCGAGGGCGGCCTTCTCCAGGGCCTCCGCGACCTCGTAGCGCGGGGCGCCGAGTTCGCGGGCGGTGCGGCGCAGGACGCGGGCGCGCGGGTCCTCGGCGCGGTAGACGCGGTGGCCGAAGCCCATGAGGCGTTCGCCCGCGTCGAGGGCCCTTTTGACGTAGGCCTCGGCGTCGCCGGTGCGCTCGATCTCCTCGATCATGTGCAGGACGCGCGAGGGGGCGCCGCCGTGCAGCGGTCCCGACATGGCGCCCACGGCTCCGGAGAGCGCGGCCGACACGTCGGCGCCGGTGGAGGCGATGACGCGGGCGGTGAAGGTGGAGGCGTTCATGCCGTGCTCGGCGGCGGAGGTCCAGTAGGCGTCGACGGCGGCCACGTGCTTGGGGTCGGGTTCACCGCGCCAGCGGATCATGAAGCGTTCGACGACGGACCGGGCCTTGTCGATCTCGCGCTGCGGAACCATGGGCAGGCTCTGGCCGCGCGCGGACTGGGCGACGTAGGACAGCGCCATGACGGCGGCGCGCGCGAGGTCGGCGCGGGCCTGCTCGGCGTCGATGTCCAGGAGGGGCTTGAGCCCCCAGACCGGCGCGAGCATGGCGAGGGCCGACTGCACGTCGACGCGGACGTCGCCGGAGTGGACGGGGAGGGGGAACGGCTCGGCGGGCGGCAGGCCGGGGTCGAAGGCGCCGTCGACGAGCAGGCCCCAGACGTTGCCGAAGGACACGTGGCCGACGAGGTCCTCGATGTCGACGCCGCGGTAGCGCAGGGCGCCGCCCTCCTTGTCGGGTTCGGCGATCTCCGTCTCGAACGCGACGACTCCTTCGAGCCCGGGTACGAAGTCGGACATCAGGCGGCTCCTCGTGATCGTGGTCTGTGGCGGCATGTGCGGCGGCCCGGGCGGAAGCGGTGCGGTCGCCTCCGTGGATCCGCGGTCGTCCCCCGACTCGCGGTCCTGCCGGTCTCCCGGTGACGCCCCGTACGGCCGGCGGTCGTCCGACCGGAGCGGGACCAAGCACCCTATCCCCGAGTGTCACGTTTGGGGAGTGGTCGCGGCACTCGGTGCCAGTAGGTGCCGAAGGACACCGGGTGCCGGGACCGGGCGTCGGACGGTCGCCGGACTTCGGCCACCGGTCGCCGGACTTCGGCCGCCGGGCGCCGGGCAGTCGTCGGACACCGGCCGTTCTTCCGGGGCCGCGCGGGGCGCCGGGAGGGATGCGGCAGGATGGGCGGCGTGACCGATCGCGAAGCCGATTCCGCCGTCCCCGCCGCGTCCGCCGTCCCCTCCACCACGCCCGCCGCGCCCGCCGCGCCCTCATCCTCTGCTCCGCCCTCCGCGCCGCCCTCTGCTCCCCCGGACCTCGCCTCGATGCGCAGGCAGTACCGGACCGAGGGGCTGTCCGAGACCGAGCTGGCCGCGACGCCCGTCGAGCAGTTCGCGCGCTGGTTCAAGCAGGCGGCGACGGACGGCGGGCTGTTCGAGCCGAACGCCATGGTCGTCTCCACCGCGGACACCCGGGGCCGACCCAGCTCCCGCACGGTGCTGCTGAAGCACTTCGACGAGCAGGGCTTCGTCTTCTACACCAACTACGACTCCCGCAAGGGCCGCGAGCTGGACGAGAACCCGTATGTCTCGCTGCTCTTCCCCTGGCATCCGATGGCCCGGCAGGTCGTGGTGACGGGGGTCGCGCGGCGCACCGGCCGGGACGAGACCGCCGCGTACTTCCGGACCCGGCCGCACGGCTCCCAGCTGGGCGCCTGGGCCAGCGCACAGTCGGCGGTGGTGTCCGGGCGGCGCTCCCTGGACGCGGCGTACGTCGAGCTGGCGGCCCGCTACCCGGGCGGCGAGCAGGTGCCGGTACCGCCGCACTGGGGCGGGTTCCGGGTGGCGCCGGAGGCGGTGGAGTTCTGGCAGGGCCGGGAGAACCGGCTGCACGACCGGCTGCGGTACGTGGCGCAGGAGGGCGGCGGCTGGCGGGTGGAGCGGCTCAGCCCGTGATTCCGCCCAGCGCCTCGTCCAGCAGCCGGGCCCACTGCTCCACGACCCGTTCCCGCCGTGGCCCGTCGTCGGTGAGGAGGTTGGCCAGGCCCAGGCCGCGGGCCATGTCCAGGAGTCCCTGGACCGTTTCGCGGGCGCCGGGGCGGCTCTCGTCGGCGCCGAGGAGGTCGACGGCGATGCGGTGGGTCTCTCGGCCGACGCGGGCCTCCAGTTCGGTGACCCGGCCGCGCAGCTGCTCCTCGTCGGAGGCGGCCACCCACAGGTGCAGGGCGGCGCGGAACAGGGGGCCGGTGTAGAGGTCGACGAGGGCGGCGACGACGGCCCGGCGGTCACCGGGTGCCGCGCCCTGCGGGAACAGGGCGCGCAGCGCGGTGGAGCGTTCTTCGGCGACGTACTCCACGGCGGCCGTGAAGAGATCCTCGCGGGTCGGGAAGTGGTGCTGGGCGGCGCCGCGCGAGACGCCGGCGTGTTCGGCGACCACGGAGACGGTGGACCCGGCCCAGCCGCGCTCCGCGAGACAGGCCACGGCGGCTTCCAGGAGCCGTTGCCGGGTGGCCCGGCTGCGGTCCTGCTTGGGCACGCGCTCGGCGCGCTCGGCCGCGTTCACGGCGCCGCTCAGAGCACCCATTCCGGATCCCGTCGTTCGAGGAAGGCCGTCATCCCCTCGCGGGCCTGCGGGGAGGAGAACAGCCTGGCCGAGAGTGCGGTCAGGTCGGCCGCGTCCCGGTCGAAGGCCTCCAGCACCCTAGCCGTGAGCAGCCGTTTCGTCTCGGCCAGGCCCTGCGGTGAGGCGCGGCGCACACCGTCGAGGACGGGTTCGAGTACGGCGTCCACGTCGTCGCCCGCCGCGGTGACCAGGCCGATGCGGGCGGCCTCGGCGGCGTCGAAGCGCTCGCCGGTGAGGCAGTAGCGGGCGAGGGCGCGGGGGTCGGTGCGCGGCAGCAGGGTCAGGGAGACGACGGCGGGTGCGACGCCGATCCGGACCTCGGTGAGGGCGAAGGTGGCCGCCGCCGAGGCCGCCGCGATGTCGCAGGCGGCGACCAGGCCGAGGCCGCCCGCGCGGACGTGCCCGGCGACGCGGGCGATCACCGGTTTCGGCACCTCGGCGATCTGCCGGAGCAGGCCGGTCAGGGCGTCCGGTGCGGGCGGGTCGCGCAGGTCGGCGCCGGCGCTGAAGGTGTTGCCGGTGTGGGTGAGGACGACGGCGCGGACGCCGGGGTCCGCGCCCGCCTCGGTGAGGGCGGCGGCGAGGTCCCCGACGAGGGCGGCGGACAGGGCGTTGCGGTTGTGCGGGGAGTCGAGGCTGAGGGTCTCGACGCCCCGCGCGCGCGTGCGGACGACGGTGGTCACCGGGGCTCCCTCAGTTGCCGGCGCAGGATCTTGCCGGACGCCGCGCGGGGGACGGCGTCGACGAAGGTGACCCTGCGGACGCGTTTGTAGGGGGCGACGCGTTCGGCGACGTACATCATCAGCTCGCTCTCCGAGGGGCCGGGCGCGTCCGGCCGGCGGACGACGAAGGCGTGCGGCACTTCGTTGCCGTCGTCGTCGTACGCCCCGACGACGGCCGCGTCGGCGACGCCGGGGTGGCCGAGCAGGAGGGCCTCCAGCTCGGCGGGAGCGACCTGGAAGCCCTTGTACTTGATCAGCTCCTTGACGCGGTCGACGACGAACAGCCAGCCCTCGGCGTCGACGTGTCCGACGTCGCCGGTGTGGAGCCAGCCGTCCTCGTCGATCATGGCGGCGGTGGCGTCGGGGCGGCCCAGGTAGCCCTTCATGATCTGGGGCCCGCGGATGAGGACCTCGCCGGCCTCGCCGGTACCGAGGTCCTCGCCGGGTTCGGTGAGGGAGACGACGCGCATCTCGGTCCCGGCGATGAGTCTGCCGACGGTGCCGGGCGGTGCGTCGGCCATGGCGTCCAGGGGGACGACGTGGGTGCCGGGGGACAGTTCCGTCATGCCGTACGCCTGGCCGACGGGCGGCAGGCCGAGCCGCCGGGAGCAGGCGAGGGCGAGGCGCGCGTCCAGCGGGGCGGCGGCGCTGACGATGTACTTCAGCGAGGACAGGTCGTAGTCGGCGACCAGCGGGTGCTTGGCGAGGGCCAGGACGATCGGCGGGGCGACGTACAGGCTGGTGATGCGGTGGTCCTGGATGGCGGCGAGGAACTGCTCCAGGTCGAAGCGGGGCAGTACGACGACGGTCGCGCCGAGCCTGAGCGGGGCGTTCATCAGCGCGGTGAGGCCGTAGATGTGGAAGAACGGCAGTACGGCGAGGACGCGGTCGCCGGGTGCGGACGGCATCGACGGTTCGAGCTGGGCGAGGTTGGTGGCGATCTGCCGGTGGGTGAGCATCACGCCCTTGGGGGCGCCGGTGGTGCCCGAGGAGTACGGCAGGGCGGCGACGTCCTCGGCGGGGTCGACGGCGACCTCGGGCTCGGGGGCGGTCGAGGCCAGCATGTCGACGAGCGAGCGGTGGCCGGGCGCGCTGTCGCAGACCAGGATCTCCCGGACGCCGCCCGCGAGTCCGGCGGCCCGGCGGGCGGTGTCGAGCAGCGGGGAGACGGTGACGATCCAGCGGGCCCCCGCGTCGCTCAGCTGCTTGGCGAACTCCTCGGCCGTGGCGAGCGGGTGCACGGTGGTGACGGAGGCGCCCGCGCGGGTGGCGGCGTAGAAGGCCAGGGGGAAGGCCACGGTGTTGGGGCTGTGCAGGGCGAGGACGTCGCCCTTGCGGACGCCGGTCTCGGCGAGGGCGGCGGCGACGCGCCGGTGGAAGCGGTCCACCTGCTCGTAGGTGAGGGTGGTGCCGTCGGTGCCGTCGATCAGCGCCGGGGCGCTGCCGAAGGCGGCGGCACCGCCGAGCACCGCGTCGTGGATGGGCAGGTCGACGGGCGGGACGTCTGCGTACGCGCTGCGGAACACGGTTCCTCCAACGCCGCTCGGGAACGGCCTAGTGCGACTGGTACGACTGGTACGGCTAGTACGACTTGGGCAGGCCCAGGGTCTGGTGGGAGACGTAGTTGAGGATCATCTCCCGGCTCACGGGGGCGATACGGGCGACGCGGGACGCCGTGATCAGCCGGCCGAGCCCGTACTCGCGGGTGAGGCCGTTGCCGCCGAGGGTGTGCACGGCCTGGTCGACGGCCCGCACGCAGGCCTCCCCGGCCGCGTACTTGGCCATGTTGGCGGCCTCGCCGGCGCCCGCGTCGTCGCCCGCGTCGTAGAGGTGGGCGGCCTTCTGCATCATCAGGCGGGCGAGTTCGAGTTCGATGTGCGCCTGTGCGAGGGGGTGCGCGATGGCCTGGTGGGCGCCGATGGGGGTCTTCCAGACGGTGCGCTCGCGGGCGTAGTCGAGGGCCTTGCCCAGCGCGTGGCGGCCCATGCCGATCCCGAACGCGGCGGTCATGACGCGCTCGGGGTTGAGTCCGGCGAACAGCTGGAGCAGCCCCGCGTCCTCGTCGCCGACCAGGGCGTCGGCGGGCAGCCGGACGTCGTCGAGGACCAGCTCGAACTGCCTCTCGACGGCGCTGAGTTCCATGTCGATGGGGCGGCGCTCGAAGCCGGGGGTGTCGCGCGGAACGATGAACAGGCAGGGCTTGAGCCTGCCGGTGCGGGCGTCGTCCGTGCGGCCGACGATCAGGGTGGCGTCGGCGATGTCGACGCCGGAGACGAAGACCTTGCGGCCGGTGAGGAGCCAGTCGGTGCCGTCGCGGCGGGCGGTGGTGGTGAGGCGGTGGCTGTTGGAACCGGCGTCGGGCTCGGTGATGCCGAAGGCCATGAGGCGGGTGCCGTCGGCGAGGCGCGGGAGCCACTCGCGCTTCTGCTCCTCGGTGCCGAAGCGGGCGATCACCGTGCCGCAGATCGCCGGGGAGACGATCATCATGAGCAGGGGGCTCCCCGCGGCGCCCAGCTCTTCGAGGACGAGGGCGAGTTCGGTGATGCCGGCGCCGCCCCCGCCGTATGCCTCCGGCAGGTTGACGCCTATGTAGCCGAGCTTGGCTGCGGCTTGCCAGAGGCGTTGGTTGTCTTCGGGGTCGAGGGTGTGGGGGTGGGTTTCGGCGAAGGCGGCTACCGCTGCGCGGAGGGACTTGTGCTCGTCGGATTCGATGAGGGTGGTCACTGTGCTCCTTCGGGTGCGGGTTGGGTGTGGTTGCTCGCGCCCACGCGGCGGAGCCGCATATTCAATGCAGCCCCGCGCCCCTAATCGGCGTGTTCCTCCACTACGGCCAAGAGGGTGCCGACCTCCACCCGCCTGCCCGGCTCGGCGTTCAGCGCGGTGAGTGTTCCCGTGGCCGGGGCCGTGATCCGGTGTTCCATCTTCATGGCCTCCAGCCAGAGGAGGGGCCGGCCCGCCTCCACCGTCGCTCCCTCGGTCACGCCCTCCGCGACGCGGACGACCGTGCCCGGCATGGGGGCCAGGAGGGAGCCGGGGGCATGGTGGGCGGTGGGGTCGGGGAAGCGGGGCAGGGCGGTGAGGGTGGTGGCGTTGACGTGGACGCGGTCGCCGTAGCGGGCGATGTCGAAGCTCCGTCGTACGCCGTCCGTTTCGAGGACGACCCGGTCGCCGTCGGCGTGGATCACGCGGACGCCGTCGGCGGTGAGGCCGGTCCGGGTGTGGTGGTAGCGGACCTCGTGCTCCTCCCCGGCCACGGCGTACCGCTTGACCTGGGGTTGCGAGGGCAGGTTGCGCCAGCCGCCGAAGCGGCCCGCGCGTGCGCTCGCGTCGGCGAGGGCGGCGACCAGCGGGGCGAGGGGGTCGGGGGCCGGTTCGGTGAGGGCGGTCAGATGGCGGTCGTAGAAGCCGGTGTCCATGCGGCCGGACGTGAACTCCTCGTGGCGCAGCGAGCGGACGAGCAGGTCGCGGTTGGTGACCGGGCCGTGGATCGCCGCGCGTTCCAGCGCGCCGGCGAGGCGGCGGACGGCCTCCGCGCGGGTGGGCGCGTGGGCGACCGCCTTGGCGAGCATCGGGTCGTAGTGGACGCCGATCTCGTCGCCGTCGGAGCAGCCGGTGTCCAGGCGGATGCCGTCCGGGACGGCGAGGCGGTGCAGGCGGCCGGTCTGCGGGGCCCAGCCGCGGGCCGGGTCCTCGGCGTACAGGCGGGCCTCGACGGCGTGTCCCCGCGCGCGCGGAGGGTCGTTCTCCAGGGCGTGGCCTTCGGCGATCCGGAGCTGGAGGGCGACGAGGTCGATGCCGAAGACGGCCTCCGTGACCGGGTGTTCGACCTGGAGGCGGGTGTTCATCTCCAGGAAGTGCGCCCGGCCGTCGGCGACGAGGAACTCGACGGTCCCGGCGCCGACGTAGTCGACGGCGCGGGCGGCGCGTACGGCGAGGTCGTGGAGTTCGGCGGTGAGTCCGGGCGCCAGGCCGGGCGCCGGGGCCTCCTCGATCACCTTCTGGTGGCGGCGCTGGAGGGAGCAGTCGCGGGTGCCGAGCGCCCAAACCGTGCCGTGGGTGTCGGCGAGGATCTGCACCTCCACGTGGCGGCCGTTCTCCAGGTACGGCTCGACGAACACCTCGCCGTCGCCGAAGGCGCTCGCGGACTCCGCGCGCGCGGCGGTCAGTTCGGCGTCGAGGTCGGCGAGGCGGCGTACGACGCGCATGCCGCGTCCGCCGCCGCCGGCCGCCGCCTTCACCAGCACCGGCAGGTCGGCCTCGGTGACGCCGGCGAGGGGCGCGACGCCCATCAGCTCCTTGGCGCGGGTCTTGGACGCCATCGCCTCGATGGCCTCGGGCGGCGGCCCGATCCACACCAGTCCGGCGTCCTGCACGGCGCGTGCGAAACCGGCGTTCTCGGACAGGAAGCCGTAGCCGGGGTGGACGGCGTCGGCGCCGGCGGCGACGGCGGCCTTCACGATCAGGTCGCCGCGCAGGTAGGTGTCGGCGGGGGCCGCGCCCGGCAGGCGTACGGCGGCGTCGGCCACGCGCGCGTGGAGGGCGTTCTCGTCGGGGTCGGAGTGCACGGCGACGGTGCGGATGCCCGCCTCGCGGCAGGTGCGGAAGATCCGGCAGGCGATCTCGCCCCGGTTGGCGACCAGTACGGAAGCAATCACGTGGTTCCTCACATCCGGAAGACGCCGAAGCCGCCGCGGGCGCCCTCGTAGGGCGCGTTGTGGACGGCGGACAGGCACAGGCCGAGGATGGTTCGGGTGTCGCGCGGGTCGATGACGCCGTCGTCGTAGAGCCGCCCGGACAGGAACATGGGCAGCGACTCGGACTCGATCTGCTGCTCCACCATGGCGCGCAGCGCCGCGTCGCCCTCGTCGTCGTACGGCCGGCCCTTCGCGGCGGCGGACTGGCGGGCCACTATGGACAGGACGCCGGCGAGCTGCTGCGGGCCCATGACGGCGGACTTGGCGCTGGGCCAGGCGAAGAGGAAGCGGGGGTCGTAGGCGCGGCCGCACATGCCGTAGTGACCGGCGCCGTAGGAGGCGCCCAGGAGGACGGACAGGTGGGGGACGCGGGAGTTGGAGACCGCGTTGATCATCATGGCGCCGTGCTTGATGATGCCGCCCTGCTCGTACTCCCTGCCGACCATGTAGCCGGTGGTGTTGTGCAGGAAGAGGAGCGGGATGTCGCGCTGGTTGGCGAGCTGGATGAACTGGGCGGCCTTCTGCGACTCCTCGCTGAACAGGACCCCTTGTGCGTTGGCGAGGATGCCGACCGGGTAGCCGTGCAGGCTCGCCCAGCCGGTGGTCAGGCTGGTCCCGTACAGGGGCTTGAACTCGTCGAAGTCGGAGGCGTCGACGATCCGGGCGATCACCTCGCGCGGGTCGAAGGGTGCCTTGAGGTCGCCGGGGACGATGCCCAGCAGGTCTTCCGGGTCGTACTTGGGCGGCTCGGCGAGGGGCGGATCGGCGTACGCCTTGCGGTGGTTGAGGCGGGCGACGACCCGGCGGGCCTGGCGCAGGGCGTCCGGCTCGTCCTCGGCGAAGTGGTCGGCGAGTCCCGAGGTGCGGGCGTGCATCTCGGCGCCGCCCAGCGACTCGTCGTCGCTCTCCTCGCCGGTGGCCATCCTGACCAGCGGCGGACCGCCGAGGAACACCTTGGCGCGCTCCTTGACCATGATGACGTGGTCGGACATGCCGGGGATGTACGCGCCGCCCGCGGTCGAGTTGCCGAAGACCACGGCGACGGTCGGGATGCCGGCCGCCGACAGCCGGGTGAGGTCGCGGAAGATCGCGCCGCCGGGGATGAAGATCTCTTTCTGGGAGGGCAGGTCGGCGCCGCCGGACTCGACGAGGCTGATGCAGGGCAGCCGGTTGGCGAGGGCGATGTCGTTGGCGCGCAGGGCCTTCTTCAGCGACCAGGGGTTGCTGGCACCGCCGCGCACGGTCGGGTCGTTGGCGGTGATCAGGCACTCGACGCCCTCGACGACGCCGATGCCGGTGACGAGGGAGGCGCCGACGGTGTACTCGGGGGCCTCGCTGCCCCAGGCGGCCAGCGGGGACAGTTCCAGGAAGGGCGTGTCGGGGTCGAGGAGCAGCTCGATGCGCTCGCGGGCCAGGAGCTTGCCGCGTTTCCGGTGCCGGGCCACGTACTTCTCGCCGCCGCCCGCGAGGGCCTTGGCGTGTTCCGCGTCCAGGTCGGCGAGTTTGGCGAGCATGGTCTCGCGGTTGGCGAGGTGTTCGGGGGCGGCGGGGTCGAGGGCGGAGGCGAGGACGGTCACAGCGGGACCTCCGGGGTGCGGGGCGGGGCGGCCGACTGCGGGGCGTTCGGCGTGTGCGGCGGGGCGGTCTTCGACGGCAGGCGGCCTTCCGGCCCGTACGGCGCGACGGCCGTCGGCGGCAGACCACCCGGCGGGACCGGCGGCACCGGCGGGACGGCGGTCACAGGAGGGCCTCCGGGATGTCCAGGTGCCGGGCGCGCAGCCATTCGCCGAGCGCCTTGGCCTGCGGGTCGAAACGGGCCTGCGCGGCGACGCCCTCGCCGAGGATGCCCTCGACGACGAAGTTCAGGGCGCGCAGGTTGGGGAGCGGGTGCCGGACGACGGGCAGGTCGCGGGCCTCGGGGATCAGCTCGCGGAACCGGTCGGCGGTCAGTTCGCGGGCGAGCCAGCGCCATGCCTCGTCGGTCCGGGCCCACACACCGACGTTGGCGTCGCCGCCCTTGTCGCCGCTGCGGGCGCCGGCCACGAGGCCGAGGGGGGCGCGGCGGACGGGGCCGGGCGGGAGGGGCCGCGGCAGGGGTGGTTCCGGTACGGCGCGCAGTACGGCGGTCTCCTGGACGTCCGGCACCGGCACCCGGCGTCCGTCGTGGCGGACGGCCACGTGGGCGACGGTGTTCCGGGGGACGTGGAGGGCGTCGAACACCCCGTAGGGCATGCCCTTCCCGGGCGGCGCGAGCACGTGGAAGCCGGGGTAGCCGGCGAGGGCCAGCTCGACCGCGGCACCGCTCAGCGCCCGCCCGACGACCTGCTGGTCCGCGTCCCGGACGACGAGCCGCAGCAGGGCGCTGGCCGTCTCCTCGGTCGCGGCGTCGGGCCGGTCGGTGCGGGCCAGGTCCCAGCGGACGTCGGCGACCCTGTCGAGCACCGGCTCCAGCTGGGCCCGCAACAGCGCAGCCTTGGCCTCGACGTCGAGGCCGGTGAGGACGAAGGCGACCTCGTTGCGGTAACCGCCGAGGCGGTTCAGGCCGACCTTGAGGGTGGGCGGCGGTGCCTCGCCGCGCACCCCTTCGACGCGGACCCGGTCGGGCCCGTCCTGGCTGAGCCGTACGGTGTCCAGCCGGGCGGTGACGTCGGGGCCGGCGTACCGGGCGCCGTGCGTCTCGTACAGCAGCTGGGCGGTGACGGTGCCGACGTCGACGAAGCCGCCGGTGCCGTCGTGCTTGGTGACGACGGAGGTGCCGTCGGCGTGCAGTTCGGCGAGCGGGAAGCCGGGGCGCCGTACGTCGCCGTCCTGGAAGAAGGAGTAGTTGCCGCCGGTCGCCTGCGCCCCGCACTCCAGGACGTGCCCGGCGACGACGGCGCCCGCGAGCCGGTCGTACTCCGTCGGCCCCCAGCCGAAGTGCGCGGCGGCGGGCCCGGTGACCAGCGCGGCGTCGGTGACGCGCCCGGTGACGACGACGTCGGCGCCGGCCCGCAGGCACTCGGCGATGCCGAACCCGCCGAGGTAGGCGTGCGCGGCCAGCGCTCCCGGGTGGGCGGCGGTGAGGTCGTCGCCCTCGACGTGCGCGACGCGGACGGGGATGCCGAGGCGGTCGGCCAGCACCCGCACGGCGTCGGCGAGCCCGGCGGGGTTGAGGCCTCCGGCGTTGGTGACGATACGCACGCCCCGTTCGCGGGCGAGGCCGAGGCACTCCTCCAGTTGCCGCAGGAAGGTGCGGGCGTACCCGGCGCCGGGGTCCTTCAGCCGGTCGCGGCCCAGGATGAGCATGGTCAGCTCGGCGAGGTAGTCGCCGGTGAGGACGTCCAGGGGGCCGCCGGTGAGCATCTCGCGCATGGCGTCGAAGCGGTCGCCGTAGAAGCCGGAGGCGTTGCCGACGCGGAGCACGCTCACCGGGCCTCCCCCTGCGGGGTCCCTCGCGGCGGGCGTCCGGCTCCCGGCGGTCCGGCGAAGGCCTGCGCGATGTCCAGCCAGTGGCCGGCGTCCCGCCCCTCGGCGGCGAGGGCGAGGTCGGCGCGGTGGGCGCGCCGGGTGGCGAGGAGGCAGAAGTCGAGCGCGGGGCCGGTGACGCGCTGGGTGGCGTCCTCGGGGCCGAAGGTCCACAGGTCGCCGCCGGGCCCGGTGAGTTCGACGCGGAACTGCTCGGCGGGCGGGGTGAGTCCGTGGACGGCGTAGGCGAAGTCCCGGGCGCGGACGCCGATGCGGGCGACGTGCCGCAGCCGGCCGGTGGGCGGGCGTACGACGCCGAGGGTGTCCGCGATGTCGAGGCCGTGGGCCCAGGTCTCCATGAGGCGGGCGGTGGCCATGGAGGCGACGGCCATGGGCGGCCCGTACCAGGGGAAGCGGCTGCCGGGTGCCGCCGCGCGGAGCGCCTTGTCGAGGGCGGCTCGCCCTTCCCGCCAGAGAGCCAGCAGCGCGGCAGGCTCCTGCCGGGCGCCGCCCTCGGCGCCGTCGTCGACGTACCGGTCGGGCGCGGCGAGGGCCTGCTCGACCAGGCGCCGGAAGGCGTCCTCGTCGGTGACGGCGGTCAGGGCGGCGCGGTCGGTCCAGTTCAGATGGGCGATCTGGTGGGCGACCGTCCAGCGGGGCGCGGGGGTGGCGAGCCGCCACTGGCCGGGCGTCAACCGGGCGATCAGCGCGTCGAGTTCCTCGCTCTCGTCACGCAGGTCGTCGATCACGGGCGTCGGATCGGACACGATCGCTCCCCTCGGGCACGGCGGCGTGCGGCGCGGTGTGGTGAGGAGCATGGCAGGGGGCCAGAAAACAATCAAGCACGCTTGCTGGCTTTTTACGCTTGCTGGCTTTTCACGGCCACACCGCCCGACCCGATGGCGCCGGGCGGGAAATCGGGCTCCGTGACATCGGCCGAAGGGGGCGGGCGCCACCTGCCGGACACCGACGGGCTCGATCTCGATCGGCGCGGCCCGGTACCACGGGTGGGCAGGGCACGGTCCGCGCCCTGCACGGTCAGGAAACCGCCGGCGCCTGCCGCTTCCGGCGCCCGACCTGGGTTCGCACCGCGCCGATGCTCGCCGCGACGACCAGGGCGATGGCGGCGGACTGGGCGGCGCTCAGGGCCTGGTCGAGGACGAGGAAACCGGCCCCGGCGGCGATGGCGGGCTCCAGGCTCATCAGGACGGCGAAGGTGGGGGCGGGCAGGCGGCGCAGGGCGAGGAGTTCGAGGGTGTAGGGCAGTACGGAGGAGAGCAGGGCGACCCCGGCGCCCAGCCCGAGCGTCACCGGGTCGATCAGCTCGGCCCCCGACTCCACGATGCCCAGCGGCAGGAACAGCAGCGCCCCGACCCCCATCGCGAGGGCCAGCCCGTCGGCCTGCGGGAAGCGGCGTCCGGTGCGGGCGCTGAAGACGATGTACGCCGCCCACATGGCGCCCGCCGCCAGCGCGAAGGCGGCACCGGCCGGGTCGAGGCCGTCGAAGCCGCCGCCGCCCAGCAGGAAGACGCCGGCCAGGGCGAGCCCGGCCCACACCAGGTTGACGGCACGGCGGGAGGCGAGGACGGACAGGGCGAGCGGGCCGATCACCTCCAGGGTGACTGCGGGGCCGAGCGGGATGCGGTCGACGGCCTGGTAGAAGAGGCCGTTCATACCGGCCATGGCGGCACCGAAGACGACGACCGTGCCCCAGTCGGCCCGGGAGTGGCCGCGCAGCCGGGGCCGGCAGACCAGCAGCATGACGACGGCGGCCACGGCCAGCCGCAGCGTCACCACGCCGAGCGCCCCGGCCCGCGGCATCAGGGTCACCGCGAGCGCGGCGCCGAACTGCACGGACAGGCCGCCCGCGAGGACCAGCCCGACCGGCCCGAGGGAGCCCCGACGGCCGCCGCCCTGCCCGGAGTCGAGTACGGCCGCGGGATCGCCCACGGGGGCGGCGACGGCCGGGGACGGGGTGCCGGGGTCGGCGCTGGGGGTACTCACGGGGGCTCCGGGACGGTGGGCGGGTGGACGTAGTTCAACACGTTGTACGGCACGGTCCAGAGTAATGGACCCTGTCAGGCACGTCGCTCTCTTACGCAACTGTCAGGTCCCGGAGACTCACCTGTCAACGCGTGTCCGCCAGGCGAACCGGAGGCGGAAGGGACCGCCCGGCCGGGCCGGCGGCCGACCGGGTACCGTCCGCCGTGTGAGACGACTCCTGACCCGCCTCTGGCGCCTGCTGCGCCCCGTGCAGAGCCGCCTGATGTGGCTGCTGCACGCCAAGTACGTGGTCGGCGTGACCGGCGTCGTGCGCGACGACGAGGGACGGGTCCTGCTCCTGAAGCACCGGATGTGGCCGCCGGGCCGCCAGTGGGGCCTGCCGAGCGGCTTCGCGCACAAGGGCGAGGACTTCCGCCAGACCGTGGTCCGGGAGGTCAAGGAGGAGACGGACCTGGACGTCGAGGTCGGCCGCCTGGTCATGCTCAACAGCGGCCTGCGCACCCGCCTCGAAGTGGCCTACGAGGCCCGCCTGCTCGGCGGCGAACTGCGCCTCGACCCGGCCGAGATCCTGGACGCCCGCTGGTGCCGCCCCGACGACCTCCCCGCGGACGCCCAGCCCGTGTGCGTGCCGCTGATACGGGGCGAGACGACGCCCTGACGGGAACGCGGGGTCCCGTCCCACGCCGTCACCGGGTCGGCGCCGCCCCGGCGTCCCGGTCCCGCCACGCCACGACGAGCAGGGCTGCGCCGCCCGCGATGCTGACGCCGGAGTTGACCAGCAGGTCGGAGGTGGCCATGCCGATGGCGCCGCCCCAGTAGGCGAGTTGTGAGGCCGCGTCCCAGAGGATGTACATCAGCGCGTTGACGACGACGAGTCTGCGGCGGTCGGCGGCGCGTTCGAGGCCCATCGCGATGACGGTGACGGCGATGATCAGCACGTGGTAACCGGCCACGGCGTACCACTGGAAGCGCCGCGTGGGAGTCATCTCCCCGCCGAGGTAGGCACGGTCGATGACCTCGGGGGCGAACGCGAGCACGGCGGTCTGTGCCAGGTTGAACGCGATGTATATCCACAGGACGACGCGCAGCGGAAGTCTCATGTGATCATGTTCGCAGCCGAGTTGACTTCTGACGACGACGGCGACGCGGGAGACGCCGGCGACGAGCCCGCGCCCCGCTCGGCCCGCGTTCCGCCCGGGGCGGGCCCGCTCATCCGACGTCGAGAACCGCCTTGCCGTGCAGCCGTCGGCCGAGCAGCGCCTCCACCGCTTCCGCGTGCCGCGTCCAGGGGCCGCGCCAGCTGATGCCCGGGTCAAGCCGGCCCGCGGCGACCTCGTGCGCCAGCCAGGTCAGGTCCGCGGAGAAGTCGGCGCCGGGGTCGCCGAAGAGGAAGAAGGTGCGGATCGACCGGTCGTGCCGCCCGCCGTCGCCCAGCAGGACGTCCGGCGACAACACGGCGTCGGCCCGGGAGGAGCGGCCCACGCTGACGAGGGTGCCGCCCGCCTCCAGCGCGGCGAAGGCGTCGACGAGGTGCGGTCCACCGACGTTGTCGAGCACGGCCCACACGGGCTGCCGTACGTCGGCGGGCTCCGGGTGGACCTCGTGCGCGCCCAGGGCCCGCAGCGCGTCCGCCCGTTCGGGGTCCCGGCTGACGGCGACGACGTGCGCTCCCGCGCGGGCGGCCAGCTGGACGGCGTACCGCCCGACACCGCCGGAGGCGCCGGTGACCATGACGCGGCGGCCGAGCACCGGCCCCATCCGGCGCAGTACGTGCAGGGCGCTCAGTCCGGCCACCGGGACGGTGCCGAGCGCACCGGGGTCGGCGTCCTGCGGGGCGGTGCCGAGCAGCGCGGCGGGCACGGCCCGCAGTTCGGCCCAGCCCGTGTACCCGACGGTGACGACCCGCTCCCCCTCGGCCGGGCCGGAGCCGTCGGCGGCCGCCCGTACGACGACACCGGCCGCGTCCCAGCCGAGCACGGTGCCGTCGGGCGTCTCGGGCCGGGTCGCGGCGTGGACCTCGCCGGAGTTCAGGGAGACGGCCTCGACCCGGACGAGCGCCTCGTGGGCGGCGGGCCGCGGCTCGGGCACGTCCTCCGCCAGCGTCAGATGTCCCGGCGAGGCGTGGTCGACGACGAGTGCGCGCATGGGGGTGCCTTTCACCTTCGGATGACCTTGGGATTCTGACGCGGGAGCGAAAGTGCCACAGTGTGGCATTGGCTCCAGTAGAGCATATGCACATCGCAGGCACGCGCGCTAGAATCCGTCCGATGCCCCCCTCCGCCCTTTCCACCTCCGCCGAAGAGCCGGTCACCCTGCGCGAGCGCAAGAAGCAGCGCACGCGCCGGGCCCTGGCCGACACCGCCGTCACGCTCTTCGGCGCACGCGGATTCGACGGCACCCCGCTGGACGCGCTCCTTGAGCAGGTCGAGGTCTCCCGGCGGACCTTCTTCCGCAACTTCCGCTCGAAGGAGGACGTGGCGCTCACCGCCGTCAAACAGCTCTGGGACGCCTACCTGGAGGCCGTGGACGCCGCCGAGAAGTCCGGACCGCTGGCCGACGTCCTCCTCGGCGCCATGCTGGCCACCCTGGAGCGCATGGACGAGGACTGGTACCGGCGCTTCCCTCCCACACTCCGGCTGGTCGCCGACTCACCGGCGCTCGACGGCCACGCCCTGCGGCACTGCGCCGAGGTCCAGGAGGAGCTCGTCCGCCGGCTGGGCGTACCGGACCGCCTCGAACTGCGGCTGCTCATCGAGTTCTTCGTGGCCGCCTGGCACTGCACCCTGGACGAGTGGCTGCCGGACTGCGCACCGGGCGAACTCCCCGCCCTGCTGCGCCGCTCCTTCGCATCGATGACCTCGGCCCTGACCCTGGAGGCGTGAGCACGCCGGCACCCCGGCCGAGCCCTCAGCCGCGGTGCGCGACCGCCCCGGGACCGGCGTCGAGCGCGTCGAGCACCGCGTCGACGTTCTCCCTGGCCCACTCGGTCAGCACGTGGATCGGCCCGGTCAGCGACGCCCCGAGCGGGGTCAGCTCGTACTCGACGCGGGGCGGTACCTCGGCGTAGGCGTGGCGGCGGACGAGTCCGTGCGCCTCGAGCCGGCGGAGGGTCTGGGTGAGCACCTTGCGGGAGATGCCGCCGATCAGCTCGATCAGCTCGCCGTGACGCACCGGTCCCCTGCTGAGACCGGCGAGCACGACCACCGTCCACTTGTCGGCGATCAGCTCGACCGTCAGACGCCCCGGGCAGTCGGCGAGAAAGGGATCACCAGGACCGAAACCGCTCATGGCGCCAACGGTACCTGCGGGTTCCTGTCGGAAACCTAGCCTGGTCACTCCCCCATTCGGCCGTCCCGGCCACCTCGGCCGTCTCGGCCACCTCGGCCGTCTCGGCCACCTCGGCCGTCTCGGCCACCTCGGCCGTCTCGGCCGTCTCGGCCGTCCGAACCAGGAGAGTGCAGGAAAATCATGCGAGTCATCACCCAGCAGACGCTCGGCGGCCCCGAGGTGCTCACCGTCGTGGACGCGCCCGAGCCCCGGCCCCTCCCGACCGAGGTTCTCGTCCGCGTCAAGGCGATCGGACTGAACCCGATCGAGGCGCTCGTGCGCGCCGGCGAGTTCCCCCCGCTGCTCGGCCGGCCGCCGTTCGTCCTCGGCTGGGACATCAGCGGCGTAGTCGCGGAAGGGTCGCTGACGTATCGGTTCAGGCCCGGCGACGAGGTGTTCGGCATGCCCCTGTTCCCGCGGGCGGCGAACGCGTACGCCGAGGTCGTGTCGGCGCCGGCGCTGCACCTGGTACGCAAGCCGGCGTCGCTCTCGCACGTCGAGGCGTCGGCGCTGCCGGTCGTCGGGCTGACGGCCTGGCAGGGCCTCGTCGACCTCGCCGGCGTGCGCGAGGGCGACCGCGTCCTGGTCCACGGCGGGGGCGGCGGGGTCGGTCACGTCGCGATCCAGATCGCGAAAGCGCTGGGCGCGCACGTGATCACGACCGCCGGCGGGGACAAGCGGGAGTTCGCCGAGGAGTGCGGCGCCGACGAGGTGATCGACTACACGGCGGTCGACTTCACCGAGGCGGCCCGCGACATCGACGTCGTGCTCGACACGATCGGCGGCGACACCGCCGAGCGGTCTCTCGCGGTGCTCCGTCCGGGCGGCCACCTGGTGACGGCGGTCGCCGAGGACGACGCACGGCTCGTCGCCCGGTACGAGGCGTCGGGCATGCGCTTCAGCGGCATCGCGGTCGACCCCGACCCGGTCGCCCTGCACGGCCTCGTCGACCTCGTCGAGCAGGGCAGGCTCCGAGTCCACGTGCAGGAGACGTTCCCGTTCGAGCGGGTCGCCGACGCACACCGGCTGCTCGACGCCGGCCACCTCCGGGGCAAGCTCGTCCTCAGCCTCTGATCCCTCGTGCGCCGGGTACTTCGACGGCCTCGATCGCCTCGCCTGCGGAAGCCGGGGGCCGGGAGGCCGGGGGCCGGGAGGCGTCGGCGGGGGAAGCCTCAGCCTGCCCGAAGGCGGGGGTCGGGCCCTCAGTCCGCGGACTTCTTCTTGATCGGGTTCTCGGCGGGGCCGCACTGAGCGCTCGCACTGACGGTGACGGCACCCTTGTTCGGCGCGTACGCCTGCTCGGCCTCTTCGGGAACGGGCGCCGTGCCCAGCAGCACCTCCCAGTCACCGGCCTCGGCGCTGCCCATGCTCATCTCACCGGGGCCGTCGGAGATCCGCTCGACGGGGCCGTCGGGCGTCCAGCCCCGTCGCTGCAGCCGGTGGATGATGTCCTGCACCGCCCCGGAGTCGAGGACTTCGCGAGTCGGCAGGGCGGCGTTGACACGGCAGTCCCGGCCCAGTGGGTCGTCCAGGACGACGAGATCGCCCAGGGACGCGGTCGCGGACCGCAGGTCCTCTTCGACCTGCTCGACCGTTTTGCCGTTGGTCCCGCCTTGTCGAGCCGCCGGCGAGGCGGAGACCGACGCGCCCGTGCCGTCCGGCTCCGTCGGGGCGGTGTCGGCACGGCTCGCGCCTCCACCGCAGCTGGTGATCAGCAACACGACCGTACCGACGCCTACGGCCGCGAGGCCAAGTCTTCGCACCGGGGCTCACCCTCCCTTTGACGGCCTCCCACGGCCGTCGAACGGTGCAGTGTGGCACAGGGGCGGGGTCGCGGACACCGCCGTACGCCACCCCGGCGCCGCCCGGCAGGGGCCGTCACGGATGGAGCCGCCACCGGCCCTCGGAGACCACGTCCACCTCGCCGCCCCGGACGCGGACGGCCGACTCGTCGTCGAGGAAGTAGACCGGGAAGTCCGCCCGCGCGGCGATGCGATCGGCCCAGGCGTCGTCCCGCTCGGGGAAGTCCGGCGAGTACAGGTGGGGCTTGAGGTACCAGTCGAAGAGGCCGAACGGCGGTTCCACGGTCGTCGCGCCGAGCGCGTGGAGGTCGGCGGTGTCCCCGATGCCGTCGGCGGAGTGTGCGGTGAGATGGCGGCTGAAGATCATCGACCCGGCGCTGAACCCCACGTAGACCCGGCTCTCCAACGCCTCCAGGATGCCGTCGGCGAGGCCGTTGCCGGTGATGCTGCGCGCGAGGTGGTAGTGGCTGCCGCCCCCGACGTGTATGACGTCGGCGTTCAGCAGCCGGTCGAGCACCATCGTGCGGGGAAGGCCGTTCAGCTCCAGGATGTCGAACTCCCGCCAGCCGAGGCCGTACATCCGGTTCATGTCCGCGACGACCCACCCGTGATCCCCGGGCTCGGCGACCGACGCCGTGGGCACGTACACGGCGTTCGCCGATCCGAACGGCTTGCCCAGCATGTCGCGCAGCGCGTCCCGGAGCGTCTCGTTGCGCAGGCCGCTCGCCGTCAGCAGAAGGTTCATCGGGCGAGCCAAACACGGCCGGCGGACGCGCGCAACGAACCCCGGGTCCCGCCCGGGGCGCCGGCTCAGGCGCTCCAGCCGCCGCCCACCGCCCGGCTCGACAGGTACGAGTCGCGCAGGGCCTTGCGCAGGCCGGGGACGGACTCGTCGTACCGCGCCTTGAGCGCCTTGAGCGCCTGCTTGTGGGTGCGGAGCTCCGCGTTGCTCCACACGCTGCTCGTCTCCAGCTCGGCCGTGAACACGGCCATGGTCAGCTCCTCGAAGGGAACGGACGCCGGGTCGGCCCCGTCCAGCACGGCCCCGCGCACCCGCTCCTGAAGGGCGGTCACCTCCTCCGGGTTGCTGACGGCGACCCGGTCGGCCGGGATGAGCCCCATCACCTTGCCGCGGGAGACGGTGACCTCCCCGGCGGCGGCGAGCTGGTCGCGCACCGGCGTCTCGGCCGTGTGGGCCTTGTTGTGCACGAACCGGAGCCAGTTCTTCGGCGTGCTGTCGGGCAGGTCCTGCCAGACGGAGGCGGCGAACGGGTCGTGCGGCGCCCTCCCGGGCTTGCGGACGACCTTCTTCTCCGTGATGCCGAGCAGACCGTCGCGGGCCAGCTCGGTGAGGGCACCGGCCCGCAGCAGCTGCCCGCGCCCCTGCATGTCGTCGAGCTTGAACTTGCCCTTGTCCACCGAGTAGCAGATCAAGTACAGCCGCTGCGGCAGGGTCGCGGTCATGGTGTTCTCCTCGGCGATCGACGCTTGCGGTGGCGGGCCAGGGGGCGTGCCGCACCGAAGGCCCGGATGTCACTTAATGACAGTGTCACTTAATGACACGGACCGCAAGCACGCCCCCCGACGCCTTTCCGGCCCGAGCAGTCAACTGCCCGTTCGAGTCGCACGGTTAGGGGCAGAAGGGGTCAAGCGAACCCGCAGCCCGCAACAGGGAAGGGTCGACCGCCCAAGGAAACGGACATGTGACCTGCATCACACTAAGAGGGCTTGCTTGGACTGTCACTAAATGCCAAGATGGCACTAAGCGACACAGTGACACCGCATCGTCCCCCACTGAACTCGGGAGAACTGACCGCCATGAACACCACGACCTCCCCGGCAACAGAGTCCGGCACGCAGACGGATCAGGCGGCGCCCCCGCAGCGGCCTTCGGTCCTCGACCAGGCGGGCGGCCCCGCAGGAGTCGTCTACTCGGCCCTGCCCGCACTGGCCTTCGTCGTCGCCCACAACTTCACCGGCATCACCGGGTCGGTCCTCGCCGCCCTCGGCTTCGCGGTGGCGATCGGCGTGTGGCGCCTGGCGCGCAAGGAGTCGGTGCAGCCCGCGATCGGCGGCGTGTTCGGTGTCGCGGTCGCCGCCGGTGTCGTCTGGTTCACCGGGTCCGCCAAGGACTACTTCCTCATCGGCATCTGGGCGAGCCTGGCCGGCGCCGTACTCCTCCTCGCCTCCGTCCTGGTGCGGTGGCCGCTGGCCGGCGTGCTGTGGAACGCCGCCACCGGAAAGGGCCAGATCTGGCGCGCGGACCGGCGCTCGCGGCTGTACTACGACATCGCCACCCTGACGCTCACCGCCGTCTTCGGCGCCCGGTTCGCGGTCCAGCAGTACTTCTACGCCACCGACCAGGTCAACGAGCTGGGCGCCGCCAAGATCCTCATGGGCTTCCCGCTGCTCGCCGTGGCTCTCCTGGTGGTCGCGTGGGCCGCCCGCTGCTCCAACAAGCGGCTCAAGGAAATCGGCCTGCTGCCGGCCAAGCATGCCTGACCCCGGGGTTCGTGCGAGCCCTCAGGCCCGCACGAGCCACTCGGCGGCGGACGGTTCTCCTCCCTCCTGGGAGAGGAACCGTCCGCCGCCTCTCGTTTCAGGCCCCTCGCGAGCCGGAACTCCGCTAGCCCATGCTCTTGGCCCCGTCCAGGGACTCGCGGAGGATGTCGGCGTGGCCGGCGTGCTGGGCGGTCTCCGCGACGATGTGCATCAGCACCCGGCGGGCCGACCACTCGGCGCCGGCCTCGAACCACGGGGCCTTCGGCAGCGGCCACGCGGCGTCCAGGTCCGGCAGCGTGGCGACCAGCTCGTCGGTGCGGCCGGCCACCTCGGCGTACGCGGCCAGCACACCGGCCAGCGTCTCGCCGGGGAGCATCCGGAAGTCGTCGGCCCGCCGGGCCCAGTCGGCCTCGGTCATCGCCGTGAAGTCCGGCATCGCCGACGGTCCGGTGCGGATGAACTCCGCCCAGCCGCGCTCGACCGACGTCACGTGCTTGATCAGGCCGCCCAGACAGAGCTCGCCGGCGGTGGTCCGGAGCCCCGCCTGCTCGTCGGTGAGGTCGCGGGTGGGGAAGCGCAGGAAGTGGCGCTGCTTGGCGAGCGCCTCCAGCAGGTCGGCCCGTTCACCAGTGACGGCCGGGACGGCCTGGGCGTCGGCCGACTCGTCGCGGGTGGCCGGGCCGGTGGTCCGCTCGTCGAAGTTCATGGTCTCCGCCTTCCGGTGTTTTCCTGCTCCGTCGGTCGGGACCCACGCTAGGAACCCTCTAGGTCAGCTCTTGACCTAGAGAGCCAACCTGCTGAGCTTTTTGGCGTGCGGAGCCGGCTCAGCGCGCGCCCATACCGGACCCGCCCAGCCCTTCCGCCAGCACCTCCGCCAGATGCCGCCCCCGCACCCCCGCCAGCTGCTCCAGCTGGGTCCGGCAGGAGAAACCGTCCGCCAGGACCACCGCCCCGTCCGGCGCCTCCCGCACCGCCGGCAGCAGCTGGTCCTCCGCGCAGGCGGCGGAGACCTCGTAGTGGCCGTCCTCGAAACCGAAGTTGCCCGCGAGGCCGCAGCAGCCGCCGGTCAACTCGCCGCTCAGGCCCGCCGCCTCGCGCAGGCGGCGGTCGGCCGCGTCGCCCAGGACCGCGTGCTGGTGGCAGTGGGTCTGCCCGGTGACCGGACGGTCCACGGCGGGCGGCCTCCAGCCGGGGGCGTGGCGCTCCAGGGCTTCCGCGAAGGTCAGGACGCGGGAGGCGAGCCGGGCGGCGCGCGGGTCGTCGTGCAGCAGTTCGGGCAGGTCCGTGCGCAGGGCCGCCGCGCAGCTCGGTTCCAGGACGACGACCGGCGCGGACGTCTCCAGCACCGGGCCCATCAGGTCGAGCGTGCGGCGCATCACCGCGCGGGCACGGTCCAGTTGGCCGGTCGAGACGTACGTCAGGCCGCAGCACACCTGTCCCCGGCGCGCCGTCAGCAGCGCCAGGGCCGACCTCGACGCGCCGTCGCCGACCGGCGCGCGTCCCCGCAGGGTCGGCGGCAGTACGACCCGCAGCCCCGCCGCCTCCAGCACCCGTACCGCCGCCCGGCCGACCGAGGGCGAGAGGTGCTCGGTGAAGGTGTCGGGCCACAGGACCACCAGGTCGCCGCCACCGGCCGTCCCCCGGTGCCGCCCGCGCCACCACCTGCTGAACGTCTCCCCCGCCAGCCGAGGCACCTCCCGCTCCCCCGCGATCCCGCCCAGCCGTTTCGCCACCGCCGCCAACGGCCGCACGGAGGCCAGCGCGTTGACGACCGGGGCCGCCCGCGTCCGGGCCGCCCAGCGCAGCCACACCGGCAGCCACCCCATCGCGTAGTGGGCGGCCGGGCGGCGACGCCCCTCGTAGTGGTGGTGCAGGAACTCCGCCTTGTACGTGGCCATGTCCACCTCGACCGGGCAGTCGGAGCGGCAGCCCTTGCAGGACAGGCAGAGGTCCAGGGCGTCGCGGACCTCCGTCGACCGCCAGCCGTCCGTCACCAGCTCCCCGGCGAGCATCTCGTGCAGCAGGCGGGCGCGGCCCCGCGTGGAGTGCTCCTCCTGCCCCGTCGCCCGGAAGGACGGGCACATGACGGAGGAGCCCGCCGCCGACGTCGTACGGCACTTGGCGACCCCCACGCAGCGGCGCACCGCCGCCGAGAAGTCGCCGCCGTCGGAGGGGTAGCCGAACTCCACGTCCACCGGTTCGCGCGGCAGGACGGCGAAGCGCAGGTTCGCGTCGAGCGGGGCCGGGCGGACCAGCATGCCGGGGTTGAGGAGGTCGTCCGGGTCCCAGACGGCCTTCGCGCGCTCGAAGAGGGCCACCGTCTGCGCGCCGTACATCCTGGGCAGCAGTTCGGCGCGCGCCTGTCCGTCCCCGTGCTCCCCCGACAGCGAGCCCCCGTGCGCCACGACCACGTCCGCCAGCTCCTCCGAGAAGCGCCGGAAGCGGGCCACCCCGGCGTCCGTCAGCAGGTCGAAGTCGATCCGTACGTGGATGCAGCCGTCGCCGAAGTGTCCGTACGGCGTGCCGCGCAGGCCGTGGGCGGTCAGCAGCGCCCGGAAGTCGCGCAGGTAGGCGCCCAGCCGCGCCGGCGGCACCGCGCAGTCCTCCCAGCCGGGCCACGCCTCCGCGCCGTCCGGCATCCGCGTCGCCGTACCGCTCGCGTCCTCCCGTACGCGCCACAGCGTCCGCTGCCCGGCCGGGTCGGTGACCACCAGCGCGTCCACGACGTCCGCGGCCCGTACGACCGCCTCGGCACGCGCGCGTGCCTGCGCCCCCGTGTCGCCGCCGGTCTCCACGAACAGCCAGGCGCCGCCCCGGGGCAGCCCCTCCGTGGACGGCACCAGGTCCGCCGCCATGCCCTCGACCGTCAGCGGGCCGAGCGGCAGCAGCCCCGCCGCGGCCTCCGCCGCCCCGGCCTCGTCGGCGTAGCCCAGCACCGCCAGCGCACGCGCGCGCGGTGCCTCGACCAGCCGTACGACGGCCTCCGTGACCACGCCGAGCGTGCCCTCGGAGCCGCAGAAGGAGCGGGCCACGTCGGCGCCGTTCTCCGGCAGCAGCGCGTCCAGCGCGTAGCCGGAGATGCGGCGCGGGAGGTCGGGGAAGCCGGTGCGCAGGCGGGCGAGGTCACCGTCCACCAGGTCGCGCAGGCCCTCGGGCGCCCCGGCCCACTCCCTGCCCAGCCGCAGCCGGCGCCCCCGCGCGGTGAGGACGGACAGCTCCCCCACGCTGTCGGCCGTCGTGCCCCAGGCCACCGAGTGGGAGCCGCAGGAGTTGTTGCCGATCATGCCGCCGAGCGTGCAGCGGCTGTGGGTGGAGGGGTCGGGCCCGAAGCGCAGCCCGTGCGGGGCGGCGGACCGCTGGAGCCGGTCGAGGACCAGCCCCGGCTGGACGACGGCCGTACGCGCCTCCGGATCGAGACCGACCAGCCGGTTCATGTGCCGGGTGAAGTCGAGCACCACCCCCGTCCCCGTCGCCTGCCCGGCGATCGACGTGCCGCCGCCCCGCGCCACGACCGGCACCCCGCGCTCCCGGCACACGTCGAGGACGGCCGCCACGTCGTCGGCGTCTCTCGGTGCCACGACACCGAGCGGGACCCTGCGGTAGTTGGACGCGTCCATGGTGGTCAGCGCCCGGGAGGTGACGTCGAACCCGACCTCGCCGCCGACGGCCCTGCGCAGTGCTGCCTCCAGATCGCTCATTCCTCCAGCATGAGCGCTCGTGGGTCCGTACATGTCCGTACGGCGGAGATCTCGTCTCATCGGACGGACATGGCTTCGTCCGGTTTGGCCGAGGGGATACCCTCCGGCACGTGGCTGAGATCCAGATTCCTGCTGACATCAAGCCCGCGGACGGTCGATTCGGCGCGGGTCCCTCCAAGGTGCGGGTGGAGGCGCTGGACGCCCTGGCCGCCACCGGTACGTCCCTGCTCGGCACCTCCCACCGCCAGGCGCCCGTCAAGAACCTGGTCGGCAAGGTCCGCGAGGGCGTCCGCGAGCTGTTCCGGCTCCCCGACGGCTACGAGGTGGTCCTCGGCAACGGCGGTTCCACCGCGTTCTGGGACGTCGCGACGCACGGCCTGATCGAGAACAAGTCGCAGCACCTGAGCTTCGGCGAGTTCTCCTCCAAGTTCGCCAAGGCCGCGAAGCTCGCCCCGTGGCTGGCCGAGCCGACCGTCGTCTCCTCCGACCCGGGCACGCACCCCGAGGCGCGCGCCGAGGCCGGCGTGGACGTCTACGGCCTCACGCACAACGAGACCTCGACCGGCGTCGCCATGCCCGTCAAGCGGGTGGCGGGCGCCGACGAGGGCGCCCTGGTCCTGGTCGACGCGACGTCCGGCGCCGGCGGCCTGCCGGTGGACGTCTCGGAGACCGACGTCTACTACTTCGCCCCGCAGAAGTCCTTCGCCTCCGACGGCGGCCTGTGGATCGGCCTCTTCTCCCCGGCGGCGATCGAGCGCGCCGAGCGCGTCCACGCGTCGGGCCGCCACGTTCCGGAGTTCTTCTCCCTCCCCACGGCGATCGACAACTCGCGCAAGAACCAGACGTACAACACCCCGGCCCTCGCCACGCTCTTCCTCCTGGGCGAGCAGCTGGACTGGATGAACGGCCAGGGCGGCCTGGACTTCACCACCGCCCGCACCAAGGACTCCTCGACCCGCCTGTACACCTGGGCCGACCAGTCCAAGTACGCCACGCCGTTCGTCTCGGACCCGGCCCAGCGTTCGCAGGTCATCGGCACGATCGACTTCTCCGACGACATCGACGCGGCGGCCGTCGCCAAGGTGCTGCGCGCCAACGGAGTCGTCGACACCGAGCCGTACCGCAAGCTCGGCCGCAACCAGCTGCGCGTCGCGATGTTCCCGGCGATCGACCCGGCGGACGTCGAGGCCCTGACGAAGTGCGTCGACTACGTGATCGAGAAGCTGTAGTCGCCCGCAGTACTACGTCAGAGGGCGCCCGGCGGAACGCCGGGCGCCCTCTGTACGCTCTACCCTTCGACAAACAGCTCCTCGGCATGCGCCGCGCTCAGGGAGCGGTCGAACCAGGCCCCCAGGACGTCGAGATCGGTGCACCCGGTGACCCGCTCCCGGACGCTGTCGGGAACCTCGACACCCCTCACCTCAAGGATGCGCAGAATGTCCTCGGCCTTGCCCTCGGCCTGCCCCTTGGCGCGGCCCTCGAGCCAGGACTCCTCGACGATCGTCTTGCTGCCCGGGAAGTTTGGGGTGTAAGTGGCCATCAGATGCCTCCAGTACTCACGACCTGAGCCCTCGCCCAGACCGATTTCGACGATCTCCGCCCAGTCCACACGGTCCACGTCCCCGCCCTCGCCCGTCTCCCCGTTGACCGCGGACCCGGACTTCTCGGCGTCGTACGCCACTCCTGACGCCAGCGCTTCCAGTATGGCAGTCAGCCCCGGATCCGTGGCGTGGGCGAGTGCGGAGAAGACGGCAACTGCAAGGTCCTGAGCCGCCTCGTCCGGCTCTGTGATCACGGGGAGACTTCCAGGCCCCAGAACCAGCGGGAAGACGACCATGCTCGTATGAAAGCCGCGCCCCACACGGATCGGTTCCGCCGCCCAGGACGCGGTCACCTTGTCCTTGCACACCACCAGAAGGAACGGCGGCAGCCGGTACTTGGCGTACATGTGGGCCAAGTAGTACGTCCAGCTGTTACCCGCAGCCGTCACCAGGACGGTGACAGAGGGCGTCGGGCACATTGACGTCAAATGTGACGTGTTTGAATTCCTCCCTCTGGGAAGGCGAACGCACATGGCTGGTCACGGGAGTTGGGGGACAACGATGATCAGATCCGGAGCGGTGCCCACGAACGGATTGTCGCCGGTCTACGACGAGACCGGTGCCGCGTCCGCGAGGTTCCTGCTGTGGCTCCGCCAGGAGACCGGGGAGACTCACGGGCACCGTGTGGCCAGCTCCGCCTATGCCCACCACGAGCGCTGCACCCTGGAGTTGGTCGAGGACGTCGTGGAACGCCTGGCCGCGCTCGGCTGGATCACCGTGCACAACGACTCCGGCGCCGTACCGCCGCTGGTCAGTCCGACCACCACGGGCCTCGACGAGGCGGGGGTGTGGGACGAGGCGTACGACGACCGCGAGTCCCGCCGCCGTTACGCCAAGGCGGCCCTGTTCGCCTGGTGGGACCGGGTCGGCCAGTACGGCGACGGAGGGGCCGGTGCCGAGGACTTCCTCTGGGCGCGGGAGGCCTTCTACTGCGGCCGGCAGCTCGCCTTCGAGGACCTGGATTACGCCAAGGACCACCTGGACCTGCCCGCCCCCATGCATGTCGGCGTCATGGAGCAGGGCGCCGGAGTCTTCCTCTCCTTCGAGCAGCTGGCCAGGCTCGTGCAGGCGTCCCGCCCCGATCTCTCGGAGAGCGACAGCGAGTTGCGGCAGGTGCGCGACCTCGCCGCCGCGCTGACGGATGCCTCGCGCAGCGGCGCCGAGCCCGATCCGGGCGCCGTGGAGCGCTTCCTGGAGCACAGCCGGGACCTCGTGCAGGCCGGTTCGAGGTCGGTGGGCTCCATGGGCCGGGACATGGCCTCCGGCATGCTGTCGGACCTCCTCGGCTCCCTGCTGAGGCTGGGATGACCGCCCCCTTCGGCCCGGCGCCGACGGCGGACAGTCAGATCCCGGAGGTGTACGCACGCCAGCCCGTGCTGCACCGGCTCGTGCCACGGATGGTCGGCCTGGACCGCGACCGCCACCGCAGGCGCGCACACCACGAGTTCGCCGACGACCTGCCGGTGGTACTCCTCAGTGGCCGGCACGGCACCGGAAAGAGCGCCATGCTGGACGACCTCCAGCAGGCCTACGCACCCGAGACCGGCACCTGGCCGGGCCCGCGCGTGCCCTTCGCCCGGATCAACTGCACGGAGCTGCAGGAACAGGCCAGGGTCGGGCCGGAGATGTCCAACAACTCCTACGCGGTGGAGATGCTGGTCGAGCTGGTCGCCCAGTTGTCCCGTCCCGTCGCCGGGTTCGGCGGGCTGCGCTTCCCCCGTACCACCGCCGGCCTGCTCGCCGTGGTGTCCGCCCGCCGCCCGGGCCACGACGGCGAACTGCGGGTGGCCGACCGGCACGCGGCCACCCTGATGGGCGTTCCGCCGGACACGCGGCCGCGCCCCACCTGGGACGCGCTGTTCCGCCCCGCGCTGCCCGCACCCCCCGACGGCGGCTCCCCCGACCCCGCGGCGTTCCCCGAGGCGGCCGTGCGCACCTTCCTGGGCGGACAGCGCCGCAGGCACTCCCCGGGGCTCGCCTCCGGTCGGCTGGTCGGTTGGTACGAGACCTACCGCAGCGAGGCCGACAACCGGCTGCGCGGACTGCCTCCGGGCGCCTCGGGACAGCCGCGCCCGGTGCCGGCGGCGGAGCGCGCACCGGCCGTGGCCCGGATGTGCCAGGAGTTCCACCAGGGCCGCGGCTTCCGCCGCGGCGTCGAACGCATGCTGACGGCGGCCTTCCTGGAGGACGTGCGCTACGGGCGCTTACGGCGCGCGAACCGCACCCCGCGTCCCCTGGTGCTCCTGGACAACGTGCACACGGACGCCGGCCGCGACTTCCTCGAACTGCTCCTGGAGCAGCGGGCCCGGTCCGGCGGCGCCCGCGACCGGATGGTGGTGATCGCCACCGAGCTGCACGGCGACGACGCTCCGGACGCCCGGGGCGACGGCCCCGCCGGAGAGGACGCCCCCTACCCGCAGGCGGCCCGGCGCTCACTGCACGACATGGGCACGGACTCCGGCTGGACCCGTCACGGCACCGCGCCCTCGGCGGGCGTACTGCTCCTGCCGCTGCCCCCGCTGGAGTGCGAGCACCTGGAGCGGATGCTCAGGCGCGACGACCGCGCCTCCTTCGACCCGTACATCGCCAACGCGGTGCACGACCTGACCCGGGGGCATCCGATGGGCGCCCGCAGGCTGTGCGAGGCGGTGGTGGACCGGTCCCGTACCGAGGAGTGGGTGGCGGCCGAGGAACTGCTCGACCTGGCCCACTCCAGCAGGGCCGGGGAGTCCGTCGTCTGGGGGCTGCTCGACACCCTCGTCGGCAGCGAATACCACGACGAGCTGTGCCTGTTCTCCCTGGCCTGGGACCGGGAGGCCGCCGAGCGGCTGGCCGAGCGATGGGTGCCGCGCCGCATCGACGGGCTGCCCGCGGCCGACGGTGCCGCCGCCCAGCTGGAGCGGGAGCGCTGGTCGCGCGGACCGGGCAGCCGGCCCTTCATCACCGACCGCTTTCTGCGCGCGCTGCTGGTGCACCAGATGCGCAGCGGACGCGGCGGCCGGGGCGTGGACTGGTCCGGCGCGCACGCCCTGCTCGCCGACCACCACCGGCAGCGGGCGGAGGGCCGCTCGGGACGGTCGGCGCGCGACGAGTGGTCGCGTTTCCTGTGGCACCGGCTGGCCGCGGGGCAGGCGCCGGAGGTCGTCGACCGGCTGCACGCGGAGTTCCTCCGGCACGACGGCGACGCGGTCGACTGGCTGCACGTCCTGCGGACCGTCGCCCATGCGCCGCGCCCGCCGGGCAACAGCTGGTTCGAGCAGTGCCAGGAGGTCGCCCGGGGACGCCGGGACCTGCTCCAGTATCGGGCCGACCCGGGTACGGGCCTGGAGAAGCAGGCCGTCAACCGGCTGCTGCACGCCCTGTGGTACGCGGCGGACGAACTGGCCGAGGCCGACCGGCCCCTGGTCGACCGGATCGGCCAGGACCTGTCCTTCCTCTCCGCCCAGCACCTGACCGGCCGCGCGGTCCTCGCCCAGGCCGCCATCCGCTGGCCCCGTGCGGTCAAGGACGGCGAGGACTGGCCCCTGGACCACCGCTGGCAGGGAGAAGGAGCGCGCAGGGGAGGCGCGGCATGAGGGGGCTGCGGGACCGGCGGACCTGGCGCTGGCTGCCACGGCGGCTCCGTTTCCGGGTGCTCGGCCTGGTCGACGTGGTGGTCCTGTGGACGCTGGTCGCCGCCCTGACGACGGCCGGTGCGTGGTGGGGCCTGGACAGCTACCGGCAGCACCGCGACTACTGCACCGCGAACCGGGACCTGCGGCGTGCGGGCCAGGAGTGCATCGGCGTCACGGCCGAGGCGTACTCCTTCGACCCGAACCTCGGCGACATCCTCGGCCTCATCAAGGGCGAGAACGAGAGGGCGCGGACGTCGGGCAAGCCGGTGGTGAGCGTCGCCGTCGTCATGCCGTACACCGCGCAGAGCCCCGGCGCGGCCATGTCGCAGGAGCTGATCCTGCACTCCCTCCAGGGCGCCTACGTCGCCCAGAAATCCCAGAACGACGGGGACACCGCCGTCCAGTTGCTCTTCGCCAACGTCGGCGAGGACCTGAGCCACTGGAAGACCGTGACCGACGCGCTGGCGGCCCGGCGCGGGGGTGACGCACCGGTCGTGGCCGCCATCGGCTTCCCCAACAGCGACGACGCCACGCTCGACGCCGTCGAGGACGGTCTCGGGCCCGCGCAGATCCCGGCGGTGAGCGCCGTACTCAGCTCCCGCGAGATGGAGAACCCCTACCTGTTCAAGGTCTCGCCCTCCACGGACCAGCTCGTCGACGCGCTCCAGCGCTATGTGAGCGCCAACGAGGTCGACCGGAAGAACACGTTCATGATCGCCGACGACCGCGACGACAACTACGTGGCCAACCTCCGCCGGGCCTTCCGCCGGGAGTTCGGCGAGCAGTACGGCATCACCCCCGACGAGGTGGAACGGCGGACCGAGACCTACCAGGGCATCAAGGGGCCCTCGCAGGGCACACCGCAGATCTTCCGGCGGGCGGTGGACGCCATGTGCGCGGTCGACGCCCGCACCGTGTTCCTGGCGGGCCGCGACGCGGATCTGCCGCCCTTCCTGAAGAGAATCGACGAGGCCAGTTCCTGCGACCGGGGCTCGGACGACGAGCCGCTGCGCATCCTGCGCGTCAGCACCGGCCGCGACCCGGTCACCGAGAGCGAGAAGATGCGCGGGATCGCCGAACGCAACAACATCGAGATCGTGACCGCCGTCGCCGTCGACGCACCCGGGTGGCACGCCGGCGCCGTCGGCGACAAGCAGGTCCCCAAGGCCTTCGCCCGCTTCGCCGCGTCCTACGACGAGCGTTTCGAGGAGGGCCCCGACGCCCTCGACGACGGATACGCCGTGATGTACCACGACGCGCTCACCGCCGTGGGAACCGCCGTCGCGGCCGCCCGGGACAGCGACATCGACGCCGTGACCCACAACGACGTCTACGACGAACTCCGCCGGGGCAGCCCCCTGGAGCACTGTGCCGCCGGCTGCGTACCGGGCGCGAGCGGCGTCTTCACGTTCGTCGACGAGAGCGCCGGGGCGGAAGCGAGTGCCGGGACCGAGCGGGTCGACGGCCTGTGGCCGGTGTGCAAGCCGGTACCCATAGTGACCTTCCCGGTGGAACGCCGAGACAAGTCCCCGCTGTACCGGACCTACCAGGTACCGGGAAAGAACACCTGCCCGGCCCCGTGAGCCGACGCGATTGGACAGTTCGTCCCGCGCGACACGCCTCCTGTACGGCGTGTCGCGCGGGACAGACTGTCCAATCGCCCCCCGAAAAAGGACGATCCGCCGGGCGCACCTCCGCGTTAGGCTGGCCGGATGAGGACCCCGCACGACCAGGCTCTGTAACGACGAGGCGCTGAGGGCGACGCCGACCGACGTCGCCCTCCCAGGTGTGCCTGCTACGTCCCGCACCGCTTCTTCCTGCTGCTGAAACGCGGTCCCGAGAACACGCGCAGGCACGGCCCCCTTTCCTCACCGTTGCCAGGAGCGTCTCGTGCCTGCCGTGCTTCCCCCTGCCCTCGCACCACTTCTCGACACGCTGCGCTGCCCTGTGTGCGGCGCCGCTCTCCGCCCCGCCCAAGGCGCACTGCGCTGCCCGACGGGCCATACCTTCAACATCGCCCGCCAGGGCTACGTCAGCCTCCTGACCGGCGCTCGCGCGCTCAGCGGCGACGACACCGCCATGGTCCAGGCCCGGACCCGGTTCCTCGCCACCGGCACGTACGCCCCCGTCAGCCAAGTCCTGACCCACCTGGCCGCCGAGGCCGTGTCCACTCGGGGAACGGTCCTGGATGCCGGCTGCGGCACCGGCTACTACCTCGCCGGCGTGCTCGACCGGCTTCCCACCGCACGGGGCCTGGGACTGGACGCATCAGTACGGGCGCTGCGCTCGGCCGCGCGGTCCCACGAGCGAGCCGCTGCGGCAAGCTGGGACGTCTTCCGCCCCCTTCCGCTGGCGGACCAGGCGGTCGACGTGGTGCTGAACGTGTTCGCGCCGCGCAACCCGCACGAGTTTCACCGCGTCCTGCGGGGGTCCGGCCGCCTGATCGTGGTCCGGCCCACCCAGCAGCACCTGGCCGAACTACGCGCTCACGTAACGGGGATGGTCACGATCGACCCGGACAAGGAACGGCGCCTGCACCGGGCACTGGGCCCCTTCTTCGAAGCCGCAGGAACCCGACGCCTTGAGTACACCGCCGAGCTGACCCGCCAGGAAGCCGTCGACCTGGTGGGCATGACGCCCAGCGCGCGGCACCTCGGTCAGGAGGACCTGGCCGGTCGCGGGGCTCTGCCGGACCGGATCACCGTCTCGGTCCTGGCCACCTCCTACCGCCCGCGGTGAACGCCTACGCGAACTGGCGCAGAAACGCGCGCCATCCGTCGCGGGAGACGGTGAGCAGGGGGCCTTCGTGCTGCTTGCTGTCGCGTACGGCGCGCCCGCCGGGTGCGGTGTCGGCGACTTCGACGCAGGCGTTCTCCTGCCCCGAGTACGAGGATTTCCAGAAGGGGCTTACGACCTCGGTCACGATGCGTCTTCCTTCAAGCTCCGGAGTATGCCCCGGATGAGCTTCCCGCTCCCCTCCGGCGCCAACGCCGACGATCGCAGTAGGTCGAACGCATTGGCGTAAGCGTCGGGAAGGGAACACCGAAGGGACGCCGGTGCGGCAGTACAGGCATCACCACGGCTACCTCTGGGTCGGCCCCAAGTCCCGCTTCGACCAGGAGGCCCTGCGGCGCCCTCCCCACCCCGAGCCGCCGCCCGTCGGGAGCCGGCCGGAGGTGGTCGCGCGGTACCGCGAGGTCGCCGCCGAGTTCCCGTCCTGCGACCTGCCGCCGTTGGAGACGCGGAACTGGCTGCGCAAGCCGCGTGCGCAGGTGTGCGGCACCTGGGCCGATCCGGCGGAGGCGGCGGGGTGGCTCGGTGAGCGGCTGGCCGAGTACGCGCCCCGCTTCATGTGCGGCGACGCCCAGCGTGACGTCCGTTGGCTGTCCGGCGTCGCCGCCTCGGCGGAGGCACGCCTCGGGTGGGGCGGGGACGTATCGCTCGGCTACTACCTCGAACGCCCCGCGTTCCTCTCCCTCGCCCTGGTGAGCTGCTTCCCGGACGACGAGTCGCAGCCCCTTCCCTGTCCGGGGCCCTGAGGGATCAGGACAGCCCCGCCCCGATGGCGCGGCGGACCGCGTCGGCGCGGTCGCGGATGTGGGCCTTGGCGAAGAGGTTGTTGATGTGGGTCTTGACCGTGGCCTCGCTGATGAAGAGGGTCTCGGCGATTCCCCGGTTGGACAGGCCCTGGCCGATCAGTGCGAGGACCTCGCGTTCACGGGGTGTGAGGTCGTCGGGGAGGGGCTGCCGAGCCGCCTGCTCCGTGGCCGGCGCCTTCGCCCGGGCCGTGGCGAGCAGGCGGTCCTGCACCTCCCGGTCCAGTACGGACTGGCCCGCGCCCGCGGCCCGGATCGCCCGGGTGATGTCCTGGCGGCCCGCGTTCTTGGTCAGGTAGCCGCGGGCCCCGGCACCGAGCGCGCCCAGGATCGACTCGTCGTCGGCGAAGGTGGTCAGGACGACCACCGCCACCTCCGGATGCTCCTCGCTCAGGCGGCGGGTGGCCTCGATGCCGTCCATCACGGGCATCCTCAGGTCCATCAGCACCACGTCGACGGGCCCGGCGGCCACCGCCTCCAGTACCTCGGTGCCGTCCGCGGCCGACGCGACGACGTCGATGTCCTCGGCCAGTCCGAGCACCGCGGCGAGCGGCTCCCGCACGGCGGCCTGGTCGTCCGCGACGACCACCTTCAACTGCACGGGTTCACCAGCCTGTTCGCTCATCCCGGGATCACTGCCTCCACCTGCCAGCCGCCCCGGTCCTGCCCCTCGGTGACCGGTCCGGCGCCGACCCTCCCGTCCAGGAGGGCGACGCGTTCGCGCATGCCGATCAGGCCCATCCCGCTGCCGCCTCCCGGCGTCACCGCGCGGGTGGCGGGGCCGTTGCGGATCCTCAGTGTGACCGACCCGGCGGTGAAGGCCAGCTCGACGGCGACCGGCCCGCCGGGCGCGTGCCGGGCCGCGTTGGTCAGGGCCTCCTGGGCGATCCTCAACAGGTTCTGCGTCACCCGGGCCGGGACCTCGCGGACGGTTCCGGTGACGGTCAGGGCATCCTGGTGTCCCGCCGACTCGACCATCGCGGTGAGACTCTCCAGCAGCGGCAACGCGTCCTCCCGCAACGCGTGCACGGTCCACTGCGCCTGTTTCAGGCTCTCCTTGACCAGGCCGTGTGCCGTGCCCGTGGCCTCCCTGACCTTCTTCAGGTCTCCGGTGTCCAGGAGCGCGTCGGCCAGTTCCAACTGCATGTTGATCCCGGCGAGGGAGTGCGCGAGGACGTCGTGGACGTCCCGGGCGATCCTGGCGCGCTCGGTCAGCACCGCGGTCCGGGCCTCCGCACGGGCGGCGCGTTCCGCCGACTCGGCGGCCGAGAGCGCCGACCGCACGGCCCGGCGCTGGCTGCGGTTGAGGATGCCGACCACGACCGGGACGCCGGTGGTGAGTCCCTGCACCCAGGGCAGCTCCGGGTTCCCCGGCCCCAGGTGGAAGTACAGGACGGCGGCGCAGAGCAGGGAGCACGTCGCCGCGAGGACGAGGGCCGGCCTGGTGTCGAGGCGGTAGCCGATGTGCCCGGCGAGGAAGTAGGCGAACAGGTAGCCCGTACCGCCGGCGCTGACGCCGGTCAGCGCCGCCGCCGCGACGACGCCGAGGGTGAGCCAGATGAGCGTCGCCCGCGGGGAGACCCGGTGCTCGGGCAGGCCCCGGGCCAGCAGGGCCGCGGAGTTGAGCACGAAGAGGGCGGTGACCGCCAGACCCTGGCCGGTGAACCCCATGGGCCGGATCGTCACGGCTCCCACGACGACGACCGCGAGGCTCAGACCCCACTGCAGCCGCGGATTCTGACCGGGGACCGGTCGCGGGTCCGCCCCCGGGGCCGGGGGCGGGAGCTTCTCGGTGGCGGACACCGGCAGAAGATAGCGCACGATCAGGCCGTACGGTCGAGCACGGGCGCGGTGGGGCGTACGGCCCCGAGCTGGGCGCGGCGGCTGCGGACGTAGATGGTGGCGACCCGCGTGACCACCTCGGTGACCGCCATCAGCACGAACGCCGTCACCCAGGCCTGGTCGCTCGTGATGTGGTGAGCGACGCTGAACCGGGCGACGTCGTCGGCGCCGCTGCCGTGCTCGACCCAGATCTGGAACCCCATGCGGGCCCCCATGCCCAGCACCCACAGGATCGCCGACACGGCGCCGGCCTTGATCATGAGGTGCCCGTCGAGGGCCCGGATCCGGGTGTAGACGCCGCCCGCGACGCCGAGCACCGCGCCCACGCCCGTCAAGGCCGCGATCAGTACGAGGTCGTTGCCCCCGGTCGGCACCGAGTCCAGGTACGAGTACGCCACGAAGGCCACGATCCCCAGCGGGATCAGGAAGGTCCTGTGGTCGAGCCTGCCTTCCCGCAGCTGCCGGAAGACGACCAGCACGAGGGCGATGTCGGTGATCCACTCAGTCGTTGTCATGCCCCCAAGGCTGCTCTGACCAGGCCCGCAACTCCTGGACCCATGGGTGGAACCGGGGGTGGAGATCCGCGGCCGTTCCGGTCTCCACCCCCGGCCCCGGCCCCGGGCCCCGGCCCCCGTCCCAGTTCTCCCGGTCGCCCGGTCGCCAGGTGGCGCCCCTACTTGCTCAGCCGCTGGAAGCGTCGTACCGCCAGGGGCAGGAAGAGCAGCGTCAGCGCCAGCGGCCAGGTGCAGGACATCAGCAGCGCGTGCTGTTCGACCCACGAGTCGCCGCCACCCACCGGCGTGCCGAACAGGTCGCGGGCCGCCGCGGCCGTGGAGGAGATCGGATTCCAGGCGGCCACCCAGCCCAGCCAGTCGGGCATGAGCTGCGGGGCGACAAAGATGCTGGAGATCATCGTCAGCGGGAACGCCACCGCGAACAGGCCGCCCGCCGCCTCGGGGTTGGGGACGAGCAGACCGAGCCACACGCCGAGCCAGATCAGCGCGAACCGCAGCCACAGCAGCAGTCCGAACGCGGCCAGGAAGCCCCAGCCGCCGTCCGGGCGCCAGCCCATGGCCAGCGCCGTCAGCATCAGGATCGTCAACTCGGCGCACGCGACCACCAGGTCGGTCACGCCGCGGCCCGCCACCACCGCCGAGGAGGTCATCGGCATCGACCGGAAACGGTCGATGACGCCCTTCGTGGAGTCGTGGACGACCAGCGTCGCGGTGTTGATGAAGCCGAACGCCATGGTCATCGTGAACATGCCGGGCATCAGGAAGTCCTTGTAGTCCCCGCCGCCCGGCACCGTCATCGCGCTGCCGAAGACGTAGCCGTAGAGGAGGACGGACAGGATCGGGAAGCCGAGCTGCCAGGCGATGTTGACGGGCTGGCGCTGGTAGTGGGTCAGGCCGCGGCGGACGATGTTGGCGCAGTCGGCCAGCAGCCAGTAGAGGCGGCCGTGCTCCCGCGGGGGCGTCGCCAGGTCGAGGGTGCTCATGCCGGCACCGCCTCCTTCTCCTCCGACGGCGACGCCGCCGGGCCCGTCCCCGTCGCCTCCGTGCCGTGGCCGGTCAGGCGCAGGAAGACGTCGTCGAGGCTGGGCCTGCGCAGGCCGATGTCCTCCACCGCGACGCCTCCGTCCTGGAGGGCGCGGGCCACCTCGGTCAGCGCCCGCACCCGGTCGGTGACCGGGGCGTGCACCCGCAGCGCCTCCTCGTCCACCTCCGGCGCGCCGTCGCAGACCCGGGCGACCGCCTCCACCGCCCGCGGTATCCCGGCCCGCTCGGCGGCCACGACCTCGATCCGGTCGCCGCCCACCAGGTTCTTCAGCCCGTCCGGGGTGTCGTCGGCGATGGCCCGCCCCTGGTCCAGGACGGTGATGCGGGAGGCCAGCTTGTCGGCCTCCTCCAGGTACTGCGTGGTCAGCAGGACCGTCGTACCGCTCGCCACCAGGGCCCGGACGGAGTCCCAGACCTCGCCGCGGCTGCGCGGGTCCAGTCCCGTCGTCGGCTCGTCCAGGAACAGGACGGACGGGGCGAGGATCATCGACGCGGCGAGGTCGAGGCGCCGCCGCATGCCGCCGCTGTACTTGCCCACGCCCCGGTCGCCCGCGTCGGTCAGGTCGAACCGCGCCAGCAGCTCGACGGCGCGGGACCGGGCCCGCCTGCCGCCCAGGTGGAACAGGCGCCCGAACATCTCCAGGTTCTGCCGGCCGGTGAGCACCTCGTCCACGGCCGCGTACTGCCCGGTGAGGCCGATCCGCGCCCGCACCTCGCGCGCCTGCCGGGTGACGTCGAGGCCGGCCACCTCGGCCCGGCCCCCGTCCGGCCGGATCAGCGTGGACAGGATGCGCACGGCGGTGGTCTTGCCCGCGCCGTTCGGCCCGAGCAGGCCGTGCACGGTGCCCTCGCGCACGGCCAGGTCGAAGCCGTCGAGGGCGTGCTTGCCGCCGTACCTCTTCACCAGGCCCTCGGCCCGTACCGCGTGTCCGTCACCCATGGGTCCCCCTTCCGCTCCCTGACTGAGTACACCGTACCCGGTTTCGCGTACACCGTACTCTATTGCGCGTACGACGTACTCGGTTTTTCCGCGCGGACCTACACTGGCCCCATGGCAAGCGGTACGGAGACCAGCGGCAGCGGCGACCTCGGCCGGACCCTCGAACTGCTCTGGGACACCGGCCGGCGCCCCAGCCGGGGCCCCAGACCGGGGCTGACGCTGGAGCGGATCGTGGCGGCCGCCGTCGAGGTCGCCGACCGGGAGGGCCTCGGCGCGGTCTCGATGCGCCGCATCGCCACCGAGCTGGGCACCGGCGCCATGTCCCTGTACCGGTACGTCCCCGGCAAGGGCGAGCTGATCGACCTGATGCTGGACCGCGTACAGCGCCCCTCCGAGGACCCCGCCGACCTCGGCGAAGGCGACTGGCGCTCGGCGCTGCACGCCCTCGGGCACGCCACGCTCGCCCTCTACCGCCGCCACACCTGGCTGCTGGACGTCAACCAGTCCCGCCCGGTCCTCGGCCCGAGCGCCCTGGACGGCATGGAGAAGGTGCTCGCCCGGATCAAGGCGATGGGCCTGTCCGACCCGGAGCTGGTGTCGGCCGTCGTCATGATCGACGGGTACGTCGTCGGGGCGGCCCGCACCCAGGTGTACGAGCAGGAGGCCGGGCGCACATCCGGGCTGACGGACGCGCAGTTCTGGGAGGCCCAGCGCTCGACGCTGGAGCAGGCCATGGCCGGCGGACGCTACCCGGTGCTGGCCTCCCTCGCCGAGGACACCTTCGGCACCGGCTTCGACCACTTCGAGTTCGGGCTCCAGCGCATCCTGGACGGGCTGGAGGTGCTGGTGGCCCGGCGCCGGGCGGCGGACGCCCCCGCGCCGTCCGCGCCGTCCGCGCCCCCCGCGGGCTCAGCGGCGCCGGAACAGCCGGCGTAGCCCGAAGAGTGCGGCGAGGGCGACGAGGAGGCCGACCGCCCCGAGCTTCAGCGTGTCCCCGCCGGGGCCGTCAGAGCCGCCCGAGGCGTCGGAGCCGGAACCGCCGTCCGAGCCGCCGCCGCTGCCGGGCACGTCCTCGGCCTTGACGGGGCTGTTGGCGCCCTCCATGCCGAGCAGCAGCTTCTTGCCGTCGATGGTGTAGGTGACGGACTCGCCCTGGCCGAGCGGCGCGCTGATCCGGCCCTTGCGCTGGATCTTCCCTCCGTTCCAGTCGTACCGGACGCCCCCGAAGTAGCTGCGTACGGCGATCTGCTCGCCGTCCGGGGAGAAGGCCGCGTCCGTGGCCTGGAGGTCGACGGGGACGGTGGGCTCGAAGGTGTTGGTGCCGGAGGCGGAGAGTTCCTCCGGGCCCTCGTAGAGGTGTCCGCCGTCCTCGTTCTTGTCGATGATGTAGACGCGGCCGGTCTTCGGGTGGATCAGCAGGGACTCGGCGTCGCGGGCGCCGTCCGCGTACTTCACGACGTACTGCGTCGCCTTCACCGTCTGGTCCTTCAGCTCCTCGGGCTCGGGCAGCTCGTAGATCCACACGTGCGGCCAGGTGCCGCCGAGGTTGTCGCCGAGGTCGCCGACGAAGATGCGGTTGCCCGGGCCGATGCCGATCGCCTCGACGTCCCGCGGCGTGCCGACGCCGGACAGCGAGACGCGGGCGACGGTCTCGCCGGTGGCACCGTCGACGGCGTAGATGTAGGGGCCGGTGTCCTGGTCGTTGTGCGTCCAGTAGATGCCCGGGTGGAGGCGGGAGGCGGCGAGGCCGCTGGACTCGGCGATCCGCGGATCCTTGATCGTGAAGCCGTCGCTCCCGGCGGGCCCGTCGTCCCCGTCCGCTGCGGAGGCGGGCACGGCGAACGCGCCCACGAGGAGGAGCGGGGCGAGGAGGGCGAAGGGGCGGCGCATGCGCCAAGCCTGCCATCCCGCACGGGCGTTCACGCGACCGGTCGCCCCGCACGCCCGCCGCCGCCCACCCGGGGTGCTCGGGCTCATGTCGCGCGCGACCGGCCGATCGTCCATGATGAGCGGATGCTCAGGTTCATGTTCGTCGGCGACTCCATGACGATCGGGAGTGCGGGCGAGCACACGTGGCGCTACCGGCTGTGGCAGCACCTGTGCGGCTCGTACGGGCGCCCCTTCACGTTCGTCGGCCCGCGCGAGACGCTGCACGACCGGATGACGGACGCGCCCACGTCGTACGCCTACGCCGAGCCCGGCTTCCCCCGGGCCCACCTGGCCGGCTGGGGCGAGGGCTGGCACCACATGACGCCGCTGATCGGCGCGGAGGTACGCGCCCACCGCGCGGACGTGCTCCTGGTCTCCCTCGGCCTGATCGACCTCGGCTTCTACACGAACGCGGAGCAGACCGACGACAACGTCCGCGCCTTCCTCGCCGCCGCCCGCGAGGCCAACCCGCGCGTCCACGTCGCCGTGCTGCCGGTCCTGCACAACATCCGCGTGGACGCCGACCCGGCCTTCGCCGAGCAGGTCGACCACTTCAACGAACTCCTCGCCAAGACCGTCGCCGCCCTCGACGAACCGCGCTCCCCGCTGCTGCTCGTCCCGGCACCCGCACCGTACGACTTCCACGCCGACACGTACGACGGCACCCACCCGAACGAGAGCGGCGAACACCGGGTCGCGGCGGCGTTCGCGGACGCGATGGACGAGGGGTGGGGGCTGGGCGGACCCTACTCCGCCTCTTCATAGGCCCGACACCTCCTGGCATATGCACGCCCTCCCGTGTCCCGGGCGCCGTGCGTATCGTTTTCTGCCCGGACGTGGCGCTGCTCAGCGCAACAGCGGAGAAGGCCGATGACGATCGGTGGCGCCACCAGGACGTCGAGTTCGTCGCCGAGGTCATCTCCCAGGGCACCGCCGCCATCGACTACGGCCCCAAGAGGCTCGCGTACGCCGCGGCCGAGGTCCCCCTCTACCTGATCGCCGATCCGTACCGGGGCCGCTGCCACGTCTTCACACACCCCAAGGACGGCGACTACACCACCGAGACCACGGTCGCCTTCGGACAGGAGCTGGACCTGACCGGCACCGTCCTCGGCCTCACCCTCAGGACCGACGCCTTCCCCCGCGACTGACCGCCCGCCCCGCTTGCCTGGAGCGCACTCCAAGTCGTTGGCTTGGGGACCATGAAGTACACGCAGCTCGGACGCACGGGACTCAAGGTCAGCCGACTCGTCCTCGGCACCATGAACTTCGGTCCGCAGACCGACGAGGCCGACAGCCACGCCATCATGGACGCGGCGCTGGACGCCGGCATCAACTTCTTCGACACCGCCAACGTGTACGGCTGGGGCGAGAACAAGGGCCGTACCGAGGAGATCATCGGCAACTGGTTCGCCAAGGGCGGCGACCGGCGCGACAAGACGGTCCTCGCCACGAAGGTGTACGGCAACATGGGCGCCGACGGCGAGGCGTGGCCCAACCACGACAAGCTGTCCGCCGTGAACATCCGGCGTGCCGTCGACGCCAGCCTCAAGCGGCTGCAGACGGACCACATCGACCTGTACCAGTTCCACCACATCGACCGCGACACCGGCTTCGACGAGATCTGGCAGGCCGTCGACACCCTGGTCCAGCAGGGCAAGGTGCTCTACGCCGGGTCGTCGAACTTCCCCGGGTACAAGATCGCCCAGGCCAACGAGACCGCCGCCCGGCGCGGCGGGACCATCGGGCTGGTCAGCGAGCAGTGCCTGTACAACCTGGCCGAGCGCCGCGCCGAGATGGAGGTCGTCCCGGCAGCGCGGGAGTACGGCCTCGGCGTCATCCCGTGGTCGCCGCTGCACGGCGGGCTGCTCGGCGGCGTCCTCAAGAAGGAGGTCCAGGGCGGGCGCCGGGCCTCGGGGCGGGCGGCCGACACCCTGGCCGACCCGGCGGGCCGGGCGCGGATCCAGGCCTACGAGGACCTGCTCGACAAGCACGGTGTGGAGCCGGGCGAGGCCGCGCTGGCCTGGCTGCTGACCCGGCCCGGCGTGACCGGCCCGATCGTCGGCCCGCGCACGGCCGAGCAGCTGGCGTCGGCGCTGCGGGCGGTGGAGCTGGAGCTGTCGGACGAGCTGCTGACCGGGCTCGACGAGATCTTCCCGGGCCCGGGGCCCTCTCCGGAGGCCTTCGCCTGGTGACCGGCGAGCCGGCGAGCCACTGAGCCGGTGCGCCGCCGAGCCGGTGCGCGGCGGATGAGCGGGGCGGCCGCTCCGGGCCGATCAGCCCAGGGCGGCCGCCACCGCCACCACCAGGAGCATCAGCACGAGCACACCGGCCATGATTTGGTTACGGGTCTTCGGGTCCACGCCCCGAGCCTAACCGGACGCGCCGAGCGGACTGCGGGCGACCGTCGCGTAGCGGGGCTGCTCGCCCGGCACGCCCGAGTCCGGCAGGTTGCTGCGCACCAGCGCCAGGTCCGTCACGGTCCAGGCGGGAGTGGTGAAGCCGTCCAGCAGCGTGAGGTGGGGCCGTACGTCGAGGGGCTCGCGGCCGCGCGCCAGGGTCAGGTGCGGTGTGTAGCGCCGGTGCTCGCCCATCGGGACGCCCGCCCCGCGCCCCGCCGCCTCCGCGCGGCCGGCCAGCAGCCGCAGGGCCGGGAGGCCGCCACCCCCGGTGCCCGCGACGCCCGCCCACAGCACCCGTCCCCGGCCGAACTGCCCACCGCCGCGCAGCGCCAGCCCGAAGGGCGCGGTACGCCGCGCCGCCCGCTCCAGGCGTGCCGACAGGTCGGGTACGGCGTCGTCGTCGACCTCACCGTAGAAGGCGAGGGTGAGATGCCACCCCGGGCGCCCGGTCCAGCGCAGCCCCTCCGCACCGGGCAGCCCCCTCAGCGCGGCCACCTCGTCGGCGAGGGACGCGGTGACGCCCTCGGGCGGCAGCACGGCGGCGAAGAGTCTCATGGCAGCCCAGTCTGCCGGGCACGACCTGGGACCGCAGCAGTCGTTGTGCTGGGCAGTTGCAGCGCCTGAGGAGGCACCGTGGATTTGAGTGGCAGCGACCGCGAACTCACCCTCGACGCCATGTTCGACTGGCTGGAGAAACTGCCCATCCCCGAGGGGTACAAGTCGGAGATCGTCGGCGGCCACGTCTTTCTGTGGCCGCAGCGGGACACTCACTGGGACATCACCGCGAACATCCTTGAGCAATTACGTGCCGCTTACCCGCGCAAGCTCCTGCGGCAAATACCACGCGTGCGTCAGCTTCGGGTTCGGCGAAGACGTCGACCTGACCGGGACCGTCGTCGGTCTCACCCTCAAGACCGACGACTTCCCCCGCGACTGACCGGTCGCCGGAACCGCTACGCCGCCGGGGTCAGCGCCTCCCGGCGTTCCCGGGGGACGAAGCGGAGCTGGGGGTGGCCGCGGTGCCAGCCGACCGACAGGCGCAGGTTGCCCACGCGGGCCAGGATCAGGCCGATGACCAGCGCGGCGGTCGCGGCCACCGCGCCGCCGGAGGCGAAGCCGGCCCGGGCGCCGTAGGTGTCGGTGACCCAGCCGACGATGGGGGCGCCGACCGGGGAACCGCCGAGGAACACCATCATGTACAGGGCCATGACGCGGCCCCGCATGGCCGGGTCGGTGGACATCTGGATGCTGGTGTTGGCGGTGACGTTGACCGTCATGCTGAACACGCCGATCGGGACCATGAGCAGCGCGAAGAGCCACAGCGCCGGTGCCGCCGCCGACACGATCTCCAGGGCGCCGAAGGCCAGCGCCGCCGCGATCAGGACGCGCAGCCGGGCCGTGCCGCGCCGGGCGGCGAGCAGGGCGCCGGCCAGCGAGCCGACGGCCATGAGGGTGTTGAAGAGGCTGTACGCCCCGGCACCCGCGTCGAAGACGTCGTCGGCGAAGGCGGACAGGAAGACCGGGAAGTTGAAACCGAAGGTGCCGATGAACCCGACCAGCGTGATCGTCCAGATCAGCTCGGGGCGCCCGGCGACGTAGCGCAGGCCCTCGCGCAGCTGGCCCTTGCCGCGCGGGCTGCGCCGGACGGCGTGCAGGTCGCGGGCGCGCATCAGCAGCAGGCAGCTGAGCGGCGCGACGAAGGACAGCCCGTTGGCCAGGAACGCCCAGCCGGTGCCCACGCCGGTGATCATGAGACCGGCGACGGCGGGGCCGACGAGGCGGGCCGACTGGAAGTTGGCGGAGTTGAGGCTGACCGCGTTCTGCAGCTGGTCCCGGCCGACCAGTTCGGCGACGAAGGACTGGCGGGCGGGGTTGTCGAGGACGGTGGCCAGGCCCATCGCGAAGGCGGCGACGTACACGTGCCAGACCTGGACGTGGCCGGTCAGGGTCAGGACGGCGAGGGCGAGGGCGGTGACGGCCATCGCGGACTGGGTGCCGAGCAGCGTGGGCCGCTTGCGCCAGCGGTCGACGAGGACGCCGCCGTAGAGGCCGAACAGGAGCATCGGCAGGAACTGCAGGGCGGTGGTGATGCCGACGGCGGCCGAGGAGCCGGTGAGGCTGAGCACCAGCCAGTCCTGGGCGATGCGCTGCATCCAGGTGCCGATGTTGGAGACGACCTGGCCCATGAAGAACAGGCGGTAGTTCCTGACCTTCAGGGAGGCGAACATCGACGTCTTGCGAGGGGCGTCGGGAGTGCGGGTGGTCGGATCGTGGCCGTCAGGTGCGGGGGCGGAAGCTGCTCCGGATCCCGTACTCAAAAGGGTTCGCCTCCTCGCGAAAACTGCTTACCGGTGTGCGAGCTTCTCCAGCACGGGGGCGGCGGCGCGCAGTTTCGCCCACTCGTCCTCGTCGAGTCCCTCGACCAGCGTGGCCAGGAACGCGTTCCGCTTGCGGCGGCTCTCCTCGAGCATCACCACGGCCTGCTCGGTCTGCGTCACGACCTTCTGGCGCCGGTCCTCGGGGTGCGGCTCCAGCCGGACCAGGCCCTTGGCCTCAAGCAGCGCCACGATGCGGGTCATCGACGGCGGCTGGACGTGCTCCTTGCGGGCCAGCTCGCCCGGGGTGGCACTGCCGCAGTTGCCCAGGGTGCCCAGGACCGACATCTCGGTGGGGCTCAGCGACTCGTCGACGCGCTGGTGCTTGAGCCGACGGGACAACCGCATCACGGCGGAGCGCAGGGAATTCACGGCGGCGGCGTCGTCGCCATGCTTGAGGTCCGGCATGTTCCTTAGCGTAACTCATTAGTCTGGCGAAGTACTACCGCCCGACAGCCCGTGTGCCCGTGACGCCCGCCACTGAAACCTCCAGTTCACCCGTACGAGTGAGTCGGTTACGGAAAGCGGAGCATCACCCGTCCGGCGGGGGTGACCCTCGTGCCCATGGGGACCAGTGTGCTCAGCCTGCGGATGGACGGGGAGCTGCTCGACCGGCTCCGGGATCATGCGGCCAAACGGGGAATGAGCGTCCAGGACTATGTCGTCCGGACGCTCATCCGCGATGACTTCGACGAGCGGTTCCAGTCCGCCGTGGAGGAGACGGAACGTTTCTACGGGGTCACCTGAGCGTGCCCCGCGGGCCCGGCCGGGCTCACGTCAGGCCGAGGGCCGGCATCAGGTAGTAGAAGGCGAAGACCGCCGACACCACGTGCATCGCCACCGGCACCTCGCGGCCCCGCCCGGCCGCCAGGCGCAGCACCGAGAAGGTGAGGAAGCCCATGCCGATACCGTTGGTGATCGAGTAGGTGAACGGCATCATCAGCATCGTCACGAAGGCCGGAATGGCGATCGTGAAGTCGGACCAGTCGATCTCCCGGATCGAGCCGGCCAGGATCAGGAAGCCGACCGCGATCAGCGCCGGGGTCGCCGCCTGGGACGGCACCATCGTGGCGACCGGCGTGAGGAACAGCGCCAGGGCGAACAGCGCGCCGGTGACGATGTTGGCGAAGCCGGTACGGGCGCCCTCGCCGACGCCCGCCGTCGACTCCACGAAGCAGGTCGTGGCGGAGGCGGAGCTGGCACCGCCCGCGGCGACCGCGACGCCGTCGACGAAGAGGACCTTGTTGATGCCCGGCATCTGGCCCTCGGCGTCGGTCAGCTTCGCCTCGTCGCTGACGCCCATGATCGTGCCCATCGCGTCGAAGAAGCACGACAGCAGCACGGTGAAGACGAAGAGCACGCCGGTCAGCACGCCGACCTTGCCGAACCCGCCGAACAGGCTGACCTCGCCGACCAGCCCGAAGTCGGGCGTGGCGACGGGGTTGCCCGGCCACTCGGGGGTGGTCAGGCCCCAGGACGGGATGTCGGTGACGGCGTTGATGATCACCGCGATCACGGTCATCACGACGATCGAGATGAGGATCGCGCCCGGGGTCTTCCGCACGATCAGCGCGAGGGTCAGCAGCACGCCGAGGACGAAGACCAGCACCGGCCAGCCGTGCAGGTGGCCGCCGGTGCCCAGCTGGAGCGGCACGGTGGTCTGGGCGGCGTCGGGCATCCGGGTGACGAAGCCGGAGTCGACCAGGCCGACGATCATGACGAACAGGCCGATACCGATGGAGATGGCCTTGCGCAGGCCGTAGGGCACCGCGTTCATCACGCGCTCCCGCAGGCCGGTGGCGACCAGCAGCATGACGATGAGGCCCGCAAGCACCACCATGCCCATGGCGTCTGGCCAGGCCATTCGCGGGGCGAGCTGCAGGGCGACGACCGAGTTCACGCCGAGGCCGGCGGCCAGCGCGATCGGCACGTTGCCGATGACGCCCATGAGCAGCGTGGTGAACGCGGCCGTCAGGGCGGTGGCGGTGACCAGCTGGCCGTTGTCGAGCTGGTGGCCGTACATGTCCTTCGCGCTGCCCAGGATGATCGGGTTGAGCACGATGATGTAGGCCATCGCGAAGAAGGTGGCGAAGCCGCCGCGGATCTCACGCGGCAGGGTGCTGCCGCGCTCGGAGATCTTGAAATAGCGGTCGAGGCCGTTCTGCGGCGGCCGGCGGTCTTCCGGCGGCTCGGGGGACGGGGGGACCTTGGCGGAGGCCGAGGTGGGCATGCGGGGACCTCATCACCAACAGGTTCCCCCACGGCCTTGTCGGTGTTCCTATTGGTGTTTCCTACGAATGAAAACAGTCAGAGACAAACGGGTTCAGTATGAACGTATGGCTCGCGGAGCGCTATCTCCGCGCGTAGACCCCCGTGGGCGCCGCGCCGTCGACCGGCGGGCTCCGCACCGTCACCCCGTCGGCGCCGCGCCGTCACGCCGCCCGCACCCGCCTCGTAAGCTGTACGCATGACGAAGTGGACACCCACGCACGAGGCGCCGGAGCCCCTGGAGGGCCCGGTGGTTCCGACGGTCATCGGCGGCACCGTCCTCTGGTTCGTCCTCTTCCTGGCGCAGCTGCCCTTCTACGGCTGGTTCGACGACCGGGGGCACGCCTGGTGGGTGTGGACCTGCCTGGCCGGCGCCGGACTCGGCCTGATCGGCATCTGGTACGTCCGGGGGCGCGACGCCGCGATCAAGCGGGACGCCGCCGCGCGGGAGCCCGCGGAGGGGTAGCGGAGTGGCGGGGGCAGCGGAACGGTGGGAGCAGCGGGGTAGTACCAGGGCAGGACGCCGCGTCGGGCCGCCTCGTACCCAGGTCTGATCTTCGCCCTTTTCGGGGGGTGGGGGCCCATATCCGCACGTACCGTCGAACGCATGACGCATCTCGACGCGGATGATCGGCTGGATCCCGCGCACTCCGGCGGCGCTGCCTCCGCCCCCGCCTCCGCGACCGGACTCACGGCGGCCCAGGTGGCCGAACGGATCGCGCGCGGCCAGGTCAACGACGTGCCGGTGCGCAGCAGCCGTTCGCCGGCCGACATCGTCCGCGCCAACGTCTTCACCCGGTTCAACGCCGTCATCGGCGTCCTGTGGGTGATCATGCTGTTCGTCGCGCCGATCCAGGACAGCCTCTTCGGCTTCGTGATCCTCGCCAACACCGGCATCGGCATCGTCCAGGAGTGGCGGGCCAAGAAGACCCTGGACTCGCTCGCCGTCATCGGCGAGGCCCGGCCGACGGTGCGCCGGGACGGGACGGCCACCGAGATCGGCACGTCCGGGATCGTGCTGGACGACGTCATCGAGACCGGGCCGGGCGACAAGGTCGTCGTCGACGGCGTGTGCGTCGAGGCGGACGGGCTGGAGATCGACGAGTCCCTGCTGACCGGCGAGGCCGACCCCGTCGTCAAGCAGCCCGGCGACCAGGTCATGTCGGGCAGCTTCGTGGTGGCGGGCGGCGGCGCCTTCCGGGCGACCAAGGTGGGGCGCGAGGCGTACGCCGCGCAGCTCGCCGAGGAGGCCTCCCGCTTCACGCTGGTCCAGTCCGAGCTGCGCTCCGGGATCTCCACGATCCTCAAGTACGTCACCTGGATGATGGTCCCGACCGCGATCGGCCTGATCCTCAGCCAGCTGCTCGCCGAGGACAACGCGCTGGACGACTCGGTCGCGCGCACCGTCGGCGGCATCGTCCCCATGGTCCCGGAGGGCCTGGTCCTGCTCACCTCCGTCGCCTTCGCGATCGGCGTCGTCCGGCTCGGCCGCAAGCAGTGCCTGGTCCAGGAGCTGCCCGCCATCGAGGGCCTGGCCCGCGTCGACACCGTCTGCCTCGACAAGACCGGCACCCTCACCGAGGGCGGCATGGACGTCACCGGCCTGCGCGTCCTCGGCGGCGCCGACGAGGCGTACGTGCGCACGGTGCTCGGCGCCCTCGGCGCGTCCGACCCCCGCCCGAACGCCTCTCTGCAGGCCGTGATCGACGCCTGCCCGGCCGACGCGGACTGGCGCCGCACCGGCGCGCTGCCCTTCTCCTCCGCCCGCAAGTACAGCGGCGCCGCGTTCGACGAGGGCGACGGCGCCTCCCGTACGTGGCTGCTGGGCGCGCCGGACGTGCTGCTGGCCGAGGACGACCCGGCCCTCGCGGAGACCGGGCGGCTCAACGAGCAGGGCCTGCGCGTCCTGCTGCTCGCCCGCGCCGCCCGCGCCCTGGACGACCCCGGGGTGGCCGAGGGCGTCGAGCCGTTCGCCCTGGTCGTCCTGGAGCAGCGGCTGCGCCCGGACGCCGCCGAGACCCTGCGCTACTTCGCCGACCAGGACGTGAGCGCCAAGGTCGTCTCCGGCGACAACGCGGTGTCGGTCGGCGCGGTGGCCGCCAAGCTGGGGCTGTCCGGCAGAGCCGTCGACGCGCGGCGGCTGCCCGCCGGGCGGGAGGAGATGGCCGGCGCGCTCGACGAGGGCACGGTCTTCGGGCGGGTCACCCCGCAGCAGAAGCGGGACATGGTGGGCGCCCTCCAGTCGCGCGGCCACACCGTCGCGATGACCGGCGACGGCGTCAACGACGTCCTCGCGCTCAAGGACGCCGACATCGGCGTGGCGATGGGCTCGGGCTCGGAGGCGACCCGCGCGGTCGCGCAGATCGTGCTGCTCAACAACAGCTTCGCCACGCTGCCGTCGGTGGTGGCCGAGGGCCGCCGGGTGATCGGCAACATCACGCGCGTGGCGACGCTGTTCCTGGTGAAGACCGTGTACTCGGTGCTCCTCGCCATCCTGGTGGTCTGCTCGCAGGTCGAGTATCCGTTCCTGCCCCGCCACCTCACCCTGCTGTCCACGCTCACCATCGGCGTCCCCGCCTTCTTCCTGGCCCTCGCCCCGAACAGGGAACGGGCCAGGCCCCACTTCGTACGGCGTGTGATGCGGTACGCGATCCCCGGCGGCGTGGTGGCGGGCGCGGCGACCTTCGTGACGTACCTCGCCGCCCGGCACCACTACTCCGGTCCGGACGCGCTGGCCGCGGAGACCAGCGCGGCGACGCTGACGCTGTTCCTGATCTCCATGTGGGTGCTGGCGATCATCGCCCGCCCCTACACCTGGTGGCGGGTCGTGCTGGTGGCGGCGATGGGGCTGGGCTTCCTGGTGGTGCTGGTGGTGCCGTGGCTCCAGGACTTCTTCGCCCTGAAGCTGGTGGGGGTCACGATGCCGTGGACCGCCGTCGGCATCGCGGTGGCCGGGGCGGGTCTGCTGGAGGCCGTGTGGCGGTGGGTGGACCGGCGGCTGCCCGTGTGAGGCGTCCGCGGTCCCTCGCGCCCGGGCCCGGGTCCGGACGCGGGCGCGGGCGCGAGGGACGGCGCCGTCAGTCGAACCAGCGGTCCCTGGCCAGCTCCTCCGTGCGCGACTCGTCCTCCAGCAGCGCCGCCACCTCGAAGCGCCGGGGCCACTGGCCGGCCGCCCAGGCGAGGCCCGCGGCCACGCCCTCCAGGGTCGCGGCGTGCAGCGCGCCGTCGTCGGTCAGGCGCCAGTCGATCTCCACGCCGTCGACGACCAGCTCCCCGTGCTCCACGTACGACGCCGGGGTCCGCGCCCCGAGCAGCACCCGCACCGGCTCCGGTACGTCGTGCTCGGCGCCCTCGGAGTCGACCCGGCCGGTGACGGACTCGCTGAGCCGCCGCACCTGGAAGAGTTCCGCCAGTTCGGCGGCGCGGGCCGGGCGGACCGGCAGCAGCGGCACCCCGGACGTGAAGGGCAGCAGGTCCGGCGAGTCCACCACCACGGCGTCGGCGGCGTCCACCACCTCCACCCGCCCGTCGACCACGGCCCGCACCTCGTCCGGCAGCGTGACCTGCTCCGGGTCGAGGTCGGCCAGCGCGCCGTACAGGGCGTGCAGCTGGGCGGCCGAGACCGGGCGGTCGGGGTCGGCGAGCCGGTCGAGGAGTTCGGCCGCGCCGCCGGGCTCGTCGAGGAGGGCGGCGACCGACGTGCGCACGCCCAGCGCCCGCAGCACCTGCTCGTCCTCGAAGCCGGTCGCGTCGGCCTCGTCGTACAGGCCCCGCAGCAGCGGGTCGCCGCCCGCCGCGCGCAGGCCGGCCGGGCGGCGTCCGCCGAGCACCGGGTTCCCGCGCAGCCACCACGCGGTGTACGGGCGTACGACCTCGTGGGTGCCGTCGGGCAGCAGCACGCGCACGGGCTGCACGAGCGCGTCGCGCAGCGGCGGCCGGGACAGCAGGGCGAGCGCCTCGGGCCAGCGGTCGTCGTCGACGAGGTCCAGGTCGCGCACGGCGACGATCTCGGTGGCGACCGGCGGCACGGGGGTGTCCGGGAAGCGGTCGAGGACGTCCTCGCTCCACACGTCCACGGCGTCGAGCAGGCCCGCGTCGTCCGGCTCGGCGAAGTCGCCCTCGCGGGGCTCCAGTTCGTCGGGGTCGAGGACGACGTCGGTGGCGCGGACGAGGGCGAAGGTGACGAGCACGCCGCAGGCGGCCAGCGGGTCGGGGCCCCACTTGCCGGCCAGCTCGGCGTCCACGGTGGCGAGTTCGTCCTCGCGCATGACCTGCGCGAAGGGGCCGCCGGGGAAGACGAGTTCGCCCGCCGGGGCGAGTTCGCCGTCCTCGTCGGGCAGCGCGAGGGCGCCCAGCCAGGGCTCGTCCCCGGCGTCGAGTCCGGCGTCACGGACCAGGCCGAGGACGGTCTCGGCCAGTTCGTCGGCGTCGAGGGCGTCCTCCTCCCAGTTCGCCGCGCCCTCGTCGTCCAGGGAGGCAGCGACGGCGGCCCGGACCTGCGGGGTGGTGAGCACGGCGCGCGGGGTCGCCGGGAGCGCGCCGAGCTTCTCCAGGAGCGGATGGGCGGCATCCGGGTGGACGATCTTCAGGCCGAGCCGGGCGAGGACCCCGGGGTCCAGGGAGGCGCCCTCCGGGGAGGGCAGCAGCACCTGCCGGGGCCCGATGGCCGTACGCCCCGCCCCGGTGCCGAACGCCTCGGGGGCACCGCCGGCCAGCGGCACCGGCAGCCCGGACAGCCGGTCGGGGTCGACCCCGGCCAGGCTGTCGTACAGCTCGCGCCACCAGCCGGGGTCCTTCTCCAGGCCCGCCAGCCGGTCGATCGCGTCGGTCAGCGGCACCCGGGCCACGCCCAGTGTGCGCAGCTCCGCGCGGCGCTCCAGGCCGGCGGGCAGCAGGGTCGGCAGCACCTCGGCGAGGACCCGCACGGTGTCGGCGCCCGCGCCCTCCACCACCTCGGCGTCGCGGGGCCGCAGGGAGTGCGGCAGGTCGTCGTCCTCGGCGGACCGGTCCTCGGCCGGGACGGCGGGCGGCAGGAAGGCGGTGCGCGGGAGGCGTTCGAGGATCGCCCGGCGCAGCGCGCCGTCCAGCTCGCCCCGGCCCAGGGCGCCGGGCACCAGGTCGATGAGGCCGGCGGAGACCGGCCGCCAGTCGGCGAGCAGACCGGCGTAGGCGTCGGCCGCGCGCTCGGTCAGGAAGTCGGTCAGCGGACCGGGCGCGGTGTGCCGGCGCGTGGCGTCCAGCGGGAAGGACGCGATGAGCAGCGCCGGCACGCCGAGCGGCTCCTCGCTGGGCGTCGGCGCGTGGACCACGGGGCTGGTGCGGGGGCGCGCGGGGGCGCCGTCGGCGTCCACGGGGACGGCCCAGGTCACGGACCAGTGGGGCCGCAGCCGCTCCTCGACCGGCCGGTCGGCCAGCAGGTCGGGGGTGAGGGGGCCGTGCGCGGCGGCGGTACGCCAGCGGGTGGTGCCCGTGCGGGAGTCCTCCACGACGGTGAGCGGGTCCTCGTCGCGGCGGGAGAGCGTACGCGTCTCGTCCCCGGCCTCGATGACGACCTCCGCCAGGCCGGGCAGGCCGAGGAGCAGGGCGTCGTCCACGCCGTGCAGGAGCCGTTCGGCGAGGTCGGCGGCGGCCGGGTCGCGCAGCGGGAGGATGACGGCCGTGTCGTAGGGGGCGGGGGCGCTTCCCTCGGCGGCGAACGGCAGCCGCAGCAGCGGGACGTGTCCGTCGCGCCGCCGGATCTCGTCGCCCAGGCCGGGGCTGTGCCGGGCGGTGTCCGCGGCCAGGTCGCGGGCCTCGGCCAGCGACCAGCGCACCCCGCCGTGCCGGCCGACGAGGGCGGGCTCGTCGGTGACGGCCAGGACGGCGGCGAAGCCGACCCCGAACCGGCCGACCGCGTCGTTGCCCGCGTCCCGCTTGGCGGAGGCGCGCAGGGTGGACAGCGACTCGACACCGCCCGCGTCGAGCGGGGCGCCGGTGTTGGCGGCGACGAGGACGCCGTCGCGCAGGGTGAGCCGGAGCCGGCCGGGCACGCCGGCGCGCGCGGCGGCGTCGGCGGCGTTCTGCGCCAGCTCGACGACCAGCCGGTCGCGGTAGCCGCCGAGGACGAGGTCCTCCTCCGCGTTGGCGTCCTCACGGAACCGGGCCGGGCTCGTCGCCCAGGCGTCCAGCACCCCGCGCCGCAGACGTGCCGTGCCGAACGGGTCGGCACCCTCGGCGGCAGGCCGTACGAACATGCTCACGGTGACTCTCCTCGTCGACGGACCACGAAGGTACCGCGCGGGCGGACCCGGCCCGCCGCGAGAGACCGGGCCGCGGGGGGCCGCCGAGGAACCGGGCGGGGGTTGAGGAGGGGGCTGAGCTGCGGCTACGGGGAGGTGGGGCGGGGTTGAGCGGGCCGGAGCGGGGCCGAGCAGAGCGTGCGCGGGGCCTTCGCGGGGCCGAGCAGAGCCCGGCCGGCGCCCGCACGAGGCCCGAATAGGACTCGGACGGGCCCCGAGCAGAGCGTGCGCGGGGCCTGCGCGGCGGGTGCGCGGAGGGGCGCGGGGCCTGCGCGGCGGGTGCGCGGAGGGGTGCGCGGGGCCTGCGCGGAGGGGCGCGGGGCCTGCGCAGGGCCCGCGCGGGCGGTGCGCGGGGTCTACGCAAGGCCTGCGCACGGCCTGCGCACGGCCTGCGCACGGCCTGCGCACGGCCTGCGCACGGCCTACGAGTGGCCCAGCTCCGCCGAATCCTGGTCCTCGGCCGCCGGTACCGACCCGGAGTCCGCGGCCGGCCGCAGCGGGAACGGGTCCACCCGCGTCTCGTCGATCACCGGCGGAGCCACCCGCGGGGGCTTCGGCATGACCGCCGCCTCGGAGTGCCCGCCGCACCCGTAGGCCAGCGACACGACGTGCCCGTCGGCCGGGGAGAACTCATTGGCGCACACGCCGAAGGCCTGTCCGAGCGAGCCGCCGATGCGGGCCAGGAACCCGCAGCTGACGCAGGGGGCGGGGGCCGCCTGGGCCATCGCGGTCTTGGGGCCGTAGCCGTCCTCCCACCGGTCGGCGGCGACGTGCAGCCCGTACCGGGACAGGACCCGGGCGCGGCTGAGACCCAGCTCCTCGGCGACCGCCGAGATCGTCCCGCGCGCCGGTACGGCGGACAGCTCGGCCGGCGGTCCGGCGGTGACCTCGGCGTCCTCGGCCTCGACTAGGTCGGCCATCTCGTGGGAGACGGCGGAGTTCGGCGGCGGCTCGTCCTCGCCGGTCCAGCCGGGCTCCAGGCGGAGATCCTCCGCGTCGGTGGGCAGCAGGTCCCCCGGGCCCATGTCGCCGGGACGCAGCCGCTCGCTCCACGGCACCCACTCGGGCGCGAGCAGCGCGTCGGAGCCGGGCAGCAGGACCGCCTCGTCCACCGTGACGATCTTGGCGCGGGAGGCGCGGGCCACCGTGACGGCCCAGCGCCAGCCGCGGTAGCCCATCTCCTTGCAGGCGAAGTAATGGGTGACGACCCGGTCGCCCTCCGAGACCATGCCGTCGTGCTCGCCGACGATGCCGGGGGCGGCGACCTCCTCGGCCACGGCCCGGGCGAGGTCGACGGCCTCGGCGCACAGACGGTCGGGGGTGCGGCTTCGCGTTGTCGCTGCGCTCACAGGTATCGCTTCTCTCCATACGCCGTCTCACGAGTGCGCCGCTGTGTGCGAGGGGCGGACGGAGCGGACCTGTGGACCGCGTCGACGTCCGCGCCCGATCGCGCTCGGGCGCACCTACGTCATCCATTCTGCGGGATGGCCGTACGGCGCGCGGCCGAGAACGTTCGCCACGGCGCGCTACGCACGCTACCTGCTCACGTGCGCTGGGCCTACACCGACGGGAGTTTCGGCCGGGTACGGTCCGGCAACGGCCGGGATGTCGCCCGTCCTGCCCGGGATGTCGTCCTCCCTGCCGGGAGTGTCGCGCGGCGGCCCGGGGTGTCGCCGCCGGACCGGCCGGAGCACCGTCGTGCCCGACCGGCGACGTCACCCGGTGGCATCGCCCGCGCGCCGGCCGCGCAGCGTCACCCGGTGCTGTCATCCGGCGATGTCGCCCGGTGATGTCACCCGGCGGCGTCACCGGGTCGCCGCCCGCAGGGGCCCGCGGTCGTCCCGCGGTCCGCCCGGTCCCCGCCCGGGTTCCCGCCCGGCCGCCGCCATACGGGCCGTCATCGGTCGCGTCATCCGTGGCGTATGGACGCTACAGTCCCGGCTGTCGGGGCACTATGACGGGGTGGCAGCCGCACGGACGGAGTTCAAAAGCGGGAGCCGGAGGCGTGGACCCGGCTCCCGGTTCCGCGCGCTCGGCCGGGTCCTGCGCCTGCCGGTGACCGGCACCGCGCGCGGGATCCGCCGGGCGACGCACGCGCACGGGGCGGGCGAGTCGGGGCTCGGCAAGCTGATCGAGCTGCACGGCGTCAACGGCGCCGGCGACGTGATGATCACCGTCGCGCTGGCCTCGACCGTCTTCTTCTCCGTGCCCACCGACGAGGCCCGCGGCCGGGTCGCGCTCTACCTCGCGATCACCATGGCGCCGTTCACGCTCCTCGCGCCGGTGATCGGCCCGCTGCTCGACCGGCTGCCGCACGGCCGCCGCGCGGCGATGGCGACCGCCATGGGCGCCCGTGCGCTGCTCGCGCTGGTCCTGTCGGGGGCGGTCGCCGCCGGCGGCATCGAGCTGTACCCGGCCGCGCTGGGCGTACTGGTCGCCTCGAAGGCGTACGGGGTGGTGAGAAGCGCCGTGGTGCCACGGCTGCTGCCGCCCCGGGTCTCCCTCGTGAAGGCGAACTCGCGGGTCACGCTGTGCGGGCTGCTCGCCACGGGCGCGGCCGCGCCGATCGGGGCGGGGCTGCAGCAGCTCGGGCCGCCCTGGCCGCTGTACGGGGCGTTCGTGATCTTCGTGGCGGGCACGGTGCTGTCGTTCACGCTGCCGCGCAAGGTGGACTCGGCGCGCGGCGAGGACCGGGCGCTGCTCGCCGCCGACGAGGAGCACCTGCCGGGGCCGCTGCGGGGGCGGAGCAAACGGCCCGGACTGCGCACGGTCGGCCCGGCGGTGACGCACGCGCTGGCCGCCAACGCCGGGATCCGCTGCCTCTCCGGCTTCCTGATCTTCTTCCTGGCGTTCCTGCTGCGGGTGCACCCGATGACCGGGCAGAGCGCGGCGGTCTCGCTCGGCATCGTGGGCGTCGCGGCCGGCGCGGGCAACGCGCTGGGCACGGCGGTCGGGGCGTGGCTGCGCTCCCGGGCACCGGAGATCATCATCGTGACGGTCGTCGCGGTCGCGCTGGGCGCGGCGGTCACGGCGGCGGTGTTCTTCAGCACCGTGCTGGTGGCGTGCCTGGCCGGGGTCGCGGGGTTCGCGCAGGCGCTGGCCAAGCTGTCGCTGGACGCGCTGATCCAGCGGGACGTGCCGGAGCAGGTGCGCACCTCGGCGTTCGCGCGTGCGGAGACGCTGCTCCAGGTCTCCTGGGTCTTCGGCGGCGCGGTCGGCATCGTGCTGCCGCTCAACGGCACGCTGGGCCTGTCGGTGGCGGCCGCGATCATCGCCGCCGGGTGGCTGACGACCGTACGCGGACTGGTCGACTCGGCGCGGCACGGCGGCCCGGCGCGCCCGAGGGTGGCGTGACCACGCCGCGCCGCACCCAGGTGGGGAGCGGGCCCGGGGCGCCGTATAGCCTTCGCCCATGACCACGTTTGCCCGCGGCACTGCCGCTATCGGACACGGCGTAGTGCGACGCCGCCGCGCCGTCGCCGCCGCCGGCGCCGTATCCGCCGGACTGCTCCTGCTGTCCGCCTGTGACGAGCCGACCCCGATGTCGACGGTCACGGTCGGCAGCGACTCGGTCAGCTCCGAGGCCACCTGCGGCGGCGAGGACAAGGCCCTGGACAACGCCGCGATCCAGAAGTGCCTGCAGGACGACGACGTCAAGTCCATCACGGTCAACGCCGACGACACGGTCCGCTTCGGCGTCGACCCGGACGTCGCGGACCAGCGCTGGACGATCCTGATGAACGGTCAGCAGCTCACCGACGACACGGACAACACCTACCGGACGGTCCCGGGCAGCGTGTTCTTCAACGCCCAGTACGGCGCCCAGGGCGACTCCACGCTCGTCACCATCAAGGCCGGTGACGGCAAGACCGGCAGCGAGAAGGCGACCGGCCTGTGGTCCTTCAAGCTGAAGAAGGACAGCTGACCACGTCCTCCCCGCGCATCCTCGTCGCCACCGCGGTGCCCGTCGAACGGGACGCGGTGGCCCGGGCGTTCCCGGAACCGGCCGCCGAGCTGTCCCGTCCCGGTACCGTCCTCCACCGGCTCCCGGACGGCGGCCCCGACCTGCTGGCCGCCGGTGTCGGCCCGGCCCTCGCCGCCGCCTCCACCGCCGCCGCGCTGACCGCCGCGGCCCTCGACGGCGCCCCCTACGCCCTGGTCGTCTCGGCCGGCATCGGCGGCGGCTTCCTGCCGGACGCGCCCGTCGGCTCGCTCGTCGTCGCCGACGAGATCACCGCCGCCGACCTGGGCGCCGAGACCGCCGACGGCTTCCTGCCGGTCACCGACCTCGGGTTCGGCACCGTCACCCACCACCCGCCGGCCGGCCTCGTCGCCGCCGCGGCCACCGCGACCGGTGCCCGGCCGGGCACCGTCCTGACCGGGTCGACCGTCACCGGCACCGCCGAACGCGCCGCGCTGCTGCGCGCGCGCCACCCGCGCGCCCTCGCCGAGGCGATGGAGGGCTTCGGCGTCGCCGAGGCCGCCGCCGCGCACGGTGTGCCGGTACTGGAGCTGCGCGCCGTCTCGAACCCCGTCGGCCCGCGCGACCGGGCCGCCTGGCGCATCGGCGAGGCGCTCGGCGCACTGACGGACGCCTTCGGGAAGCTCGCCCCCGTCCTGAGGAGTTGGACCCCACATGACCCACACGGCTGACACGGCCCACACGGCTGACACGACCGACGCCACCGGCACGGCCGGCACGACCGGCACGACCGAATCCGCTCCCGCGACCGGCGCTGCGGGCGCGGGCGCGGGGACCCTGCGGATCTCCTACTCCCCCTGCCCGAACGACACCTTCGTCTTCGACGCCCTCGCCCACGGCCGGATCCCGGGCGGCCCCGCGCTCGACGTGACGTTCGCGGACATCGACATCACCAACGGCATGGCCGAGCGCGGCGAGTCGGACGTGCTGAAGGTGTCGTACGCCGTCCTGCCGTACGTCCTCGACGACTACGCCCTGCTGCCCTGCGGCGGCGCGCTGGGCCGGGGCTGCGGACCGCTCGTCCTGACGCGGGAGGCGGACGCGGACCTGCGGGGGCGCACGGTGGCGGTGCCCAGCGAGACCTCCACGGCCTACCTCCTCTTCCGCCTCTGGGCGGCGGACACCGTGCCCGGCGGGGTCGGCGAGATCGTGGTCATGCCCTTCCACGAGATCATGCCGGCCGTGCGCGACGGGAGGGTCGACGCCGGACTGGTCATCCACGAGGCGCGCTTCACGTACCGGAACTACGGGCTGCACAAGCTCGCCGACATGGGTGAGCACTGGGAGCGGACCACCGGGCTGCCGATCCCGCTCGGCGCGATCATCGCCCGGCGCTCGCTGGGCGAGCAGACCCTGACCGGGCTGGCGGACGCGATCCGTGCCTCGGTCCGCGCGGCCTGGGACGACCCGGAGGCCTCCCGGCCGTACGTCATGGAGCACGCCCAGGAGATGGACCCGGCCGTGGCCGACCAGCACATCGGCCTGTACGTCAACGAGTTCACCGCCGACCTCGGCGAGGACGGCTACGCGGCGATCCGCGGCCTGCTGACCCGCGCGGCGGCCGAGGGACTGGTGCCGGCCCTCGGCCCGGACGCGCTGGCGTTCCCGTAGGGCCGCGGGGCCGGACGGTCAGACGTCGAGCTGGTCGGCGACCGCGCGGAGCAGTCCGGCGATCTTCTTGCCGGCGGTCTTCTCGGGGTAGCGGCCGCGCTCCAGCATCGGGGTGATGTTCTCCAGGAGCGTCGTCAGGTCCTGGACGATGGAGGCCAGCTCGTCCGGCTTCTTGCGCTGCGCGGCGGCGACCGAGGGGGCCGGGTCGAGCAGGGCCAGGGACAGCGCCTGGTCGCCGCGCTGGCCGGCGACGACTCCGAACTCGACGCGCTGGCCGGGCTTCAGGCTCTCGACTCCGGCGGGGAGGACCGAGGAATGCACGAAGACGTCACCGCCGTCGTCGCGGGAGAGGAAGCCGAAGCCCTTCTCGCTGTTGAACCACTTGACCTTGCCGGTAGGCACGTCTGTCCTCGTCCTCGTACTCGTCGGGATACGCTCGGAAAACTGCTCGAAAACGGCTTTGGATAGCACTTGGGCGGGTCGTCCGGACCCGCCGGGTACCAAGGCTAATGGTCTTCAGGCGGGTGACAAGACGTCCCCCGGCTGTTCTCCAGGCCTGGGAACTACCCTGGTCGGGTGCGTGAACAAACCCAAGCGAATTCCGCCGCGCCCGGCGACCGGCTGATCCGGGCCGGTGCGATCGTCTTCTTCGTCGGCGCCGTCGCCACTCTGGTCACGGTGGCCCCACTGCTGCTGGGCACGACGCCCTTTCCCACCTACATGTTCGGGCTGAGCATGCTGATGGGCGCGGGCTTCCTGGTCGCGGGCGCGGGCGTCCTCCGGTCGATCGCGGCCGGGCGGCGTCAGGCGCGGGCCGCGTCGAGCCCCTCGGCGTCGCCGTCGCGGTAGGCGTCGAGCCAGCCGGGGAGCGCGGTCAGGTCGGCGAGGACGACGTCAGCGCCGGCCGCGCGCAGCTCCCGCGCGTCGCAGGGGCCGGTGGGGACGGCCACGGAGCGGGCGCCCGCGGCCCGGGCTCCGCGCACGTCGCCGACGTGGTCGCCGACGTAGATCTCCGCGCCGTGCTCGCGCAGGGCGACCGCTTTCTGCTCGGCCCACAGGCCGCCGATCACGGCGTCCGGCTCGATGCCGAGGTGGGCAAGGTGCAGCTTGGCGTTGGGTTCGTGCTTCGCGGTGACGACGACCGCCCGCCCGCCGGCCCCGCGCACGGCCCCGATCGCCTCGCGGGCGCCGGGCAGCGCGGGCGTGGGCTCGATCGCGTACGCCGGGTAGATCTCCCGGTACAGGTCGGCGACGGCTTCGATCTCCTCGGCCGGGAACCAGTGGGCCAGCTCCTCGGCCAGCGGCGGCCCGAGCCGGGTGACGGCCAGGTCGGCGTCGACGTACGTCCCCGTCCGCGCGCTCAGTTCCAGGTAGCAGGCCCGGATGCCGGGCCGCGAGTCGATCAGCGTCATGTCGAGGTCGAAACCGACGGTGGGCGCGGGGCGGCGGGTCGTGGAGGACATGGCCCCCATTGTGCCGGGCGCCCCGCGGAGCCGGTCGAGCCCGGTCCCGGCCCAGGTCGGCCCCCGATCCCGGTCGGTCCCGGTGTCGGCCCAGGCGGCCTCAGGTCGCCCGGGTCGGCCGCAGGTCAGTGCCGGTCGACTCAGGGGCGACTCCGGGTGGGCCCCGGTCGGGCCCGGGTGGGACCGGTCGGCCCTCGGGTCGCCCAGGTCGGCCGCAGGCCAGTCCCGGTCGGCTCAGGAACCGCTCCCGGCGGGCCCAGGCCGCCACGCCCGCCACAGATCCGTCCCCGCCGGCTCAGAAGCCGATCCAATCGTGTGCCCGACCAACCCTCAGACCACCCGTACCCGCCACAGGCCCGCCCCGGCCGGCTCGGAAGCCGCTCCTGGCGGGCCCGGCCAGTGCGTCAGGCCGGTCCCGGCCAACCCGAAGACCGCTCAGGATCAGGGTGTCCGCCCGCTCGGCGCTGCGCGCGGTCAGCAGCGGCCGAAGCGTTCCCGGTGACCCCGGCCGGCACCCCACTCGGCCCCGCCCAACCCGACGACCGCTCCGGTCGGTCCCGGCCGACACACAAGGTCTGCCCCGGCCAACCCGACGGCCGCTCCCGGCGACCTCCGTCAGCCGCGGGGGGCGCGGGAGCGCCAGAGCAGGTAGAGGGCGGTGCCCACGGCGGCGGTGCGCAGGACCCAGGGCCAGGTGTCGGCGACGGCGTCGCCGTCGATGTGGCCGTCGGTGCGGTTCCACAGCCAGACGGCTCCGGCGGCGGCGACCGTGCCGGGCAGGCCCAGCACCGCCCACTTCGACTGCGTCGGGGTCAGCCGGCGGGAGAGGTAGGCGATCAGCCAGCCCAGGCCCATCGGGACGAGGCTGCCGAGGACGGCGCCGGCGACGAGCAGGACCGCGGCGATCAGCAGAAGGGGGTTGTTCCAGCCGCCCTGGGGCCAGACGCGGGGCAGCCTGCGGCGGCCCGCCCCCTTCTCCGTCCCGGCGACCGGCTCGACGACCGCCTCCGCCACCGCCTTCCCGTCCGGGGCGGCCTGCTTCTCCCTCTCCGCCTCGGCTTCAGGCCCGGGCGGCGGCTTGAGCAGCTCCGGGATCTCCACGCCGCCGACGAACCCGGGCACGCTGTCGCCGAGGCCGTGCACACCGGCGAACGGCGCGTCGTCGACCCGCCACCAGTCCGGCGGCATGTCGTCGCCGTCCCCCAGCTCCTGGGCGCTCGCCAGGTGCGGAGGGGAGGCGGCGGCAGGGGCGGCCGGGGGTTCGGGCGCGGGTCGCCGCCGGCTCTTGCGCCACTCGATGCCGCGCGGTCCGGTGCCGCGCCGCTCGGTGCCGCCCGGCTCGGCGCGTGGCTCGGGGTCCCGCTGGTCGGGCACGGCGGCGGGGGGCGGCGCGGCCGGCCGGCGTGCCGGGCCCGTGCCGCCCGCCGCGGTGACGAGGTCGTCGGGGCTGCCGATCCGGTCCAGGATGCGGCGGACGGCGGCGGGACTGTCCACGGTCGTCCTGGCGCGGTGCCGGTCGATCTCGCCGCGCAGCTCGGACACCAGCCGCATGCGGTCAGCCGACGGCAACTGCCGCTGCTGGGCCACGTCGCCGACGCGGCTCAGATACTCGAAGACGACCTGATCGCTCTCGATCCCCACGTTCCCCTCCGGGACGGTGCGCGGCAAAACCCGTGGCACGACGGTACCGAATCCCGGCGTGCACCTGCGGACAACTGCGCCGGGCAGCGCGCCCCGCCCCGGCCGGCCACCACCCCCGGGCCACGCGGCGAAGCCGGGCCGCACCACCCCCGGCCACCGGACGACGCCGGCCCCGGAACCGCCTCACCGCACCCCGCACCGCACCCCCTCCCCGCGCCCCACCCGCTAACGTGGGCCGGATGAGCCCCGAGGAGAAGCCCGCGGCAGCCCCCCGCTCCCTCGCGGAAGCGCTCCGCGTCAGGGACGACGTGTCCCTGGCCGCCCTCCTGCGCAGCCGCCCCGACCTCGTCACCCCCGTCCCCACCGACCTCACGCAGCTCGCCACCCGCGCCGGCACCCGCGCCTCGGTCGTCCGGGCCCTGGAGCGCCTGGACCGCTTCGCGCTGCAGACGGCGGAGGCGCTGGCCGTGGCGGCGGACCCGGCGCCGTACGGCGAACTGCTCCGCCTGATGGCCGGCGACGAGGCGGACCCCGCCGTGGCCGCCGCGCTCCCCCGCGCCGTGGCCCTGCTGCGCGAGCAGGCGCTGCTGTGGGGCGCCGACGACCGGCTGCGCCTGGTGCGCACCGCCCGCGAGCTGCTCGCGCCGTCGCCGCAGCACCCGTCCCCGACCGGGCTCGGCCCCACCGTGCGGGAGGCGACGGCGGGGATGTCCCCGGGCCGGATCCAGGAGATCCTCACCACCGTCGGCCTGTCCTCGACGCACGACTCCGTCTCCGCCGTGTCCGCGCTCGGTGAGCTGTTCACCGACCGGAAGCGGATGGCGGCGCTCCTCGCCGCACTGCCCGGGGACTCCCGGGAGGTGCTGGACCGGCTGGTGTGGGGCCCGCCGTACGGGCAGGTCACCCACGACCCCGCCGCGCACCTGCGCGCGCTCCTCGACCGCGGCCTGCTGCTGCCGACCGCGCCCGGCACCGTCGTACTGCCGCGCGAGGTGGCCCTGCACCTGCGCGCGGGCCGGGCGCACCGCGCGCCGGAGCCGGTGCCGCCGCCGGTGGAGGCCGCCGCCACGCACCGTCCCCAGGTGGTGGACGCCACCGCGGCCGGACAGGCCCTGGCGGCGCTGGCGACCGTCGACGAGCTGCTGAAGGAGTGGGACGAGGGCGGCCCGACGGTGCTGCGGGCCGGCGGCCTGAGCGTGCGGGACCTGAAGCGCACGGCCGTCGCCCTGGACGTGTCCGAGCCGGTCGCGGCGTTCTGGCTGGAACTCGCCTACGCGGCCGGGCTGATCGCCTCCGACGGGGAGGCCGACGAGCGGTACGCGGCGACCCCGGCGTACGACGAGTGGCGGGAGTTGCCGACCGGCGAGCGCTGGGCGCGGCTCGCGGCGGCGTGGCTGCCGGCCACCCGGACGCCGGGCGTGGTCGGCGGGCGGGACGCGAAGGACCGTACGCTCTCGGCGCTGGGCCCGAACCTGGACCGTTCGGCGGCGCCGGAGGTACGGCACCGGGTGCTGGCCCTGCTGGCGGGGCTGCCCGAGGGCGCCTCGCCGGGGGCGGAGTCGGTGCTGGCCCGGCTGCGCTGGGAGCGTCCGCTGCGCGGGCCCCAGCGGGACCGGCGGGCGCCCGGCGACGACGACCTGCGGTCGCGGCTGGCCCGGTGGACGCTGTCCGAGGCCGAGTTGCTGGGCATCACCGGCCGGGGCGCGCTGGCCGCGCCGGGGCGGGCCCTGATCGGGGCGCCCGAACCGTCCCACCCCGCGCCGCAGTCGGCGCCGGAGCCCGAGGGGCCCGGCGACAAGCTCCCCGTGCACCACCACACGCCCCCCGTGCCCGTCCCCGCAGGCCCCCCGGAACGCGCCGCCGCCACCGCGCACGCCGCCCGGCTGCTCGCGCCGCTGCTGCCCGAGCCGCTGGACCACGTGCTGCTCCAGGCCGACCTGACGGCGGTGGCGCCGGGGCCGCTGGAGCGTGAGCTGGCCGATGTGCTGGGCGTGCTCGCGGACGTGGAGTCCAAGGGCGGCGCGACCGTCTACCGGTTCACGCCGGGCTCGGTGCGCCGCGCCCTCGACGCCGGGCAGACCGCCGCCGACCTGCACGCCTTCCTCACCCGGCGCTCCCGCACGCCGGTTCCGCAGCCGCTGACGTATCTGATCGACGACGTGGCCCGGCGGCACGGGCGGCTGCGGGTGGGCGCGGCCTCGGCGTACGTGCGCTGCGACGACGACGCCACGCTGGACGAGATCCTCGCCGACAAGCGGGCCGCGGGTCTCGGCCTGCGCCGTCTGGCGCCGACGGTGCTGGCCGCGCAGGCCGACCCGGCGGTGCTCCTGGAGGGGCTGCGCGCGATCGGGTTCGCGCCGGCCGCCGAGTCCGCCGCCGGTGACGTGGTGATCGCCCGCGCGGACTCCCGGCGCACTCCGCCCCGGACGGCGCCCGAGCCGGTCCCGGACGGTCCGCCGGCCCCGGACGACACGCTCCTGACCGCCGCGATCCGTGCCGTCCGGGCGGGCGACCTGGCCGCCACCACCCCGCGCAAACCCGGCCCCGGGGACGGCGAGGACGGTGCCCCGGGCGGCGAACTGCCCCGCACGGGTGCCGCCGAGACCCTGGCCACCATGCAGGCGGCGGTGCTGACCGGCGAGGCGCTGTGGATCGGCTACGTGAACGCGGAGGGCGCCGCCAGCCAGCGCGTGATCGCGCCGATCCGGGTCGAGGGCGGCTTCGTCACGGCGTACGACCACACGGCGGACGAGGTGCGCACCTATCCGCTGCACCGCGTCACGGGCGTGGCGGAACTGGCCGACGACGCGCGCTGACGGAATACGCGCGGGAGCTTCCGCGCACTCGCGGGTGTGCGGCGTGATCCCTCGCTCTGCGGCAGCCCCGCCCCGCGATCAGGCACACTGGACGTTTGGCCGCTCCGTCCAGTCGCCGTCGGCCGCTCGCACGCGAAAGGGTGCCGCCCGTGAATGGTCCGCTGATCGTCCAGTCCGACAAGACCCTGCTCCTCGAAGTCGACCACGAGCAGGCCGGCGACTGCCGCCGCGCCATCGCGCCCTTCGCCGAGCTGGAGCGGGCCCCCGAGCACATCCACACCTACCGGGTGACCCCGCTGGGCCTGTGGAACGCGCGGGCGGCGGGCCACGACGCCGAGCAGGTCGTGGACGCCCTCGTCGAGTACAGCCGCTACCCCGTGCCGCACGCGCTGCTCGTCGACATCGCCGAGACGATGGACCGCTACGGCCGCCTCACCCTCTCCAAGCACCCGGCGCACGGACTGGTCCTGACGACCACCGACCGGCCGGTCCTGGAGGAGGTGCTGAAGTCGAAGCGGATCGCGCCGCTGGTCGGTGCCCGCATCGGCGACGACGCGGTGGCGGTCCACCCCTCCGAGCGCGGGCAGATCAAGCAGACGCTGCTGAAGCTGGGCTGGCCCGCCGAGGACCTCGCCGGGTACGTCGACGGCGAGGCGCACCCCATCGAGCTGGCCGAGGACGGCTGGGCGCTGCGCCCGTACCAGAAGCAGGCCGTGGAGAACTTCTGGCACGGCGGCAGCGGTGTCGTCGTCCTCCCCTGCGGCGCGGGCAAGACGCTGGTGGGCGCCGGGGCGATGGCGCAGGCCAGGTCGACGACGCTGATCCTGGTCACCAACACCGTCTCCGCCCGGCAGTGGAAGCACGAGCTGGTGAAGCGGACGAGCCTGACCGAGGACGAGATCGGCGAGTACAGCGGCACCCGCAAGGAGATCCGGCCGGTCACCATCGCGACGTACCAGGTGCTGACGACCCGGCGCAAGGGCGTCTACCCGCACCTGGAGCTGTTCGACTCCCGGGACTGGGGGCTGATCGTCTACGACGAGGTGCACCTGCTGCCCGCACCGGTCTTCAAGTTCACGGCGGATCTGCAGGCGCGCCGCCGCCTCGGCCTGACCGCGACCCTGGTGCGCGAGGACGGCCGCGAGTCGGACGTGTTCTCCCTCATCGGCCCGAAGCGGTTCGACGCGCCGTGGAAGGAGATCGAGGCGCAGGGCTACATCGCGCCCGCCGACTGCGTGGAGGTCCGGGTCAACCTCACCGACGCGGAGCGGCTCGCGTACGCCACCGCCGAGACGGAGGAGAAGTACCGCTTCTGCGCGACGACCGACACCAAGCGCAAGGTGACGGAGGCGATCGTGCGGCGCTTCGCCGGGCAGCAGGTCCTCGTCATCGGCCAGTACATCGACCAGCTCGACGAGCTGGGCGAGCACCTGGGCGCGCCGGTCATCAAGGGCGAGACGTCCAACGCCCAGCGCGAGAAGCTCTTCGAGTCCTTCCGCCGGGGCGAGATCAGCGTCCTCGTCGTGTCGAAGGTCGCCAACTTCTCGATCGACCTGCCGGAGGCGACGGTCGCCATCCAGGTGTCGGGCACCTTCGGGTCCCGGCAGGAGGAGGCCCAGCGCCTGGGCCGGGTGCTGCGGCCGAAGGCCGACGGCCACCAGGCGCACTTCTACTCGGTCGTCGCCCGCGACACCCTCGACCAGGACTTCGCCGCCCACCGGCAGCGCTTCCTGGCGGAGCAGGGCTACGCCTACCGGATCATGGACGCGGACGAGGTCCTGGCGGAGGACGCCTGACCGGCCGCCGTTCCGGGGCGTGGTTAGCGGCGGCGGACGCCCGCCTCTTCGCCGTACTCGCCGAGTACGACCACGTCGAGGGCGGCGCCGGCGAACACCCTGACGGCGCGCAGGGCGTCGCCGAGCCGGTGCCGGTGGCTGCCGGCCACCGGTGTGGCACCGGAGGCGCGGCCTGGGGCTGGGGAGATGGTTGCTGCGCTCATGTCTCCATGGTGCGACCGCGCCCCCTCCGGCGGCATCGGTCTCGGGAGCGAATCCCGTCCACCCTCGCGTACACCTCCGGGTGGACCCATGCCCCTCAGGTCGGAGACACCGACCCCTAGGGGTCGGCACCGCGGCGGGGCCGGCACCGCGGCCCCGGAAAACGGTTGGCCGCAGCCGCCCCCGCTCCCCTAGAATCTCCGCTCTTGCCCGCCTCCCCCAGCGGAGTGCTGCCCTCCGGACGGAAACCGGTCGGCCCACCGCGCGCGCGGACCGCGCCCGCCGTCACCACCCGCAGGTCATCCGGAGGCACCCCCTTGTCCACGCCCGCCCACGACGATCCCCTCTCCGACGCCCCTCTTTCCGCCGACCCCCTCGCCAGAGAACGCTCCCACCTGGCCGCCTCCCGTTCCGCCCTGCGTGCCATGCGCGAGGACGTGGAGTCCCTGGACATCGCCGACGTGACCGCGAACTGGGTCAACGCGGCCGTCCTGGAGAAGCAGATCGAGGATCGCATCAAGGCGCTCGCCGACCTCAGCGAGACCCCGCTCTTCTTCGGCCGGCTCGACTACCTGCACGCGCCGGGCGCGGAACAGGCCGAGGGCGGGGAGGGGGAACTCTTCTACGTCGGCCGCCGGCACGTGCACGACACGGACGGCGACCCGATGGTGATCGACTGGCGGGCGCCGGTGTCCCAGCCGTTCTACCGGGCGTCGAAGAAGGACCCGCAGGACATCTCGCTGCGCCGCCGGTTCGGCTACACCGGCGGCGACCTGACGGCGTACGAGGACGAGCACCTGTCCGACCCGGCCGAGACCGCCGTCACCAGCAAGCTGCTCCAGCAGGAGATCGAGCGGCCCCGCGTCGGCCCGATGCGCGACATCGTGGCGACGATCCAGCCCGAGCAGGACGAGATCGTGCGCGCCGGGCTGAGCGGCTCCGTCTGCGTGCAGGGCGGGCCCGGCACCGGCAAGACCGCCGTCGGCCTGCACCGGGTCGCCTACCTCCTGTACGCGCACCGCGAGCGGCTGGCCCGCACCGGCACGCTGGTCATCGGCCCGAACCGGTCCTTCCTGCACTACATCGAGCAGGTGCTGCCCGCCCTCGGCGAGCTGGCGGTCCGCCAGGCGACCGTGGACGACCTGGTGGCCCACGTCGAGGTGCGCGGCGCCGACGAGGCGGCGACGGCGGTGGTCAAGGGCGACGCGCGGATGGCCGAGGTGCTGCGCAGGGCGCTGTACTCGCACGTCGCGATGCCCACCGAGGGGATCGTGGTGGTGCGCGGCTCGCGCCGCTGGCGGGTGCCGGTGTACGAGCTGGAGGAGATCGTCCGCGAGCTGCTCGCCCGCGACATCCGCTACGGCGCCGCGCGCGAGGCCCTGCCGCAGCGCATCGCGCACGCCGTGCTGGTGCAGATGGAGCGGGCGGGCGAGGCGCCGGACGACCGGGTGCAGAACACGGTGGCGCGCAACGCCGCCGTGAAGGCCGCGGTGAAGGCGGTGTGGCCGCAGGTCGACCCGGCGAAACTGGTTCTGCGCCTGCTGTCCGACGCGGACTTCCTCGCCGAGCACGCCGAGGGGGTCCTCGACGCGGACGAGCAGAAGGCGGTGCTGTGGGTGAGGCCGGCCCGCTCGGTGAAGTCGGCCGGGTGGTCGCCGGCGGACGCCGTGCTGATCGACGAGGCCACCGACCTGGTCGAGCGCACCCACTCCCTCGGGCACGTGGTCCTCGACGAGGCGCAGGACCTCTCGCCGATGCAGTACCGCGCGGTGGGCCGGCGCTGCACCACCGGTTCCGCGACCGTCCTCGGCGACCTGGCGCAGGGCACCACGCCGTGGGCGACGCGGAGCTGGTCCGAGGCCCTGTCGCACCTGGGCAAGGGCGAGGCCGTGGTGGAGGAGCTGACGGCCGGTTTCCGTGTGCCGACGGACGTGATCGCGTACGCCTCCCGGCTGCTGCCGCACATCGCGCCGGGGCTGACGCCGGTGGCGTCGATCCGGGAGAACCCGGGCTTCTTCGAGATCCGCGCGGCGGACGCCGGTGCGGCCGGCGTCCTCGCGGCCTGCCGCGAGCTGCTGGAGCGGGAGGGCTCGGTCGGCCTGATCGCCGCCGACGCGCGGGTGCCGGAGCTGGCGGCGGCGCTGGAGGCGGCCGGGATCGGGCACGTCGGCCCCGGCGAGGAGACCACCCCGGCCGTCCGGCTGACCCTGGTCCCGGCCTCGCTGGCCAAGGGCCTGGAGTACGACTACGTGGTCCTGGACGAGCCGCGCGCCGTGGTCGACGGCGAGCCGGACGAACGGACGGGCCTGCGCCGCCTGTACGTCGCGCTGACCCGCGCGGTGTCGGGCCTCGTGGTGACCCACGCGACGGGGCTGCCCCCGCAGCTGGGCTGAGACGGCGGCGGCCGGCCGCGGAGGCGGCTGCGGGGCGCCGGGCCGCGCCGTCCGCCCCGTGCGGGCACCGGACCGGCCGTGCTCGCGGCCGGCGCTCAGTCCCCCAGTGCCCGCCGCCACTCCCCCACCGCGTCCGCCGAGACCGGGGCGCTCCATCCGGCGGGCCGGGCCGCGCCGCCGATGTGGAAGGCGTCGACGCCCGCGGCCCGGAGGTCCGGTACGTGCTCCAGGCGCAGGCCGCCGCCGACCAGCAGTTGCTGCTCGTAGCCCTGCTCTCCCCGCCGCCGGGCCTCCGCGAGCAGTACGGCCATGCCCGCGTCCACGCCCGCGGCCGAGCCGGCCGTCAGGTAGGTGTCCAGCCCCGGGAAGTCCGCGAGCTGCTTGCGGAGCGCGTCCCGGTTGGCGGCGTGGTCGATCGCGCGGTGGAACGTCCACCGGCATCCGTCCAGCACCGCCGCGACCCGCTCCACCGCGTGCAGGTCCACGTCACCGGCCGGGTCGAGGAAGCCGAGCACGAACTCCGTGGCCCCGGCCTCCCGCAGCTGCCCGGCGACCCGCGTGAGCCGTTCGGCGTCCCCGGCGGCGAACCCGTCCGCGAGCCGCAGCATGACGCGCAGGTCGATGTCGACGGCGGCACGGATCGCGGCGACGGTGGCGGCCGGCGGGGTGAGTCCGTCGGCCGCCATGTCGGTGACCAGTTCGAGGCGATCCGCGCCTCCGGCCTGGGCGGCGACCGCGTCCTCGACGTCGAGGGCGATCACCTCCAGGACTGCACGCTTGCTCATGGGACCCCAATCGTCGGGCATTCGGCGGCTTTCGGCAGGCTTCGGCGGGCTTCGGCGGCGGGCATGCGTGGCCCCCTACAGGTCTAGTCCAATCTAAGACTACGCCCGGACCGCCGGCTCACGGGGCACCCGTCCGCCCTGGCCGGCGCGCTCAGCCGCTGAACAGGTTCAGCTCGGCCGCCTCCACCCCGGCCAGCTCGTACCCGTCCACGCCGTCCGTGACCCGGCCCGCGTACAGCCGTACGAGGGTGGCGGCGTCGCCGAGGAAGCGGCCCGGCGGCCGCTCGCCGCTGGCCGCGCCCAGTTTCAGGGGTTCGTCGACGTCGTCGAGGTCGGCGTGGAGCGCCACGTGGCCGCGTTCGCGGGTGAGCGTCGAGAGCAGCGCGAGCACCTCCGGCAGCGCACGCCCGGCGTACGCTCCCGGCTCGCCCAGAGCCGCCCGCACATCACCGGCGTGCACCCACTCGCCGAGCGCAAGCCCGTCCAGCGCGCCGCCCGCGCGGGCGATCACCTCGCCGGCGTCGGTCAGACCGCGCTCCAGCTCGTCGACGACGCGGGAGTGGGGCCAGTCCGCGCGTTCGGCGATGTCGCGGTCGTTGGACTCGGGGGAGAAGACACCGTCCTCGAAGCGGTTCTCGACCGTCCGGGTCAGCGCGGCGGAGCTGTGCGCCAGGACGTCGCGCACGGTCCAGCCCGGACACGCGGCCACCGGCAGCGCGAAGTCCGTGTCGGGACGGGACCGGAGCAGGGGGACCAGTTCGTCCCGCTCGATGGTCAGCAGCCGGCCGGGCAGCTCGGGGTCGCGTACGGCGTGCACGTCTGCGGGAGTCGTCATGGACCCCACGTTAGGGGCGGGGCGCCACGGGCGGGACCGGGCCGTCTGGAAGGATGCGCGCATGGCCGATCCGGACGTCCTGCGCTCACGCTTCGCCCACGCCCTGGCCGGAGCCGCCGCCCCCGGCCCGGGCGCCGACCCCGCGCCGTACGCCGACAACCTGATCGCCCGCTGGCAGGAGCCCCAGCGGCGCTACCACACCCTCGCGCACCTCACCGCGGTCCTGGACCATGTCGACGCGCTGGAGGAGTACGCCGTCGACGCCGACGCGGTCCGCCTGGCCGCGTGGTTCCACGACGCCGTGTACCTGCCGGACCGGTCCGAGAACGAGGAGCGTTCGGCGCGGCTCGCCGAGCGCGCCCTGCCCGAGGCCGGGGTGCCGGCCGGGAGGACCGCCGAGGTGGCCCGGCTGGTGCGGCTCACCGTCACGCACGCCCCGGACGACGGCGACCGCGACGGGCAGGTGCTGTGCGACGCGGACCTGGCGGTCCTCGCCTCGCCGCCCGCGGGGTACGCGGCGTACACGGCGGCCGTCCGCGAGGAGTACCACTTCGTGCCGGACGAGGCCTTCCGCGAGGGCCGCGCCGCGATCCTGCGCCAACTCCTCGGCCTGCCCCGCCTCTTCCACACCCCGCACGGCCGGCGCGCGTGGGAGGCGACCGCCCGCCACAACCTCGCCGGCGAGCTGGAAATGCTGTCGCTCCCGGACACGCCGGGCCTCTAGCCTGCCCGGCATGGGAAGCATGGGTGGGGTCGCGGGCGGGGAACTCGGCGCGGAACAGGTGGAGGCGGCCGTCGCGGGCGCCGTCGCGCTGCTGGCGACGGCGGCGGACCGGGACTGGGATGCGGTGCGGGCGGGGCGGCTGGAGTGGAGCTGCCGGTACACGGCGGAGCACGTCGCGGGCGATCTCATCGCGTACGCCGGTCAGTTGGCCGGACGCGCCACCACGGCGTACGTGCCCTTCGAGATCACCCTGGACGAGGGCACGGGCAACGAGGGCGTGCTGCGGGTGATCGAGACGACCGGCGCCCTGCTCGCCGCCACCCTGCGCACCACCCCGCGCGAGGTCCGGGCCTTCCACCCGTACCCCTACCGCAGCGCGAACCGCGAGGGCTTCGCCGCCATGGGGGTCGCCGAGGTGCTCCTGCACACGCACGACATCGCGGAGGGCCTCGGCCTGTCCTACGAGCCGCCCGCCGGGCTGTGCGCGGACGTGCTGACCCGGCTCTTCCCGCACGTGCGGCCCGGCGGGGACGCCTGGCGCACCCTGCTGTGGGCCACCGGCCGCGGCGAGCTGCCCGGCCGCGCGCCGGTCACCGAGTGGCGCTGGCGCAACAACCTGGTGGTCCCGGCCGAGCGGCTCACCCTCCAGGGCGTCACGCCCGCCGCCGCCACCGACCTCGCGGCGGGCGGCGACGGCGGTTTCGCGTGGGTCGACGGCGGCCCCCTGGAGGGCACCCGCTTCTCCGCCGGGATGGTGCTGAAGGCGTACGAGGCGGGCACGCACCGGCCGGAGTGGGGCGTCTTCGTGCTTGTCCGGCGCGCGGACGGGCGCGCGGTCGGCGGCATCGGGTTCCACGGGGCGCCGGACGAGGACGGCCGCGTGGAGATCGGCTACGACCTCGCCGAGGCCGCCCGGGGCAACGGCTACGCGACCGAGGGCCTGCGGGCGCTGTCCGCGTGGGCGCTGGACCGCGACGAGGTGACGTCCGTGTTCGCGACGACCGAGCCGCACAACGCCGCGTCCCAGGCGGTGATCGCCCGCGCCGGTTTCCGCCGGGCCACGGTCGTGGAGGAGCACGGCGGGGAGAGCGGGCAGTACGCCTACGAGCTGCGCCGCTGACCGCTCCCCTTGCGCCTGCGCAGTCCCGCCCCGTGCAGCAGCCGCACCACCTCGCGGCTGCTGACCTCCCGCGCACCGGCCGAGACCGCGTCGGCGTACCGGTGTGCGGGCAGGTCGTAGTGGTCGCGCTCGAAGGCGCGGCGGGGCACGCCGAGGGTCTCGGCGAACGCGTGCAGTTCGGCGTAGGAGACGTCGCTGACCAGGTGCGACCAGAGGCGGCCGTGGCCCGGCCAGGCGGGCGGGTCGATGTAGAGGGTCATCGGCGGGTCCTCATCAGGAGGTGCCGCCAATGGCCGCGCCGAGCGAACCGACCGCCGCCACGTCGACGCCGGCCTTGTGGCACACCCAGTGCGGGTCGGGGCCGAGTTCGGGCTCGACCTCCAGGGCGTGCGGGTCGCCGGAGCCGCACACCGGGCACAGCGGCCAGCGGCCGTACCGCTCAAGGAGCGCGTCCTGCACGTCCTGCGCGACCAGCCCGGCCACGTACGGCGCCCCGTCGGGCCACTGCTCGACCCACCAGCGCCGCTGCACGACGGACTCCTCGACCAGCGACACCACGTCCGGCTCGGCGACCTGGCCGGCCACCAGGTCGGCGAGGACGAGGGCACGGGCGGCGTGCAGCGTCTGCTCCAGGGGGCTGATGGGGTCCATGCGTCCATTGTGCGCACTCCCGAACCGCGCTCTTGACCCGTGGACCGGAACGAAAATATCTTTCACGAGTGACCGATGAAGTGAAGGAAACTTTCGTCCGTGCCTCCGGGGGCCGGCGCGCCACCGGCGGCGGCAGCGCGCCGCCCGCGCCCGCCGCCCTCGCGGCCAAGGTCCGCACGCTGGCGCCGTCGATGACCCGCTCCATGCAGCGGGTCGCCGAGGCCGTCGCGGGCGACCCGGCGGGCTGCGCTGCCCTCACGGTCACCGGCCTGGCCGAGCTGACCGGCACCAGCGAGGCGACCGTCGTGCGCACCGCCCGGCTGCTCGGCTACCCCGGCTACCGCGACCTGCGCCTCGCGCTGGCCGGGCTCGCCGCCCAGCAGCAGTCCGGGCGGGCGCCCGCCATCACGACGGACATCGCGGTCGACGACCCGATCGCGGACGTGGTCGCCAAGCTGGCCTACGACGAGCAGCAGACCCTCGCCGACACCGCCGCCGGGCTCGACACCGTGCAGCTCGGCGCGGCCGTCGCCGCACTCGCCGCCGCCCGCCGCACCGACGTGTACGGCATCGGCGCCTCCGGCCTGGTCGCCCAGGACCTCACCCAGAAACTGCTGCGGATAGGGCTCATAGCCCACGCCCACAGCGACCCGCACCTCGCCGTCACCAACGCGGTGCAGCTGCGGGCCGGCGACGTCGCCCTCGCGATCACGCACTCCGGCTCGACGGGCGACGTCATCGAACCGCTGCGGGCCGCCTTCGAGCGCGGCGCGACGACCATCGCCGTCACCGGCCGCCCCGACGGGCCCGTCACGCAGTACGCCGACCACGTACTGACCACGTCCACGTCGCGGGAGAGCGAGCTGAGGCCGGCGGCGATGTCGTCCCGGACGAGTCAGCTGCTGGTGGTGGACTGCCTGTTCGTGGGGGTGGCGCAGCGGACCTACGAATCGGCCGCACCCGCGCTGGCCGCCTCCTACGAGGCGCTGGCCCACCGGCACGGGCCGCTCCGCGGAAGGCCGTAGGACGGTCGTACCGCCGGGCACAGGGCCCAGCGCCCAGCCCACCGGGCACCGGGCACCGGGCACCGGGCACCGGCACAGCGCACCGAACGCATCACCCAGCAGACGCAGAGCGCCGACAAGAGACCGGAGAGAGCCGCACCCTCATGACCGCCACCCCCCGTCACCCCGACCTCCGTTCCCAGCTGGAGAGTCTCACCACCGAGGCGTTCCGGCCCGAGCTGGCCGAGATCGACCGGTTGCCGACGCTCGACCTCGCCCGGCTGATGAACGGTGAGGACACCACCGTGCCCGGCGCCGTCGCCGAGCGGCTGCCCGAGATCGCCGCCGCCGTGGACGCCGTGGCCGCCCGGATGGCGCGCGGCGGGCGGCTGGTCTACGCGGGCGCCGGTACGGCCGGCCGGCTGGGCGTACTGGACGCCTCGGAGTGCCCGCCCACCTTCAACACCACTCCCGGGCAGGTCGTCGGCCTGATCGCGGGCGGCCCGGACGCCATGGTCACCTCCGTCGAGGGCGCCGAGGACTCCGCGGAGCTGGCCCGCGCCGACCTGGACGCCCTCGGCCTGACCGCCGACGACGCGGTGGTCGGCGTCTCCGCGTCCGGGCGCACCCCGTACGCGGTCGGCGCCGTGGAGCACGCCCGCGCGCTCGGCGCCCTGACCGTCGGCCTCGCCTGCAACCGGGGCAGCGCGCTCGCCGCGGCCGCCGAGCACGGGATCGAGGTCGTCACCGGGCCGGAGCTGATCACCGGCTCGACGCGGCTGAAGGCCGGCACGGCGCAGAAGCTGGTCCTGAACATGCTCTCGACGATCACGATGGTCCGGCTCGGCAAGACGTACGGGAACCTGATGGTGGACGTCCGCGCCTCCAACGAGAAGCTGCGGGCCCGCTCGCGCCGTATCGTCGCGCAGGCCACCGGGGCGGCGGACGCGGACGTCGAGCGCGCGCTGGCCGCGACGGACGGCGAGGTCAAGCACGCGATCCTGGTCCTGCTGGCCGACGTGGACGGGCCGACGGCCGCCCGCCTCCTGGAGGAGTCCGCCGGGCACCTGCGGGCGGCGCTCCTGGCGGCGCGGGGCTGAGCGCCCCGGCCGGGCCGGGTGCGGTCGGGAGCGACGGGACGCGATCCGCCGTGTGCGATTCTGAGGGACATGAACCACGCCCAGCTGACCGCCCTGGGCCGCGCCCTGCGTCTCCTCGGTGAGCACGGCGAGGCCCTCACCACCGACTCGCCGGACGCCAAGCTGCACGAGGTCCGCGCGGACCTGAAGCGCGCGCTGGACCTGCTGGAGGACGGCATCACGACCGCCGTGCCCAGCACGCGCTGCGCGGAGCACCCGACGGGCCCGGTCGACGAGGCCGCCCCCGACCTGTGCCTGCTCTGCGAGACCCGCCGCCGCACCGCCCGCCGGGCCGAGTACAACGGCGGTCCGCTGCCCGCCCGCCCCACCGAGCCGGTCCCGTCCCGGTACGGCGTGCGGGGCGACCGTCCGCAGCCCCAGCAGCGCTGGCTGCCGGAGCTGTGGAACGGGCAGGCGTGGCAGCTGTGCGGCACCCCGCGCCGCGACCGCCGCGAGGCCGAGCTGTACATCGCGGCCCAACTGCGCGGACCGCGCGCGGCGATGGCGTACCGGCTCGTCCACGAGTTCACGGACTACGAGGTGCTGCGGGTGTGGGGGACGCCGGTACGGGTCGACATCGAGCCGATGAACGGCCTCTGAGACCGGCCCGGTATCGCCCCTGGAGCGCCGGGCGGCTCAGATCTGGTTCTCGCCGCCGTCGACGTACCAGTTGGCGCCGTAGACGAAGCTGCTCTGCCCCGAGGCGAGGAAGGCCACCACCGCGGCGACCTCCTCGGGGCGCCCCATCCGCCCGATGGCCGTGTCGGTGGCGAGCTTCTCGCGGACACCGGGCGCGTTCTCGGGGCCGAAGAGGTTGGTGATCCCCGGGGTGTCGACCGGTCCCGGGGAGACGGCGTTGACCCGGACGCCGCGGTCCTTGAGTTCGTTGGCCCAGCCCCGCGCGAAGGTCCGGACGGCGGCCTTCGAGGCGGCGTACAGGCTGAACGCCTCCGCTCCGTTCCCGGCGGCGGTGGAGGCGTTGAGGATCACCGAGGCACCGTCGTTGAGCAGCGGCAGCGCCTTCTGCACGGTGAGCAGCGGGCCCCACACGTTGACGCCGAAGATCTGGTCGAAGTGCTCGTGGGTGATCTCCTCCAGCGGCACGAGGGCGGCCGTCGCCGCGTTGGCGAAGACCACGTCGAGGCCCTGGCCGCGGGCGCGGACCGCCTCGTAGAGCCGGTCCAGGTCGGCCGGGTCGGTGGTGTCGCCGGCCACTGCCGTGGCCCGTGCCGCGCCGATGGTCTCCACGGCCGCGTCCAGTTCGGCCTTGCGCCGGCCGGTGACGAACACGTGCGCTCCGTCGGCCGCCAGCCGGACCGCGCTGGCCAGGCCGATTCCGGTGCCGCCGCCGGTGACGACGGCGGTCTTGCCTTCGAGCTGTCCCATGGTGAATGACCTCCGCAAGATTCAGTACCGATCGGTACTGAAAACGACCGTAGCACATCTGTACCGACCGATACGGAAGACGTAGAATGCCGTCATGGAGACGCGACAGAAGGGGCCGGTCGGCCGCCCGAGGGGCTTCGACGCCGACGAGGCCCTGGAAAAGGCCATGCGGGTCTTCTGGGAGCGCGGCTACGAGGGCGCCAGCCTCACCGACCTGACCAGCGCCATGGGCATCACCCGCACCAGCATGTACGCGGCCTTCGGCAACAAGGAGGACCTGTTCCGCAAGGCGCTGGAGCGCTACGAGGAGGGCCCCGCCGCCTATGTGGCGCGCGCCCTGCGCAAGCCCACCGCCCGCGAAGTGGCCGGGGCGTTCCTCGACGGCGCGGTGCACACCAGTACGCGCCCCGGGTGCCCGTCCGGCTGCCTGGGCGTCCAGGGCTCCCTCGCCGCGGGCGAGACGGGGCGCGCCGCGCGGGACCTGCTCGCCGACTGGCGCAACGAGGGCGTCACACGCCTCCGGGACCGGTTCCGGCAGGCCGTCGACGACGGGGACCTGCCGGCCGGGTCCGACCCCGCGGTCCTCGCGCGCTACCTCATGACCGTCGCCAACGGCATCTCCGTGCAGGCCGCCGGCGGCGCGGGCCGCGACGACCTGGGGCAGGTGGCCGACGTGGCGCTGCGCGGCTGGCCGCCGGCGTGACGGCGACCGGACCGACGGCGACCGGCTGACGACGGCGACCGGCCCGCGCCGCCGAAGCGTCGCGGGCCGGGAGCAGGCGATTCGGAAGCGCTACGCCTCCGGGTCGAGCAGCGGCAGCGGCGCGAACTCGTACCCCTCCCACAGGCGCCGGGACGTCTCCCGCGGGTACGGCGCGACGGTCGGCTCGGCGTCCAGGATCTGGACGAGGCGGCGGTCCGTGTCGTACGCGGGCCAGCCCGGGTCGCCGGTGCGGGCGAACGCCGTCCAGGAGGAGCGGAACCGCGACGACAGGGCCAGCGCCTCCTCGGACGGCTCCGCGCCCTCGAACTGGAGCAGCGCCAGGCCCGCCTGGAAGGTGCCGAAGAGGAGGGGGATGTCCAGGGCGTGACAGGCCCCGAGGGCACCGCCCCGGGCCGGGGCGGGCCAGGCGAGTTCGTAGACGTGGGCCCGGCCGCCGCCCGCGAGGTGGGCCTCGGCCAGGTGCAGGGACGGCATCGCGAACAGCCAGTCGGTCTGGAGGCGTTCGTAGAGGTCGTCGGCCGAATCCTGCGGGAACGCGGCGCGGTAGGCCGCCTCGCCGCCCGGGGCGTACAGGCGCAGGGCGGCGCCCGCGCGCTCCTCGCCGATCTCGCCGAGCCGGCCCGCCAGCGCGGAGAACAGGCGCGTCTCGTCGCGGTTGTGGCCGACCAGCAGGTCGATGTCGCGGGCCGCGCCGGACGCGAGCGCCCGCCACGGCGTGACCGGGAGGATCTCGCCGTCCACGACCGGCGCGTACGGGGTGACCGTGGGCGCCGCCCGGCCCCACCGGGCGACGTTGCCGGGCATCTTCGGGGCGAGGGCCTGGCCCGCCTTGACGAGCTGGTCCGGCGCGACGTCCGAGAGGTCGGTGACGGTCGGGTCCAGGCCCAGCTCGGCGGCGAGGGCGGCACCGAGGTCCCGGGCGAGTCCGGCGGAGAAGAACGTGCCCGGCACGCTCTGGGCGACGGCCCGCTGGAAGAGGCCCTGCGCACGGGGCATCGCCAGCAGGGCGGCCACGGAACCGGCGCCCGCCGACTCGCCGAAGACGGTGACCCGGTCGGGGTCGCCGCCGAACGCGGCGATGTTCTCCTGCACCCAGGCCAGCGCCGCCACCTGGTCGAGCAGGCCGCGGTTGGCGGGGGCGCCCTCGATGTGGGCGAAACCCTCCATGCCCACGCGGTAGTTGAGGGTGACGACGACGAGGTCGCCGTCGGCGGCGATGCGGTGGGCGTCGTAGGCGGGGCTGCCGGAGTGGCCGAACTTGTAGGAGCCGCCGTGGATCCAGACCATGACCGGACGCCGGGCGGCCGGGTCGGGCGCGGGGGTCCAGACGTTGAGCGTCAGCCAGTCGTCGCCGTCGGGGACGTCCGGCGGGCCGGCTGCGCCGGCGTCCTGCGGGGGCGGCGGGCCGAAGGCGTACGCGTCACGTATGCCGTCCCAGGGGCGGGCGCGGCGCGGGGCGGCGAACCGGGCGGCCCCCACCGGGGGCTGGGCGAAGGGGATGCCGCGGAAGACGGCCGATCCGCCCTCGCTCCGGCCGCGCACCGCACCGCAGGCGGTGCGCACCACGGGTTCGGCTGACTCCACGGGTCCAGGGATCGTCATCCCACGGACCCTACGCCGTGGTGCGCACCGCGCCCGGCCGAGGGCCTGTCGGGCGGCCCGGCTCAGCTCAGGGTCTTCAGCGACGCCGCGTCGTACGCCGCCAGCTCGTCGAAGCGGCCGGCGAGGACCTTCTCGGCCCACCGCGGGTCCTGGAGCAGGGCGCGGCCGACGGCGACGAGGTCGAACTCGTCGCGCTCCAGGCGGTCGAGGAGGTTGTCCAGGCTGCTGACCTCGGCGCCCTCGCCCCGGAACGCCGCGCCGAATTCGCCGTCCAGGCCGACCGAGCCGACGGTGATGGTGGGCCTGCCGGTGAGCTTCTTGGTCCAGCCGGCGAGGTTGAGGTCGGAGTCGTCGAACTCGGGGAGCCAGTACCGTCGGGTGGAGGCGTGGAAGGCGTCGACACCGGCCGAGGCGATCGGGGTGAGAACGGCCTCCAGCTCTCCGGGGTTCTCGGCGATCCGGGCGGTGTAGTCCCCGCCCTTCCACTGGGAGTAGCGGAAGATCACCGGGAAGTCGGGCGAGACCGTCTCGCGCACGGCGGCCACGATCTCCGCGGCGAACCGGGTGCGGGAGACGGGGTCGCCGCCGTAGGCGTCGGTACGGCGGTTGGTGCCGGACCACAGGAACTGGTCGACGAGGTAGCCGTGGGCCCCGTGGATCTCCACACCGTCGAAGCCGATGCGCTCGGCGGCCGCCGCGGACTCGGCGAAGGCGCCGATGACGTCGTCCAGGTCGCGCTGGGTCATCGCCCGGCCGGTGGGCTCGTCCTCGCCCAGGCGCAGGCCGGACGGGCCGACGGGCGGCGCGTCGGTGAAGGGCGGTTCCCCGGCCTCGCGGACCATGCCGATGTGCCACAGCTGCGGCACGATCGTGCCGCCGCCCGCGTGCACGGCCTCGGCGACCTTCGCCCACCCGGCGAGCTGCTCCTCGCCGTGGAAGCGGGGCACGCTGTCGCTCTGCCCGGCGGAGTCGTGGCCGACGTAGGTGCCCTCGGTGACGATGAGGCCGACACCGGCGGCGGCGCGGCGCCCGTAGTACGAGACCACGTCCTCACCGGGGATGCCGCCCGGGGAGAACATCCGGGTCATCGGCGCCATGGCGATGCGGTTGGGCACGGTGAGGCCGTTGATGGTGGTGGGGCGGGCGAGGAGCCGGGCGGCGCGGGAGGCGGACTCGACGGGGGTGGCGGTCACGTGGGGACTCCTTCGGTGAGCGATCGGGGGTGCCGACTGCGGGCAATGGGGAGGGGCCGACTGAAATGTGCCGCGCATGCAGTATGTGCGCACGCATGTACCGCACCTCCGGGAAACCCGCCTCCCCCGCGCCGCATTCCGCCCGCGCCGCAGTCCCGGGAGTGATCCACCCCACATCTCGTCCCGTGGGAGGGGAACGCCCGAGGGCGGCACCCCCTGTCCTGACAGGGAGTGCCGCCCTCGGTTCGTGCGGAACGGCCGATCAACCGGAAGCGGTCGATCAGAAGTCCATGTCACCGCCCGGCATGCCGCCCGGGGCGCCGCCGGCAGCGGCCTTCTCGGGCTTGTCGGCGATGACGGCCTCGGTGGTGAGGAACAGCGCGGCGATGGAGGCGGCGTTCTGCAGGGCAGAGCGGGTCACCTTCGCCGGGTCGATGATGCCCTCGGCGATCATGTCGACGTACTCACCGGAGGCGGCGTTCAGGCCGTGGCCGACGGTCAGGTTGCGGACCTTCTCCACGACGACGCCGCCCTCGAGACCGCCGTTGACGGCGATCTGCTTCAGCGGGGCCTCCAGGGCGAGCTTCACGGCGTTGGCGCCGGTCGCCTCGTCACCCGTCAGGTCCAGCTTCTCGAAGACCGAGGAGGCCTGGAGCAGGGCCACGCCACCACCGGCGACGATGCCCTCCTCGACGGCCGCCTTCGCGTTGCGGACGGCGTCCTCGATGCGGTGCTTGCGCTCCTTGAGCTCGACCTCGGTGGCGGCACCGGCCTTGATGACGGCCACGCCGCCGGCCAGCTTCGCCAGGCGCTCCTGGAGCTTCTCGCGGTCGTAGTCCGAGTCGCTGTTCTCGATCTCGACGCGGATCTGGTTGACGCGGCCGTTGACCTGGTCGGTCGAGCCGGCGCCGTCGACGATGGTGGTCTCGTCCTTGGTGATGACGACCTTGCGGGCGCGGCCCAGGAGGTCCAGGGACGCGCTCTCCAGCTTGAGGCCGACCTCCTCGGAGATGACCTCGCCGCCCGTGAGGATGGCGATGTCGCCGAGCATGGCCTTGCGGCGGTCGCCGAAGCCCGGAGCCTTGACGGCGACGGACTTGAAGGTGCCCTTGATCTTGTTGACGATCAGGGTGGACAGGGCCTCGCCCTCGACGTCCTCGGCGATGATCAGCAGCGGCTTGCCCGACTGCATGACCTTCTCCAGGAGCGGCAGCAGGTCCTTGACCGAGCCGATCTTGGAGTTGGCGATCAGGATGTACGGGTCGTCGAGCGACGCCTCCATACGCTCCATGTCGGTGGCGAAGTACGCCGAGATGTAGCCCTTGTCGAAGCGCATGCCCTCGGTGAGCTCCAGCTCCAGACCGAAGGTCTGGGCCTCCTCGACCGTGATGACGCCTTCCTTGCCGACCTTGTCCATGGCCTCGGCGATGAGCTCGCCGATCTGGGTGTCGGCGGCGGAGATCGAGGCCGTGGAGGCGATCTGCTCCTTGGTCTCGACGTCCTTGGCCTGCTCGAGCAGGGCGGCGGAGACGGCCTCGACGGCCTTCTCGATACCGCGCTTCAGGGCCATCGGGTTGGCGCCGGCCGCGACGTTGCGCAGGCCTTCCTTGACCAGGGCCTGGGCGAGAACGGTCGCGGTGGTCGTACCGTCGCCGGCGACGTCGTCCGTCTTCTTGGCGACTTCCTTGACCAGCTCGGCGCCGATCTTCTCGTACGGGTCCTCGAGCTCGATCTCCTTGGCGATGGAGACACCATCGTTGGTGATCGTGGGGGCGCCCCACTTCTTCTCGAGGACGACGTTGCGGCCCTTGGGGCCGAGCGTCACCTTGACGGCGTCCGCGAGCTGGTTCATGCCGCGCTCGAGGCCGCGCCGTGCCTCCTCGTCGAACGCGATGATCTTGGCCATGTGAAGTGGTCCCTCCAGGACTGGGGGTGATTCCTTCGGACCGCGCCCGCGCCCGCGACGGACGGCTCGCCGGCCTTGTGGTTCCTTCCCCACCCGGCCTGCGGGCCTCACCGACCCGGTCCTTCGTTGTCACTCTCACCTTCAGAGTGCTAACGCAATGATTAGCACTCGACCATGCCGAGTGCAAGCGCCTCTCGGGGATCGGGGGCCCCGCTCAGCCGCCCGCGAACAGCGGCCCGGCGGGGCCGGGGCCGCCCGCGAACAGCCCGAAGGGCCCGTACCCAGCGGGTACGGGCCCTTCGGACTGAAGACCGGTGCTGCGGTGGCCGGACGTCTCAGGCGCTGAGGCGCACCATGTCGGCCTGCGGGCCCTTCTGACCCTGCGAGATCTCGAACTCGACCCGCTGGCCTTCTTCGAGGGTGCGGTAGCCGTCCATCTGAATCGCGCTGTAGTGGACGAAAACATCCGCACCACCGTCGACCGCGATGAAGCCGTACCCCTTCTCCGCGTTGAACCACTTGACGGTGCCCTGAGCCATGCCTAACTCCCCTATTACTGGCCCTTGCACAGATCCGCACTTCGCGAATCCGGGTCAGACCTCGCCCCCCACGACTGGGGGCGTGCGCCGGAACGCGTCGACCGCGGCTGAATGTATCTGTCCAACTGCCGTCTGCAACAGGTCAATCGGACGAGAAATTAGGACGTACCCGGTCCGGAATCTAGCGAACTTTCGCCTGAATTCGGGTCAAGTCGGGTCACATAAAAGGCACAAAAGCCGCGAAAGACGCCCACACTTTGGCTACTTCTTGTCGGGCGAGCGGCAGGAATTCAGGGTTCCCGATGTGGCGATCGGGAGCGCGTTCCCCAACTCTACCGCGCTCAACCACATGGAATTGCCCCCTCCGCTTCTCTTACGGAGAGGGCAATCGGCACTACGAGGCGTGTCAGCCGCCGGCGACCGCCGGGATGATCGAAACGCCCGCGCCGTCCGGCGTCGCGGTCTCCAGACCCTGCTCGAAGCGGACGTCGTCGTCGTTGACGTAGACGTTGACGAAGCGGCGCAGCTTGCCCTGGTCGTCCAGGACCCGGGCGGCGATGCCGGTGTGGTTCTTCTCCAGGTCGGAGATGACCTCACCGAGGTTGGCGCCGTCGGCGCTGACCTCGGCCCTGCCGCCGGTGTAGGTGCGCAGGATGGTCGGGATACGAACGGTCACGCTCATGCGAGGCCAGCCTCTCGGAAGGAGTCCAGGTTCGGGCGGATGGTCGCGGTGAGGCCGGTGCCGGCCACCGCGTCGAGGGTCTTCAGACCGTCGCCGGTGTTCAGGACGACGGTGGTGAGCGACGGGTCGAGGACGCCCTCGTCGATCAGCTTCTTCGTCACCCCGACGGTCACCCCGCCCGCCGTCTCCGCGAAGATGCCCTCGGTGCGGGCGAGCAGCTTGATGGCGTCCACGACCTGCTCGTCGGTCACGTCCTCCACGGCGCCGCCGGTGCGCCGGGCGATGTCGAGGACGTAGGGGCCGTCGGCCGGGTTGCCGATGGCCAGCGACTTGGCGATGGTGTCCGGCTTCTGCGGGCGGACCACGTCGTGGCCGGCCTTGTACGCGGTGGAGACCGGCGAGCAGCCCTTGGCCTGCGCGCCGAAGATCTTGTACGGCCGGTCCTCGACCAGGCCGAGCGCGATCAGCTCCTTCAGCCCCTTGTCGATCTTCGTCAGCTGGGAGCCGGACGCGATCGGCACGACGAGCTGGTCGGGCAGCCGCCAGCCGAGCTGCTCGCAGATCTCGTACGCCAGGGTCTTGGAGCCCTCGGCGTAGTAGGGCCGCAGGTTGACGTTGACGAAGCCCCAGCCCTCGCCGGCCGGGTCGCCGATCAGCTCGGAGCAGAAGCGGTTCACGTCGTCGTAGTTGCCCTCGATGCCGACCAGCTCGCCGCCGTAGACGGCGGCCATGACGACCTTGCCCTGCTCCAGGTCGTGCGGGATGAACACGCAGGAGCGGAAGCCGGCCCGGGCCGCGGCGGCGCCGACGGCGCCGGCGAGGTTGCCGGTGGAGGAGCAGGAGAGGGTGGTGAAGCCGAAGGCGCGGGCGGCCTCGATGGCCTGGGCGACGACGCGGTCCTTGAAGGAGTGCGTGGGGTTGCCGGAGTCGTCCTTGACGTACAGGCCGCCGGTGACGCCCAGCTCGCGGGCGAGGTTGTCGGCCTTGACGAGCTTGGTCCAGCCGGGGTTGATGTTCGGCTTGTCGGCCACGTCGGCGGGGACGGGCAGGAGAGGGGCGTAGCGCCAGATGTTCGCGGGGCCGGCCTCGATGCGCCGGCGCAGTTCCTCGGTGTCGTACGCCGAGAAGTCGTAGGCGATCTCGAGCGGGCCGAAACACTCCTCGCAGGCGAAGACCGGTCCCAGCGGCACCTGATGCCCGCATTCCCGGCAGCTCAGCGCGGCGGCGGGGCCGAGATCGACGGTGTTCGCGGAGTTCGTGGTGGTTTCGGCAGTCTGCACAGCCATGGAGGCGAGGCCCTTTCTCCTCATCTTCCTCACGACGCATCTCGCCGTGAGACGGATTTGGCACCTTCCCTAGTCGGGAGCCTCGCCGTACCGGTGTGACAGAAACCGATGTGCGACAAGAACCGACTGGAGGGTTGCCGGGGCTTCAACGGGCCGTATCCCTCTGCCCCTCTGGATGAGCGGTATGGAGTTGTTCTTCGGAGGTGCTGTTCTTCCGTGGTGCGCGGTGACCCCGGCATGCGGTGGTCCCACGCGTTGTTCAAGACTGTAACCGAAGGCCAGGGCGGTTGAGACAGCCGTCCGCACCGCGAGATGCATCACAGCGGACCGCAGAAGATCGGCCAGAGAAGATCGTGAAGGAGCCCCCGACCGTGCTGGAAGAAGTCGAGCGCTGGCTGAACGCCCGCTCCTGGTCCGCCGGGGACCGGCCGCTGCAGCGGCTTCTGGCCGCCAAGCACGCCACCGGGCAGTCGGTCAGCGTGGTCCTCCCCGCGCTCGACGAGGAGGCGACGGTCGGCGGGATCGTCGCGGTGATCCGCCGCGAGCTGATGGAGCGGGCACCGCTCATCGACGAGATCGTGGTCGTCGACTCCGGGTCCAGCGACCGTACGTCGCAGGTGGCGGCGGCGGCCGGCGCGCGCGTCGTGCACCGCGACGCCATCCTGCCGCGCATACCGGCGGTGCCGGGCAAGGGCGAGGTGCTGTGGCGTTCGCTGCTGGTCACCGGCGGCGACATCGTCTGCTTCGTCGACGCCGACCTGCGCGCGTTCTCCCCCGACTTCGTCTCCGGGATCGTGGGCCCGCTGCTCACCGACCCGGACGTGCACCTCGTCAAGGCGATGTACGACCGTCCGCTCACCGTGTCCGACGGGCCGGCCGCCGGCCGGACGGCTCCCGGGGAGGGCGGCCGGGTCACGGAGCTGGTGGCCCGCCCGCTGCTCAACCTGCACTGGCCGCGGCTGGCCGGGTTCGTCCAGCCGCTCGGCGGCGAGTACGCGGCCCGCCGCTCCCTGCTGGAACGGCTCCCCTTCCCCGTCGGCTACGGCGTCGAGCTGGGCATGCTGGTCGACTCCCTGCACCTGGTGGGCCTGGACGCGCTCGCGCAGGTCGACGTCGGGGTCCGCGTCCACCGCCACCAGGACGGGCGGGCACTCGGCCGGATGGCCGCCGCGATCTACCGCACCGCCCAGCTCCGGCTGGCCCGCGGCCACCTGGTCCGGCCGACGCTCACCCAGTTCGAGCGGGGCGCCGACGGCTTCGAGCCGCGCACCTACGCGGTGGACACCGAGGAGCGGCCCCCGATGGCGGAGATCGCGGAGTACGCGGCCCGGCGGGTGGCCTGAGGCCCGCCGCCCCTCACCCGCGCGTCAGCCGGGGACGCCGTCCGACCAGCGCCAGACGCCGCCGGAGTCCTGCCGGCAGGTCAGGTACTCGCCGCCGCGGCCGTGGGTGCTCAGGCCGCGGTGCTTCTTGGCGCAGAACTGTCCGTCGGCGTAGCAGTTGCCGGCGGGGCTCATCAGCTCGCAGGCGCCGCTGCCGGTCGTGCCGCCGCTGGTCCCGCCGCTGGTCCCACCGCTTGTTCCGCCCGTGCCGCTCTCCCGCGTCTTCGACGGCTTCGGGGTCGGTTTCGGGGTGTGCAGCAGGCGTCCGTCGCAGTCGCGGCCGTCGCGGGGGACGGTGAAGGTCGCGGTGCCGGGGCCGCCGCTCTGCTCGCAGACCTTCTCGCCGCTGCCCCAGGAGGATGCCTGCCGACCGGTGCCCTGGAGGCGCACGGTGTAGTCGACGTCTGCCTTCTCGGCGGCGAGGACGGCCGCTCCGACGCTGCGGCCGGTGAGGTCCGGGAGCGTGGCGGGGGCCGGGGGCTCGGTGCTGGGGGACGCCTCGGGCGTGGGGCTGTCACTCGGGGTGGGGGTGGCGGTGGGAGTGGCCGTGGCGGTGGCCGGGGCCGTCAGGGGCCCCGCGTCGTTGGGCGGGTCGCCGCCGTCCCCGCCCCCGCAGCCGGCCAGGGCCAGTACGCAGACCGCGAGCAGCGCCACCGCGCCGCCGGGCCCGCGCCCGCCCGTGCCGCCGCCCCGGCCTCCGCCCGTGCCCCCGTGCGTGCGTATGCGTCTGGGCATGGCGCCCACCCCCCGAAACGTTGAAATGCTCACCACACAGTTTCATGTTCTTCACATGTTTCACACAAGATGCGTGACCGAATCGCAGCCGGAGTGGCGCGTGCCCACGTTTGAGGCTTCGGGGGCCGGGCTAGGTTGAGGGCTATGGCTTCAAGCTTCGGTGCTGCTCAGGTGCTGGTCGCCTCCAATCGGGGGCCGGTCTCGTACGAGGTGCGCGAGGACGGTTCGCTGCACGCCAAACGGGGTGGTGGCGGCCTGGTCTCGGGGCTGTCGGCCATCGGCCCGGACGCCGGGGCGCTGTGGGTCTGCTCGGCGCTGGGCGACGGCGACCGCGAGGCGGTGCGGCGCGGGGTCGGCGAGGACGGCGTGCGGATGCTGGACGTACCGGCCGACGTGCACGCGGACGCGTACAACGGCATCGCGAACTCGGTGCTGTGGTTCGTGCACCACATGCTGTACCAGACGCCCCTGGAGCCGGTCTTCGACGCGGAGTTCCGGCGGCAGTGGGCCTCCTACGAGGCGTACAACCGTGCCTTCGCCGAGGCGCTGGCCGAGGAGGCGGCCGAGGGCGCGGCCGCGATGGTGCAGGACTACCACCTGACGCTGGTGCCGGGGATGCTGCGCGAGCTGCGGCCGGACCTCAGGATCAGCCACTTCTCGCACACCCCGTGGGCGCCGGTCGACTACTTCCGGCTGCTGCCGGACGACATCGCCGGGCAGGTGCTGCGCGGCATGCTCGGCGCGGACCGGCTCGGTTTCCTGACCCGGCGCTGGGCCGACGCGTTCACCGCCTGCTGCGACGCGCTCGCCGGCGGGCTCGGCTCCACGGAGATCGGCGTGCACGGGCTGGGCGGCGACGCGGACTTCCTGCGGAAGCGGTCGCACGAGGCCGACGTCGACGAGCGGATGGCCGCCCTCCGGGACGAGATCGGCACCATGCCGGAGGGCGGGGCGCGCCGCACGATCGTGCGGGTGGACCGGACCGAGCTGTCCAAGAACATCGTCCGGGGCCTGCTGGCCTACCGGGAGCTGCTCACGCGGCGGCCCGAGTGGCGGGAGCGGGTGGTGCACGTCGCCTTCGCCTACCCCTCGCGCCAGGACCTCGCCGTGTACCGGGACTACACGGCCGAGGTGCGGCGGGTCGCCGAGGCGGTCAACGAGGAGTTCGGCACGGCGGACTGGACGCCGGTCGTGCTGAACCTGGAGGACGACTTCGCGCGGTCGCTGGCGGCCTACCGGCTGGCGGACGTGGCGCTCGTCAACCCGGTCCGGGACGGGATGAACCTGGTCGCCAAGGAGGTGCCGGTCGTCTCCGACGCGGGGTGCGCGCTGGTGCTGTCGCGGGAGGCGGGGGCGTACGAGGAACTGGGCGAGGACGCGGTGGTCGTCAACCCCTACGACGTGACGGGCACGGCGGAGGCGCTGCACGAGGCGCTCGGCCTGCCGGCCGGGGAACGGGCCGAGCGGTCGAAGCGGCTGGCGGCCGCCGGCACCGCGCTGCCCCCGGCACGGTGGTTCCTGGACCAGCTGGAGGCCCTGCGCGGCTGAGGGGCGGCTGGGGCCGAGGAGCGGGGACGGGGCGGGGACGGTCTGCGTCTACTCGCCCTGGACCGGCGGGCAGTAGCCGCTCTCCTCGCCGACCGAGTTGATCCCGGCGTTCGGCCTCGGGTCGCCCGCGTAGTCGACCTGGTCCGTGTACTTCGCCCCGTCCTCCTTCGGGGTGCCGGGTGGCGTGGCGCCCGACTGCGGCTCCGGGCGGGTGCCGGTCAGGACACGCCTGGGACGCGCGGGGGAACCGCCCGTGCCGCCGTCTCAGGGCAGCCGGTGCGCGAGGGCGGCCAGCAGGCCCACCACTCCGGCCGGACCGGCCACCTCCACGTCCGCGCGCTTCCTCAGCTCCGTCACCTCGTCGCTGCCGCTGCAGACCAGGAGGCCGGGGGTGCCCTCGGCGCGGAGGGCGTCGACCGCCGCGAAGGCCGGGAGGTCGCCGAGGTCGTCGCCGGCGAAGAGGACGGACCCGGCGCCCAGGGCGTGGACGTGGGAGCGCAGGGCGGCGCCCTTGTCCATGCCGGGCGGGCGCAGTTCGAGGACCAGGCGGCCCGGTTCGACGATCAGTCCGTGGCGGGCGGCCAGGTCGGTGAGCGGGGCGCGCAGGGCGTCGAGGGCGGCCTGCGGTGCGGGGGCGCGGCGGGTGTGGACGGCGACCGCGTGGCCCTTGTCCTCGGTCCACGTGCCCGGCCCGGCCCCGGAGAGGTCCAGGAGCCCCGGCAGCTCGGCGCGGACGGCGGCGACGCCGGGGTGCGGTTCGGGCGTGGTGAGGGTGCGGGTGGCGGCGTCCCAGCGCTCGGCGCCGTAGTGGCCGAGGACGACGAGGTGGTCGAGGCCGGGGGCGTCCGCGAAGCCTCCGTGGTGGACGGCCACTTCGGCGGGACGCCCGGTGATCACGGCGATCGAGGCGACCTTCGGGGCGAGGGCGGCGAGGGCCGGTACGGCGCCGGGGTGGGCGCGGGCGCGGTCGGGGTCGGGCACGATCGGGGCGAGGGTGCCGTCGAAGTCCAGCGCGACGACCGCGCGGCCGGGGCCGGCGAGGAGGGCGTCGAGCCCCTCGCGTCCGGCCGCCGTCGCGGGCGTCGGCAGGGTGTGTGGGGAGTCGTCTCGGGTGGAGTCCTGGTGGCTGCCCATACCGCGAACCTATCCCGCCCCGACCCGTCCCACGCGTGGCCCGCCCCGCTCGCCGGTCACCGCTCCGCGCGGCGGGACTCCCGTATCCGGCGCAGGCGGTTGACCGTCACCGGGTCGGCGGCCAGGGCGCGGGGGTCGTCGAGGAGGGCGTTGAGGAGCTGGTAGTAGCGCACGGGGGCCAGGCCCAGCTCCTCGCGGATCGCGCGCTCCTTCGCGCCGGGGCCGGGAAAGCCCCGGCGCTCCAGCGCGAGGATGTTCCGCTCCCTGACGGCCAGCTGTCCCGGGTCCATGTACGGCACCGTAGCGCCCGCCACCGACACCGGCCCGTCTCCCCGGTGCCCCCGGCCCGCTACTCGGCGCTGCCCGCCTGCGACGCGGTGGTCTGGATCCGGGCGAGCACGTCCTCGGGGTTGCCGCCGGGGGCGACCGCCTGGCCGATCTGCTTCTTGACGGCGGCGCTGACCGAGGCCCAGGAGGTCTTGTCGACCGGGTACAGCTCGGAGAGCAGCAGCTCGTCGAGGAACGGCTTGAGCTTCTTGTCCTCCTCGGAGCCGCTCATGGCCTGGGAGGCCGAGGTGGTCACCGGCAGCAGGTTGTACTCGCGGGAGAAGTCGAGGACGTTCTCGTCGCTGTAGACGTAGTCGAGGAAGTCGCCGATCTCCTCCTGGTGGCCGTTGCTCTTGAAGGCCGTCATCCAGTCGGAGACACCGAGGGTGCTCTTGCTCTCCCCGTCGGCGCCGGGGGTCGTGACCATGCCGTACTTCACGCCCTTGTCGCCGGCCATCTTCATCAGCGAGGGGTGGCCGTTGAGCATGCCGACGTCGCCGTTGGCGAAGGCGGCGAAGGCGTCGGCGCGGTCGAGTTCGCCGGGCGCCACGGGGCCGGTGAGGCCCTTGCCGACCAGTTCGTCCCGCAGCCAGGTGAAGGTGGTGGCGTTCTGCGGCGAGTCGACGGAGTAGGTGCCGAGGTCGTCGGTGTAGCCGCCCCCGCCGCTGAGCATCCACTGCATCGTCTCGGCCTGCGCCTCCTCGGGTCCCAGCGGCAGGGCGTACGGGTACTTCACGCCCTCGTCGTCGAGTGCCTCGGCGGCCTTCGCGAGGTCGTCCCAGGACGTGGGCGGCGTGACGCCGGCCTTGTCGAAGAGGGTCTTGTTGTAGAAGAGCACGCGGGTGGAGGCGGCGAAGGGCAGCCCGTACTGGGTCCCGTTGACCTGTCCGGCGCCGGCGAGCTGCGAGACGAAGTTCGCCTGGACCGGGATCGAGAGCACGTCGTCGGCGCGGTAGAGCAGGCCCTTGTCCGCGTAGTCGGAGTAGGCGCCGATCTGCGCCATGTCGGGTGCGTCGCCGGCCTCGACCATGTCGCGGACCTCGCGGTCGACGTCGTTCCAGGAGTGGACGGTGACGTCCACGTGCACGCCGGGGTGGTTGGCCTCGTAGGACTTGGCCAGCTCGTCCCAGTACTTCTGGGAGCTGTTGTCCTTGCTGTCGCCGTAGTCGGCGGCCACGAGCTTCAGGGTCACCTCGTCCGAGCCGCCGGTCAGGCCGCAGCCGCCGAGGGCCGCCGTCATGCCCAGCGCGGACACCACCGCGATCGTTCCAGTCCTACGCCGCTGCACGCTTGTTCCCCAACCCTGCATTTACTCATGCACTTGTCCGTTTAACGGATTAAGGTCTACACCACAGCAGTGGACTAGACCTCTCGCGGGTCCACGGGCCACACTGTCCCCCGTGAGACATGTCATCGCCCTCGACGTGGGCGGCACCGGGATGAAGGCCGCCCTGGCGGGACCGGACGGCGAGCTGCTGCACCAGGCCCGCCGGGCCACCGGCCGGGAGCGCGGGCCCGAGGCGGTGGTCGCGGGCATCCTCGACTTCGCCGCCGAGCTGCGCGCCTACGGCGCCGACCGGTTCGGCGAGCCCGCCGTCGCCGCGGGTGTGGCCGTCCCCGGCATCGTCGACGCCGAGCAGGGCGTCGCCGTGTACGCGGCCAACCTCGGCTGGCGCGACGTGCCGCTGCGCGCGCTGCTCGGCGACCGGCTCGGCTCGGTGCCGGTCGCCCTCGGGCACGACGTGCGCACCGGCGGGCTCGCCGAGGGGCGGATCGGGGCCGGCCGGGGCGCCGACCGGTTCCTGTTCGTGCCGCTGGGCACGGGCATCGCGGGCGCCATCGGCATCGACGGCCGGGTGGAGTCGGGCGCCCACGGCTTCGCGGGGGAGATCGGCCACGTCGTCGTGCGCCCCGGCGGCATCCCGTGCCCGTGCGGGCAGCGCGGCTGTCTGGAGCGGTACGCGTCCGCGTCGGCGGTCGGCCAGGCGTGGGCCGGGGCCTGCGGCGCCCCGGACGCGGACGCCGCCGACTGCGCCAAGGCCGTCGCGTCGGGCGACCCCCGCGCGCTCGCCGTCTGGCAGGACGCCGTGGACGCGCTCGCCGACGGGCTGGTCACCGCGCTCACTCTGCTGGACCCGCGCGTCCTGATCGTCGGTGGCGGCCTCGCCGAGGCGGGGGAAACCTTGTTCACACCGCTGCGGGACGCCGTCCGGCGCCGCGTCACCTTCCAGGAGCTGCCGGGCATCGTCCCGGCGGCGCTGGGCGACACCGCCGGCTGCCTGGGGGCCGGGCTGATGGCCTGGGACCTGCTCGGCGCCGGACCGCAGGGCCCCGGACCGCAGGGCCCCGGACCGCAGCGGACCGAACCGGACGGCGCCGGCCCGCACCGCACCGCTCCCACGACCGTGACTGACCCGGAGGTAACCACCTGATGGCCCCAAGCAAGGTTCTGGCCGGTGCCCGGGTGGTACTGCCCACCGGGACCGTGGACGACGGCCGCGTGATCGTCGACGGCACGCGGATCGCGGACACGGCGCCCCCGCAGGCCGAGGTCGTCGACGTGTCGGGCCACTGGGTGGTCCCCGGCTTCGTCGACGTCCACAACCACGGCGGCGGCGGCGCGTCCTTCGCCGGCGGCACCGCCGAGGAGGTCCTGAAGGGCGTCGAGACCCACCGCCGGCACGGCACCACCACGACCGTCGCCTCCGCCGTCACCGGCGACCTGGACTTCCTCGCCCGGCACGCCGGGATGCTCGCCGAGCTGGCCCAGCAGGGCGACATCGCCGGAATCCACTTCGAGGGGCCGTTCATCTCCCCGTGCCGCAAGGGCGCGCACGACGCCCAGCTGCTGCGCGACCCGGACCCGGCCGAGGTCCGCAAGCTGGTCGACGCGGCGCACGGCCACGCGAAGATGATGACGCTGGCGACCGAGCTGCCGGGCGGCCTGGACTCCGTACGGCTGCTCGTCGAGCACGGCGTGATCGCGGCCGTCGGGCACACCGACGCGACGTACGAGCAGACGCTCCGGGCCGTCGACGCGGGCGCGTCCGTCGCCACGCACCTGTTCAACGCGATGCCGCCGATCGGCCACCGCTCCCCCGGCCCCGTCACGGCGCTGCTGGAGGACGAGCGGGTCACCGTCGAGCTGATCAACGACGGCACGCACCTGCACCCGGCGGCGCTCCAGCTGGCCTTCCACCACGCGGGTGCCGCCCGGGTCGCCTTCATCACCGACGCGATGGACGCGGCCGGTTTCGGCGACGGTCGCTACCGGCTCGGCCCGCTGGAGGTCGAGGTCGCGGACGGCGTCGCCCGGCTGGTGGAGGGCGACTCGATCGCGGGCTCCACGCTCACCCTGGACCGCGCCTTCAAGCGGGCGGTGACGGTGGACGGGCTGCCCGTCGAGGACGTCGTCGCGGCGATCTCCGCCAACCCGGCCCGGCTGCTCGGCCTGGCCGACCGGACCGGCTCCCTGGAGCCCGGCAAGGACGCCGACCTGGTCGTCCTGGACGACGCCTTCGACCTGGTGGGCGTGATGCGCCGGGGCGCCTGGGTGGTCGATCCGCGCCGGGGCTGACCGGTCGTCCCCGTGCCGGACGCCGCCCCGGACCGGCACGGGGGACGCTGTGATCCCCGCTCGGACCACAGTGGCCGACCTGGGACTGGGCTCGTCGCCGTCCATTTGGCATGATCGTGTCCGCGGAACACGCCTTTCCGCACACGTACACGCATGCACCACAGCCGCGGGCGAGCGGGGGAGGTCGGCCCAGGTGATCGTCACCGTCACACTGAACACCGCGCTCGACATCACCTATCGCGTCCGGGGCCTGCGGCCGCACGCCTCGCACCGGATCACCGAGGTGACCGAGCGGCCCGGCGGCAAGGGCCTGAACGTGGCCCGCGTCCTGGCCGCCCTGGGGCACGAGGTGACCGTCACCGGCTTCGCGGGCGGCACCACCGGGGACGTCGTGCGCGAGGGGCTGACCGGCGTGCCCGGCGTGAGCGACGCGCTGATGCCGGTGGCCGGGGCGACCCGGCGCACCATCGCCGTCGTCGACGAGCTGACCGGCGACACCACTCAGCTCAACGAGCCGGGACCGACCGTGACCGCCGCCGAGTGGAGCGCCTTCCAGGAGGCGTTCGAGGACCTGCTGTCCGGCGCCGCCGCCGTGGCCCTGTGCGGCAGCCTGCCGCCGGGCGTGCCGGTGGGCGCGTACGCCGGGCTGGTGCGCGCCGCGCGGACCGCCCAGGTGCCGGTGCTCCTCGACACCAGCGGGGAACCGCTGCGGCGGGGGCTCGCCGGCCGCCCGGACCTGATCAAGCCGAACGCCGACGAACTGGCCGAGCTGACCGGCTCCCACGAGCCGCTGCGGGCCGCGCAGGCCGCCCGGCGGCGCGGCGCCCGCTCCGTGATCGCCTCACTGGGCCCCGAGGGCCTGCTCGCGGTGACGCCCGAGGGCCGCTGGCGTGCGGCGCCCCCCGCCCATGTGCACGGCAACCCGACCGGCGCGGGCGACTCGGCGGTCGCGGGCCTGCTCTCCGGCCTGGTCGAGCACCTGCCCTGGCCCGAGCGGCTGGCCCGCGCGGTGGCCCTGTCGGCGGCGACGGTGCTGGCCCCGGTGGCGGGCGAGTTCGACCGGACGGCGTACGAGGAGCTGCTCGGCCGCGGCGTCGAGGTGACGGCGGAGGCCGGCGCGGCGTGAGCGCGGGCCCCGGTCAGGGCCCGGTCACGGCCGGGTCACTCGGTCACTCGGTGGAGAGGGAGAGCTGGTCGAGGACCAGGTCGCACTTGTTGCCCTCGTTGCACGCCAGCTCGATCGTGTTGGTGCCCTCGGTGAGGTTGACGTTGGACCAGGTGGTCTTCCAGCCCTTTTCCCAGTCGCCCTCGGGGGTGCCGCCGAAGTTCTTCATGTTCATCGGGCGCGACGAGGCCTTGCCGTTGATCACCAGGGTCGCGTCGGCGTCGGTGCCCGGGGTGCCGTAGCGCACGTTCAGCCGGTAGCTGCCGGCCTTCTCGATGCCGTTGACGGTCCAGGTGACCTTCGCGCCGACCTGGTTGAAGCCCGAGACGTAGACGCCGCCCTCCGACTCCGCGCCGTCGATGTCCGACGCGAGCGTGGCCGAGCCGCCCAGGCGCATCGCCTTCGCGTCGACGGAGGGCAGCTCGGCGCTCTCCTCGTCGCCGCCGTCGCTCGCCGACGGGCTCGGGTCGGTGCTCTGGGACTGGGTGGGGGCGGTGTCGCCGCCCGCCTCGTCGCCGCCCTCGTCCTCGGAGCCGCTGCTCGTCATGGCCACGGCGATGCCGATGACCACGGCCGCGACGACCGCGACCGCGCCGATCAGCAGGCCCTTGGTGTTGGGGCCGCGGCGCCCGCCGCCCCCGCCGCGGCCCGACGGCTGCTGCGGGGCCCCGGGGCCGCCACCGCCGGGGAAGGTCTCCGGCGCGGCGTAGTGCGCGTTCGGCTGCCCGTACGCCCCCTGCGGCTGGCCGTAGGCGCCCTGCTGGGGCGGAGCGGCCTGGCCGTAGGCCGCCGTCGCCGCGGTCTGGCCCTGCGGTGCCCCGTACTGCCGTGCGCCGACGGGACGCACCCGGTTGACGGAGTTCGGGTAGCCGTAGCCACCGGACGGCGGCTGGGCCCCGTTGGCCTGCCCGTCGGCGTAGAGGTAGCCGAAGGGGTCGTCGTCCTCGGGCGTGCTCGCGCCGTTGTTGCCGGGCGTCATCCCTTGGTCTCCTAACCAGATGCGGTGCGTGGTGCGGTACCGGTGTATGAGAGAGCGAGCCTACCCGGTCCCACTGACCCAAACGGGTGACTCGGGCCGCATCAGGGCACTGGCCTGCTGTTCATCCGGCGCGGCGGTGCTGTTTGGGACGAGATCGTTTCTCGACGTACATCCGTTCGTCGGCCGACTTCAGGACTTCGTCCGCCGTCATGCCGCAGTGGGCCCAGCCGATGCCGAAGCTGGCGCCGACGCGCACGGCCCGGCCCTCGGCCCGGATCGGCTGGATGATCTCGCCCCGCAGCCGCGCGGCGAGGTCCTGGGCGTCGGCCAGGCCGAGTCCGTTGGCGAGGATCACGAACTCGTCGCCGCCGAGCCGGGCCACGGTGTCGCCGTCGCGCACGCCGCCGCTGAGCCGCCGGGCGACCTCGATGAGCACGGCGTCGCCGGCGTTGTGCCCGAAGCGGTCGTTGATCGACTTGAAGCCGTCCAGGTCGCAGAAGAGGACCGCGAGCCCCTTGGTGCCGTCGTCGCGGCCGTCCTCGGGGGCGACGGCGTGCACGTGGTGGTCGAAGCCGCCGTAGGGCTCGGCGGCGGCGCCGAAGTCGAAGGTGTGGCCGCCGGAGTCGAACACGGCGGAGCCCCCGTAGGCGGCGTCCATCGCGTCGGCCACGGCCGCGTGCGGGGACTGGGGCCGCTGGCACAGCCGGGCGGCGAGGCGGGACCGCAGCTCGGCGCTGTTGGGCAGGCCGGTGAGGGAGTCGTGGGAGGCGCGGTGGGCGAGCTGGAGCTCGTGGCGCTTGCGGTCCTCGATGTCCTCGACGTGGGTGAGCAGGAAGCGGGGCCCGTCGGCGGCGTCGGCGACGACGCTGTTGCGCAGCGAGACCCAGACGTAGCTGCCGTCGCGGCGGCCCAGGCGAAGCTCGGCCCGGCCGCCCTCGGCGGAGGTGCGCAGCAGGGTGCCGATGTCCTCGGGGTGCACGAGGTCGGAGAAGGCGTAGCGGCGCATCGCGGAGGCGGGGCGGCCGAGGAGGCGGCACAGGGCGTCGTTGGTGCGCAGGATGCGGCCGTGCTGGTCGCCGCCCATCTCGGCGATGGCCATGCCGGAGGGGGCGTACTCGAAGGCCTGCCGGAAGCTTTCCTCGCTGGCCCTGAGGGCCTGCTGGTCGCGCTCCAGGCGGACCAGGGCGCGCTGCATGTTGGAGCGCAGCCGGGCGTTGCTGACGGCGATGGCGGCCTGGAAGGCGTACATCTGCAGCGCCTCGCGGCCCCAGGCGCCGGGATGGCGGCCGTTGCGCGGCCGGTCCACGGAGAGGACGCCGATCAGCTCGCCGCTGCTGCCGCCCTGTGGGCCGGGCGCGTACATCGGGGCGAAGAGCCGGTCCGAGGGGTGCCACTCGTCCTCGAAGCGGGGCGCGGGTCCGTCGGTGTACCACTGCGGGACGTCGTCGTCGTCGAGGACCCAGCCCTCGCTGTGGGGTATGAAGATCAGGTCGCCCCACTGCTGCCCCATGCCCAGGCGCCGGTCCCAGGACTCGCGGGAGCCCGCCCGGCCGGTGATGAGGGCCTCGGCGGCCTGGTTGCCGGCGAAGGCGGCGACGACGAGGTCGCCGTCGGGGCGGACCAGGTTGACGCAGGCCAGCTCGTACCCGAGGGCCTGGACGACGCCGTCGGCGACGGCCTGCAGGGTGTCGGCCAGGCTGCGGGCCTTGTTCATGTCGGCCATGGCCTGGTGCAGTTGCCGCAGGGACGCAAGGCGGACATAGGGCTCCGACTCGGTCTCCATGCTCGCCCTCCCCCCGAGACCTCGCAGCGAATCAAGGGTTGTCTTCGGCGCCGTTGCTGATGGTGCCCTTGCGGTACTGACTGGTGCCTTGCAGGTTCCCCGCCACTGAATCACAGCGCGCTGCCCACTCGGTACACAGGGTCAACAATAATCGCTCCCTGTGACTCAAGTCACAGGTAAAGATGAACAATTGAGTGTTGTTTCCGCGCTCTTCCTATGCGTTTCCTGAACGCAAACTCTGTGCGTGTGCGCACCTCTCGTTCCATGGTCCTAGGTCCCGGTTCGGACCGGAGCCCGATGCCGGGCCGGTGCCACGGAGATTAGCGTGACGGAGTGCCGAACACTCCCCCTCTCCCGTCACCCGCGTCCCACCCGCCCCCGTTCCCCCCGCCCGCCCCCGGGCATGCTGAGGGGGTGAGCAACGAGGAGTTCCGTGCCGCCATGTCCCGGCTGGCCTCGGGCGTGGTCCTGGTGACCGCGCAGGAGCCGCCGCTGGACCCCGACGACCCGCTGGCGCCGGGCGGCGAGGACGTCGGGATGACGGCCACCGCCTTCCTGTCGGTCTCCCTGGACCCGCCGCTGGTCCTGGTCAGCCTGCGCGAGGGCTCCCGGATGGACGACCTGCTGGACGAGCAGCCCCTGTGGGCGGTCTCCGTGCTCTCCGAGAGCCAGCGCCACATCGCCGGCCGGTTCGCGATGAAGGGCCGGGTCAGCGACCGCCTCCTGTTCGCGGACCTCCCCTACACCCGGGGCGAGGCGTCCGGGGCGCCCCTGGCGGGCGGCGCCCTCGCGACCCTGGAGTGCCGCACCGAGCAGCGCGTACCCGCCGGGGACCACACCCTCGTCATCGGCCGCGTCCTGACCGCCGCCCTGCCGAGCGCGGACGGGGGCCCGCTGACGTACTTCCGGGGGCGCTACCGGCAGTTGGGCTGAGCGCGGGTCCCCGGGCCTCGCGCGCCCGGAAGCGATCACTTCCGCGAACCTCGGCCCCCGCCCCCGGCATCCGGGTCCGTCCGGACCAGGAGCGCGCCGTCGACCGGCGTGAGGCTCCGCGCCGATACCCGCGTCCACCACCGCGTCACTCGTCACCGTGTTACTCGTCACCGCGTCACTCGTCCTGACGAAAGCGTTCCGGCGTACCCGCTGGTCAGCACCCTCGCCCCGGCCGCCGTGGGAGGGGCCGGGGCGGCGTCTCTTTGATAGTGGGCCGTGACAGGGCGGTGCCGGTCGTGCGGCCGGCGCCCCGGTGAGGGGGAGAGTTGTCCGAGGTGGAGCGGGTGGCCGAGGCGCTGGCGGCCGGAGCGGCGGCGGGGCTGACGGAGACCGTCCGGCGAGTCGTGCGGGACGTGTCGGCCCGGCTGCTGACCCTGCCGGGCCGCCGCCGGCCGGCGGCGGACGACGCACCGTCGGACGCGGACGATGGCGCGGGCGCGGACGATGGCGCGGGCGCAGACGAGGGCACGGGCGCGGGCGCAGACGAGGGCGAGCGCGGCGGGCAGGCGCCGGAGGGCGGGCGTGCCGCGACCGCCGGGTCCGGACCGGCCGCCACGTACCACGTCGTCGCGACCGGCGCGAGGGGCGTGCTGGTCGGCGACCACGCGGTGCAGCACAACACCTTCAACTGACCGTGGCCGAGCACCGTCCCGACTCCGGGCCCCCGCACAAGCGGTACTGGATCCTCGCCTACCGGTCGGTCGTCACGGCCGGGGACGGCAGCACCCAGAACAACACCTTCGCGCCGAAGGCCGGGGGCTGGGCGAGGAAGCTGGCGAGGACCGCCGTCCTGGTGGCCCTCCCCGTGCTGTGCGTCGGCGGCAACGACACGGCCGTGGAGTCGTCGCCGACCCCCGGCACCACCGCGTCCGCCGCTCCGGGGCCCGTCGTTCCCGGCCCCTCGAAGAGCCCCACGCCCTCGCGCCACCCGCGCCCCGGTCCGACGGAGGCGTCCCCGACCGGCCACCCGGCCGCTCCGCCCGCGCCCCGGCCGGTGGAGCCCGCACCCTCGACGTCGGCCCCGGCGCCCGGCCCGTCCGCCTCCTCCCGGCCGCCGGCCGCACCCGTGCCGTCACCGACGCGGAACTGCCGGACGCAGCGGGAGTACCGGGTCACCGCGAAGGGGCAGATCTGGGACGCCGAGGGCAACCGCGTCGGCGACGTGGCCTCCGGCACCCTGTTCTTCCGGCAGGAGGTGGCGAGTTATCCCGAGCCGGTCGACGACCGCTTCTACGGCACGGTCGACGCGGTGCTCTCGGGCAGCCCGAACGGCTACGTACTGCGGAAGAAGCTCGACTTCGTGAAGACGGTCGAAGTCTGCGACTAGCCCGAGTGGTCCCCGCGCCCCCTAGTCCCAGTCCTTCGGGGAGCGGCCCCGCTTGGTCTGGGAGCGCTGCTTCTTCTCCCTGAGGCGGCGCTCGTTGATGCCGCGCGGTATGCGGGTGGGCCTGCGCGGCCTGGGCGGAGGGGCGGTGGCCTCGGCGAGGAGGGCGGCGAGGCGTACGGCGGCGGCCTCGCGGTTGCGCCACTGGGAGCGGTGCTCGGAGGCGCGGACGGTGACGATCCCGTCCGTCAGGCGGCCGGCCAGCCGCTCCAGCGCCCGCCGCTTCCACACCTCGGGCAGGGCCCCGGTGCGCGCGAGGTCGAAGCGCAGCTCCACCGCGGTGTCCGTGGTGTTGACGTGCTGTCCGCCGGGCCCCGAGGAGCGCGAGAAACGCCAGACCAGCTCGGCCTCCGGCAGGAGGACGGAGCCGCGGATGACATGGGGACCGGACATGCCGTCCATGTTCCCGCTCCCGGGCGTCCCACGTCACCCGAATATCCCCGCCGTCCCCGCCCGCCGCTCCCCGGCCCCTCGCCCCTCGGCCTTGGGTAAAGAAAGTAAAGAGGGGTGGAACCTTGCGGACCCCTCTCGCGTTCATGGTGGTAGCTGTAGCTTCTTGCCGTACGTAAACGAGGGAAGGGACTCCCAACAATGGCTGTAAGCCTGTCCAAGGGTGGCAACGTCTCGCTCACCAAGGAGGCTCCGGGCCTGACCGAAGTCACCGTGGGGCTCGGCTGGGACGTCCGCACCACCACCGGCACCGACTTCGACCTCGACGCCTCGGCGATCGCGGTCAACACCGAGGGCAAGGTCTACTCCGACGCCCACTTCATCTTCTTCAACAACAAGCAGACGCCGGACAACACCATCGTCCACACCGGTGACAACCGCACCGGCGAGGGCGACGGCGACGACGAGGCGATCAACGTCAACCTCGCCGGCCTGCCCGCCGACATCGAGAAGATCGTCTTCCCGGTCTCGATCTACGACGCGGAGAACCGCTCGCAGAACTTCGGCCAGGTGCGCAACGCCTACATCCGCATCCTCAACCAGGCCGGCGGCGCCGAGATCGCGCGCTACGACCTGTCGGAGGACGCCGCCACCGAGACCGCCATGGTCTTCGGTGAGCTGTACCGCAACGGCGCCGAGTGGAAGTTCCGCGCCGTCGGCCAGGGCTACGCCTCGGGCCTGGTCGGCATCGCCCAGGACTTCGGCGTGAACGTCTGACGTCCGCCCCGCGGTTCCACTCCGTTCGAAGGCCTCCCGGACGTCCGGCCGGGGGGCCTTCGGCGTGCTCGGCCACCAGCGACACGGGCCTGCTCGGCCGCCGCCGGGAAGCGGGCGCCGGCACCCGCCCCAACAGGCGTTTCACGTGAAACGCCCCATAGGATCACGAGGTGCGCACCCCCCGCCTGCTCGCGTCCGCCACCGCCCTCACCGCCCTCGCGGCGTGCGGTGGCGACGGCGCCGTCGGGGGCCGCCCCGGTGGCCCGGGTGCGGGCGACCCGTACTTCCCCGAGGCGGGCAACGGCGGTTACGACGTCGCCCACTACGACCTGAAGCTGGACTACGACCCGGGCACGGGGCGTCTCGCCGGCCTCGCGACGATCACCGCCCGTGCGACCCGCGGCCTGTCGGCCTTCAACCTGGACCTCAAGGGCCTCGACGTCGAGAAGGTCGCGGTCGGCGGGCGGGAGGCCCGCTCCCACCGGGCCGGGCAGGAGCTGACCGTGCGGCCGGCCGACGCGCTGGACGCCGGGGAGACGTTCCGGGTGACCGTCCGCTACTCGGGCCGGCCGGTGACGGTCACCGACCCCGACGCCTCCGAGGAGGGCTGGCTGCGCACCGCCGACGGCGCGGTCGGGCTGGGGCAGCCGACGGGCTCGATGGCCTGGTTCCCCGGCAGCCACCACCCCTCCGACAAGGCGGCCTACGACCTCGCGGTGACCGTGCCGGAGGGCCTCGGCGCGGTCTCCGTCGGCGAGTTGCGCGGCGAACGGGCCCGCGCCGGCCGTACGACGTTCACCTGGCACGCCGCCGAGCCGGTGTCGAGCCACGTGGTCACGGTCGCCGTCGGCCGGTGGGAGACCGACCGCTCCCGCACCGGCGACGGCCTGCCGGTGTACACGGCCGTCGACCCGCAGCAGGCCGACGCGAGCCGCGAGGTCCTGGCCCGGATCCCCGAGATCATGGACTGGGCGCGGAAGAACTTCGGCCCCTACCCCTTCTCCTCCACCGGCGCGATCGTCGACCGCGCCGGGGACGCCGGGTACGCCCTGGAGACCCAGAACCGCCCCTACTTCCCCGGCGCCCCGGACACGGTCCTGCTCGTCCACGAACTGACCCACCAGTGGTTCGGGAACTCCGTCAGCCCGAAGACCTGGCGGGACATGTGGCTCAACGAGGGCTTCGCCACCTACGCGGAGTGGCTGTGGCAGGAGGACCACGGCGGCGACAGCGCGCAGCAGACGTTCGACGCGCTTTACGACGGGACGTACTACCCGGACGAGGCCGCGAACGACGCGGTCTGGTCCTTCCCGCCCGCGGACCCGCCGGACGCCGCGCACATCTCCGCGAGCCCCGTCTACCAGCGCGGCGCGATGGTCCTCCACCAGATCCGCCGGGCCGTCGGCGACGACGCCTTCCGCGCCCTCCTGCGGGGCTGGGCCGCGGCCCACCGCCACGGCAACGCGGACACGGCCGACTTCACGGCGTACGTCGAGAAGTCGGCCCCGGACGAGGACTTCACGGAGATCTGGCGGACCTGGCTGCACGGCGAGGGCCGTCCGCGGCGGTCGTGAGAGCGCCCGCCGCACGAGGCCGGGCAGGTCAGTCCAGGTCGGACAGGTCGAGGACGAAGCGGTGGCGTACGTCGCCGCGGCTCAGGCGGTCGAGGGCCTCGTTCACCCGGGCCGAGGGGAGGAGTTCGATGTCGGCCGTGATGCCGTGCGCGGCGCAGAAGGCGAGCATGGCGGCGGTCGACCCGCTGCCGCCGCTGCCCGCGGAGCTGAGCTTCTTGCGGCCCGCCAGCAGGTCGAAGGTCTCGACGGTGACCGGCCCGAGGTGTCCGACGCTGCTGAGGGTGCCGTCCAGGGCGACCATGCGCAGGTAGGGGCCGAGGTCGTGCGGAGCGGGGACGGTGTCGACGAGGATGTCGAACCGGTCGCGGGCGGCGGCCGTCTGCTCCGGGTCGGTGGAGACGACGACTCCGTGGGCGCCGAGGGCACGCGCGTCGCCGGCCTTTTCCGGTGAGCGGGTGATCACGGTGGTGTCGGCGCCGAGGGCGACGGCGAACTTGACCGCGAGGTGGCCGAGTCCGCCGAGCCCCGCCACCGCGACGCGGGTGCCGGGTCCGGCGCCGAGGGCCCGCAGGGGCTCCCAGACGGTGATGCCGGCGCACAGCAGGGGTGCGGCGCCGGCAGGGTCGAGGCCGGCGGGGAGGGCGTACGCGAACCGCTCGCGGACGACGTACTCCCGGGAGTAGCCGCCGAGGGTGGTGGAGCCGTCGACGCGGTCGGTGCCGCCGTAGGTCAGGGTCGGGAAGTCGTGGCAGAAGTTCTCCTGGCCGGCCCGGCACATCGCGCACGCGCCGCAGGAGTCGACGATGTTGCCGACCGCGACCGGATCGCCCGTGCGGAAGGCGGTGACCCCGGGTCCCGTGGCGGTCACCACGCCGGTGAACTCGTGGCCGGGGACGAGGGGGCCGCCCTGGCCGCCGTCGGTGTCGCGTCCCCGGACGGCGTGCAGGTCCGTGTGGCAGACGCCGCAGTAGTCCACCCGGACGGCGAGGTCGTCGGGGCGCAGGTCGCGCCGCTCCAGCGGCGCCCGCCGCAACACCGTCGCCGTACCGTCCGTGCTCTTCGCCTGCCAGCCCGCAGTGGTCCTCATGACATCGCTCCCGCTCTGCAAACAGACTGTTCTGTCTGTTTGACGGTAGACGCATCCCGCGAGCAAGGCAAACCAACTGTTCTGTTTCGCGGTGCGGTACCCTGCGGGCATGCCCGACCTGCCCGACCGGCCCCTGACCTCGCGCGGAGCCGCCACCCACCGGCGCATCCTGGACGTCGCGACGCGGGAGTTCGCCGAGCACGGGATCGCCGGGGCGCGGATCGAGCGGATCGTCGCCGCCGCGCACACCAACAAGGCGCAGCTGTACGCCTACTTCGGCAGCAAGGACGGGCTCTTCGACGCGATCTTCTTCGCGTCACTGGACCGGATCGTGAACGTCGTGCCGATCGACGCCGACGACCTGGCGGACTGGGCCGTGCGCCTCTACGACGAGTACCTGCGCCGCCCCGATCTCATCCGGCTGGCCACCTGGGCGCGGCTGGAGCGGCGTCCGACGGGGCACCTGGTCGACGGCGCCGACCGCCGCGACGACGCCAAACTGCGGGCCATCGCCGAGGCCCAGGCGGCGGGGCGGGTGCGCCGGGGGGACCCGTTCGACGTGCTGGCGCTCGTCATCGCCATGTCCATGGCCTGGTCACCGGTCAGCAACGTCTACGCGGCGACCGCCGGGGAGCCCGCGGAAGAGCACGAACGCCGTCGCGCCCTGCTGCGCGACACGGTCCGCCGCGCCACGGCGGCCGCGACGCCGGGCTGACCGCGTCCGGCGCGGCCCGCGGCGCTCAGGCGGTCCCGGCGACGCGCTTGCGCTGGAGCGAGGTGAGCCGGGTGACGAAGAGCAGGGCGAACACGGCGCTCACGACACCGAGGAAGCTGCTGGCCTGGCCGTTGAAGGCGCTCACCATGGCGTCCCCGGCGAACTCCGCCTCGTCCCAGCTGCTGTAGTCGTTCAGCGACATCCCGAGCTCGAAGAGCCAGAGCCACCACCAGGTGTGCAGCAGCCACCGCCCGGCACCCCGCGGACTGCCCGTCGTCGCCGTCCAGATGTCGTTGGCGATCTGCTTGGGCATGAAGACGTTGACGACGGGGATGAACCAGGAGCCCACCGCCAGACCGAGCCGGTAGCGGATGCGGCCCGGCGCGAAGGACTCGGCGTTCTGCCGCACGCGGCGGAACCAGAGCACCCACACGATCACCAGCGCGAGCTGCAGCGCCCCGAGCGCGATGTCGGCCGCCAGATTCAGGGCCCGCAGCGACGTGAAGTTGCCGACGGATCTGGTGGTCGCCCCTTCGGACAGCCCGCCGAGCCGGGTGTAGGTCTCCGTGAGGAGGTTGAACCGGGCCAGGGACAGCCCGGTGAACAGGATGAACAGCACCTGCAGCGCCGTGCCGAGCGGCTTCGCCGAGCGCGCGGCCGACGGGCCGTACGGCGAGGGAGTGGCGGGCCCGGGTCCGGGAGGCGGGGTGGAGTAAGGCGACGGCTGGGCGAACCCCGGGCCCGCCGCGTACGGCGAGGGGCCCTGCCACGGCGGCGGCGTCGACGGGCTGTACGGCGAGGGCGGCGGGCCGAAGCCCCCGGCGGGCGCCCCGACCGGGACCCGGTCCTCCGGGTCCTCGCTGTCCAGGAGCTGGACGGCGTGCCGGCCCAGCTCGGCCAGCACCTCGCCGGGCAGCCAGGCGCGGCCCGGTGCGGCGTCCGCGCCCTCCAGGTCCTCGATCGACGTCAGCAGGTCGTCCAGCGTGGTGCGCTTCTCGGGGTCCTTGACCAGGCAGCCCGCGATCAGGCCCTGCCAGGGCTCGGAGATCCCGGTCAGGTTCGCCTCTTCGGTCGCGATGCGGAAGAGCAGCGCGTGCATCCCGCTCTCGTCGGTGCCGAAGGGCATCCGGCCGGTCGCGGCGTAGGCCAGCACCGCGCCGAGGCAGAAGACGTCACTCGCGTAGGACACCTTCTCCCCGCGCACCTGCTCGGGCGACATGAAGCCGGGCGACCCCACGACGGCACCGGCCGCGGTGAGTCCCTCGGCGGACTGCGTGGACACGTCCAGCGCGCGGGCGATGCCGAAGTCGATGACGCGGGGTCCGTCGATCGTGACCAGGACGTTGGAGGGCTTGAGGTCGCGGTGCACGAGACCGGCGGCGTGGATGGCCTGCAGCGCCCGCACCAGCCCGGCGGCCAGCACCCGCAGGGTGGAGGGCGGCAGCGGCCCGTACTGCCGGTCGACGACCTCGGCGAGCGAGGGCCCGGCGACGTACCCGGTGGCGACCCACGGGGTCGACGCCTCGGTGTCGGCGTCCAGCACGGGCGCGGTCCACTCGCCGCCGACGCGCTGCGCGGCCTTCACCTCCTGGGAGAAGCGCCGCCGGAAGTCCGGCATGCGGGCCAGCTCCTCCCGGACGGTCTTGACGGCCACCGTCCGGCCCCGGTCGGAGCGCGCCAGGTACACCCGGCCCATGCCGCCTTCGCCGAGTCTGCCGAGCAGCCGGTACCTGCCGATCCGTTCGGGATCGCCCGGTATCAACCCGTCCATGCTTGCTCCCTCTCCCCCGGCGACACCGTGCGCACCGGGATTACGCACGAGGATAGGGACAGGAGGTGCCTGTGGAAAACCCGGTACGCCCGGGGCGGTTGGGGCGTTCGTCCACTCCCGGCCACGGATGCGGTGAACGCCCTCCCGCATCCGCCCCGGGTGCGCCCCGGCGTCCGCGGCACCCTCCGCGTCCGCGTCCGGCCCCGCGTCCGTGACACCATCGCCGCGTGCTCGACATCGGCTACGCCCTCTCCACCCGCTTCCCCGACCCGCCCCAGACGGACTACCGCCGCGCGGACGTCCGTGCCCTGCGGCACGACCTGTTCTGCGGGGACGTGTACCTCGCCGACACCGAGGCGGACCGGGAACTGTCCACAGCCTGGGGATGGGTGCCGGTGCTCGACTTCGCGTGGGCGCTGTGCGACATCGCGGAGCGCGTCGACCGGGACCCGGCGGGCTCCCGGGCGGCCCGGCCGCAGCGGGCGGAACTGGACTTCACCGAGTCCGCCGACCGCCTGCTCTTCGAGCGCCGCTTCGGCTGGGTCGACATCGAGGCGGAGTGGCTGCCGGCCTCCGAGCCCCCGCTCTCCTTCTCCCACGCCGAACTCCGCCGCGAGGCCCGCGACTTCCTCCAGGACCTGCTCGCCGACCTCACGGACCTCCACGAGGACCTGTCCGACAACCCGGCGGTCTGGACCCTGCAGGCCCGCTTTCCGCGGATCGCGTGACGGCCCCGGTCCGGCCCCGGCCGGCGACTGCCGCCTGCGTGTCGGCCCCGCTCGGCAGCGATGCTTGAATTGGACCGTTGTTCCTGATCCAGCAAGGAGATGTGCCGTGCCCCTGGTGTCTGTCGTGATGCCCGTGTACAACTCGGCCGCCACCCTCGGCGCGGCCGTCCGGTCGGTACTCACGCAGACCCACGGCGACCTGGAGCTACTGGTCACCGACGATCAGTCCTCCGACGGCTCCATGGACCTGCTGCGCGAGTTCGCCGCCCGGGACGAGCGGGTCCTGCCGGAGTCCGCACCCGAGCGGGGCGGTGCGGGCCGGGCCCGCAACCTCGCCATCGAGCGGGCCCGCGGGGACTACATCGCCTTCCTGGACTCGGACGACATGTGGCTGCCGGAGAAGACCGAGAAGCAGCTCGCCTTCGCCGCGGAAGGCCGTGCGCCGCTGACGTTCACCTCGTACTTCAAGATGGACGCCGACTACGACGGCGAGAGCACCGACTGGGTCCCGAACGGCCGGGTGATCCGTGCGCGGGAGCACGTGGACTACCGCGCCATGCTGGTCCAGGACCACATCGGTGCTCTCACCGCCATGTACGACCACAAGGCCCTGGGCACGAGGCTGATGCCGGAGATGCGCAAGCGCCAGGACTACGCCCTGTGGCTGTCGATCATGCGGGACGGCGCCGACGCCCGCGGGCTGGCCGAGCCGCTCGCGGTGTACAGGGCGAACCAGGCGGGGTCGCTGTCCTCCAACAAGCTCTCGCTGGTGCAGTACAACTGGGCCCTGTACCGCGAGCACGAGCACCTGTCGGTCCCGCGGGCGACCCGCGCACTGGCCGGCGCCGCGTGGCAGTCGCTGCGCAACTCGCGCGTCTAGGCGGCACCTCCGCGGGTCACCTGCGCGCGAACGGAATCCGCGGGCGGTGATGCCGCCCGGGTGGGCGGACGAGCGGCCCGGCTCAGTGGCCGATGACGACCTTCCCGAAGCGCGGTCCCCGCTCGAAGTGGGCGAACGCCTCGGATGCCTGGTCGAAGGGGAAGACACGGTCGATGACGGGCCGGAGCGTGCTTCGGCCGAGGGCCCCGTTCATCCGCTCGAAGTCGCTGCGGCTGCCCACGCTGATCGACCTGAGGGTCGCGGCCCGGCGGAAGAAGTGGGTCACGTCCATGTCGTTGCCCGACGCGAGGTTGCCGACCAGGGCGATCTGGCCGCCGTGGGCGACGGCCTCGACGGACTGCGGGAGGGTACCGGCGCCGCCGATCTCCAGGACGCGTTCCACGCCGCCGCCGGTGAGCTCCCGCACCCGCGCGCCCCATCGCGGTGTCTCCCGGTAGTTGACGACGTCGGCCGCACCGAGCGCGCGGAGGCGCTCGGCCTTGTCGTCGTCGGACGTCGTGGCCACCACACGTGCGCCGGCCAGGCGGGCGAACTGCAACGCGAAGACCGACACACCGCCCGAGCCCTGGACGAGCAGGGTGTCGCCCGGCCCGACCCCGGCCACCGCCGACCACGCGGTGAGCGCGGCGCACGGCAGCGTGGCCGCCTCCTCGAAGGAGAGCCGGTCGGGGATGCGGACCAGGCTCTGCTGGTCGAGGACGACGTGATCGCTGAGCCACCCGTCGCGCTGCGTGCCACGCAGCGCCCCCCATCCGGGGAACGGGCCGTACACCCAGGTGGGATGGAAGGTGCCCGCGACCCGGTCGCCGACCCGGAACCGCGAGACCCCGTCCCCGACGGCCTCGACGACGCCCGCGCCGTCGGAGAGCGGGACGCGTCCCCGTACGTCGACGGAGTAGCTGTCGGAGACGATGAGCCGATCGCGGGCGTTGAGCGAGGTGGCCCTGACCTTCACCAGCACCTCACCCGCCGACGGATCGGGTACCGGGCGGTCGGTGGTGAGCGCCAGGCCACCACCCGCCCGCACCGTGAATGCACGCATGCGCGGCCTCTCTTTCGTGAACTCCCGCCACGGTAGGCTGACGGTTCTGGACGATCGGCATCTTTCCGTCCAGAATTTGATGCAGAGCGTCCAGGAGGTTCCGTGGATCCGGTCGACGACCTCCTCGCCACGATGAGGATCGAGGACGCGCGATATGTCCGAGTGGAAGCGAACGCGCCGTGGGGCGTCTCGTTCCCCCCACGGCACCTGGCCCGGCTGATCCTCGTCTCAGACGGCTCGTGCCGGCTCGACTCGGACGTCCTGGACCGGCCGCAGCGCCTGGAGCCGAACGACTGCTTCCTGGTCCGCGCGGGCGTGGGCTTCACCCTGCGGGACGCGGACGACAGCGAGATCCTCGACTGCGACGACCTGGCGGCTCGGGCATCCGGTCACCAGGTACGAGTCGGAGGGGACGGCGAGCCGACCCGGATCCTCTCCACTCGCTTCACTTTCGACGCCGTCGCCGCCGAACCGCTCTTCGCGCTCCTGCCGCCCTTGTTCCGGCTGCCCCCGGACGACGCCTCCGGCGAGCTGCTGCGTGCCACGTTCGAGCTCATCGAGCACGAGAGCTCGGCCCGTCGGCTCGGCGCCGGATTCGTCATGGGCCGTCTGTCCGACGCGCTCTTCGTCCAGGCCCTGCGCACCTGCTGCGCGGACGTCGGGAGCGGCAGCGTCGGCTGGGTCGCCGCCCTCCGGGATCCCCGACTGGCCCTCGCCATGCAGGAGTTGCACGCCGATCTGAGCCGTTCGTGGACGGTCGGCGAGCTGGCCCGAACCGCGGGGATGTCCCGCTCGGCGTTCGCCACACTGTTCAGGGAACGGACGGGCGACACCCCGCTGAGCTACCTCACGGCATGGCGCATGTACCGGGTGAAAGTCCTGCTTCGCGAGACCCCGCTGAGCGTTCAGGAGATCGCCGTCAGGGTCGGCTACGACACCGGCACCGCCCTGGGCCGGGCTTTCTCGAAGCGGGAAGGCGTCTCGCCCGGAACCTGGCGGAAGACGGTCCGGGGAGCGGGTGGCCAAGAGCCCTCTTCACCGAGGCAGACATAGAGAATACCAATACAGGTCATGCAGTGAGGCTATTTTTCTCTATGGCCGATCGGTCATACCGTGGTCCGTACCCAGGGCAGCCGCCGGGACAGGAAGACCGCGGAGCAGCGGTCTTTCTCCGCTGATCGGCAAGTCCCGCGGTGCCGGTCGCGCGAAGAGGATTCGGCAGAGTCCCGCGTCCGGTGCCGACTGCCTCGACCGAAGGAGAAAGCTGTGCGTCTCACGAACAAGGTAGCCCTCGTCACGGGCGGAAGCGCGGGACTCGGGCTGGCGATCGCTCGGAGATTCGCCGCGGAGGGCGCCCACGTCTACATCACGGGACGGCGGAAAGAGGCGCTCGACGCAGCGAAGGCCTCCATCGAGGGACGTGTCACCGCGGTCGCCGCGGACGCCACCGACTCGGGTGATCTCGACGATCTGGTCGAGGCCATCCGCCGGGAGAGCGGGCACCTCGACGTACTCGTCGCGAATGCGGGCAGCATCGAGCGGATGAACTTCGGCGAGGTGACCGAGGAACACTTCGACCGCACCTTCGATCTCAACGCCCGCGGCACGCTGTTCACGGTCCAGAAGGCACTGCCGCTTCTACGAGCGGGCGCCTCGATCGTTCTGCTGGGTTCGATCACGGCGTTCAAGGGGGACCCGGGGGCGGGTACCTACAGTGCGGCGAAAGCCGCCGTGCGCTCTTATGCGCGCACCTGGGCGGCGGAATTCGCCGACCGGGGGCTCCGGGTCAACGTGCTGAGTCCCGGGCCGATCGACACGCTCATCATCGACGGACAGGCCGAGTACTTCGGGCAGGACCCCGCGACCGTCCGGGCCCGCATGAGCACCCTCGTCCCGATGGGGCGCCTCGGGCTCCCCGAGGAGATCGCCCATGGAGCGCTGTTCCTCGCCTCGGACGAGAGCAGCTTCATGACGGGCGCGGAGCTCTGCATCGACGGCGGCATGGCCCAGGTATGACGTCCTCTCCCCACACACGCCGCCACGCGTGGCATGAAACACCGGAAGGTGCCTGATGAGGTTTTTGGCCGTCCACGGCGGCTGCCACGGAGCATGGGCCTGGGATTTCGTGAAGCCCGAAATGGTCAAGCTGGGCCACGAGCTGGTTTCGGTGGAACTTCCCGGTCATGGCAGCAGACTCAGCGAAACAGCCACACTCGACGGCTATCGCGAGGCTGTCGTCGAACTAATGGAACCCGGCGACGTACTCGTCGGACATTCCTCCGGATCTGTGGTCGCCATCCTTGCCGCGAACGAGCGGCCGGATCTGGTTTCACATCTCTGCCTGGTGGCCGGCATTCTTCCCGTCGAGGGAATGCCGCTTTCCTTCGAGCGGGAGTCGGCGAACCCCGGAGCCGGTGAAGACCCGCACAGCGGAAACGGTGCGGCGCTGGAGACCTACATGCGGATGACCGAAGACAATGAGGCGTTCTACTTCGAACGCTCCGGCGCGGTTTCGGCGTTCTACAACGACTGCTCCGAAGACCTCGTCGACTGGATTTTCCCGAAGCTCGTTCCGGAGCCGTTGGCGCCTCTGGCGGTCCCCATATCGGTCCCGAACTTCTGGGCGCAGCACGACCTCTCGCGCAGTTTCATCATGGGCTCGCGGGACACGATCTGCTTTCCCGAGCTGGCGCGTCTGCAGGCGAGGCGCCTCGGGGTGGTCCCGCTGGAGATCGACGTAGGGCACTCGCCCTGGCTGAGCCGACCGGCCGAATTCGCGAGCCTCCTGGTCGCGGCGACGAGAACCAAGCCAGTAGGACCACTTGTTCCGACCTCCTTGCATGCCATGCCCGAACAGGCCGGCTGAGCGCAACGGGATTCGTCGACGGCTCGGGAGACCTACTACTCCTCCTCCCCCACCACCCGCAGCCCCAGCTCCGCCGCCAGCACCGGGGCGAGGTCGAGGAGTTGGGGCGGGCTGATCACCGCGCCCGAGAGGCGGTCGACGCCGCGGGAGAGTTCGAGCGGGGCCGCGCCGCGCAGGTCGACGTCGGTGAGGACGGCCGCGCTGAGGTCCGCCTGCCGCAGGGCGCAGTCGACGAACGCGACCCGCTCCAGGCGGGCGCCCCCGAAGTCCGGCTCGACCAGGACGCAGCCCTCGAAGACGACGTCCTTGAGGCGGGACCGGCGCAGGTTCAGGTAGTCGATCTTGCCGCCGCGGACCAGGACCCGTTCCAGTACGGCGCCGTGCAGCTGGGTGCCGCCCAGGCGGGCGTCGTGCAGCTCGACGTCGCGCAGGGTCGCCTCCGCCAGGTCGGTGCCCACGCCCCGGACGCCGGTGAGGACCGAGTCGAGCAGCCGGGCCCGGGGCAGCGACGCCCCGTCCAGCGCGCAGCCCGTCAGCGCGCAGTCCATGAAGCGGGCCCCCGCGGCGTCCTGGCCGGACAGGTCCGTCTCCCGGAACTCCAGCGCGTCGTAGTCCCCGTCCGGTTCGAGTCCACCGTCCTCGTACGGCGTGAGCGGGGGCAGCCGCAGCTCCGGGCGCCGTGCCGCCCGCACCTTCGCCGCTCCCGTGCCCCTGCTTCTGCCGGTACCGCCGCCGGCCACCGCTCTCCTCGCCATGCCCCCATGCTGCACCCCGCCACTGACAACCCGGCCGACCTGCGCGAACGCCCGGTCACCGGCACCGTGTCACATTTCGCACGCCCTCGGACGTCGTACTGGCGACAGGCGACCCCGACCCGAGGGAGACCCCGAGCCATGCATCGCATCACCGTCGTCGGCGGCGGCTTCGCCGGAATGACCGCCGCCGTCACCGCCGCCGAGGCGGGCGCCAAGGTCACCGTGTACGAGGCCCACCACACACTCGGCGGCCGGGCCCGGACGTCCGAAGGCCCCTACCGGACCAACGACGGCCCGCACGCCCTCTACCGGGGCGGCCCGCACTGGTCGTGGCTCGCGCAGCGCGACCTGATCGGGCCGCTCGCGCCCCTTCCGGTACGGGAGGCCTCGCGGCTGCGGCTGCGGTACCGGGGCGTGCTGCGCCGCACCCCGCCCCCGGCCATGCTCAGGCTGCTGCGCCGGGGCGTCGGACCGGCGCCGGTCGACGCCGACTTCCTGACCTGGGCGAGGAGGGTCGCGGGCGAGGAGGGCGCCCGGGCCGCCGCCCACTACTGCGCCGTCGCCCTGTTCCACCACGATCCCGGTTCGCTGTCCGCCGCGTTCGTGCAGGAGCGGCTGCGCCGGGCCGCCAAGCTGCCGCCCGAGGCGCGCTACCCGCGCGGCGGCTGGCAGGGGGTCGTGGACCGGATGGCCGCCAGGGCCTGGAACCTCGGGGTACGGGTCGAGACCCTGTCCCGCGTCGACACGCTGGCCACCGACACCCCCGTCGTCGTCGCCACCTCCCTCGACGCGGCCCGCCGCCTGCTGAACGACCCCGCGCTGACCTGGCCGAGCGGCCGTACCGCCCTGGTCGACCTGGCCGTACGGACCCGGCGCGGGGACGCCTTCGCGGTCTCCGACCTGGACGCGCCCGGCTGGATCGAGAGGTTCTCGGCGCAGGACCGGACGCTGGCGCCGGCGGGCGAGCAGCTGATCCAGGGGCAGGTGCCGATCGCGCCCCACGAGTCGAAGGCCGACGGCGTCGCCCGCGCCGAGGACCTGCTCGACCTCGGGTTCCCCGGCTGGCGGGGGCGGCTGACCTGGCGGCGCGAGGCGGTGGCGAACGGCCGTACCGGCGCCGTCGACCCGCCCGGCACCACCTGGCGCGACCGGCCGGCCGTCGACCGGGGCGACGGGGTCTACCTGGCCGGTGACCAGGTGGCCGCCCCGGGACTCCTCTCCGAGGTCTCCTTCAACAGCGCCCTGACGGCGGTCTCCCTCGCCCTCGGCCGCAGGGAACTCGACCTCAGGCACGCCTGAGGACGTCGGGTGGGGACGTCGGGCGGAGGACGGCGGATGGAGGACGTCGGGCGGGGACGTAGGGCGGAGGACGGCGGATGGAGGACGTCGGGCGGAGGACGGCGGCGGGATGCGATACGTCCTGATTCGTGGTCTTCTGGCGGGGTGAGTTCCACCCGGACAGGTGACCCGGCCGCGCCCGGCGAAGCCGATCCCCGCCGCTGGTGGGGGCTGGTGGTGATCGCCCTGGCCCAGCTGATGGTCGTCCTCGACGCGACGATCGTGAACATCGCGCTGCCCTCCGCGCAGCGCGACCTGGACATGTCCGACGGCAACCGCCAGTGGGTGATCACCGCTTACACCCTCGCGTTCGGCGGGCTCCTGCTGCTCGGCGGCCGGGTCTCGGACCTCGTGGGGCGCAAACGCACGTTCGTCATCGGGCTGGTCGGCTTCGCCGCCGCGTCCGCGATCGGCGGTGCCGCGGCCAACTCGATGATGCTCTTCGGCGCCCGCGCCCTCCAGGGCGTGTTCGCCGCCGTGCTCGCGCCGTCCGCGCTGTCCCTGCTGACGACCACCTTCACCGACCCGAGGGAGCGCGGGAAGGCGTTCGGCATCTACGGCGCGCTGGCCGGCAGCGGCTCCGCGATCGGCTTCATCGTCGGCGGCGTGCTCACCGAGTACCTGAACTGGCGCTGGTGCCTGTACGTCAACGTCCCCGTCGCCGTCGTCGCCGTGATCGGCGCCCTCGTGCTGCTGCACGACCGGCCGGGCCACGCCGACGCCCGCCTCGACGTGCCCGGTGTGGTCCTGGGCTGCGGCGGCCTGGTCGCGCTCGTCTACGGCTTCAGCGAGGCGCAGCCCCGCGGCTGGACCGACGCGCTGGTCCTCGCGCTGTTCGCGCTGGCCCTGGTCCTGCTGGCCGCCTTCGTGTGGTGGCAGACCCGCGCACCGATGCCGCTGCTGCCGCTGCACATCATCCGCGACCGCGACCGCGCCGGCTGCTTCCTGACGATGATGCTGGCGGTCATCGGCATGTTCGGGCTGTTCCTCTTCATGACGTACTACCTCCAGGTCATCCTCGGCTACTCGCCGGTGCGCACCGGGCTGGCGTTCCTGCCGATGACCGTCGCGATCGTCGTCGGCTCCACCCAGATCGCGGCCCGGCTGCTGCCGCACGTGAGCCCGCGGACGCTGATGGTGCCGGGGATGCTGCTGGCCTCCGGCGGCATGGTGATCCTCACGCAGATGACCGTGCGCTCGGAGTACGTCTCGGAGATCCTGCCCGCGCTGCTGCTGATGGGGCTCGGCATGGGCCTGACCTTCATGCCGGTCTTCTCCACGGCCACCGCCGGGGTCGCCCCGCGGGACTCCGGGGTGACCTCCGCGACCGTCAACACCTCGCAGCAGGTGGGCGGCTCCATCGGTACGGCGCTGCTCAACACCATCGCGACCAGCACCAGCGCGTCCTGGATCACCGCCCATCTCACCGACCCCTCCCAGCGCGAGCTGGTCGTGCGGGAGGGCATCGTCCACGGCTACACGGTCGCCATCTGGGTGGCCGCGGGCGTCATGCTCCTCGCGGGCCTGGTCGCGGGCCTGATGGTGACGGCCAAGGCTCCCAAGCACGGCACCCCGGCCGACCGCCCGGTGCCGGAACCGGTGGCCTGAGGGCACCGCGGCACGGTCAGTCCAGGAGCCCGGCGGTGAAGTCGGCCAGCTGCGCCCGCAGGGCCTCCCGCGGCACGCCCTCCCTGCCCGCCAGGTGCTCGACCAGGTCGGCCCGCGTGGCGGCGAGCAGGGCGTGGGCGGTGAAGTCGCTGCCGGGCGCGCCGGGAATCTCCTCCAGCACGTCCCGGAGCAGCCGGTGCAGCCACTCGTAGTGCGACGCCTGGTACGGGCTGCTCCCGCCCCCGCTCTCCTCCAGGGCCACCACGAGGCGCCGGTTGTCGAGCTTGAAGCACAGGACGGCGTCGAGCAGGGCGGGGACGCGCTCCCGCGGCGGCGTCGCGGGCCCCAGGGGCGGCGGCCCCGACTCGACGGCGTCCCTGACCGGTCCGAGCCGTGCCTCGTACAGCGCCCGGAGCAGCCCGACGCGGTCGCCGAAGGCCCGGAAGAGCGTGCCCTTGCCGACCCCGGCCTCCGCCGCGACGTCGGCCATGGTGACGTCCTCGGCGCTCTCGCGCCGGGCGAAGAGGGCGTCGGCGGCGGCGAGGACGGCCTCCCGGTTGCGCGCGGCGTCCTTGCGGGACCTGTGCTCCGGCATGCTGCTCTCCTTCCTCCCTTTGCAAAACGGACCCGCAGTCCGTATCGTCTATCGAAACGGACCCGAGGTCCGTATTCTACGACTGGAGGATACCCGTGTCCGCACCCGCACCGAACGCGCCGGCCGCCCCGGCGGAGCTGTTCCGCCACGGCCTGCGCCTGCTGCTCGACAAGGACATGTCCGCGTTCGCCGGGCTGTGGGCCGAGGACGGGGTCATGGAGTTCCCCTTCGCCCCCGACGGCTGGCCCCGGCGCCTGGAGGGCAGGGAGGCCGTCGCGGCGTACCTGCGCCACTACCCCGACCACATCGACCTGCACGACTTCACCGACGTGCGGATCCACGAGACGACCGATCCGCAGACCGTCGTGGCCGAACTGCGCGGCGAGGGCCGCCTGGTGGCGACCGGCGCTCCCTTCGCCATGACGTACGTCCAGGTCCTGACCGTCCGGGACGGGCGCATCGCCTCCTGCCGCGACTACTGGAACCCGCTCGGCGTCCAGGAGCCCGGCGCCGACTTCACCGGGAGCGCCCGGTGACCCCCGCCGGCACCGCATCGATCCCCGGCACCACCCTGGTCGTCGGCGCCACCGGCACCACCGGAAGCCGCACCGCCGCGGGGCTGACGGCCGCCGGGCACCGGGTCAGGGCCGCCGGCCGCCGGGCGAAGCCGGTCGCCGGAGCCGAACCGGTCGCCTTCGACTGGTACGACCCGGCCACCCACGGGGCCGCCCTCGACGGCGTCGGCCGCGTCTACCTCGTGCCGCCCGTGGGCGACACCGACCCCGCGGCCGTCATGCTGCCGTTCCTGCGGCGGGCCCGCGCCGCGGGCGTGCGCCGCGCGGTGCTGCTGAGTTCCTCGGCCGTCCCGGCGGGCGGCCCGGCGGTGGGCGCGGTGCACGAGGCCCTGCCCGGCCTGTTCGACGAGTGGGCGGTCCTGCGGCCCTCGTGGTTCATGCAGAACTTCACCGGCACGCACGCGCACGCCCGCGGCATCCGCGACGAGGGCGTCATCCGCACCGCCGCCGAGGACGGCCGGGTCGCCTTCGTCGACGCGGAGGACATCGCCGCCGTCGCCGTGCGCGCCCTGACCGACGCCCGGGCCCCCGGCACCGACCTCGTCCTCACCGGGCCCGAGGCGCTCAGCCACGACGACGTCGCCGCGATCGCCACCGAGGTCACCGGCCGGCCGGTGGTCCACCGCAGGCTGTCCCAGGAGCAGTTGGCCGAGCACCTCACGACGGAGGTCCCGGCCCGGTTCGCCGCGCTGCTGGCCGGACTGGACCGGGCCATCGCCGCGGGGTCGGAGGACCGCGTCACCGACACCGTCCGGCGCGTCACCGGCCGGCCGCCGCGCGGCTTCCGGGCGCACTTCGAGGACGCCCAGCGGTCCCGGCCGGAGTCCTGACGCAGCACGGCCGCCACGCGGCACAGCGGCCACGCGGCGGGGTGGTTGCGACGCGTCGCGCCGCGCGGGATATCCGGGTGCCCCCGTCCCCCCGCCCCGGTACCGTCGGTCCGCATGATCGAGGTTCCGGACGGGCTCGTGGCCGCGCAGGTGAAGTACAACGGCGCCGCGGGGCGGGCGTTCGTCGACGGGCTGCCGGAGCTGGCGGCCGGGTTCCTGGACCGGTGGGGGCTGCGGCTCGACGGGCCGTCGATGCACGGGTGGGCGGCGCTGGTGCTGCCGGTCGTGTGCCGCGACGGCGTTCCGGCCGCGCTGAAGCTCCAGATCCGCGACGAGGAGAGCGAGGGCGAGCCGCTCGCCCTGCGGGTGTGGGACGGGGACGGGGCGGTGCGGCTGCTCGACCACGACGAGGCCTCCGGCACCATGCTCCTCGAACGGCTGGACCAGGGCCGCATGCTCGGGCATGTCGAGGACTCCCGCGAGGCCGTGCTCGTCATCGCCCGGCTGCTCGCCCACCTCACCGCGGCCCCGGCACCGCCCGGCATGCGCCGCCTCGGGGACATCGCGCGGGGGATGCTGGAGCGCACGCCCCGGACGCTGGAGCGGATCGCGGACCCGGCGGACCGGCGGCTGGTCGCCGACTGCGCCGCCGCCGTGCGCGAGGTCGCCGCCGAGCCCGGCGACCGGCTGCTCCACTGGGACCTGCACTTCGAGAACGTCCTCGCCTCCGGGCGGGCGCCCTGGCTCGCCATCGATCCCAAGCCGCTGGCCGGCGACCCCGGCTTCGACCTGCTGCCCGCGCTGGACAACCGGTACGACCCGGGCGAGACGCGGTGGCGCTTCGACGCCATGACCGACGTGCTCGGACTCGACCGGGAGCGCGCCCGCGCCTGGTCCCTCGGGCGGGTCCTGCAGAACTGCCTGTGGAACGTCGAGGACGGCGACCCGCTGGAGGTGGAGCAGCTGGAGATCGGGCGGCTGCTGCTCGGCGGCTGAGCCGCCTCAGCTCTGCGGGTTGGGGTGGGCGCCGTGCCGCAGCGCTCCCGGCAGTTCCGTTCTGCGGCGTATCCGCAGCTTGCGGTAGGTGCTGGTCAGGTGGGTCTCCACGGTGCGGCGGGCCAGGTGCAGCAGGTCGGCTATCTCGGTGTTGGTGCGTCCGTCGGCGGCGAGTTCGGCGATCCGGCGCTCGCTGCCGGTCAGCGCTCCGGCGCCCGTGCGGGCGGCCACGGAACGCCGGGCACCGCCCACGCGCAGCGCCTGGTCGGCCAGGGTGAGCCAGCGCAGGGCGCCCTTGCGTTCGGCGAGTTCCGCCGCCTCGCGCAACCGGGCCCGGGCGCGCCCGCGTTCGCCCGTGTCGAGGAGCAGGCGCCCCTGGGCGAGCAGCGCGGGGATCAGCTCCATGTCGGTGTCGGCGGGCGCGTCGCGCAGGGTCCTTACGGCCTCCTCGGTCAGCTCCAGGCCGCGGCGCCCGCCGGTCGCGCTGCCGAGTACGCGCAGGGCGCGGCCGACGGTGCGCGGGGTGTTCCACACCCTGGCCAGCCGCAGTTCCTCGGTCGCCAGGGCCAGCGCCTCCGGGCCGCCGCCCAGCGCCAGCCGGCACTCGGCGACCGCCGTCCGCCACGGGGTGACGACCGGGCTGACGACCTCGCGGGCCCCCTGGCGCCGCCCGCACTCCAGGAAGTCGTGCAGGGCCCCCGCCGGGTCGCCGGTGGCGGCGCGCAGGACGCCCCGCGCGTACAGGTAGCGGTTCCGTTCCCAGTTCTCCGGCATCTCCCGCAGGTCGAACCGGTCGGCGAAGCGCAGCGCCTCATGGGTGCGGCCCGTGTGGACCAGGGCCATCAGGGCGTGGGCGTCCTGGTTGGTGGGACCGGTGCCGGGTCCGCGGCCGACGGGGGCGAGCAGGCGGGCGTGGTCGCCGCGGGCGGCGGCGATGTCCGCGCGGGTGTTGAGCAGCGCGTGCTGCATCGGGTGCAGCAGGGCGGGGTGCTGCCCGGCCAGGCCGCGTTCCACGAGCCGGTCGGCCTCGTCGAGTTCGTCGGCCCACTGGGCGACGGCGGCGGCCGTGCCCAGCAGGAAGGGCTCGGCCAGCGGGTCGCCGGGCTGCGCGAGCAGGTCCCGTATCCGCGCCATCGCCTCGTCGGCGGAGATCAGCGCGGCCGAGGCCGCGTACCGCACCAGCAGCGCCTGCCCGGCGGTGCCGACCAACTCCGGGGAGTGCCGGCCGGTCTCGGACAGCCCCCGGTACACCTCCTGCCGGGTGGCGAGGTCCTCGTCGGAGAGCAGCGCGCCGGCGGTCTGCACCGTACGGGCCAGTTCCGGGTGGTCGGCCAGCCGGCCCTCCGTGCGGCGCAGCACCTCCATCGCCGTGCGGATCTCGCCGCGGCCGGCCAGGGCGGTGCCGAGGGCGACGGCCGTGCGCACCCGGTTGCGGGGGTCGGCCGGCAGGTGCTGGGCCTCGGCGAGGCGGGCGATGGCGGCGGGCGTGTCCGCCGACGCGTACTCCAGGGAGCCCAGTTCGGTCAGCAGCCGCTGGCGCAGGACGTCGGAGAGCGGCTCGTCCAGGGCCCGGCGCAGATAGGCGACGGCGTCCGCGGGCCGGGCGTCGTGCACGGCGACCGTCACCGCGTCCCGCAGGACGCGCAGGGCCCAGGGCAGGCGGACGGCCGGGGTGTGCAGCAGGTGCCGGGCGACCGCCTCGACCCGGTCGCCGCGCCGCAGCATCGCCTGGGCCGCCGCCCGGTGCACGGCCTCCCGGCGCGGCCGGGGCCAGCCGGTGAGCACGGCGTCGCGCAGCAGCGGGTGGGCGTAGCGCGGCCGGCCGCCCGCGTCGGGGCGCAGCAGGCCGAGCCGCGTCATGGCGGCCAGCCAGCCGGCGATCCGCGCGGGGTCGGCCCCGACCGCCTCGGCCAGCACGTCCACCGGGTCCCCGGCCCCCTCGCCCGCCGCCGGGGAGGGGGTCGCGGGGGCGCCCCACCGCGCCGACCGGTCCGGCGACGCGTACGAGGGCGTCCCCGGACGTCCGGGGGCGGCCGCGCCGCGCGCCGGGCCGGGCCGGCCGCCGTACGGGACGGGGAACGGATACCACGGGGACGACCAACTCGCCGAGCCCCGCCCCGCGTCCACGTCCACGTCCGCGGGTCCGGGTCCGGGTCCGGGTCCGGGTCCGGACCCGGCGGGATGGTCCGCCGGGTGCGGATGCGGGCCCGGGGGCTCCGCGCACGGGTCCGGGCCTCCGCGGTCCGGGGCCGCCGTCCCGTACGGCGGGCGCTGCGCCCCGTACGCCGCACTCCCCGGCTCCGTCGCGCCCGGGGCCGGCGGGAACGCGTCCGGCGTGCCGGGAACGGCGCCCCCGCGTCCCGCGAAGCCGCCCCCGTCCCCGTCCCCCTCGTGCTCCGCGCTCCAGACGTCCCGGCAGCCCGGGGCGGTGTCCCCGCCACCGCGCGCACGCGCCTCCGGGTGCGGGAGGGCATGCCGGTGCTCGCCCCGGCGGGCCGGCGCAGCCGCGGGCCAGGCCTGCTCCAGGGCGGCGAGGCTGCGCGCCACCTCGGCCGTGACGGGGCCCGCGCTCTTCAGCCACCAGGAGACGGCGGCCGGATAGGACCCGGGGTACAGCGACGCCGCGGTGTCCGGCACCGGCGGCAGGCCGTCGGGGTGCGGGGTGCCGCCGAGGTCGTCCAGCAGGGCGTGCAGGAGCAGCGGGCTGCCCGCGCCGGCCCGTACGCACTCGGCGGCCCACGTCGCGCACGCCTCGGGGAAGGCGGCGCGGACCAGCCCGGCCGCCGCCCGGTCGCTCAGCGGGGCGAGGGTGTGGGTGCGCACGAGGGACGGGGACAGCGCCTGGGTGAGTCCGGCGGGCCTCGGGTCGACGTCGTACTGGCTGCGCTCGGTGGCGACCAGGAGTACCGGTAATCGGTCGATGCGCCGGGCCGCGTCCGCCAGCCAGCGCCGGGAGGGATCGTCGGCGAGGTGGACGTCGTCCACGGCCAGCAGCACCGGGCCCTCGTCCGCGTAGGCGCGCAGCAGCCGCCACAGCAGGGCGGCGCTGCCCCGTTCGTCGTCCGCGGAGGCGACCTCCGTGAACTCCGGCACCGGGCCGAGCAACTGGACCACCGTGGCGAAGGGGACGGCGGTGTCGTCGGGGGAGCAGCGCGCCCGCAGCACCCGCAGCCCGCGGTCCGCGGCACCCCGGGCGGCCGAGTCCAGCACGGCGGTACGGCCGGTGCCGCTGGCGCCGCGCAGCAGGACCAGGCGGCCGGTGCCGGCCAGGGCCCGCTCCGTCTCGGCCGCCAACAGCACATCGGCATCGTCGCGTTCCCGGAGCGGTCCGGTCATCGGTGCCTCCTGTGGTGGATGGTGCTCCCCCGGGATGGTGCTCCCCGGTGTGTGAGATGCGTAATGGCGCGGATGGGCTGCATGAAAGGGCCCGGCTTTGGGAAAATCCTTCCGGTGGCGGACGGCGGCTGTGGCGGGGCTCACGGTGGTGCGCGGCCGTCCCCGCGGGTCCGTGACTCCTGGCAGGCACCCTCCCGACCTGCCGGAACACCGACCGGCCAGCCGCTCGTTGCGGCCGTCGCGCCGGTCTCGTGGTGTGCCTCGTGGTGGTCCACGATTGCGAAGTCCCAGCAGTCACAGAAGTGTGGAACACGCACATCCGCTACTGGCCTGTGCCAGGCAACGGGCTCGTGAACAGGGGGGAAACGGTTGCTCAACTCACCCCGGACCACCACATCGTCCGTCCGTGAATCCGGTACGCCCATCGGTACGTCCGTCCGCGACTCCGGCCGGACCTCCGGCGTCACCGACCGGATCTCCGGCATCACCGACCGGCGCGTTCCGGTGGCGGTCACCGCACCGGACCCGATCAGCCGCGAGGGCGCGATCAGCCAGTTGCGCAGACATCCGGAGATCGACCTCCGCGAGGAGACCGGGCCCGGCACGGTGGCCCTGCTCATCGAGGACGCGCTCGACGACGCGGCCCTGACCCGGCTGCGCCGGATCGTGCGCAGCGAGGGTGCCCGCGCCGTGCTCGTGACCGGCGCGATCCGCGAGAGCGAACTGCTCGACGTGGTCGAGTGCGGCGTCGGTGCCATCGTCTGGCGGCACGAGGCCACCGCGCACCGGCTGGTGCAGGCGGTGCTGGCCGCCTCCCGGGGCGACGGCGACCTGCCCGCGGACCTGCTCGGCCGGCTCATCAGCCAGGTGGGCACGCTGCACCGCGGCGCGGCAGGCCGTCCGGGCGCCCCCTCGCTGGGCCTCGCGCCCCGGGAGGTGGACGTCCTCCGCCTGGTGGCCGAGGGCCTCGACACCGGGGAGATCGCTGGCAAGTTGTCCTACTCCGAACGCACCGTCAAGAACGTCATGCACGGACTCACCACTCGACTCCATCTGCGCAATCGCGCGCACGCAGTGGCCTATGCCCTCCGGGAAGGCTACATCTGACCGAACGGGCAATCGAGAGCGGACCCCCGGGGCCGCAAGGGCAGGTCCTCCTGCCCGACCGCCGTCCCCGACGCGCCTGCGGGCCGGGCGGCACCCGGGGCACGATCGGTGACAGGCGGCGGCCACGGGCGGGCCGGCCGGACTCAAGTGCGGGCAGAGCGGGAGCGCGAGCGTGATCCACGAGGTGGACGAGGTCCTCAAGGCCCTCCTCAAGGGAGGGGCGTTGACGGGCTCGGGCATCGACGTGGCCTTCGAGGCACCCACCCGGGACTGGGCCGCCCGGCGCAACGCCCCCGTGGTCAACACCTACCTGTACGACATCCGCGAGGACGTGAACCGGCGTCAGCGCGGCCAGATGGCCGTGCGCGACGAGGACGCCATCATCGTCAAGCGCCGCCAGCCGCCGCGCTGGTTCCGGCTCTCCTACCTCGTGACCGCCTGGACGAAGACCCCCCAGGACGAACACCGGCTGCTGTCCGCCGTGATGGCGACGCTGCTGCCGCGCGAGCTGCTGCCTCCCTCCGAACTCCCCGGCTCGCTGGGCGCCCTCGGCCTGTCCATTCCGCTGACGGTGGCCGGCATCCAGACCGAGGCCCGCTCGCTGGCCGAGATCTGGTCCGCCCTGGGCGGCGAACTCAAGCCGTCCCTCGACCTGGTGGTGACCGCGCCCTTCCCGGCCTTCCCGGAGTACGACGCCGGTCCCCCGGTCACCGAGGGCGCGACGGTCCGGGTGGGCGGCATGGACGGCGACCCGCCGATGGCCGAGGGACGCTCGCACCGGCCGCACCAGGTGGAGGCGGCCCGTGCCGCCCGCCGGGGCCAGGCGGACCGCGGCACGGGGCGGCTGTGAACGCCTTCCCCACCGATCCACCGGGCCCCACGACCGACGGCCCCGCCTCCGACCGGGCCCACCGCCCGGCCCGCGCCCCGTCCTCCGCCCCGTACGGCGACCCCGCCCGCGTGCTCTCCGCCCGCCTGGCCGCGCTGCACGAGCCGGTGGCCACGCTGGTCGAGCAGCGCGCCGGCACGGACCCCACGGCCGACGACCCGCTGCGCGGCCTGTACCTGTCCGACGAGGCGGTCCAGCACCTGCTGGACTCCTGGCCGTCCGACGCCGAAGACGCGGCCCCGGGGCACGCACCCTCCGGGCCCGTGCCCGACGGCCCGCAGGCCGACCCCGCCGACCGGCTGGCACGGCTGGCCGCCCGGACGAACCTGACCGAGCTGGACACCGCCGTCCTGCTGATCGCCCTCGCCCCGGACGTCGACCGCACCTTCGAACCGCTCTACGGCTACCTCAACAACGACGTCAGCCGCCGGCGCGCCAGCGTGAGCCTCGCCCTCGAACTGTGCGGTGTGCCCGCGCACCTGGCGGCGGCCCGCGGCCGGTTCCACGCCTCGGCCCCGCTGCTCTCCCTCGGCCTGCTGGAGCTGGAGGACCCCGAGCGGCCCTTCCTCACCCGTGCGCTGCGGGTGCCGGACCGGCTGATCGGCCACCTGCTCGGCGACGACACACCGGACGCGGCACTCCTCGGGCTGCTGCGCCCGATGCCGGAAGCCCTGCCCGCGACCGGCACCGACGACTTCGTACGGCAGCTGGCGGCCCGGCTGAAGGAGGGGCCGCTCACCGCCTACCTGCGCGAACCGCGCGAGGGGGACGGCCTGGCCGCCCTGGCCTCCGTCCTGGACGCCGCGGGCCTCGACGCGCTGCGCTGCGCCGGGGCCGAGGACCACGTGCCCGAGCTGCTGCGCGAGGCCCGCCTCAGCGGCCGGGCGGTCGTGGTGCCGGGCCTGCCCGAGAAGCCGGCGGCGCTGGTGCGCGCGCTGACCGCGGCGACGGACGTGACCGTGCTGCTGACCGACCCCCGCCCGTACGACCCGCACTGGGCCCCCGACGATCCGCTGGTCCTGGACGCGCCGGGCCGCCGGGCAGGTGGCGCCGCCGCCTGGCGGGCCGCGCTGGGCCCGGACGCCGACGGGTTCGACCTGGCCTCGGCCGTCGCGCCGTACCGGCTCGGCGGGGACCGCATCCAGCGGGCCGCGCACGCCGCCCTGGCCCTCGCCGCCTTCGACGGCACCGCGCTCAGCGCCGAGCACGTCCGGCTGGCCGCCCGCCGGCAGTCGGCCTCCGGCCTGGAGAGCCACGCCCGGCGGATCCGGCCCGACGTGGACTGGCAGGACCTGGTGCTGCCCGACAAGCCTCTGGTCCAGCTCCGCGAGCTGGCCCTGCGGGCCCGCCACCGGGACCGGGTCCTCGGCGACTGGCGGCTGAGCGCGGGCGGCGGGCGGGGCCGGGGCGTCCTCGGCCTGTTCGCGGGCGAGTCCGGCACCGGCAAGACCCTGTCGGCGGAGGTGGTCGCGGCCGACCTCGGCCTCGACCTCTACGTGGTCCAGCTGTCGTCGGTCGTCGACAAGTACGTCGGCGAGACCGAGAAGAACCTCGAGCGGATCTTCACCGAGGCCGACCGCACCGACGCCGTACTCCTCTTCGACGAGGCCGACGCCGTCTTCGGCAAGCGCTCCGAGGTCAAGGACGCGCACGACAAGTACGCCAACATGGAGAGCGCCTACCTGCTGCAGCGGCTGGAGTCCTTCGACGGCATCGCCCTGCTCACGACCAACCTGCGCGCCAACATCGACGAGGCGTTCACCCGGCGTCTCGACCTCGTGGTCGACTTCCCGTTCCCGGACCCCGACCAGCGCCTGGCGCTGTGGCGGCACTGCCTGTCCCGGGTGCCGTCCGCCGAGGACATCGACCCGGAGCCGCTGGCCCGGGAGTTCGAGCTGGCCGGCGGTTCGATCCGGAGCGCGGTGGTCACCGCCGCGTACCTCGCCGCCGGGCGCGACGACACGGTGACGGCGGACGACCTCCTGGAGGGCGCCCGCCGTGAGTACCGCAAGGCCGGGCGGCTGGTGCCCGGCGAAGGCGGCTGGTGAGCCGGGACCCCCGGCCGCCTCCGAGATCAATTCCGCTCCGGGCTCATTCCTTCTTGGGGTGGACGATCCGCCACTCCTGGTCGTCCAGGTTGGTGCAGTCGGAGATGTTCAGCTTGGCGTCGAGTCCGCCGGTGCCGTTGCCCTCGACGTTCAGGCACTTGTTGTTGCTGGCGTAGTTGCGGATCCAGTAGTCGCCGCTCTCCTGCTTGTCGGCCCACCAGAGCTGGTTGTCCGCCTTGGTCCCGTCGCAGGGGTACTCCGTGACGGGCGTCCCCACCGGCTTCGCGCCGTAGTTGGGAAGGTCCATGCAGAGCCGGTCCTTGACGTTGCGGATCTGGAAGAGGGGGAGGCTGTCGGGGCCGCCGCCCTTCTCGTACTTCACTTCCAGATCCCACATCTGGTTGTCCTCGTCGCCCTCGATGCACATGGACTGCTGAACGGGGTCGTCGGGCTTGCCCTTCTCCCGGCCGACGAGTTCGGCGCACATCTTGGTGGTGGTGTTGTACAGCATGACGTTCTGGGCGGGCACCACGGACTTCGGCTTGGGCTTCTCGGACTCACCACCGCCACCGCCGCCACCGCCGTCTCCGGCGCCGGCGTCCTTGTCGTCGGCCGTCTCCTCGGTGGAGGGCTGAGGCGCCGGTTCCTCGACCGGAGCGGACTCGGCCGAACTGGGCAACGTCTCAGGGGCGGCGCTGGGGCTGGGCGCGAGCGCGGCACCGGCCTCCGCCGTCTGCTCGGTCGCCTTCGAGGCGACCTGCGGCTTGTACGCGATCCAGATCATCACGAACGCCAGACTCAACGCCAAGGCGATACCGAAGAAGGTCGCCAGCCAGCGGGGCAGGAAGCCGCGCTGTACGTAGGTCCCTTCGACCTCGGTGGGATCGACACCGGACCGCCGGACCGCCAGCGTGTACGGGCGCTCCTCCTTCGACCCGAACCAGATCTTCTGCTTCGGCTTCAACGTCGTCTCGACGAACGCCGCCCGCCCCGGCTCGATCTGCACATTCGCCGGGCGGATCTCGTACCACCACATCACCGGTATTACGCACCCTCAGGCGCACACGCGTACTGCTGCCGGGGTCCACAGTCGCGGACGCGGGCTCCAGGGAAGTCCACAGGCTCACGAGGCGAGGCTAGAGGGAATCCGACGGGGCGTCAGCGAACCTCGGGGCAGTACTGCGTGCCCCGAGGTACTTGATGGAACGACTTCCCGGACACGTTCAGGCACTTGTTGTTGCTGGAGTAGTTGCGGATCCAGTAGTCGCCGCTCTCCTGCTTGTCCAGCCACCACAGCTGGTTGTCCGCCTTGGTCCCGGTGCAGGTGGCCTCGATGATGGGCGTCCCCACCGGGCGGGCGCCGCGCAATTCCATGTCCATGCAGAGCTTGTCGGTGGTGTTGCGGATCTGGAAGAGCGGAGTGCTGTCGGGGCCGCCGCCCTTCTCGTACTTCACTTCCAGGTTCCACCGCTCGTTGTCACCGGTCGGATGGCAGTTGGCCTGCTGGACCGGCCCGCCGATCTTGCCCTTCTCCCGCCCCGGGATGTCCGCGCACATCTTGGTGGTGGGGTTGAAGAGCATGACGTCGATGGCGGGCAGCACCGACTTCTTCTTGGGCTTGTCCCCACCACCGCCACCACCGTCGCCGTCGCCACCGCCGCCACCGTTGCCGTCGGCATCCGATGCCGAGGGCTCGGGCTGGGGGTCATCGGCGGGCGCCGACTCGGGCGAGCTGGGGAGGGTCTCCGGGGTCGCGCTGGGGCTGGGCGGAAGCGCCGCGCCGGCCTCCTCCGTCTGCTCGGTCGCCTTCGAGGCGACCTGCGGCTTGTACGCCTTCGACCCGAACCAGATCTTCTGCTTCGGCTTCAACGTCGTCTCGACGAACGCCGCCCGCCCCGGCTCGATCTGCACATTCGCCGGGCGGATCTCGTACGACAGATGATCGCCGTTGTCCTCCGGCACCGTCACCGCGTCCGGATGCTCCGTCGGCGTGATCCGCACCGCGTAGGGGTTCGGACCGGCCACCGCCCCCGGATACAGCCGCAACGTCTGCGGCTCGATTCTCGTCCAGGGCGCCACATCCCCGAACGGCTCGAACCGGTACTCGTCCACCACATCACCGGTATTGCGCACCCTCAGGCGCACACGGGTGGTGCTGCCGGGGTCTACGGTGGCGGACGCGGGCTCCAGGGATGTCCAAAGGCTCACACGGTGAGGGTAAAGGTCATCCCGCGCCACGTCAGCGAACGCCGGGGCAGGCCTGTTTGCACGTTCAGGCACTTGTTGTTGCTGGAGTAGTTGCGGATCCAGTAGTCGCCGCTCTCCTGCTTGTCCAGCCACCACAGCTGGTTGTCCGCCTTGGTCCCGTCGCAGTGGAACTCGATGATGGGCGTCCCGACCGGACGGGCACCGTACTGACCGAGGTCCATGCAGAGCTTGTCGGTGGTGTTGCGGATCTGGAAGAGCGGAGCGCTGTCGGGACCGCCGCCCTTCTCGTACTTCACTTCCAGGTTCCAGTGCTGGTTGTCGCCCTTCGGAACGCAGTTCTCCTGCTGGACCTTGCCGTTGATCTTGCCCTTGCCCTGTCCGAGGATGTCCGCGCACTGCTTGTTGGTGGTGTTGAAGAGCATGACGTCCATGGCGGGCAGCACCGACTCCTCCTGCGGCTTGCCCCCGCCACCGCCACCACCGTCGCCACCACCACCGCCGTTGCCGTCGGCGTCCGACGCCGACGGCTCCGGCTGGGAATCCTCGGCAGGCTCCGACTCGGGCGAACTGGGCAACGTCTCAGGCGTGGCGTTGGGGCTGGGCGCGAGCGCCGCGCCGGCCTCTTCCGTCTGCTCGGTCGCCTTCGAGGCGACCTGCGGCTTGTACGCGATCCAGATCATCACGAACGCCAGGCTCAACGCCAGGGCGATACCGAAGAACGTCGCCAACCAGCGAGGCAGAAAGCCGCGTTGAACGTAGGTCCCTTCGACCTCGGTGGGATCGACGCCGGACCGGCGCACCGCCAGCGTGTACGGCCGCTCCTCCTTCGACCCGAACCAGATCTTCTGCTTCGGCTTCAACGTCGTCTCGACGAACGCCGCCCGCCCCGGCTCGATCACCCTCAGGCGCACACACGTGGTGCTGCCTGGGTCCACGGTGGCGGACGCGGGCTCCAGGGAAGTCCAAAGGCTCACGCGGCGACGCTAGTCGACGGACGTGTCGGCGTCAGGAGGCGCAAGGGCACGGACGGTTGCCCTCGCACACACCGCTAATCCATCTCGTCCGTGTGCTCGGTCGCGGACCGCTGGGCGACGACGGACGGGGCGACGTCGGCCCCGGACTTGAAGGCCGCGCCGTCGTTCACCGCCGCGACCTCGGAGTTCTGCCCCGGGTCCGTGACGGCGGGGCCGCCGGCGCCGCCGTTGCTGCCCGTCTCCTGGATTCCCCTGCTGTTCTTGTCGAGGTGGCTGGCCTCGTGGGCGAGGATCTCCTCGTTGCCGATGGCCTTCGGGCCGAGGAACACGTCCATGCCGACCGTCATCGCCTCGGCGCCCATGGCCGCCGTCGCACGCTGGGCGACGGCGTCCGTGTGGACGCGGCCCGCTGCGATGTTCGGGTTCTGGTAGAACGACGTCGCCTTGCTGAGGAACGACCCCGGCAGCGGCGAACTCGGCGTCTCCTTGGCGGCGGCCAGCAGCTGGCTCTGTCCCTCCGGGCTCCGGTCGTCGATCCCGTCGTGCCCGCAGCCGGCGCCGTGCTGGTGTGCCTCCGGGTCGACGCGACGCTGGACGGTGTGCCCGCAGCCGGGACCGTGCTGGTGCGCGTCCCGGGCCACGAGACGCTGGACGGCGCTGTTGCCCGCCGAACCCTGCAGCGCCAGGACCGCGGCGGGGGTCATCGGGGTCCCGCTCGCCCCGACGCGGCCCCCGTTCACCGCGGCGGGTCCGCTCACGGCCCGGTGCGGCACCCGACCGCCCTTCGCACCCTGCTGGTCAGCGGCTTCCTCGTGAGCGCGCACCGTGGTTCCCTTCGACACCGGACGTGTGATTACCAGCCCTACTGGAACATCCCCGCCGGCCGACAGGTCTCTGAGGGCAACACCGGGGGCAGCGGCCCCCGGTGTTGCCCTGCCGGTCGCGGCGGGCCGTGGTCAGGCCGAGGCGAGCTGCTTGGCTATCTCGCCCTCCCAGTCCGCCTGCTGGTCCGGGTCGTTGAGCGAGGCCTCCCACTCCGCCTCCGTCCAGCCGTACTTGGCCGGGCCGCACTTGAGATCCTTGAGGAACTCCCGCATCTCCGCGCGGATGTCGTTGGGTACGTTCCTTCCCACCGGGACGGCGGGACCGGCCACGCCCGCGTACAGCTCCTGTGCGTTGAACTGCCGCTTGCCCTGCGCGATGGACTTCGTCACCTTGAACGCCTCCGCCGTCGCGTCGCGCCTCCGGCCGTGCTCGCCGTCCTCGGCCATCTTCTGCTGCTTCGGCTCGGTCTCCTCGGTCCCCTCCTGGGCCACCGTGGGGCGGGTGTGCCTGGTGGGATACCGCACCGAGTTGTAGCGCTTCTTGGCCTTCTTGCCGCCCTTGTAAGAGGCGAGACCACCCAGGCTGAGCGCCGACACACCGCCCGCCACAGCGGTGCCGACCCCGCCACTGACGGCGCCGGCGGCTGCCGCGATCGCCACGGCCCCGGCCGCCGTGCGCGCCGCGTTGCCCGTCAGGTCGGCGGCACGCTTGCCCAGCCTCCGCTCCTGCTTGTCCACCGCGTAGTCCCGTACGCCGGCCAGGTGCGCCCGCAGCTCGCCCCGGAGGCTTTCGATGCGGTCCCGCTTGCCCTGGACGGCCTGCAGGGCGTCCTCGTCCCAGTCGCCTGCCGGACCCGACAGCCGGGAGCACTCCTGGGTCAGTTCGTCGTTCGCCGTCCCCAGGTCGTCGAGGACCTCCTGGAGCCTCCGGGTCCGGGCCGCGGCGACGCCCGCGAAATGCTCCTTGAGCTTCTTGCGCTTGTCGTAGGTGTCCTTGATGACCAGGCCGTCGCGGATGGCGATCAGCACGGAGAACGCCATGGTGAGGATGCCGCCGGTGGCCCCGAGTGGGGCCACTCCGGACACGTTGTCGACGTTCCGCACCAGGTTGTCGCCGATCTTCGTGCCGTCGTTGACGCCCATCAGGGCGTTCTGCGTCAGGCCGGCGGACTTCGAATTCAGCTTCTTCCGGTCCTGGCGGGACTTGATGCCCGTACCCTTGCGCCCCTCGAAGCCGGCCTTGACGTCACGTGCGTCGTTGAAGATTCCGAGGCCGCTGTTGACGACGTTGACCCCGGTCTCCACCTGGCCCTGTTGCGCGGTGTCGCGCAGCAGCTCGTCGTTCCCGTGCTTCGCCGCCTCCCCGCGGAGGGGCCCTCCGACGGGCGCGCTGCCGCGCAGGATCACCGTGTCGGGCCCGTCGATGCGCTGCTTGGCCCTCGTCGCACTGAAGGGCTTCTTGAGCCGCTCCCGCGTCGACTTGCCCGCCTTCTCCACTCCGGAGGCGGATTCCTCCGCCGCCTTCCTGGCCTCGTCCGCGGCCGTCTTCGCCTGGGCCGAGGCCGTCTTCGCCTCGGCCTCGGTCGTCCCCGCCTGCGCCCGCGCCCCCGCCGCGCTCGCCACCCGGTCCCGCGCCAGACCTGCCGCCGCCGACTGGTTCCGCAGCGTGTCCGAGGCCGTCTGCACCCTCATCCGCGCATCCGCCGCGGCCGCCTGGTGGTTCTTCGCCTCGTCCTGTGCCTTGCCCGCGTCCTCGGCCGCCTTCAATGCCTCACCCGCGTAGCGTGACGCCGCCCGCTTGGCCTCGGCGGTGTCCGCGGCCGCGGCGTCGGCCTCGTCCGACCGCAGCTTCCGCTCCGCCTCGAACCTCTCGGCCTCGGCCCGTGCCTGCTTCGCGGTGTCCTCGCACTCCTTGACCTGGCGCTCGGCGTCCGACAGCGCCTTCTTCGCGTCGCCGGCGGCCTCCCCGTGCTCCCCCGCCTTGGCCTCGGCGTCCGCCGCGTGTTTCAGCGCGTCAGCCGCCTCCTTGGCCCACTGCTGCACCTTCTTCTCGGTCTCGGCCCGCTCCGCCGCCTCGGCTTCGGCCTTCGCCGCCTGCTGCTGCGCCTCGTCCTCGGCCGCCGCCTTCCGCTCCGCCGCCTCCTGGGCCTCCTTCACCAGCTGCTCGGCCGCACGGGCCTCGGCCTTGAACTTCTCGGCCGCCTCCTGAGCGGCCTTCTGCTTGGCCTCGGCGTCCGCGATGTCCGCCGTGTACTTCTCGACGTCGCCCTCGGCGGCCTTCTGCTCGGCCTCCGCCTTCTCGGCCTGCTGCGTGAACTCCTTCACGGCGTTCTCGGCGGCGGTCGCCTTCTCGCGCGCCGTTCCCTCGTCCGCCTCCCGCGTCGCCGCGGTCTCCTCGGCCTGCTCCTTCTGCCGTGTCGCTCGCCCGGCGGCCGCCAAGTGCCCCTGCTCGTCCTCCAACGACTGGTTCTGCGCCCGATCCGCGGCCTCGGCCTGCCGAGTGAACGTGCGCACGTCGCCCCGGGCCGCGTCCGCCTTCTCGCGCGCACCGAGCGCCAGCCCGGACGCGTTCCACGCCTTCTCCGTGGCGCCCGCCCGGTTCACCGCCGCTTCCGCGGCCCGCTCCTTGTGCTGCCGGGCCTCGTCCTCGGCCGCCTGCTGCTTGGCCTGCGCGTCCTGCTTGGCCTGCGCGTCGTCCGCCGGCTGCTTGCCCTTGGGGCCGGTCGCCGGCTGCTTGCCCTTGGGGCCGGTCGCCGGCTGTTTCGACCGCTCCTGCTGTGCGGGCTCCACCACCGGCGTGATCGCGAGGTCGTCCTCCACCGGGGCGGTGCTCTGCTGCGGGTCCGGGGGTGCGAGGAGCTGACCCGTGCCGGTCGCGCGCTGGATCACCGAGGCGACGGCCCGGTTCCCCGCCTTCGCCTGCAGGGCGGCCAGGGGTGGTTGGTGTCCCGGCGGGCGGTGGCGGGTGGGCGCCACGCCGGCCGGGCGGTGTCTCTGCGTTTCCTGCAAGCGGTCCGACACGGACAAACCCTCCTGACACCCGTCACCGTCCCCGCCCGCGCGGGGGCAGCGCCCCGGTGCGGGCGGGGCGATGCGCGCCCCGGGAACGGGGCTTGATCGCAAGATGACATCCTGGCGAACTGACAGTCGACAGATGATGTTGAATCAGAATCACCGGGTGTCCGCCAGGGTCCCGGGAGGGAAATGCGCGGGAATCTCCAGGAGTCTGCCCCAACGGGCACTGGCAGGGGCAATGACCGTGCCCCCGGCCCGGCACCCACGGACGTTTCGGCGGCGGCAACGCGCGCGTGACGCTGAGAAACGTCTTGTCTCGTACCCCCGAGGAGAGCAGAGCATGCCGTCCTACCTGTCGCCCGGCGTCTACGTCGAGGAGGTGGCCAGCGGCTCGCGCCCGATCGAGGGGGTGGGCACCTCGGTGGCGGCCTTCGTCGGACTCGCTCCGACCGGCCCGCTGAACGAGCCCACGCTGGTGACCAACTGGACGCAGTACGTCGCGGCCTTCGGTGACTTCACCGGTGGGTACTACCTCGCGCACTCCGTCTACGGGTTCTTCAACAACGGCGGTTCGGCCGCCTACGTCGTCCGGGTCGGCGGTTCCGCCGAGGACGCCGCCGGCGGTGCCGTCGACGGCACCGCCTCGCCCGCCGCCGTCACCGGCAGCAGCGCGAAGGCGCTGACCGCCGCCGAGCCCAAGCAGCTCGGCACGTTCGCCGTGACGGCCAACACCACCGGCCAGAGCGGCCCGCTGACCGTCGAGGTCGCGGACCCCGAGGGCGAGGGCCCCGCCGAGCGCTTCAAGCTGATCGTCAAGGACGGCGACAAGCCGGTCGAGACCTTCGACGTGAGCGCCAAGAAGGGCAACCGCGCCTACGTGGTCACCCAGGTCAAGGAGCGCTCCAAGCTCATCACCGTGACCGAGGCCGCGCCGTCCGCGCAGCTGGTCCGGCCGGAGAACCAGAGCGTGACGCTGCCCGCGCCGCCGTCCGCCGCCCCCGCCGTTCCGGCCGCGCAGGACGAGGTCGCGCACCCCGGCCCGGCCCAGTACCTCGGCGACTCCTCGGACCGCACCGGCTTCGGCGGCCTGGAGGCGATCGACGAGATCTCCATGGTCGCGGTGCCGGACCTGATGGCCGCCTACCAGCGCGGTGCGATCGACCTGGAGGCCGTCAAGGCCGTCCAGCTCGGTCTCATAGCCCACTGCGAGCTGATGGGCGACCGCGTCGCCATCATCGACCCGCCGCCCAGCCAGAACGCCCGCCAGATCCGCGTCTGGCGCCAGGAGACGGCCGGCTACGACTCCAAGTACGCAGCCCTGTACTACCCCTGGATCAAGTCCTTCGACCCGGCCACCGGCCAGTCGCGCCTGGTCCCGCCGAGCGGCCACGTCGCCGGCATCTGGGCCCGCAACGACTCCGAGCGCGGTGTGCACAAGGCCCCCGCCAACGAGGTCGTCCGCGGCGCCGTGGACCTGGAGCTGCAGATCACCCGCGGTGAGCAGGACCTGCTCAACCCGATCGGCGTCAACTGCATCCGCTCCTTCCCGGGCCGCGGCATCCGCGTCTGGGGCGCCCGCACCCTCTCCTCCGACCCGGCGTGGCGCTACCTGAACATCCGCCGGTACTTCAACTACCTGGAGGAGTCGATCCTGATCGGCACCCAGTGGGTGGTCTTCGAGCCGAACGACCACAACCTCTGGGCCCGCATCCGCCGCAACGTCTCGGCGTTCCTGGTCAACGAGTGGCGCAGCGGCGCCCTGTTCGGCCAGAGCCCGACCGAGGCGTACTACGTCAAGTGCGACGAGGAGACCAACCCGCCGGAGTCGGTCGACCTCGGCCGGGTCGTGTGCGAGATCGGCATCGCGCCGGTCAAGCCCGCCGAGTTCGTGATCTTCCGGCTGGCCCAGTTCTCCAGCGGCAGCGGCGAGCTGGAGGAGTAGGCGCCGTACGCCTGCGTGACCTCGGGCGGCGCCTCTGGCGCCGCCCCCGTACACCCTCGTCAAGAAGCCGCAGAGGCTTCGAAAGCTCCAGAAGGACAGCGAACACATGAGTCTGAACCCGGGTGACTCCCTTACTTCACACAATTTCGGTCTGCAGATCGACGGTGTGATGGTCGAGTACCTCGCCGAGGTCAGTGGCCTCACCCTTGAGCAGGACGTCATCAAGTACCCGCAGAACAACGGCGCGACGGGCAAGAACGAGATCGCGCTGCTGCCGGGCACCCAGAAGGACGGTCAGTGCACCGTCATCCGCGGTATGACCCAGTCGGCGTCGTTCACCCAGTGGATCAACGACTCGATCAACGGTCGCATGGCCACCGCGCGCAAGAACGCCTCGATCATCATGATGGACTTCGAGGACAACCCGGTGAAGCGGTACAACCTGCGCAACGCCTGGTGCAGCAAGATCGACACGAGCACGGTGAAGGCGGGCGAGGCCTCCGCGCTGACCGAGACCGTCACCATCGTGTTCGAAGAACTGGTCATCGAGTAATGCGGCGTACGCCTGCCAAGGCACCCGCCGCGGCACAGACCGCGGCGGCGGGAGCGGACTTCCCCCGTTCTGCTCCCGCCGCCGCGCCGGCGGAGGCGCCGGCCGGTTCTCCGGCCGGCCCTCCCGCCGGGCCCCCTGTCGACGCGGCTCCGCGGCAGCAGCTGCGGACCGAGTTCCCGTTCGAGCTGCCGCGCGGGTACGTCGACGACTCGGGCACGGTGCACCGGGACGGTGTGATGCGCCTGTCGACGGCACGGGACGAGCTGATCCCGCTGCGCGACGTGCGGGTGCAGGAGAACCCGGCCTACCTGTCGGTGGTACTGCTCGGCCGGGTCATCACCCGGCTGGGCACGCTGGCGATGGTGCACGACGGCGTCGTGGAGAATATGTTCGCCTCCGACCTGGCGTTCCTCCAGGACTTCTACCGCCAGATCAACGCGGAGGGGCACACCCGCGCGGCCGTCGAGTGCCCGCACTGCTCGGAGCCCTTCGAGGTGGAACTCGGCGGGAGCCGCCTGGGGGAATCGTGACGTACGCGACCGACCGGCTGCATGAGGAGATCGCGTACGTGGCCTACCACTTCCACTGGGACCTGGAGGCGATCCTGGACCTGGAGCATCAGGACCGCCGCCGGTACACGGACCAGATCGCGTCCCTCGTGACGCGAGGCACGGCGGAGGGCTGATCGGTGGGATTCCTGGACCGGCTGCGGGGACGGCGGGACGGCGCGGACGGGAGCGGGGGCGAGGCCGCCGCGGCGTCCGCGGCTCCCGCGCGTCCGCTCCCGGACGCGGGCTCCGGCCCGGAAACGGGTGCGGCTCCGGACACGGGCGGGGGTACGGCGGCTTCGACCGGGCCCGCGCCCGTGGCCGTCGCCGCCTGGACGGGTCTGCCGCCGATCCAGCGGGCGACGGGCGGGGCCCGTGCGGGAGTGGCGGACGCCGGTTTCGGCGGCCGCCTTCCGACGTGGCAGAACCCGTCGTTCACGGGGGCACCGTCCCCCGCGGTACTGAACCCGGCGGCGGGCGACAGCCTGCTGTCGGGCGCGTTCGACCCGGCGGCGCGCCGGAACCCGTCCACGCCGCTCGCGCCCGGAGCGGGCACGGCACCGGTGCAGCGGATGCCGGTCGCGCCGCTGCGGGCGATACCCGCGGACGCCCCGGCACCGACCGCGCCCACGGGGCCGGCCCCCGGGGCGCGGCCCTCGCCCTCCGCCGCCTCTCCCTCCACCCCCTCCGTCTCTCCTTCCGCCACGCGCACTTCCGGTGCCGCCGGTGCCTCTCGCGGTGCCGGCGCGCGGGGTGGTGCGTCCGGCGCTCCGGCACCGGCTCCCGCGCCGGCCACGCCGACTTCTGCTCCCACGCCGTCTTCTGCCGCCGCGTCGGCGGCGGCCCCGGCCGCGCCCGTCCAGCGGGCGCGCTCCGCCGGGTCGGCGTCGTCCTCGGCGCCGGCGAGCCCGCCGGTCCGGGCCGCCCGCGGGGTGCAGGTGACGCCCGTGCCGCCCGCCGCGCCCAGTCCGCGGCAGGCCCTGACCAAGGCTCCGTCCGGGACGCCCGCCGTCCAGCGCCGGGCCCTGCCCGCGAGCCGCCGGACCGGCAACCCCGCACCGGACACGTCCGGCACGGCTTCGTCCGGCACCGCTTCGTCCGGCACCGCCTCGTCCGGTACGGCGTCCTCGTCGGCGGACGGCGACCGAGCGGACCCCGGCGCGGCACCGGCCGAGAGCCCTTCCCCGGCCGGCCGTTCCGGCAGCACCCCCTCGGCCCCCTCGACGCGGCCCGCGGCGGCGCCCGACGCCCCGGCGCAGCGCGCCGTGCGCCCGCAGCAGCGCCCCCCGGCCGCCACCGGCTCCCCGGCCGGCCCGCCCGTGCAGCGCGCCGCAACCCGCCCCGGAGCGGCGCCGGACGCCGGGTCGCGCGGTACGCCGTCCGGTACGCCGGTACAGCGCGCCCCGCGTGTGAGCGGCGACGGCCAGGCGGCCACGCCCCCGGTGCAGCGCTCCGCCGTACCGCCGTCCCGCCCGGCCCCGCGAGCCGCCGCGCCCGCAGGGGACGGCGGCACCTCGTCCGGTACTCCCGTCCAGCGGGCCCCGCGCGACTCCGGCACCCCCGCATCGGGCGGCACCGCCGCACCCGGCACCCCGGCCCGGCGCAGCAACGTGCCCGCGCAGGACGGCGCCGGCTCGTCCGGTGCTCCCGTCCAGCGGGCCACCCGCGACTCCGGCACCGGCGCGACGCCCGCACCGGCCGACGCCGCCACGCCCGGCACCCCGGCACGGACCACCAACCCGCCCGCCCGGAACGGCGGTACGCCCGCCCGGCCGGCCACCGGCGACTCCGGCAGCGGCCCGGCCCCCGCGCGGGGCGACTCCTCCGCCACGCCCGCCCCGCGCCCCGCCACCCCGCCGGACGCCTCCGGTCTGCCGGTCCAGCGGGCGGCGACCGCGCGCCCCAAGCCGGGACTCGGCCCCGCCCTCAACCGGCCCGCGCCCGCGTCCGGCGGCGGCCCCGCGTCCGGCGCGCCCGTGCAGCGAGCCGTGCCGCAGCCCGGCCCCGCCCAGAGCGGTACGACGGGCCAACCGCCGGTCCAGCGGACCGAGTCCGGACCCGCCGCCTCCCGTTCACCGCGCACTGCCTCCGCCGCGCCACGCCCCGGCGGCGCCGCCACGCCCCCGTCGGCCCCCACGCCCAACCCGGCCGACGGCGCCGCGAACGACCTGCCGGTCCAGCGATCGACGCCCAGGACGGCCTCCGGCACCGACTCCCGGCCCACCGACCGCCCGGCGTCCTCCACGCCGTCCCCGTCTCCGACCCCGTCCTCGTCGACCCCCTCCTCGTCGGCCCTGTCCTCGTCGGCCCCGGCCTCGTCGTCCGGCGCCACCCCGCCCGCGTCCGTGCCGCCGGTCCAGCGAGCGGTACCGCAGCCCGACCGCTCGGCACCCGTCTCCGGGCAGCCCGACGCGGGCACCGCCCCGCCCCCGCCCGTCCAGCGAGCCGTGGCCCGCGTCACCCCGGCCTCCGCGCCCGGCGGCGAGCCGACACGCCCCGCCGCACGACCGGTCGGCAACGGCGGTCACACGGGAGCCTCCCGCTCCGCCGCGCCCTCGCCCTCGACGCCCTCGCCCGCGGCGAACGGCCCCTCCACCGGCCCGAGCCGTTCCGCCGCCCCCGGCGGCCCCGCCGCCCCGGCCGGTGCGCAGCCCCCCGTCCAACGCCGGGCGGCGGCCTCCGGCCCGGCGAACTCGCCGTCGCCGAGCCGGGCCGCGCAGCCGTCCCGGTCCGGGTCCACGCCGACCGGCCCGACCGGCCCAGCCACCCCGGCTCCTGGCCTCACTTCCGAGACGTCCACCACGCCCCACGGCCCCACCGCCCCCGGGTCCAC
>NZ_JOFH01000017.1 GCF_000721235.1 Streptomyces olivaceus
CGCCGCCCTGCACGGCCGTGTCCGGGGCAGGAACGCACGGCTGGTCCTGACCCTGACCTCGGCGACCCTGCGGATCGAGGTCACCGACGCCCGGGGCGAACGCCTCCCCGCGCCGCCCCAGGACGCCGAGGCTTCCGACGACGGCGAATCCGGCCGCGGCCTGCTCCTCGTCACCTCGCTCGCGGACGCCTGGGGCTGCGAGCCGTACCCGCCGGGAGGCAAGACGGTGTGGGCGGAGTGCAGCGGTCCCGGAACCACGTCAGTGTCTCGGTGAGCAGCTCCCGGTTGCGGTCCTTCTCCAGCAGGGACAGCCGGATGTTGGGTCGCAACTCCAGCTTGCCCTCCGGGATGTCGACGTCGTCCAGAGCGTTGAGACGCGCGAGGAACTCGGCGCGCAGCGCGCGGTCGGTGAACGGCTCCCGCGCCGCGAGGTATTGGAACACCACCTCCGCCACGCCGCCGCGCCCGGTCCCGGGGTAGAGCGTCATCGGCCAGATGCCGCGGCCGGGGCCGCCCGTCTCGCCGAGCATGAGGTAGGCGCTGGTGATGACGTGCCCCGCGCCGTGGCCGGTCCAGCCGCCGAGTCCTTCCCAGTGGGCGAAGAGCGCGCGCACCGCTTCGACCGTATCGGGGGAGTCGTCCGCGGTGAGCTGGCGGAAGAACCGTTCGGCGCGGGTCTCCTCGCCCGGTGTTTCCGCGGTCGCCTCCTGAGCGGTGTCCTCACCTTCGGCCCGATCGTCGTCGGTACCGGCGAGCAGCGCGGCGAGGTCGTCGGCGGTGAGCCGCTGGGCCGGGTCGGCGGACCCGGTGGCCGTGAAGCGGACGCCGTCGGCGGTCAGCAGGGCGCGGGCGTCGTCGCTTCCGGTGTCCTGGGGCGCCGCCCAGCGGAAGCCGTCGGAGACCTTGCCCTCGGAGGTGAGAACCCGGTAGGCGTGGGCCACACCCGGGGTGTTGGCCAGATGGTTTCCCACGGCCTGGGCACCGGAACCGAGGAAGGCGGCCAGGTCGCCGTACGCGGTCCAGGTGCCGTGGGGGAGGGCGGCGAGGACCTGGTGGGCAAGCTGCCAGTCACGGCCGCGTTCCGCACGGCCCACCCCGCGCAGCGGGGCCGGCCACAGGGCGATCGCGTGGTCGGCGAGTTCGTCGGCGCGGGCCAGGATCTCGCGTGTGCCCCAGCGCTCGGTGGCGGCGATGCGACGGTTCATTTCCAGATGGCTGCCGTGCAGCAGATCCTGTTTGCGCTCGAAGGGGTGATTGGACAGCTCCGAGTTGACCGCGGTGAGTGTCAGGTTGCCCAGGGTGTGCTGGAACCGGGCGTGCAGTTCCTCCGCGGTCTCGTCGTCGCCCACCTCCTCTCCCAGCGCGCGCAGCCACGCGTCGCCGGGTGACTGCGGCATCACGTGCTCGACGGTGAGCTGAGCGGCGGCGAAGTCGACCGGTTCGGGATGCCCATAACTCTCCTCCAGCCGTTGCAGTACCAGCTTGCGCTGCTGCGGCCGACCGTACTGGTAGAACGGGGCCTTCCTGATCTTGTCGCGCAGTTCGGCGTCGTCGGGCCAGAAGCGGTTCTCGGAGGAGAGGAGCCGGTGCAGGCCCTCGGTGACGGGTACGTCGAGCGGAAGCTGACCGGGCACGGCCTGGAAGATGCGGTTGAGGTTGTTGGTCGGGACCCGGCAGATCATCCGGCGAACGAGGAAGCTCTCGATGTACGCCATGGCCCGGGCGGTCTCGGAGGAGTCCAGCTCCCCGCGCTCGCGCCGGTCGAGCAGCAGCATCAGGGCGGGGTACGTGACGGCCGCCTGCCATGCGTCAAGGCGGCGGAGCGCGGCCCGGACCTCGGAATCGGGTTCCTCATCGGGGTGCAGCAGCCGGCGGAAGAGGGCGCTGTGGCGGTGCAGTTCCCTGATGTACGCCTCGATCTCCGCCTCGCCCGTCTTCGGGCCTTCGAAGCGCTTCTGCTGGGCGGCGTACAGGTCCTGGCGGCGGACCCGGTCGTCCCCGTCGAGTACGAGGTGCAGCCACATGAGCTGTTCCAGCTCGTCGTTGCTCAGACTGTCCTGCAGGGGGAGCCAGTAGGTCTCGTAGACGTGCTCCCCGCGCGTGTTCAGCCGCATGAAAAGGTAGTTGCGCAGCAGGTCGGCCTGGCTCAGCTTGAGGCCGGTGTTGTTGAGCGACTCGAAGATGCGGTGCACGTTGTCGCCGCGCTCGGCGGTCACCGCCACCAGCGTGAGCCGTGAGGTGATCGCCTGCTCGATGCGGAACACGTCCTGCGGGGCCGCCGGGTCGTCCGCTTCGACGAGCTTCTTGCGGAAGAAGGTGTAGGCGGTGGCGACACCGCTCCCGGCGGCCTGCTCGGCGAGGGGGCCGCGGACGTGGGCGGCGAACTGCGGCCGGTCCGCCTGGGTCGGCAGCAGGCGGAGGCGATCGTGTCCGCTCTTCCGCTTGTTGATCAGGTATTCCTCGTCGATGCGCTCTGCCTCGTCCGGCTCGGCGTCCGCGACGTGATCGCGGATGGCAGCCAGTGCCAGGGAGAGCGTGGTCAGCCGTTGCTGGCCGTCGACGACGAGCCAGCGGGGGAAGGTCGCCTCGTTCTGTGGCGAGGGTGCGAGCACGACGGAACCGAGGAAGTGCGTGCTGGCTTTCTCCTCCTCGGAGTCAAGCAGATCGGCTTGCTCAAGGATATCGACCCACAGCTGCTTGAGGTGTTTCTCGGTCCAGGAATACGTCCGTTGGTAGAGAGGCACTTGGAACTGCTGGGCCCGGCCCTGCACGAGATCGGCGAACAACGTCTCCTTGGCCTGCATACGGCCCCCCTCGGTCCTCGGTCGTCGGTCGCCGATTACATCAGGCCGGACCGGCTCGTGTACGGGAAAGCCGCATGGCGTGCGGAATCACCGGTAATCCGGTCAGTGAGGTGCTGACGTGCCTTGCTCCGCCGCGCGGCCGGGCGGGCAGCACGGACACCTGGCGGCAGATGACCGCGCATGTGAATGGTTGTACGCTGCGACGGACGCCCTTGACCTGCAAGAGCAGGCAGGGAGCAGACAAATCGGGAGTCTCGCCATGCTGCGCACCATGTTCAAGTCCAAGATCCACCGCGCCACCGTCACCCAGGCCGACCTCCACTACGTCGGCTCGGTGACCATCGACGCCGATCTGCTGGACGCCGCCGATCTGCTGCCCGGTGAGCTGGTGCACATCGTGGACATCACCAACGGGGCCCGGCTGGAGACGTATGTCATCGAGGGGGAGCGGGGGTCCGGCGTCATCGGGATCAACGGGGCCGCGGCTCACCTCGTGCACCCCGGCGATCTCGTGATCCTCATCAGCTACGCGCAGGTCACCGACGCCGAGGCGCGGTCGCTGGTGCCGCGGGTCGTGCACGTGGACGGCGACAACCGTATCGTCGCCCTGGGCGCCGACGCGTCCGAGCCGGTACCCGGGTCGGACCAGGAGCGGAGCCCTCGGGCCGTGGCTGTCTGACGTACTGATGATCCGGGGCGAGGAGTGTGGCCGTGAGTGACATCGAGATCCGTGACGACCGGGCGGCGGGCCTGCTCCAGGCCGTGGCCGGCGGCGAGGGCGTCGGGCGCATCGAGTACTTCGTACTGGACGCCCCCGAGCGCGCCCTCGTCCCCGTGCACACCGTCGTCGAGCCCGCCCACGAGGGCAAGGGCATCGCCGGTTCGCTGGCGCGTGAGCTGTACGGCACGGCCCGGCGCGAGGGCGTCTCCGTCGCCCCGCTGTGCTCGTACGTCGTCAAGTGGGCCGAGCGGCACCCGGACGAGGCGCCCGCGGCCGACCCCGAGCTGCTGCGCGCCGCCAGGGAGTGGCTCGTGGCGCACCCCGGGCGGTTCTGAGCAGCCGGGGAGCCGGGGGAGGAAAGGGGCCTCGTTCCTGCCCGCGCCCCGAGGTCATCCGGGGGCGACTGGGGAGGCGGGTGCCGGGTAGGCGGGGGGCAAGTCCAGACCCGACGTCGACCGACTGGCCGGAGGGCAGCGCCATGACGAACCCGAACCCGGACCCCGTTCCGCCAGGACCCACGCCGGGGCCGGCTCCCGGACCGGACCCGGAGCCCCCGCAGCCGCGTCCGGACCCGGCGACACCCCCGGTGCCCGGGCCGGAACCGACTCCGCCACCGCCGGGACCCGGCCCGCAGCCGACGCCCCAGCCCCCGGGGCCCGGCCCGCAGCCCACGCCGCCGCCTCCCGGCCCGCCCGAGCCCTCGCCGATTCCGCCGGGGCCCGAGCCGGTACCCAGCCCGGAACCGGGGCCGCCGCTCACCTGAGCAAGGGCAAGAAGCGCGCCATGGCGCAGACGGGGTCGGCGGGCGGGCCGCACACGTGCCGCCCGTCCGCCGACCCGCCGTCTCCGTTTACGCCGTTACGCCGTTACGCCGTGACCTCGGACCTGTCCCCGCCCCACAGCGTGTGGAACGTGCCGTCGCGGTCCGTCCTGCGGTACGTGTGCGCGCCGAAGTAGTCCCGCTGCCCCTGCGTCAGCGCGGCCGGGAGCCGCTCGGCGCGCAGGGCGTCGTAGTAGGCCAGGGCGGCGGCGAAGCCCGGCGTCGGTACGCCCTGCCTGGTCGCGGCGATCAGGACCTCGCGCCAGTCGTCCTGCGCGGCGGCGATCTCCTGCGCGAACGTCTCGTCCGACAGCAGGCTCGGCAGGTCCGGCCGCGCGTCGTACGCGGCGCGGATGCGGTCCAGGAAGGCCGCCCGGATGATGCAGCCGCCGCGCCAGATGGCCGAGACCGCGCCGAGGTCGATGTCCCAGCCGTACTCCTCGCTGCCGGCCGCGACCTCGTGGAAGCCCTGCGTGTACGACACGATCTTCGACGCGTACAGCGCCTGCTCGACGCGGTCGGCGAAGGCGGCCGCCTCCGACTCGCCGAGCGGCGACGCCGTCGGGCCCACCAGGCCGCGCGAGGCGTCACGCAGCGCCGCGTGACCGGACAGGGAGCGCGCGAAGACCGCCTCCGCGATGCCCGACACCGGTACGCCGAGGTCCAGCGCGATCTGCACCGTCCAGCGACCGGTGCCCTTCTGCTCCGCCTGGTCGACCACCACGTCGACGAACGGCTTGCCCGTCTCCGCGTCGACGTGGGACAGCACCTCCGCCGTGATCTCGATCAGGTACGAGTCCAGGCGGCCGGTGTTCCACGTGCGGAAGATGTCCGCGATCTGCGCGGGCGTGTACCCGGCGACGTCGCGCAGCAGCTGGTACGCCTCGCCGATCAGCTGCATGTCGGCGTACTCGATGCCGTTGTGCACCATCTTCACGAAGTGCCCCGCGCCGTCGGCGCCCACGTGCGTCACGCAGGGCGCCCCGTCCGCCGCCTTCGCCGAGATCTTCTCCAGCATCGGGCCGAGCGACGCGTACGACTCCTTCGAGCCGCCCGGCATGATGCTCGGGCCGTTCAGCGCGCCCTCCTCGCCGCCCGAGATGCCGGTGCCCACGAAATGGATGCCCTGCTCGCGCAGTTCGCGCTCCCGGCGCCGGGTGTCCGCGAAGTGCGCGTTGCCACCGTCGATGATCATGTCGCCCGGCTCCAGGAGCGGGGCGAACTCCCGGATCACCGCGTCGGTCGGGTCGCCGGCCTTCACCATGATCACCAGGCGCCGCGGCCGCTCCAGCGCCGCCACGAACTCCTTGGCGGTCTCGGTCGCGACGAAGTCGCCCTCGCCGCCGAACTCCTCCACCAGCGCGTGGGTACGCGACGCCGTCCTGTTGTGCACCGCGACCGTGTAGCCGTTGCGGGCGAAGTTCCGGGCGAGGTTGCGGCCCATGACCGCGAGACCCGTGACGCCGATCTGCGCTGTAGTGCTCATTGCGTTGGCTCCCAGTGAACTTGTGATGTCGTTGCGTTGTGATGCCGTGACGTTGCGATCTTGGTGGCTTGGTGTCTTGGTGCGGTCGTTCCTGCCCAGTATCGCCGGTTCCGCCCCGTGACCATCCTGACGTGTCGGTACGCCGGTCGCACTTCGCCGCGGCACGTACGGAAGTACGCGGGGGAGGGGGCCGGTGCCTCAGTGTTCCGGCGCCGTGTTCGGCCAACGGTCAACCCGCCCGGGTCACTTGGCGCGCTCGGAGGGCCGCGTGCTCCTTGGTGTGCCTACGGCTCCCGGTGGCCGGTGCCGTACCGGGCGAGCATCGTCTCCACGGCCTCGTCGACGGCGTAACCCGTCTGCTGTGCGGCGGGGTTCCAGTCGGTGAGCAGCATCCGGGGCCACAGGACGAAGTTGGCGATCATGCCGAGGAACTGGTTGGCGGCACTCTCCGCATCGGGTACGCGGGCGGTGCCGGCCTCGTGCTCGGCCTCCAGATAGAGCCGCACGGAGTCGAAGTAAGGCAGCTTGCCCAGCCGGAACTGCACCCTGCCCAGCTCGGGCAGGCGCGGCAGCTCGGCGATCACGATCCTGAACAGGGCCGTCATGCCGGGCCGGCCCATCAGCTCGGCATACTGGCGGCCGATGGCCACCAGCCCCGCACGCAGGTCGCCCGCCGGGGGCCGGGCCGGCGCCTGGCCGGACCTCTGCTGCCAGGACTCGGTCACGATCGCCTCGAAGAGAGCCGCCTTGGTCGGGAACTGCTTGAACAGCGTCGACTTCGACACCCCGGCCGCCTCTGCGATCCGGGCCAGTGACGTCCCGCTGTACCCGCGCTCCAGGAACAGCGCGGTGGCGGACGAGGTGATCGCTTCCCGCTTCTGCTGAGCCAGCCGCCGGTGGTGGTCGGAGAGTCCTTCTGCCATGGGGCCAGTATGCCTCCACGGCGAGGCGAGTCACTTGACTCGCCTCTAGGGCGGCCCTACGGTGAAGGAGGCGAGTCGGTCGACTCGCATCCTGCGTCGTGGCAATGGGCCCGGCGGTCTCTTCCCCTTTTCTCGCCCGAGGAGCAGTTCCATGGACAGCAAGAAGATCGCGCTGGTGACCGGTGCCAACCGGGGGCTGGGCCGCAGTACGGCGGTGGCGCTGGCGCAGCGCGGGGCCAGAGTGATCGTCACCCACCGGAGCGACGAGGCGGGGGCGCAGGAGACGGTTGAGGCGGTGCGGGCGGCCGGGTCCGCCGCTCTCGCGCTGCGTCTGGACATCAGCGACGTCGGTTCGTTCCTCCCCTTCGCGGCAGAGCTGGGCGAGCATCTGCGGCTCTGGGACGCCACGCGGCTCGACGTCCTGGTCAACAACGCCGGGGTGGGGATCTTCAGCCCCCTGGAGCAGGTCGGCGTCGCGGACTTCGACGCGATGATGGATACCAACGTGCGCGGGACGTTCTTCCTCATCCAGGCCCTGCTGCCACTGCTCGCCGACCCCGCCGGCGTCATCAACGTCTCCAGTTCCCTGACCCGCCACACCAGCCCCGCCACCGCCGTCTACTCGGCGTCCAAGGCCGCCGTCGAGGCACTCAGCCGCACCCTTGCCCTGGAGCTGGGTCCGCGCGGCATCCGGGTCAACTCCGTCGCCCCGGGGCCGACCGCCACCGACTTCAACGGCGGCGCCATGCGCGACGACGCCGGCATGCGGGCGGGGCTGGCGGCGCAGACCGCGCTGGGCCGCGTCGGCGAACCCGCCGAGATAGGCGACGCCATCGCCACCCTCGCCTCCGACAGCCTGCGGTGGGTCACCGCCCAGCGCCTCGAAGTCTCCGGCGGCGCCCTGCTCTAGTGGGGCAGGGGCAATTCCCCGGCCTTCGGCCGGATGCCCTCTTGTCGGGGCCTGTTCGCGGCCCTTATTTTTGCTCCTCCTGACGCAATGTCGAGGGGGACCTCCATGGCCGTACGCGGCCGGCACCGCCGGTACCAGCCGAACAGGATCAACCGCGCCTCACTGACCGTCACCGCCGGCGGCGCGGGACTGGCCCTCCCACTCGTCGGCACCGGCACGGCCCACGCGGCCGACGTGGAGACCTGGGACAAGGTCGCTGCCTGCGAGTCGACCAACGACTGGGACATCAACACCGGCAACGGCTACTACGGCGGGTTGCAGTTCACCCAGTCCACCTGGGAGGCGTTCGGCGGCACCCGGTACGCGCCGCGCGCCGACCTCGCCACCAAGGACCAGCAGATCGCCGTCGCCGAGAAGGTGCTCGACGGACAGGGCCCGGGCGCCTGGCCCGCCTGCTCGCAGCGGGCCGGACTGACCCGGGGCGGCGACACGCCGGACCTCCGGCCGGCCGGGGGAGCGGAGTCCCCGACGTCGGCGAAGTCCGAGGGCAAGACCGTGAAGAAGCCCGCCGCCAAGACGGAGTCCGTCAAGGACGTCCAGCCCCAGACCACGCCGCAGTCCCGGGCCGGCAAGGCGCGGATGTACACGGTGGTCACCGGCGACACCCTCTCCGGCATCGCCGACACCCACCAGGTCGGCGGCGGCTGGCAGCGCCTGTACGAGGCCAACCGCGGCGCGATCGGCGCCGACCCCGACCTGATACTGCCGGGACAGCGACTGGCACTGCGGGGCGAGGGCAGGACCACGACGTCCGGCGCCAAGCCGCAGCCCGAGCAGAAGAAGCAGCAGGAGAAGAAGCCGGAGAAGAAACAGCAGAAGAAACAGCAGAAGCAGCAGGAGACCAAGGAGAAGGCGCCGAAGAAGTCCTCGGAGGAGAAGGCCACCATCGGGGTCGTCGCCCCCGTCAGCGGCTCCATCGGCACGCCGTACCACCAGTCGGGGTCGTCCTGGTCGAAGGGCTACCACACCGGCGTCGACTTCCCCGTGCCCACCGGCACCTCGGTGAAGTCGGTCGCGGCCGGGCGGGTCGTCAGCGCGGGCTGGGGCGGTTCGTACGGGTACCAGGTGGTCGTCCGGCACGGCGACGGCCGGTACTCGCAGTACGCGCACCTCTCGGCGATCTCCGTCAAGGACGGCCAGTCCGTGGGCGTCGGCCAGCGCATCGGCCGCTCCGGCTCCACCGGCAACGTCACGGGCCCGCATCTGCACTTCGAGGTGCGGACGGGGCCCGGCTTCGGCTCGGACGTCGACCCGCTGGCGTACCTGCGGGCGGGCGGCGTCAAGATCTGATGCGGACCCCGCGTCGGCCGAACGCCGGCGGCGGTACGAACGGGCCGCTGTAGAAGGGACCGAAGGAGGGCGGCGGGTAATCTCCCTCCGCCGGTCCCGGTCCCGGTGCCGGTACCAGGGCGTCGAACGTCTCCTCCGCCGCGGGGGCGTCCGCGGCGGAGGCGGGCACGAGGACCTTCCCGGTCAGCCGCGCCGACTGCTCGTCGCGCCGCTCACGCTCCTCGTCCGCGGCCCGCTTCCGGGACCGGGCCTGTGCGGCGGGCGCCGGGACCGTGCCGCTGCCCGCCACCGCGGGGACTGTGCCGCTGCCCGCCACAGCCGGGACCGTCCCGCTCCCCGCCGCCGCCGAAACCAGCGCCGCCCTCTCGACCTCGACACGGGCCGCGGCGGCAGCCACGGCGACCGGTGCTCCACCCGCCGGTACTTCCTTCACCGGAGCCGGGTCCGCCGGGTCCGCCGGGGCGCCGTCGGCGGGCGTGGCGTCGGACGCCGCCTCGCCCGCCGACTCCCGCGCGATCCGCTCCGTCGTCAGCAGGATCAGGCCGCCCGCCGCCACCACACCGCAGCTGAGCGCGAGCGCCGTGCCGGTCGTGCCGTAGCGGAAGGTCTCGCCGAACATCGTGATGCCGACCACCGCGGCCACCACCGGGTTCACGACCGTCAGTGTGGCCAGCGGGGCCGCGAGACCGGCGCCGCGGTAGGAGGCCTGCGACAGCACCATGCCGGCCGTGGCCAGCACGCCGATCACCGCCAGGGACGGCAGATCGGTGGCGGACACCCCGCCCGTCCAGTCGACCGCGACCGTCTTGGTGAAGACGGAGGACATGCCGAAGGCGATGCCGGACGCGGTCGCCAGCAGGATGCTGCGGACCGCGGGGTGCCGGTGCGCCGCCCGGCCCGCGATCATCAGCGCGACGACCACTCCGCCGGTGACGAGCGCGGCCCCGACCCGCTGCGCCGTGTTCAGGGACTGCGCGTCGGACGCGCCGACCAGGGACAGCAGGCCGGCGAGACCGACCGTCGCCATCAACGCGCCCCGCCAGGCCGTCGCACCGGCCCGGCGGCCGACGAACAGCGCCGCCATGGGCAGCGCGAAGACGATGGTGAGCGCTCCCAGCGGCTGCACCAGGCTCAGCGGTCCGAGAGCGAGGGCGACGACGTGCAGCAGGCCGCCGAGGCCGTTGAGCGCGACCGCCGCCCACCAGGCGGGGCGGCGCAGCGGAGCGTACTGGGCGACCGGGGACGAGACCGCGACCTGCTCCTGCACGATCGCTCCGCCCGCGTACGCCACGGCGGAGACCAGCGACAGCAGCACGGACAACGCGAGGGCGCTCATCGGCTGCTCCTCTGCGTGAGGCGGGGGCACTGGGCCCGGCGCGGCGAACGGTCGTCATCCATGGACAACACGATGCCGCCTCAGGGTCTTCCCGTCGTCGTCCCTGAGCATTCATTGGGTCCTACTACCGATGGAGTACGAAGGTGCCGCAGTCCTCCCCAGGGTGGGCGACTTGCGGCCACACTCCCCGGCCAACCTTCGGACCCGGCCCCCTACGGGCCCTGACCATCCCGGTCCTCTACGCGCCCTGATCACCCCGGTCCCCCTACCGGCCCTGATAGTACTGCTGCCCGTGGACCTCGACCCCGCCCTCGCCGCCCTCCGCCCGCTCGGCGCCTTCTCCGTCCTGCACGTCTCGCGGCCCGCACCTGCACGGCCGACCGCCGCCCCTCTCGCGCACGCCTACACGCCGGTGTACGAGGACCCGGCCCCCGACGTTCACCCCGACCCGCTCGGCTTCCGCGTCCGCAAGGTCGCCACGGCGCTCGGGACCACCGAGCACCGGGTCGCCGCCTCCGTGGCCCACCAGGGACTCGCGGCCCGCCTCTGGTCGGTGGCCCTGGCCTGCGCCGTCCTCTACGGGCACATCCCCGACCTGGATCCGGGTCGGCTGCACTGGGACCCCGACGCGACCGCCCCGGACGACCTGTGGCTCACCGGGGTCCACGCCCGGCCGTCGGACGCCGGCACGCTCGCGGACGCCGTGCTCACCACCCACCTCGCCCCCCTCACCGACGCCGTGCACGCCCGATGGGGTGTGGCGGACGGGTTGCTGCGGGGCAACGCGGCCTCCGCCCTGGCCGGTGCCGGCCGGGAACTGGGCCGCTGGGCCCGCCGCCACGGCCGTACCGGGACCGCCGACCGCGCCCGGTCGCTCACCGCGGCCCTGCTCGCCCACCCCCTGCTCGCCGGGACCGGAACGCTCACCGGCACGTCCTTCCGGCGCCGCAGCTGCTGCCTGTACTACCGGGTGCCGGGCGGCGGTGTCTGCGGCGACTGCTGCTTCCGACGCCCACCGGGACAGAACTGACCCGGCGGATCTCCGTCCTAGCCCGGATCGGACCGGTCTCGTGCTCGCCGGATCGAACCGGTCTCCGTGCTCGCCTGCATCGGACCGGTTTCGTGCTCCGGATCGAACCGGCCGGGAGCGTCCCAGCCCGCCACAATTGGACCGAACTCCCCGCCCCTCCCGCCCTCCACGCCCCCCGCGCTCTTCCCCAGGCGCCCCGTGTGGGTGACCATGAGGGGACCGGCCGCGAAGACGGGAGGTTCCGGGTGCGTGTGGGACTGCTGACCCGGGAGTACCCGCCCGACGTCTACGGCGGCGCCGGGGTCCACGTCGAGTTCCTCGCCCGCGAACTCGCCCGCCTCGTCCACCTGGACGTGCACTCCTGGGGCGAGGGACGCAGCGGGGGCGTGCTGCGCCACCGGCCCTGGTCCGCGCTGGACGGCGCCAACGACGCGCTGCGCACCCTCTCCGTGGACCTCGCCATGACCGCCGCCCTCGAAGGCCGCGAGCTGGTCCACTCCCACACCTGGTACGCCAACCTCGGCGGCCACCTCGCCAAGCTCCTGTACGGCGTCCCGCACGTGATGACCGCCCACTCCCTGGAGCCCCTGCGCCCCTGGAAGGCCGAGCAACTCGGCGGCGGCTACGCGCTGTCGAGCTGGGCCGAGCGCACCGCCGCGGAGTCCGCCGACGCGGTGATCGCCGTGTCCGGCGCCATGCGCGAGGACATCCTCGGCTGCTACCCGGCCCTCGACCCCGCCAGGGTGCACGTCGTGCACAACGGCATCGACACGGCCCTGTACCGGCCCGACCCGGGCACCGACGCGCTGGACCGGATCGGCCTGGACCGCTCCCGCCCCTACGTCCTGTTCGTCGGGCGCATCACCCGGCAGAAGGGCGTGCCCCACCTGCTGCGCGCGGCGCGGGGCATCGACCCGGCCGCGCAGGTCGTCCTCTGCGCGGGCGCCCCGGACACCCCCGCCGTCGACGGGGAGTTCCGCGAGCTCTACGCGGAGCTGAGCCGGGCCCGGGAGGGCGTGCACTGGATACCCCGCATGCTCCCGCGCTCCGAGGTGATCCAACTGCTGACCCATGCCGCCGTGTTCGTCTGCCCCTCCGTGTACGAGCCCCTCGGCATCGTCAACCTGGAGGCGATGGCCTGCGGTACCCCGGTCGTGGCCTCCCGGGTGGGCGGCATCCCCGAGGTCGTGACGGACGGCGAGACGGGGCTGCTCGTCACCAGGACCGGCGGTGCGGACGGGGAAGCCGGGACCGACGGCACCCGGGACGAGGACTTCGAGGCCGGGCTGGCGCGCGCTCTGGACGCCGTACTCGGCGACCCGCCGGCCGCCCGGCGGATGGGCGAGGCGGGGCGCGTGCGCGCGGTGGAGGAGTTCGGCTGGGACGCCGTCGCCCGCCGCACGGTCCGGCTCTACGAGGAGATCCTCAAGCAGGCGTAGGCCGCCCGCTCCGGGGCAGTCGAGAGTGAACCAGGGTGAGGGGAGCGGCCATGCGTCGTGGAGGTCCTTCGGTACTCGGCATCGTGCTGGCGGGTGGAGAGGGCAAGCGCCTGATGCCCCTGACCGCGGACCGCGCCAAACCCGCGGTCACCTTCGGCGGTACCTACCGCCTGGTCGACTTCGTCCTGTCCAACCTGGTCAACGGCGACATCCTGCGGATCTGCGTGCTGACCCAGTACAAGTCGCACTCCCTGGACCGGCACATCACCACCACGTGGCGGATGTCGAGCCTGCTCGGCAACTACGTCACCCCGGTCCCCGCCCAACAGCGCCTCGGCCCGCGCTGGTTCCTGGGCAGCGCCGACGCGATCCTGCAGTCCCTCAACCTCGTCCACGACGAACAGCCCGAGTACGTCGCGGTCTTCGGCGCCGACCACGTGTACCGGATGGACCCGCGGCAGATGCTCACCCAGCACATCGAGTCCGGCGCGGGCGTGACCGTGGCCGGGATACGCGTCCCGCGCGCCGAGTCCCCGTCGTTCGGCGTGATCACGCCGGGTTCCGACGGGCAGAGCGTCAGCCGCTTCCTGGAGAAGCCCGCCGACCCACCCGGCCTCGCCGACGACCCCGCATGCGTCTTCGCCTCGATGGGCAACTACGTCTTCACCACCAAGGCCCTGATCGAGGCCCTGCAGCGGGACGCCGAGGACGAGAACTCCGTGCACGACATGGGCGGTTCGATCCTGCCCCAGCTCACCGAGCGGGGCGAGGCCGCGCTGTACGACTTCAGCGACAACCACGTGCCGGGGGAGACGACGCGGGACCAGGGCTACTGGCGGGACGTGGGCACGCTCGACGCCTACTACGACGCCCACATGGACCTGATCGCCGAGCGGCCCGCCTTCAACCTCTACAACCGCGACTGGCCGGTCTACACCCACTCGACCCAGCTCTCGCCGGCCCGGTTCAACGCGGGCGGCATCGCCAGCGAGTCCATCGTCAGCGCGGGCTGCCTGATCCGGGGCCAGGTCACGCGGTCGGTACTCTCGCCGGGCGTGCGGGTGGACCCGGGCGCGGTGGTGCAGGGCTCGGTGCTGCACGACAACGTGCGCGTCGGCCGGGGCGCCGTGGTGCGCGGGGCGGTGCTGGACAAGAACGTGGAGGTGCCGCCCGGCGCGACGATCGGCGTCAACCCGGAGCGGGACGCCGAGTTGTGCACCGTCTCCAAGGGCGGCGTGATCGCGCTGGGCAAGGGACAGCGGGTTCCGTAGGGCGCAGCGTGCCGTAGCGGACATCGGGTGCCGTAGGGGACAGCGGGTGCCGCAGGCGCGGAGCGGGGGCCGCCGCCGGCGTGCGACGTCCGCGGTCCCCTCATGTCGCCTTGTCATGTCCCTGGACGCCGTGCCGGGTTCCGTGCTGTCATTCCTCTGCGCGTCCGCCGGCATGTCGGAATTCGGTGGAGACAACGTTGTCAGCGTCCAGCTTCCGGAGGTCACCGCACATGAGAGCCCCCCGGCGTCTGCGGCTGTGCGTGGCCGGGGTGGTGGCAGCGTCCGCGCTGCTCACCGCCCCGGCGGCGCAGGCCGTCCCGACGACCGACCAGCACCTGACCGACCTCGTGAACCCCTTCATCGGGACGGAGAACGAGGGCAACACCTACCCCGGCGCCGCCGTGCCCTTCGGCATGGTGCAGTTCTCGCCGGACACCGGGCACAGCACCGGCTACGACCACTCCGACACCCACATCCGCGGCTTCTCCCTGGTCCACCTCTCCGGCGTCGGCTGCGGACTCGGCGGCGACCTGCCGGTCCTGCCCACCACCGGCGACGTCACCGAGACCGACTACACCAAGTACGCCGCCCCCTTCAGCCACGACGACGAGGAGGCGAGCCCCGGCTACTACCGGGTGGGCCTCGGCTCGGGCGTCGACGCGGAACTGACCGCCACCGAACGCACCGGGGTGCAGCGCTACACGTTCCCGTCCACCGACAAGGCCAACGTCCTGCTCAACGCCGGCCAGTCGCTGCACAAGAACGTCTCGACGAAGGTGGAGGTGCTGGACAGCCGCACCGTGCGCACCGCGATCACCGGCAGCGGCTTCTGCCAGGACACGAAGCCGTACACCGTCTACACGGTCACCCGCTTCGACCGCCCCTTCGCCTCCTACGGCACCTGGGACGACGGCACGGTCACCGCCGGCGCGAAGAGCGGCGGCGACGGCGCCTACGTCCGCTTCGACACCACCGAGGACCGCACCGTCGAGGCCACCACCGCCCTGTCTTACGTGGACGCGCACGGCGCCGCGCGCAACCTCCGCGCGGAGGGCGGGCACTCCTTCGACTCCGTACGGCGCGGTGCCGAGCGCACCTGGGAGAAGCGGCTGGACGACGTCAAGGTCCGGGGCGGCGACGACACCCTGCGCCGCACCTTCTACTCGTCCCTGTACCGGTCCTTCCTCGCGCCCAACGTCGGCAGCGACGTCGACGGCCGCTACACCGGCTGGGACCAGAAGGTGCACCGGGCCAAGGGCTTCACGTACTACCAGAACTGGTCCCTGTGGGACACCTACCGCACCCAGTCCCAGCTCCTCGCCCTGCTCGCGCCCCGCGAGGCCCGGGACATGGCCGTCTCCGTCATCAAGATCGACGAGGAGAGCGGCTGGCTGCCCAAGTGGGGCTACGGCACCGTCGAGACCAACATCATGACGGGCGACCCGGTGACCCCCTTCCTCACCAACGCCTACCAGCAGGGCCTGCTGCACGGCTGGGAGGAGCGGGCCTACCGGGCCCTGAAGAAGAACGCCGACGGCGTCCCGCCCACCGACTCGCCGGCCGTCGGCCGGGAGGCCAACCGGGAGTACCTCGCCGACGGCTTCGCGCCGTACGTCAAGGGCCGCCCGCACGCCAAGCCCGGCGACTCCGACTACGACCACGGCGCCTCCGCCACCCTGGAGTACGCCCTGTCCGACGCCATGCTCTCCCGCATGGCCCGCGACCTCGGCCACGACCGGGACGCGAAGCGCTACGCCGAGCGCGCCCAGAGCTACCGCAACGTCTTCGACGCCTCGACCGGCTTCTTCCGCGCCCGCGACGCCGAGGGCGCCTTCACCGGGCCGGCCGACCCGGCGCAGAGCGAGGGCTTCCACGAGGGCACGTCCTGGCAGTACCAGTGGATGGTGCCGCAGGACCTGCCCGGCATGATCGACCTCATCGGCGGTACCGACGCGGCGAACGAGCGGCTCGACTCCTTCTTCGCCTACGACCAACTCCTCGCGGACCCGGCGAAGACCGCCCGCGAGGTGTGGGTGAACGGGCCGTACGACTACTACAACGCCGACAAGTACAACCCGCAGAACGAGCCCGACCTCATCGCGCCGTACACCTACCTGTCGACCGGGCAGCCCTGGAAGACGACCGACGTGGTGCACGCGGCGCTCACCCTGTTCACGGACACGCCGACCGGCATGACCGGCAACGACGACCTCGGGACCATGTCCGCCTGGAACGTGCTGTCCTCGATCGGGATCTTCCCGATCCAGCCCGGCTACGACACCTGGGGCCTGTCCACCCCGGTCTTCGACCGCGTCGACCTCGCCCTCGACCGCCGCTACTACCCGCGCGGCGCCCTGACGATCACCGCGCCCGGCACCTCGGACACCGACCGGTACGTCCAGTCGGCCCGCACCGACGGTGCGGAGTACGCCAGGACCTGGCTGACGACGGACGCCCTGCGCTCCGTGCGGTCGCTCGCGTTCACGGTCGGCCCGCAGCCGTCCGGGTGGGGAACCTCGGCGGAGGCGGTGCCGCCGCCGCTGACATGAGCTGATGTGAACACAGACGGCCCATGAGGCACGGCAGTCCCGCCCCTGTCCGCAGGGACGGGACTTTTACCTTATGTTAACTGTGCGTAGCGAGATCGTCCTTGACCGTAATTGTCGGAGGGCGTTTGACTGCTGGTCCATCCGTCGTCCAAGCGAGGCAGCACCTTGACTCCTCCCGATCCGCTCGCTCCCCTCGATCTGGCGTTCTGGAACATCGAGTCCCCCGACCACCCCATGCACCTCGGCGCCCTCGGCGTCTTCGAGGCCGCCTCGGCCACCGCGGGCGCCCACGCCGCGGACCTGCTCGCGGCCCGCGCCCCCGCGGTGCCGGGGCTGCGGATGCGGATCCGGGACACCTGGCAGCCGGGGCCGGGGCTGTGGGGCCCTCTGTCGTTCGGCGGCGCGACCCGCGAGCCCGCCCCCCGCTTCGATCCGCTGGACCATGTGCGGCTGCACGCCCCGGCCGCGGACTTCCACGCCCGCGCCGGGCGCCTCATGGAACGTCCGCTGGAGCGCGACCGGCCGCCGTGGGAGGCGCATGTGCTGCCGGGCGCGGACGACGGCCGTTTCGCGGTGCTGTTCAAGTTCCACCACGCCCTGGCCGACGGACTGCGCGCCCTGACCCTCGCCGCCGGAATCCTCGACCCGCTGGACCTCCCCGCACCCCGGCCCCGCCCCGCCGAGCCCGCGCGCCGGCTCCTGCCCGATGTGCGCACGCTGCCCGGCAGGCTGCGCGACACGCTGTCGGACGTGGGCCGGGCCCTGGACATCGGCGCCGCCGCGGCCCTGTCCACCCTCGACGTGCGCTCCTCGCCCGCGCTGACCGCCGAGTCCTCCGGCACCCGCCGGATCGCGGGCGTCGCCGTCGACCTCGACGACGTGCACCACGTCCGCAAGACCACCGGCGGCACCGTCAACGACGTACTGATCGCGGTCGTCGCGGGCGCCCTGCGCCGCTGGCTGGACGAGCGCGGCGACGGCAGCGAGGGCGTCGCGCCCCGCGCGCTGATTCCCGTGTCCACACGCCGCCCGCGCACCGCCACCCCCCGGGGCAACCGGCTCTCCGGGTACCTGACGCAGTTGCCGGTCGGCGATCCCGACCCGCTGTCCCGCCTCGGCACGGTCCGCGCCGCCATGGACCGCAACAAGGACGCCGGTCCCGGCCGCGGCGCCGGAGCCGTCGCCCTGCTCGCCGACCACGTCCCGGCGCTCGGCCACCGGCTCGGCGGCCCGCTGGTCTCGGGAGCCGCCCGGCTCTGGTTCGACCTCCTCGTCACCAGCGTGCCCCTGCCCAGCCTCGGACTGCGGCTCGGCGGGCATCCGCTCACCGAGGTCTACCCGCTCGCGCCGCTGGCCCGCGGCCACTCGCTGGCGGTCGCCGTCTCGACGTACCGCGGACAGGTCCACTACGGCCTGGTCGCCGACGCGCAGGCGGTGCCGGACCTCGATCTCCTCGCCCGGGCGCTGGCCGCGGAGGTGGAGACCTTGCTCACGGCCTGCCGTCCCTGACCCCGGCGGGTTTGGATCCGCGCGCCGCGCTGAATAAAATCCGCTGTTCGACAGCGGTCGCCCCCGGAGCGCCGCACGGCGACCAGGGAACGGCAGCGCGATGACGGTGACACAGGACGACGCGGCGACCACGGACGAGGCGTCCGGGCGCGGCGCGCCCGCGGGCGAGGTGCCGACGGACGAGGCGTCCGCCTCCGCGGACGGGCCCGGCATCGACCCGGAACGGCTCGCCGTCTGCCTGAGCGTCCTGGAGGAACTCGACGGACTCGACGTCGACCACCCCGACGCCGTCCGCGTCCGCCGGGCCACCTCGCACATCTACCGCATGGTCAAGCAGCGCCGCCGCCAGGAGCGCCGGGCCGCCAAGACCGCCCACGACAAGGCCGTCACCGAGGCCACCGCCACCGGGTCGGCCGAGCGCATCGACGACGAGACCGAGGGCCTGCTGCCGTCCTCCCGCACCGAGGAGGGCACGATCGCGGGGATACTCCAGCGCCCCCGCTCCTGCTACATCTGCAAGCAGCGCTACGTCGACGTCGACTACTTCTACCACCAGCTCTGCCAGGACTGCGCCGCCGAGAACCGGGCCCGCCGCGAGGCCCGCGCGGACCTCGGCGGCAAGCGCGCGCTGCTCACCGGCGGCCGCGCCAAGATCGGCATGTACATCGCGCTCCGGCTGCTGCGCGACGGCGCCCACACCACGGTCACCACCCGTTTCCCCAAGGACGCCATCCGCCGCTTCAAGGCGATGGACGACTCCGCGGACTGGCTCCACCGGCTGGAGGTGGTCGGCATCGACCTGCGCGACCCGGCCCAGGCCGTGGCGCTGGCCGACCGCGTCACCGAGCAGGGACCGCTCGACATCCTGATCAACAACGCCACCCAGACCGTGCGCCGCCTGCCCTCCGCGTACGCCGCGCTCGTCGACGGCGAGGGCGCCCCGCTGCCCGCCGGGGAACTGCCCGCCCACGACGTCATCGGCGCCTTCAACTCCGGCGCGGTGGACGGTCTGGCCGCGCTGCCGCTCGGTGCCTCGGGGCTCGACGCGCAGCAGGTGGCCGACCTGGCGCTGGTCGCCGGGAACGCCAGCGTGGTCCGGCACCGGGAGGGCACCGCCATCGACGCCGGCGGGCTGGTCCCCGACGTCGTCGACTCCAACACCTGGGTCCAGACCATCGAGCAGATCTCGCCGGTGGAGCTGCTGGAGACCCAGCTGTGCAACTACACGTCGCCGTTCATCCTCATCAGCAAGCTCCGGCCCGCGATGGCCGAGGCGGCGCGGCGGGCGTCCGCCGGGCGCGCCTACGTCGTCAACGTCTCCGCGATGGAGGGCGTGTTCGCCCGCGGCTACAAGGGCGCGGGCCACCCGAACACCAATGCCGCCAAGGCCGCCATGAACATGGTGACCCGGACCAGCGGCCAGGAGATGTTCGACACCGACCGCATCCTGATGACCTCCGTCGACACCGGCTGGATCACCGACGAGCGCCCCCACTACGACAAGCTCCGCCTGGCCGACGCCGGTTTCCACGCCCCGCTCGACCTGATCGACGGCGCCGCTCGCGTCTACGACCCGATCGTGCGCGGCGAGGCGGGCGAGGACCTGTACGGCGTCTTCCTGAAGGACTACGCACCCGGCAGGTGGTGACACCGCGGGGCGGCCGGCGCCACCTCAGTCGACCGCGCCCAGGCGCGCGTTCCGCGCCGCCGTCAGCTCCAGCACCGAGCGCCAGTCCTCCAGTATCCCGGCGTCGAAGACGGCGGTGCGGGCCTCGTCGTCCGCCTGGCGCAGGCTGACCACGTCGTCGTCGTGGGCCCAGGCCTCGGCGCGGGCGTGCCGGCGCAGCAGGCGGGCGACGCGCGCGCCGAGCAGCGGCCGTACCGCGTCGGCCGTCCGGCCGGCCGGGTTGCCCGGCCAGAGCAGCCGGCCCACGGGCGACACCAGCCCCGCCACCTGGAGCTCCTTGTCGGCGGGGCGGCGCCGGCGCAGCAGCGCAGCCGTCCGCAGCGCGTGTCCGTGCAGGTCCACGGGGCCCCCGCCGCCGTGGTCCGGGCCGGACCGCTCGCCCCGGCAGGCGTACAGCAGGTCCATCAGCTCCTCGACGCTGCGCAGTTCCATGTCCCGGTCCTCCCGCGAGACAGCCGTTGCCGACCGGCAGCAGACCATGCCCAGCTTGCGCCACGACCAACGGCGACTTAACTGCGCGGCCCGTCGCCGCCGCCGTTCGAAGACACGAGCGACCGCGTGGGCCGAACGGGTGACCCGTATGCCGTGCGAAAGGGGCGGAATCGGAGCACGCTGGGGTCAACTGCGCACGGTTCGGAGGGTAATGGTTGTCCCATGTTTCGAGCCCCATAGAGCGCACCCCCGCTCATTTGGTTAGTCTGGAGCGGATGGACGGCAACACGGGGCACCACCCTCAGCCAAGGTCCGTCAGGGGACGGGCCGGTTCACCACGGTCCGCCCGCAACGAGTTGCCGGCGCCACCGCGTCCGAACTGCATTCGACTCAGACCCGAGCGGGCGCCGGGTGCCGGCCGGGACACCGGCCGACGGGCCCCGAGGGTGATCCGACATAGAAGGAGTGCGCGGTGACACCGGAGACGACGACGAACCCAGAGCATCGGACCGAGGAGCGCGCCGGGCGTGCGCGCCGCAGGCCCGGAGAGATCGGCAGCCTCGACGTGTGGGCGCGCTCCGCCCCCATCCGCCTCGCGGGCTACGAGGAGGACCTCGCCGAGCCGCACATCCTGCCCAGCGTGGACTGACCCGTACCCCCGCGAAGGTCGCCGGGCGCATGGGCGTGCCAGACTCACGCCCATGCTGATCAGGGAAGCCACGGCCGGTGACTGGCCGCGCATCTGGCCCTTCTGGCACCGCATCGTCGCGGCCGGCGAGACCTACGCCTGGGACCCGGACACCTCCGAGGCGGACGCCCGGTCCCTGTGGATGAACCCGCCAAACGCGTCTACGTCGCCGAGGACGGAGACGGCACCGTCGTCGCCTCCGCCTACCTCACCCCCAACTACGGCGGCCCCGCCGCCCGCATCGCGAACGCCGGCTTCATGGTCGACCCCGGCCGGGCCGGACGCGGGACCGGCCGGGCCCTCGCCGAGTACGTCCTCGGGGCCGCGAGGGCCGACGGGTACCGGGGCATGGTGTTCAACGCCGTCGTCGAGACCAACCCGGCCGTCGGGCTGTGGACCTCCCTCGGCTTCACGGTCCTGGGCACGGTGCCGGACGCCTTCGACCACCCGCGCCACGGACGGGTCGGCCTGCACATCATGCACCGGACGCTCTGACGCCCCCTCAGACCGCGGACGCGGTACGCCGCCAGGGCCGCAGCTCCTCGATCCGCCCCGCCAGTTCGAGGAGCGTCGCCTCCGCACCCGGCAGTCCCACCAGCTGCACGGCGCAGGGGGCGCCCGAGGGGAGCGTGCCGAAGGGCACCACCAGCGCCGGCCAGCCCGTCATGTTCCACGGCGGAGTGAACGGGGTGTACGACGAGTTGACGACGACGTTGCGCAGCCAGCCCCGCTCGTGCCAGGGGCCCGCCTCGGGGGAGCGGCGGGCCAGCGCCGGAGTGAGCAGGACGTCGTACGCGTCGAAGAACGGCTCCAGGCGAGCGCGCACCCGCTCCCGCGCCGCACCGGTCCGCACGCGCGACACGAAGGGCCGCCCGAGTGCCGCGTGCACGCGGGTGCGCCGGGCGAGCAACCGCCGGTCCAGGCCCCGCGCGTCCACCGACGTACCGGCCGCCCAGTGGACCAGGGCGCTCGTGCTCAGCGACGCGGGGTAGGGCGGGTCGGCCCTGCGCACCTGGTGGCCGGCCCGCATCAGCACCCCGGCCGCCTCGCGCACGGCGCCCGCGTACGGGCGGGAGGCGCCGACCCCGGCCAGCGGGCTGCGCAGCGAGGCGGCTATCCGCAGGGAGCCGGGGGCCTCGCGGGTCGGCAGTGCGGCGTCCGCGAGGACCGTCAGCATCAGGCGGGCGTCCTCGACCGTCGTGGCCAGCGGCCCGTTCTCCGCCAGGCCGAACCAGTCGCCCTCGCCGATCCCGGCCGGTACCACCCCGTGGCCCGGCTTGACGGTGACGAGGCCGCAGTTGGCGGCCGGTATGCGCAGCGAGCCCATCCCGTCGTTGCCGAGCGCGAGCGGCACCATCCCGGCGGCGACCGCGGCCGCGCTGCCGCCCGAGGAACCGCCCGCCGAACGGGCCGGGTCCCACGGGTTGCGGGCGGTTCCGTGCACGCCCTCCGTGGTGCCGAACACACACAGCTCGGGGACGTTCGTCAGCCCCACCACCACGGCGCCGGCCGCCCGCAGCCGGGCCACGGTGACGTGGTCCGCCCCGGCGGGCGTGTCCGGCGTCGCCGCCGACCCGACCCGCACGGACTCGCCGCGCACCGCGAGGTTGTCCTTGACCGCGACCGGTACGCCGGCCAGCGGCAGCCCGGTCAGGTCGCTCCGCGCGCCCACCTCGTCGGCCTCCGCGAGCGCCGCCTCGGCCCGCACCCGGCGGAAGGCGCCGATCCGGCCGTCGAGCCGGGCGATCCGGTCCAGGTGCGCCTGCGCCACCTCGCGCGGCGTGGCCCGCCTCTCGCGTACGGCGGCGGCGATCTCGGCGGCGGTCCGGCCGGCCCAGTCGGTCACGGAGGGCTCCTCGGGGTTGCGGTGACGGGGTACGTGTCCCTGGTGGGACGCGGGCCTACTGGTGAGTACGCCGGACAGCACTCTGCCGGTCCGCAGCCCGCACGTCGAGACCCGGGGCCGCACCCGCGGCCCCCCCCGCCCCGCTCGGCCGCTCCCGGGGATGCGGCTCGGGCACGTCGGGCCGCCGCCCCGCGCCGTTCAGCCCGTCCGGACCGCCCCCGTGCTGTCCCGCTCGATCAGGCGCGGCACCGGCACCCGGACCGTGCGGGCCGGGCCGCCGTCGAGCAGGGCGGTCAGTTCCGTCGCCGCGGTGCGGCCGAACTCCACGCTGTCCCGGGACAGGGCCGACAGCCACGGCTTGACCATGCGGCACAGCGCGGAGTCCTCCCAGGCCACCACGGACACGTCGGCCGGCACCGAGAAGCCGAGTTCGGCCGCGACGGCCACCCCGGCGACGGCCATCACGTCGTTGTCGTAGACCAGGGCGGTCGCCGGAGCGGTCGCCCGGAGGACCCGGCGGGTGACGGCGGCGCCCTCCGCGTCGGAGTAGTCGGTGGTCACCGACTGGACCTCGGTGAGGCCGCGCCGCTCCGCCTCGGCCCGCAGCGCGCGGATACGGCGCTCGGTGTGGGCGAAGCCGGGCAGACCGGCGATGTGCACGATCCGCCGGTGGCCGAGCGCGTGCAGCGCGTCCACCAGCGAGGCCATCGCACCCGCGTCGTCCGCCCACACCGTCGACAGTCCCGGATGGCGTTCGTCCGGCGCGCCGCCGATCACCACGGCGGGCAGCCCGAGCTCGTCCAGCAGGTCCTGGCGCGGATCGTCGGTACGCGGGTCGACCACCAGGACGCCGTCCACCCGGTGCTCGGCCCACCAGCGCCGGTAGACCGCGCACTCGTCGTCGACGTTCCGCGCGACCTGGAACAGCAGACCCAGGTGGCGCCGCGCCAGCACCTCCTGGATGCCCGAGACCAATTGCAGGAAGAAGGAGTCCACGCCGAGGGTGTGCGCCGGCCGCGCCAGCACGAAGCCGACCGTGGCCGCGCCCTCGCCGGACAGCGCGCGCGCCGCCGTACTGGGCCGCCAGCCGAGCTGCTCGGCGACCCGGCGCACCCGGTCCCGGGTCACCTCGGAGACGCCCGGCCGGTCGTTCAGCGCGAACGAGACCGCGCTCTCGGAAACCCCGGCCCGCCGGGCGATGTCCTTCATCGTCGGCCGACGCGCGGCGGGCCGCTTGGCCGGCATGCACGCTCCTTTCCCCTGTGCCCGGTAGTCCTCGTGTCCGGAAGTCCGTGTGCTCCAAAGCGCCTGCCACCCGGGAGCTAAAGCGCTTGAGTCGAATGATCCTAAAGCGCATTAGTGGACCATGGCAAGTATCGATCGAGGCGCCCCTGAGCTGCACTAATGTCGTCGAACCTTCTTTAGTTGGCGTGAATCCATTGACTTTCCGAGGAAACGCCGTGCATGGTCACTGCCATCCCACCGCCCGATGCCCTCCAGGGAGACGTGTCACCGTGCCCACCTCGCGCAGAACATTCGCCGCCGCAGCCGTCGCCGCTCTCCTCCTGCCGCTCAGCGCCTGCGGCTCCGGGGACGACGGCGGCGACTCGACCGACGCCTCGGGCAAGGTCGAGGGCGACATCACCTTCCAGACCTGGAACCTGCGGGCCAACTTCAAGGACTACTTCGAAGACCTGATCGCCGACTTCGAGAAGAAGTACCCCGGCACCCACGTGAAGTGGGTCGACCAGCCCGGCGAGGGCTACGCCGACAAGATCAGCGCCGACGCCGCCGGCGGCACCCTGCCCGACGTCGTCAACGTCTCCCCGGACCTCGTGGCACCGCTCGCCGGGGCCGGGCTCGCCCTCGACCTGGACAAGGCCGCCGGGCAGTACGAGAAGGAGTACCTGGAGGGCGCCTGGGCGAGCCACCGGATACCGGGCACGGACGGCACGTACGCCTTCCCCTGGTACCTCAACACCGGCCCGCTCTTCTACAACAAGTCGCTCTTCGAGAAGGGCGGCCTCGACCCCGAGCAGCCGCCCAGGACGTACGACGAGGTCTTCGACGCCGCTCTGAAGATCGCCGACCGGACCGGCGGCGACGTCGCCACGCTCGCCAACGTGCCCACCATCGAGGACTTCGGCCGCTACGGCGCACCCCTCATGGACAAGGAGGGCACCGCCTTCGCGTTCAACGACGCCAAGGGCGTCGAACTCCTCACCCGCTACAAGGAGCTGTACGACGCCAAGGCCCTCGACCCGCAGGCGCTGACGGCGACCCCCGAGTCCACCGGGAAGAAGTTCCTCACCGGCGCCGTCGCCATGAACCCGGGCAGCGCGCTCGACCTCGCCAACTTCAAGAAGCAGGCGCCGGGCCTGTACAAGAACATCGGCATCACCGACCAGATCACCAGCACCGGGCACGTCAACATGTACGTGATGGGCCTGATGGTGAACTCCCAAAGCGAGCGCAAGCCCGCCGCGGTCGCCTTCGCGCACTACGTCACCGACGCGGCGCACCAGATGTCGTTCGCCAAGCAGGTCGCCGTCTTCCCGAGTACCGCCGGTTCGCTGGAGGACCCGTACTTCACCAAGGAGGACGGCACCGACGAGACCCGGGTCCGGGTCGCCTCCGCCAAGTCGCTGGCGGACGCCGTCAACTACACGCCCGTCCTGTTCAGCGAGCAGATGAAGACCGAGCTGCGCAACGAGGTCGCCAAGGCACTCCAGGGCAAGCAGAGCCCGAAGGAGGCCCTGGACAACGCCGTCAAGGCGTGCGACCGGCTCCTCCAGCAGCAGGGCTGAGACACCATGGCGAGTCCCACCCTCACCGGCACCCCCGGCACCCGGAAGAGCGGCACCCGGCGTGTGCGGCGCCAACTGCCCGCCAGCCCCTGGCTGTTCGCCGCGCCCGGTCTGCTGATCACCGGCGCGTTCATCCTCTATCCGTTCGTCTCCACCCTTGTCAACTCCTTCACCGACCGCCGCACGCTGGTCCCGGGCGAGTTCGTGGGCCTCGCCAACTTCCGCGAGCTGCTCCACGACGACATGTTCTGGACCGGCCTGCGCAACAGCACGCTGTACGTGCTCGGCGTGGTCCCCGCGCTGGTCCTGCTGCCGCTGCTGCTCGCGCTGCTGGTGCAGAAGCACATCCCCGGCATCACCTTCTTCCGCTCGGCCTTCTACACCCCGGTCGTCGCCTCCATCGTCGTCGTGGGACTGATCTGGGTCTGGCTCCTCGACGAGCGCGGCCTCGTCAACTCCCTGCTGGAGACGCTCGGTGCCAGTCCGGTCGGCTTCCTCAGCGACCAGTGGCTGATCCTGCTGAGCGCGATGGGCGTCACGGTCTGGAAGGGCCTCGGCTACTACATGATCATTTACTTGGCGGCGCTGGCCAACGTGCCCCGTGAGCTGCACGAGGCCGCCGCCGTGGACGGCGCGGGCGCGGTCCGCCGCTTCCTCAGCGTCACGGTGCCCGCCGTCCGCTCCACCATGGTCCTGGTCGCGGCCCTCTCCTCGGTCGCCGCCTTCAAGGTCTTCTCCGAGGTCTACCTGATGGCCGGCCCGAACGGCGGCCCGGCCGGGGAGGACACCACCCTCGTCATGCTCGTCCAGCGCACCGGCACCGGACTGACCGGCCGCGTCGGCTACGCCTCGGCCATCTCGGTCGTCGTCTTCGTGGTCACCGTCGCCCTGATGCTGCTGGTGCTGCGCGCGGACCGGAAGGAGGAGTCGTGAGCGCCGTCGACACGTCGCGGCCCGCCGAGAAGGCGCCGGCCGCGCCCGCCCGCGAACCCCGCGTCACCGACGAGCACGGCCGCCGCGTACGCGTCTGGGAACTGGCCCTGCGCTACCTGCTCCTGCTCGGTGTCCTCGCCCTGACCATCGGCCCGTTCCTGTGGCAGCTGTCGACCTCCCTGAAGGGGCCGACGGAGGACATCTTCAGCTCGCCGCCGAGGTTCCTGCCCTCCGACCCGACCCTGGACAACTACGAGCGGGTCGCCGAGACCATCCCCGTGTGGGACTACGCCCTCAACTCGCTGAAGGTCGCCGCCGCCAACGTCGTCACCAACTGCGTCGGCGCCGCCCTCGCCGGCTACGCCCTGGCCCGGCTGCGCTACCGCGGCCGGCGCGTCGCCACCCTGGTCTTCATCCTGGCCATGCTCGTGCCGGTGGAGGGCATCATCATCGCCCAGTTCACCACCATGCGGGAGCTGGGCCTCAACAACACCCTGGTCGGTGTGGTGCTGCCCGGCTGCGTCAGCGCCCTCAACGTGCTTCTCATGCGCAACGCCTTCCTCCATCTCCCCTACGAGATCGAGGAGGCCGCCTTCGTCGACGGCGCCAACGTCTGGCAGCGCTTCTACCGGATCGCGCTGCCCGCGGTGAAGGGCACCCTCGCCGTCGTCGCCATCTTCGCCTTCATGGGGGCCTGGGACGACTTCCTGTGGCCGCTGATCGTGCTGAGCGACCCCTCCAAATTCACCCTGACCATCGGCCTGAACTACCTGCACGGCACCTTCGCCAACGACGAACGCCTCGTCGCCGCCGGCACCGTCATCGCCGTCGCGCCGCTGATCGTCCTCTTCGCCTGCCTCCAGCGGTACTTCTTCCGCGGGGTCGGCGAGGGCGCCGTCAAGGGCTGATCCACGCACTTCCTCCCCGCAAGGACACCGCATGCTTCCTGCCGTGCGCTTCGGCGTCAACTACACCCCCAGCGAAGGGTGGTTCCACCACTGGCTCGACTTCGACCCCGACTCCGTGCGCGCCGACCTGGACTCGATCGCCGCGCTCGGCCTGGACCACGTCCGGGTGTTCCCGCTGTGGCCCTACTTCCAGCCCAACCGCGCCCTGATCCGGGAGAGCGCCGTCGAGCACCTGGTCACCCTGGTCGACGCGGCCGGTGAACGCGGCCTCGACGTCAACGTGGACGGTCTCCAGGGGCATCTGAGCAGCTTCGACTTCCTGCCGGCCTGGACCCGCACCTGGCACCGCCGCAACCTGTTCACCGACCCCGACGTGGTCGAGGGACAGGCCGCCTACCTGCGCACCCTCGCCGCCGCCCTGGCGGACCGGCCCAACTTCCTCGGCATGACACTCGGCAACGAGGTCAACCAGTTCTCCGCCGGGCCCCACCCCGACCCGGACCGCGCGACCAGCGAGCAGATCGACGCCTGGCTGGAGCGGATGCTGGCCGCCTGCGAGGAGGGCGCCCCGGGCCGCATGCACCTGCACGCCGAGTACGACGCCACCTGGTACCAGGACGACCAGCCCTTCACCCCGGCCCAGGCCGCCCGGCACGGCGCCGTCACGGCCGTGCACTCCTGGGTCTTCAACGGCACCGCCCAGCGGCACGGCCGCACCTCCGTGCCCAGCGAGCACCACGCCGCCTACCTGGTCGAGCTGAGCAAGGCCTGGGCCGGCGCCCCGCACCGCCCGGTCTGGCTCCAGGAGGTCGGCGCCCCCGCGCCCCTCGTCCCCGCCGAGCACGCCGCCGCCTTCACCGAGGCGACCGTCGCGAACGCCCTGGACTGCCCCGACCTGTGGGGCGTCACCTGGTGGTGCTCGCACGACGTGTCCCGGAAGCTGGCCGACTTCCCCGAGCTGGAGTACGGGCTCGGCCTGCTCACCAACGACCGCCGCCCCAAGGACGCGGCCCGCGTCCTGGCCCGCGCCGCCCTCGCGGCCCGCGAGGGAACCCACCCCGCCCCCGCCCCGCGCACCACCGCCCTGGCCGTCCCGGCCGACCCGGCCGCGCGCTCGGCCTGCGCACCCGGCGGCGCCGTCTTCGACGCCTTCTTCCGGCTGGTCGCCGACGGCGCGCGCCCCACCACCGTCCTCGACACACACGCCGCCGACCCCGGGCACCTGGCGGCCCGGGGCATCACCGAGGTCGTCACTCCCGCCCAGGTCCGTGCCGGGTGACCCGCGTGTCGCGCGGCGGAACGCGGACGCCGCACGATTCGAAGCCCGTGCCGCTGGGGAGCAGTACCTGACGTCGGCCCCCGTCACCGTGACCCACCCCCGAACAGCCACCCGCCCCCCAACTCCGGAGCACCCGCATGCATGACGACCGCAACCTGGTCGAAGCCCGCCTCAAGCGCGTCCTCGACGAGCGCGTCCGCCCCGCCCTGTACCCCGAGTCCGTGCCGCTGGACGTGGCGGTCTGGAACGCGCCCGGCGAGCCCGTACCGGTCGAGGAGGGACTCGCGGCCGAACCCGAGCCGATCGAGGTCGGCGCCCGCTGGGGCGCGCCCTGGGGCACCAGCTGGTTCCGCGTCACCGGCACCGTGCCCGAGGAGTGGGCCGGGAAGACGGTCGAGGCGGTCCTCGACCTCGGCTTCGACGAGAACATGCCCGGCTTCCAGTGCGAGGGCCTCGTCTACCGGCCCGACGGCACCCCGGTGAAGGGCCTCAACCCGCGCAACCAGTGGGTGCGGATCGGCGCCCCCGTCGCGGGCGGCGAGCAGGTGCGCCTGCACGTCGAGGCCGCCTCCAACCCCGTGATCCTCGACTACCACCCCTTCCTGCCCACGCAACTCGGCGACAAGGACACCGCGGGCAGCGAACCGCAGTACACGCTGGCCCGGATGGACCTCGCCGTCCTGGACGAGACGGTGTGGAACCTCGTGCTCGACCTGGAGGTCCTCGGCGAGCTGATGGCCGAGCTGCCCCTGGAGTCGGGGCGCCGCTGGGAGATCCTGCGCGCCGTCGACCGGGCGCTGGACGCCATCGACCTCCAGGACGTCAACGGCTCCGCACAGGCCGCCCGTTCCCGTCTCACCGAGGTGCTCTCCGTCCCCGCCGTCCCCTCCGCGCACCGCATCAGCGCCGTCGGCCACGCGCACATCGACTCGGCGTGGCTGTGGCCGCTGCGCGAGACCGTGCGCAAGGTGGCCCGCACCACCTCCAACATGACCGCGCTCCTGGAGGACGAGCCGGACTTCGTCTTCGCCATGTCCCAGGCCCAGCAGTGGGCGTGGGTGCGCGACCACCGGCCCGAGGTGTGGGCGCGGGTCAAGAAGGCCGTGGCCGACGGGCGGTTCGTGCCGGCCGGCGGCATGTGGGTGGAGTCGGACACCAACATGCCCGGCTCGGAGGCCATGGCCCGGCAGTTCGTGCACGGCAAGCGGTTCTTCCTCGACGAGTTCGGCGTCGAGAACGACGAGGCGTGGCTGCCCGACACGTTCGGCTTCGCCGCCGGACTGCCGCAGATCATCAAGGCGGCCGGAGCCAAGTACCTGCTCACGCAGAAGATCTCCTGGTCGCAGACGAACAAGTTCCCGCACCACACCTTCCGCTGGGAGGGCATCGACGGCACCCGGATCTTCACGCACTTCCCGCCCGTCGACACCTACAACTGCTCGATGAAGGGCAGCGAGATCGCCCACGCGGCGAAGAACTTCAAGGACAAGGGCGTCGCCCGGCACTCCCTCGCCCCCACCGGCTGGGGCGACGGAGGCGGCGGCACCACCCGCGAGATGGTCGCCAAGGCGGCCCGGCTGCGCGACCTCGAAGGCTCGGCGACCGTCGAGTGGGAGACCCCGGCGGCCTTCTTCGAGAAGGCCGAGGCCGAGAACCCCGAGCCGCCGGTCTGGGTCGGCGAGCTCTACCTCGAACTGCACCGCGCCACCCTGACCAGCCAGGCCAGGACCAAGCAGGGCAACCGGCGCAGCGAGCACCTGCTGCGGGAGGCCGAGCTGTGGGCGGCCACGGCGGCCGTGCGGGCCGGGTTCCCCTACCCGTACGACGACCTGGACCGCATCTGGAAGACGGTCCTGCTGCACCAGTTCCACGACATCCTGCCCGGCTCCTCCATCGCCTGGGTGCACCGCGAGGCCCGCGCGACCTACGACCGCGTCGCCGGGGAACTGGACGCGATCATCGACGCCGCCCAGCGCGCCCTGGCCGGCGAGGGCGACACCCCGCTGGTCTTCAACTCCGCCCCGCACGCGCGGGCCGGGATCGGGGCGGGCGCCGCCGCGGCCCCCGCCGCCGGCACCGGCACCGAGCGCACCGACAGGCCCGGCGGCGGACACGTCCTGGACAACGGCCTGCTGCGGGTCGAGATCGACGCACGCGGCCTGGTCGTCTCGGCGTACGACATCGCGGCCGACCGCGAGACCGTCGCGCCGGGCGGGGCGGGCAACCTGCTGCAGCTGCACCCCGACTTCCCGAACATGTGGGACGCCTGGGACGTCGACGAGTTCTACCGCAACACCGTCACCGACCTCACCGACGCCGACGAGGTCGCCCCCGGCGACGACGGCGCCTCGGTGCGCGTCGTGCGCTCCTTCGGTTCCTCCCGGGTCACCCAGCTGCTGACGCTGGTGCCGGGGGAGCGGAGGCTGGAGGTGGACACCGAGGTCGACTGGCACGAGACGGAGAAGTTCCTCAAGCTCGCCTTCCCCGTCGACGTGCACGCCGAACGGTACGCGTCCGAGACCCAGTTCGGGCACTTCCACCGGCCCACCCACACCAACACCAGCTGGGAGGCCGCCAAGTTCGAGGCCTGCAACCACCGCTTCGTCCACCTGGAGGAACCCGGCTGGGGCGTCGCCGTGGTCAACGACTCCACGTACGGCCACGACGTCACCCGCACCGTCCGCACCGACGGCGACCAGGGCACGACGACCACCGTGCGGGTCTCCCTGCTGCGCGCCCCGCGCTTCCCCGACCCCGAGACCGACCAGGGCGTGCACCGCTTCCGGCACGCGCTGCTGCCCGGCGCGGGCATCGGCGACGCCGTGCGCGAGGGCTGGCGGATCAACCTGCCCGAGCGGCACGTCAGCGGCGCCGGCGAGGTCGCGCCGCTCGTCTCCGTGGACCGGGACGCGGTCGTCGTCACCGCCGTCAAGCTCGCCGACGACGGCAGCGGCGACGTCGTGGTCCGCTTCCACGAGGCCCACGGCGGCCGGGCAGGCGCCACTCTCACGGCCGGCTTCCCGGTCGCGGGCGTCGCGGTCACCGACCTGCTGGAACGCCCGCTCACCGGCCAGGAGAACGCCGTGGAGGCCGACGGCGGGCGGATCGCCGTACGGCTGCGGCCGTTCCAGCTGATGACCCTGCGGTTCACGCGCGCGTAGCGCCCCACGCCCGGCCCCGGGGCCCCGGCTCGCGCGAAGACGCCGAGCCGGGCCCCCGCGCGGCTACGAGCGATCCGGCGCCCCGGTCAGCCGGGTCGGCGGCAGGTACTCCCGCACGTACGTCCGCTCCCAGCACGCCCCCGTCTCCCGCAGCTCCCGCCACGTCGTGTACCGGTACCGGAACAGCCGGGCGCGCACGAACCGCGGCGGGGCGCCGGGCGGGAAGGGCGAGCGGCGCAGCAGCCGCAGGGTGGCGCGGTCGTCCTCCAGGAGCCGTTCCGCGAAGGTGGCGAACCACGGTCCCGCGTACGCGGGCGACAGCGCGGCGAACCACATCATCCAGTCGAGCCGCAGGTGGTACGGCGCGAACTGGCGCGGCCAGCGCCGCGGATCACCGGGTTTCCCCCTGAACTCGTACTCCCGCCAGTCCCCGTCCTCGCGGGGCGCCTCGTCGGCCGTGCCCTCGACCACCACCTCGTGGCGGACCCGGCTGACGGAGCCGAAGGCACCGTAGGTGTTGACCAGGTGCAGCGAGTCGAAGGAGCGGTTCATCACCTGGCGGCGGGAGACCATGTTGCGCACCGGCCGGTGGCTGAGGAACAGCAGCAGCGCCGCCACCGCCAGGACCACGACCTCGTACCAGAGCGGCGCGGCGGCCGCGGACGGCGGATCGGCCGGGTACCGCACCACCGACAGTGCCAGCACGACGGTGATCCAGTTCAGCCAGGAGAAGTTGCCCGACAGCACCAGCCACAGCTGCGTCGCGATCATCAGCGCGGCGGCGACCGTCGCCACGGGCTGCGGGGTGAACAGCAGGAACGGCACGACGAGCTGCGTGACGTGGTTCGCGGCCACCTCGACCCGGTGCAGGGGGCGGGGGAGGTGATGGAAGAACCAGCTCAGCGGGCCCGGCATCGGCTGCGTCTCGTGGTGGTGGTCCAGACAGGTCAGCTTCCGCCAGCACGCGTCGCCGCGCATCTTGATCAGCCCCGCCCCGAACTCCACCCGGAACAGCAGCCAGCGCAGCAGGAACAGGACCACGACCGGCGGCGCCACCTCGTCGTTGCCGAGGAAGACGGCGACGAACCCCGTCTCGAGGAGCAGCGACTCCCAGCCGAACGAGTACCAGGTCTGTCCGACATTGACGATCGACAGGTACAGCGCCCACGGCACCAGCCACAGCAGCATCGCGCCCCACAGGGGCAGCAGCGAGTCGAGACCCGCGACCAGCGCCGCCGACACCGCGCAGCCCGCCCAGGCGCAGCCGGCGAAGAGCCGGTCGGAGTAGCGCCACTGGAACAGGCTCGGCGCCCGCCGGAACGGCACCCGCTCCACGAAGCGGGGCACGGGTGTCAGGCCCCGCTCGCCCAGCAGCGCCCGGAACTGCAGGGCCGCCGTCAGGAACGCGACCAGGTACACGACGGCGAGGGCCCGCTGGAAGACCAGCCGGGCCAGCCAGTAGTCGGGTGCGGTGAACCACTCCACGGACGGGCTCCTCTCGTACCCGCTCCGTGTACCCGCCCCGGCGGCGAGGCCCTCCTCCGGCCGTCCGGCGGGCCGGGAGCCGAGGACGCGGACGGCCGGTCCGGCGGACCAGGAGTCGAAGATTCCGACAAATCCTGGCAAGGTGGGGTTCATGTCTGATCGGGCAGCGAGTGCCCTGTCACTCCCGGACGACTGGCCCGCCCACCCGGACCCGATCCTGGCGCTCAACCGCATGGGCAGCTTCGACTGGGACCTGGACGCCGGGCTGTTCCACATGGACGCGCAGGCCCACGAGGTGTTCGACCTGAGCCCGGAGGAGTACGACGGGCGCGTGGAGTCGCTGTCGGCGCGCGTCCCCACGGCGGAGAGCCGCCGCATGGACGTCATCGTGGCCCAGGCGCTGAAGGACGGCAGCGAGAACTACGGCACCTACTTCCGCCTGCGCCGCCGCGACGGCACCCTGCGCTGGGCCCGCACCCAGGGCTACATCCGGCGCGACGAGACCGGCCGGCCGCGCAGGATCATCGGCATCGTCCGCGACGCGACCCAGGAGATCGACGACATCGCGGCAGGGCGCGAGCAGGCCGCCCAGGACGAGGCCGGCCGGCGGCTCACCAACGTCGTCCAGCTCGCCACCGCCGCCCTCGCGCACGCCCGCACGGTGGACGACGTCATCGACGTCCTGCGGGACACCCACGGCCTTCCCCGGCTGGGCGCCACGAGCCTGGTCATGGGCCTGGTCGAGGCCGGCCGCATCCGGCTGGTCGCCGACGGGCCCGAGAACAGCTTCGTCCCCGGCACCCGGATCACCAGGATCGACGAGCCCTACCCGATGAGCGAGGCCGTACGGACCCTCAGCCCCCGGTTCATCGAGTCGCCGCAGGAGTTCGCCGAGCGCTACCCCGGGCTGTGGAAGGACATCACCCACCTCGACATCACCGCCGCCGCCTACCTGCCCCTGATCGCCCAGGCGCGGCCGATCGGCGCCGTCGGGCTGCTCTACAGCGACCGGCACGGATTCTCCGCCGAGGACCGCAACGTCCTGGTCGCGCTCGGCAGCGGCATCGCGCAGAGCCTGCAGCGGGCCATGCTCTACGAACAGGAACTGGACCTCGCCGAGGGCCTCCAGCAGGCCATGCTGCCGCGCACCATCCCCAGCGTGCCCGGCTGCGACGTCGCCGTCCGCTACCGCGCCGCCTCGATCTCCGGCGCCGTGGGGCGGGACATCGGCGGCGACTGGTACGACGTGATCCCGCTGCCCGGCGGGCGCGTCGGCGCCGTCATCGGCGACGTCCAGGGACACGACACGCACGCCGCCGCCGTGATGGGGCAGCTGCGGATCGTGCTGCGCGCCTACGCGGCCGAGGGGCATCCGCCGGCCACCGTGATGGCGCGGGCCTCCGTCTTCCTGCACGAGCTGGACACCGACCGCTTCGCGACCTGCCTGTACGCCGAGGCGGACCTGGGCACAGGGGTGCTCCAGGTGGTCCGCGCCGGGCACATCGACCCCCTGCTGCGCTCCGGCGACGGCACCTGCCGCCACGTCCGCGTCGAGGGCGGGCTGCCGCTCGGCCTGTCCGCCGAGTTCGGGCGCCTCGCCTATCCCGTCGCCACCCTGGAACTGGACCCGGGCAACACCCTGCTCCTGTGCACCGACGGCCTGGTCGAGCAGCCCGGCGCCGACCTCGACGAGGGGATGCAGGTCCTCACGGCGCTGATCACCTCCGGGCCGCAGGACGTCCGGGACCTGGCCGACCGGCTCATCGACGTGGCCGACGAGCGGCGCGGCGACGACGACGTGGCCCTGCTCCTGCTGCGCCGGCACGGGCTGGGCGCCCCCCGGACCTTCGGCCGGGTCCAGCAGCACGTGCGCCCGGGCGACCCGGAGGCCCTCACCGAGGCCCGGCACATGATCCGCGCCGCCGTCCGGTCCTGGGGCGCGGCCGGCCAGAGCGACGAGATCGAACTGGTCGCCGACGAGCTGATGACCAATGCCCTCATGCACACCGAGGGCTCGGCGATCGTCACCCTGCGGCTGCTGACCGGCACCGACCGGCGGCTGCGGGCCGAGGTCGAGGACCTCTCCAGCGCCCTGCCGCGCCGCCGGGAGGCCGGGGACGACGGGGTCTCCGGGCGGGGCCTGCTGCTGGTCGAGACGCTCGCCGACGTGTGGGGCGTGGAGGCGCGCGGCGGCGGCAAGGTGGTGTGGGCGGAGTTCGTGGTGGGCCACGGCGAGGGCTGAGGCGCCGGAGCGGCGGCACGGGCGGAGGGCCCGGTGCGGCCCGGGACGGTGGGTGCGGGTCCCGGTGCGGTGCACGACGGGCGGGTACTGGGCCGGGTCCGGTGCACGACGGGCGGGTACTGGGCCGGGTCCGGTGCACGACGGGCGGGTGCGGGGCCCGGTCCGGTGGCGTTGTCGGTGGCCGGTGGCACCCTGGACGTATGCCAGAACTGCCCGAGGTCGAGGCGCTCCGCGACTTCCTGACCGAGCACCTCGCCGGGCGCGAGGTCGTCCGCGTCCTGCCCGTGGCGATCAGCGTCCTGAAGACGTACGACCCTCCGCTCACCGCGCTGGAGGGCCGGCGCGTGGCCGCCGTGCGCCGGCACGGCAAGTTCCTCGACGTCGAGACGGCCGGGGGCCCGCACCTGGTGACCCACCTGGCCCGGGCCGGCTGGCTGCACTGGAAGGACAGCCTGCCCAGCGGCCTGCCCAAGCCCGGCAAGGGCCCCCTGGCGCTGCGCGTCGCCCTGGAGAACGGCGCGGGCTTCGACCTCACGGAGGCGGGCACGCAGAAGCGGCTCGCGGTGTACGTCGTGACCGACCCGGGGCAGGTGCCGGGCGTCGCCCGGCTGGGACCCGACCCGCTCGCGGACGACTTCGACGAGGCGCGCTTCGCCGCCCTCCTGGCGGGCGAGCGGCGGCAGCTCAAGGGCGCCCTGCGGGACCAGAGCCTGATCGCGGGCGTGGGCAACGCCTACAGCGACGAGATCCTGCACGCGGCGAGGATGTCGCCGTTCAGACTCGCCTCCTCGCTCACCGGTGAGGAGACCGCGCGGCTGTACGCGGCCCTGCGCGACACGCTCACCGGAGCCGTCGAGCGCTCCCGGGGCATCGCCGCCGGGCGGCTGAAGGCCGAGAAGAAGAGCGGGCTGCGGGTCCACGGCCGTACCGGTGAGCCCTGCCCGGTCTGCGGCGACACGGTCCGCGAGGTCTCCTTCAGCGACTCCTCGCTCCAGTACTGCCCGACCTGCCAGACCGGCGGGAAGCCGCTGGCCGACCGGAGGCTGTCCCGGCTGCTGAAGTGACGGCGGGCTCCGGTGCGGCGCCCGCCGCACCGCCGGTCATCCGGTCGGCAGCGTCACCAGGTGATCGCCCTGAGCCGTCCGCACCTCGTAGTGGTCGATCTGGTCCGGATGGAGGGCGGCGCCGCCCCGCATGGTGTTCGACCCCTCGTCCTGCCCGGGCACGGTCCAGCTGGTGACCGTCGTCTCCGTGCCGTCCCGGCCCACGGCGACCAGCCGGCACGAGCGCGGACCCGCTCCGTCCCGGACCTCGACCCGCACATCGGTGCCCCAGTCCTCGTCCGCGGCCGTGAGCCGCGCCCACACCCCGGACCGCTCGTCGGTCGCGGTCGTGGTCGCGGTGACCGGCGCCTCCGGGCCGCCCTGGCCCGCCCAGAGCACGGCACCCGGTCCGGCCACCGCGCAGACGACCGCGGCGGCCACGGCGTACAGCAGCCGCCTGCGTCCGGTCCGCCCGCGTGCCGCCACCTCGGACAGCATGCGGTCGAGCAGGCGGGGCCCGGCCTTGGCCACGGGGTGCACGAGACGCGGGGTCGCGCTGCGGTACAGCATCAACTGGCGGGCGGCAGGGCCGAATTCGGTCACCTGGACGGCGCAGCTGGGGCATTCCATGAGGTGGTCCTCGAAACGGAAGGCCTCCGCCTCGTCCAGCACGCCGAGCGCGTAGGCGCCGACGTCACGATGCCTTTCCAGGGACCTCATGCCGAATCCTCGTGCCTTTGGGTGCGGGTGGGGTTACTCCTTGCTCCCACCCGTACGCGCCCGACAGTCGAATCACTCAAGCCGCGACCGAATCGCAACCAAGGTGTCCGGAGCGGCGGAAACCGCGGATCGGCCGGCCCCCGGAGAAGTCGCCGAGGACGTGGTCGAGGACGTTCGCGCGCCGGGTCCCGGGGACGTCTCCGTACCGGTCCGGACGGTCAGAACAGATGGATGGCGAGATGCCCCAGCGGCAGCCCCAGCTGCCACGCGGGCGTCCAGACCTTCGGCCCCTCGTCCTCCCCGCCCGCGGCGGCGCCGCCGGGCACCGCGTTCAGGTCCGGGGCGAGCAGCTCGGTCTCCTGGAGCCAGCGCCAGGCCGCCCCGGCCAGATCCAGGTCCGGCGAGTGCCGGCCGGCGGCGACCGCGTCGGCCGTGACCTCGGCCAGCCGACCGCGCACCCACTCCTGCCAGGGCTGGTCGTAGGCCGTCAGCGACAGCCAGGTCTCCAGGTGGGTGACGACCCGGACGCCGCCCAGCTCGTTCTCGGTGTCGGACAGGAAGACGGTCAGCGCCAGCGCGTCGCGTCCGGCGCGGAACTCGAAGGACGTCGGCGGCATCAGGTCGCCGGTCCGCAGCAACTCGTCGGCGATGTACTCGGCGTAGAACCACGCCATCGGAACGGCCGGCTCGCCCCCGCCCGTACCGTCCGTGCTCTCGTGCCCTCTGTGCAGCATCCCTTCCTGCCTTCCTCCGGTGCGCGCGCGTCGCCCGACCCGGGTCATGGGCCCCCGTCCGGAACACGGATGAGGACAGCCGATTACCCAACCGGGGTCCCGGGCAAGGCACTTTGCGGAGGCTTGACCAAAGGGTCGGTTTCACCGCAGGTCGGCGGCGTATCCCGGTAGCACCCTGCGCAGGGCGCGCAGCGCGTAGTAAGCGCGGGACTTCACGGTACCGGGCGGGATGCCGAGGGCCGACGCTGCTTCCGCCACACTCGCCCCCTGGAAGTACACGAGCACCAGGACTTCACGGTGCTCGGGAGTGAGTGTCTTCACAGCCTCGCGCACATCGAGGGCGGCGGCGGCCCGTTCGGCGTGATCCGCGCACACGCGCGCGTTCTCCAGTACGGCGTCGCCGACCTCCGGCGGGCGGGCCTGCCGCGCCCGGCGCGCGTCGATCGCCAGACGCCGGGCCACGGTGAGCAGCCACGGCCGTACGGACTGGAAGTCGTCGGCGCGCAGGGCCTCCGGATGCTGCCAGGCCCGTACCAGGGTCTCCTGCACCAGGTCCTCGGCGCGCTGCCGGTCGCCGTCGCTGAGCCGCAGCAGCAGCGCGAAGAGCGGCCGGCCGTGCTCGCGCTGCAGTGCGGCGAGCTCGTGCTCGGCGGTCGTCCCGTTCGTCCCGTCCGTGAGGCTGTCCGTGAGGGTGATTCCGGCCGTCATGGCCGTATGGCACCGCAGTGCGCCGTCGGGGGACAGGGCGCGTACGCGGGTGTGCGGCGGACGGTCGATCGCGTCGACGAACGGTTCGACGAACGGTCGGCACCCCGTCCGCGCCCGGTCCGCGCACCCCTTTCGCGCACGCCGGACGGGCTAATGAGCGTGTCGGAGCCGCCTGTGACCCGTCATGCCTTCTTACCTGTTTATAAGTAAATGTGATTTTTCATCATGGCTTTCCATCGGTGTGAGCGACCTCAGCGGAGTGCACGGATGATCACACGCAGTCGGCAGGTGGCCCTGGCCCTGACCGCCCTACTCACCGCGGGCGCGGCCTGCCAGGCCCGCGACCACGAACCGCCGAAGCGCCCGGCGCAGGCCCCGCCCGCCGCCGCCGACGACGGAGCCTTCACGCTGGTCGCCTCCGGCGACGTACTGCCGCACGACTCGGTCATCGAGCGGGCCCGCTTCGACGCCGGGGGGAACGGCTACGACTTCCGCCCCATGCTCGCCGGCGCCCGGCCCGTCGTCTCGCGCGCCGATCTCGCCCTGTGCCACATGGAGACCGTGTACGGCGCGAACGGCGACTACAGCGGCTACCCCCTCTTCAAGTCGCCGCCGGAAGTGGCGAAGGCGCTGGCCGCCACCGGGTACGACGGCTGCTCCACGGCCTCCAACCACAGCGCCGACGACGGCGCCGAGGGCATCCGCCGCACCCTGGACGCCCTCGACCGCGCCGGCGTGCGGCACGCCGGGACGGCGCGCACACAGGGTGAGGCGGACACTGCGACCGTGCTGCGCGCCGGGCGGGCAGAGGTGGCCCACCTCGCCTACACCCTGCACACCAACGGCCGTCCCCTTCCCGCCGGACAGCCGTGGGCGGTCGGTCTCCTCGACGAGGAGCGGATCGTCGCCGACGCCCGGGCCGCCCGCGAGGCGGGCGCGGACGTCGTCGTGGTGTCGACGCACTGGGGCACCGAATGGCAGGACGAGCCCGACCAGGACCAGTTGGCCCTGGCCCGGAGCCTGACCGCGGCGCGCACCGGCGACCGCCCCGACATCGACCTGGTCCTCGGCACCCACGCCCACGTCCCGCAGGCCTACGAGAAGGTCAACGGCACCTGGGTCGTCTACGGGATGGGCGACCAGATCGCGGGCGAGATGGTCAACGCCGACGGCGCCCGCGACCCGCGCGGCAACCAGTCGACCATCGGCCGCTTCACCTTCGCCCCGCCCGCCCGGCCCGGCGAACGCTGGAAGGTGACCAGGGCCGAGTTCGTCCCGCAGCTGTTCGACGTCGACGCCGGCCGCGTCGTCAACCTCAACCGGGCCCTGGGCGAGGGTGCCGACGTACGCGCCGTGCGCGACCGCATCCGGGACGTCGTCCTCGGCCGGGGTGCGGCCGAGGACGGGCTGGTGATGGGGGAGTAGGCCAGTCCCGTTCGACGTGGCCCGTCAGCCCTCGTCCACGTGGTCCAGGGCCGTCAGCATGGCGCCGAGCACGCGCAGGCACACCGTGACGTCGGCGTCCGTGAGGTCCGAGCCGACCTCGCGCAGCAGCCGGTGCTCCCGGCCGAGGACGTCGTCGATCGCGTCCCGGCCCCCGGCGGTCAGCCGGATCAGTGAGGACCGGCGGTGCGCCGGGTTCGGGATGCTCTCCACGAGGCCCAGCGCCGCGGCGTCGTTGACCATCCGCTGCACGAACTGACGGCTGATCGCCTGGGCCCGGCCCATCTGCGGCACGGTCATCGGCCCGCTGCGCCGCAGCATCGTCAGTACGGCGCGGACCCCCACGGAGAGGCCGTCCGCGGTCAGACCCTGCTCGACGCCGCGCTGCGCGCGCCGGTAGAGGGGGCCGACCAGGTCGTACACCTCGGTGAGGCGCCGCGCGAGCTCGTCCGGCGGGAGAGGGGCGTCGGTGTCGTTCACCCGGCCATCATGACACCTTGGTTGCCGAAACAGGGGTTACATGACACCTTGGTTGTCATGACTGCTGCTTCGAATCCTCCTGTCGACGTCGCTTCGGAACTCCGCCGCTTCGCCTCTGCCGACGGTGACCTCGCCTACCGCGACACGGGTGCCGGCGACCCGGTCGTCCTGCTGCACTCGGGCTTCGCCGACCACCGCGTGTTCGACGCCCAGATCCCCGTCCTGGCCCGCGGGTACCGCGTGATCGCCCCCGACGTCCGCGGACACGGCGCCTCCGCCAACGCGACCCGGCCGTTCCGGTGGGCGGACGACCTCGCCGCCCTGCTGCGCCACCTCGACACCGGCCCCGCGGTGCTCGTCGGCGTGTCCATGGGCGGGGCCATCGCCACCGACACCGTGCTCGAACACCCGGAACTGGTCCGTGCGGTGGTCGCCTGCGGGGCTGCCACCAGCGAGTTCGAGTACACGGACCCCTGGGCGCGGGGTGTGCAGTCGGAGCAGGCCGCCGCACTGGGTGCCGGGGACGCCGAGGGCTGGCTCACGGCGTTCCTCCGCTTCGTGCCCGGCCGGTACCGCACCCTCGACGACGTCGACCCGGACGTGCTGCGCCGGGTGCGCGAGATGGCCCTGGGCACCCTCGCCAAGCACACCCCGGACGAGGAGAACCATCACGTGCCCCTGACCGGCACCTGGGCCCGCGTTCCGGAGATCGGCGTCCCGGTCCTCACCGTCAACGGCGCCCTGGACGCGCCCGAGCTGATCGCGGCGGCCGAACGGCTCGCCCGTACGGTCCGGGACGGCCGCTCCACCACCGTCGAAGGCGTCGGCCACTACCCGAACATGGAACGGCCCGGGGCCTTCACGGACATCGTCACCGACTTCCTGCGCACCCTCTGACCGCAGCCGGCAGAGGCCGGCGAGCGCCGGCCGGTGCCGCCTAACGCCGTGCCAGTTCCGACTTCCGGTACGAGTAGGCGAAGTAGACGACCAGGCCGACCAGGAACCACACGGCGAACCGCACCCAGGTCTGCCACTGCAGGAACGTGATCAGCCAGATCGAGAACACGATGCCCAGCGCCGGCACGAACGGCATCAACGGCGTACGGAAGGTGCGCGGCAGGTCGGGCTGCCGGTAGCGCAGCACGATCACCGCCGCGCAGACCACCACGAACGCCAGCAGGATGCCGATGTTGGTCAGCTCCGCCGCCTCGCCGATCGGCAGGAACCCGGCGATCGCGGCGGAGGCGACGCCCACGATCCAGGTCACCCGGGTCGGCACGTGCCGGGTCGGGTGGGTCTTGGCGAACCACTTGGGCAGCAGCCCGTCGCGCGACATGGAGAACCACACCCGCGTGACACCCAGCATGAACGTGAACATCACGGTGAGGATGCCGATGATGGCGCCCACCGCGATCACGTCGGCCAGGGAACCGAGCCCCACCGACTTGAACGCCGTCGAGAACCCGCTCTCCGGGTCGATGCCCTTGTAGTTCTGCATGCCGGTCAGCACCAGGCACGCCCCCACGTACAGCACCATCGAGATGATCAGCGAGTAGATGATCGCCTTCGGCATGTGCCGCTGGGCGTCCTTCGACTCCTCCGCGGCCGTCGACATGGCGTCGTAGCCGAAGACCGCGAAGAACACCGTCGCCGCCCCGGTGAACGCACCGCCGACCCCGTAGGGGAAGAACGGGTTGTAGTTCGCGGTGTCGATGTGGAAGACGCCGACCGCGATCACCAGCAGCACCACCAGCACCTTCAGCACGACCACGACCATCTCGAAGCGGGCCGCGTTGCGGATGCCGAGCGTCAGCAGGTACGCGATCAGCAGGCACAGCACCGCCGCGAACAGGTCGACCCGGTGGCCGTCCCCGGTGCCGGGCGCGCCCAGCATCCAGGTCGGCAGGTCGGCGCCCATCTCGCCGACCAGGAAGCTGAAGTAGCCGGAGATGCCGATCGCGACCACCGCCACGATCGCCGTGTACTCCAGGAGCAGGTCCCAGCCGATGAACCACCCCACCAGCTCGCCGAGGACCGCGTAGCCGTAGGTGTAGGCGGAGCCCGCCTTCGGGATCAGTCCGGCGAACTCGGCGTACGACAGGGCCGCCGCCGCGCTCGCGACGCCCGCGATCAGGAAGGAGACGAGGACCGCGGGCCCCGCTGTGCCGTTGGCGACCGTGCCGGCCAGCGTGAAGATGCCCGCACCGATGATGCCGCCCACGCCGATCGCGGTCAGCTGCCACAGCCCCAGGGAACGCTGCAGGCCCCCGCCGCTCTCCGTCTCCTCGATCTGCTCGATGGGTTTGCGCCGGAGAACACCCTCACCCATACGGAACCGGGCCATGCGCCTCACCTTTTCGTGATCGGCAAACGGCTGACGGTGGATCATGATGACGCAGACCCGCCCGCTACGGAAGGCACGACGCACATCCGTCCGCCGTGGAGGGCCCGTCGCACACCTGCCGACTGCGAAGGCACGACGCACCCCCGCCGGCAGCGAAGGCACGACGCACACCCGCCGGCCGTGGGGGCGCGACGAGTACCGGACCCCGCGGGTGCTACGGCACCACGGTCACCGGCCAGCGGCCCGCCTTCACCAGCCGTACGGCGACGGAGCCGACGAACCGGTGGCCGGCCTGCTCGGAGGCGCCCACCACCACCGCGTCCGCCTTCAGCCGGTCGGCCGTCTGCACCAGGCCGCCGTACGGATCACCGCGGAAGGTGTGGAACTCCCAGCGGACGTCGAATATCCCCCGGACGCGCTCCGCCGCCTCGCGGATGTGGACCACCAGTTCCTCGGCGATCTCGTCGGTGGTCTCCGCCACCGGCGCCCCCAGCACCGCGCCGCCCGCCAGCACCGGCTGCACGTACACCACGGCGAGCAGGGCCCCCTGCCGCCGGGCCTGCCCGCCGGCGTAGGCCGCGGCCCGCAGCGAGGAGTCGGAGCCGTCGACGCCGACGACGATGACCTTGGGTCCGTCCGTGCCACGTTCGAACTGGTGGTGGTGCTGTTCCGTCACGCGGCGAAGGGTATCGGAGTCGTCCGCGATCTTGGTCCGGGCGGGTGGTTCCGTGCCGCCGCGACGGTGTTGCTCAGGTGCGGCGCGCCGCCGGCGGGCGACTGATGGGTCATGAAGAAGGATCAGTTGCTCTCCCGCCGCGCCCTGCTCACCGCTGCCGCGGCCGCCGGTGCGGCCGGTACCGCCGGCGCCCTCGCGGCCGGCCTGGGGAACGGCCCCGCCCGGCCGCCCGCCCCCGCCCCGGGTCCCCCGCAGGGCAGCCCGCTCAAGCCCTCCGCCTACCGTCTCCAGCCCCTCACCGGATACGGCGCGCCCCGTGCCGCACCCCGCCGGCCCCCGGTGCGCAGCGAACCGATCCTGCGCATGACGGGCCCCGGCCGCACCATGCTGCTCACCTTCGACGACGGGCCCCACCCCGAGTACACGCCCCAGGTCCTGGACACCCTCGCGAAGCACGACGTGCGCGCCACGTTCTTCGTCTGCGGCGAGATGGCCGACTACAACCGGGACCTGCTCTCCCGGATGGCCGACGAGGGGCACGTGGTCGGCAACCACACCTGGTCCCACCCGCAGCTGACACGGCTCACCCGGCGCCGTATCCGCTCCGAGATGGAGCGCACCAGCGAGGTCGTCGAGCAGGCCTACGGGGACCCGCCCCGCTGGTTCCGGGCCCCCTACGGGGCGTGGAACCGGGCCACCTTCGAACTCGGCTCCGAGCTCGGCATGGAACCGCTAGCCTGGACCGTGGACACCCTCGACTGGACCACGCCCGGCACCGGCACCATCGTCGACCGGGTCGAGGACGGCGCCGCCCCCGGCGTCGTGGTGCTCTCCCACGACGCCGGGGGCAACCGCTCGCAGAGCGTCCGCGCCCTGCGGCGCTACCTGCCCGAACTGCTCGACTCCGGCTACCACCTCACCACTCCCCGGCGCAGCCGCGTCTGACCCCGGCCCGGCCCGCCCGGCCGGGGTGCGTTCAGCGGACCTCGACCAGGCGGGCGAAGGTGACGACGTTCCCGTCGTAGCCGTTCTGCTTCGAGAAACCGCCGCCGCAGGTGATGACCCGCAATTCGGGGCCGCCCTTCGAGGCGTAGACCCGGTCGCCCGGGAAATTGTTCTTCTCGAACACCTCGATGCCGTAGATCTCGAACACCGCCGTCTTCCCGTCCTGGCGGTGCACCTCCACCTTGTTTCCCTTTTTGAGCGCCCCGAGCCCGTAGAAGACGGCGGGTCCCTGCTGATTGTCGACATGGCCGACGACGACCGCCGTGCCCTTCTCCCCGGGAGAGACCGCGCCGGTGAACCAGCCGGCCAGGTTGGGGTCCTCGGGCGGCGGTGCGTCCACCCAGCCGTCGGCGTCCAGACCGACCCCCATGACCGGCGCGTCAACTTGGATGGCGGGGACGGAGACCCGGTCGGGCACCGAGTACGCGAGCGGCGCCACGCCCTTGGCGCCGCCGTCACCGGCTGCCGTGCGGGTGTCCGAGGCGGCGGCCGAGGCCGGTTGCGGCGGGCCCACGTCGAATTCCCCGGAACCGTTGCGGATGAGCGCGAGACCGGTCAGCAGAACAAGCGCTATCACGCCCCAGGGAGCGCGCTTCCTCCGCCGCTCCTCCTCTTCGGCCAACTCGGAGTCGTACATTCGCATCCCCTCTCGACCCGGCCGTCGCCGGGTCATCCGCGCGTACGAGCACGCTAAGCGCCACGCGTGGGCCCGGCGACGGGGCGGCGGCGAACGGGTTATGCGCGCGGCTGCCCGTGAGCCATCCGGGACGCGCCCGGCGAAGATTTTCTGACGGTGCGTGACCTGCGGCGATATCCACTCGCGCGGTATCCGCCCGGTACGCCGCTCACCAGGACGGACCATTCCCGAAATGCGCCTTCGTGACCGGCAACTGAGGGTCTTTCTGGGAGGCGCTTTCTCGCCGATCGACCGGGGACGGGACCCGGGGCGTCTTCCGCGGAGGATCACATGCGCAGTACCCGTGCCCTCGCGGCAGCCGGCGCCGCGGTCGCTGTCCTCGGTCTGGCCGCCCCCGCGGCCACCGCAGGCGGCGACCACAACCAGCCGAGCAACATCGTCGCGCTGCCCAGCGTCATCGCCCGCGGCGGCCAGATGACCGTCACGGTCGACGGCTGCCCCCAGGGCGGCACCATGACCTCGGACGCGTTCCGCACCACGCACCTGACCCCGGTCAAGGGAGCCAACGAGACGTCCAGGGGCACCGCCACCATCAAGGAGGACGCCCGGCCCGGCTCGTACGACATCACCGTCAACTGCTCGGGCCGGCGGCTGACCCGCCCGGCGGCCTTCACGGTGATCGGCGGCGTCCGCGGCGGCCTCGGCGGCAGCAGTTCCAGCGGGGCCACCTCGACCGACATCGCGATCGGCGGCGGGCTGGTCGCCGCGGCCGCCGCGGGTGGCGGCCTGTTCTGGATGCGCCGCCGGGCCGAGCGGCGCTACTGATCCGTCCGTCCGTGCGCCGTACGGGCCCCGCCCTCGGGAGCGGGCCCGGCCGTCGCACGCGTCGCACGCCGAACGGGCTTCGCCCCGGACCGCTTCGGGGGTCCGGGGCGAAGCCCGTTCGGTGCGGGCGCCGATCCGGTCGGGCGTCTCGTCCGGTACGGTCAGGCACCGCGTTCGCCGGAGCGGCGGCGCGAGAGGTGGTGAGCGGTGCCCACCGAACCGGCGACGAGCAACGCGCCGAGCCCGATCTGCTTCAGGTCGAACCCCGCGATGCTGCCGCCCTCCCCGGCGTGCACGCCCTTGGAGTGGTGGGGCTCGGGGGTCGGACGGTGCGAGCCGCCGCCGGCGATGGTCAGGTCCACGGTGCCGGACCTCTCCTTGCAGGCGAACGCCACCCGGTAGACCGCCCCGGGCCGGGCGTCCCGGTCGACCCGGGCCGTCGCCGACGACTCGTGCCGGGGGATCGTGACGGTGTCGAACACGGGCGAGGTGACCGTGACACGCCCCCGGCAGCCGGCGGCGCCGCGGCCCACCCCCAGCGTCACCTCGCCGCCCGGCGCCACGGTGGCGGGGCGGACGGTGAAGCCGAAGGTGTCCGAGCCCGCGGCCCCGGCCGGTGCACAGGCGGAGAGGACGGCGACGCCGAGCAGAGCGACCGAGGCGACGGGTATCGCGCGCATGGTGAATCCTCCGGGTCTCCGAGGAGCGGCGGGCGGACCTGTTCCGCACGCGCGGGAAATGCACCTCGATGCCCGAAACGCTAGGAACCCGGGCGTGTCGACGCGATCGCTGTCGGGCGAATGGGGCACGCGTGTGGGCCGCTCAGGGGACGCGGCGGCGTGTCGACGGCACGTCGGGCGTGCCCTCCGGGCGTCCCCCGAGCACGGCCCGTATCAGTCCCCGGCCCCCGGGAAGAGGCTCAGGAAGGGTTCGGTCGACGCCGCGACGCCCCGGCTGAAGGGTGCGTCGAAGTCCCAGATCAGGAAGAGCAGGAAGGCGATCAGCGCGGAGAACAGCCCGGCGAGGACCAGTTCGCGCGGCGTGCGCCGGATCTGCAGTGCGAAGACCATGCCGATCGTGATGACGGCCCCGGCGATGAGGCCGAACCACACCACCCCCGGCATGGTCGCGCCGGTCGACTGCGCACGGGCGGTGCGCGCCTGGTCGGCGATGGTCACCTGGTCGAGCAGCGGCTGGTAGGCCTGGGCCTCGAAGTCCGACTTCGGCTCGTAGTCGGTGACGTCGGCGCGGACGCGGTCGAGGAGTTCGGTGCCGCGGTCGGTCAGGTCGTCGTGGTCGGCCATCGCCTTCCACTCCGTGGTGACGACGTGTCCGACATAGGCGTTGACATCCTCCCGGATGCGGTCACGGACGTCGGGCGGATAGGCCCGGACGCGTTCGGAGATCTCGTGCAGTGCCACGGCCTCCGTCTGCACGTTGTCCTGGGCGGCGCTGCGCGCCTCCCAGACACCGGCGATGGCCAGGCCCAGGACGATGGCGTACACCACGCCGATCCACATCGTCATGTACTCGATGACGTCCGGCGTCTCGGTGGTGTCCTCGTCGTCGGAGGCCGTGCGGTGCCGCAGGAGGGTGACGATGACCACCACGACGCAGGCGGCCAGCATCGCGAGGGTGAGAACAAGCCATTCCGGCAAGACGGGCTCCAGGGTTCAGCGCGCACGGAGCGCGGCGACGGCGACCACCGCGGGCACGGTGATGAGCAGGACGAAGACGAGCGGCGAGGTGGTCCCGCGCGAGGATCGCCGCGGGGGCCGGGCTGTACGGTGCCGCGGGTAGTGCACCGGGGTCATCGACGGCCGGGGCGTGGGGGTGGCCGACGGGGCGGTCGCGGGCGGGGACGGCCGTTCCCGCGCGGGCGCCCGGGTGGGGCCGGGCGTCCGCGCGGGGGCCGGTTCGGGCGCCGCGGGCCGGGCGGGGGCCGGCCGCGGCGGTGCCGGCGGTGGCGGTTCGGGCTTCGGCGCCGGAGGCGTGGAGGGTGGCTCCGGCGCGGGCGGCGGGGGAGAGGGCTTCGGCGGGGGTGGTGTGGGCGGCGGCGGTGTCGGAGTGGGTGGCGGTGGCGGTTTCGGAGAGGGCTTGCCGCAGGGTGGGAAGGTCGGCCAGGAGTGGCTCCCGGCGACCGCCACCGCGTCGGTACCGCCCGGTCCGGTCGAGGCGTACGCGCAGGCGTCGGCCCGCGCGTCGCCGACCGGTGTGCCGACGAGCGTGAACGTCAGCGTCACCAGGGCCAACACCCGTCCGGCTACGGCGGATCGGGTCGGTTCGGGTCCATGCACGACGCAGATCATGAGGCCTGGCGCACCCGGCCACGCCCGAGTGACCGGCGATTGCCCCGAAGGAGGGAAACGGGCCGCCCGGCGGTTTGACCTCCGCCGATCCGCCCGCCGCGGACCCCGCACGTCTGAGCGAGGCACGCGGGACGGTCGTTCGCGCGTCCTGCGCCGGCCGGTGACCCGACGGCCCGTGCCGGGCCCTCCGCCGGGACCGGCCCGCGGGCCGGGCGTCCGGAAAGAGTCCCGTGCGTCCGAAAAGAATCCCGTGCCGTGTTGAACACAACCGGCACCCCCGTGCGTACCCAGTGTCGTGCGGCGACCGGCAGGGGCGCCCCAACACCTTCGCGATGATCGGGGAATGACGATGAAGACCTCCTGGCGGAGCGCCTCACTGGTGGCGAGCGCTGCGGCGGTGCTGGCGCTGACGACGGGGTGCGGCGGCCAGGACGGCGGCGCCGCGGCCGGCAGCCAGAACGTGGGGGCCACGGCCTCGCCCGGCGACGTCGGCGAGATCGGCACCGGCGCGGACGACGGACTCGGCGCGAACGGCGCCCAGGCGTCGGCGAGCGCCCCCGAACCCGCGGGCAAACTGTCGGTCACCGCGAACGCCGAGATCGGCGAGCTGGTGACCGACGGAGCGGGCCGCACCCTCTACCGGTTCGACGCGGACACCGCCAAGCCGCCCAAGACGACCTGCGAGAACGACTGCGCCACCGCCTGGCCCCCGGTGGCCGCGGACGACGCCCTCGCCGGGGAGGGTGTCGACAAGGCGCTGCTCGGCGAGGTCACCCGCCCCGACGGCACCAAGCAGCTGACCATCGGCGGCTGGCCCGCGTACCGCTACGCCAAGGACACCGCCGCCGGCGACGTCAAGGGGCAGGGCGTGGGCAAGAAGTGGTACGCCCTGGCCGCCGACGGCAAGAAGGCCGAGGCCGAGCCGGCCGCCGGGCTGTCCACCCGCGAGGACCCGAAGCTCGGCGAGATCGTCGTCGACAAGAACGGCATGACCGTCTACCGGTTCATGAAGGACGAGGCCTGGCCGAAGCCGGTGTCTGCCTGCACCGGTGCCTGCCTGGACAAGTGGCCCGTCGTGGCCCCCGTCGAGACCAACGACACCGAGGGCGTCGAGAAGAAGGGCCTGATGAGCTTCACCCGGCCCGACGGCGCCGCCCAGCAGACCATCGACTGCTGGCCGATCTACACCTTCGCCGGTGACAAGGCGGCGGGCGACACCAAGGGGCAGGGCGTGGGCGGCACGTGGTACGCGGTCGCGCCCGACGGAAAGCCGGTCGGCGCGCCGAAGAAGTAGCCACTCCCGCCGGCCGTTCCTCGCCGCGCGCGACCAGGTGGACCGTCCTCTCCGTAACCGTACGGAGGGGGCGGTCCCGTTCGTGCGTGTTCGGGGTACATGGGGATGCTCTGGGCCGCCCCGATTCCCGGCATGTGCCCTTGGCAGTGACCGGGAACGGACGGTCAATTTCCGTTTGGACTCGCCCGTTTGGCGGACGATCAGTAGCCTCAGCTCGAACACCAGACCGCCTACGCCTTGGAGAGCCAGATGGAGCGTCCCGCCTGGGTCCCGCGCAGCATCGACATCTCGGTGCCCAGCGTGTCCCGGATCTACGACTTCTACCTGGGCGGTTCGCACAACTTCGAGGTGGACCGCGAAGCGGCCCGCAGGGCCATGGAGTTCATGCCGGGGCTGCCCAAGATCATGCAGGCCAACCGGGCGTTCATGCGCCGGGCCGTGCGCTTCGCCACCGAGGAGGGCATCGACCAGTTCCTCGACATCGGTTCGGGCATCCCCACCTTCGGCAACGTCCACGAGGTGGCCGCGCGCGCCCGTCCCGGCGCCCGTGTCGTCTACGTCGACCACGACCCGGTCGCGGTCGCGCACAGCGAGGCCGTCCTGGCGGACCTCGACGACGCGGACGTCGTCGTCGCCGACCTGCGGGGGCCGCGGGAGATCCTCGCCGCCCCGCAGGTGGAACGGCTGATCGACCTGAATCGACCGGTGGCCCTGCTGCTGGTTGCCATACTGCACTTCGTGGAAGACGCGGACGACCCGTACGCGGCGGTCGCCGAGCTGAGCGACGCGCTCGCGCCCGGCAGCCTGCTGGTGCTCACCCACGCCTCCTACGAGCACGTCCCGCTGCCCGCCGAGCAGGCCGGCGGAGCGGTGGACGTGTACAAGGACATCCGAAATCCGCTGATCATGCGTTCGCGCGACGACATCGCACGGTTCTTCAAGGGGTACGACATGGTGGAGCCCGGACTGGTTCCGATGCCGCGCTGGCGGTCCGAGCAGGCGCCGGAGGACGAGGACCCGTACGCGTTCTCGGGTTACGCCGGCGTGGGACGCAAGGCGTGAGGGCGGAGCCGGACGGGCCGGAGGACCGGCTGCGCCGGTTCGCGACGATCTGGAGCCGGGCCGTCTTCCCGGCGACCTCCACGTCCTCCACCCGGATCGAGTTCGAGGAGCAACTGCTGCCGCTGGCCCGCCGGCTGAGCGAGGTGCTGCGCGCACGGACCTTCGACGCACCGGAGGCCAGGGCGGTCGGCGGCGCGCTGGTCGACGCCCACTGCACCGACCCCGAAGCCCTCTCCCGGACGCTGGACTGCGTCGACGCGTACCTGGTGCTCTACTGCGGCGACGACGGCGACCCCGAGGACCTGCGGGCCCGTTCGGCGCGGCTCCAGCATGCCATGGCCGCCGGGTTCGCCGGGGCGCTGCGGGCCAGGACCCTCGCCGAGCAGGAGGCCATCGCGCAGGCCGCCCTGAAGGCCCAGGGCGTGGTGGCCGAGGCGCTGCACGCCAGTGAGGCGCGCTTCCGCGCGGTCTTCGAGGGCGCGGCGATAGGCATCGGCATCGCCGACCTGGACGGCAACGTCCTCCAGGTCAACGAGGCGCTGATGCGCATGTTCGGCGTCGCCGACCCGATGCTGGGCGGACGCCGGGCCACCGAGTGGACGCACCCCGAGGACGCGCCGCAGACCTGGCGCCTCTACGACGAACTGGTGCGCGGCGAGCGCGAGCACTACCACGTGGAGAAGGCCTTCTACCGGCCCGACGGCACGGTCCTGTGGACCAACCTGACCGTCTCCCTGCTGCGCGACGCCGACGGCGTCCCGCAGTACCAGCTGGCGCTGATGGAGGACACGACGGAGCGGCGGCTGCTCAACCTGCGCCTGCGCTACGAGGCCACGCACGACGCGCTCACCGGTCTGCCCAACCGCAGCTTCTTCTTCGAACGCCTGGAGAAGGCCCTGGGCGCCGGTCCCGAGCAGCGCTTCGGCCTGTGCTACCTCGACCTGGACGGCTTCAAGGCCGTCAACGACAGCCTCGGCCACGCGGCCGGCGACCGGCTGCTCGTCGAGGTCGCCGACCGGCTGCAGGCCTGCGCCACCGCACCCGGCGAGATGGTGGCCCGGCTCGGCGGTGACGAGTTCGTGGCGCTGACCACCGGCCGGGACACCCGGCGCGAGGTCGACGAGCTGGCCGGACGGATCATGAACGCGCTGCTCGCCCCGGTCAGCGTCGAGGGCCGTGAGCTGACCGTGCGCGGCAGCATCGGCATCGTGGAGGGGGCGGCCGGCGAACGCAGCCCCGCGGAGGTGCTGCGCAGCGCCGACATCACCATGTACCGGGCCAAGTCGGCCGGCGGCAACCGCTTCGAGCTGGCCGACCCGGAGGCCGACGCGCGCGTCATCACCCGGCACGGGCTGACCACCGCGCTGCCCGCCGCCCTGGACCGGGGCGAGTTCTTCATCGAGTACCAGCCGCTGGTCCACCTCGGCGACGGCACCGTGAGCGGGGCCGAGGCGCTGGTGCGCTGGCTGCACCCGCAGCACGGCGTGCTCGGCCCCGACCGCTTCATCCCGCTCGCCGAACACACCGGCCTGATCGTCCCGTTGGGCCGCTGGGTCCTGGAGCAGTCCGTGCGCCAGGCGCGCCTGTGGCGGGAGCGGTACGGCGAGTCGACCGCCGCGGGTCCGATGCGGATCAACGTCAACCTCTCGCCCTGCCAGCTCACGCACCCCGGGCTGGTCCAGGACACCGTCGACATCCTGGAACGGACCGGCGTCGCGCCCGACGCGCTGTGCCTGGAGGTCACGGAGTCGGCGCTGATCGGCGCGGACGACGACCTGCTGAAGCCGCTGCGCCGGCTGGCCGAGATGGGCGTCGACATAGCCCTGGACGACTTCGGCACCGGCTACTCCAACCTCGCCAACCTGCGCCGGCTGCCGGTGAGCGTCCTCAAGCTCGACCGGTCCTTCACCCAGAGCATGCAGCAGTACCCGGCGGACCCGGTCGATCTGAAGATCGTCGAGGGGATCGTCGCCCTGGCCCACAGCCTGGACCTCACGGTCACCGTGGAGGGCGTGGAGACCGGCGCCCAGGCCGAGCAACTGCGCGTGCTCGGCTGCGACACGGCCCAGGGCTGGTACTACGCCCGCCCGGGCCCGCCGGACCGGCTGCACGAACTGGCCCTGGTCGACGCCACGGGCTGAGCGGCGCCCGGCCCTGGACTGGGGCAGGCCTACGACTGGGCCCGGCCCACGACTTGGGCCGACCCGCGGCTGGGGGGCGACCCACCGCTGGGGCCGGCCCGCGGCTGGGGCCGGCGATGTCGGCGGCGGCCCTACGCTCCGGCGCGGGCGGCCTCGGCCACCTCCGTCGCCGCGCGCACCAGGGCCGCGACCGCCGTCGAGCGGGACTGCCCGGGCCAGGCGAGGGCGAGCACGACCGGCGGGGCGTCGGTCACCGGACGGTAGGCGACGCCGGGACGCGGATAGCGCACGGCGACCGAGGCGGGCAGCAGCGTGACGACCTGTCCGAGGGAGACGGCCGTGAGTACCTGGGCCAGATCGCCGTGGCCGCGCAGGGCCTCGTCGATGTGCCGCTCCACGGAGCCGGCGTCCAGCCCGAGGTCGGCCAGCTCCAGCCGGTCCCGGGCGGCCAGCGGGTGGTCCGAGGCGAGGACGGCTACGCGCGGTTCGACGGCCAGCGTCTCGGTGTCCAGACCGGCGCCGTCGAACGGCTCGTGGATCAGGGCCACGTCCGCCTCGCCGGCGCGCATCAGCCCCGGCTGCTGCCGCCAGCCGCACAGCCGGACGGCCACCGGCACGGCCCCGGGGTCGGCCGCGTAGCGCGCGAGGATCGGTTCGAGCAGTCCCGCGTCCCCGTCGGCCTTCATCGCCAGGACCAGCTTCGGTTCCTGTGCCGCGCGCCGGGTCCGCCGACCGGCGGCCTCCAGGGCGTCGAGCGCGACGCGGGCCTCGGTGAGCAGCACGTCCCCCGCCGGGGTCAGCGTCACACGATGGGTGGTCCGCTCGAACAGGGTGACACCCAGCTCGGCCTCCAGGCGGCGGATCGCCCGGGACAGGGGCGGCGGGGAGATGCCCAGCCGCTCGGCGGCCCGGGCGAAGTTGAGCTCCTCGGCGACCGCCACGAAGTAGCGCAGAGAGCGTGACTCCACGATCCGCCTCCCCTCGGTGTTGCCCTCAGGGTAACAACCGGGACCCGATCGGTCCTTCAGTTCCAGGGGCCCCGCGCCCAGGATGGAAGAGCGCCGGGGACGCGTGCGGAACACCTTCCCGCTCCGGCGCGAACCCCTCGTCACCTGTGTGTACTTCCTCTCTCCTGAACCGGAGCCGTGCCTCGTGATCGTCATCACCACCCCGACCGGCGGAATCGGCCGCCAGGTCCTCGACAACGTCCTGGACGCCCTCGACACCCGCGGGGACGGGACCGCGGTCCGCGTGATCGCCCGGGATCCCGGCCGCCTCACCGCCAGGGCCCGCGAGCGGGCGGAGGTCATCAAGGGCTCGCACGCGGACGCCGACGTCCTGGGCGCCGCCTGCGACGGTGCCGACCAGGTGTTCTGGCTGGTCCCGCCGGACGCCCGCGCCCACAGCGTCGAGGACCACTTCCACGCCTTCTCGCTGCCGCTGTGCGAGGCGATCGCGCGGCACGGCGTCGCCCGCGTCGTCGCCGTCTCCACCCTGGGCCGCGGCGTCGCCGAGAACGCCGGGCAGGTCTCCGCCTCGCTCGCCGTGGACGAGCGGATCGCCGCCACCGGCGTCCACTACCGCGCGCTGTGCCCGCCCTTCCTGATGGAGAACCTGCTCGGCCAGGCGAAGTCCCTGCGCGCCACGGGGGAGCTCCGCATGGCCTACCCCGCCGACCGGATCCTGCGCACCTGCGCCACCGGCGACATCGCCAGGACGGCGGCCCGGCTGCTGCTCGACGACTCCTGGACCGGCCGCGCCGACGTCCCCTTCGTGGCCCCCGACGACCTGACCCCCGAGGGCATGGCGGAGGTCCTGTCCGGCGTGCTGGGCCGGCCGGTGCGCGTGCGGGAGTCCACCCCCGAGGAGTACCGGGCCTCCGTCCGCGGCCTCGGGGCGAGCGAGGACGTCGCCCGGAACTACGCCGACATGGCCTCGGCGATGAGTACCCAGGGCTTCTACGGCGCGGCCGAGCCCGGCACCCCCGACACCGCGCCCACCGGATTCCGCCGCTGGTGCGAGGAGGTACTCCGGCCGGCCGCGCTCGCCTGACCCGCGGGCCCCGTCACCGCTCCAGCAGCATCCGCTGCAGCTCCCGCGCGGCCCGCGGCGGGGCCACGTCGCTGCGGTGGGCCAGCGCGATGGTGCGGTGCAGGCCGGGCCGGGCCAACGGGGTCACCCGCAGCCCGCGGCCCGAGCGGGCCGCCACCATCCGGGGGACGACCGCCATGCCCAGGCCCGCCCGGACGAAGCCCAGCACGGCGTCCATCTCCCCGCCCTCCACCGCGAAGTCCGGCTCGAACCCGGCCGAGCGGCACGCGGCCACCGTCAGCTCCCGCAGGTCGTAACCGTGCCGGAACATCACCAGGCGCTCGCCCTCCAGGTCCGCGACGCGTACGGCGCGGCGCCCGCCGCCCGGCCGGGGCGACTCCGGGGACGACACCACCACCAGGTCCTCACGCAGCAGCTCCACCGTGGTCAGCGACGGCGACGCGGTGGGCAGCGGCAGGACCACCAGGGCGAGGTCGAGCGCGCCGCGCGCCAGCTCCCGCACCAGATCGTGCGAGCCGCCCTCCTCGATCAGCAGCCGGATGCCGGGATAGCGGTCGTGGAAGGCGCGCAGCACGTCGGGCAGCAGGCCGGTGCACAGGCTCGGGGTGGCACCCAGCCGGACCCGGCCGCGCCGCAGCTGCACCAGTTCGAGGACCTCGTGCCGGGCGGTGTCGGCGTCGGCGAGGATGCGCCGGGCCAGCGGCAGCAGCGCCTCGCCGGCGTCGGTGAGCGCGATGTTGCCGCGCGCCCGCAGGAACAGATCCGCGCCCAGCTCCCGCTCCAGCGCCTTGATCTGCTGCGACAGCGACGGCTGCGCCACGTGGACCACCTCGGCGGCCCGGGTGAAGTGCCGGGTCTCGGCCACGGCCACGAAGTACTGGAGCTGCTGCAACTGCATGACGCAAGCATAGACAGCCGATAGCCTCAGCCTATGGAAACGAGGCGGACCATGTCTTGGACCGATGACCCTCCCGCCCCGTAGCGTCCTGTGACATGGCTCTGGCAACGCGGACGGACCGACGGCCGTCCATGGCGCGCACCGTGTGGGACTCGACCGTCGGCAAGAAGACAGTGATGGCGGTCAGCGGTCTCGTCATGCTCCTCTACCTGGTCGCCCACATGATCGGGAACCTGAAGATCTTCTTCGGGACCGAGGAGTTCAACCACTACGCCCACTGGCTGCGCACGGTCGGTGAGCCGTTCATGCACTACGAGTGGACGCTCTGGCTGATCCGCGTGGTGCTGGTCGTCGCCGTCGTCGCCCACGCCGTCTCCGCGTACCAGCTCAGCCGCCGCGACATCAGGGCGCGGCCCAGCAAGTACGTGCACAGGAAGAAGCGGGCCGACTACGCCACCCGCACCATGCGCTGGGGCGGCGTCATTCTCGGCCTGTTCATCGTCTGGCACATCCTCGACCTGACCACCGGCACCGTGCACCCCGGCGGCTTCGAGTCCGGCAAGCCCTACCAGAACGTCGTGGACACCTTCTCCACCTGGTACGGCAACGCCGTCTACATCGCCGCGGTGCTCGCCCTCGGCCTGCACATCCGGCACGGCTTCTGGAGCGCCGCCCAGACCCTCGGCGCGGGCAGCCGTACCCGTGACCGCGCCCTGAAGACGACCGCGAACGTCCTCGCGCTGCTGCTCACGATCGGCTTCGTCGCCGTGCCCGTGGGCGTCATGACCGGAGTGGTGAGCTGACATGACAACCTACGCCGACTACACGACCGGAGAGCCGGTCGCCGACACCAAGGCCCCCGCCGGACCCGTCAACGAGCGCTGGGACACGCGCCGTTTCGAGGCGAAGCTGGTCAACCCCGCCAACCGGCGCCGGAAGACCGTCATCGTCGTCGGCACCGGCCTCGCGGGCGGCGCCGCCGGCGCGACGCTGGCCGAACAGGGCTACCACGTCGTCCAGTTCTGCTACCAGGACTCCCCGCGCCGCGCCCACTCCATCGCCGCGCAGGGCGGCATCAACGCCGCGAAGAACTACCGCAACGACGGCGACTCGATCCACCGTCTCTTCTACGACACCGTCAAGGGCGGCGACTTCCGCTCCCGCGAGTCCAACGTGCACCGGCTCGCGCAGATCTCCGTCGAGATCATCGACCAGTGCGTGGCACAGGGCGTGCCCTTCGCCCGCGAGTACGGCGGCCTGCTCGACACCCGCTCCTTCGGCGGCGTCCAGGTCTCCCGCACCTTCTACGCCCGCGGCCAGACGGGGCAGCAACTGCTGCTCGGCGCCTACCAGGCACTCAGCCGCCAGATCGCGGCCGGCACCGTCGAGATGCACCCGCGCACCGAGATGCTCGACCTGGTCGTCGTGGACGGCCGGGCCCGCGGGATCGTCGCCCGGGACCTGATCACCGGGAAGATCGACACGTACTACGCGGACGCCGTGGTCCTGGCGAGCGGCGGCTACGGCAACGTCTTCTACCTCTCCACCAACGCCATGAACTCCAACGCGACCGCGATCTGGCGGGCGCACCGGCGCGGCGCGTACTTCGCCAACCCCTGCTTCACGCAGATCCACCCGACCTGCATCCCGCGCACCGGCGACCACCAGTCGAAGCTGACGCTGATGAGCGAGTCGCTGCGCAACGACGGCCGGATCTGGGTGCCGAAGGCCGCGGGCGACGACCGGCCCCCGAACAGGATCCCCGAGGACGAGCGCGACTACTACCTGGAGCGCGTCTACCCGTCCTTCGGCAACCTCGTCCCCCGCGACATCGCCTCCCGCGCCGCGAAGAACGTCTGCGACGAGGGCAGGGGAGTGGGCCCCGGCGGCCAGGGGGTCTACCTGGACTTCGCCGACGCCGTCGAGCGCATGGGCCGGGAGGCCGTCGAGGCCAAGTACGGCAACCTCTTCGACATGTACCAGCGGATCACCGACGAGGACCCGTACCGGGTGCCGATGCGCATCTACCCCGCGGTGCACTACACGATGGGCGGGCTGTGGGTCGACTACGACCTCCAGACCACGGTCCCCGGGCTGTTCGCCGTCGGCGAGGCGAACTTCTCCGACCACGGCGCCAACCGGCTCGGCGCCTCCGCGCTGATGCAGGGCCTGGCCGACGGCTACTTCGTGCTGCCGGCCACCATCAACGACTACCTGGCCCGCAACCCCCTGGACGACCAGGTCGACGACGGCCACCCCGAGGTGCAGGAGGTGCTGGCCGAGACCGAGGACCGGCTCAACCTGCTCCTGTCCGTCGACGGCGACCGCACCCCGGACTCCTTCCACCGCGAACTGGGCGAAGTCATGTGGGAGTTCTGCGGCATGGCCCGCACCGAGTCCGGCCTGCGCAAGGCCCTGGAACGCATCCCGCAGATCCGCGAGGAGTTCTGGCGGCGCATCAAGGTCCCGGGCACCGGAGAGGAGTTCAACCAGTCCCTGGAGAAGGCCAACCGCATCGTCGACTACCTGGAACTCGCCGAGCTGATGTGCCTCGACGCGCTGCACCGGGCCGAGTCCTGCGGCGGCCACTTCCGCGAGGAGTCGCAGACCCCGGACGGCGAGGCGGCGCGCAGGGACGACGAGTTCGGCTACGCCGCCGCCTGGGAGTTCACCGGCACCGGCGACGCCCCCACCCTGCACAAGGAAGACCTGGTCTTCGAGTACGTCCACCCCACCCAGCGGAGCTACGCATGAAGCTCACCCTGCGCGTCTGGCGGCAGCGCAACGCCGACGCCGAAGGCGCCATGTCCACGTACGAGGTGGACGGGATCTCGCAGGACATGTCGTTCCTGGAGATGCTCGACACCCTCAACGAGGAACTCATCCTCACGGGCGAGGACCCCGTCGCCTTCGACCACGACTGCCGCGAGGGCATCTGCGGCGCCTGCTCGCTGGTCATCAACGGCGACGCCCACGGCCCCGAGCGCACCACCACCTGCCAGCTGCACATGCGGTCCTTCCGGGACGGCGACACCATCGACATCGAGCCGTGGCGGGCGTCCGCCTTCCCGGTCGTGAAGGACCTGGTCGTCGACCGCTCGGCCTTCGACCGGATCATCCAGGCCGGCGGCTACATCACCGCGCCGACCGGTGCCGCGCCGGAGGCGCACGCCACGCCGGTGCCGAAGCCGGACGCCGACCTCGCCTTCGAGCACGCCGAGTGCATCGGCTGCGGCGCGTGCGTCGCCGCGTGCCCGAACGGGGCGGCGATGCTCTTCACCTCCGCGAAGGTGAACCACCTGAACGTCCTGCCGCAGGGCGCGCCCGAGCGGGAGACGCGGGTGCTCGACATGGTCGGGCAGATGGACGCGGAGGGCTTCGGCGGCTGCACGCTGGCCGGCGAGTGCGCCACGGCATGCCCCAAGGGCATCCCCCTGTTCTCCATCACCAGCATGAACAAGGAGTGGCTCCGCGCGACCCGCAGGGCGGCCAAGGGGTAGCGCCGGTCCGGCCATTCCCAGAACGTTCGCCGACAGGTGCGGACGGACGGGGCCGGGAGAGGTGCTCCTCCCGGCCCCGTTTCGCTGTGCGCGCCCGGCATTCAGGAAGCGCACATCCGCTTTCCCGGCAGTCGTCATGTGCAGTACAGCCGGCGTCGGAAGAACTGTGGCGGACCCGTCCCCGGCCCAGGAGAGCACCCATGACCGGCGTACTGACCGCTGACCGCCCCAAGAAGCCCGCCGCGCCCCGCCGCTACACGATCGCCCTCGCCCGTGACGAGGAGGACGTGCGGGCCGCCCAGCGGCTGCGGCACGACGTCTTCGCGGGGGAGATGGGCGCGCTGCTGGCGAGCCCGCACCCCGGACACGACGTCGACCCCTTCGACGCGTACTGCGACCACCTGCTCGTGCGGGAGGAGACCAGCGGGCAGGTCGTCGGAACCTACCGGCTGCTGCCGCCGGAGCGCGCGGCGGTCGCCGGGCGGCTGTACGCCGAGAACGAGTTCGACCTCGCGCCGCTGGACGCGATCCGGCCCGGGCTCGTCGAGGTCGGCCGCTCCTGCGTGCACCCCGACCACCGCGACGGCGCCGTCATCGGCCTCATCTGGGCCGGCATAGCCCGCTACATGACCGACCGTGGCCACGAGTGGCTGGCGGGCTGCTGCTCGCTGCCGCTCGCCGACGGCGGAGCCCTCGCCGCCGGTACCTGGGACCGGGTGCGGGCCAAGCACCTGGCGCCCGAGGGGTACCGGGTACGCCCGCTGCTGCCGTGGGTGCCGCGCCCGGCGGCGCCCGCCGCGCGCACCGAACTGCCGGCGCTGCTGCGCGGCTACCTGCGGCTCGGCGCCTGGGTCTGCGGCGAGCCCGCGCACGACGTGGACTTCGGCGTCGCCGACCTGTACGTGCTGCTGCCGATGAGCCGGGTCGACCCGCGCTACCTGCGGCACTTCCTCTCGCTCGTCCCGGCCTGATGAGCGCCTGGCTGCCCGTCGCGCCCTGCACCCCCGGGGCGTGCGTGGAGGCGTCCCGGCGCGCGGTGGCCGCGCCGCGTGCCGTGCTGCGGCTCACCGCGGTCGCCGCGCTGCTCCTCGCCGGGATCGTCGTCGTGTGCGCGCCGCCCGGCCTGCGGCGCAGGCTGCCCGCGGACCTGGTGCGGCGCTGGTGCCGGTGGGTCGTGCGCGCCTCGGGCGTCCGGGTCCGCGTCACGGGGGCCGCCGCGCCCGAGGGCGGACTGCTGCTCGTCGCCAACCACGTCTCCTGGCTCGACATCCCGCTGCTGGCCGCCGTACGGCCCGCCAGGATGCTGGCCAAGAGCGAGGTCCGGCGCTGGCCGGTGGCGGGGGCGCCCGCCGCCCGCGCCGGAGTGCTGTTCATCGAACGGGACCGGCTGCGGGCCCTGCCGGGCACGGTCGACGCGATCGCGGAAGCCCTGCGCGCGGGCGCCGCGGTGGCCGCCTTCCCCGAGGGCAGCACGTGGTGCGGACGCGCACGGGGGCCCTTCCGCCGGGCGGTGTTCCAGGCCGCGCTGGACGCCGGGGTGCCCGTCCAGCCGGTCCGGATCCGCTACCGGTCCGGGCGGCGGGAGGTGAGCACGACCCCCGCCTTCGTCGGCCTGGACACGCTGCTCGCCTCGGTGTGGCGGGTGGCGTCGGCACGGGGGCTGACGGCCGAGGTGGAGGTGTGCCCGGTCCTGCCGCCCGGCCGCTCCGGCGACCGCCGGCGCCTCGCCGAGATGGCCGAGCACGCGGTCCACGACGGAGCCCGAAGGGAGGGGGCTCACGGCCACCAGGGGAAAGCACCTTCGAAAAGTATGTGTGCTTTGTGAGGTTTGTTCCGTTTCCGGACCGCCGGATGCGGACAACCGGAGAGCAGGCACTCGAAAGGAGGGTGATGGCAGATGATCACCCGTGAGGAGATCGCCAACGTTCTGGACCAACCGGTCTATGACGGGGACGGCAACAAGATCGGCGACGCCAAGCATGTCTTCTTCGACGACATGACGGGGCGCCCCGAGTGGGTGAGCGTCAAGACCGGCATGCTCGGCTCCAGCGAGTCCTTCGTGCCCGTCCGCGACGCCGCACTGGTGCAGGACCACCTCGAGGTTCCCTACGGCAAGGACCAGGTCAAGGGCGCGCCCACTGTCGACGTCGACGCGGGCGGCCATCTGTCGGAGAGCGAGGAGCACCGGCTCTACGACTACTACGGCATCAACTTCGACAGCGTGCTGTCCGAGGCCGAGCGGACGGACGACGGCCGCTGGGCGGCGGGCCCGGGCACGGCGGGCGCCGCGGGCACGGTGGGCGCGGCCGGCCTGGCCGGCACGGGCCGGGCCGGTACGGGCCGGGCCGGTACGGACGGCGGCACGACCGGTCGGGAAGACGCCTGGGACCGGGCGGACATGACCGACGAGAGGGCCATGACCCGCTCCGAGGAGCAGATGCACCTCGGCGTGGAACGGCGCGAGTCCGGCCGCGCCCGGCTGCGCAAGTACGTGGTCACCGAGGAGGTCCAGCAGACCGTCCCGGTGACGCACGAGGAAGTGCGGGTGGTGCGCGAGCCCATCACGGACGCCAACCGCGACGAGGCCCTGGCCGGTCCCGAGATCAGCGAGGCCGAACACGAGGTCACGCTGCACGCGGAACGCCCGGTCGTGGAGACCGAGACCGTCCCGGTGGAGCGCGTCCGGATGACCATGGAGGAGCACACCGAGAACGAGACGGTGCGCGGCCAGGTCCGCAAGGAGCGGATCGAGGCCGAGACCGAGCTCATCGAGGAGGACGACATGCGGCGGGACCGCGAGTGACCGCACCCCTCCGCACCTGCGGGACCGGGCGCCGGTGAACGCCGTTCGCCGTCACCCGGTCCCGCCGTTCAGCGCCCGGGCCAGATGGGGCGCCGTGGCACTTCCCGTGGCGGCGGCCACCTCCGCAGGGGTGCCCGTCGCCACGATCCGGCCCCCGGCGTCGCCGCCGCCCGGTCCGAGGTCGATCACGTGGTCGGCGCCGGCCACCACGGCCATGTCGTGCTCGACCACGACCACCGTGTGACCGGCGTCGACCAGCCCGTGCAGCTGGCGCATGAGCACCTCGACGTCGGCCGGGTGCAGCCCGGTCGTGGGCTCGTCGAGCAGATAGAGGGTGTGCCCCCGCCGCCCCCGCTGCAGCTCGCTCGCCAGCTTGATGCGCTGCGCCTCGCCGCCCGACAGCTCCGTCGCGGGCTGCCCCAGCCGCAGATACCCCAGACCGACGTCCAGCAGCGCGGCCAGACTGCGGGCCACCGCCGGCGTGTCCGCGAAGAAGTCCGCCGCGCCCTCCACCGTCAGGTCGAGCACCTCGGCGATGTTCCGCCCCCGGTACGCCACTTCGAGCGTCGCCGGGTTGTAGCGCGCCCCGCCGCAGTCGGGGCACGGCGCATAGGTGCTCGGCAGGAACAGCAGCTCGACGCTGACGAAGCCCTCGCCCTGGCAGGTCTCGCAGCGCCCTCCCGGCACGTTGAAGGAGAACCGGCCCACGCCGTAACCCCGCTCGCGGGCCTGGCCGGTGGCCGCGAAGACCTTGCGCACGACGTCGAACAGGCCCGTGTACGTGGCCAGGTTGGAGCGCGGGGTGCGGCCGATCGGCCGCTGGTCGACGCAGACCAGGCGGTCCACTCCCGCCAGGTCCTGCGTGATCTCGCCGACCAGCGTCGACTTCCCGGATCCGGACACGCCCGTGACGGCCGTGAGCACGCCGAGCGGGAACCGCGCGGTCACCGAGCGCAGGTTGTGCCGTTCGACCGGACCGACCGTGACGCCTCCCTCCGGCGCGCGCACCTCGCGCACGGGTACGGGGGAGCGGTCGAAGAGGTGGCGGGCAGTGGCGGACTCCGCGACCCCGGCGAGCCCCTCGACCGGACCGCTGTAGAGCACCCGTCCGCCGTGCTCGCCCGCCCGCGGGCCGACGTCCACGATCCAGTCGGCACCGCGCATCACCCCGAGGTGGTGCTCCACCACGAACACCGAGTTGCCGGCCGCCTTCAGCCGCTCCAGCACCGTCAGCAGGGCCTCCGTGTCCGCCGGGTGCAGTCCCGCCGACGGTTCGTCCAGGACGTACACGACTCCGAAGAGGCCGGACCGCAGCTGCGTCGCCAGCCGCAGCCGCTGCAGCTCGCCCGCCGACAGGGTGGGCGTGGCGCGGTCCAGGCTCAGATAGCCGAGGCCCAGCTCCACGACGGGCGCGATCCGCGCGGTGAGGTCGCCGGTGAGCACCCTCGCCGTCTCGCTCCCGGTCGGCAGCAGCCCGGCGAGGTCGGTCAGCGGCAGCGCGGCCAGCTCGGCGATGCCGCGGCCGCCGACGGTCACCGCGAGCGCCTCCCGCCGCAGCCGCCCGCCGCCGCACACCGGACAGGGCGTACTGGTCAGGAAGCGCTCCGCCTTCGCCCGCAGGGCGGCGCTCTTCGAGTCGGCGAACGTCTTCAGCACGTACCGCCGGGCGCTCATGTACGTGCCCCGGTACGGCCGCTGGATCCGTCCCGCCTCCCGGACCGGGTCGACGGTGACCACCGGCTGCTCGTCCGTGAACAGGATCCACTCCCGCGCCCCGGCGGGCAGCTCGCGCCAGGGCCGGTCCACGTCGTACCCGAGCGCGTCCAGGACGTCCCGCAGGTTCTTGCCCTGCCAGGCGCCCGGCCAGGCGGCGATCGCGCCGTCCCGGATCGACAGCGACGGGTCCGGGACCAGCAGTTCCTCCGTCGTACGGTGCACACGGCCGAGCCCGTGGCACTCCGGGCACGCCCCGGCCGCCGTGTTCGGCGAGAAGGCGTCGGAGTCGAGCCGTGCCGCGCCCGGCGGGTAGTCCCCGGCCCGGGAGAAGAGCATCCGCAGGGAGTTGGAGAGGCTGGTGACCGTCCCCACCGACGAGCGGGACGTCGGCGTGGCCCGGCGCTGCTGGAGCGACACGGCGGGCGGCAGCCCGGTGATCCCGCCCACCTTCGGCGCGCCGACCTGGTGGATCAGCCGGCGCGCGTACGGCGCCACCGACTCGAAGTAGCGCCGCTGCGCCTCCGCGTACACGGTCCCGAAGGCCAGCGAGGACTTGCCGGAGCCGGACACCCCCGTGAACACGGCGAGCACGTCCCGGGGGATGTCCACGTCCACGCCCCTCAGGTTGTGCTCACGGGCGTCGCGCACCCGGACGTACGGGTCGTGGGGGCTGTGCATCGGGGAAGCTCCGTTCACGGACTCCGGCCGCGGCGGCGGCCGTGCGGGCGAGGGCGGCAGGGGCGGGCGGCCGGGACAGACCGAGGGACGGACGGCGGGGCGGTCGGTGGGGGCGGTCGGCGGGTGCGGACAAACTCCGCGATTCTACGCCCGGGCAGCGAGCGGTCCCGCGCCGACGACACGGGCGAGCCGCCGGTAGGAGTCGAGCAGCGCCGCGCGGTCGTACGTGCTGGTCGTGACGAGCACCTCCTGCGCGCCCGTCTCGCGCACGAGCGCCTCCAGCGCGTCGGCGACCTGCTCCTCGGTGCCGGCGATCTGCCCGGTGAGACCGGACTCGTACAGGTCGCGCTCCTTGGCGGTCATCGTCCGCGCCTCGACCTCGTCGGCCGGCGGCAGGGGAGGGAAGGCGCCGCGGGTGCGGGCCTCGGCCATCGACCAGGCCTCCGGCACCAGCAGCCGCCGGGCCGCCTCGGGGGTGCCGGCCACCGCGACCGTGCCGGAGACGACGACGTACGGCTCCCTGCTCCACCCGGAGGGGCGGAACGCGGCGCGGTAGCGGTCGATGCCGCGCCGCATGCGGTCGCGGTCGCGCAGGTCGCCGATGACCATCGGCAGACCGGCACGGGCGGCGACGGCCGCGCCCTCTCCCATGGCCAGCACGAACGGCGGGACGGTCAGCCCCTCCGCGGGCCGGGCGTGCACGCCCGTGGCGGAGGTGCCCCGGAACCAGCCGAGCAGCTCCGCGAGCTGGGCGTCGAAGTCGTCCGCGTCGTCCTTGTCCCGCCCCAGGGCCCTGCGCACGCCGTCGGTGAAGCCCACCGAGCGCCCGAGACCCATGTCGATCCGGCCCGGGAAGAGTGATTCGAGCACGCCGAACTGCTCGGCGACCACCAGCGGCCGGTGGTTCGGCAGCATGACGCCCCCGGTGCCCACGCGGATGCGGGCGGTGGCACCGGCCACGGCCGCCGCGAGCACGGTCGGCGCCGAGCCCGCCACTCCGGGCACGCCGTGGTGTTCCGCCACCCAGAACCGGTGGTAACCCAGCGCCTCCGCCTCCCGTGCCAGCTCCACGGTGTCGCGCAGCGCCTGGCCGGCGCTGCTGCCCGCCCGGACGCGGGAGCGGTCGAGAACGGAGAAACGGGTGGTGGCGGTCGCGGAGGTCACACCTGCTTCAACGCCCGCACGCCGCACAGATTCCCGGTCCCCGCGCCAGGTTCTAGGGTGGCCGGGTGAGTGACAGCAGCCGGCCCGCGGTGGCCGTGTTCGACCTGGACAACACCCTCGCCGATACGGCGCACCGGCAGCGGTTCCTGGAGCGCCGCCCGCGCGACTGGGACGCGTTCTTCGCCGCCGCGCCGCAGGACCCGCCGCTCGCCCGGGGAATCGGGCTGGTGCGCGCGAGCGCCGAGGAGTGCGAGATCGTCTATCTGACCGGGCGGCCCGAGCGCTGCCGCCGCGACACGCTGGACTGGCTCGCCGCGCACGGCCTCCCCGAGGGGCCGGTCCACATGCGGGGCGACGCCGACCGGCGGCCCGCCCGGCGCACCAAGCTGGAGATCCTGCGGCGGCTCGCCCGCACCCGAGAGGTACGCGTCCTCGTCGACGACGACGAGCTGGTCTGCGACGACGCAGAACGGGCCGGTTTCCGCGTCGTCCGGGCCCGCTGGGCGGACCGGTCGGCGGAGCTGCGCGCGGCGCAGGAGCGTGAGGGGCGCACCTGAGCGCCCGGTGACCGTGCCGGGCCGCCGGGTGCCAGGGCGGTGAGCCGTCAGTCCGACTCCTCCAGGCGGAAGCCGACCTTGAGGCCGACCTGCCAGTGGGCGACCTCGCCCTCCTCGATCTGGCCGCGCACCTGGGTCACCTCGAACCAGTCCACGTTGCGCAGGGTCCGACCTGCACGGGTGATGCCGTTGCGGACCGCCTGGTCGACGCCGTCGGGCGAGGTGCCGACGATCTCGGTGACCCGGTAGGTGTGGTTCGACATGCGGGTACTCCCTTCCACGGGCAAGTTGCGTGCCGTACATCCCTCATCTGCCGTACGTCCCTCCACCGTGCCCCACGTCGCGACGGACCGCGAGGCGCCGGGTTCCGGCGCGGCAACTCTCCGTCATCCCTTGACCTTCTCATTGGTACATACCAAAATCCCAGACACCCGTACGAGCTGTTCCGGGCTCGTCCCCCCCTGTCGGGTCTCCTTTCGTGTGCGCAGGACATCCATCCCTGTCCGCTCCGCCCCCTGTCCGTCCGTGAGACAGAAGGACCCTTCGTGAGACGTCGCCTCCTCGCCCTTGTCTGTGTGTCCGCCTCCCTGACCGGCGGCTGCGGCCTGATGCCGCAGGACGACGGCGGTGGCCGGAGCACCGTCACCGTGTGGCTGATGAAGGACAGCGCCTCGCAGGACTTCCTGCGCCGGTTCACCGAGGGCTTCGAGCGCGAGCACTCCGGCCTGGCCCTCGACATACAGATCCAGGAGTGGACCGGCATCGGCGAGAAGGTGCAGGCCGCGCTGAAGGCGGACGGCTCGGACGGGCCCGACGTCATCGAGGTCGGCAACACCCAGGTCCCGCAGTACGCGGAGGGCGGCCGGCTGCAGGACCTGACCCTGGAGTCGATGCGGGACTGGGGCATCCGCGACTGGCTGCCCGGCCTCGCCGATCCCGGGCAGTACCTGTCCCAGCAGTTCGGCATCCCCTGGTACGCGGCCAACCGCGTCGTCATCTACCGCAAGGACCTCTTCGAGCAGGCCGGCGTCGACGAGCCGCCCCGCACCCGCGAGGAGTGGCTGAGCGCGACCGAGAAGCTCGACGCCGACGGCAACCAGGGCATCTACCTCGCCGGCCAGGACTGGTACACGCTGTCCGGCTTCATCTGGGACGAGGGCGGCGAGCTGGCCACCCAGGCCGGCGACGGCGGCAGCTGGACGGGCGCCCTGGACTCCGCCGCGGCCCTGCGGGGCATGGACTTCTACCAGGAGCTGCAGGCGCTGGGCGACGGACCGGTCGACGCCGACGAGGAACACCCGCCCCAGGCCCAGGTGTTCGCGAAGGACGATGTCGCCCAGATCGTCGCGGTGCCCGGACTCGCCCAGTCCGTCGTCCGCGACAACCCCTCGCTCAAGGGCAGGCTGGGCTTCTTCCCGGTGCCCGGCAAGAAGGCCGGCAAGCCGGGCGCCGTCTTCACCGGCGGTTCCGACCTGGTCGTCCCGAAGAACGCCGACGAGCGGGAGGGCGCCCTGGCCGTGGTCGACGCGCTGGCCGGGGACAAGTGGAACACCGACCTCGCCCGCGCCATGAACTACGTGCCCAACAAGAAGTCCCTCGCCGGGGCCGTCTCGGGCGACGAGGGGTCCGCCGCCATGGCGGCCGGCGCCGCACAGGGCCGGGCGACCCCCGGCACCCCCCGGTGGGGCGCCGTCGAGGCGGACAACCCCATCAAGGAGTACATGACGAAGGTGCTCAACGGCGCGGACGCGAAGTCGGAGGCCCGCCGGGCCTCCGACCGCGTCACCGAACTCCTCGACCTCAACGCACGCTGATCCGCAGCGGGTTCAGCGCAGCACGCTCAGCGACAGCGCGAACCGGTCCGCGCCGTCCGTCCACCAGTGGGCCAGCTCCAGACCGGCAGCCGCCAGCTCGTCGCGCACGCCCTCCCGCCGGAACTTCGCGGACACCTCGGTACGCAACTCCTCCCCTTCCGCGAAGTCCACGGCCAGGTCGAGCGCCTGCACCTTGACCGTCTGCGCGGTGCGCGCCCGCAGCCGCATCTCGACCCACTCCCGCTCGGCGTTCCACAGTGCCACGTGCTCGAACGCCGCCGGCGCGAAGTCGGCCTCCAGCTCACGGTTGACCACGGACAGCACGTTCTTGTTGAACGCGGCCGTCACCCCGGCCGCGTCGTCGTACGCCCGGACCAGCACCTCCTCGTCCTTGACCAGGTCCGTGCCGAGCAGCAGCGCGTCGCCCGGGGCGAGCCGGGCGCGCACGCCGGACAGGAACGCGGCGCGCTCCTCCGGCAGCAGGTTGCCGACGGTGCCGCCGAGGAACGCCACCAGCCGGGGACCCGGCGTGTCGGGCAGCGTCAGTCCGCCGGTGAAGTCGGCGATCAGGGCGTGCACCGCCAGGCCGGGCCGCTCGGCCACGAGGGCCTGCCCGGCCTGGGTGAGGGCACTCTCGCTGACGTCGACCGGCACGTAGCCGCGCAGCCCGGTCAGCGCGTCGAGCAGGACCCGGGTCTTCTCCGACGAGCCCGAACCCAGCTCCACCAGGGTGCGCGCGCCGGTCGCCGCGGCGATGTCACCGGCCCGGTCGACGAGGATCTCCCGCTCGGCCCGGGTCGGGTAGTACTCGGGCAGCGCGGTGATCTCCTCGAACAGCTCGCTGCCCCGCGCGTCGTAGAACCACTTCGGCGGCAGCCACTTGGGCGTGCTCGTCAGCCCCGCCAGGACGTCGGCGCGCAGGGCGGCGTCCGTGGCGTCCTCGGGCAGCGTGCGGGTCAGTCGGAACTGGCTCACGTGCGGGGCTCCTTCTCGGCGGCGACAGCGTCTGCGGGGGCGGGCTCGCCCGGGTCCTTGAGCGGGGTGAGCAGCACGTCGGTGCGGGTGGCGGTGAGCAGGGTGCGGTCGGGCACCTGCTGCCAGCCGGGATCGTCGTCGTAGGGCTCCGAGGCGACGACGGTGCCCCCGGCACCGGGGCGGGTCAGGTACCACAGGGTGTCGCCCCAGGTGGTGGCGGTGACCGTGGTGCCGTTGCTGAGCAGCAGGTTGAGCCGGGAGGCCGGGGCCGCGCCGGCGACCTCGAGGACCGTCTCGGCGAGCGCCCGGCCCTCGTCGTCCCCGGCGCGCAGCCGGGACAGGACGAGCGCCCACACGAGCGCGGAGTCGTTGCGGGCCTCCAGCGACAGCAGCTCTTCGGGCGGCAGGGCCGCGGCCACCGGCGCCAGCGAACCGGGCCAGCCCCCGACGGCGCCGTTGTGGCTGAACAGCCAGGCCCCGGCGGCGAACGGGGCCGCCGCGGCCTCGGCGTCGGCACCCGCGAGGGTCGCGTCCCGTACGGCCGCGAGCAGGGCGCCGGCGCGCACCACCCGGGCCAGGTCGGCGAAGGACTGGTCGGCCCAGATGGGCCCGGCCCGGCGGTAGCGGGCCGGGACCGGGTCGCCCTCGGCGTACCAGCCGACGCCGAACCCGTCGGCGTTGACCGTGCCGTGGCGCTGGTGCCGGGGCGCCCAGGACTGGCGGTACAGGGCGTGCGGCGGGGCCACGAGGAGCCCGCCGAGCGGCTCGGCGGGGCCCACGTAGGCGAGGTGACGGCACATCAGCCGACCTCCGCCGACCGGGCGGTGCGGAAGCCGGAGAAGATCTGCCGCCGGATCGGGTAGTCCCAGTTGCGGAACGTGCCCCGGCAGGCCACCGCGTCGACGGCGAAGGAACCGCCGCGCAGCACCTTGTAGTCGGGCCCGAAGAACACCTCCGAGTACTCCCGGTACGGAAACGCCCTGAACCCCGGGTACGGGGCGAAGTCGCTCGACGTCCACTCCCAGACGTCGCCGATCAACTGCCGTACACCGAGCGGCGACTCGCCGGCCGGGTAGCTGCCGGCCGGTGCCGGGCGCAGGTGCCGCTGGCCGAGGTTGGCGTGCTCGGGGCCCGGGTCTGCGTCGCCCCACGGGTAGCGCCTGGTGCCGCCGGTGACCGGGTCGTACCGGGCGGCCTTCTCCCACTCGGCCTCGGTGGGCAGCCGGCGCCCGGCCCAGCGGGCGTACGCGTCTGCCTCGTACCAGCACACGTGCAGCACCGGCTCGTCGGCCGGCACCGTCTCCGTGACGCCGAAGCGGCGCCGCAGCCACTGCCCGCCGTCCCGGCGCCAGAACTGCGGTGCCGTGACGGAGTGCCGGCGGATGTGGTCCCAGCCGTCCGGGGTCCACCAGCGCGGGTCGTCGTAGCCGCCGTCGTCGATGAAGGCGCGGTACGCGCCGTTGGTCACCGGGACGGTGTCGATGAAGTACGGCGCCACCTCGCGCCGGTGCGCGGGCCGTTCGTTGTCCAGGGCCCACGGCTCGGTCCCGGTGCCCATCGTGAACGGGCCGCCGGGGACCAGGACCTCGGACGGCCCGGTGTACAGCGGTACCGGCTCCGGGTCGGGGGCGGTCAGGGCCTGCGGGCCCCTGCGGAGCTGGTGCGTGATCAGCATGGTCTCGTCGTGCTGCTGCTCGTGCTGGGCGATCATCCCGAAGGCGAAGCCCGCCTCGGTGAGCCGGGTGCCGTCGAACGCGGTGCGCTCCAGCACGTCGAGGGCCCGTCCGCGCACGTCCGCCGCGTACCGGCGGGCCTCGTCGGGCGCCAGCAGCGGCAGGCTCGGCCGCGCGGAACGCGGGTGCTCGAAGGCGTCGTACAGGCTGTCGATCTCCGGGCGTATCGCCTCCTGCCCGCCCACCGCGCGCAGCAGCCACTGCTCCTCCTGGTTGCCGATGTGCGCCAGGTCCCAGACCAGCGGGGACATCAGCGGCGACACCTGGCCGGTGAGGTCGGGGCCCTCCACACAGCTGGTCAGCAGCGTCGTGCGGTCCCGCGCGGTGAGCAGCGTGGCCAGCGCGCGCTCCCGCAGGGCGTCCGCGGTGGCGGTGGCGGTGGCGGTCGGGGTCTCCTCGGTGTCCTCAGTGTCTCGGGTGCGGTCGGTGCGGTCTGTCATGAGTGGGTTTCCCTCCCGTGCGGGCCGCGGCCGGCGCCGCCCGGTCCGTCCAGCAGATCGTCGGCGGGGCAGCGGCCCCGCAGGACGTAACGCTCCAGGTACCCGGCGACGGCACCGGTCACCTCGGCCGTCGCACCGAGCCGGGGCAGCGCGTCCAGCGCCGCCGTGAAGCAGGTGACGGCCGCCTCGCGCAACTCGGGGTCGGTGAGGGCGTCCCGGGCCGCGGCCTCGTAGAGCGGATTGTGGGGTCCTGGCCGGCCCAGCGTCCGCTCGGCCAGCGGCTTCACGGCCCGGTAGGCCGTCTCGGCGGCCTCCGGGTCGTCGAACAGGGCCGCGGTCACCGCCAGCGGCACGATCCAGCCGTCGTCCCCGGGCTGCGCGTCGATCATGCGCAGCTCCAGGTGCCCGCGCGGCCGCACGGGCGGGAAGAGCGTGGTGAGGTGGTAGTCGAGGTCCTCCCCGGTCGGCGGCCTCGGCACCTGGTTCCGGGTCCACTCGCGCAGGGTCAGGCCCTCGGGCACGTCCCAGGGCCCGCCGTCACGGCGTACGCACATCACCTCGGCGTCCAGGACGTGCCGCGTCCAGGCGCCGCGCGGGTCGGAGTCGAGGGGCGGGCCGCCCGCCCGGCCGGGGCCGATCTGCGTCCACCGCAGCTGCCGGGTCGACCGCCAGCCGGTGGGCCGGCCGCCGGCCAAGGGCGAGTTGGCGAACGCGGCCACCAGGACGGCGCCCAGCTGGTGGGCCAGCCACCAGCGGCGCACATGACCGAGCGGGCCGGGCTCCTCGTGGCCGGCGTCCACGCACACCTGCACGGAGGCGGACGTGCACATCATGAAGCGGCCACCGGGGCCGGTACGGTCGAGACAGGCCTCCATGGCGTCGTAGCGGGGCTGCCGGAGATAGCGGCGCGGCTCCTGCCAGGGGTCGTGACCGAGGCCGACCAGGGCGAGACCGTCCTCGCGCAGTACCGCGCGGACGGCGTCGAGATCGGCGGAGACGGTACGGACGCACTCCATGAGGGAGGCGGCGGGGAGCGAACTCAGCTCCAGCTGACCACCGGGTTCGACGGTCAGCGCCGACTTGAGCGGGACGGCCCGCAGGGCGGTGTAGAGCGCCCGGAGCCGTTCGGGTGACACGGGGAGCCGCGGCGCGCGCAGCTCGTGGACGAGCCATTCCACTTCGACGCCGAGGAGCGCGGGCGGACCGGTCTTGAAGCATATGCCGTGGACCAGCGCCTCGACCTCGGCCTCACTGACCGCGGTCCGCGGCCGGATACAGCCGTCAACCGAATCTGACATGTCTGGATCCTCCTGAGATTCCACACCATGTCGCCGACCCGTGTACGGGGTGGATCAGGGCCGGCACACCGTCCCACCCAAGACCCTCGGGCCGCTCGGCACAAGGACGCGCAGCGGGACGTTCCGGCTCGGTAATGTCCGTGAACCAGCCGTTCGCAGGGGCTTCTCCCGGCGTCTGCCGACAGCAAAACCCCGTTGCGACGCGTCACCAGCATCACCCAGGATTGCCGTATGAGCACGACGGGGGAGACCGCGGGGCACGCGGTCACGGCGTCCACGGGGGTGTCGCCGTGAGCGCGCGCCTGCGGGGCATCGCACAGCAGACGGAGCAGATCGTGGCGGCGGGGAGCTACCGCGCGCCCGACGGCCGCGAGGTGCCGGTCGGCGCGGCGGTCGAACGGGCGCGCGAGGGCACGCGGATGCGCGGGCCCGAGTCCTTGGCGCCCGGCCCGTACGCGGCGGTGCGGACGGTCTTCGAGGTCACCGGCGAGAGCAGCCTGGAAGCCGCCCGCCGGCTCGGCGGCGAGGTCGCCGTGCTCAACTTCGCCTCCGCCCGCAACCCGGGCGGCGGCTACCTGAACGGCGCACAGGCCCAGGAAGAGGCCCTGTGCCGGGCCTCGGCCCTCTACACCTGCCTGCTGCGGGCCCGCGAGTTCTACGACCACCACCGCGCCCACCGCGACCCGTTCTACACGGACCGCGTCATCCACTCGCCCGGCGTGCCCGTCTTCCGCGACGACCGCGGCAGCCTCCTCGACGAGCCGTACACGGCCGGTTTCCTCACGTCCGCCGCGCCGAACGCGGGCGTCGTGCTGCGCACGGCACCGCAGCGCGCCTCCGCCCTGCCCGCCGCGCTGACCGCCCGCGCCGAGCGGGTCCTCGAGACGGCCGCCGCCCACGGATACCGGCGGCTGGTGCTCGGCGCCTGGGGCTGCGGAGTGTTCCGCAACGACCCCGCGCAGGTCGCCGGGGCCTTCCGGACGCTGCTCGGGCCCGGCGGCCGGTTCGCCGGGGCCTTCGAGCGGGTGGCCTTCGGCATCCTCGACCGCACGCCCCGCGGCACCGTCCGGGAGGCGTTCGCCCGCGCCTTCCCAGGGCCGGCTGAAGGGGCCGGGACGGCACCGGCCCCGTCAGCCGCCGGCGCCGGTCAGGTCCAGCCGTAGCGCTCGCGCAGCCGCTGCCGTACGAGGTTGAACCGCATCCGGTCCAGGGCACACGCCTCGCGGCGCATACCGGCGTCGTGCAGCCGCAGCACCCGGTCCACGTCGACCCACGAGTCGCGCCCGGAGCGGTCCCAGGGCCCGTTCCCGATCGGCACCCAGTCCCGGTTCCCGTCGTGGCGCTTGCTGGACAGCTGTACGGCCAGCACGGTGCCGCCCGCCTCGCGGGCGACCACCAGCACGGGCCGGTCCTTGCCCCTGCCGTCCGCCTCCTCGTAGGGGACCCACGTCCACACGATCTCGCCCGGGTCGGGGTCCCCGTCGTGCGCGGGGGAGTACTCGGTACGCACCCGGCCCACGTCCTTCGGGTCGGCCTCCGTGGTGGCGGTGGGACCGTAACGGCCGGGGACGGCGTCACCGGTGCTGTCGATGTCGTCGGTAAAGGCGCTCACGGGCCGTACCGTACGGGACGGCCCCGCACGCGCGTCCGGCAGCCTGCGCCGGAGCGTCCCCGCACGTCGCACGGCGGGCGAGCGTCCCGTGCCGGGGCGGCGCCGTGCCCGATCGGATGGCAGGCTGATCACCGGGCCCCGCTCGCGGCGGGGCGCGGCCACCGTCCGCACGAGTCAGAAGGCGACGTCATGACCGACCAGCTCATCGTCAGCGTCCTGGGCACCGGCATCATGGGTGCCGCGATGGCCCGCAACCTCGCCCGCGCCGGACTCGACGTCCGGGTCTGGAACCGCAGCCGGGACAAGGCCGAGCCGCTGGCCGCCGACGGCGCACGGGTCGCCGCGGACCCGGCAGAGGCCGTACGGGACGCGGACGTGGTCCTCACCATGCTGTACGACGGACCGGCCGCCCTCGACGTCATGCGCCGCGCCGTACCCGGCCTGCGCCCCGGCACGGTGTGGGCGCAGGCCACCACCGCGGGCGTCGACGCGGTCGCCGACCTGGCCGCCTTCGCCGACGAGCACGGCCTCGTCTTCCTCGACGCGCCCGTCCTGGGCACCCGGCAGCCGGCCGAGGCGGGCCGACTGCTCGTGCTCGCCGCGGGCCCCGCCGCCGTCCGGGACCGGGTGGCGCCCGTGTTCGACGCCGTCGGCTCGCGCACGGTGTGGACCGGCGAGGACGGGGCGGCCGGCAGCGCGACCCGGCTGAAGCTGGTCGCCAACAGCTGGGTCCTCGCCGTCACCAACGCGGGAGGCGAGACCCTCGCGCTCGCCAAGGCCCTGGGCGTGGACCCGGACGCCTTCTTCGACGCCATCGCCGACGGGCCGCTCGACATGGGCTATCTGCGCACCAAGGCGTCCCTGATCCGTGACGGCGCGCTGACGCCCGCCCAGTTCGCCGTCACCACCGCCGAAAAGGACGCCCGGCTGATCGTCGAGGCGGGCGAGGCCAACGGCGTACGCCTGGACGCGGCCGCCGCCGGCGCGGAACGCCTGGCGCGGGCCGCCGCCCAGGGGCACGGCGACGAGGACATGGCGGCTGCGTACTTCGCCAGTTTCGAGGAGAAGCGGCAGGAGAAGCAGGAGAAGCAGGAGAAGCAGGAGAGGCAGGAGGAAGAGCAGTCGGACTGACCGCGCCGGCCCGGCCACGCGGTGCGCGACCACCGACGCACACCGGAACCGGAGCGCAAGAACCCGGCGCACCAGAACCAGCACGCAAGGGCCCGCTGCACCAGAACCAGCGCACACAGCACCAGGCAGATCAAACACACAAGGAGTTCTCATGTCCAAGCCGCCCCTGCCCCCAGAGGCCGTCGCACTGCTGCGCCGCGCCAACCCGTGCGTCATGGCCACCCTCCGCTCGGACGGCACCCCCGTCTCCACGGCGACCTGGTACCTGTGGGAGGACGACGGCCGCGTGCTGGTCAACCTCGACGCGGGCCGGGTGCGTCTGGGACACCTGCGCCGCGACCCGCGGGTCACCCTCACCGTCCTCGCCGAAGACGACTGGTACACGCACGTCACGCTCATCGGCCGTGTCACCGAGATGCGCGACGACGAGGACCTCGCCGGCATCGACCGGCTCTCCACGCAGTACACGGGCAAGCCGTACCCCGACCGGCAGCGCCCCCGGGTCAGCGCCTGGATCGAGGTGGAGCGCTGGCACGGCTGGGGCTCCATGAAGGACAGCGACCAGCCGTCCACCTGACGGCACGCCGGCCGGTGACGGGGCGCGGGGTGCCCGCGCCCTGTCACCGGCGGTGCCTACTCGATCTCGCGCATCATCTTCTCCATGGAGCCGACGGAGAGCCGGGTCCGCGTCAGCTCGTCCAGGGTCTGGCGCTGTTCCTCCGCAGTGCGGCGCTGCAACTCCACGGTGTCCTCCAGGAGCCGCGCGTATCGCGTGGCGAGCTCCTTGTACTGCTCCTCGCGCGCCGCCAGCATCCGGGCCCGCCAGGTGGCGGCGACCTGCCAGACGATCACGATCAGCAGACCGAAGAACCCGGCCGCGCCCACGGCGCCCACCAGGCCCCCCACTCCATTGCCGTCCTCCCCGGCCTCCAGCGTGCCGACGACCAGCCCCGCGGCCTCCAGCCGCTGCAGGTGCATGTGCAGCAGTGGACGGCCCATGCCGATCAGCCGGGCCAGCGCGCTGACGTAGCAGGGGCGGCTCAGGGGCGAGTCGGGGACGGCTCGGGGTGGGCTCCGGGGTGGTGCACGGCGTAGCATCCTTCGCGCGGCATCGCGTGTCGGTCACCGTCCGGGTGAGGCATGGAGGCGCCGCGGAGATGCCCGTGGAGGCATTGACCCGTGTCAGTCGAGTTCAACCACACCATCGTCCTCTCCCACGACCGGGAGGAGTCCGCCCGATTCCTCGCCGGAATCCTGGGCCTGGAGGTCGGCGAACCGGCCGGGATGTTCCTGCCCGTGACCACCGCCAACAGCGTCACCCTCGATTTCGCCACCGTCGACATCGACTTCCCCATGCAGCACTACGCGTTCCTCGTCTCGGAGGACGAGTTCGACGCCGTGCTCGCTCGCCTCGTCGAGGGCGGGATCCCCATCCACGCCCATCCGCACGGCCAACACCCGCGCCGGATCAACCGCAACGACGGCGGCCGGGGCGTCTACTTCATCGACCCGTCGGGGCACGGCATGGAGGCCTTCACCCGCCCCTACGGCAGCGATCCGTCCTCGCCGTTGAACGGCGTCACGGAGGACGTGCCCGGGGCCCGCTGAGGGTCCGCCGACCGGCGTCCGCCCCGGTCTCCGCGCACCGCTGCCCCGTTGTCAGACCCCTTCCGCATACTGGTGGCCACAGGAGCGGGATGTGAGGGGGGATGGACGTGCGGACGGTGTACAGGGGCGAACTGCCGGTCGTCCACGGCGGGTTCCACGTGGACAGCCGCCGAGGGGCGTACGATCCGCGGCCACCGGAGTCGTCGGAGGCCTGTGCCGGGCAGAGCAACGGCCTGTGCGGCGCGGCCGTTCCGGGCTGCCTCTTCCTGGGCACGGGCCTGCGCCGCGGCCGCGTCGCCCTGACCGTCGAGGTGCACCGGGCCGCCCCGCCGCTCGACGACGGCTGGGAGGACGTCGTGGAGGCGTCCTTCCGGCCGGCCGCCGCCTCCGCGGCCGTGCTGCGCTGCTGCCACGGCACGCTGTGCGAGGTGGACCTGCCGGCCGCCGACCACCGGGTGCGGTACTGCGGGCGCGGCATGGACCCGGCCGCCGACGGTCCCGCCCGCGCCGCCGGTTCCGGCCGCCCGGTCGGGCAGTACCTGCTGCAGTTCTGGCCTGCCCCGCCCGCCGCGGACCGGGTCGTCCGCCAGACCTCGCGCAGCGCCGAGAGCCGGCACCGCCACGCGCGGGCCCTGACCCGGCCCGCTCCCCGCGCGGGAGGCGAGCGGGAGTGGGCCGAGGCCAGGTCCTGGGGCGGCCGGCTGCCCAGCCGGCGGGTCCGGGCCGTCGGCGACGACGCGCGGGGACTCGTGCCGCTGGACCGGGACCTGCTCGACGCCGTCGACGCCCTGTGCCCGGCGGCGCAGCGGAGCCTGGCGCGCTGGGCGGCCCGCCGCGCCTTCAGCGAGACGGGACTCGAGGACCTCGGCTGGATCGCGCCCGCGCTGGCCGCGCTCGACCGGGGAGATCCCCTGCCGGCGCCGTTCGACGATCCCCGGCGGCCCTGGGACCGCTTCTTCCACGACGACCGCATCGCCTGCACACCGCCGGACGCGTCCGGCGGGCCTCCGGACCTCCCCCTGCGACAGGCCCTGGCCCTGCCCGCACTCCGTGCCGCGGCCGACCCCGACCCGCTGCGTGCCGCGCTCGGTGCCCTCTTCGCCGCCGCAGTCGCCCACGGCACCGGCTACCCGGCCCTCTTCGCCGCGGCCCGCCGGACCTTTCCCGGCCTGGGCACGTGCGCGCCGGCGCGCCCTCCTAGCGGGCCTGGCGGGCCAGCAGCTTCCGCAGCGCCCCCGCGACCTCGTCCGGCGCCTCCTCCGCCATGAAGTGCCCGCAGTCGACGGTGTCGTGCCGCAGGTCGGGGGCCCAGGCCCGCCACAGCGCGGCGGCGTCGTAGCCGAGCGCCGCGCCCCAGTCCTGCTGGAGCACGGTCACCGGCATCCGCAGCCGATTGCCCCGCTCCCGGTCGGCCAGGTCGTGGGCCACGTCGACGCCCGCCGAGGCCCGGTAGTCGGCCACGATCGAGGGCACCGCCTCGCGGGAGGCCCGGAGATAGGCGGCGCGGACGTCGGCCGGCAGGGCGCCGGGGTCCCGGGCCCACAGATCGAGGAAGTGGCCGAAGAACGCGTCCGGCGCGGCGCCGATCAGCTGCTCCGGCAGACCCGGCGGCTGCGCCATCAGGTACAGGTGGAAGCCCACCGCCGCCGTCGTGCCGTGCAGCACGTCCCACATGTCCAGGGTCGGCAGCACGTCCAGCGCGGCCAGGTGCGTCACCGCGTCCGGGTGGTCGAGCCCCGCCCGCACCGCGACGAGGGCGCCCCGGTCGTGCCCGGCCAGCGCGAACCGGTCGTGCCTGAGCGCCCGGGCGAGGGCCACGACGTCGGCGGCCATGGCCCGCTTGGCGTAGGCGGTGCCGTCCGGGTCGGCGGGCTTGTCGCTGGCGCCGTAACCGCGCAGGTCGGGGCAGATGACCGTGTGGTCGGCCGCCAGGTCGGCGGCGACGTGCCGCCACATCAGATGGGTCTGCGGGAAGCCGTGCAGCAGCACGAGGGGGCTGCCCGAGCCGCCGACGGCCACGTGCAGGCCGATGCCGTCGGCGACCTGGACGCGGTCGTACGTGAAGCCAGGGATGGTCGGGGTCGGTTCCATGACTGGGTCGTGCCTTTCCGAAAGGTTCTCGTGGTGCGACGGTCGCTGCCCGGCGTGCCGGGACACACCACGAGCCTCGCGCGCCCGGATCAGCAACCGATCAGCACGCGTACCGTGGTGCGGGAGTGGCGGTGGCTGATCGGAGAGCGGACGCAACATGGAACCGGTCACGTTCGGTGTCCTCGGACCGGTCACGGCCGAGCGCGGCGGTGCCCCTCTCGCCCTGAAAGGCCCCCGGCACCGCGCCGTACTGGCCCGGCTGGTCGTGGCCCGGCGGCGGGTCGTCCCGCTCGCCCGGCTGGTCGAGGACCTGTGGGACGCGCCGCCACCGCGGGCCGTGGGAGCCGTGCGCACGTTCGTCGGAGACCTGCGCCGAGCCCTGGAACCCGAGCGCCCGCCGCGCGCCCCCGCCGGACTGCTGGTCACCGAGGGCCCGGGCTACGCCCTGCGCGCCGCGCCGGACGCCGTGGACGCGTGGCGCTTCGAGACGGCCGTCACCGAGGCCGGCCGGGGACCCGCGTCCCGGGCCCCGGACCGGATCCGGGCGGCGCTGGGGGAGTGGCGCGGGCCCGCCTACGCGGGGTTCGGCGAGGCGGACTGGGCCCGCGGCGAACGCTCCCGGCTCACCGAACTGCGGCTGGGCGCCGTCGAACGCCGGGCGGAGCTGCTCGTCGGCCTGGGCCGTGCCGCCGAGGCCGTACCCGACCTGGACGCGCACCTCGCCGAGCACCCCTGGCGCGAGGAGGCCTGGCGGCTGCTCGCCCTCGCGCTGTACCGGACCGGACGCCAGGCGGACGCCCTCGACGTGCTGCGCCGGGCGCGCACCCTGCTGGCCGGACGCCTCGGCATCGACCCGGGCCCCCGGCTGCGCCGCCTGGAGGCCGGCATCCTCGCCCAGGACCCGGAACTGGACCCGCCCCACGAGCCGGCGGAGGCGGCCGCGCGGCTGTGGGCCCGGGCGACCGAGGCGTACGACCGTACGGTCGCCGCCGGTGCCCACGCCCGCCTCGAATCGACCGTCGGTCTGCTGCGCTCCCTCGCCGTCACCGGCGGCGGCGGTCTGGAGGCGGCCCGGGAGCACCGCACGGCAGCGGTCGCGGCGGTGGAGGAGACGGGCGACCCCGAACTGACGGCCCGGGTGATCGGCGCCTACGACGTCCCCGCCAACTGGACCCGCAGCGACGAGCCGGAGACGGCCCGCCGGATCGTCGCGGCGGCCGAACGCACCCTCGCCGCCCTGCCGGACACCCCGGCCACCGAGGCGTCCCGCTGCCGCCTGCTCGCGACCGTCGCCCTGGAGTCCCGCGGCGTCCGCTCCCCGCGCGGGCCGCGTGCGGCGCGCGAGGCCGAACACATCGCCCGCCGCCTGGACGACCCCGCGCTGCTCGCCTTCGCCCTCAACGGCGTCTTCATGCAGTCCTGCACCGCCGCCGGCCTCGCCCCGCGACGCGACGCGGTCGGCGCCGAACTCGTCGCGCTCGGCACCCGGCACGGGCTCGTCAACCACGCGGTACTGGGCCGGCTGATCCGCCTCCAGGCCCGCTCGGCCCTCGGCGACTTCACCACCGCCGACACGCACGCCGCCGCCGCGGACGACCTCGCCGCACGCCACGAACGGCCCCTGGTGACCGTCTTCACCGGCTGGTACCTGGCGCTGCGGACGGCCGCCACCGGCAGCCCGTACGACAGCGCCGAGGCCGCCTACCGCCGCGCCGCCGCGCGGCTCGACGGCGCCGGGATGCCGGGCCTGGAACGCGGACTCCTGCCGTTGGCCCTGCTCGGGCTGCGGCTGGCCCGCGGCCGTCCGGCCGCCGTGGACGCGCGCGCCGACTGGGGTCCGTACCGGCCCTGGGCCGAGCCGTTCGCCCTGCTCGCCGACGGCCGCACCGCCGCGGCCCGGACGGCACTCGGCGCCCTCGCCCAGCCGCCGCCCGACCTGCTGTACGAGGCGCTGTGCTGCGCCGAGGCCGCGCTCGCCCTCGACCTGGGCGACCGAGAGGCCCTGGAGCGGGCGTACGAACGGCTGCTGCCCGCGTCGGGCGAGCTCGCGGGCGCCGGCAGCGGGCTGCTCACCTTCGGCCCCGTCGACGCCTGGCTCGCCACGATCCGCCGGGCCCTCGGCCGGTGAGCGACGCCCGGGGGCGCCGGGGCCGAGGTTGCGCCGACCCGCGACGGGTACCCGCGGGCGCATGAAGTGGCAGCAGGTGCAGGACGGTCCGTCGGCGGTCTACGTGGTGGTGCTCGACCCCGGCGAGGACCCGGTCGCCGAACTCACCGCCTTCGCCCGTGACAGGTCCCTCGGCGCGTCCCAGGTGACGGCCGTGGGCGCCTTCTCGCAGGCGGTCGTCGGCTGGTTCGACCGGCAGGCCAAGGACTACCGGCCCATCCCGGTGGAGCAGCAGTGCGAGGTGCTGTCGCTCATCGGGGACGTCGCCGTCGCCGACGACGGTCCCACCCCGCACCTGCACGCCGTACTCGGCCTGTCCGACGGGTCGACCCGCGGCGGCCACCTGCTGTCCGGCCGGGTCTGGCCGACGCTGGAGGTGGTCGTGCGGGACAGCCCCGCCGAACTCGCCAAGACGCACCGTCCCGACATCGGCCTCGCCCTGATCGACCCGGGATGAGCGGGCCGCAAGGGAGGAACGGCATGAGCGAACGACGCCGCCCCCGATGGGCCGAGGACCCGGATCCGCGCGCACGGTCCGGTCTGATCGGCCGCCGCTTTCCACGTACCGGAACCGAGCCGGCCACCGCCCAGAGCCCGCTGCGGCTCAGGCTGGTGCTCTCGGCCGTCTTCCTGCCGCTGTTCCTGGCCGGGGCCGCGTACTGCGGCGTGTGGGCGGCCGGCACCGGCCCCGGCGACAGTCCCGGCCGCGGCACGCTGGTGGCCGTCGCCGCCGTGTGCGCGGCGTTCGCCCTGCTGGCCGTCGCGGACCTCGTGGTCGTGGCCGGACGGCTGCGCCGCGAACGCGGCACCCCGGTTCCGCACTGAGGTCCCGTACTGGTCGTCGGTGCGCAATCCGCGCCCTCCGCAGCCCGGCCCGCTAGTCTGCGCCCCTCCGCGGCCCGGCCTGCTGGTCCCCGCCCCTCCGCGGCCCGGCCCGCTAGTCCGCGCTCGTCCGCAGCCTGGCCCCCTGCCGCAGCAGTTCCCGCTGGACCAGCCGGTAGGGCAGACCGCGGGGACCGCGCCCGTGCCGGACGGTCAGGGCCGCGCACACCCCGGCCGCGTGGCCGGTCGCCATGGCGATGGGCATCACCCGGTACGACGAGTGCGCCACGTGCGTCCCGGAGATGCAGCGCCCCGCGACCAGCAGCCGCTCGGTGTCCCGCGGCACCAGGCAGCGCAGCGGGATGTCGTAGAAACTCCCCTGCGGAACCCTCTTGAGGACGGTGCCCGAGCCGCGCGGATTGTGGATGTCGACCGGGTAGGCGCCGTGCGCGACCACGTCCGGGAAGGTGCGCGCCGCCAGGATGTCGTGGCCGGTGAGCCGGTAGTCGCCGAGCACCCGGCGGCTCTCCCGCACGCCGATGTGGGTGCCGCTCTGCACCACGTACGACTCCTCGAAGCCGGGCACCCGCGTGCGCAGGAAGCGGTCGATCTGCGCCAGCTGCCGCCGGGCCGTGTACTCGGCGCGGGTGAGGTCCCAGACGTTGCTGCCGAGGACGCGGTTGACCCGCGTGCTGTTGACGGCGATCTCCCGCGGGTGCGGCGTCGCGAAGAAGAGGATGTCCTCGCGCGGCAACCGCAGCTCGCCCTCCGCCCTGGCCTCCTCGATCAGGTCCCACAGGCCGTGCACACCGCGCCACTGGTCGGGATGCTCCCGCACGTAGTCCGCGAAGTCGGGCCGCGCGAAGTCCGCCACGCGGAACATCAGCGTCATGGGCTGCACCAGCCCGTCCTCGGGCCTGCCGATCTCGTACGGTGCCCCGCAGGCGGTCGCCACGTCGCCGTCGCCCGTGCCGTCCACCACCACCCCGGCGTCGATCACCACCGGTCCCGACTTCGTCTCGAACACCACCCGCCAGCCCGAGCCGTCGTCCAGCGGCAGTGCGCCGGAGGCGAAGGAGTGGAACAGCATCCGCACCCCGGACTCGTCCATCATCTCCAGCAGCGAGAGCTTGAACAGCTCCGGGTCGAAGGGGACCGTGTACCCGGTCTTCGGAGACGGCGGCAGGCAGCCGCCGCGCCCCATGAGCCGGTCGAGCAGCTGCCACAGCACGCCCGCGACCACCGGTTCGCCCTCGCCGTGGTCGGTGGGCAGCAGCCGGGAGGTGTCGCCGGCCTCGGTGAACGCGGCCTGCCGGTGCTCGTTGTGGAACGACATCAGCGGCATCACCAGCGCCACGGTCGCGTTGCCGCCGAGGAACCCGTACCGCTCGACCAGCACGACGTCGGCCCCGGCGTCCGCCGCGCCGACCGCGGCGGCGAACCCGGCGGGCCCGCCGCCCACCACCAGGACGTCGCACCGGCCGCCGTGCCGGGCGGACCGCGGGGGCAGCGTGACCATACGGGGCTCGCGGGGCTCTTCCAGGACCGGCATCGCTCTCCTCCGGGTCGGGCATTCGGCGGTCACGGGTTCCGGCGCCGGGGGGCGCCGAACCGACGTTCGGCCCCCCGGTCAGGCGGTCAGGCGGTCAGCGGCCGAGGCCCGGTCACGTGCGCTCCTCCTCCAGCCGGTCCCCCTTCCGACGCTCCTCCTTCCGCCGTTTCTCCTCCCGTCGCTTCCTCTCCCGTCGCTTCCTCTCCCGCTCGCGCGTCCGCCGCGCCCGGCCGGTCGCCGCCGCCGATCGCGTCCAGCAGCGAGCCGCAGCGCACGCAGGTGCCCAGGGCGGTCGCGGACAGTTCCCGGACCCGCTCGCGCAGATCGTCCCGGCGCTGCGGATACTCGTCCCACAGCCGGTCCACCTCCGCCAGCAGCAGCCCCGCCTGCTCCCGCGCCACCCCCACCAGCGCCGGGGCGCCCAGCCGGCGCGCGAAGTCGAAGACCTTGCCGGAGTACGGCAGCGGCAGCACCGGTACGCCGGTGAGCGCCGCGAAGATCACGAAGTGCAGCCGCATGCCGACGGCCACGTCCAGGTGGCGCATGAAGCCGAGGACCTGCCCCGGGCTGTAGTCGCCGTGCAGGATCCGGCCCTTGTGCGGCGCCGTCATGTGCGACAGCACGGCGTGCGCGTGCCGTACGTCGTGCCGTTCCATCGGCAGGAACACCACGTGCGCGTCGAGCCTGCGCACCAGGAAGTCCGCCACGTCGGCGAGCAGCGCGTGGTAGTCGCCCTCGTCGAGCTTCTCGGCGGCCCGCCCCGGCTCGCGCACCGACATCCCGACCAGCCGCGCACCGGACGGAATGCCCTCGTCGCGCATCATGGCCGCGGTGAACGGCTCGGGGGCCAGCAGCAGCGCCGGGTCCGAGGTGACCACGACCTCGCGCTCCAGGCCGACCTCCTCCAGCACCAGCCGGGACTCCTCGTCCCGCACCACGACGTCGTCCATCTCCGCCAGCACCGTGCGCACCGCTTCCCGGTCCTCGGCGTCCGTCAGCGGCCCGGCGCCCACCGCGTAGGCGAACGTGGGCACCTTCCGCAGCTGGGCGGCCCGCACCAGCCGCAGATAGCGCCGCGCCTCGCCGTCGTAGAGGATGCCGCCGCCGCCCAGCACCAGCAGATCCAGGCCGGGCAGCGCGTCCAGCACGTGGTTGCGGGGGACCCCCTCCCAGGCGACCACCTCGTCGGCGTCGCGGTGATGGGCGCGGGTGTGCTCCGCGTCCCGGCTCAGGACGACGAGGTGGGCGTCCGGCCGGTGGGCCCGCAGACAGCTCAGGACGCAGGTCAGGATCGCCTCGTCACCGGTGTTGAAGCCGCCGTAGGAACCCAGCACGCCGATGCGCGGGCCCGGGCGGGCGGAGTGCGGATGCGAGGGCCGAGTGGTCATCCGGGGCTCCCGTCACGTCGTAGCGAGACCGGGGCGCGCCCCTTTCGGCGCGCGGGCCGCGCAGGGTGCCGGGTTGCCTGCGCCGGATCGCGGAAACACCCTGACCAAGAACCCTTGCGCGCCCCCTGTCTCCCGCCCGTACGAGGAGCCCCGGTGAACGTCTCCCTCAGCGCCTGGCTGCTGACCGTCGCGGGCCTGTGCGTCCTGGTCGCCGCCGACTTCTTCGTCGGCCGCAAGCCGCACGACGTGTCGATCCGGGAGGCCGGGGTCTGGACCGCCGTATGGGTGGTCCTGGCCTGCCTGTTCGGTGTGGGACTGTTCGTGGCCGGGGGCGGCGGTCCGGCCGGGGAGTTCTTCGCCGGCTACGTCACGGAGAAGTCGCTCAGCGTGGACAACCTCTTCGTCTTCGTGCTGATCATGGCGAAGTTCGCGGTGCCCTCGCAGTACCAGCAGCGGGTGCTGATGGTCGGTGTCCTGGTGGCCCTGGTGCTGCGCGCCGCCTTCATCGCGGCCGGCGCGGCGATCATCTCCGCCTTCTCCTGGGTGTTCTACCTCTTCGGCGCCTTCCTCATCTGGACCGCCTGGAAGCTGATCCAGGACGCCCGCGGAGGCGGTCACGACGAGGAGTACGAGGAGAACAGGCTGCTGAAGTCGGTCGAGCGGCGTTTCGGCGTCGCCGACCGGTACCACGGCACCAGGCTGTGGGTGGAGGAGAACGGCAGACGGGTCATGACCCCGATGCTGGTCGTGATGCTCGCCATCGGCTTCACCGACATTCTCTTCGCCCTGGACTCGATCCCCGCCATCTACGGTCTGACCCAGGACCCGTACATCGTGTTCACGGCCAACGCGTTCGCCCTGATGGGGCTGCGGCAGCTGTACTTCCTCATCGGCGGACTGCTGAAGAGGCTGGTCCACCTCTCCTACGGCCTGTCCGTGATCCTCGGCTTCATCGGCGTCAAGCTCGTGCTGCACGCCCTGCACGAGTCCGGTGTGCACGTGCCCGAGATCGGCATCCCGTTCTCGCTCGGCTTCATCGTGCTGGTCCTCGCGATCACCACGGCGACGAGCCTGTGGGCGTCGCGGCGGGAGCGCGCGTGACACCCCGCCCGAGGCTCCCTAGGTCGCCATCTCCTGGGTGCCCAGGACCGTGAGCAGGGCGAGCCGCTCGGCGTCCCGGGTGCCCGGTTCTGCCGTGTAGACCATGATCCGAAGGTCGTGGCCGGCCACGCCGAGCACGTCGCAGTCCAGGACGAGGGGGCCCACCCGGGGGTGGTCGATGGTCTTGCGGGCCGCCTCGTGCCGGCCGACCGCGTCCGCCCGCCACAGCTCGTCGAAGCGGTCGCTGCGGGCACGCAGCTCCTCGACCAGCTGCCCCAGCCGGCGGTCGGCGGGGTAGCGGCCGGTGGTCGCCCGGAGGTCCGATACCAGCGCCGCCTCGAACGCCCGGCGTTCCGCGGCCGTGAACCGGGCCCGGCTGCCCGGTCCCACGAAGTTGCGCCACACGCTGTTGCGCTCCGGACCGCGCCAGTGCGACGGGTCGCCCATCAGCGCCGCGTACGGCGGGTTGGCGAGCAGCAGCGTCCAGGCCGCGTCGTACACGGCCGCCGGAGTGCCGGCCAGCCGGTCGAGGAGCCGGTGGACGCTCGGCGGGATGTACGCCGGCACCGTGTCGGGGCCCGGTGGCACCAGGCCGGCCAGCCGGAACAGGTGCGCCCGCTCCTCGGGGTCCAGCCGCAGCGCCCTGACCAGCGCCTCCACCACCTGCGCCGACGGGTGGGCCGCCCGGCCCTGTTCGAGGCGGGTGACGTAGTCGACGGAGACGCCGGCCAGCAATGCCAGCTCCTCGCGCCGCAGCCCGGCGGCCCGCCGGTGCCCGCCCGCCGGCAGCCCGGCCGCCTCGGGGGAGACCCGGTCCCTGCGCAGCCGCAGCGCCCGCCCGAATTCCGTCGTCGTCATGGTTCCAGTGAACACCGGCCTGCCTCCCGTCTTCCTGGTACCCGTGGTCCCAGGAAGACGGGACGCCTGGCTGCCGGCACCGCACCGACGCAGCCTGGAGCCATGACGAACACACTGATCACCGGAGCCAACAAGGGCCTCGGCTTCGAGACGGCCCGCCGCCTCGTCGCCGCGGGCCACACCGTCTGGGCCGCCGCCCGCGACGCCGAGCGAGGCCGCCGGGCCGCCGCGGAACTGGGCGCGCGGGCCCTCGTCCTCGACACCACCGACGACGCCTCCGTGGCCGCCGCGGTGGAGACGGTCGCCGCCGAGGGCGGCCTCGACGTGCTGGTCAACAACGCCGGCATCGAGCAGCGCGGCGCGGACAACTCCGTGACCGGCGCCGACGGCACGACCGCCGACCTGCTGCGCACCGTCTTCGAGACCAACGTCTTCGGCCTGGTGCGGGTGACCCACGCCTTCCTGCCGCTGCTGCGCCGCTCCGCCGCGCCGGTCGTGGTCAACGTCAGCAGCGGCCTGGCCTCGCTGACCGGGCTCACCTCTCCCGAGAGCCCCGGGTACGGCTATCCCGGGCTCGCCTACCCGGCCTCCAAGACCGCGGTCAACGCGCTGACCGTGCAGTACGCGAAGGCACTCCCCGGGATGCGGGTCAACGCCGTGGAGCCGGGCTTCACCGCGACCGACCTGAACGGCAACACCGGTACGCAGAGCGTGGCCGAGGGCGCCGAGGCCATCGTCCGGATGGCCCTGCTGGACGCGGACGGACCGACCGGAGGCTTCTTCGACGCGTCGGGTCCGCTGCCCTGGTAGCCGGCACCCCGGCACCCCGGGGCCTCCGGCACCCAGGGGTCTGCGGTAGGCCGGTCAGCACTCCACCGGGGACGGCCGGCCGCGCGTGACGACGCGGGTGCCGTTGCCGTCGACCACCCGGGCCTGGAGCGAGCCGCAGGCACACCGGGTCCACAGGGTGCCGCCCGCGCCCGTGGGATGTGCGGAGAGCACCTGGAAGGGCTCGGCACCGTCGGGCCACCCGCAGTGCGGGCAGACGACACCGGTCGTGCTGGGCATGGCGACTCCTCGGGCGTGAGTGGTACGTCGGACGGCTGGTGCGCACGTTGGGTCATGGTGGCGCCACAGACAGAGTGCGGCCGGAGATCCGTTCAAGTCCAGTTTGACTTTCCGGACTTCACCGTGAAGCGTGCGCTTCATGATTGATCTGCGCAGGCTGCACGTGCTCCGCGCCGTCTCCCACTACGGCACCGTCACCGCCGCGGCCCGCGCCCTGCACTTCACGCCCTCCGCCGCCTCCCAGCAGATCCGCCAGCTCGCCCGGGACCTGGGCGTGGATCTGCTGGAGCCGCAGGGGCGAGGGGTGCGCCTCACGCCGGCCGCCGAGAGCCTGCTCGCCCACGCCGACGCCATCGAGGCCCGCTGGGACGAGGCCGAACAGGATCTGCGGGCGGGCGAGGGGGACCCCGCCGGGCCGCTCAGGGCGACGGGCTTCCCGGTCGCCGTCGCGGTGCTCCTGGCGCCGATGGCCGCGCGGCTGCGCGAGCGGCATCCGCGGCTGTCGGTGCGGATCCGGGAGGTCGAGGTGGCGGAGAGCTTCGACCTGCTCTTCGAGGGGGAGAGCGACCTGGCCGTGGTGGAGGCGACCCCGGCCAACCCGCCGTCGGCCGACGCGCGCTTCGACCAGCGGCCGCTCCTGGACGACCCGTTCGACCTGGTCGTGCCCGAGGGCCACCCGCTCGCCGGACGGGACGGGGCGGACCTCGCCGAGGTGGCGCACGAGGCCTGGATCGCGCCGGTGGCGAAGAGTCCCTGCCGTCCGCACGTGATGGCGGCGTGCGGCGCCGCCGGGTTCACCCCCGACGTGGTTCACCACGCGTGCGACTGGAACGTCACCGCGCACCTGGTCTCCCACGGGCTCGGCGTCGCGCTGATACCCCGGTTGGCGCAGCTGACCCCCGAGCTGCCGATCGTCCGGGTGCCCTGCGCCGACCGGCCGCACCGCAAGTTGCTGACCTGCACCCGCAGCGGCGGCCACCGGCGTCCGGCGGTCGCGGCGGCGCTGGAGGAACTGCGCGCACTGGCCGCGGCTGCGGTGGCCTGACGCGGGGCCTGACGCGGGACGGGACCGGGGCTCGGCAGAGCCCCGGTCCCGTCCCGCGTCGTCCTGGAAGCGCGTCAGGCGGCGACGGCCTCGTCGGCGTGGCCGTGCAGGCGCGCGACGACCTCGGTCAGCTGCGCGGCGACCTCGGCGTCGTCCGCCGGGTGGGTCTCGGCGAAGCGGGTCAGCGAGCCGGGGATGGACAGCTTGAGGTCCTCGATCACCTTGCCGCCGGCGATGCCCACGGCCTTGCGGGCCTCGTCCTGCGCCCACACGCCGCCGTACTGGCCGAAGGCGGTGCCGACCACGGCGACCGGCTTGCCGGTGAAGGCGCCGTCGCCGTAGGGGCGGGACAGCCAGTCGATGGCGTTCTTCAGGACGGCCGGGATGGTGCCGTTGTACTCCGGCGAGAAGAGGAGGAACGCCTGGGCGCCCTTCGCGGCCTCGCGGAGCTTGGCGGCGGCGGCCGGGACGCTGCCCTCGACGTCGATGTCCTCGTTGTAGAAGGGGACGTCGGCGAGCCCCTCGAACAGCTGCACCTCGGCACCCTCCGGCGCGAGCCTGGCAGCCGCCTCGGCGAGCTGGCGGTTGGTCGAACCGGCGCGAAGGCTGCCGACGAGCGCAAGGATGCGGACTGACATGAGTACTCCCAATGCAAGAACAGGTGGCCATGCGGAAACAGCAGGCGAACGGCGGCGCCGAAACACTGCCGTTACGATCCGGACCGAGGTCCGTTTAATTTCTAACATCCCAAACGGACCGCGGTCCAGTTTTCTTCCCGATGCTTTACGCTGGATTCATGTCCGCCGCCCTGCCACCGTTCCCGAAACCTCAAGAGGCCCTCGACGCACCTGAGTTGCTGCAGGTCGGCTCGGGGACCGAGGTGGACGAGCCCTGCCTGCGCGCCGACGCCGCGCGCAACCGCGCCCGGCTGCTGGACGCCGCGGGGCGACTGGCCGCCGAGCACGGTGCGGCCGCACTCACCATGGAGGGCGTCGCCGCCGCCGCCTCCGTGGGAAAGGGCACGGTCTTCCGCCGCTTCGGCGACCGCACCGGACTCCTGGCCGCCCTCCTCGACCACTCGGAGCGCAAGTTCCAGGCCGCGATCCTGAGCGGCCCGCCTCCCCTGGGCCCCGGTGCCCCGCCCGTCGAACGGCTGCGCGCCTTCGGCTGCGCGCTGCTGCGGCGCTCCATCGACGAACTCGACCTGCTCCTGGCCGGCGAGCCCAGCGCCGAACGCCGCCACACCTTCCCGCCCCGCCGATTCCTGCGCTCCCACGTGGCCCTGCTGCTGCGGGAGGCGGTGCCGGACGCCGACACCGAACTGCTGTCCCACACACTGATGGCCTACCTCGACGCCGCCCTGCTCCACCACCTCACCGAACAGTGCGGGCTGCCCCCCGAGCGCGTGCGGGCCGGCTGGCTGGACCTCGTCGCGCGAGTGACCCGCACGGACCCGCCCGCCTGATCCGCTCTCCTCCCAGCGGGCCTGAACTCACCTTCCCCCGGGCGGCGTTGCCCCGCCCGCTGCCCCGTATCCGGCTTCTGCCAAGATGCCGTACGTCATGGTGCAGATACCGAATCCGTCCGCCTCCGAGTCCCCCTTACCGCGCTCCGTGCCCACCAGCGCCGACGTGGCCCGCCTGGCCGGGGTCTCCCGCGCGACCGTGTCCTACGTCCTGAACAACACCGACGCCGTCCGGATCAGCGAACCCACCCGCCGCCGCGTCCGCGAGGCCGCCCGCGAACTCGGCTACGTGCCGCACGCCGCCGCCCGCTCCCTGCGCGCCGGGTACAGCCGGATGGTCCTGACCCCCGCGCCGTCCTTCGCCGCGGGACCCCTCTACACCCGCTTCCTCAGCGAACTCCAGTGGGCCCTGGGCCGTCTCGACTACACCGTGGTGCAGTACGGCTCCGTCGGCCTGCACGGGGACGAGGCCGCCCGCGCCTGGGCCGAGCTGCGCCCGGTCGCCGTCCTGGCACCCGGCTCGGACCTGGGGCCACAGGGGGTGGAGGTCCTCAAGCGCTCGGGCGCCCGCGCGGTCGTCACCCTGGGCCCGGAGGCCGTCGAGGGCGCGCACGCCCTGCTCGCGGACCAGGAACGCGTGGGCCGCAGCGCGGTCCGCCACCTCTACGACCGCGGACGCCGCCGCATCGGCGTGGTCGTGCCCGCGGAGGAGGGCCTCGACGCCTTCTCGGCGCCCCGCCTGGCCGGCGCCCGCCGTGCGGTGCACGGCACCGACGCCGCCGTCACCGAACTGCCCCTCGCCTACGAGGAGCGCGATGCCGCCCGGCTGGCCGCCCGCTGGGCCTCCCTCGGCCTCGACGCGGTGTTCACGTACAACGACGAGTACGCGATGCTGCTGATGCGGGCCCTGCAGGACGAGGGCCTCGCCATTCCCGGCGACGCCGCCGTGATCGGCGCCGACGACCTGATGCTCGGCCGCCTGCTCAGACCCCGCCTGAGCACCGTCCACCTCGAACTGCCCTCGGGGCGCGACCTCGCCGCGCTCGTCGACCGCGCCGTGCACGACCCCGGCGCCGCGCCCGAGCGGCACAAGGTGCTGGGCGCGGCGGTGGTCCACCGGGAATCGAGCTGACGGGCTCCGGGCCCGGAGCCCGGTCCCGCCCGTCCCGACCCGGTGCGTGCTACTTGGCGTCCTGACCCGCGGCCTGCGCCTGCTGCTCGGCGACGGCCTTGCGGACCTCGTCCATGTCGAGCTTCCGGGCCTGTCCGATCACGTCCGTCAGCGCCTCCTCGGGCAGCGCGCCCGGCTGCGCGAACACGGCCACCTGGTCACGGACGATCATCAGCGTCGGAATCGACTTGATGTCGAAGGCCTGCGCCAGCTCCTGCTGCGCCTCGGTGTCCACCTTGCCGAAGACCAGGTCGGGGTTGGCCTCCGCCGCCCTCTCGTAGACCGGGGCGAACTGACGGCACGGACCGCACCAGGACGCCCAGAAGTCGATCAGTACGAACTCGTTGTCCGTGACCGTCTGGTCGAAGTTCTCCTTGGTGAGTTCCACGGTGCTGGTCATGAGGTGATCCCTCTTCCTGGTTTCGGGGGAGAAGCCGTCGGCACAACACTGCCGACCTGGTGGGTATTCCGCGCGCGTACCCATGTGGCCCCGTCGCACACCACCCAGCAGACTGGCCCCATGACGCAATCGGAATCCCTCACGTACGACGTCGTCGTGATCGGCGCGGGCCCCGTCGGCGAGAACGTCGCCGACCGCACCCGCGCGGCCGGCCTGTCCACCGCGATCGTGGAGAGCGAGCTGGTCGGCGGCGAGTGCTCCTACTGGGCGTGCATGCCGAGCAAGGCCCTGCTGCGCCCGGTCATCGCCCGGGCCGACGCCCGCCGCCTGCCGGGCCTCGCCGAGGCGGTGAGCGGCCCGCTCGACGCCGCGGGGGTCCTGGCCCGCCGCGACGAGTACACCTCGCACTGGAAGGACGACGGCCAGGTCCGGTGGATCGAGGGCATCGGGGCCGACCTGTACCGCGGCCAGGGACGACTCGCCGGGCCGCGCACCGTGGAGGTGGCCGCGCCGGACGGCACCCGCCGGGTCCTGACCGCCCGGCACGCCGTCGCCGTCTGCACCGGCACCGGCGCCTCGCTGCCCCCGCTCGACGGACTCGCCGACGTCCGCCCCTGGACCAGCCGCGAGGCCACCGCCGCGGAGCGCGCGCCCGGCCGGCTGATCGTGGTCGGCGGCGGCGTGGTCGCCGTCGAGATGGCCACCGCCTGGCAGGCCCTGGGCTCGCAGGTGACGCTCCTGGTGCGCGGCGACGGCGGACTGCTCGCCCGGATGGAGCCCTTCGCCGGAGAACTGGTCGCCGAGGCGCTCACCGACGCCGGAGTGGACCTGCGCACCAACACCTCCGTCGAGTCCGTCACCCGCGAGAACGGCACCGTCGTCGCCGTCACCGCAAGCGGCGACCGCTTCGAGGCCGACGAGATCCTCTTCGCCACCGGCCGCACGCCCCGCACCGGCGACATCGGCCTGGAGACCGTCGGACTGGAGCCGGGGTCCTGGCTGTCCGTCGACGACAGCCTCCGGGTCGAGGGCCACGACTGGCTCTACGCCGTCGGCGACGTCAACCACCGCGCCCTCCTCACCCACCAGGGCAAGTACCAGGCGCGCATCGCGGGCGCCGCCATCGCCGCCCGCGCCTCCGGGGCGCCGACTCTCGATTCCGGCCCGTGGGGCGCGCACGCGGCGACGGCCGACCACGACGCCGTACCGCAGGTCGTGTTCACCGACCCGGAGGCGGCGTCCGTCGGCCTCACCCTCGCCGAGGCCGAGCAGGCCGGCCACCGGGTCAGGGCTGTCGACATCGACCTGGCCACGGTGGCCGGCGCGAGCCTGTACGGCGAGGGCTACAAGGGCCGGGCCCGCATGGTCGTCGACCTGGAGGACGAGATCGTCCGGGGCGTCACCTTCGTCGGCCCGGGCGTCGGCGAGCTGATCCACTCCGCGACGGTGGCCGTCGTCGGCCAGGTCCCCCTCAGCCGCCTGTGGCACGCGGTCCCGTCCTACCCGACGATCAGCGAGGTGTGGCTGCGCCTGCTGGAGGCGTACCGGGACAACTGAGGGGCGCTGCCGGGCGTTGGGTGCCGGTCGCCGGTTGTCACCGGGCGTGGTCCGACGGCCGGACCGCGCGCCGGACTGCACCGCACGGCGGCCGGCGTCACACGGCCTGCGCCCGGCCGGTCCCACGGCCTGCGCCCGGTCCGGTGTCCTGCCCGGCCCGGTCCGTCAGGACGCCGAACCGGGCAGCCCTGGTGAGCCGGACGGTCCGGGCCGTCCGGGCCGTCCGGGCCGTCCGGGCAGCTCGAAACCGAGGGCCGACGCCGCCCGCTCCGGCGTCGGCTGGGACCACAGGTCGGCCATCGAGGCGTTCGACGCCAGGGAGCGCAGCTCGGCCCGGTCCAGGTACAGCGTGCCGTCCAGATGGTCCGTCTCGTGCTGCACGATCCGGGCCGGCCATCCCGTGAACACCTCGTCCACCGCCCGCCCGTGCTCGTCCCGGGCCCGCAGCCGTACCTCGGCGTGGCGCGCGACCACCGCCTGCCAGCCCGGCACGCTCAGACAGCCCTCGAAGAACGCGGCCCGCGCGGCGCCCACGGGCTCGTACGACGGGTTGACCAGTACCCGGAACGGCTGCGGCACCCGCCCGCGCGCCGCCCGCACCTCCTCGGGCACCGGCGCCGGGTCCTCGATCACCGCGATCCTGAGCCCCACCCCGACCTGGGGAGCGGCCAGACCCACGCCGGGCGCCGCGTGCATGGTCAGCCGCAGCGCCGCCACGAACCGCGCGAGGAGCGCGGGCGCCAACTGCCCGTCGAACGGCTCGGCCGCGCGTCGAAGCACCGGCTCGCCGGCCGCGACGATCGGCAACGGCCCGCCGAGGGCCAGCAGTTCCTCGACCCGCTCGGCAAGCGGGGCGCGGTCACTCGGAGTTCCCATGGCGCCAGGATGCCACGGCGTACCGGACCTGCCCGTACCGCCACTGTGACGCACGCCACTTGTGTTGCCGGGAACTCAGGCCCGCTCCGCTCCGACCACTGGGACCGTCCCCTCTTTCACCACGTCCCCGGAGCGCCCACCGATGACCACCACATCCCCGACCACCTCGGACGAGGCATCAGGGTCGGCCGGCCCGCCGCGTCCACCCGGCAGATGGTCCACCCTGCGCCCCCTGATCCTGCGCCTGCACTTCTACGCGGGCCTCTTCGTGGCCCCCTTCCTGCTGGTCGCGGCGACGACCGGCCTCCTGTACGCCGCCTCGTTCCAGGCCGAGAAGATCGTCTACGCCCATGAGCTGACCGTCCCCGACGTCGGTGAACGCAAGCTGCCGATCTCCGAGCAGGTCGCCGCCGCGCGGCAGGCGCACCCCGAGGGCAGTGTCGCGGCCGTACGGCCCTCTCCCGCGGACGACGCCACCACCAGGGTGATGCTGTCCGGAGTCGAAGGCATCGACGAGGGTCACACGCTCGCGGTCTTCGTCGACCCGTACACGGCGAAGGTGCGCGGGGCCCTCGAACAGTACGGTTCCAGCGGCGCGTTGCCGCTGCGCACCTGGATCGACGAGTTCCACCGCGACCTGCACCTGGGCGAAACGGGGCGGCTGTACAGCGAGTTCGCCGCCAGCTGGCTGTGGGTGATCGCGGGCGGCGGACTCGTGCTGTGGTTCTCCCGCCGCCGCGCCCGCCGCAAGCTGCGCGGCACGTCCGGCCGTCGGCGCACCCTGGGCCTGCACGGCTCGGTCGGCGCCTGGGTCGCGGCCGGCTTCGTCTTCCTCTCCGCGACCGGCCTCACGTGGTCGACGTACGCCGGAGCCAACATCGAGGACCTGCGCGTCTCGCTCGGGCAGACCACCCCGTCCGTGTCCGCGTCGGTGAGCGGGGGAGGCGAGCACGCCGGGCACGGCGCCGCGGCGGGCGCCGGCGGGGACGCCGCGCACGGCGTCGGTCTGGACAAGGTCCTGGCCGCCGCCCGCGCCGAGGGACTCGGCGACCCGGTGGAGATCACCCCGCCCGCCGACGCCTCCTCCGCCTACGTCGTCGCGCAGGTGCAGCGCAGCTGGCCCGAGAAGCAGGACTCCGTCGCCGTGGACCCGGCGACGGGAGAGGTCGCCGACGTCCTGCGGTTCGCCGACTACCCGGTGCTCGCCAAGCTCAGCCGCTGGGGCATCGACCTGCACACCGGCAGCCTGTTCGGCCTGCCCAACCAGATCGCCCTGATGCTGCTGGCGGCCTCGCTGATCCTGCTCATCCTCTGGGGCTACCGCATGTGGTGGCAGCGCGGCCGGGGTTCCGTCTTCGGCCGACCGATCCCGCGCGGCGCCTGGCAGCAGGTGCCGCCGCTGCTCCTGGTCCCGCTGCTCGCGGCGATCGCCGTCCTGGGCTACTTCCTGCCGCTCCTTGGCATCCCACTGGCCGCGTTCATCGCCCTCGACGTCGTGCTCGGCGAGATCGCCCACCGGCGGGGCCGCCGGACGTACGCGGGCGGTGCGGCCGGCAGACGCTGACGGCCACGGCAGGCACGGCACCCGGCGGCGTGGCGGCGCGCACCGCCACGCCGCCCGGCGGGGACCGGCGCCCTCAGGGCTCAGCGACCGGCGAAGTCGCCCGCCAGCGCCGAGGCGATCCGCAACTGGGCGTCGGCCTCCTCCTGCCGGCCCTGCCGTTCGAGGGTGCGGCCCAGCATCAGCCGGGCGTACTGCTCGACGGGGTCGCGCTCCACGAGGGTGCGCAGTTCGGCCTCCGCCCGCCCCAGCTGGGCCGAGTGGTAGTAGGCGCGCGCCAGCAGCAGCCGCGGCCCGGTCTGCTCGGGCACCTCCCCGACCAGCCCGTCCAGGACGCGCGCCGCGGCGGCGTAGTCCTTGGCGTCGAAGAACATCCGCGCGCGCTCCCAGCGCTCCGCGGCCGTTCCGTGCTCGTAGTACGTCGTGTCCACTTCCAGCCTCCTTCGGCGCCTTCAACCACGCCTGATGGTTGAACATTCCACAACCGCTCGGGGTGTCGCGCCGCGGCGTCCGGCGACCGATCCGCCTCGCGGAGGTGACGCCGGGGGGACCGTCTGACGGGGGCGGCCGCGCGGGGTTAGGTTGTGCGCCATGAGCAACCTTGACCGCGCGGCGGTCCCCAGCCTGTGCGGCGGCCGCGGCTTCGTCGTGGCGGAACCCGTGCGCGAACTCCTGAGCCCTCGCAGCGTCAAGCTGGGCGAGTCCACCGAGGTCCGCCGGCTGCTGCCCAATCTGGGCCGCCGCATGGTGGGCGCCTGGTGCTTCGTCGACCACTACGGCCCCGACGACATCGCCGACGAGCCCGGCATGCAGGTGCCGCCGCACCCGCACATGGGCCTGCAGACCGTGAGCTGGCTGCACGAGGGCGAGGTACTGCACCGCGACTCCACCGGCAGCCTCCAGACCATCCGCCCGCGCCAGCTGGGCCTGATGACCTCCGGCCGCGCGATCAGCCACTCCGAGGAGAGCCCGCGCTCCCACGCCCGATACCTCCACGGCGCCCAGCTCTGGGTCGCCCTCCCCGACGCCCACCGCCGCACCGACCCGCACTTCGAGCACCACGCCGAGCTGCCCCTGGTCACGGCCCCCGGCCTGACGGCCACCCTGATCCTCGGCACCCTCGACGGCACCACGTCACCCGGCACGACGTACACCCCCCTCGTCGGTGCCGACCTGGCCCTTGCCGCCGGCACGGACGTACGCCTGCCACTGGAACGGGACTTCGAGTACGCCGTCCTCTCCATGTCCGGCGAGGCCCACGTCGACGGCGTGCCCCTGGTGCCGGGCTCGATGCTCTACCTCGGCTGCGGCCGCGGCGAACTGCCCCTGCGGGCCGACTCGGACGCGGGCCTGATGCTCCTGGGCGGAGAGCCGTTCGAGGAGGAGCTGATCATGTTCTGGAACTGGATCGGGCGCTCCCAGGAGGAGATCGTACAGGCCCGCCGGGACTGGATGGAAGGGACACGGTTCGGCGAGGTGAAGGGCTACGACGGGGCTCCACTGCCCGCCCCGGCGCTGCCGCCGGTGCCGTTGAAACCGCGCGGGAGGACGCGCTGACCTGTGGTAATGCGTCGATTTTGCTGATCGCCGGGGTGTGGGCTGCCGGCAATCGTCGTTGCTTTCGGTCCGCGTGCTGGAAAGCTCCTGAACAGCTCGCCGGCCTCAGGCCGGAGTGGTTGGCGATCCCATGGTGTGGCTGTCTGTGGGCAGCTGTGGCAGGACACTTGCTGACTCAATGCTGACTTTGCTGACGTGCCGTCAGTTTAGGTTGAAGGGCCCTTTGCCCATTTCCGGCGATCGCGTGGGTGTCAGCAGGGTTGGTAGGGGTCGGGGCAATGCTGACCTGCCCGGAGATCGAGTCGGGCGTTGGAGAAGGACAGTGCTGTTCGCGCTGCTGTCTTGTGGGGACCCCACAAGACGCTGGTGTCGCCGCTGACCGTCGGCAGCGCGTGCTCGGTCCGATCCGAGGAAGATGTGGCTGAGAGTGACTGTCAGGTTCTTCATCTGCTCGTGGTACGCGCTGGCCTTCACTTCTGACCCGCGGTAATGGGCGGAATGGTCTGCTGTGAAGCCGAGTCGATCCGCGACTGGTCCGGATCTTGGTATGTGGTCCGCAGTCCGTGGTGCCGGCGAGCGACCCCCGTGGTACCACATGGCACAGGTTGTAGAGACCGTCTACGGGCGTCCACGTCAGTCCAGAGTGACCGTGTAAGGCCAGCTCACACCGTTTTGATCTGAGGACGTCGACGCAGTTGGTGACCGGCGTGTGATAGCGGCGTTCGACGAGAAGCTCCGCAGGTGTGGTCCGGCAGAGCTCTTCAGCGGGCGGGTCTTCTGCGTCTGTCGTGAGCGTCCTTTCACTTGGGACTCCTCCTCTCCGAGTACGGAGATGGGGACGCGGTGACAGCAAGCGTCCAGGGTCGAGCCACAGCGTGCGGCCCGGGAACTGTGCGCGGTCGACTGCGGCGCGCACTGTCCGCTACTGCAAAGTTCACGCCTCGGCGTCCCGGCTCTGGCTGTCCTCTCGAGGGCGCGCGGATGGCTGACCGTGCACGCGACCATCCAGCGACCATCCGACGCGGGGAGGGTGAGGGTCGCCGGTGGCTCGGGGAGCAGCCTGGTCCACGGCTGGTTCGGTCTACGGGGGCGCGGGGAGGGGTGCTCGGCATTCTGTGCGGGATCTGTTCATAGCCGGTCGGGCCTGTCAACATCTCACTGACAGGTGACGTTGGGGGGCTTGCGTGGTGTCGGTGCAAAGCAATGATCAGCGGTTGTTGGAACGCATTCTGGAGGACCAGCATCGCAAGCTGGCGCCGGACAAGAACCGGGATGACTTCTTCACGTTCTTCGCCGCGGACAAGGCTCTGCAGGACTGGGATCTGGACAACGACGAGATTACGGACGGAATCGTCGACGGCGCGCACGATTGCGGCATCGACGGCATCTGGACCTTCGTGGACGAGCGCTACATCACCGCTGATGCACATCAGTTTCTCCCGTCACGTGCCGGCAAGATCGAGCTGGTCATCTTGCAGGCGAAGAACTCCTCGGGATACCAGGAGTCGGTGATCGAGAAACTGCACTTTCATCTGCCCGCCCTGCTGGACATGGGCCGGGACGAGGAAGACCTGGTCGCCCACACCAACGCCAAGCTGCTCGAACGCACGCGCCGCTTCCTTCATATCCTCGAAGAACTGGCATCGTCCTTCCCGCAAGTTCGCATCAAGGTCATTTATGCGAACAAGTCGGCAGAGACACCGCACCCCAACGTCAAGGCCAAGGGTGACAGGCTCAGACGTCAGCTGGCGAAGATCACATCCGACACCCGGGCCGACCTGGAATACCTCAACGCCGCTGACCTGCGCGAGCGGACTGCCCGCGGAGCCAAAGCCGTCGCGCAGCTAGTGTTCACCGAAACGCCGATGAGCACATCGCTTGGCGAGGGCTATGTTTGTCTGGCGCGGCTTGACGAGTACTACCGCTTCATCACGTCCGACAACGAGGCCCTGCGGTTGGAGCTGTTCGAGTCCAACGTGCGCGACTACGCGGGGTCCACGGCCGTGAACAACGCCATCGGCGAAACCCTGAAGTCCGGGACTGGCGAGGACTTCTGGTGGTTCAACAACGGTGTCACCGTCGTCGCGGACGCTGCCCAGATCGCCGGCAAGCGAATCGTGGTCAAGGAGCCCCAGGTCGTCAACGGGCTCCAGACCAGCCACGAGATCTACAGCTACATTCAGAACGGTGGTCAGCACCGCGACCGGTCCCTCCTTGTCAAGATCGTCGTCGCGCCTGAGTCCGGCACGGCTCGCGACCGCATCATCCGAGCGACCAACAGCCAGACCCAGTTGCCCGCCGGCGCATTGCGGGCCACCGAGTCCATTCAGAAAGACATCGAGGAGAGCCTCGGCCAGGCGGGCGGCTACTACTACGAGCGCCGAGCCAGCTACTACCGCAACCTCGGCTTCCCCCTCGATCGGGTCGTCAGTATGGCCAGACTTGCCCGCGAGTTCACCGCCTTCGTTCTGCGCGAACCGCATACCGCGCTGCGGCACTCCGACGCGCTACTGCTCGACGACCAGCACTACGCGCAGATCTTCTCCCCTCGGCACGACCTGGACATCTACCCCTTGTGCCTCGATGTGCACACCAGGCTGCGCGCGTTCCTCACAGGCTATGCCGAAGATCGGCCCTTGCTGGGTGACTCGCTGGAGAACTGGCTCTACCCGCTGGCAGCCATGTCCGCCTACACACTCACTCGGCTGCGGCAGCCTTCGCCGCGAGACCTGCTCAACATCGACCCCGGGCACCTCGGCGATGACTTGATGTTCCGCATGACAGGCACTCTGGAACAGAGCTTCAAGAGCGTCCTCCGCCGCAACAAGGCCGGCGGCGTTGACCGGATCGCCCGGACCCCCGAATTCACCACCAAGATCCGCCAAGCCGTCGTGTCCCAGAGCCGCTACCACATCGAAGGCTGAGCGCCGACCAGGAAAGCTGCCGGGCTTGCCCACGGCCGATGATGAGATCGGCTGGTGGGGCCCTGCCCGGTGTCTAGTCATAAGGCGTCACCGAGGGCAGGGTCTGGCGTCCGGCGGCGGGTGAGCCAGCCTCCACTCGTGCCAGAACGTCACAGTCCCCGACGAACCCCCTGAGGGTCAGGTACCACCAGTCGGTCAGGCGGTCGTCGAGGACGGTCGTGCCCTCGAGTGCCTCGGTGAGGGTGCACAGGCCGAAGAAGGCGGGCACCAGGGTGCGGGCCGCGCGGGCGGGGCGGACACCCTCGTTGACGTGCCCTGCCAGCCGGGCCTGCGCGAGCAGTCGCGTGGTGGCGGCGGTCCAGAGCGCGAATGGGTCGGGGATGGGGGCTTTGATGACGGTGCGCTCGGTCCATAGACGGGCGCCGGCGCGCGCTACGGGGTCCTGGGTGAGGGCGTGGGCGATGTCGTAGCTGAGGGTGACGAGTCGTTCGAGCGGCGTTACGGTCTCGTCTCCATAGCGTGCTGCGAGCTCGGGCCAGGTGGCGAACCGGTTTTCAACGACGGCGACGGCGATTCCTTCCTTGCTGGTGTAGTGGAAGTAGACCGCGCCGCTGGTCCGGCCCGACCTCGCGCTTATGTCGTTGACGCTGGTGGCCGCGTATCCGTGTTCGGCGAACAGTTGGGCTGCCGCTTCCAGCAGTGATCTGCGGGTTGCCTTCGCCCGTTCCTGCAACGTTCCGTCCGCCCTCGTCTGTTCTGATGTCGGGTTTCGAGTCACGAACTTAGTGCGCCAGCGTACGCCCGGAGCCCAACGGGAACTTTCGGACGGAAATTACACAGTTCTTTCGAATGCGAACGCGCGCGAGTGGTAGTGGGGCACGACGCTCCGGGCCTTGCACGGTCAAGCGAACGTGCCAACCGTCGGGCAGACGCGTGGCGTTGACGTCCTCCACGGCCGCGCGAGGCGGGTCGCCGCACAGCTACCCGTCTGTTTCCGGCGCCCATCGAGTCACCGAAAAGGGTTATTGCCCGATTTGCCTGGGCGGAAATAACGTAGCGGAAACTATCTTTCCGTTTTCTGCGGAGATGGGAACGCCACATACATGCGAAAGCATGGGAGGCCCAAGTGACCACCTCGGCCCACGATCTGCTCGACTGGTCGCCCGAAGCCGTTGTCTTCGACTGCGACGGCACCCTGATGGACAGCGAACGCCACTGGCAGGAGGCTCGCAGCCGGGCCTTCCGGGAGCACGGCCTTCAGCCACCGCCCGGGTTCGCGGAGCAGGCCCTTGGCCTGCACTACGAGGACTGCGGCCGGCTCATGGCGCGGTCCGTGCACAAACCCGAACTGGCCGAGAACCTGACAGCCGCGCTTCTCGACCACTTCCTGGCACTGGTCACCGACGAGCCGGTGACGATGCCGGGTGCGGTCCGGCTCGTACGGCTGCTCTCAGGCCGCCTGCCGCTGGCGGTGGCCAGCAACTGCCCGAGGGTGGTGGTGGAGGGCAGCTTGGAGCGGGCCGGGCTGCTCGGGCACTTCCAGTACCTCGTCGTCCCCGACGCCGGGGACCGGGTGCGCCCCAAGCCGCATCCTGACGTGTACGCCGTGGCGGCCCGGCTCTGCGGTGTCCCCCCGCACCGGGCGCTGGCGGTGGAGGACTCCCTGACCGGTGTGGAAGCGGCCCGCCGGGCAAGCCTGCGGGTCCTGGGCGTCGGTCCCCGGCCGCAGGGTGACGGCGCCACCCGGGCCGACGGGTGGTTACCGTCACTGGACGCTCCCGAACTGCTGGCCTGGGCCCACGCGCTCGGCAGCTCGCGGGGGCCACAAGCGCCTTGAGGGCCGGCCGCGGTCCGACGACGCCAAGCGCTCACCCCCGGGTGGGTGCAGAAGGCGACACCCTGGTGGTGCGGAAGGCACCCATGACACCGCCGCGCCGTCGGTCTGCACAACCGTCCTCTGGGGGAGAGGACAGCGGCGACTACCGGTTGTTGTGGCCCGGCAATTCCCGGCAGCAGAACCATGCGGACGCGTGCTGCACCTGAGGCGTAGGCGTGAACCACTCAGCCGTGTCGTCGTGAGTGCCGGCTCGACCGTCGGCGCACGGTGAAGACGCAGGCGAGGACGCCAAGCGCCCAGGCGATCAGGAGGGCGCCCCACAGGGGCATCGTGACCATGGGGATGAGGAGGCGGATCTCGACGCTCGACCGGTTCTCGAAGATGAAGACCAGAGCGATCGCAGTGATCAGGGCGAACGGTACGAGGCGGCGGACGGCAGGGCGGGAAAGAAGCGACCTGTGCGTCTTTTCTGTGCTTGGCTGAGTCATGAGGTGCTCCCCATCTCGCTCCCCCTACGATCGGTGTTGCTTCGGTGTACGGACGGCCCTACTGAAGGTGTGGCGCCCGTCGCGGGAGTTTCCGCATCTGTCCCTTCGTCGAGGTCCGGTTGCTCCGGGCACAGGGGCGGTCGTCCCAGTGCCAGCCGGGTCACGCGAGGCCAGTCGGACGCTGTCCCGCGGGGCTTCGGCCTACCAGGGCGGTGGCGTGGCACGCGCACCCGTAGGGCTCCGGGCGCGCTGCGGCACACCACAGGACAGGGCAGAACGACGTGTTCACCGTCGATACCGACCGGCATCGTGGCGGTGTCGGTCTCGACGGTGACCTCGCCGGCGCTGAGCCGGACGAGGCCGCCGGAGCGCGGCCGGCTCGCCAGGCGTGCCGCTTCGGCGGTGCTGCCGACCCGGATGCACACCACTCCCAGGAGCCCCGAGTCCAGCCTCTCTCTGCGCCCCGGGTGGGCTACGTCAATGGCGCGCCCGTAGGAGTTGTTGCCGACTAGCACGGCCTTGAGGCCGGTGACGCGTCGTCCGTCGGCTGTCATCCGCAAGGCGGGCGCGTCCTCGCCGGTGAGCAGTCTGGGGAGGTTCTGCAGGATCGTACGGGCCTTCGCGCCCCGGTAGGCGGGGTCGTTGACGACGGACGCGTACGTGCCGAACGAGGCGTTGTTGACGAAGACGCGGTCCGCGGCGTACGCCAGGTCGACGCGGAGTTCCGCACCTCCCGTCAGGGCTTCCAGCGCCGCCACCGGATCGTCGCGGTCGAGGCCGAGGTCAAGGGCGAAGTGGTTGCGGGTTCCGGCCGGGATCACCGCGAACGGCACGTCATGGCGGGCGGCGACGTCGGCGACCAGAGCCTGGGTGCCGTCGCCGCCCGCCACCCCCAGCAGGTCCGCTCCGTCGGCGACGGCCTGCCGGGCCAGCGCGGTGACGTCCTGACCGGGGTCGAGCACGTGCACACGGCAACCTGCGGCCCGTGCCCTGTCCACCAGGTGGAACCGGTCCACCTTGCCGCCGCCGGATCGGCGGTTCATGAGCACCCAGGGGCGGCGGGGCGTTCCGGCGACCTCTTCGTAGAGGGCGGGAGCAGGGGCCAGGGCCCAGCGCGCCGCGACGACGGCCAGTACCCAAAGGCCCAACGACAGCAGGGCGGCCCCCAGCAGGCCGGCCGCGGCGCAGAGCGCGAGGACGGTGAGCGGCGCGGCCACCGAGAGTGCTGTTCCGATGATGCGGGCGACACCGGTATGGGCCAGGGCCCACCACACGCCGACGGCCGCGAGCGCGAGTCCCGCGATGCCTGTCAAAGCCCACACCACGCTGCGCAGCCCGGCGGTGACGAGCGGCACCAGGATGCAGGCCGACAGAGCCAGCAGGGCGAGGCGGGCGAGAGCGGTGCCGCCCTCGCCCCCGGGCGGTACGCCCCTTACGCGCCGCCTGCTCGTGTCCGCGCCTCGTGCACCCACGTGTTGGTCTTCCGCTCTGTCACACGTCTAGTCAGGGCTGCGTTCCCCGGACAGGTCGTAGAGGTTGCCGCCGGGCTTGATCACGCTGAGGGCCCAGATGATGAAGCCCGACATGGTGATCATCACGACGGACCACAGCGGGTAGTACGGCATGGAGAGGAAGTTGGCGAGGATCACGAGTGCGGCGATGACCACGCCGGACACGCGCGCCCACGTCGCGATCTTGAGCAGCCCAGCGCTGATGATCACGGCGAGTATGCCCAGGACGAGGTGGATCCAGCCCCAGCTGGTGAGGTCGAACTGGAAGATGTAGTCGGGTGTGGTGACGAAGACCTCGTCCTCGGCGATGGCCATGATGCCCCGGAGGATGTCGAGAAGGCCGACGAGCAGGAGCATGACGGCGGCGAAGACGGTCAGGCCGGTCGCCCACGCCTGCCTCGACGAGTGCGTCGGCCGGGTGTGTGTGGCGGTCATCGTGCGCCTCGATTCGTGGCGTGCGGATGGTCAGCGGGTGGAAGAGCTGGATGCGGTGGGGGCCTGGCCCGCGTGTTCCGCCGGGCTGTGGCCGCTCAGGACCAGTTCCTTCGCCCTGCGGAACTCCTCGTCCGTGATGGCACCCTGATCGCGGATCTCGGAGAGCCGGGCCAGTTCGTCGACGCTGGAGCGCTGTCCGTCGCTCGCGGTCTTCCTGATGTAGGCGTTGAACTCCTCCTGGCGCGCGCGGGCGTGTTCCGTCTCCCGGCGGCCCATGTTCTTCCCGCGTGCGACGACGTAGACGAATACGCCGAGGAAGGGCAGGAGGAGGCAGAACACCAGCCAGCCGGCCTTGGCCCAGCCACTCAGCCGGTCGTCGCGGAAGATGTCACCGATGACCCGGAAGAGCAGGACGAACCACATGATCCACAGGAAGACCAGAAGCATCGTCCAGAACATGTTGAGCAAGGGGTAGTCGTACGCCAGGTAGGTCTGCGCGTTCATGTCCGTCCTCCGTCCCGGGCGGGCCGTCGTTGCGTACCGACCTCAGGGTGGTCATGGAGCTCGGCGCCCGGCATCACCCGGCACGGGTGAGCTGGCCGCAGGTCCCGCGGCTGCCGCCAGGACCGCCATGACGATCAGGGCGGCTGAGGTGATCCCGAGGACGAGCGCCACCGTGGTGACCGTGGTGTCGTTCCAGAGCAACAAGGTCAACGCTCCCGCCGTGAGGACGGCGCCGGTGGCCCACGTCCGGTGCTTCGCCAGCAGACGTCCCGTGGACCCGGTGTCCACACCACTTCGGTGCAGGGCCCGGCCGGCGGCGGCCGTGGCACGTACGGCCGCCCCTCGGGCGGCACGGGCGGCGCGCCCGGGCCCGTACAGGTACGCGGCCAGCGCGGTGACCACCGCGACGACCAGCAGCGTGCGGGTGCTGTCGTGCAGGAACCGGACGAACGTGTCGTAGACGGTCGCCGCCGCGTCGGGCGGCAGCGTCGCGGGCGGTACCGAGTCCAGGTAGGCCCCGCGCACCACCGCCAGGGCCACGAGCAGCAGCGCCATCATCGCCCCGACACCGGTCGCGGTGGCCATCAGCATCACACGGTGGGCGGGTGCGGTCCACACGGCGAGCGCGGCCAGGACGGTGGTCAGCACGGGCAGCCAGACGCCGACGACGTTCAGCAGCCGCATCAAGTCCTGCGCCTTGCCCAGCTGCTCCGACTCGAACAGCGTGACCGTCCGGTCGCTGTCCGGGATCGCGGCGGCGGCCTTGTCGAAGCCCGCGTCGGCCAGCCGCGCCTGTACTTGATCGACGACCTCCCCCACGTTCAGCAGGACGGAGCCCTCCCCGATACTCAGAGCACCCCGCCCTTCACCGGTGAGCATGTGTACCACCGCGGCGTGCGACCGCTGGTTGGCCCCCTCCCACGCTCGCCGGAAGACATCGCTGGTGACCACGCCGCTGACGGTGGCCTCGGCGGTGGACCGTACGGCGTCGCGCAGTGGGGCTTCCAGGGACTCGGCGCCGTCCACGATGCGGGGCGGTGCCCCGGCCTCCCGGAGCGTGGCAGCGAGCGAGTCGGTCACCGCCTTCACGTCCACCTGTGCCACCACCCGGTCGGTGAGCCGGTCGGTCAAGGCGTCCTGCACGGCCGGCGCGGACGCCAGCGGCGCCACGGTCGCCACGTACCGGTCGGTGTCGGAGACGGTGTCTTGCACCCAGGCCGCGACCACGGCCAAGGGGGCGAGCAACAGAGTCAGCAGGAGAAGGACCGAGGAGCCGGCCACGCGGGCCCGCCGGTGGCGTACCGACGCCTGCCGGCGCAGAAGCTCGTACTCCGCCCGCTCACCGGCCGACAGGGCGGGGGAGCGGTCGCCAGGCCCGCCGGAGCCGGGCGCTCCGGCCGGGGTGCTCGGGGCCATCGATGTTCCTTCCACCGGCCCGTGGTCAGGTCATGGCTGCGGGCGTTCCTGCCTTCGGCGGGCGTGCCCCGCGCAGCGCGGACCGCCACCCCAGGGCGGCCACCGCCTCGGCCAGCCCCAGCAGGACCAGCCACAGGCCGAGAAGCCGGGTCAGGGCACGGGCCGACTCCGCGGGCAGCGCGAGGACGACGATCCCGGCGACGACCGCCAGTACCGCCATCCCCATGACCAGGCCGCGGTGCGGCAGATTCTGGGTGACCAGGGCGGTGTAGAGGGTGAGGATGCCGGACACCAGCCAGACCATGCCGACGATCAGTGACAGCGCGGCGATGGTCTGCAGCGGGTTGCGCAGACACAGCACCCCGGCCAGCAGGTACAGCACGGTCAGCAGAAGCCCGGGCAGCCGCTCGTGTCCCTCCCGCGCGAAGACGGCTACGAACCGGAACACACCGGTCAGCAGCAGGTACAGGCCGACGAGGACGGCCAGGACGTGCAGGGTCGCCTCCGGCCAGACCAGGACCAGGACGCCGGGGACCAGCGTGGCGACGGCCGATCCCATGAGCCAGGTCCAGGACCGGCCGAGCCGGGTGAGGACGTGCGCAGGGTCGTCCATGGCTCCGGGGACCGCCCCGCCGGACCCGCCACCCCGGCCCGGGGGTCCCGCATCTCGGGGCACGGTCATGGCGCCTCCTCGTGGACCGGCCGGTCGCCGCCGGGCCGCCCGGTGGGGACAGCCCGTGAGCACCGCAGGACTGATAGGTGTCCGTTTCAGGGTCGGGGCCGGCACCGAGGGCCGGGATCACCCGTCAGGGGTGATCCCGGCCTGACGGCGTGGCAGTGAGGTGGGATTCGGGAACACCTGTCCACCGGGCCCGGACGAGACGAAGAGACGTGAAATGAGCGATACCACCTCAGGAGGCGGCAAGGGCCGCACCTCGTCAGGACCGCCCCCACGTGGCGGGCACCGTTCTCGCCGAGCCGCCGGGGCGATCACGGTCGTGCGCGCTGTGTCCGTCGCCGTCGGGCTCGTCACCGCCTACTACCTGCTGCCGCTGGACGAGCGGCTCACGGCCGGTACAGCGGTGCTGCTGGTGTGCGGCCTGCTCGCGGTCCTCCTGGTGTTCTGCTGGGAAGTGCGGGCCATCGCACGTTCCCCTCATCCGCGTCTGCGAGCCATCGAGGGCCTGGCCGCGACCCTGGTGCTCTTTCTGGTCCTCTTCGCCGGCTCCTACTACCTGCTGGAGCGCTCCGCGCCCGGCTCGTTCAGCGAGCCGCTGAACAGGACGGACGCGCTGTACTTCACCCTGACCACCTTCGCCACCGTCGGCTTCGGCGACATCACGGCACGCTCCCAGACCGGGCGAGTGCTCACGATGGCCCAGATGACGGGAGGGCTGCTGCTGGTCGGTGTCGCCGCCCGGATCCTGGCGAGCGCGGTGCAGGCAGGACTGAACCGCCAGCGCCGAGGGGCGACGGCGCCGCCGCGTTCCGCAGCCGGGTCCGTGGAAGAACCGGAGGCCGGACCATGACGATACCCAGCGTCTTCACCGCCTCCCTGCCACCCGCCGAGCGAGCCGCGTACGGCAGGAAGGCCCGTAAGCGGGCCTCGCGTTCGTGTCACGGCTGGTACGAGACGGGACAACGACGAGGCGATCCGGTCGACCTGCTGGAGCGCCAGTCCGGCGAGCGTGTCCCGGCCCTGGTGCCCATCCGCTACGGCCGTATGCTGGAGTCGCCGTTCCGCTTCTACCGCGGCGCGGCAGCGATCATGGCGGCGGACCTGGCGCCCCTTCCCGGCAGCGGACTCCAGGTGCAACTGTGCGGGGACGCACACCCGTTGAATTTCCGGCTTCTGGCCTCACCGGAGCGCCGCCTGGTCTTCGACATCAACGACTTCGACGAGACGCTGCCAGGTCCCTTCGAATGGGATGTCAAACGTCTTGCGGCCGGGTTCGTGATCGCGGCCCGGTCGAACGGCTTCTCGTCCACGGAACAGGACCGCACCGTACGGGCCTGTGTGCGGGCCTACCGGCAGCGCATGCGGGGATTCGCCGGCATGCCGACCCTGGACATCTGGTACGCCCAGGACGACGCCGACCACGTACGGCGACTGCTGGCGACGGAGGCCGCGGGGGAAGCGGAGCACCGGCTCAGGATCGCGGCTGTGAAGGCCCGTACACGCACCCACATGCGAGCGTTCGCGAAACTCACCCGCGTCACGGCCGAAGGCCGGCGCATCACCCCCGACCCGCCGCTGATCACCCCGCTCGCCGATCTGCTCACCGACCCTGCCGAAGCCGGACGGGAGGAGGAACTGCGGTCCGTCGTGAAGGGCTACGCACGGTCACTGCCGCCCGAGCGCCGGCACCTGCTGCGCCACTACCGGCTCGTGGACATGGCCCGCAAAGTGGTCGGCGTCGGCAGCGTAGGAACCCGCTGCTGGGTACTGCTCCTGCTCGGCAGGGACGACGACGACCCCCTGCTGCTCCAGGCCAAGGAAGCCTCGGAATCGGTGCTGGCGGCCCACACGGGCGGCGAACGCCACGCGAACCAGGGCCGCCGGGTCGTGACCGGCCAACGCCTGATCCAGACAACCAGCGACATCTTCCTCGGCTGGACGCACGTCACCGGCCTCGACGGGAAGGGTCGGGACTTCTACGTGCGTCAACTGTGGGACTGGAAGGGCATCGCGCGACCAGAGACCATGGGACCCGACCTGCTCTCCCGCTTCGCCCGGCTGTGTGGAGCCTGCCTGGCCAGAGCCCACGCCCGCTCCGGCGACCCCATCGCGCTCGCGGCGTACCTGGGTGGCAGCGACCGCTTCGACCGCGCGCTCACCGAGTTCGCCCACGCCTACGCCGACCAGAACGAACGCGACCACGAAGCCCTGACGGCGGCCTGCCGCTCCGGCCGGATCACGGCCGCCCGGGTGTGAGGCCGGCCGTGGAACGACGAGCGGGCCGACGCACACCGTCCGCGGGCGTCATTCCGGGAGTTGCCGCATCTCCATGACGCGCAGTCCCAGTGACTGGCAGCGGGTGAGCAGCCCGTACAAATGGGCCTCGTCGATCACCGTGCCGAACAGAACGGTCTGGCCGGACATGACGACGTGCTCCAGCTCCGGGAACGCGTTGGCCAGCGTCTCCGACAGGTGTCCCTCGATGCGGATCTCGTAGCGCACGAGCGGTCCCTCCACCGGACGGGGCTCGGGACACCGTCCGGGGCTCCGGGGCGGACATTGTTCTGTGCGACGATCCTGCGCCTTCTCACCCCCCGGCGCCCTCACCCGGTACAGGTGACTCCGGCCGCAGTGCCAGTGCCTTTCAGTGCGTCACTGCGATCTTGACGACGACGATCGCCAGACCGAGCAGTACATTGACCGTCGCCGTGGTGGCCATCAGCCGCAGTGGGGCGCCCGCGCGGTGTGCCGCGGCGAGGGACCAGCCCACCTGCCCGGTGACGGCGACGGACAGCGCCAGCCACAGGGTGCCCTGGACGTCCAGCCCCAGCACGGGGCTGACGGCGATCGCCGCGGCCGGAGGCACGGCGGCCTTCACGATGGGCCACTCCTCGCGGCACACCCGCAGGATCACCCGCCGGTCCGGAGGGCGCCGCGCCAGACGCGCACCGAACAGTTCGGCGTGGACGTGGGCGATCCAGAACACCAGGCTGGTGAGCAACAGCAGCAGAACCAGTTCGGCGCGGGGGAACGAGCCCAGGGCGCCGGCGCCGATCACGACGGAGGCCGCGAGCATGGACCCGTAGACACCGCCGGTGTAGTCCGCGTGGGCCCGGTGCGCGGCCCGCCGCTCCCGCCGGTCCGTGGATCGCCCTGTCCCGGTCTCGCCCGCGGTCACCTGTGTCTCCTTCGAGTTCAGCCCGTCGGCCCGGACGGTTCGGCTGTCCGGTTCCCAGCACCGGGTTCGGGCTCGGGTTCGGACGGGCGGCCTGCTCGGGCGGTCGGAAGGTGTGCGGTGACCAGGAAGCTCGCGAGCGCGACGCCGCCCGTGGCCAGGATCGCCGCCTTCAGCCCGTCCAACTGGGCGGAGGCGTAGGAGTCCGTCACGGCGTCGACCTCGGACGGCGGCAGCCCGGCTTCCTCGGCCGCGGAACGCACCTGCTCGGTCGGGACGAAGGTGATGCCGGCCTCCAGACGGACCCCGACCTCGTCCCGGGCGGCCGGGGACAGCCGGGGGTCGTCCGCGACCTGGGTGGTGAAGGCGCCTGCCAGTGCGCCGACCAGTATGGAGCCGATGAGCGCGGTGCCCAGCGACGAGCCCAGATTCTGGGCCGTGAACTGCAGCCCTCCGGCCTCGCTGCGTTCCTCCTCACCGACACCGGACTGCACGACGTTGCCGAGCTGCGAGGCGAGCAGTCCGACGCCCACCCCGAGCACGGCCATCGCCCCGGCGAACTGGGCGTCGTCGATGACCGGGTCGATCGTGGCGAGCAGCCACACGACGGCCGCCGCCAGAATCGCCAGGGCCAGCCGCACCACCCGGCGCGGTCCCATCCTGTGCCCCAGCGCGGACCCGCACAGGGAGGTCACCAGCATGGTGGCCGACACCGGCAGCAGGCGCAGCCCGGTCTGGAAGGCGTTGAAACCCTGCACCACCTGGAGGTAGAGCGGGATGGCGAAGAACAGGCCGAGGAGGATGAGGTTCTGGCTGAGCAGGGTTGTCAGGCCGGCCCGCAGTACGGGTCTGCCCAGCAGGGACAGGTGCACCAGAGGGTCGGTGCCCCGGGCCTCTCGGCGCCCTTCCCAGACCCGGAACAGGGCCAGCACGGCGATTCCGGCAGCGATGACGAACAGGGTGGGGGAGAAGCCCAGGACGGTGAAAGGTGGGTTGCGGGGATCGACCCAGCCCCAGGTGCTGCTCTGCAGCACCCCGAGTACGCCCAGTCCCAGCCCGACGGCGGAGAGCGCCGCGCCGACTCCGTCCAGCCGGGGGCGCTGCGCGGCCGGGATGGGTGTCGCGATCACCCGCCGGCACAGCAGCACGGCCACGACGACGAGTACCTCACCGGCGAAGACCAGCCGCCAGGTGAGGTAGGTCGTCATCCAGCCGCCCAGCAGTGGGCCGACCGCGATCCCGGCGCCGGCGAGCCCTCCGACGACCGCGTAGGCGATAGCGCGGTCCCGTCCGCGGTACGACTCCGCGACCAGGGCGGCCATGGCCGGCAGCACCATCGCGGCCCCGAGCCCCTCGATGACGGACCAGCCCAGCGTGAGCACCCACAGGCTGGGTGCCACGGCGGTCACGGCCGACCCGACCCCGTAGACGGCCATTCCCGTCAGGAACATGCGCCGCCGTCCCAGGATGTCCCCGAAGCGGCCGCCGATGAGCATGAAAGCGGCCATGACCAGCGCGTACAGGGTGATGACGGCTTGGATGGCGGTGACCTCCGTGTCGAAGTCCTCGACCAACTGGCTGATCGACACGTTCATCACGGACGTGTCCAGAACCATCAGGAACTGGGCCGTACCGAGGACTGCCAGGGCCCGCCAGTGCTTCACGTCGTCTCACCTCGCCGGGTCGACCGGTGCGCTGCGGCACGTTCCTCCCATCGCACCTCTGCGGCGGCGCCGCGTGCCTCACCCCTCGCGGGGGAGGTCACAGGAGGCCGAGGTCGCGCGCCCGGCGTACGGCGTCGCTGCGCCGGTTCACCGCCAGCTTCCGGTAGGCGCTCTTGAGATGGGTCTTCACCGTGTTGACCGACACGTAGAGGTCGGCGGCGATCTCCTCCGCGGACATCATGCGGGCCAGCCGTCGCAACACGTCACGTTCGCGTCCGCTCAGTTCCACCGGCACCAGGAGCGCGGGGTCGGCTACGGGCTGCACCGGCTCGCCGTGCGTTTGTCGTCGGCCGGACGGGAGCCAGCCCTCGGTGAGCTCGTGCAGCGGGGCTGCGGCCAACAGCGGCTCGATCCAGCCTCCTGCCTGGAGGAAAGGACGCCGCAGTCGCTCGCGCCGGGCGTCGAGAAGCGCACGTGCGACGAGCCGGCGGGCGGTGACCGTGTCTCCCGACTCCTGCGCCACCCGGGCCCGCACCAGCGCCGCCCCCACGCTCACCGCGGGGCCGGTGCGTCCCTCGGAGCGAACGGCGCCGAGCAGTTCTGCCGCCGCGCGGGGACGCCCCGCGGCGACCTGGATCCCCGCCGCTTCGACGGCGCACACCGGTTGGTCGCCACCGACGCCTTGGAGAAGGCGCACGGCTTCGTCCGGCCGTCCGTCGGCGAGGCAGGCGGCGGAGCGGACGACCGCCGCGTGACTCTCCGCCCAGGGAGACGCCACTGCCGCGGACACGGCCGGATCCGCCGCCTCGGCAGCGGCGTCCGCTTCACCGCCGTCGAGGAGAAGGCGCGAGACGGTCATGGCCCGACCCGCCGTCGGTACCGGGTCGTGCTCCCGCGCCGGGAGCCGTGCCGTCTCGTCGAGCAGGACTCGGGCCCGGTCCAGTTCCTGTCGGTCCACGGCCACCGCGGCCAGGACCAGTCGGCCCAGGCCCGCGCCGGGGGGCCGGGGCAGACCCGCCCGCTCCGCCTCGGCCACCGCGGCCAGCGCCCTGCGTTCCGCCCGCCCGGGCCAGCCGCCCAGGTAGTCGAGCAGGGCCAGGTGCCCCATCGACTCCGTCCGGGGCAGGACGGTGGCGGATCCGCCCGGGGCACTGGCCACACGGGTCAGTACGTCACGTGCGTCGTCGAAGCGTCCTTCCCACAGGCGGGCCGAACCCACGTGTGTCATCAGCAGGGCGGTCAGTTCCGGGTGCTCGTCCAGCAGGTGGTCAGGCAGGTCCTGGCGCAGCGCCTCGGCCGTCGCGGCGGCCTGCTCGGCCCGTGGAGGGCATCCGGTGAGCCGGGCGGCGAGCGCCTCCAGCAGCGCCCAGCTCAGCCGGGCCGCCGCCAGGACGGGAGACTCCTCGGTCGCGGAGAGCTGTTCCTGGGCCCGTCGCAGCCAGCCCAGCCCTTGATCGAGGTCGCGTCGGTCCAATGCCCCGGCCGCCCGCACGAGGTCGCTCGCCGGGCTCCTTGCTTCGGGCCCCATGCCGGTGAAGAGCTGGGCCAGAGCGTCCGAGCGCAGGCCCGTGAAGAGCTGCCCGATCGCAAGGTCATTGACGAGCGCGCCGGCGGCCAGGTCGAAGTCGCCGCCCGCGGCTCCATGGACGAGCGTCTCTGGGAGGAAGCCGGAACGGCGTAGCCATCGCGCGGCTCGCAGGTGCAGCTCCGCTTCCGCACCGGGCAGGCGTTCGCGCAGATGGGCCCTTAGGCCGTCCGCCAGTAGGTGATCGTTCAGCGCCTGCGGGGTCCTCCGTCGGCGTCAGGGAGCTGGTGCCGTGGCGGCGTCGTAGGTGGCGCGGGCGGCGGTGATGTCGGCTCGGTGGTGTTCCGCCCAGCCGACGAGCTCGGTGAGGGTTGCGTGGAGTTCGCGGGCCATGGGCGTGAGGCTGTATTCCACCTTGGGTGGCACGGTGGGGTAGACGGTCCGGATGAGCAGGCCGTCGCGTTCCAGCTTGCGCAGGTTCAAGGTGAGCATGCGTCGGCTGATGCCTTCGATGCTGCGTTCCAACTCGGTGAACCGGACCGGCCCGTGTACGGCGGCGACGAGGATTCCGATGCTCCATTTGCCCGCGACGTGGTCGAGGACCTCGGTGATCGGGCATGCCTCGTTGCCGACCTGGTCGGACACACCGGTGTGACTGCGTGACATGAAAGTGCCTCCTTCCGCAGCGCGTCATGGTTACAGAAGATGGCTGCTGTAACAAGTCGTGCACCATTGGAAGGGGTTCCCGTGCGGAGAACCAACTCATCAGCACAGACATCGCGTTGGTCGGCACTGGCCGTGCTCTGTGCCGGGCAGTTGATGGTCATCCTTGACGGGACCATCGTGAACGTGGCGTTGCCGTCCATCCAGCGCGACCTCGGGTTCTCCTCGTCGGGTCTGGCCTGGGTGGTCAACATCTACCTGGTCCCCTTCGGTGGTCTGCTGCTGCTTGCCGGACGGTTCGGCGACCTCATCGGGCGCAAGCGCGTCTTCATCACCGGCCTCATCCTCTTCACGGCTGCCTCGCTGCTGTGCGGTGTGTCCCAGGACCCGGCGGTGCTGCTGGCCTCCCGGTTCGTCCAGGGCATCGGCGGCGCGGTGACCTCCGCCGTCACCCTCGGCATGGTCGTGAACCTGTTCCCGCAGCCGAAGGAGCGGGCCAAGGCCATCGGCGTCTACAGCTTCGTCCAGTCCGCCGGCGGCTCGATGGGCCTCCTCGCCGGCGGCGCCCTGACGCAGACCGTCAGCTGGCACTGGATCTTCTTCGTCAACGTACCGATCGGCATCGTGGCCGCGCTGTTGGCCGGGCGCGTGCTCGCGTCCGAGCACGGTGTCGGCCTCGGCAAGGGGACCGACGTCGTGGGTGCGCTCCTGGTCACATCCGCACTGATGCTCAGCGTCTACACGATCGCCGAGACCACCAACTACGGCTGGACTTCCGCGCACACGCTGAGCTTCGGCGCCGCGGCGCTCACCCTGCTCCTCGCCTTCGTCGCCCGCCAGGCGAAGGCGCCCCAGCCGCTCCTGCCGTTGCGTGTGTTCCGCTCGCGCAACGTCTCGGGAGCGCTCGGAATCCAGGCCCTCATGGTGGCCGGGATGTTCAGCTTCCAATTCCTATGCGTGCTCTACCTGCAGAAGGTGCTCGGCTTCGACGAGATACACACCGGCCTCGGCATCTTCCCGGTCTCGGTCGCGATCGGCGCACTGTCCCTCGGCCTCTCGCCCAAACTGATCGCGCACTTCGACCCCCGTGCCGTACTCCTTCCAGGACTCGTGCTGATCGCGGCAGGACTCGCCGCGCTCGGCCGCGTACCGGCAGGCGGGAGTTATGTCGTGGACGTCCTGCCCGCGCTGCTGCCGCTCGGCATCGGCTTCGGCCTTGCGATGCCGTCGCTCGCCACGCTTGCGATGTCAGCGGCCACGCCCCAGGATTCGGGGATCGCCTCCGGCATGTTCAACACCATGCAGCAGATCGGCAGCGCGTTCGGCCTCGCGGTCCTCAGCACACTCGCCACCTCGCACACGGATGCCCTGCTGGGCGACGGGGCAAGCACCGCCTCGGCACTCACGGGTGGTTACCAGCTCGCCTTCCGCATCGGCTCGGGCCTCGTCGCCGTCGCTCTCCTCCTCGCCGCCACCCTGCTGCGATCCCCCGCCACAGCGCAACCTCCAGCGGCCGAGACAAAGCCGGTCGCCGAGAACGCCGCTCACTGACCAGGCGGCCACGCCACCCCAGGCCGAGCTGCGCTCACAGGAGGAGATGTGCCTGTCGTGCCCTCGTTGATCATCGCCCCCATCCGTGCCGAGTTCCTTGCGTCATTGCCGCAGCGGGTCAGTACCCATCCGCTGGGATGTCATCGTCGGCGGATCCCGGATGAGGTGATCTTCGACAAGCTCATCGAAGTACTGGTGTCCGGGATGGGATACGAGCGAGTGGCGGACGCGACATGCTCGGCGACCACCTTGCGCAGGCGCCGTGACGAGTGGATAACGGTCGGCGCGGGCGAGGCCCTGCGCCTGGCCGCGCTCGCCGCCTACGACCGCATGATCGGCCTTGGCCTGGAACAGCTCAGCGCCGACGGCTGCCAGACCAAGGCCCCCTCGGGCGGCGAATGCGCGGGCAAGAGCCCCGTCGACCGGGCCAAACAAGGCATCAAACGCTCACAGCTCACCGATGCGTACGGCATCCCGCTGGTCACCGAGCCCGCACCGGCCAACATTCGCGATCACACCATGCTGCCCGCCACCCTCGACCGCTACGCCGACCTCGCCAAGACGCTCGGCCCGCTGCCCGAGCGACCGGCGCTGAGCCTGGATGCGGGCTACGACTACCGGCCGGTCTACGCCCACCTAGACACACGCGGCATCACCGCGAAGATCGCCAAACGGGGTGAACAGACCCCGATCCAAGCCGACGGACGGTGGGTCGTGGAGCGCACGAACTCGTGGATGAACAACTTCGGCAAGCTCCGCCGGTGCACCGAACGCCGCCGCGTCTGCGTCGAGTTCTTCATCGCCCTCGGCACCGCGATCATCACCATCCGTAGCCTCATCCGCCGGGCAAGGACCCTCTATCGCTGGCCCAACCGCCCCCGAAGCCCCCGCATCCGGTGACCTACTGGCGGACGCTCTTAGTATCTCCCGGAAGAGAGGGTGCAGCCGGTACCAGGAGTGTCCCAGCCGCTCGATGAACGCGTTCTCCCGGTGCAGGTTTGCGAGGAGCCGTTCGGAGTCGGTCCGCAGTGTGAGGGCGTCGGCCAGGTCCGGGCAGAATCGGTCCAGGACGCTGACCCGCAGCAGCAGGTCCTGCGACTCCTCCGTTCTCCCCTTGAGGACCTCCGCCAGCAGAAAGTCCGCGACCGTGCTGTGGTCCGCCTCGAACTCCTTCAGATACCGCTCGGGGTCGGTGCTCTCCCGGGCCGCCAGGGCGGACAGCCGCAGCCCGGCGGCCCAGCCCCGGGTGCGGTCCACCAGGGCGGACGTGGCAGGCCCGGGAAGGTGCACTCCGTGCAGTCGCAGCAGCGCCCCGGCTTCCTCCGGCGTGAAGGACAACTCCGCGCCGCGGATCTCGGTCAGTTGGTCGGCAGCCCGGTAGCGGTGCAGTGGGAGCAAGGGCTCGGTGCGGGTGACGAGCACGAGGTGCAGTCCCGGCCCGGAGTGGTGAAGGACGAACTCCAGCTGTCGGGCGACCTCGGGGTTGGTCATCCGGTCGTACTCGTCGAGCACGAGGACCACGGGATGGTCGAGGCCGTTCAGTTCGGCGGCGAGCGACGCCAGCAGCCGTTGCCCCACGCCGCTCGCGTCAGCGGGTGCCCCCGCGGCGTCGGCCGCCCGTGCCCCACACAGGCGCAGGGACTCGAAGACGTAGGCCCAGAAGACACCGGGCCGGTGATCGCCGGCCTCTACGGTCAGCCAGGCGACCGGCAACCGCAGACCCGCTGCCCAGTCGGCTGTCAGAAGTGTCTTCCCTGCGCCAGCCGACCCGTTGACCAGCGTCAGCGGTGTGTGTAGGGCCTGGTTCAGGTGAACGACGAGCCGCTGACGCCGCAAGAAGGTGGCGGGCCGAGAGGGAAGCGCGAACCGTGTGCGCAGGTACGGGTCCCCCAGCGGGTCGGTGCCCGTTTCGGCCGGTGACCGCCCAGTGCCGTCGGAGGGGCCCACGTCCCTCACGCCCACGGCCCGTGGCAACGCCTACGCGAGAACGGCACGTTCAGATGGGGCGTCCGACGGACGCCCACCTTCGCGCTGACCGGGACGAGGGTGACGGGTGCGCCCGAGCAGGCGCTCCAACAGCGCATCGTGACGCCCCCTTCCGGCAGCGACCGCGCCGCCGCGGTGGCCGGCCGTGGATCTTCCGAGTCCCAGGGACTCATGGCAGGTGCCGCCCTGCGGCTGGTACCAGTATCGCTTCCGGCACCTGTCTGGGCATGTGGAAGCGATCTGGGCGGCCCACTCCTGGCAACGCTTGCTGAACAAACCGGACGGGCGCAGCGCAGAGGCGGTTGAACTGCGAGGCACGGGAGGGTTCGGTTCGAGATTACCGTCGGCAGGGTCCTCGCGATCGCCGTCGGCCGTGCCTCGTGGGCTGCGGTGGGATACTCCATCCTCATACGGGTCCGTGGGAGCAGGCAGCGGGGCGTTCCAGGCTGCCCACGCGTGCAGCGCTGTGATGTGCGCGCCGTGCGCGTGACGCCCACCCGAAGGCGAACCGGACGCTTGTCACCCCGATGGGCGGTCCGTCCACGCCCAGCACCAGAGGCCCTGTCCGTGCCGCGGTTCCCCGTACGACGACCACGGGGCACTCGGCGTGTGCGGCGAGCCCGGTCGTCGTGCTGCCGAGAATCAGTTCGGTGAACGGGTTCAGGCCGGAGATCAAGGTTCCGTACTTCGGCATCCCGGGCCGCCCAGGCGATGGCATGGAGACTCGAGGCGGAACCAGCCACCCTTCCGATCAAGACGCCGCTCAGCGCCTCTCCTTCCGCCTCACGGTCTCTCGAAGCCCGGAGAGGACTCTTCCCCGGCCACGCTCCGGGAGGTCGGTCCTCAGGCCCCACGGGGCTCGGCTCAGATGGCCGTGCGTCCCCACTGGGACCCGATCTGCTGCCACTCGTCCTCCCATGCCGTGCGTCGTCGACGGTTGAGGACCAGCCTGGCTCCGTAGTAGCCGGCAGCCGCCGCCGTGACGACGGCGAACGACGAGGCGGCGCCCATGAAGGCGGCGTCCACGCCTGCCTGTGTCACGGTCGGGGGCGCGGGCGTCAAGTTGTTCTGCCGGTCCGTCCAGACCGACACGCGGGAACCCGCCTTGAGTCCTCCGTCGACCGCGGCCTTGCCCGAGTGCCGGGTACCGTCGGACGCCGTCCAGCGCACGGTCGCGTCGACGCGGCCCCCCGTCGTCCCGTCGGCCAGAGCGTTGTGGGGTACGTCCGACACCAGCGTGGCGGTGACGGCATGGCGTTCCGCGCGTCGCTGCGCGGCGCTGTGGGCGGAGACCTGTGCCCCGAGCACTCCTGCGACGGGGCCCACCAGAGCGATGACGAGCCAGACGATCAGCAGGATCCATGCCTCGAGCACGTCCTCGCGCCGACGCAGCGGATTGCGGCGCCAGCGCCACAGAGACCGTCGAATGGTTCTGTTCCAGCGCATCGTGACCACCTCCGGCTGTCGTCTCCAGCGTCACGCCGTGGGACCCGGTGCAACAGGGGCCCTTCGGGCACCGCCCGGGTTCCTCATGGGTCGTCCGGCCCTGATCGTTCGCGGTGCTCCGTAGGACGTCTACGACGCGTCGACGTGCGGACGGCCGACGAGGAGATCGCCTCCCGTCGATGCCCGCAGAGAGCCGACGCAGCCGCCCTGTCAGGTCACTACGACGCTCGTGGGGGACCGGCCGCGTTTCATGCCTTGGTGCACGCGCGAAGAGGGCCGTTCGGTACCACGTCGGGACCCTCAGCCGTCTAGTGGGCACGGCGCCGGCGCGTAACCCTGGGTGGAGAGCCTCATCGACGGAGAGGGACGGTCATGTACGCACACGTTGGCGACCGGCTTGTCGTCGAGAGCCCTTCCACCGGTGTCACTCGGCGGGACGGTGAGATCGTCGGCCTGCACCACGACGACGGGACGCCCCCGTACGACGTGCGCTGGTCGGACACCGGGGACGTCACGCTGGTGTTCCCCGGCCCCGACGCGCATGTGGACCGGCTCGGGGAACCGCGGCGGTCGATGCCGCAGGCGACGCGGACTGCCGGCCGGACGCACCATGGCTCGGTGTACGGCGGTGACGCGGGGGACGTGGGGCGGCGCCTGGCCGCAGCCCGTCGCCGCAAGGGTCTCAGCATCGAAGCGGTTGCCGAGAGAGCACGTATGGCACCCGGCTATCTGTCCTACTTGGAGACGCATACGGCCGACCCGGGCTCCGGCACTCTGGTGCGGCTGGCAGACGCCTTGGGGACGACGTACGGCGCATTGCAGGGAGGTGGCACGGACCGACCGCCCGGGCGGGGATCGGCGCTGCGCGACCCGCACCTGCTCGGCCTCGGCGAAGAGGAGTGCCGGGGCCTGCTCTCCACTCACGGAGTGGGTCGCATCGCGTTCACTTCGGAGCACGGTCCTGCCGTGTTTCCGGTCAATTACGAGGTGACGGACGGGGCCGTGGCCTTCCGTACCGCCCCCGGCTCCACAACGGCCTCGGCCGTGGACCAGCGGGTCGCCTTCGAGGTCGACCAGGTGGACGACGCCATGAGCCAGGGATGGAGCGTCCTGGTCGTGGGTCGTTGCCGGGCCGTGACAGATCCCGTTGAAGCGGAACGGCTGGACGAGGCCGCGCACACCAGGCCCTGGGCGGGGGGACGGCGGATCGACTGGCTGGCCGTGGACATGGAACATCTGACCGGGCGGCGCATCACCTCGGCGGCCGAGTCGTGAGCGGTGCGCCGTTGGGCGCGGCAATGGAATCGACTCGGCCGACATGGCTTCCCTGCCCCTGACCGTCGTGGCGCCGGAGCTGCCGCCGGAGGAAGTGGCTGCCCTGCGTGCGGTGTGTCCCACTGCACAGTGACGCACTCGATGGCCGTCCTCCGGAGATGGAGCTACGGGTTTCGAGTGACGGTGGCGTGTAAGTCGCCTGCGAGCCAGGTGACCAGCGCCCTGACCTCACCCGAGCGTCCCTGATCCACGGCGGCTCAGTGGGCGGGGTCTGTCTCCCGCTCCTGGCGGACGACGACGACCGGGCAGGCTGCGTGCTGAGCGCAGCGCTGGCTGACCGAACCGAGCATGGCCCGGGCGAACGCGCCCCTGCCGCGGCGGCCCACCACGAGGAGGTCGGCCCCTTCCGAGGCGCGGATCAGGATCTCCGACGGGTCACCCTCGACGAGTACCTCTTTGAGACCCGGCGGCCGTTCGTCCGGGAAGATGGCATGCAGCTCCTCGGAGAATCGCTCACGGGCCTGCTGGAGGTCGAAGTCGGGGTCGATGGCGGGACCGGTGAAGCCCGCCGCGGACGGTGTGTCCCACACGTGGACCGCCTCCACGACACCACCGATGGTGCGCGCGTACCGATCCGCCCAGCGCAGCGCGGCGTAGGAGGAAGGGGACCCGTCCACGCCCACGACCACGCGTGCTGTCGGCTCAGAGGATTGCATGGCCACCTCACTCGTACGTGCTTCCCGTCTCTGTCCACGCTGCCCGCTGTCGGCGTGACGCGCCAGCCGACTACATCGGTGGTTCACGCCGTGTATCCGGTGCCCCTTGGGCCCCGGGGAGGAGGTGCGAGGCGAGCAGTTGTTCCCGAAGCCCTTCCGCCAGCCCGGACAGCCGCTGCGAGATCACGGCCCGCCCCGGCTGAGGAGCGCGTAGCCGAAGGGTCTCGGAGGGAAGAGCCGCCAGGTCCGCCGTCAGGCGGACACGTGCCGCGGACAGGGTGTCTGGCTGGCTCAAGCGATGTCCGTCGCGCATCAGCGTGCGAAGGAGTGGTTCCGCACCGGCCGGTGCCTCTTCCTCCCGTAGCGCGATGATGTCCGGGTGGCCCGGACGTCGGTACACCTGCTTGCTCCCCGGCAGCGTCGTCTTGCCCGACGCCAGTTTCATGACCGGGTGGCCGTCGTACTCCACGAGCTTGTAGGCGGAATCGAGGTAGGGAGCGTCGGCGGAGGTGCCGACACGGGTGCCGACCGCGTAGACGTCGATGGGCGCGCCCGAGCGGACCAGGGCGTCGACCCGGTACTCGTCGAGGCCACCGCTGGCGATGACGCGCACGCCGGGCAGGCCGGCGGCGTCCAGTTCGCTTCGGGCCCGCCGGGAGAGATCATCCAGGTCGCCGCTGTCCAGCCGGACGGCGCAGCCCGGCCTCCGCTCAAGGTCACGCAGGACCCGGGCTGCCGTGCGCACCCCGCGCACCGTGTCGTACGTGTCCACCAGGAGTGTCACGGGCCCGGGATGGGTGCGGGCGAAGGCGCGGAAGGCCGCCTCCTCGTCAGGGAACGCCTCGACGTAGGAGTGGGCCATCGTGCCGGACGCGGGCAGCCCCCATCGGGCAGCCGCGGCCACGTTGCTGGTGCCCGCGAAGCCTGTCAGCGCCGCGGTGCGGGCGGCCTGCAGCCCGGCGCAGGTGCCGTGCGTGCGGCGCAGCGAGAAGTCGACCACCGGGTGCCCGGCAGCAGCCAGGACGGAGCGTACCGCTTTGGACGCCACGGTCGTCTGGTGCGAGATCTGGTTGAGCAGAAAGGTCTCGACCAATTGGGCCTGCGAGATCGGAGCGGTCACCTCCAGGAGTGGCTCTCCCGCGTACACGATCCGGCCCTCGGGCACGGCGCGAACCTCGCCGGTGAACGTCATGCCACTCAGGGCGGCGACGTCGGCGGTGGGCCGACGCAGGGCGGAGGCGAACACCTCCAGGTCGGCGGCGGTGACGTGGAAATCACTGAGGTAGTCGAGCACCGGTTCCGTCCCCGCGCTCACGAGGAAGCCCCGCTCGGGAGGCAGTGAGCGGACGAAGAGGCTGAAGGTCGCCGATTCGTTCATGCCCTCACGCAGATACGACAGGGCCATGGTGACTTCGTACAGGTCGGTGGTGGTCACTTCCGACATCGCAGTCACCTGCTCGCGACGGTCGAGGTCCCTGTCCGAGTCCAGTCTTTCGCGCTGTTGCAACGCGGGGAAGGGCCGCACGGCCTCTTCCCGCTCCTTCCGCCAGCGATCGGTCCCGGAAGTGCGGGCGGGAGGGTGAGACCATCAGGGCGCTGTAAGGGGCTGCCGGTCCGGCCCGATCTGCTTGCCCGCGCACCGCTGTCCGGGTACCGACTGTCGTGCGCGGAAAGTCGTCGGGTCAGTAGATTCGGGGGAGCTGCTCGCCGAGCGGCATGTCGATCACGCGTCGGATCCCTGCAGGTGTGCGTAGGACGACTCGACCGGCGGTGCTTCGCGTATGCACATCGCCGATACGCACCGCGTCCCGTCCCTCCGGGAGCGAGCGCAGCGCGGTGAGCGCGTCGGCCTCGTCCGCGGGGGCGACGAAAGCTACCAGGCATCCGGCGCCGCCCAGGGTCAGTGGATCCAGGCCGAGCAGGTCACAGGCCGAGACGACCGCCTCGGGGACCGGAACGGAGCCCGCGTCGATCTCGACCGCCACCCCCGAGTCACGGGCGATCTCGTTGAGTGCTGCGGTGAGGCCGCCCCGGGTGGGATCACGCAGGCTGTGGATGCTCCGCCCGATCGGCGCCAGCGCGTCGACGAGCCGGTGCAGAGGTCTGCTGTCCGAGGCGACGCCGTGGCAGGTCAGTCCTTCGCGTGTCGACAGGATCGCCGTACCGTGCAGGCCGATCGGGCCGGAGAGCAGCACCGCGTCCCCGGGGCGGGCGAGCGAGGCGGACGGGCGCAGCGCCAGGTGCCGCTGGCCGACGCCGGTGGTGGTGATGAACACCTTGTCCACCGCGCCGTGTCCCACGACCTTCGTGTCGCCAGTGACGACGGGTACTCCGACGTCGAGGGCCGCCGCGCGCAAGGAGCGAGTCACCGCGCGGAGTTCGGCATGAGCAAATCCTTCCTCGATGATCAGAGCTACGGCGAGGGCGATCGGTCGGGCACCGCGCATGGCCAGGTCGTTGACCGTGCCGTAGACGGCCAGGGAGCCGATGTCGCCTCCGGGGAAGAAGAGCGGGCTGACGACGAAGCCGTCGGTGCTGACCACGAGGTCGGGGTGGTCGGGTAGCAGGGCGGCGTCCTCCAGGGCGCCCGGTCGTCCGCCGAGAGCGTGCAGCACATGGGTGTTGTCCAGCAGGTCGTCGGTCATCCGGCCGCCCGCCCCATGGCCGAGCGGAACCGCCTCGTCCTCGTGAGCGGGTGGGAGGCTGGTGGCGTTCATGAGGGCGCTCCTTCTTGGGACGTCCGGGCAGTGGTGTCCGTGGGAGGCGGGTATCTGTGAGCACGTCGCCGGCTGCGCACTCGGGATCTTCGGCGGTCGTGGGACCACCAACGGCACTTCGCACGGCGGCATCGTCGACCGGGCGGAAGCCTCGGCGGGACCCGGGCCGTCGGCCGGCCCGGACTCGGCCCTGGTCGGTCGCCCGGAACATCGGCTAGTACGGCATGGGGCGTCCCGACGGTGTACGAAGGTCAGGTGGATCCGGCCGGCGCGGTGGGCGCGGGCGCCTTGTCATCTGGAGCCGTTCCATGACGATCGCCTCGTCTCGCGGTAATCCCCTGATTCACAGCCTCACTCACGTACGGGGGCCGGACCAGGGGCCTCTGGGTTCATGGCGCGGCCCCGGTCGGCCTAGTCCGGGGCCGAAGGTCCCTCCTTGCGGGCCCAGACAGTCCCTGCCACGTCGGCCGTGGCGGTGCGACCGTAGAAGTGGCAACCCACGCCGCACGAGGTGGCTGGAAGAAAGAAGGCGGTGGGGATGATGGCACTTCCCCTGGTTGTGGGCGTCGACGGGTCGGACGGCAGTGTTCTGGCCATCGACTGGGCGGTGGACGAGGCGCTGCGTCGACGGCTTCCGCTGCGCCTGGTCTACGCATCTTTGTGGGAGCGGTACGAGGGCGTTCTGCCGACCATGACCCGGGAGCGCTCCTCGGGGCAGGTGATGGCGGACAACATCGTCGGAACTGCCGCCGAACGTGTCCGGCGATACGACCCCGACCTGGAGGTCTCCACGGACACCGTGCCTGCGGAAGCGGTGTCCGCGCTCCTGGCCGAAGGGATGCACGCCACCGCCGTGGTCACCGGCTCACGAGGACGTGGGGAACTCAAGGGAGCACTGCTCGGCTCGGTCAGCCTGGCCGTCGCCGCCCGGTCCGACTGTCCCGTGATCGTCGTCCGAGGTGACAAGTCCGCGTTGTCAGGCGCCCACGAGCGCGTCCTCCTGGGCGCAGGCGACCCCGGCACAAGCCGGGAGGCGGTTCGCTTCGCATTCGAGGCGGCCGAGACAAGGGGCTGCGAGCTGGACGTGGTGCGGGCCTGGCGGTGCCCGGAGTACGAGAGTACCGATGTCGGGGCGCCAGCCGGTTCCGAGCATCAGCACGAGGAGCGGGCTTCTGCCCTGATCGACACCTTGATCGCCGAAGCGGTGACGGCACATCCGAGCGTGCGACTGCGCAGGGCGACGATCGAAGGGCCGGCCCGAAAGGTGCTGGTGGCGCGGTCGGCTGCCGCCGATCTGGTCGTCGTGGGTGCCCGGCACAGGTCGGGCCATTTCGGCCTCCAGCTCGGACGCGTCACTCACACCTTGCTGCAACACGCGGCCTGCCCGGTGGCAGTGGTCCCGCAGGCGGCGTGACACCTGCCGGACCATCCGGTGCGCGGTGCCGCAGACCGGCGCCGCGCATCCTGTGTGACGCATCGGGGTCGACCTCACTCGGGCATGGCGTCCACCCGTCGGGGGAGAAGGAGGGCCGACCGGCCCTGGCACCCGGACCCGGCTGGGGGAAGACTGGCCCTGTAGGCGGGACGCCTCCTTGAGGAGCGATCGATGATGCACAGCGAGCCGGCCGGCCGGGCGACCGCGATCAAGGTTTTCCTCCTTGACGATCACGAGGTCGTCCGGCGGGGCGTTCACGACCTGCTGGACGACGAACCGGACATCACCGTGGTCGGTGAGGGGGCCACCGTCGAGCAGGCGCTGGTGCGCGTTCCCGCGCTGCGTCCGGACGTGGCGGTGCTGGACGTACGCCTGCCGGACGGCGACGGGGTGAGCGTCTGCCGGGAACTGCGCTCGAGCATGCCGGACCTGGCCTGTCTGATGCTGACCTCGTTCGACGACGAGGAAGCACTGCTCGACTCGATCATGGCGGGCGCGGCCGGGTACGTCCTGAAACAGATCGAGGGTTCCGACCTGGTCTCCGCCGTGCGCACCGTGGCCCGCGGCCAGTCGCTGCTGGATCCGAGCGCCACCGCGAGACTGATGGCGCGGCTGCGGGGCGGTGAGGAACAAGGGGAGGAGCCGGAAGCGCTGCCCGGTCTGACCGAGCGGGAACGGGACATCCTGGCCCTCATCGGAGAGGGCCTGACCAACCGGCAGATCGGCCAGCGTTTGTACCTGGCCGAGAAGACCGTCAAGAACCACATCTCCCGCCTGCTCGCCAAGCTCGGTGTGGAGCGGCGAATCCAGGCCGCCGTCATCGCCACCCAGGCGCAGGACCGGATGCGAGCCGAAGGCCGCTGAGCGCCGTCGCGAGTCCCTGTCCCGGTGATCTCCGGCCGGCCCCGAAGCAGCAGCGAGCTCCCGTGTCAGGGTCGCTCCGCAGCCGCTACCGTGGCACGTAGGCGGTCGGAAAGCCGCACTGTCCCTGGGCGTGGAGGCCGGCGGTGGACGAGTCCGAGGAGACGCGGGAGGCCAGTGTGCGCCTGCCGCAGCTGCGGCTGGACGAACTGCTGGGCGAGTTGCAGGCCAGGCTGGACGCGGCTCGCGGCACTCGGGACAGGGTGCACAGCCTGCTGGAAGCGGTGCTGTCGGTCGGCAGGGAACTGGACCTGGAGCAGGCCCTACGTGGCATCGTCGAGGCCGCGGCGACGCTGGTCGACGCCGAGTACGCCGCGCTGGGCGTGATCGGCCCGGACGGCAGGCGGCTGTCCGCCTTCCACACGGTCGGAGTCAGCGAGGAGGAGATCGCCCGCATCGGGCCCTTCCCCGAGGGACACGGCATCCTGGGTGAGCTGATCAGGCACCCGGAGCCGTTGCGTCTGGCCAAGCTGTCCGACCACCCCGCCTCCTACGGGTTTCCGGCACACCACCCGCCGATGAACAGCTTCCTGGGCGTCCCCATCCGGGTCCGCGACCACGTCTTCGGCAACCTGTACCTGACGGAGAAGCGCGGCGGGCAGGCGTTCGACGAGGACGACGAGTCGGTGCTGTCCACCCTGGCCGTGGCGGCGGGCGTGGCGATCGACAACGCCCGGCTGTACGAGGAGACCCGGCTGCGTGAGCGCTGGCTTCAGGTGAACGCCGAGATCATGCACACGCTGATGTCCGGCGCCGAACAGGGCGGCGCGCTGCGGCTGATCGCCGAACGGGCCCGGGAGATCACGGCCTGCGCCCTCGGCGTGGTGGCCCTGCCGGTGCCGGGTACCGACGAGCTGGCGGTGGAGCTGGCGATCGGACGCGAGGCCGGGGCCTGGCGCGGACGGGTGCTGCCCGTGCGCGGCAGCCTCATGGGGGAGGCGTTCGTCCGGAGCGTGCCCGTGAGCAGTCAGGATGTGTCGCACGACGAACGGATCACGGCGGGTCCGCCGCGGTTCGCGGGCCTCGGGCCGGCGGTGGCGGTCCCCATTGGTGCGGACGAGCACGTGCGCGGCGTGGTGCTGCTGGTCCGCGAGGCGGGCGGGCCCGTGTTCACCGAGAAGGAGACGCAACCGCTACAGGTGTTTGCCGCTCAGGCGGCGGTGGCGATGGAACTGGCGGAACGTCGCCGGGACGCGGAGCAGATCGCCTTGCTGGAGGATCGCGACCGCATCGCCCGCGACCTGCATGACCTGGCCATCCAGCGCTTGTTCGCCACGGCCATGACCCTGCAGAGCGCAGGGCGGTTCATCCAGCACGACAAGGCGGCGGAACGCGTGCAGCGTGCGGTGGGCGACCTGGACGAAACGATCAAGATCATCCGCTCGACGATCTTCGGCTTGCGTTCCAGGGAGGACGACCCGGTGTCGTCCACACTGCGGGCCCGCGCGGTCCGGGCGGTCGCCGAGATGGCGCCGGTGCTGGGCTTCGCGCCCGGAGTCCGTATGGAGGGCCTGCTCGACACGCGCGTACCGAAGGAGACCGCCGACCAACTCGTCGCCGTCATGACGGAGTCCCTGACCAACATCGCCCGCCACGCGCACTCGAGCCATGCCGACGTCGCGCTGGAGACCGACGGCAAGTGGGTCCGGCTCACGGTCTCCGACAACGGCGTCGGCATCGCGCCCGGCGGCCGCCGCAGCGGACTGCGCAACATGGAAGAGCGCGCGAAAAAGCTCGGCGGAGAACTGCGGCTGGAGCGCCCCCAGGACGGAGGCACCCGCCTCGTGTGGCGGGTGCCCGTGGATCAGGCGGAGGGGGAGGACGCCGGAGCGACGCCGTGATCGTCGAGGCCGGTCTGGGCCCCGTCCGCCTGTTCCGTGCGTCATGGGCTCCGGATGTGGTCGACGCCGCGTCGCGGTAACGCGGACCCTTCGGGGCCGTACCCGAAGCGCACCACTATCGGTGTCGGACCACGGCGTGTCGTCGTCGGCCCGATCTGCTCGGCATCGGCGCCGCGCTGACGCCGACGAACCCCGTCGTCGGCTACCACCTCGTCTACGCGACGGTACTCGTCGCCCCCTGGCCGCTGGATCCGCCGGTGACGTACCCGGCCTCGGTCGCCTGTGGGCCCGCCTTCCCGTCGTCCGCGGCCGGAAGTGGCTGCGCCGTACAGGATCGGTGGTAGGGGCCCGGCGAGGGGACTCTTGGCCGCGACCGGGGACCTGCGGTCCCTGTTCCTGGGACCGGGCGTGGGACACGCTGAAATCAGAGGACCGATACAGGAGGTGGGCAGCATGACCCGCACGATCACGGTGGGGATCGACGGTTCACCCGAGAGCCACGCCGCCGCCGAGTGGGCGGCCCGCGAGGCCGGGCTGCGCGACCTGCCGGTACGGCTGCTTCACGTGTGGGAGCCGGTTCCGGCTCCCATGGCCGAGGACCCGGTTCTCGGCACCGAAACCCACCAGTACTGGACCGAGCATGTCCCACGGAAGATGGGTGAAGGGCTCCGGCTGCGCCACCCCGGTGTCGAGGTGAGCTGCGACCAGCGGTCCGGCCCACCGGCGAACACACTGGTCGAAGCCGTCGAAGAGGCGGAACTGCTCGTCCTCGGATCACGCGCCCTGAGCGGCCTTGGCGGATACCTCGTCGGTTCCGTCGGACAGGCCGTGATCGCCCACACCGAGATTCCCGTGGTCCTCGTACGGGCCGGTGAGATGGCCGCCGACGAACACGTCATGGATCCCGCCGGGATCCCGTCCGCGGCGACCGCTTTCCGGCCGGTCGTGGTCGGCATCGACATCGACGGTTACGACGGTGACGTGCTCGCCTTCGCCTTCGAGGAGGCACAGCGCCGCAGGACGGCGTTGCACGTGGTCAGCGGCTGGCAACTGCCGCCCTACTACCCCTACGTGCTGGCCGCCGGCTCCGTGCCCGACGAGGGAGTGGCCCGCAGGAAGGCGGCCGACCTCACCCGGGTGATCCTGCCCTGGCGGCAGAAGTACCCGGACGTCGAGGTCGCCGAGGTGTCTCGCTCCGGCAGTCCCGCCCGCCGCCTGGTCGACGTCGCACACGACGCGTCCCTGGTGGTCGTCGGCAGGCGCATCCGCCGCAACCCGTTCGGCGCGCACATCGGCGCCGTCACCCACGCGGTGCTGCACCACGCCACCGCACCCGTCGCCGTCGTCGCGCATCCCTGACGGTCCCCGTCGCGAGGAGGAGGCGTCATGTATCTGCCACTGGTGGCCGGCGTGGACGGCTCCGAACCCAGCCTGCGGGCCGTCGACTGGGCGGCCGACGAGGCATCCCTGCACGAAGTGCCCCTCCTCGTGCTCTACGGAGCGCTGTGGGAGCGGTACGAAGGGGCGGCGCTCGCACGTGAATTGGGCAAGCCGTCCGCTCAGGTGCAGGCCGAGGACATCCTCCGGGCCGCCGCCCGGCGCGTCCGGCGTCGGCATCCCGACCTACCCGTCACCACCGAAATGGTGCCCGACGAGGCTGAGCACGCCCTGGTCTGCGCCGGACGCAACGCGTCCATGATCGTCGTGGGCAGCCGCGGCCGCAGCGGCGTCGCGGACCGGCTGCTGGGGTCCGTCAGCCGGACCGTGGCCGCCGCGAGCGACTGCCCGGTCGTCGTGCTGCGCGGCAACCACGACAACCGGGCTGTCGCCGGACGGCACAGCAGGATCGTCGTCGGTCTCGGCGAGGCACCGGCGTCCGTCCTGCGGTTCGCCTTCACCGAGGCACGCCTGCGCCGCGTGCCGCTGACTGTCGTGCGGGCTTGGCGCTGCCCCGCCCACGAGACGGTTGATCACCCCCTGCTGACGGGGGAGCCCGCCCGGCTGTACGAGGAACGGGCAGCCAAGGAGCTGGAAGCAGCCCTGGAAGACGCACCGTCCGACATCGCTGTGGGTCGGCACACCGCCGAGGGCCCGGCGCGCAGCGTGCTGCCCGCTGCTTCCGCCGAGGCCGACCTGATGGTGATCGGCCGTCGCGCCCATGGACGGCTCGGCCGGGTCGCCCACTCCGTACTGCACCGCTCGGCCTGCCCGGTCGTCGTCGTGCCCGAGCAGAGGTGAGCCCGACGCCCGGCTACCAGGCCGTCGGCACCGGAGCGATGGAGCGACGGGGGACCGGTCGACGCAACCCGGCCCAGGAGAGAGGACAGACCGATGACGCATGACCTGGGGCGTCCCGCGATCCACGCTCTGCTGGCGGACGGCATCACCGTCCGTATCCGCGCCGTGGAACCCGAGGACCACGATCAACTCCATCGGCTCTACGAGGAGATGTCACCCGAGAACCTGCGGATGCGCTTCTTCGCCGTGAGTCCGCACTCCGCCGCACTCGCCGCAGACCACGCCTGTGAGCCGCCCCGCCCAGGGCACCGGGCGCTTGTGGCCGAGCTGCGCGGTCGGATCATCGGCCTCGCCGAGTACGACGAAGGGGAGGAGCGGGGATCGGCCGAGCTGGCCGTCGCCGTCGCGGACCGCTTGCATCACCACGGCGTGGGCACCCTTCTCGTCGAGCACCTGGCGTCCGCCGCCCGGGCCGACGGCCTCACGTGTTTCGTGGCCGACGCCCTCAGTGAGAACCGGGAAGTGCTCCGTCTGTTCAGCGACCTCGGGCTGCGTGTCACCCACTTCATGGACGGGCCCGAGACACGCTGCACCATCGCGCTCGACCAGGACGACACCTATCTGAGGGCGGTGGAGGAGCGCGGGCGCACCGCGGACGTGGCCAGCATGGAGCCGCTGTTCAGACCGCGGACGGTCGCCGTCGTCGGGGCCGGCCGACGGCCCGGCTCCGTGGGACGCGCCGTGCTTCGCCACCTGCGTACCGGCAACTTCACCGGCCGGTTGTTCGCCGTGAACCCGCATGCCCACGCACTTCTCGGCGTTCCGTCGTATCCCGCGGTCACGGCGCTGCCCGTCCCGCCCGACCTCGTCGTGATCGCCACCCCGGCCGCCGCCGTGCCCAGCGTGGCGGAGGACTCCGGGAAGGCGGGCGCACGTGCCCTGGTGGTCGTGTCGGCAGGTCTTGACCCCGCTCAGGCAGGGGCGCTGCTCACCGCGTGCCGCACCCACGGTATGCGCCTCGTCGGCCCGAACTGCCTCGGTGCCGCCAACACCGACCCGGCGCTGCGGATGGACGCGACCTTCGCCGCCGCACACCCGAGCCGCGGGACCGCCGGTATCGCCGTTCAGTCCGGTGGTGTCGGCATCGCCCTGCTCGACGGGCTGTCCCGCCTGGGTATCGGGGTGTCGACGTTCGCCTCGCTCGGCGACAAGTACGACGTCAGCGGCAACGACCTGCTCCAGTGGTGGGAGAACGACGGCGTCACCGATCTCGCCCTGCTGCACCTGGAGTCCTTCGGCAATCCGCGGGCCTTCTCCCGCACCGCCCGGCGGGTCACCCGCCGGATGCCGTTGCTGACCGTCGACGCCGGCCGCACCGACGCGGGCCGTCGTGCCGCCGCGTCCCACAGTGCCGCCGCGGCCACCGGCACCCTGACCAGACAGGCGCTGTTCACCCAGGCCGGCATCACCGCGACCCGCTCCATCGGCGAACTGCTGGAGACGGCAGCCCTGTTCCACGCCCAGCCTCTGCCCGCCGGGGCCAGGGTCGCCGTCGTCACCAACGCGGGCGGAGCCGGCGTACTGGCCGCGGACGCGTGTGCCGAGGCGGGGCTCGTCCTGCCCACCCCCACCCCCGAACTGGTCCAGGACCTGCTTGCCGTGCTGCCCGACGGGGCCGCCGTCGGCAACCCGGTGGACGTCACCGCCGCTGTCGCCGAGGACGAGCTGCGCGATTGCCTCGACCGGCTCACCGCCCACCGCGTTGTCGACGCCGTCGTGGTCGCCCTCGTCCCCACGGCCGTGGCCGCCGCGACCGGTGACGACCTGGTACGAGCCGTCACCCAGGGCCCCGGCAGACGGCGCATCCCCGTCGTCCTGGTCCGCCTGGAGCAGGACGTGCCCGTGCGCCTGCTGCCGGCCGCAGAAGGCGGAGCGATCCCCTCCTACGCCGAACCGCACGCGGTGGCACGCGCGCTGGCCCACGCTGCCCGCCGGACCGCCTGGCTGGCCCGCCCGCCCGGCACCAGGCGGGTCCCGGACGGCATCGACGCCCAACGTGCGCACGCCCTGGCCGACGACTGGCTCACCGCACACCCGGACGGCGGCTGGCTCGGACCGCGGACGTGCGCCGAACTCCTGAGCTGCTACGGCATCCCCCAGTCCCCATGGGCCTGGGCGGAGACCGAGGATGACGCCGTATGTGCCGCGGAGCGTCTGGGCGGCCCGGACGGCCGGGTCGTCCTGAAGGCGTACTGGCCGGGACTGGTGCACAAGAGCGCGCAGCGTGCCGTTCGTCTCGATCTACGGGGCGAATCCCAGGTGAGGGGCGCTCACCGGGACCTCCGGACACGCTTCGACGGACTGATGACCGGGGCCGTCGTGCAACCGCTGGCGGAACGCGGCAGCGAACTGCTTGCCGGTGTCGTCCAGGACCAGGTCTTCGGACCGCTGGTCGTGTTCGGACTGGGCGGCACCGCCACGGAGGTGTTCGCCGATCGGGCGGCCCGTCTCGCCCCTCTCACCGACCTGGACGTGCACGACCTGATCACCTCACCGCGCTGCGCTCCGCTGCTCTTCGGCTCGGTCGGCTCGGACCCCGTCGACCTCGACGGCCTGGAGCAACTTCTCCACCGCCTCTCCCGGATGGCCGAGGACCTGCCGCAGCTGGCCGAGGCCGACTTCAACCCGGTCCTCGCGACATCCGGCGGCCTCACGGTCCTGGACGCCCGTGCACGCCTGCTGCCGTGCAGCCCGCAGGACCCCTATCTGCGCCGCCTCCGCTGAGGAGACAGCACGTGAGCAGTAGACCGACCCTCGAAAGAAGGTGAACCGCCATGCCGGAGAAGGTGCTCGTAGCCTACGGATCGACCAACGGGTCGACGGCCCGGATCGCCGAGACCGTCGCCGCGGTCCTGCGCGAGAAGGGCGTCGCGGCCGAGGCGCTGCCCGCCCGGTCGGTGACGGATGTGAAACCGTACGACGCCGTGGTGGTCGGCGGCGGGCTCTACGCGGGACGCTGGCACAGGGACGCCCGCCGCTTCGCACGCAGGTTCCGCCATGAGCTGCGCCTCAGGCCGGTGGCGTTCTTCAGCAGTGGACCACTCGACCCCTCGGCCCGGGAGCGGAACATCCCGCCCGTGCCCGGAGTCCAGCGGGCCATGAACGAACTGGACGTTGCCGAGCACGTCACCTTCGGGGGCTGCCTGCAGGAGGGCGCCCACGGGTGGGTCGCCGGCATGATTCTGCGGAGCGGCAAGGGTGGGGACTTTCGGGACTTCCGGGCCATCGAGTCATGGGCCGCCGGTTTGGTGGAGGAGCTTGCCACAGGTCGGGAGGCGTTGCGGTAGCACGAACAACGGCGCGTGTGCGACGTTCCAGGTGCCAGAGCTCCTTCGGGACACCTGGAACGCCACGCCGGGGCTGACCGTCACACCGAGTGAGGTCCACCGTCAGGGAAGTGCCGGATGCTGTGCTGCGGCCTTCACTCCCGGCCGGTCGTGAACCAGTCGCGGATCAGATCCGTGAGGGTCTCTGCGGCACCGGGACCCGCCAGGACGCCCGTGGCGCCGGGCACCACCGTGACGTGGTGCCGACAGTTCATCCAGTCGGCAGCGAGCCGGCTGAGGCCCGCGCCCTGGGGGTCGAGGCCGCCGACCACGAACAGGGTCGGCGCCCGTACCCGGGCCAGTGCCGCAGGGCCGGCCAGCTCCGGCCGGCCGCCCAGGGAGACGACGGCTCGGATCTCGTCATCGGCCGCCGCCCACAACGCGGCAGGCGCACCCGCTTCGCTCCCGACGTACCCCACGGGCAGTCCGGTCTCCCGGCGCAGCCACTGCGTCGCTGTTTCCAGGCGCCGGGCCAGCAGCACCACGTCGAAGAGCTTGTGCCGGTCACTTCGCTCCTCCTCGGTCAGCAGACCGAGCAGCAGAGTGCCGATCCCGGCGCGATGGAGGCGCGGGGCGGTGTACTCGTACCACGGACCGGGGCGACCGTCTCCGGCACTGTGGGCGATGGACAGCACGACGTGGGTCGGGGCGGGCAGGGAGAGCCGTGCGGTCAGGTGAGTCCGGCCGGCGGGCACCATCACCTGCTCCTCGCGCGGTCCTTTGGCGGGCCACGTCGCTATTGGCCCGTGCGGCGCATCCGGCCACGGGGTGAGGGGCCGGAGGAGGGCCAGCCGCTCGACGTCGCGAGTCGGGTGCCGATCGGCTTCCGTGCGGCTCACGGTGCGCATGACGCACCTCCTGGCTTGCGGTGGGGCGGTGGTGGCGGCTGCCACCACCTGCACTGCCATTGCACTGCGCGCTCACCGGGCGGGGCAGAGGCAATCGGTCCCGACCAGCCGGGCCGACCGGCCCTGCTCGGAGGCCGACGGGGCCGGACACGCGGCCGGAGCACGTCCGGTTGCGGCCGGTCACTCGGAAGTGGCGCGCGCGCCGATACCAGGTCGGGGCCGACAGGCGGGGCACGAGGGCCGACCGGCCCAAGCGCGTACGCGAACCCCAGGGAGAGTCTGGAGTTGTGGAGCAATCCCCGTCGCACCGACGGTCGAGGGCCCGCCGGGCGGAGGCTGGTCAGCGAGGCTCCGGATGCTCCCGAGCGCAGAGAGGGTGAGCATCGCGATGAAGGGTTACGTGTTCCACGGGCCGGGCCGGTCCGCGTGGGAGGACATACCTGACCCGGACCTCAAGGAGCCCACCGACGCCGTGGTCCGGGTCGACGCCGTCACCATCTGCGGGACGGACCTGCACATCCTGAAAGGGGACGTTCCCGAGGTGCGCCCCGGAACCGTCCTCGGCCACGAGGCGGTCGGCGAGATCGTCGAGGTCGGCACGGACGTGCGCACCGTACGTCCGGGAGACCGCGTCCTGGTGTCCTGCATCACCGCCTGCGGAAGGTGCCGCTACTGCCGTGAGGGCGTGTACGGCCAGTGCCTCGGCGGAGGCGGCTGGATCCTCGGCCACCTGATCGACGGCACACAGGCGGAGTACGTACGAGTTCCATACGCCGACCTCTCCGTGCACCCCCTGCCTGGCGCGGTCACCGACCAGGACGCCGTACTGCTGGCCGACATCTTCCCGACGGCCTACGAGGTGGGAGTGCTCAATGGGAGCGTCCGCCCCGGGGACACGGTCGTCGTGGTGGGCGCCGGGCCCATCGGACTGGCCGCCGTGGCCACGGCACGGCTGTTCGCCCCCGAGCGCATCGTCGCCGTGGACCTGGCCGGCGCTCGGCTGGAGGCCGCCAGGAAACTCGGTGCCGACGCGGTGGCCGACGCCCGGGAGACCCCGGAGCAACTGGTCGCCGACCTGACCGGAGGACTCGGCGCCGACGTTGTCATCGAGGCCGTGGGCATACCCGAGACGTTCGAGATGTGCACCCGCATGGTGCGCCCGGGCGGACACGTCGCCAACGTCGGCGTGCACGGCAGGCCGGCGACCCTGCACCTGGAAGACCTGTGGATCAAGAACGTCACGATCACCACCGGCCTGGTCGACACCCGGACCACGCCGACTCTGCTGCGCATGGCGGCATCCGGACGGCTTCCCACCGCCCAGTTGGTGACCCACACCTTCCCGCTGGAGCGCATGGAGGAGGCGTACGAGGTCTTCGCCGGTGCCGCGGACACCGGAGCACTGAAGGTGGCCCTCGGCGGTCCGCGCCGGGAAGTCGTCGCACCCAGGACGGTGTGACACGGCCCGTCCAGCACGAGACCCACGAGCGAGAGACGGCTGGCGGATGTACCGCAACGACGGGTTCCGGGAACTGAGCCGACAGGAGTGCCTGAGGCGGCTGTCGCAGGCCGACGTGGGCCGTGTCATCTTCACGCGCGACGCTCTGCCGGCGGTGCTGCCGGTCAACTTCCTGCTGGAGCCGGACGGCGCCGTGCTGCTGCGTACCTCGGCGTCCTCCGAGATGGCCCGCGCCGTCGACGGCGCCGTGGTCGCCTTCGAGGGGGACGAGGTCGATGCCGCGGCGCACGCGGGCTGGAGCGTCGTCGTCACCGGGCTCGCCTCCGTGGTGACCGACTCCACCGATCACGACCGGCTGACGAGGGCCGGCCCTCGTTCGTGGGTGGCCTGGCCGGACGAAGTCTTCGTCCGCATCGAGCCAGAACTGGTCACGGGACGCGAACTCCTGGGCGGCCGCACCATGTACGGACTGTCCCTTCCTTCATGAGCGGCGTCGGCGCCAGTCGGTACACACGTACCACCTACTGGGACGGGAGTACGCGGCCGGACGCTGCATGCATCCGGCCGCGCACACCGTAACCGGTTTCGTCAGGGCTGAGTAGCTGCGACGGTCTCACGGGGTCCGCCGCGCTCTACCCGGCACTCGACGTCGACGACACCCTCTACGGCGCGAACCAGTCGGATGGCGACGGGAACGAGGGCAGTGTCGCGGAACGGACCGGCGAGCGTGACCACGCCGTCGGAGACGGCCACCCGGACAGGCTGGGAGGGAGCCGGGAAGAGGTACGGCACGATCTCCCGGTCGATCTCCTCGGCGATCTCCTCGTCCGAGCGCAGGAAGACGCGCAGCAGGTCGCCTCGGCTCACGACGCCCTCCAGCAGCCCTTCGGAATTGACCACCGGCAGGCGCTTGACCCTCCGCTGAGCCATGATGCGGGCCGCCTCCGCCAGCGTGGCGTCGGGGTGGACGGTGACGGCCGGCGCGGACATCACGTCGGCGGCCGCCAGTCCGCCCGCCTTGGCCAGATCGGCCAGGCGGCGCATCTGGGTGAACCGGTCCGGGTCGCTGTCGCGGAACTCCTCCTTGGGCAGCAGGTCGGCCTCCGAGACAACGCCGATGACACGGCCCTCACCCGCCAGCACGGGCAGGGCACTGACCTTCCACTGCTGCATGAGCGTGACGATGTCCTTGAACGGTGCGTCGCGGCCCACGGCCACGACGGTGTGCGTCATGACATCACTCACGACGCGCGGGCTGCCATACAGCATGATTCTCCTCCTCTCGGGGCGCGACACATGTGTCACAGGAGGCTTCCGCTCCCGTGGGGGCCGTACAGGTCGAGCAGCCGGATCCGGGCGGCGTGCAGCCGGTGGGCGACGACGTTGCCGACCCAGGTGGCGACCGCGCGGCCGAACACCGGATCCTGGGCGCACAGGGCACGGACGGCCTCGGCGTCGAACTCCCAGGCCCGTACCGGGGTCATCGCCTCGGCACCCAGATGCCACAGGTAGGGCGGGAAGTGCCAGGACCAGCCGACCAGTTCCCCGTGTCCCAGCGACTCGATGACGGCGGCCCGGCGGCCGGGGACGCGGAGGTCGAGGGTGACGGTGCCGGTGCGGACGATCCAGAACCTGTCGGCACGACCGCCCTCTTCGAACAGCCGCCCGCCTGCCACGTAGGACACCTCGCGTGCGACTCGCATCAGTCGTTCACGGTGTTCGACCGGGAGGCCCCCGGTCAGTGTGGTGGTGGAGGTCATCGTTGCGCTCCCTACTTGTCGGGGCACGCGGCCAGGCAGCGTTCAGCGGTGCCTGCGTCCCGGACGTGAACCGGGTGGCGCGTCCTTCGCTGATTCCAGGCTGGTCCTGTCCAGAGGCGGAAGCCATGGGCTGTCCGGGTCCGATCGCCGGCCGTTCGGCCCTGACTGCACCGGTGAAGTCTTTTTCGGCTGGGTCCGGAACGACGCCGACGACGCCCAGCCGCACAGGGCTGTCCATCGCCGGCGGGATACCGTTCCGACAGGGCCGCGACGGCGTGGCCGGTTCATCTGCTGTCACTCGCCCCGGCCCCGTCCAGCGCGGCACGCCCAGCCTCCAGCCGTGCCACCGGGACCCGGAACGGTGAACAGGAGACGTAGTCGAGACCGGCGCTGTGGAAGAAGTGCACCGACTCCGGATCTCCGCCGTGTTCGCCGCACACGCCTGTCTCCAGGGCGGGGCGGGCGGCCCTGCCCTCGGCGACGGCAATCTCCACCAGCCGTCCGACACCCTCGCGGTCGATCGTCTCGAAGGGGGAGGCGGCGAAGACTCCCTTGTCGAGGTAGGCGGAGAAGAAGGCCGCCTCGACGTCGTCGCGGGAGAAGCCCCAAGTGGTCTGGGTGAGGTCGTTGGTGCCGAAGGAGAAGAACTCCGCGACCTCGGCGATCGGGCCGGCGGTGAGCGCCGCCCGCGGAAGTTCGATCATGGTGCCGACCGGGCAGGCCACCGGGACGCCGGACGTGGCGGACACCTCAGCCATGATGCGCTCCACTTCCTCGCGCACCAGCCGGAACTCGGTGACGTCGCCGACGAGCGGGACCATGATCTCCGCCCGGGGGGTGCCACCCGCCCGGACACGCTCCACGACCGCCTCGGCGATCGCCCGGACCTGCATGGCGACCAGCCCGGGAACCACCAGGCCGAGACGGACGCCTCGTAGCCCGAGCATCGGATTCTCCTCGTGCATGCGGTTGACGGCGTCCAGCAGCGCGGCGTCGTGCGTGTCCACGACCTCACCGCGGGCCCCGGCGGCGGCGATGCGGGTGGCGAGGTCGAGGCGGTCGGGCAGGAACTCGTGCAGCGGCGGATCGAGCAGGCGGATGGTGACCGGCAGCCCGTCCATCGCCGTGAGGATGCCTGTGAAGTCCCCTCGTTGCAGTGGCAGCAGGGCGTCGAGCGCCCGGTCGCGGTCCGCGTCGGTTTCGGCCAGGATCATCCGCTCGACCAGTCGGCGCCGCTCGCCCAGGAACATGTGCTCGGTACGGCACAGGCCGATGCCCTGGGCACCGAACCGACGGGCCCGCGCGGCGTCCTCGGGGGTGTCGGCGTTGGCCCTGACCTCCAGCCGCCGTACCGCGTCGGCGCGCTCCAGCGCACGGGTAACGGCGCCGACCACCGCGTCCGGAGCCTCGTCGGCCCCGTCGGCCGCCTTGGTCTCCAGCCGGCGCATCACGGCGGAGTCGACGAGCGGCACCGCACCGGCGTACACCGTGCCCGCGGAGCCGTCCACGGACAGGACGGTGCCCTCTTCGACGACGGTGCCGTCGCCGGTGGTGAGCCGCCGGCCCCGGGTGTCCACGACGAGGTCGTCGGCGCCGCAGACGCAGACCTTGCCCATGCCGCGTGCGACCACGGCCGCGTGCGACGTCTTTCCGCCACGGCTGGTCAGCACCGCCTGGGCGGCGACCATGCCTGGCAGATCGTCCGGGTTGGTCTCCGGGCGCACCAGGACGACCGGCTCACCGGCGGTGTGGCGCCGTACCGCCTCCGCGGAGTCGAAGACGGCCGTACCGACCGCGGCACCCGGCGAGGCCGGCAGGCCGCGTGTGAGCGGGGCGCCCGTCGCGGAGGCGTCGAAGCGGGGGAACATCAACCGGGCCAGTCCCTCCCCGCTCACCCGTGCCAGGGCATCGTCCGCGCTGATGAGGCCCTCGTCCGCCAGAGCGGCGGCGATGGTGAAGGCCGCCTCGGCGGTGCGCTTGCCCACCCGGGTCTGCAGCATCCACAGCTTTCCGCGCTCGATGGTGAACTCGATGTCGCACAGGTCGCGGTAGTGCTGTTCGAGGGCTCGCATGTGCGCCCGGAGCTGCCCGTAGGAGTGCGGGTCCAGGTGCTCCAGTTCGGCGAGGGGGACGGTGTTGCGGATGCCGGCGACGACGTCCTCGCCCTGTGCGTCGGGCAGGTAGTCGCCGTACAGTCCGCGCCGTCCGGTGGCCGGGTCGCGGGTGAAGGCGACGCCGCTGCCGGAGTCGGCCCCGAGATTGCCGAAGACCATGCGCTGTACGTTGACAGCGGTACCGAGATCGTCCGGGATGTGCTCGCGGCGCCGGTACAGCCGCGCCCGTTCGCTGTTCCAGGAGTCGAAGACGGCCAGGACCGCCCGCCGCAGCTGGTGAGCCGGGGACTGCGGGAAGTCCTCGCCGGTCTCGCGGCGGATCAGCTCCTTGTACGCCTCCACGAGCCGGGCCAGGTCAGCGGCGTCGAGATGGACGTCGTCCGGGACGCCCCGCAGCTCCTTCAACCGCTCCAGCGACGCCTCGAAGAGCGAGGCATCGACACCCATCACCGTAGAGCCGAACATCTGCACGAGTCGACGGTAGGAGTCCCAGGCGAACCGCTCGCTGCCGGACGCCTTCGCCAGGCCCGCCACGGAGTCGTCGTTCAGCCCGACGTCGAGGATCGTCTCCATCATGCCGGGCATGGAGAACCGGGCACCCGACCGCACGGACACCAGCAGCGGGTCGTCCCGCTGCCCCAGCCGCCGCCCGGCAGCCCGCTCCAGCTCGGCCAGGTGCGCGGAGACCTCTCGGGCGAGACCGGCGGGCTCCGCGCCGGTCTCCAGATACGCCCGGCACGCCTCGGTGGTGAGAGTGAAGCCCGGCGGGACCGGCAGGCCGAGCCGGACCATCTCGGCCAGGTTGGCGCCCTTGCCGCCGAGCAGACCGGCCAGCTCACGCCCGCCGTCGGTGAAGTCGTACACGTATCGGACCATGACGCCCGCTCCTCGGCTCGGAGGACTGTGTGCCGGTTCCAGCACGGTGTGCCGTTTCCAGCGTCCCTCCCCCGACCGGTCCGGTGCGAGGCCCGCCGGTCCCGGCAAGGGGGGCCGGCCGGCCCTGCTACCGGTCGGCCGAGTCCGGCGGTGACGGCTCCCCAGCAGGTGCACCGGGGCGGCGGGGGTGGGCCATACGTCCCGACGCAGCGGGACGGCCGGAACGTGGAAGTGCGCCGGTCGGCACTCCCCGAGGACGCGGCCGAGGACCAGCATGGACGGTGAGGGACCCATCGAGGGAAGGACCCGTGATGACCGCGACGGCGACAGCAGCGGGGCCGGTCACGGCGAATACCGCGCTTTCGTCATGACGGCCGGGGGAGGCGTGACCGTCAGCGGGGGAGAGTCCCTGCTCCAGCCGGCCTTCACGGCGGCCGTCCTGCGCCGCTGCAAGGAATGCGGCCTGTACACGGCCCTCGACACGTCCGGATTCCTCGGCGCCCGAGCCGAAGACGCCCTCATCGGGGACCGGCCTCGTGCTGCTGGACATCAAGGCCTTCGACGCCGACGTCTACCACACGCTGACGGCGGCGACCTCGCCCCCATCCTGGAGTTCGCCAGGCGCCTGGACCGGCTCGGCGCGCGCATGTGGATCCGGTACGTGCTGGTGCCGGGGTGGACCGACGACCTGAAGGCAGTGGACGGCCTGGCCGGTTCGTCGCAGGGCTGCACGGCGTCGAACGCGTCGACGTTCTGCCGTTCCACAAGCTCGGAGCGCCGAAGTACCAGCAACTCGCCATCTCGTTCCCCTTGCGGGACACGCCGGTACCCGATCCCGCGCTGACGTCACGCGTCCGTGAGGTGTTCCGGCAACGGGGCGCTTCCGCGTACTGACCACCCTCCGGTCCGTCGAGCGACGGAACAGACGTGACTTGTCGACGGTGGCAGGCGCGGGTCACGACAGCCCGACCGATCGTGCCGCCCTCGGCGGAGCGGGAAGGACGGCCCCGTGGAACGGACCGTTCGGCCCATGCCGGCCCAGGCGACAGGGCTGACTCTGGACATGTGAGAACGCCGCCATATGCGCGGGAGGAAGCGATGTACGGCTCCGTCTACACCGTGAGTGACGTCATGACCCGTTCCGTCGTGGCGCTGGCCGCCGGGGCGGGGTTCAAGGACATCGTGCGGACCCTGCGAACGCAGCGGATCAGTGCGCTCCCCGTCATCGACGAGGGAAACCGGGTGGTCGGCGTCGTCTCCGAAGCCGACCTGCTGCGCAAGGAGGAATTCCGCGACAGCGACCAGGACGTGCACCCGAGGACCGGGCCCGTCCCGGCCCACGACAAGGCACGAGGGGTAACCGCGACGGACCTGATGACGTCCCCCGCCATCACGGTGGGTCCCCACGAACCCCTGGCCGGAGCTGCCCGCGTCATGGCGCGGCGTGGAGTCAAACGCCTGCCCGTCGTCGACGCCGACGGCGTGCTGCGGGGGATCGTGAGTCGTGGCGATCTGCTCAGGGTCTTCCTCCGGCCCGACCCAGAGATCGCTGAGGAGGTCCGGCACGAGGTCGTCGGCGGCCGCCTTCCGGACGGTATCGGTCCGGTCCGGGTCGAGGTCCATGAGGGCGTGGTCACACTGGCCGGACGGGTGCGCGACACGTCGGTCGTCCCGCTGGTCGAACGGCTGGTGCGCTCGGTCGAGGGCGTGGTCGACGTCCGCTGCGAGCTGGCCGGGCCCCGCCACAGGCCGGCGCTCGAGCCCGACCTGGCGGCCGAACAGCCGAGCGGGCCGTGACAGCGCTCCCGCGACGCGGCCCGCACGCAGCGACGCTGGCGGCGCCAGTCGCACCCGCGGAGGCAACGGCGGCCGGGTGCCTAGCCAGGTCCCGCCCGGTGACGAACGGACTGAGGAGATGGATACCGGTGAACGTTCGACCACCATCCGACGAACATGTGATCAGTCTGGTCGGTGACGCTGTCGCCGCGCCCTCGATGCACAACGCGCAACCGTGGCGTTTCCGCTACGTGCGTCAGACGCGGACGTTCGAGCTGTACGCCGACTTCGACCGTGCCATGCCGTACTCCGACCCACGCGCCCGTGGCCTGCACATCGGCTGTGGCGCGGCCCTGTTGAACCTGCGGGTGGCCGTGGCCCACGACGGCCGGCACGCGGAAACGCGGCTGCTGCCCCGCCCCGAAGATCCGGCGCTCCTCGCGACCGTGCGGCTGACCGGCCCGGGAGGCGACGACAGCGACCTCGCCGCGCTGCACCCGGCCATCATCGAGCGGCACAGCAGCCGTTTCCCGTTCGAGGAGAAGCGCATTCCCGACGACCTGCGCGGCGAGCTGGTCGAGGCCGCCCGTCGCGAAGGCGCCATCCTGACCTTCCCCGCTCCCTGGCATCTACAGCATGTGCTGGATCTCGTGCGGGAGGCCGAGGCACGCGATCTCACCGACCGCGCGTCCGAACGGGAACTGGCGGAGTGGACCCGCACCGACGCTCCGTCGGTGAACTGTACGGACGACGGCGTCCCGGACTACGCCTTCGGCCCCGTCAGAAGCGGGGGCCGGGCGCCCCTGCGGGACTTCGCGGGCACACGCCGCGTGGCGGGACGGGGCACCGCGGTCTTCGAAGCGGCACCCCAGCTCGCCTGCGTCAGCACGACTCACGACCGCCCGGAGGACTGGCTGCGGGCCGGCCAGGCCATGGAACGTGTCCTGCTGCTGGCCACAGCCGAAGGTCTGGTCGCTTCCCTCGCCACACAACCCCTCGAACGCCCCGACCTACGATGGCTCCTGCGCGATCCGATATCCGGTGCCGGCCACCCGCAGATGCTGCTGCGCCTGGGATACGGCCCCAAAGGGCCTCGGACGCCCCGGCGGCCGGTGTCCGATGCGCTCGACGTGCAACCCCGGGGCCAAGGGGAGGCGGGATCGGAGACCGACGACGACATTGGCTGCCGAGGGCCGATGCGGTGAATCCGAGGGCCGTCCGCTTCTTGCGTTCCCTCGTTGCACGGTGCGTGTCTCGATAACTCCTCCGCAGGCCGCTCTTGCAGCCGGCGCGTCTTCACAGTCGGTGGTGCTCGTCCGTAAGAGAGGTGCGGGCTCCTCCTGGCGCAGCTCGTCATGTGGGGGGGGGGCGGGAGCAATTAGGCGGGTCGACTAGCTAGGGCTTGTAGGTTGCATTAGCTGATAGGCAGTCCCGGGCCCACACATCGGATCGATCACGGTACGCCTCGTGCCCGTCAACCGCAGCCGTTCCTTCTGTGAATGCTGTGAGGCTGAACAGCAGGGCGTGTCCAGTTAGTTGATGTACGACCGGGGCGATGCTGGCGGCGGCGGCCGCGGTGACCGGGCCGCCGTGGGCGAGGGCGTTGCGGACCAGCCGCAACCGACCCAGAGTCCGCGTCCATCTGTTCTCCAGCTCCGTATACCAGGCGCGCACTCCTTCAGGGGTAGAGATCCGGCGGGCTGCGGCAGCGGTGCGGCGATGCTGCAGGGTGTGTTCCGGTAGAGCTGCTGCCAACGCAGGAAGTGCGGCAATCACCTCGGCCATGTCGACGCTGGATTCCCAACTTTCATGACGCAGTAGCTTGTCATGGATCGAAATGACCGCTTCCTGCTCCTGAGGGCTCCACCAGTGAACGTCATCGCGCGCATGCCACACCACATGGAATAGCTCGGTTGACATGGAGTGCCGGACCCATCCGTTTTTGTGGTAGGCGTCGAGATACCCGTACCAGGTGTCTCCAAGCCCGCACACCATCCCTGCAACGGTCTCCAGGATGCGTACATCCAGCAGTACTGAGGCGTACGGGGGTTGCACTCCGGAGGCTTTCCACCAGCCGATGGCGTCAACGACACCGGACAGGTCTGCAAGCCCAGACGACAAGTGTGGAGCTATGCGCGGTGCCATCTCGGATAGGCGTCTGGCAGTTATGTCCAGCGGCCCGTATGGCATTTGGGCTTCGATGTCCTCATCGAGCAGACGAAACACCTCCCAGCCGCAACTACCATCGGCGGAATGGATGTAGCCGTTGTAGAGCTCCCAGCCATGCCGGTCTTTGGGGAATGCGGCCGCCAGAACCAGAGACTGCACCAGGACCCGGGAGTCGGCCGGCGCATCGGCCCGGGCTCCGGAACCCAAATCGACTCTGGCTATTACCACGTCCTTCCCATCAGGCAGCATTTCCGCGGGAAAGAAGCTGTCGTCGGCCTTTGTCTCGACAGGTAGATCGCTCTTGAATGGCCCGTCATTGAGCAGATTCCCACGTAGCCATTCGCCGTCGTACAACGTGACGGGACCATACTCCTCGACCATCTTGCTGATGGCCGCCCGTCTGAACGCGTGCCACACCACGTGATGGGCTGTGAGGGGCCCGGCCGCCACCAAACGCTCGCACAGATCGGCACGCGCCTGCGCGCTCCACCCGGCCGCAGAACCCACACTGTCTCTCAACGGAGCAATGACGTCGAGATCGCCCAGCCGCATCTGAGCCCGTTGCACAGACACTGCATCATCGCGCATCACCCCGGACAACTGGCGGCACAACCGATCGGCCTGATGCTGTGAGCGCTGCAACAACACCTGCAGCAGTGCCTGGCGCCCGTCGAGTGCGTCAAAGCCAGCACTGTCACGCACCGATCCCAGCAAGTCCCGCCATGCCGCGGGCAGCAACTGCCCACTATCCGCCTGCGTGAGCAGCTCATCGGCCAGCCGTGCCGTCTTGGCGATGCGGTCCGTGGCGCTGGCGTTCGGCGGCGTCGCCAGTGCGGCAAGGAGCTCCGAGAGCCGAGGCTCCAGCTGCTGGCGTACCGCCGGGCCCAATTGGCTGGCAGCATGCATGAGATCGGCAATGGTTGCTTGCCAAGGCTGCCGCTGACGCCCTGTGTAGGGTCCGTCGCCAGCCCGCGCACGCAGCTGCTCCAGCGCATCCGGCCAGTTCAACTCCTCCTGCGAGGCGTCGATCTTGCTGCCTCGCAGGGTTTGCGCTAGCTCATCAGCCCACGTTCGACCAGCGCGCGTCTCACCCTCACTCATGGACGCAGTCTGTCACCGCTGTTCAACAGCTGGCTCACTGCGATCGCCCAGGTATAGCGAACTGAGACCTCACACATCGATGCGCAGCTGGGGACGGCCGACAGGACGCGGGGCGTTTTCAGGATGCGCAGCCTCATGTAGCCGCTGCGCGTCTCGGCTCACGCGGCGACGGCAGCGACGAGGACGCCAAGCCACCCACATGACGTTGCGCACGCTCGCCGAGCGCATCAAACAGCTCACGGCGCAGATCAATGAGCTGAATCAACGCCTGACCCGGCTCGTCGAACACCGTGCCCCACAGCTACTCGTACTGGTGGGCGTCGGCCCGGACAGCGCAGTCACTCTCCTGATCACCATGGGAGACAACCCCGAGCGACTGAACACCGAGGCGTCCTTCGCCGCCCTTTGCGGAGTCAGCCCCATCGAATATTCCTCCGGCCAGCGGAGCACACGCCGGCTCAACCACGGCGGCGACCGCCAGGCCAACGCGCCCTGCACCGCATCGTCTTCACCCGGCTGCGCCACGATCCCCGCACCCAGGCGTACTACCAACGCCGCACCCAGGAGGGCAAGACCCGCCGTGAGTTCATCCGATGTCTCAAGCGATACGCGGCCTGCCAGGTCTTCGACCTGGTCAGACCAGATTCCCGCACCCCCGCGTTATAGGGGCGTCCCTTCGAGATATCCGGCTCGCCGGCGGTGATCAGGCCGTGCCCACTTGTCTCGTGTCTCGCAGCAGCATTGCCCGTAATCAAGGAAGCGCGTCTCCAGGATCATCGGGGTGGTGCCCGTGAACGCGGTACACGAGCTCGTCCGGGTGGCGCATGACCCTGGCTAGTCGCCACGCGGCGTCATACGGCCTGCGGCCGCGCTCCCGGGACCACAGGCGTAGGGCGAGCAGACTGGTGAGCGGGTCAAGCAGCCAGCGCAGTAAGGAGGTCTTCACTGCTCATCCTCCGCTGCTAAAGGGACGGTTGCTGGGGACGGCGCCACGGGCTCTAAATCGCCGGACGGTGACGGCCAGGGGAATCCGTCGGCCCAGCCCATCTGCTCGAAGAGCGTGCGGGCCGTGGCCATGAACCGCGCCTGCCGTCCCGGCACGTCGTCCAATCGCTCCCAGACGTAGAGGAGGGTGTGGGCGAGCCGCTCGGCTTGGGTGCGTTCGGTGACCGACGTCCCCACCAAAGGGAGGATCGTGTCCCTGAACGATGCCCAGTTGAGGGCCGACAGGTCGTCCAGATGTTGCTCCAGCCACCAGAGGCGGGCGCTGTCCCCGTCGGTGCACACGATCCGAGCCAGCTCCTGCCGACGCAACCGGTCCTGCGCGAGCTGGAGTTCGATGTCGCGCAGGGCGTTCTGGTGCCTCTGGGCCCGGTCGGCGTCCTGCTGGGGGAGCACCAGGGTGAGTCGTGCCCTGAGCCAGAGGCCGGGATAGCCGTCGGGGTTGTGCCACGGCGAGACCGCCAGGGTGAGCCTCTGCTGAGCGCATTCCAGTTCCTCGGGCTGGTGCTCCCCGGCGATGCCGCGGCCGAGTTTGTCCAGGGCCAGGCGGGCCGCCGCTCGCGCGGCGACCCCGTGGTGGGTCCCGGTCGTCCTGAGCGGGATCTGATGGGTGAGAGTGCCTCGCGCCAGGAAGCGGACGCCCGGCAGGCAGGTGGGCCAGTACGCCGTGAACCGGCCGACCCGCCGTCTCCACCAGGGACCGGGACTATCGGTCATGCCTCCGACGCTTTCCGGACGAGGCTGTAGTGCTGCATGGCGTGGCCGAGGATGTCCCGCCAGAACGGCCGGACTACCGCTCCGTCGGCCACCAAGAGCCGGTCGAGCCGCAACCGCAGCCGCGGCGGGGCGAAGACCTCCGCAAGCAGGGCGATCACCGCGTCCCTCTGGTCGGCGTCGTGCTCGAACCGCTCCTGCCACCGGGTTAGTTGATCGAGCACGGCGTCCACGGCGTCGTTGGTGGACAGCAGCGTCTGCCAGGCATGCACGAAGTGCTCCTTGCTGGACGCGTCGCGGGCCGAGGCGAGGACCAGGTCCGTACCCGTGTCACTGGAGACGAGTGCGAGGAAGGCCCCCAAAGCTTGGCGGTGCGCCTTTCCATCGGCCTCGACCCCATGCTTCTTCAGCCACTGCACGACCGTCTTGTCCACAAGGCCAGGAGCGTGCCGGACGAGCTCCTGGAAGGCGTCGACCAGCTTCTCGGCGCCGAACTCCTTTCCGCCCGCTGCCTTGCCCAGGCGGGTGAGGGCGAGCGCCGGCTGTTCAAGGCCCCAGGGCCCGCCGCAGACGTCGATGACCAGATCGACCTTCTCGGCGTTGTTGGACTCTGCCCAGTTGAGGAGTCGGTCCCGGACGTAGCGGCCGAGTTCGGCGTCGGTTGCGGCCTTTGTGAGCGCCTCGACGGCCAAGATGCGCCGAGGGCCGGTGAGCCCCGTCGCGAGGGCGTCGAGCACCTTCCTGTCGTGCCGACGTACCGCCAGGCGCAGGAGGGCTTCGCTTGCCAGACGGGCGTCGTCCTCCGGGACGGACCGATTCGCGGCGACACCGACCGCCCACGTCGTCAGCAGGTCATGCTGGGTGGGGAACTCGTCCCACAGATGACGCAGGATGGCAGCAGGCAGCCCCTGACACGTGCGGTCGTGGTGGGCACGTTCGCCGACGGGCTCGATCTCGGCTGCTTTAAGCCGACGGGACGACGTCGCGTCGGTGAGCACATCGGCCGGCCCGCGGGCCTGGCCCAGCGAGGCGAGCAGGTCGTCGGAAGCGCGGACGATGGAACCGCGCCGCCCTCCGTCGAGCAGCGCTCCCGCCCATACCGTGACCCGAGTGGACAGCAACGACGGACTCCCGTCCACCGCACCGCGCTTGTTGAGCAACTTCTCTACCGTGGTATGCCAGTCCCCGAAACGGTCCACGGCTTCCTTGAGCTGTTCCCTGCCGTTGGCCGCACTGAGGAGTACGGCCAGCCGGCACGCCTCACGGGCGGACGGGTCGGCTTCCCAGATCGGGGAAAGTTTCTCGTCCGCCAGCCAGGCCAGCCGGTCCCCGTGACCGTGCGCGTCGAGCTCGGCCTCGACCAAGCGCCGCGCACCGGGAGACTCCAGCCGTACGGCGACATCGCCAGTGGCATCCGCCCATGCGCCCTGCCAGTCGCCCGGGGTGGCGAGCACGACCAGGAACGACCCCTGTTTACGCAGCGCCGCTCCATGACGGATCAAGTCTTGGCCGAAGCGAGCGGGCGGCTCTTCCGGGAGGTCGGAGAGGTCGAGCAGGTAGCCCGTCGCCGAGCGCACCGGCAGGCACTGGGTCCCGGGCTTGGTCCACTCCGGTTCCAGGTCGAACAGCTCCGGCTCCTGCGGTCCCGCCGTATGGCGCAGGAGCCGTACCGCCGCGGTCCGCCGGCCGCTGCCAGCGGGGGCGCACAGCACCACGACGCCGTGCGCTTCGAGGATCTTGGCGGCGTCGGGCAGACGGTTCGGTTCCCGGGGCTCGACGAAGCGCCCATCTTCGCTCGCACGGTAAGCGGGGTCGCGGCCGTCGATGGGCAGGGAGTGAACGTAGTCACCGTTCAGGTGTACGGCGTAGTGGACCGCCTGGACGCTGTGGTCGCCGTATTGGTGGAACTCCGACGCGTTCGACGGCGGCGCGCCGGCCGGATCCTCGTGCGCCTGGGGCCCCACCGGATCGATTCCCCCGTACGTCGGGTCGGGTGCTTCGCTGGTGAGGTCGCTCATTGCCGCCCCCGCTTGTCGTAGAAGTTGTAGCCCTGCTTGCCGTGCTCGCCGTACTGGTTGAAAGTCACCGCGCCGGGACCCGCCGGAGCCGTGGGCGCCGACGCCACGAGCGCCTCGGCTCCCGGCTCCTCCTCACCCCCCGCCGTTGTGGACGGCTCGAAGAAGTCCGGATCCGCGAGCCCCCAGTCGAAGCCCGGGAGGTGCAGATAGGCCGGCTGCTCGAACTTCTTCACCCTCACCAGATGCCGGTGGAAGTGCGCCGGCAGTACGTCGCCGTTGACACAGCCGCTGTCGAAGACGTCCTCGTACACCCGCTGGGAGACGATCACGGCGGTGTTGGTGATCTCGGGATGGCCACGTTCGAGCACCGCCCGCAGCGCCTTGTCGTCCAGGAGTCGGTGGGTGTGCACCATGGGCACGCCCAGACCGCTTTGAGGCAACGGGCCGACGTGGATGCTGACCCGCAGCTGGAGGGGCTTGAGGTGCGGGTTCTCGGCCCGCCGACGGGAGAGCGCCTGGCGCAGTGCGTCGGGGAAGTGCCCCACCAGCGCGGGCAGGACCTCGGGGTCCATGCCGGCGACGTAGCCATCACCCGTGTGCTGGCCGAACACGCGCCGTTCCCAGTGCGCGCTGACGTTGCTGGCGCTCAGCGCCTGGGCCAGCAGAGGTGGGATGTCGGCGTTGACTCGCTGCATCCCTTTGCTGTCGAGTGATCCGAAGTCCCTGGCGTCGACAGCCAGCACGGCCCGGTAGGGCCACAAGGGCTCCCATGACGGCAGCATGCGCCGCTCCTCTCGTAGCTCTCCCCGCCCATGCGGTGGGGAGAGCACCACCCTGTTCGAGGAGCGGGGAGCCGACCGTCCAGCGCTGGACGGTACGGGCGTGCCGCACGTCACTTCACAGGAGCTCCGCGCGGCGGTCGGTCGCCGTCACCCACCCCGTCGTCTTGGGCTGCGGCTCTCAGCTGGGCAGGATCTCTGACAACGAGCCGCCGACGGCCGAGCGTGACAATGCCGTCGGACTGGAGACGCGCGAGGGCGGCAAACGCTGATGACCGGCTCATGCCCGCCATCGTGGCCAAGTCCTCTCTGGGTATGCCGAGTTCGACGACAAGACCGCCACTCCTGTCGCGGTGACCCACCTCGTCAGCGAGATAGACGACCACCCGTGCCAGGCGCGCCGGCGGCGGCAGATGAGCAAGGTCGGCGCGCAGACGCTCCTGGCTGTTCAGCCGTTCCACGCTCAGCCGGTACACGACCGGCTCCAGGCGATGCCGGGTCACGAATCCACGGAAGGCGTGTGCGGCCATGACGACCCCGGTACAGGGGCGTACCGCGGTCACGGTCGCTGAACGCGGCCGGTCGAGCAGCACGCCCATCTCGCCGAGGACTTCGCCGGGGCCGCGGAGCATTAACGTCAGACGGTCCCCGGCCTCATTGCCCTGCACCACCTTGACGAGACCATCGACCAGCGCGATCACACCGTCTGGCGACTCGCCCTGTGCCAGGAGCACCGCTTGGCTCCGGTAGGTGCGCCGATGCCCGCGTTCGAGGAAGTCGCGCCATACTTCAGGAGAGACGAGGGAGAGGAAGTTCACCGTGACACCTCCTCGCCCTCATGCGAAGACGGTGGCCACGGCGAAGCAGCCGCAGCCCGCGACTGCCAGGACGAGAGAGCACTGCACCCGGCGGTGTTTCGCCCAGGCGATCTCGCTCATCACCACCACCTGCCGGGTAAGCGAAGGCAGTGGGTCTGTGTTCCGCAGCGCGCTCTCCAGTACGGCGGGTTCCATGAGCCGCAGGTGTCCGAAGTACAGGAAGTCGCCATCCGGTTCTGGCCCCCGCCGCTCCTTGCCGAGCCGGGGAGAAACAGCCCATGCGGCACAACAGGCACCCGCCATGATGAGCACGATGCCGGTCCACAACAGCGCCTGCGACGCGCCGGACTCGAACTCGCCTACCGCCCGCCGGGAACTCGCCAGCAGGCTCAGTACGGCCAGCGTGGTGGACTGCAGGGTCAAGGCGAGCGCGGCTTTCGAATCCGCCTTGGCCGTTGCATCCGCGACGGCCAACTGGATCTTCCACGCTGTTTCGGTCGGCTCAGTCGGCACGGTGGCATCCCCCTGGGTGCAGCAGGTAGCACTCACTGGTGCTGCGCTGAAGGCTGCGCAGGCATGACCTTCCTAAAACGTGCGGCGGATATCTTGGCCTGAACACGTGGGAAAGCGGGCGATCCCGGTACGCGAGGTGGGCCGGAAGATCAGAGCTTCCGCCGGGCGATGGACTCAGAATTCCGCTAGCCGGAGGGGGACCCTGTAGCGGCCCGAAGCACTCGTTGGAGCCTGATCTCTCGGGTCGTTTACCGCTCCCGCTCCATGGCCCTCTTTTGCTCAACGGGTGGCCTGCCCGCCGTGGCCCGCGACGCCCGCATGTTAGGGGCGTCAGTGAGTCTGCGACTCCCCGCAGAGTGTTTAGAAGTCATCTCATTTGGCCAGCCTGCGGTAGCAGATGAGGGTGCAGGCGATGCTGGTGAAGGCTAGGAAGTGATCGGCTCTGCGTTCGTAGCGGCGGT
>NZ_JOFH01000018.1 GCF_000721235.1 Streptomyces olivaceus
GTGCGCACCCGCTGCGGATCACCCGGCGTCGGGTCCTTGTCCAGGTCCAGGACATGCCAGTCACTCGGCCTGTGGCCCACCATCACGCAACCCCCGTCAGCCCGTGCGCATCAGCAACAACCCGTAACAGATGCGAACTTACAATGCGTGAGTATCCGAGCGGAAGCCGATTCGTGGGCCCACAGCGGCGACCAGCAGAGCGGTTCACTGTCAGGGACTCGTACGGCTCGCGGCATGGCTTCGGCGCGTACGCCGGACCGGGGTGATTCCGGGGCGGGGGTCGGTGGCCCTACCGCAGGGCCTCTGCTACCTCTTGGGCTGCGTGGCGTACGCGTTCGCCGACGCGTTCCGGGACCACCTCCGAGAGCATGACCACGCCCACGCTGCCCTCGACGCCGGTGACGCCGATCAGGGGGGCCGCCGCGCCGCACGCGCCGGCTTCCAGGTCGCCGTGGGTCAGGGTGTAGCCGGGGTCGTCGTCCGTCGGCTCGCCCGCCGGTTGTGCCGCCGGCCGGCGAGCCGCGAGTATCGCCTTGCCCGCCGCGCCACGCTCCAGGGGATGGCGGAAGCCCGCCCGGTAGGCGACGTGGTAGTCGGTCCAGGTCGGCTCCACGACGGCCACGGCCAGGGCCTCCGCGCCGTCCACCAGGGTCAGGTGCGCCGTCGCCCCGATGTCCTCGGCGAGTGAGCGCAGGGCGGGCATCGCCGCCTCGCGGACCAGGGGGTGGACCTGCCGGCCCAGGCCCAGCACGCCGAGGCCGACCCGGGCGCGGCCGCCCAGGTCGCGGCGTACGAGGGCGTGTTGCTCCAGCGTGGCCAGCAACCGGTACACGACCGTCCGGTTCACGCCCAGCTTGTGGGACAGCTCCGTGACGGTCAGCCCGTGGTCCGTGTCGGCCAGCAGCTTGAGGACCCGAAGGCCCCGGTCGAGCGTCTGAGAGGTCTCCGCGGTCACGACGCCCACTCCTTCGTGGTGAGGTCGGCGGCCCTCTCGCGTCGGATGCGTCGTCGAGTCCCGTCGACGACGCGCTTCAGAGGCCGCCGATCGGCTGACGACCCGGTGGTGCCCGGGCCCAGTCTCGCTTCACGGCTGCGCTCCGCGGCGGCGCTGCCACGGGGCGTGTGCGTAGCCGGACAGTAACCACCCGGTCCGCTCAGCGGAAGGCTCCGTCCAGAATCCGGGCGCCAACCGTTATCGACTGACGGGTTTTGTCCTCATACGTCTCGTACCCGGTCCGTACGCGCACGCGTCGGCGGCGTCACTTCATCCGCGTCGCCCACTCCTGCACCTTGGCGATGCGCTGGCGCAGTTGCCCGCCGGTCGCCTCGGCGCTGGGCGGACCGCCGCAGACGCGGCGCAGTTCGGTGTGGACGACACCGTGCGGCTTGCCGCTCTGGTGGACGTAGGCGCCGACCATGGTGTTGAGCTGCTTGCGCAGCTCCATCAGCTCCTTGTGGGAGACCACCGGGCGCCGGTCGGCGGGCAGTTCGAGCAGGTCGGCCTCGTCGTCGGGCTTCTTGCGGCTGTGCGCGATCTGCCGGGACTGCCGCTTCTGGAGCAGCAGCTGGACCTGGTCGGGTTCGAGGAGCCCGGGGATGCCGAGGTAGTCCTGTTCCTCCTCGCTCCCCGGGTGGGCCTGCATGCCGAACTCGGCGCCGTTGTACATGACCCGGTCGAAGGTGGCCTCGGACTCCAGCGCCTCGAAGGCGAACTGCTCCTGCTCGCCGGTGTCCTCGTCCTGCTCCCGGTTCGCCTCGTCCATCTCCTTCTCGGACTCGGCGTAGGGGTCCTCCTCGCCCTCCTTCTTGGGCTTGTCGAGGACGTGGTCCCGCTCGCGCTCCATCTCGTTGGCGAAGGTGAGCAGGTCGGGAACGGTGGGGAGGAAGACGGACGCGGTCTCGCCGCGCCGGCGGGACCGGACGAAACGGCCGACCGCCTGGGCGAAGAAGAGAGGGGTGGAGATGGTCGTCGCGTAGACGCCCACCGCGAGGCGGGGGACGTCGACGCCCTCGGACACCATGCGGACGGCGACCATCCAGCGGGCGGTGCTGCCGCTGAAGTCGTCGATGTTCTTGGAGGCGCCGGTGTCGTCGGACAGGACGACGGTGGCCTTGTCGCCCGTGATCTCGCGGATCAGCTTGGCGTAGGAGCGGGCCGCGTCCTGGTCGGCGGCGATGACGAGCGCGCCGGCGTCCGGGATGGCCTTCCTGACCTCGGTGAGCCGCTGGTCGGCGGCGCGCAGCACGGCGGGCATCCACTCGCCGCGCGGGTCGAGCGCGGTGCGCCAGGCCTGGCTGACGGCGTCCTTCGTCATGGGCTCGCCGAGCCGGGCCGCGATCTCGTCGCCCGCCTTGGTGCGCCAGCGCATGTTGCCGCTGTAGCTCATGAAGATGACGGGGCGCACGACGCCGTCGGCGAGCGCGGAGCCGTAGCCGTACGTGTAGTCGGCGGCCGAGCGGCGGATGCCGTCGTTGCCCTCCTCGTACGCCACGAAGGGGATCGGGTTCGTGTCGGAGCGGAAGGGCGTGCCGGTGAGCGCGAGGCGCCGGGTGGCCGGCTCGAACGCCTCCAGGCAGGCCTCGCCCCAGGACTTCGAGTCGCCGGCGTGGTGGATCTCGTCGAGGATGACGAGGGTCTTGCGCTGCTCGACGCGGTTGCGGTGCAGCATGGGGCGCACGCCGACGCCCGCGTACGTGATGGCGATGCCCTGGTACTCGCGGCTGAGCGGGCCCGCGCTGTACTCGGGGTCCAGCCTGATCCCTATCCGGGCCGCGGCCTCCGCCCACTGCTTCTTCAGGTGCTCGGTCGGCGCGACGACGGTCACCTGCTGCACGACGTGGTGGTGCAGCAGCCAGGACGCCAGCGTCAGCGCGAAGGTCGTCTTTCCGGCGCCGGGCGTGGCGACCGCCAGGAAGTCCCGGGGCTGGTCCTGGAGGTACTTCTCCATCGCCCCCTCCTGCCAGGCCCGCAGCTTGCCGGCGGTGCCCCACGGGGCACGGCCCGGGAAGGCCGGGGACAGGTGGTGCGACGTGCTGGAGCTGGCGGTGGTAGTCACGGTCTCCGAAGGGGGTAGAACGACGGCTCGGCCACGTATGACAACGGGCCACCCTACCGGCGGGCCGGCCCGGTCGACGCGCGCCCGGGGGCGGGTCACCCCCGGGTGGGACGGACGTCACAACCGCCCCGCCGGCCCTCCGCGGCTACTTCTCGCGCAGCCGCGTCGCCACCCACGCGCCCACCAGCGCCACCGCCGCCATCGGCAGGAACACGGCGGTGAACGCGGCCGGGTGGGAGCCGGCCGCCCCGTCCGCGCCCGTGGCGGCGTGGGTGACCGTGCCGCCGCCGAGGGCCGCGAAGGCCGCGCCGCCGGCCGACAGCAGGACGACGTTGGACAGGCCGTCCGAGATCTGCAGAGCGGCGGAGTTGGACCCGGCCTCCCTGGGGGCGGAGAGCTTCAGCAGCAGCACGCTGGTGGAGGAGATCACCAGGCCCATGCCGAAGCAGCCGAAGCCCCAGGCGACGGCCACCGTCCAGGCGGGTACGGCGTCGATCAGCACGCTGGGTGCCGTGGCGACGGCCGCCGCGACCAGGACCATGCCGAGGGCCATCAGACGTTCCCGGTACGGCTCCAGGCGCGTCCGGGACTGCAGCCACGAGCCCCCGGCCCAGGTGGCGCCGCCCGCCGCCAGCGACAGACCGGCGAGCGTGGGACTGAGCCCGCGCTGGGTGACCAGCATCAGCGGGACGAAGGACTCGGCCGCGACGAAGGACCCGGCGGCCACGCCGCGCAGCAGGACGACGGAGGGCAGCCCACGCGCCGCCCGGTAGGTGCCGCGCGGCAGCAGGCCGAGGACGGCCGGGACGAGCAGCGCCACGCCCACCGCCCCCGGCAGCAGCGACACCCACCGCAGGTCCTGGGCGGCGTACTGGAGCAGTCCCGCGCCCAGCGAGACGGCGAGAGCGAGGCGGATGCGGCGCCCGTCGAAGGAGGCCGGCGCGTCCGCTCCGCCCACCCGGCCCGCCGCCCGGCTGCGTATCTGCGGCAGCGCGAGGGCCAGCGGGACGACGACCAGGACCGGGATGCCGACGAACACCCAGCGCCAGCCGAGGTGCTCGGTCACCGCCCCCGAGGCCAGCGGGCCGACGACCGAGGGAACGACCCAGCCCGCCGCGAACGCCGCCATGATCGCGGGCCGCAGCCGCTCCGGGTAGGCCCGCCCGACGACGACGTACAGCGCGACGACCACCAGCCCGCCGCCGAGCCCCTGCACGGCCCGCCCGAGGATGAACAGCCACATCGCACCGGCCGTCCCGGACAGCACGAGGCCCAGCGCGAAGGAGGCGATGCCGCAGGTCAGCGGTGCCAGCGGGCCCCGCCGGTCCGACCACTGGCCGGAGAGCACCATCCCGAAGAGGCTGGTCGTGAAGTACCCCGAGAACGCGAACGCGTACAGCGACACCCCGTCCAGCTCCCGCGCCGCCACCGGCATCGCCGTGCCGACCGCCGTCGCCTCGAAGGCGATCAGCACGACGACGGAGACGATGCCGACGCTCAGCGCCCGGTAGGCGCGGCTCAGCACGGTCTCGGCGGGAGCGGCGGTACGGAGAGAGGCCTCGGCGGATACGGCGACCTCGGTGTCGCGGGGCTCAGGGACGGTCATGGTCGCCAGAGTAAGGGCCGCAGCACGCCTTCACCCCTGTCGGGAGGCGGTACCGGACCGGGACCTTGGTCGTACGACCACGTATCCGCGGACGGCTTGCCCGCGCCCGTTCATGAACGCCGTGTGGCAGTCGTGTTGCGGCCTGCCCGGAATCCTTGAGTACCGCCCATGCCCCGGCCTACCGTCGTGATCACCGAGTTCGACACGGCCGTGTGCCCGAGTGGTTCAGGGGCTCGCCTGCAAAGCGAGTTACGTGGGTTCGAATCCCGCCACGGCCTCTACCCGCCTGACAGCGGTGTTTCCGGGTGCCTGCGCGTACCTGCGCCGGACGCGCCCTCTCTTCTGCCCCTGACCGAATCCGCCGTGCCGTCCTCCGCCGGTGAGACCGGTGATGCGACAGATGCGGCGCCCAGGTGCCCATGTGCTCAGGCGCCCCGGCGGTCCGCTGCCCGCAGCCGGCGCGGGGGCGGGCCCGCGTTAGATTGACTCCGTGCTCTCTCGTCTCACGCGTCCCCAGGTCCTCGCCGTATGCGGGCTGCCCGTCGTGGCGCTGCTCGCCACCGTCGTGTTCGCGCCGCTGCCGTTCTCCGTGGCGCAGCCGGGGCTGACGGCCGACGTGCTGGGTGAGAACCAGGGGAAAGAGGTGATCACCGTCAGCGGTGCGCCGGCGCACGACACCAGCGGGCAGCTGCGGATGACGACGATCGAGGCGACCGGGCCGGACGCGAGTATCCGCCTCGGGGACGTGCTCAGCAGCTGGTTCGACACCGACCGGGCCGTCATGCCCCGGGACGCCGTCTACCCGAACGGCGACGACGTCGGCGAGATCGAGGAGTACAACCAGGAGCAGATGAAGGAGTCGCAGGACACCGCCACCACGGCCGCGCTCCGGTATCTGCGGCTGGACAAGGACGACGTCGACGTCGAGCTGCGGCTGGAGGACGTCGGCGGGCCCAGCGCCGGGCTGCTGTTCTCGCTGGGCATCGTCGACAAGCTCGGCGCCGACGACCTCACCGGCGGCAGGGTCGTCGCCGGGACCGGCACCATCACCGGCGGCGGCGAGGTCGGGCCCGTGGGCGGCGTGCCGCTCAAGACGCAGGCCGCGCGGCGGGACGGGGCGACCGTGTTCCTGGTGCCGGAGGCGGAGTGCTCGGACGCGCAGGCCGAGCTGCCGAAGGGGCTGCGGCTGGTCCCGGTGACGACGCTCAAGGGCGCGGTCGACTCGTTGAAGGCGCTGGGGAGCGGGAAGGGGAACGTGCCCGCCTGCTGAGCGGCAGCGCGACGCTCCTACCCCTCCTTAGCCCTCCTTCACGAAGCCCTTCTCCTTCATCCAGTCCAGGGCCACCTGGTGCGGGTCCTCGCCGTCCACGTCGACCTTGGCGTTGAGGGTCTGGGCGACGTCGTTGTCCAGCGCCTTGGTGACCGGGTCGAGGACCGACGCGATCGCCGGCCACTTCTTCAGGGTGGCCGTGCGGACCATGGGCGCGGCGTTGTAGTTCGGGAAGAACTTCTTGTCGTCCTCCATCACCGCCAGGTTCATGGACTTGATCCGCCCGTCGGTGGTGTACACCTCGCCGTAGGTGCAGGCGCCCTTCGCGGTCTGGGTGTAGATGATGCCGGTGTCCATCTGCGTGATGTTCCCGGCGGGCAGCGACATGCCGTACGCCTTCTCCAGTCCCGGCAGGCCGTCCGCCCGGTTGGCGAACTCGCCCTCCACGCACAGCGTCACCGCACCCGGGTCCGACTTCGACAGCTCGGTGACCTCCGAGAGGGTCTTCGTCCGGTACTTCTTGTAGTTCGACTGGTTCATCGCCAGCGCGTACGTGTTGTTCAGGCGGGCCGGCGGCAGCCACGTCATCCCCTTCTTCGCGTCCGCCTCCTTCACCGCCTGCCACTGCTGCTCCGGGTCGGGGATCGGCCTGCTGTTGCCCAGGTACGTGATCCAGGCCGTGCCCGTGTACTCGTACGTGGCGTCGGCGTCGCCGTTCTCCACCGCCGCGCGGGTGCCGACGGAGCCCTGGATGCCCGTGCGGTCGAGCACCTCCGCGCCGGCCGCCTCGAAGGCGATGCCCATGATCGCGCCGAGGACCAGCTGCTCGGTGAACTCCTTGGACGTGACGGTGAGGTCCGCGCCCTCCAGGGGCCGCCCCTTGCCGATCGTGCCGGGCTCCACGTCGTCGACCATCGGGGAGCCGCTGGTCAGGCCGCACGCGGCGGAGGCCGTCAGGAGCGAGGCGGCCAGCAGCGAGTACGTACGCCGGTTCGTCCGGCCCAGGGGTCCCTGTCGTCTCATGTGCCCACCTCCAGGCCCCGCGGGCGCAGCAGCAGTTCCGCCAGCGACGCCAGCCAGTCCACCAGCAGCGCGAGCGCCACGGTGAGGATCGAGCCCAGCACCAGGACCGGCATCCGCTGGCTGGTGATGCCCGTGGTGATCAGTACGCCCAGACCGCCGCCCCCGCCGAAGGTCGCCAGCGTCGCCGTACCGACGTTCAGGACGAGCGCGGTGCGCACGCCGGCCAGGATGAGGGGGACGGCCAGGGGGAGCTCCACCCGGGTGAGGACGCCGAGCGGGGACATGCCGATGCCGCGGGCCGCCTCCAGGAGCGTCGGGTCGTTCGCCTTCAGGCCCGCGATGGTGTTGGACAGCACGGGCAGGACGGCGTAGATGATGATGCCGATCAGGGCGGCCCGGCGGCCGATGCCCAGCCAGATCACCAGCAGGGCGAGAAGGCCGATCGCCGGGGTCGCCTGGCCCATGTTGGCGAAGGCCATCGCGAACGGCGTGGCCTTCCGGAACGCCCCGCGCGTGAGCAGGATGCCCAGCGGGATCGCGATGATCAGCACGAAGAAGGTGGAGATCACCGTCAGCTCGACGTGCTGCCACAGGGCCTTGGTGACCTGGCCGTTGCCGAGGGCGTTGCGGCTGAGCGCGTCCAGGTCGGCCTGCCGGAACCACAGCCACGTCGCCAGCAGTACGGCGATCAGGACCACGGGCAGGAAGGTCAGCTTCCGCCAGCCGACCCGGGAGGCGCCCGCCGTCCGGGGACGCGGGGGCGCCTGCTCCGCGCTCTCGCCCTCGTCCCGGAAGGCCAGCCCTTTGACGTCGTGCTCCCCCTCGGGGCGGCGGCCGGGGGAGGGCCGGGCGGTGCCGCTCACGCGCGGCCTCCGACCTCGCCGAAGCCCTCCTGCTCGGTGTGCGTCCGCGGGGCCTGGGACTCCTCCAGGTCGTGCTGGTGCTCCAGCGCGTCGAGGCGGTCGGCCTCCAGCAGTTCCTGCACGGAGTTCATCAGCGTCTCCATGTCGACGACGCCCTCGTACGCGCCGCGCCGCCCGGTGACCGCGACCCGCCCCGCGTTGTCGGTCAGCACCGCCTCCAGCGCGTCCCGCAGCGTCGCGTCCCGGGTCACCGTGTCGTGGACGAGCGTGCCCGCCCGGGCCAGCGAGCCCCTGGCCCGCATCAGGTCGCCGCGCCGCAGCCACTTGTAGGGCCGGCCGCGCCGGTCGAGGAGCAGGATCTCGTTGGTGCCCGATTCCCGCAGCCGGTCGAAGATGTGCTGGAGCGGGTCCTCCACGGTCACCGTCGGGTAGTCGGTGATCGCCACGTCCCGGACCCGCGTCAGGTTGAGCCGCTTCAGCGCCGCGCCCGCGCCCACGAAGCCGGAGACGAAGTCGTCCGCCGGGTTGGTGAGGATGGCCTCGGGGGTGTCGAACTGCGCGATGTGGGAGCGCTCGCGCAGGACGGCGATCCGGTCGCCCAGCTTGATCGCCTCGTCGAAGTCGTGGGTGACGAAGACGATCGTCTTGTGCAGCTCGTGCTGGAGGCGGATCAGCTCGTCCTGGAGGTGGTCGCGTGTGATCGGGTCGACCGCGCCGAACGGCTCGTCCATCAGCAGCACGGGCGGATCGGCGGCCAGGGCCCGCGCCACGCCCACCCGCTGCTGCTGGCCGCCGGAGAGCTGGCGCGGATAGCGGCCGTGGAACTCCCCGGCGTCGAGTCCGACGAGGTCCAGCATCTCCTCCACCCGCGAGCGGATGCGGGCCTTTGACCAGCCGATCATCTTCGGTACGAGGGCGATGTTCTGGGCGACGGTCATGTGCGGGAAGAGGCCGGAGGACTGGATCGCGTAGCCGACCTGGCGGCGCAGCTTCACCGGGTCGATGTCGGTGACGTCCTCGCCGTTGATGCGGATGCGGCCGCCGCTCGGCTCGATCAGCCGGTTGATCATCTTGAGGGTGGTGGACTTCCCGCAGCCCGAGGGGCCGACGAAGATGACCGTCTCGCCCGCCTTGATCTCCATCGACACGTTCTCGACGGCGGGCTGCGGGGTGCCCGGGTAGAGCTTGGTGAGGGACTCCAGCTCGATCGTGGCTCCGGTGGTCCCGGTGGTCCCGGTGGTCCCGGTGGTCCCGGTGGTCCCGGTGGGCCCGGTGGTCCCCCTTGCTTCGGTGGCCCCCCTCGCTTCGGTGGCCCCGGTGGCCCCGGCAGTGCTGTCGTGACCGGCTTCAGGCACGGATCCCCCTAGGAATGGTCAGCCGCCCGAGCAGCACGTACGCCGCGTCGAACAGCAGGGCCAGGACGATGATGCCGAGCGTGCCCGCGAGCACCTGGTTGAGCGCGTTCTTGCTGCCCAGCGAGGCGATCCCGCGGAAGATCTCGTTGCCGAGGCCCGGCCCGGAGGCGTAGGCGGCGATGGCCGCGATGCCCATCAGCATCTGCGTCGAGACCCGGATGCCGGTCAGGATCGGCGGCCAGGCCAGCGGCAGCTCCACCCGCAGCAGCCGCGCCGGACGCGACATGCCGATGCCCTTGGCGGCGTCCACCAGCGCCGGGTCGACCCCGCGCAGGCCGACGATGGCGTTGCGCACGATCGGCAGCAGCCCGTACAGGGTCAGCGCGGTCACCGTCGGCGGTACGCCCAGGCCCACGATCGGGATGAGCAGACCGATCATGGCCAGCGCCGGGATGGTGAGGATGGTCGACGTCGACAGCGTCGCCAGGTTGCCCGCCCACTCGCTGCGGTAGGTGACGACGCCGATCAGCACGCCGAGCAGCGTCGCGACGACCATGCACTGGAAGACGGCGCTGGCGTGCTGGAAGGCGTCGGCGAGCAGCTGCTGGTGGCGGCTGCCCAGGAAGTCCCAGAAGTTCACGTCCGCTCACCTCCGGGATCGGTCCGGTCTCAGTCGTGTCCGGTGCTGTCCTCGGCCGCCTGCTCCACCAGCGGGATGATCCGCAGCGGAACGGGGTTCTCCATCACGATCGCCGTGGCGGCCCGGACGATGCCATCAAAACCGACAACCCGGTCGATCACCCGTTGGAGATCGGCGTTCGAGCGGGCCACGAGGCGGCACAGCATGTCCCCGGTGCCGGTCGTGGTGTGCAGCTCCAGGACCTCCGGAACGGTCGCCAAGTGCGCCCGTACGTCGGCCCCTTGACCCTGCCGGATCTCCAGCGTGGCGAACGCGGTGACCGGGTAGCCGAGGGCCGCCGGGTCCACCTCCGGGCCGAAACCGCGGATGACTCCGTTCGACTGAAGCCGGTCGAGCCGCGCCTGCGCGGTGCCGCGCGCCACCCCCAGCCGCCGGGACATCTCCAGGACCCCGATCCGCGGCTCCCGCGCCAGCAGACCGATGATCCGCCCGTCCAGCCGGTCGATCCCCCTGCCCGCCATATCTCCACCCTCCCGGCTGGTCATCCTGTACAGATCGCCTGCCTCCACCGCCCTTTCACTGGTCAGGCTGCCCACTGAAAACCCGAACTATTGCGCACCTTGCAGCCAGGGGAGAACCTGCCGCTATGACGCAGACCACACACCACACTCCCGACACCGCCCGGCAGGCCGATCCCTTCCCGGTCAAGGGAATGGACGCGGTCGTCTTCGCCGTGGGCAACGCCAAGCAGGCCGCGCACTACTACTCCACCGCCTTCGGCATGAAGCTGGTCGCCTACTCCGGACCGGAGAACGGCAGCCGGGAGACCGCGAGCTACGTCCTGGAGAGCGGCTCCGCCCGCTTCGTGTTCACCTCGGTGATCAAGCCCTCGACCGACTGGGGGACCTTCCTCGCCCAGCACGTCGCCGAGCACGGCGACGGCGTCGTCGACCTCGCCATCGAGGTCCCGGACGCGCGCGCCGCCCACGCCTACGCCGTCGAGCACGGCGCCCGCTCGCTCGCCGAGCCGCACGAGGTCGAGGACGAGCACGGCACCGTCGTCCTCGCCGCGATCGCCACGTACGGCGAGACCCGGCACACCCTCGTCGAGCGCACCGGCTACGACGGCCCCTACCTGCCGGGCTACGCCGCCGCCGAGCCGATGGTCGCGCCGCCCGGGCAGCGCGTCTTCCAGGCCGTGGACCACTGCGTCGGCAACGTCGAACTCGGCCGGATGAACGAGTGGGTCGGCTTCTACAACAAGGTCATGGGCTTCACGAACATGAAGGAGTTCGTGGGCGACGACATCGCCACCGAGTACAGCGCGCTGATGTCCAAGGTGGTGGCCGACGGCACCCTCAAGGTCAAGTTCCCGATCAACGAGCCCGCCGTCGCCAAGAAGAAGTCCCAGATCGACGAGTACCTGGAGTTCTACGGCGGCGCGGGCGTCCAGCACATCGCGCTGAACACCAACGACATCGTGCAGACCGTCCGCGCGATGAAGGCCGCCGGCGTCGAGTTCCTGAACACCCCCGACTCGTACTACGACACGCTCGGCGAGTGGGCGGGCGAGACCCGGGTGCCCGTCGACATCCTGCGCGAGCTGAAGATCCTCGTCGACCGGGACGAGGACGGCTACCTGCTGCAGATCTTCACCAAGCCGGTCCAGGACCGGCCGACCGTCTTCTTCGAGATGATCGAGCGCCACGGCTCGATGGGCTTCGGCAAGGGCAACTTCAAGGCCCTGTTCGAGGCGATCGAGCGCGAGCAGGAGAGGCGCGGCAACCTCTGAGCCCGCGCCGCAGGCTATGTGGGCGGGCCCTCCACCGGGGGCTCGCCCAGCTCCGTCAGGGCCCGCTTCGCCTCCGGCACCCGCAGCGGTGAGAAGTACGGGTTGATCGTCAGCGCCTCCCGCAGATGCCGCCGCGCGGGCCCGTACCGATCGAGGCTCCGCTCGATCATGCCCCGGTGGAAGACGTGCAGCGCGCTGCGCACTCCGCCGCCCTTGTCGCCGTCGGTCGCGATCGCCGCGAACTCCAGCGCCTCCTCGTCCGCGCCGGTGCGGTGCAGCGCCCAGCCCAGGGCGTCGGCGACCGCGGTCCCGGGCTGCCGCCCCCACTCCGCGCGCAGCACGCGCACCGCCTCGGCCGGGTCCCCGTGGTCCGCCTCCAGGCGCCCCAGCAGCAGTTGCCCGTCGGCCCCGGCAGCCTCGGCACCGCGCACCCGGTCCCGCAGCAGGTCGTACTCGACCCGCGCCGCCTGCCCGAGGCCCAGCGACTCGTACAGCTCGCCCAGTTCGAGCGGGTACTCGGGTCCCGGCCGCTTGGCCGACGCCGCCTGGTACGCCGACAGCGCGTCCGTCGTGCGGCCCAGTGCCGCCAGCGCCCGGCCCTGCCCGGCCTGCGCGGCCCGCTGGTCGGGGTCGGTGCGCAGCGCCTCCTGGAAGAACCGCAGCGCCTCCTCCCGGTCCCCCCGCTCGAACGCCAGCCGCCCGGCCTGTTCCAGGTACGCCGCCCGCTCGGCCGGCGCCTCCGCCCCCGCCGCCGCGTCCGAGATCCGGGCCGCCGCGTCCTCCCGCCAGCCCCGGTCGCGGTAGACGGCCGCGGCCAGCGCGCCCGTGGCCGGCGTGCCGGGGTGCAGCTCAAGCACCTTGTCCAGGGCCCGGCCCACCGCCTCCTGGTCGCCGAGCCCGGTGTACGCGTCGACCAGCACCGCGTGCGCCGTCCACCGCTTCGGCGCCGTCTTCACCGCGCTCTCGCCCCACTTCTTCGCCGCCGGGAAGTCCCGGCGCGCCACCGCCAGCGCCGCGAGCCCCTCCAGGGCCTGCGGATTGCGCTTCGCGCCGGTTTTCAACGAGGTCCGCAGCGCCTTCTCGGCCTTCGGCCAGTTGGCGGCGTCGGCCGTCCGGCTGCCCTGCTCGACGTAGGCCGCGCCGAGGACCGCCCACGACGCGCCGTCCAGCGGATGCGCCCGCAGGTGCGAGACCCGGTCGCCGATCAGCGCGGCCAGGTCCGGCAGCGCGGCGGGCACGCCCGTGGTGACCGCGCCGCGCGCCACCGCCGCGGGCCCCGGCGCGGGCGGGGGAGCGTCGCCCCCGTCCCAGGGCAGCAGCACCAGGACTCCGCCGAGTACGGCGCACCCGGCGACTGCACCGATCAGCACCCGGCGCCCGCGCCGCGACCGCCGCCGCCCGGGTTCCGGCAGCCGTCCCCGTTCCCGCTCGGTCTGCCTCTCCATGACCACCATGGCGCTCACTGTGCGTCAATACGATGAGAGCACCGGGCAGGCAGCGGGTGCCGTCGACGGGGTTCACACCGATGGCCCTCGGATGCCAACCTGTGATCATGAGCCGTATCGAAGCGCCTCGCGACGAGGACGACGCAGCCCGCGGGTCCGGCGCGGCCGCGGCGGTCAGCAGCACCCTCGTCAGTACTCTCGTCGACCGGCTGCTCGCCGGACTGCCCGCCGAGTCCGTTCTCACCGACCCGGACGTCACGGCCTCCTACGCCAACGACATGGCGAGCTTCTGCCCGGCCGGCGCGCCCGCGGTCGTCGTCCTGCCGCGCACGGTGGAGGACGTCCAGCACGTCATGCGCACCGCCACCGGACTGCGCGTCCCGGTCGTCCCCCAGGGCGCCCGCACCGGCCTGTCCGGCGCGGCCAACGCCACCGACGGCTGCGTGGTCCTCTCCCTGACGAAGATGGACCGCATCCTGGAGATCAACCCGGTCGACCGGGTCGCCGTCGTCGAACCGGGCGTCGTCAACGCCGCGCTCTCCCGCGCGGTGAACGAGCACGGCCTCTACTACCCGCCGGACCCCTCCAGCTGGGAGATGTGCACCATCGGCGGCAACATCGGCACCGCCTCCGGCGGCCTGTGCTGCGTCAAGTACGGGGTGACGGCCGAGTACGTCCTCGGCCTGGACGTCGTCCTCGCCGACGGCCGCCTGATGTCCACCGGCCGCCGCACCGCCAAGGGCGTCGCCGGGTACGACCTGACCCGCCTCTTCGTCGGCTCCGAGGGGTCCCTCGGCATCGTCGTACGGGCCGTCCTCGGGCTGCGCCCCAAGCCGCCCGAGCAGCTGGTGCTGGCCGCCGAGTTCGCCTCCGCGGCCGCCGCGTGCGACGCGGTCTGCCGGATCACGGAGGGCGGGCACGTGCCGTCCCTCCTCGAACTGATGGACCGTACGACGGTCAAGGCGGTCAACGACTTCGCCCGGATGGGGCTGCCGGAGAGCACCGAGGCCCTCCTGCTCGCCGCCTTCGACACCACCGACCCGGCCGCCGACCTCGCCGCCGTCGGCGCGCTGTGCGAGGCCGCCGGTGCCACGCAGGTGGTCCCCGCCGAGGACGCGGCCGAGTCGGAGCTGCTCCTCCAGGCGCGGCGCCTGTCCCTCACGGCGCTGGAGGCGGTCAAGGGCACCACGATGATCGACGACGTGTGCGTGCCGCGCTCCCGGCTCGGGGACATGCTGGCGGGCATCGAGCGCGTCGCCGCGAAGTACGACCTCACCATCGGGGTCTGCGCCCACGCGGGCGACGGCAACACCCACCCCACGGTGTGCTTCGACGCGCAGGACCCCGACGAGTCCCGGCGGGCCCGCGAGTCCTTCGACGAGATCATGGCGCTCGGCCTGGAACTCGGCGGCACCATCACCGGTGAGCACGGCGTGGGCGTGCTGAAGAAGGAGTGGCTGGCGCGGGAACTGGGGCCGGTGGGCCTGGAGATGCAGCGGGCCGTCAAACAGGTCTTCGACCCGCTGGGCATCCTCAATCCCGGCAAGCTGTTCTGATCCGGTAAGCCGAGCTGCCCGTCGCTCACCGGGCGAGCAGCTCGGCCAGCCCGTCGTCGAGGCCGAGCCGGCCGCCCTCGCTCCCCGGCGGCACCGCCCGCAGGGTCCGCTCCAGCCAGGCCGACACCTGCGGGGTGGGGGCCTCGAGCAGGGCGTCGCCGTCGGGGCTGCTCAGCGCCATCAGGACCACGCTGCGGCCCTCCGTCTTCGACGGCCACACCCGTACGTCACCGTGCCCGGACGGCCGGAAGACGCCCTCCACCAGCAGGTCGCGGGCGAAGGTCCAGTGCACCGGCTGCCCGGAGTCGATGTGGAAGGTGATGTGGACGGCATAGGGGTCGTCGCTGTGGTAGCCGAGCAGGGCGGGCACCGGGATGCTGGTCTCGGGGGACAGGACGAGCCTCAGTTCCAGCTCGCGTTCCACGACGGTCGGGTGCATGGCGGGGTTTCCTCTCTCGTACGGATCCGCACGGGCCGCCCGTAACGGGCCCGCACGAGTGAGAGCGGCCGGAGCCGCGAGCGTTACGCGGGTTCGCGAAACTTTTTTCCCACCACCTCTGTCCCAGGCGTGAAGGTCCATGCACGAGGTTGCCCGGAAAGGGTCGGGTCCTGCGGGACCGGCGGTGCGCATTGCGCCCGTCTGATAGATGTTGAGCCCCCCTTATCAACCCCCGAGCAGATACGGGACGACGGACATGAGTGCCCCAACCCCGGCCCCCGGCGACGACAGGCCCCGCGAAGGGTTTTACCCGGACCCGTCCATTCCTGGATATGTCCGGTACTGGAACGGCGCCTCCTGGGTGTCGGGCACCAGCAGGCCCGCGCCCAAGGACGGCGAGTCGCTCGCGCCGCCGCCCGGCGCGCCGGGCCTGGTCGAGGAGACCGGCCCGCACTTCTTCGACGAGGACCCGGTCGACGGGGCGCCGCCCGCGTCGGCGGCCCAGCACGGCAGCCGCCCGGAGCCCGCGACGGCCTGGGGCGCCGACCGGCCCGGCCGCGCCGAGGCTCCGGAGCAGCGCGTCGCCTGGCCGGGCCCGGCGCAGCACACGGACCCGAGGATTCCGCACGCCCGGCCGACGGGACCGGCCGAGGCGGGCGACCCTCGCGCGGGCGGGGCGTCCGGGGCGGGTACGGGTTCGGGCGCGGCTTCTGCCGGTTCCGCCGGAGCCGGAGCAGGAGCGGGCGGCCGTGCGGGTGGCGGTGCGGGGCCGGGCGCTTCCGCCGGTGCCGCGCGGGCGGAAGCGCCGGGGGGCGCGGCGCCCGACGAGGCCGGTGCCGAAGGGCAGGCCGGCAACACCTTCGTCTTCCGCCGGCCCGTGGGGGAGCCTCCGCGGGGCGCCGGCGCCTCCGCACCGCCGGCCGACGACGAGGGCACCATGACCTTCCGCGCGGTCACCCCGCGCACCGGCGGGCAGCCCGGCGGCGCCGGGTCCCGGGGCGGTCCGGGATCCGGCCCCGGCTTCGGCGCCGGGAAGGCGGCCGCCGCCCGGGCCGCAGCCGCGCCGCCGCCCGCGGCCTCCTCCGCCCCCGGCGCCCCCGCGTCACCCGCGGCCCCCGCCCCTGCGCAGCAGTCCGGCGTTCCGACCGCCCCGCCCGTGCCCCAGCAGGGGGCCGCGCCGCTCGCGGCCGGTCCCGGTGGCGGGCAGTCCTCCTGGGCGCAGCAGGTGCACCGGCTGGCCGGGGCGGGCGCGGCCGAGCAGCAGCCCGTCGCGCCCTGGAAGCCGCCGGTCGAAGACGTGTTCCAGGCCGCCGCCCGGCGCCAGGCGGAGGCCCGTCCCGCCGGGCTCGGCAAGCGGCTGGCGGCGCGGCTGATCGACACCGTCGTCCTCGCCGGCGTCACCGCCGCGGCCGCCGTGCCGCTCGGCACCAAGGCCCTCGACCACGTCAACGACAAGATCGACGAGGCGAAGCTCTCCGGCGAGACGGTCACGGTCTGGCTCCTCGACGGCACGACCTCGGTGTACCTCGGCATCGTCCTCGCCGTCCTGCTGCTCTTCGGCGTCGTCTACGAGGCGCTGCCCACCGCCAAGTGGGGCCGGACCCTGGGCAAGCGGCTGCTCGGTCTGGAGGTCCGGGACATCGAGGCCCACGACGCCCCGGCCTTCGCCGCTGCGCTGCGCCGGTGGCTGGTCTACAGCGTTCCCGGCCTGCTGGTCGTCGGCGTGGTCGGTGTCGTGTGGTGCGTGTTCGACCGGCCGTGGCGCCAGTGCTGGCACGACAAGGCGGCCGGCACGTTCGTCGCGGGCTAGCTGGGCGGGGCGGGGGAAGGGGAGCCGTACCGGAGTGCGGCTACTCCGGACGGCCGCTCGCCGGATGCGGGTGGGCGGAGTCCGGGGTCGACTCGGGACATGAGCAGCGAACCGCCCCCCGGTGCCGGCGGGCAGCAGCCGCCGGACGACGACCCGCTGAGGAAGAACCCCTACGACGACCCGTCCCCGCCCCCCGGCGGAGGAGGGTCCCCCGGTGCAGGAGGGCCCCACGGCGGTGCCCCGCCCCCCGGCGGCGGAGGTCCCTACGGTGCCCCGCCCCCCGGCGGCTCGGGCCCGTACGGGGGTGACCCCTACGGCGGCGGCTCGTATCCCACCGATCCGCTGGCCGGGATGCCCCCGCTCGCCGACAGCGGCCGGCGCACGCTCGCGAGGATCATCGACATGATCCTCGTAGGCATCGTGGTCTGGCTGCTCAGCTGGGCGTTCAACGTCCAGGAGTACCAGGTGAACGGCGACGACATCTCCGTCGGCAAGTCCTTCGGGCAGTCCGTGATCGCCGCCCTGCTCTACATCGGCTACGACACCTACATGACCACGAGGACGGGCCAGACCCTCGGCAAGAAGTGGCTCGGGATGCGTGTGGCAAACCTGGACAACGGGGCGACGCCCTCGGTGCAGACGTCGCTCATCAGGGCCCTGGTGCTGTGGATCCCGTTCGCGTTCTGCTGCGCCTGCGTGTGGACGATCATCGCGGGCGGCTGGAGCTTCTTCGACCGGCCCTACAAGCAGGGCCTGCACGACAAGGCGGCCAAGACGGTCGTCGTCAACACCCGCTGACGACGACCGACGGTGGCGGGCCGGTCCGGGAACCGCGCGGCCCCCGGACCTGGCCGGGGTCTACGCCGCCCGGCCGCGGGCCGTCTCGCCCGCTCCCGCGGCGACCCGGGAAGCCTGCACCGGCTCCCGGTCCGCGGCGGGCCGGTGGGACGGCACGGCGGTCAGCGTCCGCCTTCCGGGCTGTGGGACGGTCATGGCGACCAGCAGCCCGAGGGCGAGCGCCGCGACGGCGACGAGGGCGATTCCGGGACCCGAACTCGTCTGTGACAGCAGCAACATGGCGAGTGTCGAGAAGATCACGGTGCACGAACCGTAGGCGAACTGTGCGGCAGTCGGACGGGGCATGTCCATCGTGTCCTCGGAAGACAAATCTTGGGGGTAGACGGGCTGTCGGCCTGGCTTTCCGCCGGCTTCCGGGCGTTCCGCCAAGCGACTCTAACCCGCTGTGTGCCCGAGTGGAACCAGTAGTAAGCACCACCTAACCGACATGGCCGATGCACGGGGGGCGCACGGATTCATGGCGTCCGGCCGGTGGACGGTACCGCGCGCCGTCGGCCCGCCCGGAGGCCGTGGTCCGGTGTCCGCAAATCGGACGGGGGCTCCGCATAGTGCAATTGTTCTGCTCAAGTCAAGGTCTGTCTTTTCCGGTGAACCAGTAGTCAAATGTCGTCACTTGACTACACGCGTTGAGCACGTGTGCGCGGACTTCGCACTGTCCCTGTCCCCCCATCCGCGCGCGTGAACGCGGGGGAGGAACTCAAGTGACCAGTAGATCCTGGACGTTCAGAACGGCGGCGACCACCGTCGCACTCGCCGCGGCCACCGCCACGCTCTCCGCGGCCGGAGTGGCGCAGGCGGACTCGCCGTCCCGGCCGGAGGCCGTGAACCGCCACGACCCGAGCCCGGACGGCACCACGCGCTCCCACGACCTCAAGGGCCCGCTGAGCGACACGCAGGCCGCCCAGCGCGAGGAGGCGCTGAAGCAGGTCATATCCGGCGACGCCTCGGTGAAGAAGAAGGACGGCTCCAACGTCGTCCAGCTCAAGAGCAAGAAGGGCGACGCCAAGTACGTAGAACTGGGCCGGGAGAAGACCGACAAGATCTTCACCATCCTGGTCGAGTTCGGCGACAAGACCGACAGCCGCTACGGCGGCGACGCCGGCCCGCTGCACAACGAGATAGCCGAGCCGGACCGCAAGTCCGACAACTCGACGGCCTGGAAGGAGGACTACGACCAGGAGCACTTCCAGGACCTGTACTTCGGTTCCGGCGAGGGCGTCAACTCGGTCAAGACGTACTACGAGAAGCAGTCCTCCGGCCGCTACTCCGTCGACGGCGAGGTCTCCGACTGGGTCAAGGTCCCCTACAACGAGGCCCGCTACGGCTCCAACAAGTGCGACCCGGACAACTGCGCCTGGTACGCGGTGCAGGACGGCGTCACCGCCTGGGTCGAGGACCAGAAGGCGGCCGGCCGGACCGACGCCCAGATCAAGTCCCAGCTCGCCCAGTACGACCAGTGGGACCGCTACGACTACGACGGCGACGGCGACTTCAACGAGCCGGACGGCTACATCGACCACTTCCAGATCGTGCACGCCGGCGAGGACGAGTCCGCCGGCGGCGGCGCGCAGGGCGAGGACGCCATCTGGGCCCACCGCTGGTACGCCTTCGGCACCGACGCGGGCAACACCGGCCCCGGCGACAACAAGCTCGGCGGCACCCAGATCGGCGACACCGGCATCTGGGTCGGCGACTACACCATCCAGCCGGAGAACGGCGGACTCGGCGTCTACGCCCACGAGTACGGCCACGACCTCGGCCTGCCGGACCACTACGACACCGCGGGCGGCGACAACTCCACCGGCTTCTGGACGCTGATGTCGTCCGGTTCCTGGCTCGGCACCGGTCGCAACGAGATCGGCGACCTGCCCGGCGACATGAACGCCTGGGACAAGCTGCAGCTGGGCTGGCTGAACTACGACACCGCCAAGGCGGGCGTCGACTCCTGGCACAAGCTGGGCCTGGCCGAGTACAACACCAAGCACAAGCAGGGCCTGGTCGTCGAACTGCCGAAGAAGGCGGTCACCACCGAGATCGTCGCCCCCGCCGAGGGCGAGAGCCAGTGGTGGAGCGGCAGCGGCAACGACCTCAAGAACACGCTGACCCGCAGCGTCGACCTCACCGGCAAGTCCTCCGCCTCCCTCACCCTGGACGGCTGGTACGACATCGAGGCCGACTACGACTTCCTCTACACCGAGGTCTCCACCGACGGCGGCGCCAACTGGACCGCCGTGGACGGCACGTTCGACGGACAGCCCATCCAGCGCGACGGCAGCGACAAGCCCGCCCTGAGCGCCACCGTCGACGCCTACGGCAAGCTGGTCTACCCGCTGGACGCCTACGCCGGCCAGAAGATCGACCTGCGCTTCCGCTACCAGACCGACGGCGGCCTCGCGATGAAGGGCTTCGCCGCCGACCGGATCGCGGTGACCGCCGACGGCGAGACGCTCTTCTCCGACAACGCGGAGACCGAGGACGCCGCGTGGACGGCGGACGGCTTCACCCGCAAGGGCGCGTCCTTCACCAAGGACTACGCGCAGTACTACATCGCCGAGAACCGGCAGTACGCGTCGTACGACAAGACGCTGAAGACCGGCCCGTACAACTTCGGTTTCTCCGAGCGGCCGAACTGGGTCGAGCACTACGCGTACCAGAACGGCCTGTTGATCTGGAAGTGGGACACCTCCCAGGCGGACAACAACACCAGCCAGCACCCCGGCACCGGTCTGGTCCTGCCGGTCGACTCGCACCCGACCGCGCTGAAGTGGAAGGACGGCACGCTGATGCGCAACCGCTTCCAGGCCTACGACTCGCCGTTCAGCCTCTACCGCACGGACGGCATGACGCTGCACAAGGCGGACGTCGCGAAGTACGTCCCGGGCTCGAAGGGCGTCTCGGTCTTCAACGACCGCAAGAACGACTACTACGACCCGGCGAACCCGACCGGCGGCGTCAAGATCACTGACACCAACACGAAGATCAAGATCCTCAAGGAGGCCAAGAACGGCTCGACGATCGAGCTGGAAGTCGGCCCCGCGGGCAGGTAAATAGCATTTCCCCAGTTCAGAGCATGATCGGCGGTGACCCCCTGGCGGGTCACCGCCGATCCGTGTTTAGGTGCGTCCTGTGGTTCTCTTATTGACACCGGGCCCGACACCCGGACCGACCCAGGCTGACTCGGGGGTATGACGCATGGCCGCAGGAGGCTTCTGCAAGCTGCCGAACGGCACGGTGGTGGTGGCACTGAACCTGCCCAGCCCCATCGGCCCGGACACCGGAGGCGTGCGCTTCCTCGTCCACGCCCGCAACCGGTCGCGCGCCCTGACCAGGCTGCGCAACCTGGGGTTGCGCCCGGTCTACCTGCGGGGCAACGCGGCCCCGCCGACCCCGGACGAGATCACCGCGGTCCTGCACCATCCGGACGGCCTGATATGGCGCACGGCGCCGGTCTCCGGAGCGGTGGCCGGCCCGGAGCGGGTCCAGGAGCTGTGGCATCCGATCCGGGCGCTGCTCAGACGCCCGGCCCCCAGACCCAGCGGGTGAGGGCGCCAGGAGCCCGCTACTGCACGACCGGCTTCCCGGACAGCTCCACCCCCGCCTCCCGCAGCTGCTCCAGGGCCCGCTCGGTGGTCTCGGGGGCGACCCCGGCGGTCAGGTCCAGCAGCACCTGGGTGCGGAAGCCCTCGCGGGCGGCGTCCAGGGCGGTGGCCCGCACGCAGTGGTCCGTGGCGATGCCGACGACGTCGACCTCGTCGATCTCCCGGGACCGCAGCCACTCGGCGAGCGGTGTGCCGTTCTCGTCGGCGCCCTCGAAGCCGCTGTAGGCCGCCGAGTACGCCCCCTTGTCGAAGACGGCGTCTATGGCGCCGGAAGCGACGGCGGGGGCGAAGTTCGGGTGGAAGCCGACGCCCTCGGTACCGGCGACGCAGTGCGCCGGCCAGGAGTGGACGTAGTCCGGGTTGTCGGCGAAGTGGCCGCCCGGCGCCACGTGGTGGTCGCGGGTGGCCACGACGTGGCGGTAGCCGGCGGGCGCCTGCCCGATCAGCTCGGTGATGGCGGCGGCCACGTCGGCGCCGCCGGACACCGCGAGGCTGCCTCCCTCGCAGAAGTCGTTCTGCACGTCTACGACGATCAGGGCGCGGCGCATGGTCGGTGTCCTTCGGCTGGGGCGGCTGTGGGGCGGGAGCGGGCAGTGGCTGGACGGACGGGGCTGAATCGGGCCTTGCGGGGCCGCACCTGCTTTAGCTACCCGACCCCTCGTGCCAGTACTCCGTCGGAATGACGGGTTCCCCTCGGGAGAGCTGGGTGGCGGAGAGCGGGAGGTTGGCGCGGGCGGCCGTGTGCCGGTCGCGGGCGGCGTCCAGCGGCTCGCGGGCGACCACCTCGCCGCCCTTGACCAGCTGGACCAGGAGCTGCCGGTCGGCGAGGGAGGCGGGCACCGGTCCGGTGCCGAGCACCTCCGCCTCGGCGTGCCCCTCGGAGTCCAGGCGACGGGCGGCCCACTTGCGCCCGCCGACGGACGTCTTGCCGCCGCTGGACTTCTTGGCCACCGGCACCAGCGGCGCGGCGTCGTCGCCGGCCGCACCCGACTCCGCGCGGGCTACCAGCTTGTAGACCATCGAGGCCGTCGGATGCCCGGACCCGGTCACCAGCTGCGTGCCGACGCCGTACGCGTCCACGGGCGCCGCCGCCAGCGAGGCGATGGCGTACTCGTCCAGGTCCGACGTCACGACGATCCGCGTGCCGTTGGCGCCCAGCTCGTCGAGCTGCTGGCGCACCCGGTGGGCGACCAGCAGCAGGTCGCCGGAGTCGATGCGCACGGCGCCGAGACCGGGCCCGGCGACCTCCACTGCCGTGCGGACGGCCTCGGCGACGTCGTAGGTGTCCACCAGCAGCGTGGTGTCCGCGCCGAGGGAGTCGACCTGGGCCCGGAATGCCTCGCGCTCGTTGTCGTGCAGCAGGGTGAAGGCGTGGGCGGAGGTGCCGACGGTGGGGATGTTGTAGCGGAAGCCGGCGGCCAGGTCGGAGGTGGTGGCGAAGCCGCCGACGTAGGCGGAGCGGGCGGCGGCGACGGCGGCCAGCTCGTGGGTGCGGCGGGCCCCCATCTCGATCAGCGGGCGGTCCCCGGCGGCCGAGGACATCCGGGAGGCCGCGGCGGCGATCGCCGAGTCGTGGTTGAGGATGGAGAGGATCACCGTCTCGAGGAGCACGCACTCCCCGAAGGTCCCCTCGACCCGCAGGACCGGCGAGCCCGGGAAGTACACCTCCCCCTCGGGGTAGCCCCAGATGTCGCCGCTGAAACGGTACTGCGCCAGCCAGTCCAGGGTCTCGGCGTCCACGATGTGCCGCTCGCGCAGGAAGCGCAGGACGTCGGGGTCGAAGCGGAAGTTCTCCACCGCGTCCAGGACCCGCCCGGTGCCCGCCAGGACGCCGTAGCGGCGCCCGTCGGGCAGCCGGCGCGTGAAGACCTCGAAGACGCTGCGCCGCCCGGCCGTGCCCGCCCTGAGCGCCGCCTGGAGCATGGTCAGCTCGTACTGATCCGTGAAGAGCGCCGTGGAGGGAACGTCGACCGGCAGCCCTAGGTCCGCTGTGTGCATGGCTGGATCGTACCCCCATTTCGTCACTCTGACGATTTGTAGGTGCGTGGCATGGCCCACAGGCCCGTTTGTGCGGGTGCCCCTCTGTGGTGGCAGCATGGGCCATGTGACGGCAGCCGCACCCATGGAGATCGAGAAGACCGAGCCGGCGGAGGAGGTCTTCTCCGTACCCGAGCCCGACGTGCCCTGGGTGACGATCGTGCACAACGACCCGGTCAACCTCATGAGCTACGTGACATACGTCTTCCAGTCGTACTTCGGCTACTCCAAGGACAAGGCCACCAAGCTGATGATGGACGTCCACCACAAGGGCCGGGCCGTCGTCTCCAGCGGCTCGCGCGAGGAGATGGAGCGGGACGTCCAGGCCATGCACGGCTACGGCCTGTGGGCCACCCTCCAGCACGACCGGAAATGACCCGCGCCCGCCCGTGCCCGCCCGCCCGCACCCGCCCACGCCCGTCCGCGGGACGGAAGTAGACGGAAGTAGCTGAATCGCCCCCATGTCAGGACAGTTCGAACCGCTCCCCGGCGGCGGCGCGGCCGTCGCTCTCGACGACGTCGAGATCTCGATCATCCGCTCGCTGGCCGTGCAGCTCCTGGAGCTGATCGGCCCGGGCCCCGCCGAGGACGCCTCCGACGACCCGCTCGCCGAGCTGTTCGCCGAGGGCCCGAGCGAGCCGCCCTCCGACCCGGTGCTGCGCCGCCTGTTCCCGGACGCCTACGGCGATCCGCAGGGCACCCCGCAGGCCCGGGAGGCCGAGGAGCAGCGGGAGTACTCCGCGGAGTTCCGCCGCTACACCGAGAACGACCTGCGGGCCGGCAAGCGCGAGGGCGCCCTCGCCGTGATCCGCGCGCTGGACGGCGTCGCGTCCGCCTCCGCCGGCGGGGGCGGGGCGGTGCTGAAGCTGTCGGCGGACGAATCCCGGCAGTGGCTGGGCACCCTGAACGACCTGCGCCTCGCCATCGGCTCCCGCCTCGACATCGCCGACGAGGACGACACCGACCTGCTCTACCGGCTCCCGGACGACGACCCGCGCAAGCCGATGGTGATGGCGTACCTGTGGCTGGGCGGCCTCCAGGAGTCGCTCGTGGCGACCCTGCTGCCCTGAGCGCGCCGCTCCGGCCGTCTCCGGGTGCGCCCCTCCACCGCCCCACCCGGTCACCCTCCGTGTCCGCTCAGCGGAGCCTCAAATCCGGATAACGATCCCGTCAAACCCGTGCCCTTTTTTGCACCCCGGGGGCGCCGTTTGTCCCCTTCTCCCTGTGGGGCACGTCACAGTCGGCCCCTGTGATCGTCGTCGCCGGCGTGGTAAATCTTCACGACCGCCCGGCGAACACCACCCGAATGTTCGGCCGGGTGCGCCACCGAGCCGGCGGACCGCCGGCCAGGCAACGAGCGGGATGTGAGGCCCGCTCAGCTCCATCATCCGGGGGGATCGAGACCCGATCCGCGGCCGAGAGAAGGTCCGGATCGGCATGGAGAAAGGCGCACCACACATGACCTCTGCGCAGGTCGACACGGACAAAGCCCCCGAAGAGGGCTACGAGCGCGGTCTCAACAGCCGCCAGGTCCAGATGATCGCGATCGGCGGCGCCATCGGCGTCGGCCTCTTCCTCGGCGCCGGGGCCAACATCGCCAAGGCCGGTCCCAGCATCATCCTCATGTACGCCCTCGCGGGCGTGATCATCTTCTTCATCATGCGGGCCCTCGGCGAGCTGCTCCTCTACCGTCCCGTCTCCGGCTCGTTCGCCGAGTACTCGCGCGAGTTCCTCGGCCCCTTCTTCGGCTACTTCACCGGCTGGACGTACTGGCTGATGTGGGTGGTCACCGGCATGGCGGAGCTGACCGCCGCCGCCATCTACATCCACTACTGGTTCCCGGACATCCCGCAGTGGGTGTCGGCCCTGGTCTTCCTCGTCCTGCTGTTCGTGGCCAACCTGATCTCGGTGAAGCTCTTCGGCGAGATCGAGTTCTGGTTCTCGATGGTCAAGGTCACCGCCATCATCGGCATGATCGTGATCGGCATCGGCGTGCTCACCCTCGGCTTCAGCCAGGCCGGCGACACCGCCGCCGTCTCCAACCTGTGGGAGTTCGACGGCTTCTTCCCCAAGGGCATCGGCTCGTCCCTGATGACCCTCCAGGGCGTCATGTTCGCCTACCTCGCCGTCGAGCTGGTCGGCGTCACCGCAGGCGAGTCCGAGAACCCGGAGAAGACCCTCCCCAAGGCGATCAACACGCTGCCCTGGCGCATCGCCCTCTTCTACGTCGGCGCGCTCACCGTGATCCTCGCCGTGGTCAAGTGGACCGAGTTCGGCGAGGGCGTCAGCCCCTTCGTGGAGGCCTTCGCGGTCATCGGCATCCCGGCGGGCGCCGGCATCGTCAACTTCGTGGTGCTCACCGCCGCCCTGTCGTCCTGCAACTCCGGCATGTACTCCACGGGCCGCATGCTGCGCACCCTCGCGGACAACGGCGAGGCCCCGAGGATCTTCAACCGCCTCTCCTCGACCCGGACCCCCGCCTTCGGCATCGCCGTCTCCGCCGTCTTCATGGGCATCGGCGTGGTACTGAACTACGTCGTCCCGGAGAAGGCCTTCGGCTACGTCACCTCGCTGGCCACCGCGGCCGGCATCTGGACGTGGCTGATGATCCTCATCAGCCACGTGCGCTACCGGCGCAAGGTCGTCGCGGGCCGCCTGCCCGCCTCGTCCTTCCCGGCGCCCGGCGGATCGGTGTGCTCCTACATCGCCATCGCCTTCCTGCTCTTCGTCACCTGCCTCGTCGCCTACGACTCCGAGGCCCGCGTCTGCCTGTACGTGATGGCGGGCTGGGCCGTCGCCCTCGGCATCGGCTGGGCGGTGCTCAAGAGCCGCAACCCGGCGGTCACCGAGCGGCGCGGCGACGCGGAGTTCGAGCAGATCGGCTGACAGACCGACTGACAGGATCGCCTGACCAGCGCGTTCATCGCGCGCCCAGGACGTCCGGTCGCCGGGGGCGTTCGTGGCGTCCCCGGCGGCCGCCGCTCAGGACGTCCGGCATACGGGCCGGTCCGTACCATCCCTCGGTACGGGCCGGCCCGTCTGCTTATCCTGGCCGCATGCTGACCATCACCCAGGCCCTGTACGACCAGATCGTCGCCCACGCGCGCGAGGACCACCCCGACGAGGCGTGCGGCGTGGTGGCCGGTCCCGTGGGCGAGGGGCGCCCCGAGCGGTTCATCCCGATGCTGAACGCCGCCCGCTCGCCCACGTTCTACGAGTTCGACTCGCAGGACCTGCTCAAGCTCTACCGCGAGATGGACGACCGCGACGAGGAGCCGGCGGTCGTCTACCACTCGCACACCGCGACCGAGGCCTACCCCTCCCGCACCGACATCACCTACGCCAACGAGCCCGGCGCCCACTACGTCCTGGTCTCCACCGCGGACGCCGACGGCGCCGGCGACTTCCAGTTCCGCTCGTACCGGATCGTGGAGGGAGAGGTCACGGAGGAGGAGGTCAAGGTCGTCGAGGCGTACTGATCTCGAACAGCGGACGAAATGGGTCCATCAGGTGAGATCACACTCCGGGAGCCGGACCGGGAATCGATACGATGAACCCATGGTTCTTCACGACGTGAGCGAGAAAGCGCCGGGCACGCTGCTCGTGGCGCGGCTGCACGTCGACCTGTGCAGGCTGAAAAGCGCCATCTGTTGATCATCCGCCGCCGCCGTCGGCCGTGAGCCGCGGCGGGCCGCCGTGTGCCGCCGCGCGCCACAGAACCCACTCCGAACTCCCGACAGGAGCCCTCAGCCATGGCCATCGAGGTCCGCATCCCGACCATCCTCCGCCAGTACACCGACGGTCAGAAGGCGGTGGAGGGCTCCGGGGACACCCTCGCCAACCTCTTCGCCGACCTGGAGACCCGGCACACGGGCATCCGGGCCCGACTCGTCGACGCGGACAACGGCGACCAGCTGCGCCGCTTCGTCAACGTCTACCTGAACGACGAGGACGTCCGCTTCCTGGACGGCGTCGAGACCAAGCTGAGCGACGGCGACAGCATCACGATCCTGCCGGCGGTCGCCGGCGGCGCGGCCTGATCGCCGATGCGTTACGACTCTCCGCTGGCCGCGGTGGGCAACACCCCTCTGGTGTGCCTGCCGCGGCTGTCGCCGTCCGACGACGTCCGGATCTGGGCCAAGCTGGAGGACCGCAATCCGACCGGCTCCATCAAGGACCGCCCCGCGCTCCACATGATCGAGCAGGCGGAGAAGGACGGCCGCCTCACCCAGGGCTGCACGATCCTGGAGCCGACCAGCGGCAACACCGGCATCTCACTGGCCATGGCCGCCAGGCTCAAGGGCTACCGGATCGTCTGCGTGATGCCCGAGAACACCTCCCGGGAACGCCGGGACCTGCTCGCCATGTGGGGCGCGGAGATCATCTCCTCCCCGGCCGCGGGCGGCTCCAACACCGCCGTACGGGTCGCCAAGGAACTCTCCGCCGAGCACCCGGACTGGGTGATGCTCTACCAGTACGGCAACCCGGACAACGCGGGCGCCCACTACGCCGGCACCGGCCCCGAGATCCTCGCAGACCTGCCCTCCGTCACCCACTTCGTGGCCGGACTCGGCACCACCGGCACCCTGATGGGCGTCGGCCGCTTCCTGCGCGAGCACAAGCCCGACGTGAAGATCGTCGCCGCCGAGCCGCGCTACGACGACCTGGTGTACGGCCTGCGCAACCTCGACGAGGGCTTCGTGCCCGAGCTGTACGACGCCTCCGTGCTCACCACCCGCTTCTCGGTGGGCTCGGCCGACGCGGTCACCCGCACCCGGGAGCTGCTCCAGCAGGAGGGCATCTTCGCGGGCGTCTCCACCGGCGCCGCCCTGCACGCCGCGATCGGCGTCGGGAAGAAGGCGGTGAAGGCCGGGGAGAGCGCCGACATCGTGTTCGTCGTCGCCGACGGCGGCTGGAAGTACCTTTCCACCGGGGTCTACACGGCGGCCACCACCGAGGCGGCCATCGAGACCCTGCACGGCCAGCTCTGGGCCTGACCGGGACCGGACCGGCGGGCGGCTACCGCGCGAGGTGACGGACCTGGTCCCACAGGACCGGGTCCACCACCCCCACCCGGCGCCGGAAGTCGCCCACCGGCACCCGCCGCAGCTCGTCGGTCTCCAGATAGCTCGTCCGCCCCCGCGCGTCCCCGACCGCGCCCGGCGGCAGCGCGATCACCCCGGCCCGCCCCTCCCGCCGCCGGCTGGTGATCTTCGCGACCAGCGCCCGCCGCCCGCGCACCGAGATCACCAGGCACGGCCGGTCCTTCGCGCCGTCGGAGTCCTCGTACGGCACGTTCGCCCACCAGATCTCCGCGGGCCGCGGCCGCGGCGCCCGTCCCCGCTGCCCCGCGGGCCCGGCCGGACGTCCCGGCGGGCGCCGGCTGCCACCCGGCCGGGACGGCGGCCGCCGCCCCCGCCCCCAGCCGTCGACGACCGTGGCGACGAGCGCGAGCAGAACCACCGCCGCGAAGGCGAGCCACCAGGACGCGTCCATACCCAGACGGTACCGGCGCGCACTCTCCCCGCGAGCCCCTTCCACGGCCCCGCGCGCCCCACATCCAGCCGAACCGGTGACACCGCAGGTGAGTTCGCCCACAACGGCCCACGGCGGAGGAGCGACCGAAGGTTTTGCGCCTTACGCTCGACGAACCGCACGACCCCCGTCTCTCCACACGCGCCAGCGGAGGTTTCTGCTTCATGAAGCTCACCGTCGTCGGCTGCTCGGGGTCGTTCCCGTCCGCGGAATCGGCCTGCTCGAGCTACCTCGTCGAGGCCGACGGCTTCCGGCTGCTTCTCGACATGGGCAACGGCGCCCTGGGCGAGCTGCAGCGCCACTGCGGTCTCTACGACCTCGACGCGATCTTCCTCAGCCACCTGCACGCCGACCACTGCATCGACATGTGCGCCTATTTCGTGGCGCGCTACTACCGGCACGACGGCGGCCGCTGCCCCCCGCTCCCGGTCTACGGACCCGAGGGCACCGAGCACCGGCTGACCACCGCCTACGCCGACACCCCCTCCGCCTCCTCGATGAGCGAGGTGTTCGACTTCCACACGGTCAAGCCGTCCACGTTCGAGGTCGGCCCGTTCACCGTGCACACCGAGCGCGTCGCCCACCCCGTGGAGGCCTACGCCATCCGCGTCGAGCACGGCGGCCGCTCGCTGACGTACTCCGGCGACACGGGAGTCACCCCCGTGCTGGACGAACTCGCCCGCGACACCGACCTGTTCCTGTGCGAGGCCGCCTTCACGCACGGCAAGGAGAGCATCCCCGACCTCCACCTCAACGGCCGCGAGGCGGGCGAGACCGCCGCCCGCGCCGCCGCCCGCCGCCTGGTCCTCACCCACATCCCCCCGTGGACCGACCCCGAGACCAACCTGACCGACGCGCGCGAGGCCTACGCCGGCGCGGTGGAGGCAGCGACGGCGGGTGCGGTGTACGAGATCTGAGGCGAGGCGGCCGCACACGGACGCGGCCGGCGGCAGGACATGCGCGAGGGCCCCGGAACCTTCACCGGTTCCGGGGCCCTCGTCATGCCGTACGGCGGACGCTCACGCCTTCGTGAGGTCCTCGACCTCCTCCTCGGGCTCGCGGCCCGGGGTCTTGAGGTTGAACTTGACGATCGCGAAACGGAACGTCACGTAGTAGATCGCCGCGAAGACGAGACCGATCGGGATGATCAGCCAGGGCTTGGTCGCCAGGTGCCAGTTGAGGGCGTAGTCGATGGCACCGGCCGAGAAGTTGAAGCCGGCGTGCACACCCAGGCCCCACGTGACGGCCATCGAGACGGCGGTCAGCACCGCGTGCAGCACGTACAGGACGGGCGCGATGAACATGAACGAGAACTCGATCGGCTCGGTCACACCGGTGACGAACGAGGTGAGGGCGAGCGAGACCATCATGCCGAGGACGGCCTTGCGGCGTTCCGGGCGGGCGGTGTGCGCCATCGCCAGCGCGGCGGCCGGCAGGCCGAACATCATGATCGGGAAGAAGCCCGACTGGAAGATGCCGGCCGACGGGTCACCGGCCAGGAAGCGGGTGATGTCACCGTGCACGACCTCACCGGCGGAGTTGGTGAAGTCGCCGAGCTGGAACCAGGCCACCGTGTTCACGAACTGGTGCATGCCGACCGGGATCAGCGCGCGGTTCACACCGCCGAAGAGGGCGGCGCCGCCGGAGCCGAGGCCGGTCATCCACTCACCGAAGTTGGAGATGCCGTCGCCGATGGGCTCCCAGACCAGACCGAAGAAGACACCCACCACGATGCCGACGAACGCCATGATGATCGGCACCAGGCGGCGGCCGTTGAAGAAGCCGAGCCAGTCCACCAGCTTGGTGCGGTGGAACCGCTGCCACAGCACGGCGGAGAGCAGACCCATGATGATGCCGCCGAGCACACCCGGGTCGTTGTACGTCGCGGCGACGTCCTCGCCCTGCTTGACCACCGCCTCGGTGACCGGGAAGGCCTCCAGGACCTTGCTGTAGACGAGGAAGCCGACCACCGCGGCCAGGGCGGTCGAGCCGTCGGCCTTCTTGGCGAAGCCGATCGCCACGCCTATGCAGAACAGGATCGGCAGCGAACCGGTGAGCGCACCACCCGCGTTGTTGAAGACGGCTGCGACCTTGTCCCAGCCCAGGCCGTCCTTGCCGAAGATGTCGTCCTGGCCGAGCCGGACCATGATGCCCGCCGCCGGCAGCACGGCGATCGGGAGCTGCAGGCTGCGGCCGACCTTCTGCAGCCCCTGGAAAAGACCGGATCCCCGCTTCTTTGCGGGGGCCGCCTTGTCGGTGGCGGTGCTCATACTTCCTCCATCGTGGTGGTCTACACCACTCAGTGGTGTAGACCTGTTTTAGCACGATGAAGGCGGCGTAAGGAACCCGTGATTCCGCTACCGCCGGGCTACGCGCCGTGCGCGCGTCGAAGGCCCCCGGACCGGTGTCCGAGGGCCTTCGCGAGACCACGCCTCCAAGAGTACGTGAGGTCTATCCCTTGGTGACGTCCTCCACCTCGTCCTCGGGCTCCCGCCCCGGAGTCTTCAGGTCGAACCTCGTGATCGCGAACCGGAAGACCGCGTAGTACAGCGCCGCGAAGCACAGCCCGATCGGAACGATCAGCCACGGTTTCGTCGCCAGGTTCCAGTTGATGACGTAGTCGATCAGCCCCGCCGAGAAGCTGAACCCGTCCTTCACCCCCAGCGCCCACGTCACCGCCATCGACACGCCCGTCAGCACCACGTGCACCGCGTACAGCAGCGGCGCGACGAAAAGGAACGAGTACTCCAGCGGCTCCGTGATCCCCGTCACGAACGACGTCAGCGCCACCGACAGCATCAGACCGCCGACCTCCTTGCGGCGGTGCGGCTTCGCGCAGTGCGTGATCGCCAGCGCCGCCGCCGGCAGCGCGAACATCATGATCGGGAAGAAGCCCGTCGTGAACTGGCCCGCGTCCGGATCGCCCGCCAGGAACATGTTGATGTCGCCGTGCACCACCGTGCCGTCCGGCTTCGTGTACGAACCGAACTGGAACCACATCGGCACGTTCAGGAACTGATGCAGGCCGATCACCAGCAGGGCCCGGTTCGCCAGCCCGTACACCCCCGCGCCCCACGCGCCGATCCCCGTCAGCCAGTCGCTGAAACTCTCCAGCGCGTCACCGACCGGCGGCCACACCCACAGGCACAGCGCCGCGAACACGATCGCCGTGAACGCCATGATGATCGGCACCAGGCGGCGCCCGTTGAAGAAGCCCAGCCAGTCCACCAGCCTCGTCCGGTGGAACCGCTGCCAGAAGTACGCCGTCAGCAGCCCCATCACGATGCCGCCGAAGACCCCCGGGTTCTGGAAGACGAACGCCGTGACCTCGCCGTCGCCGCCGGACGGTTGGCACCCGACCTGGGGCACCGCCGTCGACCCCTCCGGGCAGTCCTCCGGGAACTGCCGCAGCACGTTGTAGTAGACGAGGAACCCCGCCACCGCCGCCAGCGCCGTCGAACCGTCCGCCTTCCGCGCCATCCCGATGGCCACACCCACGCAGAACAGCAGCGGCAGCCCCAGCGAACCGTCCAGCAGCGCGCCGCCCGCACCGGTCATCACCTTCGAGACGTTCGACCAGCCCAGACCGTCGTCCCCGAACACGTCCGGCTGCCCCAGCCGGTTGAGGATGCCGGCGGCGGGCAGGACCGCGATGGGCAGCTGAAGACTCCGGCCCATCTTCTGCAGCCCCTGGAACGCCTTGTTCCAGCGGACCCGGGCGGCCCCGGCCGCACTGTCCGCGCTCATCCGCGCTCCACCCCGGTCTCCCTCCGGTCGTCCACCGGGCGTCATCCGGGCGCCGGTACACTGGTGTAGACCACCAGTCGACGCACGGCTCCGCCGTCGTGACGCCATCATTCGGTACCCGCCGCGTGACCGCTCGCGAAGCTGGGCCAACTGTGGGTTACTGCGACAAAGCGGTTCGGATCAGGGAGAGACGACATGGCCAGCAAGGCTGAGAAGATCGTCGCCGGCCTCGGCGGCATCGACAACATCGACGAGATCGAAGGCTGCATCACCCGCCTCCGCACCGAGGTCAACGACCCCGAGCTGGTCAACGAAGCCGCCCTCAAGGCCGCCGGCGCCCACGGCGTCGTCAAGATGGGCACCGCCATCCAGGTCGTCATCGGCACCGACGCCGACCCGATCGCCGCGGAGATCGAAGACATGATGTGAGCCGTGCGCGCACGAGGGCCCCGGACGCCGGCGTCGCCGGTGTCCGGGGCCCTCGTGCCGGTGCGGCTACTTGAACTTCAGCTCGGTGCCCTTGGGTACGACCTGGATGTCCAGATCGATCTGGACGGTGGAGCCGACCACCGCGATGCCGCGGGCCAGCATCGTCTGCCAGTCGATGGTGTAGTCCTCGCGGTGCAGCTCGGTGGTGGCCTTCACGGCCAGGCGGGTCTCGTCCTCCATGCCGACGCGGATACCGCCGTAGTTCGCGTCGAGGGACACCGTGCGGGTGACCCCGTGCAGCGTGAGTCCGCCCGTGATCGTCCAGGCGTTGCCGCCGCGGTGCACGAAGCGCTCGCTGTAGAACTCCAGGGTCGGATAGCGCTCCACGTCGAGGAAGTCGCCCGACCGCAGGTGGTCGTCGCGCATCTTCACGTTGGTGTCGATCGAGGCGGCGTCGATGACGACGTGCATCGCCGACTCCTCGATGGTGCGGCCGATCCGGATCGCGCCGGCGAACCGGTTGAAGCGGCCGTACACCTTGGCGAGACCGATGTGGCGGGCGGAGAACCCGATCCGGGTGTGGGCCTGTTCGATCTCCCAGTCGCCGGACTCGGGCAGGGAGAACGACTGCGACGTCTGGAGTGTGATGTCGCCCGGACCGGCCACACCCCGGTCGGCGGTGACCGGGACGGTGCCCCGGTACGGGTCGAACCCGTCGGCTGACACGTGCAGCCGGTAGTCGCCGAGCGGGACTGTCGCCACGACCCGTCCGTACGGGTCGGCCTGACCGCTCACCACCTTCTGGCCGCGGCTGTCGGTCACCGTGAAGTCGGCCTGGCCCAGTGGCTCGCCCACCGGGTCGACGACCCGGCACGTGAGCAGACCCGCGCCGGACGGCACGGCGAACCCGGCGGAACTCCCTCTTCGACGAGAGGGCTTACGCCGGTCGATGAGGCGGCTGATCATGGTGCGTTACCCCTATACGGTGGCGCTCCGCGAGCCGCGGTACGGAGTCGACCGCCGGCCCGAAACGGACGAACTTTCGATTCCTGCTCCGTATGAAGTAACCGTACAGGCAGATCCGGGGCCTGGTTCAACTGTGAACCAGGTGTCGTGTGAAGGGTGTCAACTCCTTCTGTGAAATTGGAACTTACGGTCTCAGCCGACCGATGACGGTCATCTCGGGGCCCGCCGATAGGCTCACCCGTATGTCACGAATCGACGGCCGCACCCCCCAACAGCTCCGCCCCGTCACCATCGAACGCGGCTGGAGCAAGCACGCCGAAGGCTCCGTCCTCGTCTCCTTCGGCGACACCAAGGTCCTCTGCAACGCCTCCGTCACCGAAGGCGTCCCCCGCTGGCGCAAGGGCAGCGGCGAAGGCTGGGTCACCGCCGAATACGCCATGCTGCCCCGCGCCACCAACACCCGGGGCGACCGCGAGTCCGTCAAGGGCCGCATCGGCGGCCGGACCCACGAGATCAGCCGCCTCATCGGCCGCTCCCTGCGCGCCGTCATCGACTACAAGGAACTCGGCGAGAACACCGTCGTCCTCGACTGCGACGTCCTCCAGGCCGACGGCGGCACCCGCACCGCCGCCATCACCGGCGCCTACGTCGCCCTCGCCGACGCGATCGCCTGGGCCCAGACCAAGAAGCTCATCAGGGCCAGCCGCAAGCCGCTGACCGGCACCGTCTCCGCCGTCTCCGTCGGCATCGTCGGCGGCGACCCGCTCCTCGACCTCCGCTACGAGGAAGACGTGCGCGCCGACACCGACATGAACGTCGTCTGCACCGGAGACGGCCGCTTCGTCGAGGTCCAGGGCACCGCCGAGGCCGAGCCCTTCGCCCGCGACGAGCTCAACACCCTCCTCGACCTCGCCGCCGCCGGCTGCACCGAACTGGCCGGCCTCCAGCGCGCGGCGCTCGACACGGCCCTCGAAAGGTAAAGGGCACGCCAAGGGCGCTTCAAGGAAAGGGCCCCACCGGCGCAACTCGCGGGCCCGGGACCGCGTCCCTAGCAGTACAGCGACACCACGGGCGTACGGCACCCGCCGTACGCCCGACGCCGCACCGCACACGGGCCGCCCGGCCCTGTCCCAGGGGAGGACCGAGACCCATGGCCGTGAGCCGCCACCGCAGCCATCGCCGCACCGCCACCGCAGTCGCCACACTGGCGGCCGTCGTCCTGACGGTCGGCCTCACCACCGGCTGCGACGCCGTCGACAAGGCACTCGACTGCGTCCGCACGGCCGACGCCATCGCCGACAGCGTCACCGAACTCCAGCAGGCCGTCGAGAGCGCCTCCGACGACCCGACCCAGCTGGAGAAGTCCCTCGACTCCATAGACAAGAACCTCGGCGAGATCGGCGACAAGACCGACAACACCGACGTCAACGATGCGGTCGACGCCCTCGGCAAGGCCGTCGACAACGTCCGCACCTCCGTGCAGGACGGCGACAACACCCCCGACCTGAGCCCGGTCACCGACGCGGCGGGCGAACTGACCAAGGTCTGCACACCGTAGTAGGACGGCAGAAGGACGGCAGTAGGACCGCAGAAGGGAAGGGTCCGGGGGGTCCGGAATACTTGCCCCCATGACCCGCCTCATCCTCGCCACCCGCAACGCCGGCAAGATCACCGAACTGAAGGCCATCCTCGCCGACGCGGGCCTGCCCCACGACCTCGTCGGCGCGGAGGCCTACCCGGAGATCCCCGACGTCAAGGAGACCGGCGTCACCTTCGCCGAGAACGCCCTCCTCAAGGCCCACGCCCTCGCCCGGGCCACCGGCCTGCCCGCCGTCGCCGACGACTCCGGCCTCTGCGTCGACGTCCTGAACGGCGCGCCGGGCATCTTCTCGGCCCGCTGGTCCGGCCGCCACGGCGACGACCGGGCCAACCTCGACCTCCTCCTCGCCCAGCTCTCCGACATCGCCGCCGAACACCGGGCCGCCCACTTCGCCTGCGCCGCGGCCCTGGCCCTCCCCGACGGCACGCAGCGCGTGGTCGAGGGACAACTGAGGGGCACCCTCCGCCACGCCCCCGCCGGCACGAACGGCTTCGGCTACGACCCGATCCTCCAGCCGGAGAACGACACCCGCACGTGCGCGGAACTGACAGCGGACGAGAAGAACGCCATCAGCCACCGCGGCAAGGCGTTCCGCGCACTGGTACCGGCGGTACGGGAGCTGCTGGGCTGAGGGCCGGAGAACGTACTGGTGCGGCCGGAGGGACTCGAACCCTCACGGGAGTTACCCCACTGGGACCTAAACCCAGCGTGACTGCCAATTCCACCACGGCCGCCCGGCGCTGCTGCCCGGCCATGCTACTGGCAGGGCAGCGCCGTCAGATCCCCAAATCCTTGATGATCTTGGCCACGTGGCCCGTGGCGCGGACGTTGTAGAGGGCTCGTTCTACCTTGCCCTGCTCGTCGACCACGATCGTGGAGCGGATGACGCCCATGTAGGTGCGGCCGTAGTTCTTCTTCTCGCCGTAGGCGCCGTACGCGTCGAGGGCCTTCTTGTCCGGGTCGGCGAGGAGGGTGACCCGGAGGGACTCGGTCTCGCGGAACTTGGCGAGCTTCTCCGGCTGGTCGGGGGAGATGCCGATCACGTCGTACCCCGCGCCCGCGAGCAGGTCGAGGTTGTCCGTGAAGTCGCAGGCCTGCTTCGTGCAGCCGGGGGTAAGGGCGGCAGGGTAGAAGTAGACGATGACCTTGCGGCCCTTGTGGTCGGACAAGGACACCTCGTTGCCGTCGGCGTCCGGGAGGGTGAAGGCGGGGGCCGGGTTCCCGGGCTGGAGTCGCTCGCTCATCGGGACAGCGTAACGGGGGGTCCTGACAGTGCGGAGAAGCCAGTAGCTGACAGACTGTCCAGGACAGTGACCGAAGACTTCGGAGGCGTACGGTGGCGGACACGTCGGACATCAGAACCCCGGCGCAGATCGAGGCGGACATCAAGCGCCGTCGCGAGGTGCTGGCCGAGACGCTCGACGAGATCGGGGTGCGGGTGCACCCGAAGACGATCGTGGGCGACGCGAAGGCCAAGGTCGCCTCCAGCGTCGACCACACCCTCGGGCGGGCGTACGTCCAGGCCAATCGGGTGGTCAGCGATGTGAAGTCGCAGTTCGTGGACGAGGAGGGCGCGCCCCGCCTCGAGCGGGTCGTGCCCGTCGCGCTCGTCGTCGTCGGCGTCGTGGGGCTGATCGCGCTCGGCGGGACCCGGCGGCGCAGGCGCTGACCGGGGCCAGGTAGGTTCGGGGCGTGAGCGACAGGAAGAACGAGCACGGCGCGGCGGACGACAAGCTGCCCATCCGGATGCTGCACGACCGCGTACTCGTGCGGCAGGACACCGGTGAGGGCGAGCGGCGTTCCGGGGGCGGCATCCTGATCCCCGCCACGGCGGCGGTCGGCAAGCGGCTGGACTGGGCGGAGGTCGTCGCCGTCGGGCAGAACGTGCGGTCCGTGGAGCCGGGCGACCGGGTGCTGTACGACCCGGAGGACCGCGCGGAGGTCGAGGTGCGGGGCGTGGGCTACGTGCTCATGCGCGAGCGTGATCTGCACGCGGTGGCCGCGGACCGGTTCGAGGGGTCGGAGGACTCCACCGGGTTGTATCTGTAGGCGGGCAGCGATTGAGCTGGGAGGGGCTGGTGACCGTTGTCACCAGCCCCTCCGCCCGTCGGACGGCCTTGTTTTGCTAGCTTGGGGACCCCGACGAGACGCGCCGTACCGGGTGAAGAAAAGACGACGCACCACCGTTCAGTTCGTTCACGGAGGTGCCTGTCATGGCGTGGGTTCTGCTGTTCGTCGCCGGTCTGCTCGAGGTGGGCTGGTCGATCGGGATGAAGTACACCGACGGTTTCACGCGGCTGTGGCCGAGCGTGTTCACCGGTGCCGGGATCGTCGCGAGCATGATGCTGCTGTCGTACGCGGCGCGGACGCTGCCCATCGGCACCGCCTACGGCGTGTGGGTGGGGATCGGCGCGGCGGGGGCGGCGGTGCTCGGCATGGTGGTGCTGGGTGAGCCGGCGACCGCCGCCCGGATCTTCTTCATCTGTCTGCTGCTGGTCGCCGTCGTGGGGCTGAAGGCGACCTCGGGTCACTGACGCCGGGGCGGTACGCCGGGCAGGCCGGCGGCGGTGCCCGCGGTGGTGTCGGTGTCGCCGCCGCCCGGGTCCCCGTCGCCGCCCTCGGTGCCGCCGCCGTTGGACGAGTCGTCCTCGCCTCCGCCCGCGCCTCCGTCGCCGCCGGGGTCGGTGCTGGGGCCGCCGTTGGTGGGGGTGCCGCCGCCGGTCGACGGGGGGCCGGTCTCGGTGGAGCCGTCGCCGGGCGGGCTGCTGCTGTCGCCGGTGTCGCCCGGGGTCTCGGAGCCGGTGCCGTCCTCGTCGCCGGTGGAGCCGGTGGAGTCGCCGTCCGGGTCGCCGCTGCCGCTCTCGTCGCCGTCGCCCGGTGTGTCGGAGGAGTCGCCGGACGGGGGTGCGGTGACGTCGGCGCCGGACTGGAGGTTGAGGTCGAAGTCGGAGACGGGTTCGCCCTCCAGGGCCTTGCGGGTGTACTGGCCCCAGATCTCGGCGGGTGCGCCGCCGCCGTTGATGCGGTCGAGGCCCATCACGCCGTACAGGGACTTGTGGGCGGCGGTCTTGGGGTCCTGGCCCATGACGGCGACGACGGTGGACAGCTCGGGGGTGTAGCCGGCGAACCAGGCGGCGGTGTCCTCCTCGGCGGTGCCGGTCTTGCCGGCGGCGGGGCGGCCGGCGGTCTGGGCGGCGGTTGCGGTGCCCTGCTCGACGACGCTGCGCAGGATGGAGGTGGTGGTGTCGGCGGACTCGCGGCTGACGGCCTGGCGCTCGCGGCGCTCGGGGAGGTCGACCTCGTGCTTGCCGTCCTTCAGGACCTTCTCGACCGGGGTGTACGTGCCGTGCCGGCCGTGGTTGGCGATGGTCGCGTAGGCCTCCGCCATGTCGAGGGGGCTGGCGGTGGCGACGCCGAGGGCGATGGAGGGGGTGGGGGTCAGCTCGGGGGTGTCGGAGGAGAGGCCGAGGTCGATCGCGGTCTGTTTGACCTTGTCCGAGCCGACGTCGACGGCCATCTGGGCGTAGACGGCGTTGATGGACTTGTCGGTGGCCTCGCGGACGGTGACGTCGCCGTAGTCGCGGTGGTCCTCGTTCTCGGGGGCGTAGCGGTCGCCGGTCCAGCCCTGGACGGGGCGTTCGCTGGTGCCGTCGTAGCGGGTGTTGGGGTTGATCGTGCGGCCGTCCTGCGTCTCGGAGTGGTTCTCGACGGCCGAGGTGAAGACGAAGGGCTTGAAGGTGGAGCCGACCTGGTAGTCGCGGCGGGTGGCGCCGGGCGTGTACTGCTTGACGTAGTCGATGCCGTTGTACATCGCGACGATCTTGCCGGTCTTCGGGTCGACGGAGGCGCCGCCGGCGCGGACGTAGGTGTCGACCTTGCGTTCCTTCTGGTCCAGCTGGGACATCAGCTTGTCGTCGACGGCCTTGACGAAGGCGTCCTGCTTGTCCTTCTGGAGGGTGGTGGTGATGCGGTAGCCGCCGCGGTCGAGCTCCTCCTCGTCGACGATCTCGTGGTCGGTCAGGTACCTCTTGACGATGTCGACGAGGTAGCCGCGCTGGCCGGACATGCCGGTGGAGACGGTGGACTGCTTCGGCTTGGGGAATTCGGCGGCGGCCCGGTCGGCGCGGCTGATCCAGCCCTTGTCGGCCATGCCGTCCATGACGTAGCCCCAGCGGGACTCGGCGGCGGCCCGGTTCTCGGGGTGGGCGACGACGTCGTACTGGCTGGGGGCGTTGAGCAGGGAGGCGAGGTAGGCGCCCTGGGCGGCGGTGAGGTCCTTGGCGTCGACGCCGAAGTAGGCCTGGGCGGCGGCCTGGATGCCGTAGGCGCCGCGGCCGAAGAAGCTGGTGTTGAGGTAGCCCTCCAGGATCTCGCTCTTGCTCTTCTCGCGGTCGAGCTTGATCGAGATGAAGAACTCCTTCACCTTGCGGGTGACCGTCTGCTCCTGGGCCAGGTAGTAGTTCTTGACGTACTGCTGGGTGATGGTGGAGCCGGACTGCTTGCCCTTGCCGGTGGCGGTCTTCCAGCCGGCCCGGACCATGGCCGCGGGGTCGATGGCGGACTCGGTGTAGAAGTCGCGGTCCTCGGCGGCGAGGACGGCGTGCTGGGCGTCCTTGGAGATGCGGGCGAGGGCGACGCTCTCGCGGTTGACCTCGCCGTCGCGGGCGAGGACGCTGCCGTCGGCGTAGAGGTAGACGTTGCTCTGCTTGGTGGCGAGCGCGTTGGCGGCCGGGATCTGCACCAGGTGGTAGCCGAGGAAGAAGCCGCCGACCAGCAGCAGGAGGCCGATGACGCAGGTGCCGAGCGCGATGCGCCAGGTGGGGATCAGCCGGCGCCATCCGGTGCGCCTGGGCCGCTTCGGCTTCCCCTGCTTCCCGGGTTCTCCGGGCTGCCCCGCGCCGGCCGCCGGGGGCTGTCTCGGCGCCCAGCCCTGGTGCGGCTGCTGCGGCTGCGGCTCGTCACTCATCTCGTGCACGGGCTCCTGTTTCACTGCGTATGGTTTTCACTGCGTATGGGCACTGCGTACGCTTTTCGCATCGTACGGTTTTCGCGGCGTACGGTGCGGTCTCGTACGGCCTTCTGGTCTCGTACGGCCTTGTGCGTCTTGGTAGCCCTCTGAGGGCTTCTCACGCTTCCGGGGCCTCTGTAGCTTCTCCGGCCTCTTGAGAAGACTCTCGCACCGGCTGTTCCGTTCCCGCTCGACGGCACACCAGGGAAATTCCGTGGCACGGGTGGCCCGGCCCGCAGTAGGCTCCTGCGCTTTGGTGCCGGTCGGAGGGTGGAGGCTGTGGGAGCGGGTTCGTGGCGGTTGTACGTCGCCGTCGCGGCGGGCGGTTTCCGACGGTACGCGACGTATCGGGTGGCCACCGCCGCCGGGGTGTTCACGAACACCGTCTTCGGACTGATCCTCGTCTACACCTATCTGGCCCTGTGGGACGAGAAGCCGCAGCTCGGAGGGTACGACCAGGCGCAGGCCACGACGTACGTGTGGCTGGGGCAGGCGCTGCTCGCCGCGCTGGCGATCGGCGGCGGCGGTATGGAGAACGAGCTGATGGAGCGCATCCGGACGGGTGACATCGCCGTCGATCTGTACCGGCCGGCCGACCTCCAGCTGCGGTGGCTGGCGGAGGACGTGGGGCGGGCGCTCTTCCAGCTGCTGGGGCGCGGCCTGCTGCCGTTCGTCTTCGGGTCGCTGTTCTTCCCGGTGGCGCTGCCGCGGGAGGTGTCCGTGTGGGCGGCGTTCCTGCTGGCCGTGGCGCTGGCGATGCTGGTGGGCTTCGCGCTGCGCTATCTGGTGGCGCTGTCGGCGTTCTGGCTGCTCGACGGCACGGGGGTGTCGCAGATGGCGTGGATCGCGGGGCTGTTCTGTTCGGGGATGCTGCTGCCGCTGAACGTGTTCCCGGGTGCGTTCGGCGAGGTCGTACGGGTGCTGCCGTGGTCGTCGCTGCTGCAGGGGCCGGCCGACGTGCTGCTGGGGGAGGCGGACCCGCTGGGCGTCTTCGCCTTCCAGGCGGCGTGGGCGGTGGCGCTGCTCGCGGTGGGGCGGCTGGTGCAGTCGGTGGCGACGCGACGGGTGGTGGTCCAGGGTGGCTGAGGGGACTGACGTGACGGAGGCGGCCGGGAGGGCCGGGACGTTCGACCCGGTGGTGTGGGAGCCGCGGCGCGGGCGCGTCATGGCAGGGCTGCGGACGTACGGGCTGGTCGCCGGAATGTGGATCAGGTCGACGATGGCGTACCGGACGTCCTTCGTGCTGACGGCGTTCGGGAACTTCGCGATGACCGCGCTGGACTTCGTGGCGATCCTGCTGATGTTCTCCCGGGTCGACGCGCTGGGCGGCTGGTCGCTGCCGGAGGTGGCGTTCCTGTACGGGCTGTCCGGGGTGTCCTTCGGGCTCGCGGACCTGGCGATCGGCTCGATGGAGCGGCTGGGGCAGCGGGTGCGGGACGGCACGCTGGACACGCTGCTGGTGCGTCCGGCGCCGGTGCTCGCGCAGGTGGCGGGGGACCGGTTCGGGCTTCGCCGCCTCGGCCGGGTGGTGCAGGGGCTGATGGTGCTCGGGTACGCGCTGGTGGTCGTCGACATCGACTGGACGCCGGCGAAGGTGCTGCTGCTGCCGGTGGCGCTGCTCAGCGGGGCGGGGATCTTCTGCGCGGTGTTCGTGGCGGCGGGGGCCTTCCAGTTCGCGGCGCAGGACGCCTCCGAGGTGGCGAACGCCTTCACCTACGGCGGTACGACGATGCTCCAGTACCCGCCGACGGTGTTCGCACTCGACCTGGTGCGCGGCGCGACGTTCGTGGTGCCGCTGGCCTTCGTGAACTGGCTGCCGGCGGGCTACGTGCTGGACCGGCCCTATCCGCTGGACCTGCCGGGATGGGTGGCGTTCACCCCGCCGCTGGCGGCCGCGGCCTGCTGCGCGCTGGCGGGCCTCGCCTGGCGGGCGGGCCTTCGTTCGTACCGGAGTACGGGGAGCTGAGGGAGATGGCTGAGTTGGAGACGGAGACGGAGACGGAGACGGCGGCGGAGGCCGGGGCCGGGGCGGGCGCCGGGGCCTTCATCGAGCTGGACGGCGTCGAGAAGGTCTTCGACGTGCGCAAGAAGACCGGGTTCCTGAAGCGGGAGCGGCGGCAGGTGCGGGCCGTGGACGGCCTGTCGTTCACCGTGTCGCGCGGCGAGATGGTCGGCTACATCGGCCCGAACGGCGCCGGGAAGTCGACGACGATCAAGATGCTCACCGGCATCCTGACGCCCAGCGGCGGCCGGCTGAGGGTGGCCGGGATCGACCCGTCCCGGGAGCGGACCCGCCTCGCACACCGCATAGGCGTCGTCTTCGGACAGCGCACGACGCTCTGGTGGGACCTGCCGCTGATCGACTCCTACCGGCTGATGCACCGCATGTACCGCATCCCGGACGCCCGGTACCGCGAGAACCTGGACCGCTGCGTCGAACTCCTCCAGCTGGGCGAGCTGCTGGACGTCCCGGTGCGGCAGCTGTCGCTGGGCCAGCGGATGCGCGGCGACATCGCTGCGGCGCTGCTGCACGACCCGGACGTGCTGTACCTGGACGAGCCGACGATCGGACTCGACGTCGTCTCCAAGGCCAAGGTGCGGGGATTCCTGCGGGACTTGAACGCGGAGCGGGGGACGACGGTGCTGCTGACCACGCACGACCTCCAGGACATCGAGCAGCTGTGCTCGCGCGTGATGGTCATCGACCACGGGCGGCTGATGTACGACGGTCCGCTGGACGGGCTGCACGAGGCGGGGGAGAGCGAGCGGACGCTGGTGGTCGACCTGGAGCGGGAGTTGCCGCCGATCGACGCTCCGGAGCCGGCGCGCGTGGTGCGGGTGGAGGGGCCGCGGCAGTGGCTGGCGTTCCCGGCCTCGGCGTCGGCCGCGGGGCTGGTGGCGCGGGTCGCGGAGCGGTATCCGCTGGTGGACCTGTCGGTGCGGGAACCGGACATCGAAGCGGTGATCGCCAAGATGTACGCGGAACGTGCCGGTGCGTAGTGCCCGGCGCGGTGACTACGTAGGCTGCTGTCCATGACCGACGACGCCCCGGAACTCCGCGCCTCCGACGCCGACCGTGAACGAGTCGCCGAGGTGCTGCGCGACGCCCTCGCCGAGGGCCGCCTGGACATGGCCGAGTTCGAGGAGCGCCTGGACGCCACGTACAGCGCGCGGACCTACGGGGAACTGGCGCCGATCACCCGGGACCTGCCGGTCGGCGGGGCGGGCGCGGCGCCCGAGGTGTCGATGACCAAGCGGCCGGCGGCGGCCGGGGACTGGGCGGGCCGGATCACCGGCGGCGAGCCGTCGTCGACCTGGGCGGTCGCCGTGATGTCCGGCTTCCAGCGCAAGGGGCGCTGGACGGTGCCGAAGCGGTTCAATTCCTTCGCGTTCTGGGGCGGCGGCGAGTTCGACCTGCGCGAGGCGGACTTCGCGGCCGGCGAAGTCGTGATCAACTGCGTCGCGATCATGGGCGGGATGCAGGTGGTCGTGCCACCCGGCGTCGAGGTGGTCGTGCGCGGCATCGGCATCATGGGCGGCTTCGACCACCGCGAGGAGGGCGTCCCCGGCGACCCGGGCGCCCCGCGCGTGGTCGTGACCGGCTTCGCCTTCTGGGGCGGCGTCGGCGTGGAGCGCAAGCTGACCCGGGCGGAGAAGCTCCGGATCAAGGAGGAGCGGCGGCAGGAGAAGCTGGAGCGCCGCAAGGGGCGGGACCGGGACCGGCCGGAGCAGGGCTCGGTCCGCAAGGAGCTGGACGCCCCGGCCGCCCGTCCCGGCCTCCACGACCTGCTCGGCGAGGACCGGGCCCGTGACCGCGAGTTGGAGCGGGAGCGCAGGCGCCGCGACGACAGCCGCTGACCGGCCCGCCGTACCCGCGGCAGCCGCGTGACCGGCCGGCCGCTCACGCGGCAGCAGGGTTCCGAACGCGCGGTACGTGACCGCCTGTTGCGGACGCCGGCCGCCGGGCTGGTCAGCCGGGCCGGCGGGCCGCCCAGCCGGTCAGCTCCGCGCGCATCCGGCCGAAGCGCTCCGGCCGGGCCGCCGCCAGGTTGTGCCGTTCGCCGGGGTCCTCGTGGAGGTCGTAGAGGCCCTCGGGCACGACGACTTCGGGCTCCAGGCTGTCGCAGGCGTCCAGCACGATCTTCCAGCGGCCGTGCCGTGCGGCCAGTTGGTCGTCGTGCTTCCAGAACAGCCACCGGTCGTCCCCCGCCTCGCCGGCGGCCAGCAGCGGCAGGACGGAGGAGCCGTCGAGCGTCCCGTCGGCCGGCGCCGCCCCGTCGACCGCCTCCAGGACCGTGGGCACGACGTCCGCCATGAAGCCGACGAGGTCGCTGGAGCGCCCCGCGGGCAGCCGGGCCGGCCACGAGATCATCGTCGGGACCCGGATGCCGCCTTCGAGCAGTGACCCCTTGTGGCCGCGCAGGCCGCCGGCCGAGCCGCCGTTGTAGGAGACCTCCTCGCCGTTCAGCCAGTTGCGCTCCTCGACGGAGGGGCCGTTGTCGGAGGAGAAGAAGACGATCGTGTTCTCCCGCAGGCCGAGCGAGTCGAGCGTGCCCAGGACATGGGCGATGCCGTCGTCCATGGCCTTGACCATCGCCGCCATCATCTGCCGCCCCTCGGGCAGGTGCGCGAACTGCGCGACGTACTCCTCGGGGGCGTGCATCGGGTAGTGCGGCGCGTTGAACGGCACGTAGCAGAAGAACGGGCGCTCGGCGTTGCGCTCGATGAAGTCGGCGGCGCGGCGCGCGATGACGGTGGTGAGGTACTCGCCGTTGAGCCAGACCTCGTCCTCGCCCTCCCACAGGTCGTGCAGCGGGTTGTGCTGCTCGCCCCAGTAGTAGATGTGCGAGTAGTAGTCGACGCAGCCGGCGAGGAAGCCGAAGTGCTCGTCGAACCCGCGCTTCAGCGGACCGTAGGCCGGGTCGACGCCGAGGTGCCACTTGCCGAAGATGCCGGTGGCGTAGCCCCGTTCGCCCAGGGCGCCGGCGAGCGTCGGCTGCAGGGGCAGCCCCGCGGTGTGCCGGGAGCCGCCGAGGATCGACTCCACACCGGCGTGCGCGGGGTGCCGGCCGGTGAGCAGCGACGCCCGCGAGGGCGAGCAGACCGGGGAGTTGGAGTACCACTGCGGCAGGCGGACGCCGGAGGCGGCGAGTCCGTCGAGGGCCGGGGTGTCGAAGTCCTCGGCGCCGAAGCAGCCCAGGTCGCCCCAGCCCAGGTCGTCGGCGTAGATGATGACGACGTTCGGTCGGCCGGTGTCCGCGGTCATGCCTGGCTCACCCTCTGCTCCTCGCCGGTGCTGGTGCTGTGTCCGCTCCGTCATGTCGCCGCTCCCCGAAGGTGGGCAACTGGCGCGCACGCTAACACAATCAAATTGATTTACGGCGCGAGAAGTCCATTAGGATCGGCTCCTGCGACGGGGACGGGACAGGGGAGCGGCATGGAGCGACGGGGGTCGAACCTTCCGCGCGTGGGCGACTACAACCAGCTGCTCGTGCTCGACCTGGTCCGGCGCGACCCCGGCATCAGCCGCGTGGAGCTCTCGCAGCGCACCGGCCTGACCGCGCAGACCGTCTCCAACATCTGCCGCCGCCTGGTCGACGCGGGCCTGATCGAGGAGGCCGGCCGCAAGGAGGCCGACACGGGGGCCCGCCGGACGGTGTTCCAGGTGGTGGCCGGCGGACAGTACTCGGTCGGCCTGCACATCGACCCCGCCCGCACGACCCTGGTGCTGATGAACCTCGCGGGCGAGGTGGAGGACCGCACCTCGATCCCCACCCCCACCACCGACGGACCCGAGGACGCGCTGGAGGCGATCGTCGACGCGGTCGGCGCCCTGGTGCGCCGGGTCGGCGTCCCGCTGCCCCGGGTCTCCGGGGTCGGTGTGTCGGCGCCCGGCCCGGTGAAGGCCGACGCGGTCGTGGGGCCGCCCAACCTGCGTGGCTGGGGGGTCGTGCGGCTGCGGGAGGAGCTGGAGCGGCGCCTGGGGCTGCCCGTGGTCCTGGAGAAGGACACGATCGCCGCCGCCACCGGTGAACTCTGGGCGGGCGGCGGCGCTCTCTCCGACTTCGCGTTCATCTACCTCGGGACCGGCATCGGCGCGGGCATCGTCCTGGACGGCGAGGTCAAGCGCGGCTCCTCCGACAACCTCGGCGAGATCGGGCACCTCAGCGGCGACGCCGACGGCCCCCGGTGCACGTGCGGGGGCCGGGGATGCGTCGCGATCACCTCGGCCCCCGTCCACCTCGTCGCCGCCGCCGTCGACGCGGGGACCCTGCCGCCCGTCGACCTCGACGACTTCCTGGGCGTGGAGCGGGCGCTCGGCCGGCTCTGCGCCCTGGCCGACGCGGGCGACGAGCGCGCCGAGGAGATCGTGGGCAGGTCGGCCCGTGCCATCGCCCGCGTCGCGGGCAACCTCGCCAACATCCTGGACCTCGACACCGTCGTGCTCGGCGGCCCCAACTGGCCCGCCCTCGCCCCCACCTACCTGCGGATCGTGCCGCCGATCACCGCGTCCCTGCTGACCGTCGGCGAGGTGCACGGCGTCGGCGTACGCGGCACCACGCTCGGCGAGGACGGCGGCGCCATCGGAGCGGCGTGCCTCGTCATGTCCTCCGTGGCCTCGGCCCGCTCCGACCACCTGCTGCTGCCGCGCTGAACGGGCCCCGGCGCACGGCTCACGCCTCGACGGGCGCCCCGCCCTTCAGCAGGTCCAGGTCGAGGACCTCGCCCATCCGCGCGTACCCCTTGTCGCTGGGGTGCAGGTGGTCGCCGCTGTCGTAGTCGGCGCGCAGCCGGCGCGGGTCGTAGGCGTCGCGCAGGGCCTTGTCGAAGTCGACGACCGCGTCGAAGACCCGGCCCGCGCGGATCTCCTCGTTGACCTGCTGCCGCATCGCCTCGCGGGCGTCCGTGTACCCGCGGTAGCCGCCGAACGGCATGATCGTCGCGCCGACGGCCTTCAGACCGCGGGCGTGCGCCCGGTCGACCAGGGTGCGCAGGCCGGTGAGGATCGCCTCGCGGTCCGCCAGCTCGGGGCTGTGCAGGATGTCGTTGACGCCGAGGACGATGACGACGGCCTTGGCGTTGGTGCGCTCCAGGACGTCCCGTTCGAACCGGCTGAGCCCGCTCGGGTTGTCGGCGGGCCGACCCGTCCGGCCGGTCAGGATGCGGTTGCCGCTGATGCCCTGGTTGACGACGCCGTAGCGGGGTGTGCCGCGTCCGGCCTCGGCCGCCTCGTGCAGCCGCCGGGCGAGGACGTCGGGCCAGCGGTGGTTGGCGTTCGGCTCGGAGCCGAAGCCGTCGGTGATCGAGTCGCCGAACGCGACGACGGTGCCCTTCGCCTCGTTGCTCAGCACGTCGAGGGCGGTCAGGTACCGCCAGTACGGCGTCTCGGCGGTGTACGCGACGGCCGTGGCGTCGGCCGTGCGGTCGCCGTCGGCGAGGTAGCTGGTCTGCTGGGCGTACGGGTGGTAGGTGACCGGTCCCGACGGCGTCGGGGAGTACGTGGTGACCAGGACGTCCGAGCCGAACGGGACGGCGAGGCGGGCGGCGTCGCTCATCACCTGGCCGCCCGCCGGGATGATCACCCGGGGGCTGCCGCGGAAGGTGAGCCGGCGCATGGTGCCGGCGACCGCGGCGGCCGTCTCCGGTCCCGCGGCCCGCGCGACGGAAGCGTGCGTCACGGCCAGCGGCGTCTGCCCGTACAGGTTGGACAGGGTGATCCGCACGCTGGTGCCGCCGACGCTGGTGTGTACGACGTTGCGCACCGAGCGCCCCGCCATGCCGGTGGTCTCGGTGCCCGGCTCGGCCGCGGCCGGCGAGGCGGACCAGGAGCCCACCCAGGCGCCCGTGGAGGCGGGGGCGGCGTCGCCCCGCGAGGCGCGGCCGCCGCCGTCGGCGAGCGGGGCGCGGTTCTTGGCGCCGTCGTCCGAGGAGACGCCGGCGTAGATGGCCGCGGAGATCGCCACTATCAGGGTGACGATCGCCGCGAGCAGGGCACGGTGCTTGGTGTGAGGTGCCCCCGCACCCCTGTCACGACCCGGGGTCATGCTTGTCGTTCTCCTCGGGCGAGGGGAGCCGAGGCTCCGGTCCGATGAACCCATGATGAGGCATGGGCGGGGGAAAGGCCGCAGGAGCCCCGCGCGTTCCCCCCTCCGGGACAGACGCCGGGAACTTGTGTTCCGTTCCGGGAGTCGGTCAGGAAGGGACACTGTGTGAGGTACGTATCAGCGAACGGTGGAGCGGATGGAACGGGCGAAGGCGGAACTACCCGACGGTTCCGGGAGAACCCGGGCGGGCGCGGAGCCGGACGGGGCGGGCGCGGAGCCCGGTGCGGCGAATGCGGCGCCGGACGGGACGGGTGCGGAGCCGGGCGCGGGCACCGGCGGGCCCGCGGCGGGCGGGGCGGTCCGCGACCGCGCGATGACCGCCTTCAGCCCCGCCGACGAGGCCAAACGCCGCGGCGTGCGGCGCATGAAGCTCACCGCGACCGGCCTGCTGCTGTTCGTCGCCCTGGTCTACGTGCTGGCCGAATGGGCCGCCCACCGGGGCGCGGGCGCCTGGGCGGGCTATGTGTCGGCCGCCGCGGAGGCGGGCATGGTGGGCGCGCTCGCCGACTGGTTCGCGGTCACCGCCCTCTTCCGGCACCCGCTGGGCCTGCCCATCCCGCACACCGCGATCATCCCCAAGAAGAAGGACCAGCTCGGCGTCTCCCTGGGCGAGTTCGTCGGCGAGAACTTCCTCTCCGAGGACGTCGTACGGCGCCGGCTGCGCTCCGTCGGCATCGGCAGTCGGCTCGGCGCCTGGCTCGCCGTGCCCGAGCACGCCGACCGGGTGACGGCCGAGCTGTCCGCCGCCCTGCGCGGCGCCCTCACCGTGCTGCGCGACTCCGACGTGCAGGCGGTGGTCGGCGAGGCGATCACCCGCCGGGCCGACGCGCAGGAGATCGCCCCCGGTATCGGCAAGATGCTGGACCGGGTCGTCGCCGACGGCGGCCACCGGCGCGCCGTCGACCTGATCGTCTCCCGCGCCCACGACTGGCTGATCCTGCACGGCGACTCCGTGATGGACGCCGTGCAGGGCGGGGCACCCGGATGGACGCCCCGGTTCGTCGACAAGCGGGTCGGCGAGCGGGTCTACAAGGAGCTGCTGCGCTTCGTCACCGAGATGCGCGACATGCCCGCCCACCCGGCGCGCGGCGCCCTCGACCGTTTCCTCACCGACTTCGCCTCCGACCTGCAGTCCGACACGGACACCCGGGCGCGGGTGGAGCGGTTGAAGACCGAGGTGCTGGGCCGGGGCGAGGTCCAGGACCTGATCGCGTCCGCCTGGACGGCCGTACGGTCCATGATCGTGTCCGCGGCTGAGGACGAGCGCAGCGAGCTGCGGCTGAGGGTCCGCGCCTCGCTGCTGTCCCTGGGCGCCCGGATGGCCTCCGACGCCAAGGTGCGGGCCAAGGTCGACGGCTGGGTGGAGGGCGCCGCGGTGTACGTGGTGACCACCTACCGCAAGGAGATCACCTCGCTGATCACCGACACGGTGGCGGGCTGGGACGCCGAGCACACCACGAAGAAGATCGAGGCCAACATCGGCCGCGACCTCCAGTTCATCCGGATCAACGGCACGGTGGTCGGCTCGCTGGCCGGGCTGCTGATCTACACGGTCTCCCGCATGCTGGGGGCGTAGGCCCTTCGTGCTCCGTTCGCCGGCGGGCCTTCGGCCTGCCGGCGCGGCGGGCGTGTCGCTTCCGGTGCCGGGCACACGGGAGGCGTTCGCTCGACGGAGTCCGCTCGACGGAGAGGGAGCCATGCCAGGAGAAGAGTCGCCGGCCCCGGTGCCCGCCCCCACCGGAACCGTCACCACGGCCGTCCCCGCACGCCTGGACCGGCTGCCCTGGTCGCGGTGGCACTGGATGATCGTCATCGGCCTGGGCACCGTCTGGATCCTGGACGGTCTCGAAGTCACGATCGTCGGCAACGTCGCCGGACGGATCGCCGAGGACGGCAGCGGCCTGGACATCAGTTCGGCCCAGATCACCGGCCTCGCCGCCGCGCTCTACGTGGCCGGCGCCTGCTCCGGTGCCCTGTTCTTCGGCTGGCTGACCGACCGCCACGGCCGCCGGAAGCTCTTCATGATCACCCTGGTGGTCTATCTGGCGGCGACGGCGCTGACCGCGGTCTCCTTCGAGTCCTGGTGGTTCTTCCTCTTCCGCTTCCTCACCGGCTTCGGCATCGGCGGCGAGTACGCGGCGATCAACTCCGCGATCGACGAGCTGATCCCGTCCCACTACCGGGGCCGGGTCGACCTCATCATCAACGGCAGCTACTGGCTGGGCGCGATCGGCGGCGCCCTGCTGTCCATCGTGATGCTGGACACCGACATCTTCGCCAAGGACCTCGGCTGGCGGCTCAGCTTCGCCCTCGGCGTCCTCCTGGGCCTGGTGGTGCTGCTGGTGCGGAGGCATGTCCCGGAGAGCCCGCGATGGCAGTTCATCCACGGCCAGGGGGACAAGGCGGACACCCTCGTCTCCTCCGTCGAACGGGAGATCGAACAGGAGAAGGGTGAGAAGCTGCCGCCGCCGGCCGGTGAGATCACCATCCACCAGCGCAAGAGCATCGGCTTCGGCCTGATCGCCAAGACCGTCTTCGGCCGCTACCCGCGCCGCGCGGTCCTGGGCCTGTCCCTCTTCATCGGCCAGGCGTTCCTCTACAACGCCATCACCTTCGGCTTCGGCACCATCCTCATCACGTTCTTCGACGTGCCGACCGGCAGCACCGGCTACTACTTCGCCGTCATCGCCGCGGGCAACTTCTGCGGCCCGCTGCTCCTCGGCCACCTCTTCGACACGGTCGGCCGCCGGATCATGATCTCCGGCACCTACCTGCTCTCCGGCATCCTGCTCTTCGGCACGGCCTGGCTCTTCGACCGCGGCTCGCTCACGGCGACGACCATGACGGCCTGCTGGTGCGTGGTGCTGTTCTTCGCCTCGGCGGGCGCCTCCAGCGCGTACCTCACCGTCTCCGAGATCTTCCCCATGGAGACCCGCGCCATGGCGATCGCCTTCTTCTACGCCCTCGGCACCGCCGCCGGCGGTATCAGCGGCCCGCTGCTCTTCGCCGACCTGACCGAGTCCGGCGTGGTCGGCGACACGGTCCTGGCCTTCCGGATCGGCGCCGGGCTGATGTGCGCGGCCGGGCTGGTGGCGGCGTTCCTCGCGGTGAAGGCGGAACGCCGCTCGCTGGAGGACATCGCCGAGCCGCTGTCGGCGGCGGCGCCCGACGCACCGGGAGCGGCCGGCTCCGGCGCGAAGACCGCGTAGCGTCGCACACGCCGACCGGCACAGACGTCGAGGAGCCCTTCCGTGAGCATCCGCAGGATCGTCCCCAACATCCACGTCGAGGCCGAGGAGCAGTGGAACACGAGCCGCGACTTCTACGGCCTGCTCGGCTTCGAGGAGGTCATGGACATGGGCTGGGTGACGACCCTGGCCTCCCCGTCCAACCCCACCGCCCAGATCAGCCTCTTCACCGAGGAGCGCACCGCGCCCGTCGTCCCCGACCTGAGCGTGGAGGTCGAGGACGTCGACGGGGTCTACGCCGCGGTTCTCGCCTCGGGCGCCGAGATCGTGCGGGAGCCGAGGGACGAGGACTGGGGCGTACGGCGCTTCTTCGTACGGGACCCGAACGGCCGCGTGATCAACGTACTGACGCACAAGGCGTGAACCGGAGGTCATGCCCCCGGACGTCGTGGGCCCGGAGGCCATGCCCCCGGACGCCGTGGGCCCGGTGGTCATGCCCCCGGACGTCGTGTGACCGGAGACCGTGACGTGCGGGGGGAGGGACGGTTCAGGCCCGTCGGTCGGCGACCGCCCACGAGGCCAGCGCGACCGCGCCGGCGGCACCGAGGACCGCGGGCCAGGCGCCCACCTTCCTGGCCAGCGGGTGGGACCCGGCGAACCCGGCGACGTACGCGGCGGTCAGCGCGCCCGCGGCCCGGCCGCCTGCCTGCCGGTGCCACTGCCGCGCGGCGGCCGCCCCGGCCACGGCGAGCACGGCCCCGCCGAGCTGCCGCTGCTTCGTCCACCGGGCCACGCCGTACCCGCCGACGAGACCACCCGCGGCGATCGCCGCACTGGGAACCCTGGCCATCTCTGCCTCCTGCCGCGCACACCCGGTGCGCACCGATTGCCGGTACCGAGGCTAATCCTCACCGCGCCCGGCGCACGCGCCGGGGTGAGCGCCCCGGACGCTCCGCCGGCGGCCCGGCGCCACCCGTTCGGCCCAACACCGCGTCCCGGCCGTGACAGTTCGGGGTACCCGTCCCGTTGGGGCCAGTGGCGCCGAACGGCGGGCAGTACGCGAGGAAACGGGAGACCGATGAGCACGGACAGCCCCGGCACCGACCGGACGCGACCCCGGCAGGTCGTCGTGGACGGAGCCCGCGTGGCCTGCTGGGAGTCCGGCCCGCCCGGCGCCGAACCCGTCGTCCTCCTGCACGGCTACCCGGCCGACCACCGGTGCTGGCGCCACCAGGTCCCGGCCCTGTCGGCCCGCCACCGCGTCGTCGCCCCCGACCTCCTCGGCTGGGGCGCCTCGGACCGCCCCCTGCACCTGTCCTTCGACTACGACACCGAGGTCGCCCGGCTCGCCCGGCTCCTGGACGCGCTGGGCCTGGACTCGGTGAACCTGGCCGGTCACGACTACGGCGGCTTCCTCGCCCTCGGCCTCGCCGAGACGCACCCCGGGCGGGTGCGGCGGCTGGCCGTCCTCAACAGCCGCGCGCAGGGCACCTTCACCCCCCGCTGGTACGCCCTGTTCAGCCTCATGGGCACCGCGGGACGCAGCGCCCTGCTCCGCCGCCCGGCGGCCCGGCTGCCGTACGCCGCCCTGCACCGCCGGGCCTTCGCGCCGCTCGTGCGCGCGGGCCGCCTCGACGCGCGGGTCCTTGAGGGCTACGTCGGCTGGATGGCCGAGCCCGAGGGCCGCCGCTGGCTGCTGCACTACTTCGGCGACTACCGCACCCCGCCCCGCCCCGAGCTGCGCCGCGGCCTGCCCGGCGTCTCCTGCCCGACGGCGGTCGTCTGGGGCCGCGCGGACCCGTACCTGAGCCCGGCGATCGCGACCAAGCTGGCCGGCGCCGTCCCCGGCGCCGAGCTGACGATGCTGGACGACACCGGCCACTGGGTCATGGACGAACGCCCCGCCGAGGTGACGGCGGCGCTGCTCCGACTGCTGGAGCGGACGCCCGCGAACGGGTGAGACGCGGGTCACATCCACGCCCCGCCGTGCTCTGTCACATCCCCCGCGCGTGATCCGTCGTAGCTGTGTACGCGGAAACACCGCACGCAGAACAACGCCGACGGAGGAGAGCACGATGGAAGCGCGACTCAGCCTGTTCACCAACCCGCTCGCGGGCAAGATCCTGCGGCACATCAACTCGGCCGGCAAGGCCGTGTCCGACTCGACGCTGCCCGCCGCGACCCAGGAGCTGGTCAAGATCCGCGCCAGCCAGATCAACGGATGCGGCTTCTGCCTCGACATGCACACCAAGGACGCCACGAAGGCCGGGGAGACGGCGCTGCGCCTGAACCTGGTCGCGGCCTGGCGGGAGGCGACCGTCTTCACCGACGCCGAGCGCGCCGCCCTCGAACTGACCGAGCAGGGCACCCGGATCGCCGACGCGCCCGGCGGCGTCACCGACGAGGCGTGGGCGAACGCCGCCGAGCACTACGACGAGGAGCAGCTCACCGCGCTGGTGGGGCTGATCGCCGTCATCAACACCTACAACCGCCTGAACGTGGTCACCCGGCAGCCCGCCGGCGACTACGAGCCCGGCATGTTCGGCTGACGCCGCTGGCCGGGCACCGGGTCCGCCGCCCGCCGGTCGCGCCGTCCTGCGGCGTGCAGCAGGACCGGGAGCCGCTGGTGGCCGTTGCTGATCAGCGACGGCACCGGCGGCAGGTCCCGCTCCGGGTCGGCGAGCCGGATGTCCGGGAAGCGGTCGAAGAGGCTCCGCAGCGCGAGGACGACCTCCATGCGGGCCAGCGGGGCGCCCAGGCAGAAGTGGACGCCGTGGCCGAACGCCAGGTGCTCCTTGACCGTGCGCGTCGCGTCGAAGGTGTCGGCGTCCTCGTGCCAGTCCGGGTGGCGGTTGGCCGCGGCGTACGAGGCGAGGATGGCCTCCCCGCGGGCGATGGTGCGCCCGTCGGGCAGCGGGATGTCCGTGACGGCGTACCGCAGCGGCAGGTGCTTGACCGCCGGTTCGTGGCGCAGCGTCTCCTCGACCACGTCGTCCCAGTCGGCCTCGCCCTTGCGCACCAGGGCCAGCTGGTCGGGGCGGGTCAGCAGGGTGTGCACGGCCTGGTCGATGACGTTGACGGTCGTCTCGTACCCGGCGCTGATCATCAGCAGCAGGGTGTCGCGCAGTTCCTCGGGGGAGAGGCCGGCCCCGTCCTCCTCGTCGTCGCGGGCGGTGATGAGCAGGGACGTCATGTCGTCGCCGGGGCTCTCGCGCTTGGCGGCGATGAGCTGGTCCAGGACCTCGTACAGGCGGGCGGTGTTGGTCTGCGCCTCGGCCTGGCTCAGCGTGGTGTCGAAGACGCCGTCGACCAGGGCCCGGAAGCGCTCGCGCCGCTCCTCGGGCACGCCCATGAGGTGGCCGATCACCGCGATCGGCAGCGGGTAGGCCAGCTCCTGCCGCAGGTCGACCGTCTCGCCCGCGGGGAGGTCCGCGATGCGGTCGACGAGCCGGGTCACGATCTCCTCGACGGCCGGCTGTATCGCCACTATCCGCCGGGCACTGAAGGCGGGGGCCACCAGCCGGCGCAGCTTGCGGTGGTTCGCCCCGTACGCGGTGAACATGTTCTCCACCGCCACCCACAGGGCCAGCGGCCAGGTCGCGACGACCTCGCCGAAGGCCGGCCAGTGCGCCCGTCCGTCCTTGGAGACGTCGGGACTGGTGAGGAGCTGTTTGAGGAGCGCGGGATCGCTGACCGACCAGGCCTGCACACCGAGGACGTCCACGCGGGTGGCCGCGCCGCCCTCCCGCAGCGCGCGGTGCTCGGCGTGGTGACCGGCGCCGGAAGGGTCGAGGACGAGGACGGACTGCTGCGTCGTCATGCCTGGCTCCTTGTTGTGCGACGTGGTGCTGGGACGGGTGCTGCTGCGTGGTGCTGCTGCGTGTGCTGCGACGTGACGTGCGGTTTCCGGCTGTGCGGCTCAACCGGCCGTGCGGCTCAGTACGCGTCCTCGTGGGCGACGGGGAACGTGACGGGCAGCGACTCCAGGGCCCGGTGGAACGGCCCGGGGCGCCAGGCGAGTTCGGCGAGCGGGCGGGCCAGTTCGGTCTGGGGCAGCGCGTCCAGCAGGTGGGTGACCGCGGTCTCCGCGATGAGATAGGCGTGCGAGCGGGCCGGACAGGTGTGCGGGCCGGTGCTCCAGGCCAGGTGGGCGCGGTTGCCGGCGTGGCTGCCCGTGGGCATGCCCTCCGTGAGCGCGGGGTCGTTGTTCGCGGCCGACATGGAGATCACCACCGGCTGGTCGGCCGGCAGCAGCACGCCCTCCACGTCGACGGGGTACGGCGGGTAGGAGATGCAGTAGTTCATCATCGGCGGGTCGGTGTAGAGGACCGCGTCGAGCGCGTCGCGCACCGTGGACAGACCGGCGTGCAGGTCCGCCGAGAACTCCTCGTCGGTGAGGATCTTCAGGACGGTGTTGCTGATCAGGTTGGTCAGCGGCTCGATCCCGGCGCCGTAGAGCGTGACGAGCTGCTGGCCCATCTCCTCGTCGGTCAGGTCGGCGGGGTGCAGGGCCAGCCGGGACGTGATGTCGTCGCCGGGATGGAGCCGGCGCAGGGCCACGAGGTCGGACACGGCCTGGGAGAGGATCCGGTTGCCCTCGCCGGCGTTGGTGGTGTCGAAGATCTTCGCCATGCCGTCGGCGATGCGCTGCCCGATCTCGTCCGGGCAGCCGAGCAGCGCGCTCAGCACGCTGAAGGCGATGGGGAAGGAGTACTGCGTGAGCAGGTCGGCCGAGCCGGCGGCGCGGAACCCGTCGATGGCGCCGTCGGCGACCTTCTCGACCAGGGCGCGCAGTGCGTGCTGGTCGACCCGGTCGAGGGCGTGCACGTTCGCGCCGCGGTAGCGGGCGTGCTCGGCGCCGCCCGAGCGCAGCGCGTTGGGTCGCCACTCCATCATCGGCCGCACCGGGCACGTCGCCGGGATCAGCTTCTCCCAGGCGCGCGGGTCGGCCGGGAAGTGCAGCGGGTCGTTGAGGATGCGGCGGGCCTGGTAGTAGCCGATCACCAGGGTCGCCGGGACGCCCGGTGCGAGGTCGACGGGGACCAGGGGACCGTGGGCGAGCCGCATGCGCCGGTAGGCGGTGTGCGGGTCGGCGGCGAACTCCGGGGCGTACAGGGCGATCCGGCCCGGCGGAGCGGTCGGCGCGGACTCGGCGGAGGGCAACGTCATCGGCGGGACTCCATCAGGGCGGCTGAGCGGTGCTCGGAGAGGTACTCCGTGAGCGTGATCAGGGCGTGCAGGGAGGAGGTGCGGTCGCGGGCGTCGCAGACCGTCAGGGGGGCGTCGGCGTCGAGGGCGAGCGCCTCGCGCAGCTCTTCCTCGGGGTATACCGGGGCTTCGGCGAAGGCGTTGATGGCGACGGCGTACGGGATGTCCGCGCCGTCCAGCAGGCCGAGGGCGTCGTGGGAGGCGTCGAGGTCGCGGGTGTCGGCCAGGACGAGGCAGCCGAGGGCGCCCTCGGCCAGGTCCTCCCACAGCGGCTGGAACCGGGACTGCCCCGGCAGCCCGAACAGGTACAGGGCGATCCGGCCGCCGGCCATGTGGATGCGGCCGAAGTCCATCGCCACGGTGGTCGTCGTCTTGTGCGGGGCCCGGCGCAGGTCGTCGACGCCGGCGCTGGCCTGCGTGATCGGCTCCTCCATGCGCAGCGGCCGTACCTCCGAGACGCTGCCGATCAGGGTCGTCTTGCCGACGCCGAAGCCGCCCGCGACCACGATCTTGGCCGACCGGGTCACCGTGGCCGGGACGTAGGTGACGGACGGTTCGGGCAGGTCAGACCATGGAGCGCAGTCCACGGAGTACCTCCTGGAGCAGGTCGAAGTCGGGCTGGTCCTCGGCCGCGGGGGCGGGACTGGCGAGGTGGCCGGAGTCCATCAGCGCGGAGACGAGGATGCGCACCGTCGAGGGCGGCAGCTCCAGCGCCGCCGCGATGTCGGCGACGGCCAGGCCGCCGTCCGCGCCGGCGAAGAGCCGCATCACCCGGCGGGCGTCCGGGGCGAGGGTGTCCGTGGGGCCGGTCGCGGCGATGACCACGCTCTCCAGGCGCACGTCGTCGTGCGCGCGGATCCGGCCCTGAGTACGGACGTAGGGCCGGATCATGTCGGGATCGCGCCGCGGCCCGCTCATACCGGTGAGCCGCCGTCCGTGACCGGGACGCGCTCCTCCGTGGCCAGTTCGTGCCCGACCCGGGTGGCGAGCCGCACCATGTGGTGGGAGATCAGACCGACGTCGGCGTCCGGTCCGGTGGTGCACACCGACAGCATGGTGTTCTTCGCCGCGGTGGTGGTCAGGCCGATGCAGCCGACCGACTCGATGAGCAGCTGTCTCATCCCGGCCCCGCCGGTGAACTCGTCCCAGGCCTTGCCGGCCGCCCGCAGGGCCGCCGTCAGCGCGGCGAACTTCTCCCCGTCGTCCTGGCCGATCGTCTCGGTACGGGCCTTCAGCAGGCCGTCGCTGCTCATCAGCACGGCGTAGCGGACGCCCTCGACGGTGCCGAGTTCCTGGTCGAGCAGCCAGCCGAGGCTGTTGGTGTGTGTGTCTTGCACGGTCAGTGTCCTTCGTCGTGGGCGGCGTCGCGGCCGGCGGTGTGCGTGGCGCCGGCGTCGGTGCCGGCGGGCCCGGTGGTCTCCCCCTGCCGGCCGCGCCGCGTCCCCGCCGCCCAGGCCGCGGCGACGGCGGGCCGTCCGGGCTCGGTGGCGTCGGGCGCGGCGGGTCGGCGCGCGGGGGCGGGGGCGGGGGAGCGCCGGCGGACGGTGAGACCGCTGGCGGTGGTGGCCGCGGGGCCGGACGCCCCTCCGGAAGGGACGACCGGCTCGTGGGCGGACCCGTGCCCGTGGTCCCGCTCGTGTTCCGGCCGCTCGTGCGCCGGGTCCTGCCGGACCTCCGGGCGCTCGTGCACCGATTCCTGCTCCCGTCCCGATCCGGGTGCGGCCGCCGGTGCGGGGCCGGCGGTCCGCGGCCCGGCGGCGAGGGCCTTCGGGGGCTCCGCCGCCGGTGCGGGCGCGAACGCCGGTGACACGGGCTCGTCGACCGGTGCCGCCGGGGCGGGCACGAGGCCGGACGGGGCGCCGCCCGGCACGGCGGCGGACGGTGCGGCGGAGGCGGCCCCGGGCTGGGCGGCGGCCGGGACGGCGGGCCGGTCGGCCGGCTGGACGACGGGGTGGGCGGCCGTCGGGCCGACGAGCAGGTTCTTCGGCAGGACGACCATGGCCCGGGTTCCCTGGTAGATGTTCGGCGCGGTCAGCTCGACGCGGAAGCCGTAGCTCTCGGCCAGCAGGGACGCCACGCGCAGCCCGGTCTGGGGGTGGGCGCCGAGCCGGGTGATGTCGTCGCGCTGCTCGCCGGACATCACGTCGCTGGCCCACAGCAGCCGCTCGTCGTCCATCCGCAGCCCGGCGTCGTCGAGGATCAGGAAGCAGGCGTGGTGCCCCTGTTCGAGCGAGACGTGGACACTGGCGGCGGGCGGCGAGTATCGCAGCGCGTTGTCCAGCAGTACGGCGACCGCGTGCACGACGCCCTCCACCGCCCGCCCCTCGACGACCACGGCACCCATCTCGGGGTGCTTGATCCGCTCGTACCCCTCGATCCGGCCCATGGCCGCGCGCACGATGTCGGTCAGCGTGGTGGCGGGCCACCGCCTGGACAGCTTGTCCCCTGCGAGGACGGCGTAGCCCGACGAGGTGAGCAGCATCTGCTGCGCGAGGTGGTCGATCTCCACCAGCGTCGCGTACGCCTCGTCGGAGATGTGCCGCCGTACGCCCTGGCTGACGGTCCGGCCGAGTCTCGCCGCCCGTGCCACGACGTTGTTGGCGAAGCCGCGCACGGCGGCCCTGGCCACGCCGACCGACTCCTGCCGCACCTGCTCGATCTGCCGTTCGGTGTCCTGCCGCAGCTGCGTGATCTGCTGCTCGGCGTCCTGGCGCACCCGGTCGGCGGTGTTCGCCGCGATCCGGTCGGCGGCGGCCCGCTCCTGGATCCGTACGGCCTCCACCGCCGAGGCCACCGCGCCGGGTACCGCCCGCAGCCGCTCGGCCAGCGGTGTCCCGTCGAGCGCCGCCGGCACCATCAGCCCGCCGTCCGGGCCCGTGCCGCTCTGCCCGCCCTTCGCCGCCGCCGGGACCACGGTGGCGGACAGGTGCCCCACGCACTGCTCGGCCGCGACGAGTTGCAGGGTGAGGCGGTCGGCGTGCTCGCGCAACTGGTCGGCACGGCGCCGGGCCTGTTCGCCCGTGCGCCTGAATCGCCAGGCGGCCCCGACCGCGGCCACCGCGAACAACGCGGTGACGGTCAGAATCAGTTCAGTCATCAGGTCCTCACGGATCTACAGCCGTCGGTTCTCAAGGCGTCGGTGTGGGGGAGGCGGCCGAAGCGGGGCGGCCCGAAGGGCGGGCGCCGCCCGGCCCGGCGACGGCCGGGCGCTCAGCAGGCCGGAGCGGAACGACGCCCCCTACGGGGGCCACCAGGTGCCGGGGAGCCGGCGACGCGGAAGACGGTGAGGGCGCACGACATGGAACTCCAAGACACGCGAGGGCCTGTGCGAGCAGGGGTGACGACGACGCGGACTCGAAGCGACCCGGGACCGCGCGTCCCGAGCTGCTCCGAACTCCCGTATCCACGACCGGCGTTCGGCGTACGGCAACGGACCATACCGCTTGTGCTCACTCGTCGTGTCAGCCTCGTGACCATGAGCAGGAAGCGCAAGCGGAATGGCGCGAAAAATACCCGGATGGGGGCAGAAGCCCTATGGCCGAAAACGAGGTTGGCCCTCCGGGTGGCAGCCTGGTAGCCGCAGCGCCCCAAGGGTGACGCGGCAGCGGCGGAGCCGATCGCGGGTGCGAGGAACGACCGTCTGTGTGATCAGTCGTCGGTGGCCAGACGTCCCAGCCACTCCGTCAGCAGGCGCTGTTCCGCCTCGCTGAGCAGCGTCTGCTCGGGGAGGGCGGCGCGCAGGGCGCGAGCCGCGCCCGCCGGGCCGGAGCCGCGTACGGCCGGCTGATCGACGGTGACGGCGGCGACCATGGACTCCCGCAGGGTGGTCAACAGGGCCGGATCGCGCCGCTCTTCGGGCAGGGACAGCCACGTGAGCACCGCACCGCGGGCCGTGGCGTGGATGATCTGGGCCGCGAGTTCCTCGTCCACGCGGAGCCAGCCGCCGGCGGCCAGGCGCCGGATCCGGCCCATCAGCACCCCCATGCCGGTCCGGAAGGCGGCCGACTCGGCCCGGGTGGGCTCGGCGTACATCAGTGTGTACAGCGCGGGATTGGCCAGACCGAACTCGACCGCGACGTCCCAGCCGGCCCGCAGGTCCGCGATGGGGTCCGGCGGGTCGGGGTCGATGCGCTTGGAGGCGAGGAAGGCCGTGAACCCGTGCTCGGCCACCGCGTCGAGCAGCCCGTCCTTGTCGCCGAACAGCCGGTAGATGGCCGGCGGCTGCAGCCCCGCCGCCTCGGCGACCGCGCGCGTGGTGACCGCGTCGCGCCCTCCGCGCGTCAGCAGACCGATGGCGGCCTCGACGACCCGCTGCCGGGTCTGGTCGGAACGAGATGGCATGTATCGACGATATCGCGGTTCTGTGCTCATCGGAATTATCAGTGTTATCGTGAAAATGATTCCACTGGAAACAGCAGGGGGGCGCCCGGATCGGCAGCCGGGCAGACAAGTAGACCCTTGAGTACAGGAGCGAAATATGATCATCGTGACCGGAGCCACCGGACAGCTGGGACGCCAGATCGTCGAGCACCTGCTCCCCCGCGTACCGGCCGCCCAGGTCGGCGTCAGCGTCCGCGACCCCCTGAAGCCGCAGGCTCGGGCCTTCGCCGACCAGGGCGTACGGGTGCGGCGCGGCAGCTACACGGACCCCGCGAGCCTCGCCCACGCCTTCGAGGGCGCCTCGCAGGTCCTCGTCGTCTCCGCGGACAGGATGGGCGAGGAGTGCGTCGACCTGCACCGCACCGCGATCGGGGCGGCCGTCGCGGCGGGGGCCCGCCGCATCCTCTACACCAGCCAGATGGGAGCCGCCGAGGCGTCGCACTTCCAGGCGTGCCGCGACCACGCGGCCACCGAGGAGATACTGCGCGGCAGCGGAGTCCCCTACACCTCGCTGCGCAACGGCTTCTACGCCGCCAGCGCGGTGAACTTCCTCGACCGGGCCCTGACCACCGGCGAGATCGTGCTCCCGGCGGACGGGCCGGTCGCCTGGACCGCCCACGCCGACCTCGCCGAGGCGACCGCCGCCGTCCTGGCGGACGAGGGCCGCTTCGAGGGTCCCACCCCGCCCCTCACCGCGTCGCGGGCGCTCAGTTTCGACGACATCGCGGAGACCGCCGCTGAGCTGACCGGCCGCACCTTCACCAGGGCCCTCGCGCCCGACGCCGCCTTCCGGGACCAGTTGGTGGACCACGGCGTCCCCGCGGTCGCCGCCGACCAGGTCCTGGGCATCTTCGCCGCCGCCCGCGCGGGGGAATTCGCCGCGGCCGACCCGGCGCTGGCCGAACTGCTGGGCCGCGAGCCGGCCGGCCTGCGCGACGTCCTGCGGGACGCGCTGCGCGAACGGACGTCCGCCGGCTGATCACGCCGGGCGGGCGCCCTGGGGCGGGCCGGCGCCCGGCCGGTCAGCCCGAGGCCGCCTGCTCCATGATCTCCTTGATCCAGGCCTCCTTCTGCGCGGGGTCGTTGAGGCTCGCCACCCACGCCGCCTCGTCCATCTTGTGCTGCTCGGGCCCCGCCTTCATGGCGATGAGGAGGGACATGCCGGACTGCCGCATGTCCCTCGTGTTCCTGCTGCTCCCGGGGATGTCGGGGCCGGCCGCCAGGGAGTAGATCTCGTGTGCGATGAACCGTCGCTCGCCCTTCGACACCTTCTGCCAGAACTTCAAGGCGTGCCCCAGCGATTCGCTGCGGGACTTGGCCTCCGGGTTCTCACCCTCCAGCGCCCAGCGGTCGGGGTGGTGGGCCTCTTCATAGCGCTTCGTGACGGCGCGCAGTGCCTTGTACAGGGTGACGCCGAGGATCAGGCCGCCGCCGGCCCCGGCGAGGCCCCATCCGACCGGGTTGCTCGCCAGCCCGGCGCCCACCATCACGGCGTTCGCTATCGTCACGGCGCCCGCTCCGGCCTTGAGCGGCTCGCTCAGCGCGCCGCCGGCCGCCTCCTTGCCGATCTTGTTGATCTGCTTCTGCTTCACGAACTTCTGCGCCGTGTCCAGTCTCTGCACGTTCTTCTGCGCCTGGTCGAGGGTCTCCGCGACCTCATGGGCGACGCTCATCGCCTCCGCGGTCCCGCCGAGGGCGTCGGCGGCACCGAGCAGCCCGCCGGGGTTGTCCTCGTTCCAGTACGAGTCCAGGTTGGCGTAGGCACGCGCCGCGGCCCAGTTGGCCTCGATCCGCAGCTCCTCCAACTCGGTCAGCGACGCCGCGTGGACGGCCTCGGGGTCGCCCAGTTCCTTCACCTTCTTCAACTTGCTGATCGCTCCGCCGATGCGGAACGCCGAGCGGACACCCTTCGCCGTGCCGACAACGGTGCTGGTGACACCGCTGGCCTCGGCCGCCATGGCGGCGTCCGCCGCATGCTGGACCTTGGTCACCTCCTTGGCGATAGCGGCGGTGTAGTTCGCCGAACTCGCGGCACCGACGACCGTGTCGGCTCCCTTGACGTTGGCCCTCCGGTCGTTCGTGTGGTGCTTGACCCCGGTCGGGCTCGCTTTGGCGGCTTTTCTGGACTTGTGCCAGTCGAAGGCGTTGACCGCGGTGCCGGGGACCTCCGTGACGAGGTTCATCGCTCCGGCGGAGGTCCCGGAGATGGCGGCGGAGTCCTTGAGGCCCGTGTCGGCGGTCGCGCTGGCCTGTTGGGACATGCCCGCGTTGCCGGGGGTCTGGACGCCCTTGACCCAGGTGTCGACGGTGTCCAGGTTCTTCTTCAGCCTGTCGAGGAGCCCGGAGATCCGGTCGCGGTAGTTCTTCTTCGACTTCTTCTTCGCCTCCGCGGACGCGCCGCCGTTCTCCGGCGCCTTCCCCTTGTCCTCGCGCCGGGCGCGTTGCACCGCCGCGGTCGCCGCCTGGTTGCCGGCGCTGGACTGGAGCCCGAGGAGGGCCTGCTGCGCCGAGGTCCCGGTCCCGGACGGGCTCCCGGTCCGGCTCCCCTCCCGGCGCTCCCGCGCCGACGTCAGGGCGGCGACGGATGGGCGTTCGGGGGTGCGGTGGACAGGGGCGCTCATGGACATACCTCTCCTGCTGCCGGACCGGGCGAGGCGAAGGTAGCCAGGCGTGATCAACAGAAGGGGGGCGGCAGGCAAACTTCCGGCGGACACGACGGAACACGTCGGGGCGGGCTCTCGCGCGAGGCCGCTCGGGGCGGGCCCTTGCGCGAGGCCGCGCCGGACAGTCCCGGAGGCCGTCGCTGGAAGTCGCCCCTGGAAGTCGCCCCTGGAAGTCGTCTCTAGAAGTCGTCCATCCACACCACGATCCCGGTCCGGCCCGACAGCACCGCCGCCGTCCCCGCCCGTACCGCCGCCGCGCAGCGGGCCGGGGTGAAGGACGCGGCGTCGTACGTCGTGGGGGTGCCGAGGCCCTCGCCGCGGAAGGAGGCGCCGGTCCAGTCGACGGCCGTGACGTTCTCCGTCGGTTCGGCCAGCTCCGCGCCGACGACCAGGAACTGCTGGTCGAGATGGTTCGGGGTGACGTTGACGAGCGGGTCGACGAGGTCGTCGCCCGCGCTGACGATCAGGTCGGCCTCCGTGTCCATGGCACGCGTGACGGCCGGTATGAGGTCGGAGTCGCCGGCCGCGGTCACGGTCTCCAGGCCGACGTCCTGCTCCTCGGCCCACTCCCGGACCGCCTCCACCACCGTCCGGACGGGCTGCCCGTCGCCCGCCGTCACCAGGGTCACCCGGTAGCCGTCGGAGGGCCGTACGCCGTCCCAGGAACCCGGCTGCGGTGTGACGGTCGACTCCGGCGCGGGGGTCGTTCCCGGGGCGACGAACCCCGCCCCCAGCCGGCCCACGGCGGAAGGGGCCGGGCGCGACGGTGACCCGTCGTCACCCGAGCCGCACCCGGTGAGCAGAGCGGCGGCGGCCGCGGTCAGCGCGGCGGCGGCCAGGTACGGGCGGCGCAAGGGATCGTCCCTCCTAAGGGGTGGTGGAAGCGGAACGGGGGCACGGTGCCCCGGCGTTCCTCATCCTGCGCCGCCGCCCCCGCGCATCTCCAACGCAGGGCCCCCGGGCGCCCACATGTTCGTACACGGTTCGCCGACCGGCCCCCTCCGGTTCACCGCGGGCGGGCGATACCTGCCGATGGCCGGGAGAAGGTCCGAAGTTCAACCATGCCCCGGGCCGCGTTCGCCCGGCCTTCATCTCTCCCGGAGAGCTTGACGATCTCCACAGCACGCACACAAGTGCACGGAAGACGGAAGAAACGACACTTCATGAGATCCATATCCTCAGCACGGGCCGACCGGTCCGTGCGTCGTCGCATGGCCACCGGTGCCACCGCGGCCGTCCTCGGTCTGACCGTGTCCCTGGGCGGCGCACTCGCCGCCCCCGTGGCCGCGGCCGACTCCGCCACCCTGACCGGCGTCGTCCTCGGCGTCGGTGCCGACGAGACCCAGCGCACCGTCAGCTGGTACTCCTCCGCCGACACCGCGCAGAAGATCCAGGTGACCCCCACCGCCCGGCTGACCGGCGGCGCCTTCCCCGCCGACGCGGCCGTCTTCGACGCGCTGGGCGCCGCCAACACGGCGGGCGGTGGCCACCACCGCAACGCCACCATCACCGGCCTGAAGGAGAACACCGGGTACTCCTACCGGGTCGGCAGCGAGGGCAACTGGTCGCCCACGTACTCCTTCAGGACGCAGGACTTCGAAGGCGACTACGACTTCCTCTTCTTCGGCGACCCGCAGATCGGCTCCTCCGGCAACGTCGCCAAGGACACCGCCGGCTGGAAGGACACCCTCGACGTCGCCTACCGGGCGAACCCGGACGCCGAACTCCTCGTCTCCGCGGGCGACCAGGTCGAGAGCGCCGGCAACGAGAGCCAGTGGGACGGCTTCCTCGCCCCCGACCAGCTCCGCCAGTACCCGGTCGCCGCCACCATCGGCAACCACGACGTCGGCAGCAAGGCGTACGAGCAGCACTTCGCCATGCCGAACACGGACCGGTCGGCCGAGTACTACGCCAACGGCGACCCGGACTCCAACACCTCCGGCGGCAACTACTGGTACATCTACAAGGATGTGCTGTTCATCGACATCAACAGCAACAGCTACGCCACCTCGCAGGGCGGCGGCGGTGACGCGGCGCACGCCAAGTACATCACCGACGTAGTCAACCAGCACGGCGACGAGGCGAAGTGGAAGGTGCTCGTCTTCCACCACTCGATCTATTCGCCCGCCTCGCACGCCAAGGACAAGGACAACAAGGCGCGTCGGGCCGACCTGCCCGCCACCATCTCCAAGATGGGCGTCGACATGGTCCTCCAGGGCCACGACCACAGCTACTCGCGCAGCTACGAGATCAAGGACGGCGAGCGGGCGAACCCGGCCGAGCAGCCCGGCCAGGGCGACATCTACCCGGGCCCCGGCGGCGTCCTCTACGTCACCGCCAACTCGGCCTCCGGCTCGAAGTACTACGACATCACGAAGCCCGACGACAGCGGCACCAGCGGCTCCGGCAACGGCGCGGACCCGAGCGACCCGGACCGCTACTGGTACAACTCGGTCCAGAACCAGGAGCACGTCCGCTCCTACATGAAGGTCCAGGTCAAGAGCGACAAGGTCGTCGTGGAGAACCTCCGCAGCGGCACCTGCGCGGCGCCCAACGCCTCCGTCGAGAACGGCAGTTGGTGCAACAACACCAGCGAGAAGCAGCCGGTCGGCTCGGTCGTCGACAAGTTCACCATTCACCCGCACCACGGTGACGGCCAGCAGCTCCAGGTCGACGTGCCCGAGCCGGCGCCGGGCGAGTTCGGCTGGACCATCGACGGCTACAACGGGCTGGTCGACCTGGGCACCGCCAAGGAGGTCGGCGGCGACCACTTCACCGCCACCGGCAAGATCAACCCGATCGTCGTCTCCGACACCCGCCGCTCGCTCTCCCCGTGGTCGGTGTCGGCCAACGTGAGCGACTTCAAGGACGCCCGGAAGACCTTCTCGGGCTCCTACCTGGGCTGGTCCCCGTACGTCCTCGACCCGGGCGCCGGTGCCAAGGCGGGCTCGTCCGTGGCCTCCGGCTACGACGACGAGGGCAAGGGCCTGGCCGTCTCCCGCGGCCTGGGCTCCGCCGAGCAGGGCCACGCCCGCGGCAAGGCCAAGCTGGGCGCCGGTCTGGATCTGAAGATCCCGGACACCGTCGGCAAGGGCGGTTACCGCGCGACCCTCACGATCACCGCGCTGAGCAGCTGACCGACTCCCGTCCCCCGGCGGGGCGGACCCGGCCCGCCCGGCCGTCCGCCCCGCCCCCTCCAGGAGAACCCCGAGCCAGGAGAACCCCCGAGATGCACACCCCCGCACCCCACCGCACCCTGGCCACGACCGTGCTGCCGGCCCTGCTGGCGGCCTTGTTGTTCGCGGTTCTCACCCCCGCCCCCGCCCGCGCGGCCGACGGCGACGTCACCTGGACCGTGCGGACGGCGTCCAACTCCTACGGCGAGGACCGCTCCAGCTTCCGCCACGGCGTCAACCCGGGCGGCGAGGTCGAGGACGCCATGGTCGTCGCCAACCGCGGCAAGACCGACCTGACCCTCGCGGTCTACGCCGCCGACGGCTACACCACCGAGAAGGGCCAACTCGACCTGCTCACCCGCGGCGAGAAGTCCACCGGCGTCGGCACCTGGCTGAAGCCCGGCCGCGGCACCGTGAAGATCGCCCCCGGCAGGACCGCCGAGATCCCCTTCACCGTCCGGGTCCCCGACAACGCCACCCCCGGCGACTACGTCGGCGGCATCCTGACCTCCCTGCGGCAGCCCGGCGACACCGAGGGCATCGCCGTCGACCGCCGCCTCGGCATCCGTGTCCAGCTGCGCGTGAGCGGTGCCCTGAAGCCCACGCTCGCCGTCGAGGACCTGCACGTCGACTACCACGGCACCGCCAACCCGTTCGGCCGGGGCGACGCCACCGTCACCTACACCCTCCACAACACCGGCAACGCACTCCTGTCCGGCACCCAGGACGTCACCCTCACCGGCCCCTTCGGCTGGACGTCCACCGACGCCGGAAAGATCGCCGCGCCGCCGGAACTGCTCCCCGGAGAGAAGTGGCAGGTGCGGGTACCGGTGCACGGCGTCACCCCGGCCTTCCGCCTCACCACCGAGGCGACGGTCACCCCCGCCGTCACCGGCGCCGCCGGTTCGGCCACCTCCCTGGAACCGGTCCACGCCACGGTCTCCGGCTGGGCGGTGCCCTGGCCGCTCCTGCTGCTGCTCGCCCTCGTCGCGGCCGCCGCCGTGACCGCGTACCTCCTGGTCCGCCGCAACCGCGCCCGCCGCAGGACCCGCGAGGACGCCCGCGTACAGGAGGCCGTCGTGCAGGCCCTGCGCGACCGGGAGGACCAATCGGCCTGACGGGACCGGCCGAGAGGGGGCGCCGGGGTTCTGCGGAGCGGGCGCCGGGGCTCCAGGGCACCGCCCGGCCGGCGGTCGTGGCTCGGGACGGCCTCCGCCGCCCGCTCACCGGCTCCGGACCGACCAGACCTCGGGGCCGCCGCCCCGCCACTCGATCAGCTCGGACGTCTCCACGTCGACGTCCTCGAGACCGGCCCGCCGGAGAAACTCGGCGACGTCCCCCAGGCCGTGCGCGAGGCCCAGGATCTCGCCGTCCGCACGGACCCGCCGACCGCCGCCCGGCGACGGCCGGCCCACCACTACAGGACGCCTGGCCATGACTCCAGCATCCGCCCGCTGCGGCGCATCCGCATGTCGCGGGAGGGAGGAGGGCGTGAAAGAAGTGTGGTGGTGCCGGCGCCCTGTACTCGGCAGCGACGGTCCGACGACCGGGCAGCGATGAGTTCTCCCCGCCCGGCAGGTCTCACCACCGTTGTCCACAGCACAGGAGGAGCACGTGGCTCAGCTACTGAGAGTCCAGAACTTCACCGTCTCCAGCGACGGGATCGGTGCCGGAGCCGGTGACGAACAGAGCCTCGAAAGGCCGTTCGGCCATGTCGATCCCGGGGAGCTGTTCCGCTGGGCCGGCGCCACGGCGAGCTGGCCCAACCGCACCGCCGCCGGGGGCAGCCGCGGTCTCGACGACTACTTCACGCGGGACTTCGCACACAACATCGGCGCCGAGATCATGGGCCGCAACAAGTTCGGCCCGCAGCGCGGGCCCTGGCAGGACCACGCGTGGCAGGGCTGGTGGGGTGACGAGCCCCCCTTCCACACGCCGGTGTTCGTCATGACCCACCACCCGCGTCCCTCGTTCACGCTCTCCGACACCACGTTCCACTTCGTCGACGGCGACCCGGCCACCGTCCTGGAGCAGGCGCGGGGAGCGGCGCAGGGCAAGGACGTCCGACTCGGCGGCGGGGTCTCGGTCATCCGGGAGTTCCTCGACGCCGACCTCGTCGACACCCTGCACGTGGCCGTCTCGCCGGTGAAGCTCGGGTCCGGAGTACGGCTCTGGGAGTCCCCGGACGAGCTGCTCGACCGCTTCCACCTGGACGTCGTACCCAGCCCGAGCGGAGTGACCCACCACCTCTTCTGGAGAAGGTGACCGGTCCCGCCCCTCACCGGTGTGGAGCAGCAGGCGCTGCGGGCAGCCTCAAGTCCTACGAGGATTCCCTGCACTGTGCATCGATCCGGAGGGGTGCCCGATGGCCGGTTTGCGTGCGCGTACGGACGAGGACACGGCAGGGACCGCGGGGCCCCTGCCGGCCGTCCTGGTGGCGGCCGTCTGCCTTGCCGTCGGGCAGGGCATCGGCCGGCTGGCCGTCAACCGGTCCGGCGTGGACCCCGCCTCGCACGCCGGGCTGGTGGTCCAGTGTTTCGCCGCCTTCGTCCCGACGCTTGCCCTCATCGGCGTATGGACCACCGTGCGGGAGCGGCGCCCTTTCTCGTCCCTGGGCTTCGCGGGAGCCGGGGCCGCCCGGAAAGCAGCACTGGGCGCCGGTGCGGCCGTCGTCGCGCTCCTGGTGCTCAACGCCGGCACCAGCGCCCTGAGCGACGCGGAGGGCAACGACCAGGGCGCCTCTCCCGCCCCGGGCACCGTCGTGCTGCTCCTCCTCGCGTTCACGGTGCAGGCGTCCACCGAAGAGGTGCTCTTCCGCGGCTTCCTCCTGCCGAGGATGACGGCGAGCCGGGGCGCCGCGGTCGGCGTGCTGGGCAGCTCCCTGCTCTTCGCGTGCGCGCACCTGGCGAACCCCGACGCCCCCGCCGCGTACGTCGTCATGACGTTCATGCTGGGCTGCGCCCTGGCGCTCTGGGCCCTCGCCGACGGCGGTATCTGGCGCACCTGCGCGTTCCACACGGTGTGGAACTTCCTGCCGAACATCACGGCCGACGGTTCGGACGAGAACGCGGCGGCCGGCTTCGACGGAGCCACACTGGGCGTCGCCGCCGCGGTCCTGGCCGCCGTCGTCGCGTACGCCTTCCGGTCGTACCGGCGAACCCTCGTGGCCCGCACGTGACGCGGGCCGTCCGCTCAACGCGACATCGGGATCGTCACGCCCCCTCCGCAGTGATGGCACTTCGGCAGGTAGGGGTTGTCGCTGGCCGCGAGGGCGCAGTCCCTGCAGATCAACCGGCCGCATTCGGTGCAGATCAGGGCGATGCCGTCGAGTGCGCCGTCATGGCTGACCGTCACGGACGACTGGGACTGGAGCCTGACCCCGAGTTCTCCGGCGCAGCGGCCGCACGTGACCGTCTCACCGTTGGCCAGCCCGTGATCGAACCACGGCTGGTGACGGGCCTGCCCCGCAGAGGACACCGCCGGCGAGGAGCGCCTCTTCCTCCGAAACAGAGCCACTTGGACCTCCACTTGGTCGGAGGCTCAGTGCACCAGGAGCCGGCCGGGACCGGTCCCGGCGTGGGTGTTCTCCGAGGGGGCGGCGTCACGTGACGGCCGGCGCGGTCAGGCGGGCTGGCCCAGGGGCCGGACGGTCAGGGTGTTGAGGTCGACGCCTGCCGGTTGGTCGAGGGCGAAGCGGACGGCCTCGGCGACGGGCTGGGGAGGCAGGGCGAAGGAGGGAACGCCGGCGCCCTGCCAGAACGGGGTGTCGATCATGCCGGGGTTGACAAGCGTGACGCCGACGCCGCGGGTCGTGGCGTGCAGGCGCAGGTTCTCGGCGAGTCCGGTGGTCGCCCACTTGGTGGCCGAGTAGAGGTTGCCGGGGGAGTTCCTCAGCCCGGCGACGCTGCCGATCAGCAGCAGTCGTCCGCCGGTGGCCTCCAGGTGGGGCAGGGCGGCGTGGGCCAGCAGGGCGGGGCCGAGGACGTTGGTGAGGACCATGGGCGACCACAGCGCCGGGTCGCCGTCCCCGACGGAGCCGCCGGACATAAATCCGGCGTTGGCCACCGCCGCGTCGAGAGCGCCGAAGCGGTCCACGGTGCGGGTCACGGCCGACTCGGTGGCCTGCCAGTCCGCCGCGTCCGCGACCAGGCCAAGGAGCCGGTCGGGATGGCCGGCCTCGTCGAGGAACGCCTTCAGCCTGCCCTCGTCGCGGCCGGTGACGGCCACGCGGTGGCCGTGGTCGAGGAGCAACCGCGCGGTGTGGGCGCCGATACCGCTGGTCGCGCCGGTGATCAGTACGGTCTTGCTGGTCATGGTCATGGTCATGCTCCCGAGGCGTGGACGGGGGTGGATGGAGGAGGACGGCGGCCCGCGACGAAGGAGTGCCGTTCGAGTCCGCCGACCCCACGAAACCGGCGCCGTCGAAGGCGGGCAAGGTCGGGTTTATGGGGGGTACAAACGCGACCTCCCTACCGCTCGGACCATGGGTACCGTGGACGAATGGCACCCCCGCCCGGAAACCACACCGGGAGTCACACGGACAACCGCTCGGACAACCGCCCGGACGACGGCACGGACGACGGCACGGACGACCGTTCGGCCAACCGCTCGGAGATCCGCGACTTCCTCATCAGCCGACGCGCCAGGATCACCCCGGAGCGGGTCGGACTGCCCGCCGGCCGGCGCCGACGGGTTCCCGGGCTGCGGCGCGAGGAGGTCGCGACCCTCGCCGGCGTGAGCACCGAGTGGTACACACGGCTGGAGAAGGGCCACATCGGCGGCGTCTCCGAGGACGTGCTGGAAGCGGTCGCGCGGGCCCTGCTCCTCGACGAGGACGAGCGCACCTACCTGCTCGACCTGGCCCGAGCGGCCCGCCCCGCCCGCCGCAGCCCGCCCCGCCGCAAGGACGTCAAGATCCCGTCCCCCGTGCAGTGGATGGTGGACGCCATGACCATGGCCCCCGCCTTCGTACGCAGCGGCCGTCTGGACATCGTCGCGAGCAACGCGCTGTGCAGGGCCCTGTATTCACCGATGTTCGACAGCGACACCACCGGTGACCGGGGCTGCGCCAACTTCGCCCGCTACTTCTTCCTCGACCCCGGCTCCCGCGACTTCTTCGCCGACTGGGAGGAGGGCGCGAGGGCCACGGTCGCCGTGCTGCGCGCCGAAGCCGGACGCGAACCGCACGACCGGGCCCTGCGTGAGCTGGTCGGCGAACTGTCCACACTCAGCCCCGACTTCCGCACCATGTGGGCCAGTCACGACGTATGCATCCGGCACGAAGGCACCAAGCGGCTGGACCACCCCGAAGTCGGCCGACTGGAGATGACCTTCCGCCACCTGAACCTGCCCCTGCCGCAACGGGCCGTCCACGACCTGATCATCTACACGGCCGAGCCGGGCACCCCCTCGGAGGACCGCCTCAAACTCCTCGCCAGCTGGACCGCGCCGCGGACCTCACCCACGTGAGGCCGCGGGATAGTCCGTGTAGCCCTCCACGCCGCCCCCGTAGTACGTGTCGCGGTCGCCGGTGGCGAGCGGGTGGCCGTGGGTGAAGCGGTCGACGAGGTCCGGGTTGGCGATGAAGGGGGCGCCGAAGGACACCGCGTCGGCCAGTCCCCGTTCGAGCAGCTCGTTGGCGCTCGCCTGCGTGAAGCCGAGGTTGGCGACGACGGAGCCGCTGTAGTGGGCGCGGTAGCGGGTGAACGCGGTGAGGGTGTCGTCGGTGCCCGTGCCGGGCTCCGGGCCGAGGAGGTGGAGGTAGGCCAGGCCGCTGTCGCCGAGCTTCTTCAGGAGCTGGTCGTAGTCGGCGAGTGCCTCGGCGTCCGCGGCGAAGGCGGGCCCGCTGTTCCAGTAGGGGGAGAGTTTGACGGCGACGCGGTCGCCGCCCCACACGTCGCTGACGGCGTCCACGACGTCGAGGAGGAACTGGGCCCGCTTCTCGCTGCTGCCGCCGTAGGCGTCCGTGCGCCGGTTGAGGCGGGGGTTGAGGAACTGGGCCACGAGATGGGACGCCTGCGCGTGGATCTCCAGGCCGTCGAATCCGGCGCGCAGGGCGTTGGCGGCTGCCCGCCGGTAGGTGCCGATCGTGGCGGCGATCTCGGCGCCGCTCAGGGCGCGCGGCGTGACCGAGTCCTTCGGGCCGTCGGGCGTGAAGGACATCTCCTGGGGATTGATCGCCGAGGGGCCGGCGGGGAGCCTGCCGCCCTGGAGATCCGGGTGGGAGACGGCGCCGACGTGGCCGATCTGCGAGACGATCCTGCCTCCCGCGGAGTGCACGGCCTCGGTGACCTCGGCCCAGCCGGCGGTCTGGGCGTCCGAGTAGATGCCGGGGACGTGGATGAAGCCGATCGCGTCCGTGCTGACCCAGGTGCCTTCGCTGACGATCAGGCCGGCGCCGGCGCGCTGCGCGTAGTAGGTGGCGTGCAGGGAGGTGGGGACCAGTCCCTCGTTGTCGGCCCGGGCGCGCGTCATGGGAGCCATGACGACGCGGTTGGGCAGTTCGAGCGCGCCCAGTCGGACGGGCCGCAGGAGGGGCTGGGTGTCGGGTGCCGGGGTCTGGTCGGACATGGGGGTCTCTTTCCTGGTGTTCGGGATGTCAGGACGTTCGTGACGTCCGTGGCGGAAGGCGCTCCCCGCTGACCCGAGGAGCACGCACGAGCGGGCGGGTGGGGTCAGTCCTGCTTGAGGGCGTGGAGGGCGGACAGGGGGCCGCCGAGCTGGATGAGGCGTCCCCCCTCGCGCAGCGTTCCGAGGTCTACGGGGGCGAAGCCGAACTCCGAGGTCAGGTCCCGCACGGTGCGCTTGGCGTCGGCGTCGTCGCCGGCCAGGAACAGCACCTGCCGCCCGGCCGCGTGGCGGGGGTCGGGTGCGATGTACTGCACGAAGAGCGCGTTGAACGCCTTGACCACGCGGGCGCCGGGAAGCAGGGAGGCCACGTACTCGCTTCCGGTGAGGTCGCCGAGGTCGGCGATCACCGGGTCCGGGGGAAGCGAGGCGAACTGGTTGGTGGCGTCGACGACGACGGTTCCGTCCAGGCGGGGGAGCCCGGCCACGGCGTCGGGGATCTGCGTCCAGCGGACGGCGAGTACGACGAGGTCCGCGGCGGCGGCCTCCGCGGGGCTCGCGGCCGACGCGAGCGGGCCGAGGTCCTCGACCAGCGGGGCGAGGGATGCGGGCCCCCGGCTGTTGCTGAGTACGACCTCGTGGCCGTGCCGGACGGCGTGCCGGGCGACGGCCTGGGCGATCGCTCCGGCTCCGAGCGTTCCGATCCTCATCGGGCGGCCCCCTGACCCGAGTCGGCAGTCAACGGGGTGGTGAGCAGGACGGTTCCGCTCTTGCCCGGGCGGCGGGCGTGCTCGACGGCCGCCTTGAAGTCGGCGAGATCGTAGCTGCCGGCGACCTGGAGCAGGTCCGGCGTGCTCCGCGCCAGGTCCTGGGCGAAGGCGACGTCCTGGGCCCGCTCCTCGGCGGTGCGGCTCATCCAGTGCAGGATCGACACGCCCCGTACGGTCAGCCCCCGCGCGACGAGGGGCAGCGCCTCCAACGGCGTCGTACCGGAGCCGAGTTGTCCGTAGGAGACCAGGGTGCCGCCGTCGGCGAGCAGTCCGGACAGCTCCAGGGTCATGGCACCGCCGACGCTGTCGAGGACCACCTGAACGCCCCGCTCACCGGCGTGCCGGCGGACCTGCCCCTGCCAGTCGTCGTCGCAGGTCGCGATCACGGGCTGGGAGGGGTGCAGCGTCCGCACCTTCTCGGCGCCGGAGGTGCTGCGCACGAGGTTGATCAGCTCCAGGCCGTGGCGGTCCGCGGCCGCGCTGACCAGCCTGCCGACGGACGAGCCGGCGGCGGTCTGCAGTACGGGACCCTTCCGCCCGCGCAGGGCGTCCTCCAGCGCGCGGTACAGCATGCGCAGCGTCAGCGGGTTGACCAGCATCAGTGCCGCGGTCTCGTCGCTGACGCCGTCGGGCACCGGCACCGCCAGCGCGGCCGGGACCACGACGAAGTCGCTCCACGTCCCCGGCGCCGGGAAGACCGCCACCCGCTGCCCCGGACGCGGAGCGTGGACGTCCGTTCCGACGCTCTCGACGACGCCCATCCCCTCCACTCCCGGAACCCGGGCCTCCGACTGCTGCTCCGACTCCTGTTCCGGCTGCCCGGGCATGCCCTCCACGCCGACCAGGTCTCCCGGGTGGACGGGCCGGACCAGCAGGCGGACCAGAACCTCCCCGGGACCGGGACCGGGACCGGGGCCCGGAGCCGGCCGGCGGGGCTCCTCCCTCAGCGTCAGTACCTGCGCGGCCTCTCCTTGCCGCGTGTGCTCCACGGTGCGCATGGGCGCCCCCACTCCCTCTTTGATGATGAGCGTCATTAAAAATAATAATGAGAGGTAACATCGAAAACGTCAAACACTGCCGACGTGGGGAGGCGGCCATGCCGCGGATCACCAGGGAAGACAAGGCCAGGAACCGGCAGAACATCGTCGAGGCGGCAGGGCGCATGTTCCGCTCGCAGGGCGTCGACGCCGTAGGGATCGCCGAACTGATGAAGGAGGCGGGCCTGACCCACGGCGGCTTCTACAACCACTTCGCGTCGAAGGACGAGCTGGCCGCCGAGGCGTGCGGCGCCTCGTTCGCAGCTTCTCTGGGCGTCCTGGACCAGGCCGTCGACGAGGGCGACGATGCCGCCGGCCCGCCACTGAAGCGAGTGGTGGACGACTATCTCTCGGCCGCCCACCGCGACGCCGCGGACGGCGGCTGCCCCTCCGCCTCCCTGGTCACCGACGCCGGACGGCACAGCGACTCGATCCAGGGCGCCTACGCGACCGGCGTGGAGGGCTATCTCGCTGGCTTCGCCGGGGAGTTCGCCCGCGAGCACGAAGGGGAGATCACCCCGCAGGAGGCGCGGGACCGCGCGGTGCTGCTGCTCAGCCGACTCGTGGGGGCGATGGCCCTCGCCCGCGCCGTGCGCCACGTCCAGCCCGAACTGTCCGACGAGATCCTGCGGACGTGCCACGCCCACGCCCTGGACTGACCGGCCCCGGACCACCGCTCCGGGGGTCTACGACCGGCCGCCCGCCGGCAATGTCACCCCCGCCCGGGGGCCCACCCGACGCGGCCGGCACCGCCCTGCCGACGCTTCCGCCCGGAGTCGACGATCGTGAGCCATGCCGAAGACGCCCACCAGGGATCCGCGCCAGGGATCAACGTCGGTAATCCATGCCTTTGGTCCTGGGCCGACCAGATCGCCGCCCTGGGCATCGCCGCCATCGCGACAAGGAGGGCCACCAGGCCTGGCAGGGCAAGGGCTGCGCGCCGCCCGCCGCCGGGGCTCCTTCCGCGCACGTCGGGGGAGGGGCTTGCCGAGGGGGCGGGGCGTGATCCGTCAGGCCGCTTCCTTCTTCCTTGCCTTGGCGGCAGCCGCCTCGACATCCTCGATCAGTGACTTCATTCCCTTGTCGAAGCGCTCCCGGTACTTCTCCGTCTGCTCTTCGCTCATGGTGCTGGTGTCAAAGGTGTGGGCGAAGTCGATGAGGTTGAGCTTGGCCGTGGCCGCCTGACTTCCGTCCGCCGGCTCCTGGTCCACCGCGATGAGCACGCTCGCGGCGATGAAAGCGAGGCCGGAACTTTTGGCGGCCTGCCTGACCTGAGCCAGTTGGGGCAGCAGTTCGTCGTAGACGCTCGCGTCGTTCGAGAACTTCCTTATGTTGTGCTTGGACAACATGCCGTTCTTGAGGCGACTGTCTCCCAGGTCCGTGCCGCCGACCACGCGATAGTCGTTGGCCTTCGATCCCGTCATCACATCGGCGAGCTTCAGTTTCGCCTTCTTCTTCACGGCGTCTGCCTTATCCATGGTGAGCAGCAACTCCTGCTTGCTCGACGTGCTTTCACCCACCTTGATGTCGAGCAGCTTCGGCTTCGTCATCCCCTGTGTCAGGTTGTCGATGTAGATGTGGGTGTCGTCGCTGCCGCCCGCTGCGCTGTCCATGCCCTTGACCGCGTCGGCGGTGTGCGAGCCCGGGACCGCACCCTCCAGCGCGGGATGCTTGCCGGCGCGCATGTCCGCGTAGAAGTTCCGCTCCACCTCGTTCGTGGGCTTCTCCAGGATGCGGCCATCGGCCCGTTTCTTGATACCGCCGTGGCCGCCCGTCGCCTTCTCCTCCGCCCGTTGGACGGGCGCCGCGTTCGCGCCGGGGTGTACGGCGCGCTGGATGGCGCCGGGAACCGTGGAGGCCCCTCCCTGCCGAGCCGTGTCGACCACCTGTGACATCGCGGCGTTGCCCGCGGTGTTCTGCAGCGAAGCGGTCAACGCCGGGAGCGACCCGGCATCGGCCGGCTGACGCGTCGCCGTGGCGCCGCCGCGTGCCGCCCTCCGCTCACGCTCCAGATCCTCGGTCCTGGTCCGGTCTTTGCGGTGGTGCACTGCTGACACTCCTCGGGGTTCGACGCGACCTCACTGGGCTCGGTGCAAGCAGAGTTCGAACACGGCGATGCTGTGAAGGTACGCGGGGGCACGAGTGCGGGCAGTAGGTCCGAGCCCCGGGTCGTCGCGGGGGGCGCGGCACCTTCTGAGCAGCCGTCGGTCGGCCCTCTTCACGAGGCACGAGGTCGACGAATGAGCCCGCCGGCCGCGCCCTGCGTCGTCGAACCAGGTCTGGGCCGACCCCCGGACGGCCGGTGTCGCACGGGCCCAGCCCGAAACCCACCTCCACCGGGTCGGAGACCGATGCACCGAAACTGACAGGGACCGGGCCCCGGACTGGCGCCGCCCGCGAGACGTCAGGTGCGGAGCAGGTCGGCCGAGACCGTCCAGAGGTGCTCGGCGGTGGCGGGATCGAGTGCCCACTCCTTGACCCCGTGCGGGTGCTGCGCGAGGTCGGCGTCGTTCGGCACGGTGTAGGCCTCGCGTGCGTCGTCGAGGTAGTGGCCTCCGGAGTGCGCGAACTCCGGCGCGGTGGCCGCGACGATGCTGGTGGCCGCGCCCTGCTCGACCGTCTTGTACGTGAACACTCCGGCGGCTTCGGCCGCGTCGAGCGACTCCTTCTGCCGCGCGGTGAAGTTCCGCTGCAGTCCCGTCGCGACACCGCCGGGGTTCACCGCGTTGGCCACGATGCCGTCGGACGCCCAGAGGCGGGTCGCCTCCACGGCGAAGAGGGAGTTCGCCGTCTTCGACTGGGCGTAGGCGAGCTGCGGGTCGTAGCCGCGACGCTCGAAGTGGAGGTCGTCGAAGTCGATGCCGGACCGCATGTGCGCCGTCGAACTGACCGAGACGATCCGTGCTCCGTCGCGGTCGGCCGCGCCCAGGGCGAGGGCGCCATGAAGGCCGGTGGCGAGCGCGAAGTGGCCGAGATGGTTCGTCGTGAACTGCAACTCCCATCCCTCACGCGTCCGTTCGAGGCCACCGGTGACCACGCCCGCGTTGTTGATCAGCAGGTGGAGCGGGCCGCCCCACGCGCCGGCGAAGCGCGTGACGGTGGCCCTGTCGGCGAGGTCGAGCCGGGCCACCCGGGGCCGTATCCCGCCGGTCGACCTCGCGATCGCCTCGGCGACGCCGTCGCCCGCGCTCGTGTCGCGGACGGCGAGCGTCACCTCCGCCCCGGCGCCGGCCAGCACGCGAGCCGTCTCGACGCCGATTCCGGAAGAGGCGCCCGTCACGATCGCGCGGACGCCGGTGAGGTCGACACCCCGCACGACCTCGGCCGCGGTACTGGAGGCGTTGAAGGGCGTGGAGACGGGTTCGCGAGCGTCCATGACGACGACTATACGCACTAGACTTAATTTGTATAGTGCGACTCCCGATCGTAAGCTCGCTTCATGAGCAGTCCCGATGTCCCCGGCCGCCCACCGCCGACAGCCGCCGACCCCGACCGACGGACCATGGTTCTGGACTCCGCCATGGTCACGTTCGCCCGCTTCGGTTACCGGAAGACCTCGATGGAGGAGGTGGCGCGGGCGGCGCACATCTCCCGGCCCGGGCTCTACTTCCTCTTCTCCTCGAAGGAGACGCTGTTCCGTGCCGCGGCCACCCAGGCGCTGGAGCGGGACATCGCGGCGGTCGAACGCGTCCTGGCCGCCCCCGGCCGGCCCCTCCCGGAACGCCTCGTCGAAGCGTTCGACCAGTGGGCGGGCCGCTACATCGGCCCGCTGGCGCGCGACATCGCGACGGTCATCGAGGACAACCCCGGCCTCCTCGGGGAGATCGCGGAGACCACGCCGCGACGTTTCGAGGAACTGATCACAGAAGCGATCACCGCCGAGTCGGGACCAGAGACGGCCCCCCGTGTCGCCCAGACCCTGATCAGCACCTCGATCGGCCTCAAACACCAGGCCGTGTCACGGGAGTTCTACCTCGAACGACTGAAGGTCGCCGTCGATCTCCTGGTGCGCTGACGCCCCGTGCGAAAGTCGAGGGAGGGAGCCCGCCCGGGCAGCCGGGGCTACTGCCCGGCCGGCACCGTCACCGGCACCGCCCCGGGGTGCGTCCCAACTCAACCGGCAACGCTGCGCCAGGCGGACGGGCGGGACCCTTGGACCACACCACCGGAGGAACCAGTGTCGGACCCGCACATGCTCACCCCCGAGCAGCAGCTCACCGAGGCGAAGCAGCGGCTGCGCCTCCCGCGTATCGTCGTGATCTGCGGCTCCATCCGCTTCGTGGCGGAGATGAACGAGGCCGATCTGCGGGAGACCGAAGCCGGGAAGATCGTCGTCAAACCGGGCTGGAACATGAAGTCACCGCACGGACTCCGGCCCGATCCCGTTGAAGCGGAGGCGCTGAAGGCCCGACTCGGCGACCTGCACCGGGCGAAGATCCTGCTCGCCGACGAAGTGCTCGTAGTCGGCGGCTACGTCGGAGACAGCACCCGAGCCGAGATCGCCTACGCCCGGTCGCTGGGCAAGCCCGTGCGGTTCACGCACCCCGAAGTCGCCCCGGACGCCTGACCGGCCGCCGCGACGGCGACGACATCGCTCACTCGGCCCGGGCCTCTCGCTTCAGGCGCATCGTGAGGTCGATGCCCTCTTGGACCCCGATGTCGAAGTCGGGGTCCTGGCAGAGGCGGATTCGCCCTCGATAGTCGACGACCACCGCGGCCACCGCCGTGAGGTCGGTCTCCGAGGAAGCCTCCAGCGCCCGCTGCAGGTCGGTCTCGAAGGCGTCCCTGTCACCGGGGAACCCGTGACCGGCGAGAAGGGCGGCTCTTATGTCGCCGATGGTTCTCAAGGGCAACGGCGAGGTCGCGCTGGTCTTAAGGCCGCCCTTGCGTGGTATGGCGCACTGAGCCGACGAACCGTAGCCATGCCTGTGGTTCCACGCTGAGAGTGGGCCCGCTGCTGTACTTGGAGTCGCGTATCAAAGCGACATGTGGCAGGTACGCGCACTCCACGCACTCGGTCGTGTTGGCGCCGCTGTAAGACGACTTGAACCAAGCAAGTTGGTAAGTGGCGGTAGGACGTGCGGACATCTACAGCTCCTTGCGTGCGCGGTGGATCATGGCGGAGGAAGCCTCCATGTCCAACGCTTGTGCGCGGAGGTACTCGAACGCAAGTCTGTATCGCTCCAGCTCCTCGTCCTTCTCAAGGAAGAGAGAGCCGGTGTGGAAGTCGACATAGACGACATCCAGAGCTGGTTCCGTACCACCAATGATCACGAAGCTGCCGAGCGCGGCGCCGTGGGCTCCGTTCGAGAACGGCAGCACCTGAAGCGTGATGTGGGGCGACTCGTTGACTTCGAGCAGCCGCCCCAGCTGCTCCTTCATGATCTCTCGGGAGCCTACGACGCGTCGGATCACGGACTCGTCGAGGATGGCCCACAGCCTGAAGGGCCTCGGCCGAGCAAGGACTTCCTGCCTCTTCATGCGGATGTCCACCAGCTGCTCGATCTCGGCCGGCTCCAGGGGGATCTCGTTCGCCCTCTGCAAGGCAGCGCTGTACGCACGGGTCTGGAGCAGGCCAGGGACGTAGACGCAGGAGAAGTGGTCCTCCCGCATAGCCTCGTCCTCCAGCGTGAGCAACAGGTTCATGCTCTCGGGGATGGCGTCGGCGAACGAACTCCACCAGCCCTGCTGCTTGGCGTCCTTGGCCAGGCTGACGACGGCTTCCCGCTCCGCGTCAGATGCTCCGTACTCGCGGCACAGGGCGTCGACGACGATCCACTTCACCGGGCCGGCCTGTGTCTCGTACCGGCTGACCGTCGCCTTCGAGACACCGACCAGCCGTCCGGCTTCCTCCAGCGTCATTCCGGTGTGAGCACGCAACTTGCGCAAAGTCGCGCCCAGTTGACGGCGGCGGGTGGTGGTCCTGACGGACATGGATCTCCTCTGCGTGAAGACCCTGGGCAACCGCTCAGGGCGTGAACAGGCTAGGCAGTGCGACTGGCGGTCACCATGGGGTTCACCCGATAGATGTCGGTGAGAAGTTACATAGCGAGACTTCTCTATGTCATTCTCTCCCAAGGATCGCTACGCAGTGCAATCGGATGAGCACGGAATCCGCGGCATGGGCGTGGCTCAGAAGAGAGGAGTTCGCATGCCAGGGGCCGGAAGTGGGAGACACCGCCATCGATCCGTTCTGCCCTTCAGGGCAGTGCCAGCGGAGATTCGGTTGCTGCGGCAAGCCGCGGCGGCCCAGCTGGTGCGCTGGGGTGTGCCCCACGTCGTGGAGGAAACCGAGTTGGTCGTCACGGAACTAGCGACGAACGTCATCAAGCACGTGGGGGAGGGCGTGGTCGCCACGCTGGTCTTGGAGTGGGAAGGTGAGCGGCTGCGTGTCGAGGTTCACGACAAGAGCCACGCAGTGCCCTCTCTGTCAGCGGCCCACTGTGACGACGAGTGTGGCCGCGGGCTCCACATGCTCGCAGCCGTGACGGTGGACTGGGGCACGGTGTTGACGGTAGTCGGCAAGTCGGTGTGGTGTGAGATCGCACTTGGGTCCGAGCGGGCGTGTCGACGGATGGAGCGAGCCGCGGCAGTGCTGGAGGACTACCGCACTCTGTGCGGCGTGGTTGTGGAAGGCCGGCTGCGTGACACCGCACTCAAGGCATCTGCGGTCGAGTTGATCGCGGACTTGCTGCACTGGACGACTGCGTGCGGGCTGGATCCGGAGGATGTTCTGGACCGGGCGCAGATGCACTACGAGGCTGAGGAGGATGTGGCCGCCTGAGGGCTCCGACGGGTCGGTTCTGAGTGTGCCGACCGGATGCTGGGGTGGTGTGAATCTTCACCGGCAGAGCCTTGCCGTGAGTTCCTCGGCATGCGTGCTTGAGGCTTTGCTCTGATGTTGCTGCACTCCCAAGTACCGGGAGAAACAAGCTACTTAGCCCCGTGAAACTGCTGGTCCCGGGTGGGAGGCGGCTGTACGCAGCAGTGCCTCCGCGTCCGCGACGGCCTGTTGCTCGTGCAGTACTAGTGCAGTACGCACCACGTCCTGATCGTCGCGGTCGCGCGCGTAGATGTGCACGAGGTTGTCGGTCAGTTCGTGTTGCCCCTGGGCGCGCAGCAGCGCCACCAGCAAGGCCACCTCTGAGGGGGTGTACGCCTCTGCCGTATGCCGCAGCAGTGCGAGAGTGCTGTCCGGCCGGCCGCCGTGAAGTAGCTCCTCGGCACGGCGGCCGACGTTGCGTGTGGGCGAGGCTCCGTTTTTGACGTGTTGCCGGTCGGCCTGGTGAGGGGGGACCGGCAACAGAGTTGCGGGTCGCGACGCGCCCCGGACCGTTTGCGGGCCGGCTTCGCTTGCTGGGACCGGCTCGGCAGTCTTCTCCCGCCGGGCCTCCTGTCGTAGGGCGGCGGCATGCTGGCGGAGTTCTCCAAGTTCCTGAGCCTGTTCTGCCGCCGATCGTTCGAGCTGGTCGTTTGCCTCCTGCAGCTCCCGGAGTTTGTGAGTGGCAGCACGTACCGCATCGCTATGCCGTGAGCAGTTGGCGCATCGTTCCTGCTCGGCTCTCGTGCGCAGCTCCAGAAGCCGTTCCCTCGTAACGGCGACGTTCTGGCTTCCTCCTGCGTCTCTGCAGGCTCTGTCGAAGACGGCGATGGCCCCTTCTTTCGGGGGGACGCGCTGGCCGTAGAGGTATCGGGTCAGTGTCGTCTCGCTGACGTGCAGGTATGCGGCGGCTTGAGCCTGTGTCGGATGGGTCAGCGTCAGCCCCTCTGGGGTCTTGACGACGAGATGACGGCAAACCTCTTGTAGTGCCGTCGCTAGTTGCCGCTTGTACGGCAGGACATCCTCGTGGAATTTCTTTTCCGTCCACGTGAACGGGCGGCGACCGGTGCTGTGTGCTGCCATGACGGACAAACCTTCGCATATTCGGTTGAAGCGACCCTGTGTGCCGCCAGTCGTTGACTGGTATTCGTCATTGTGCCGGAGGGCAAGGGGGCTTCGCCTGGCGCTTTTTGCTTCTTCCCTTGCCAGTTGGCGCGCAAGTTGCATCGAGAGGGTTCAAAGCTGTTTCGATGTGCCACGATTCATAGGAGTCAGCCGCCAGTGGCATGGGGGGTGGCGGGAAAGGCGTCGTTCTCGCGAATGGCGCGTTCATGCCATCAGTGCGCTGTGTGTCAGACCGGCTGAATCCATCGTGTTCTATGGGAGGGGACCCAACAGTCATGACGTTGCCGTCTTGGCAGGAGACGAGTGTCGGAAAGCACAAGCTGGGCAGCATGGCGCGTGCTGCCCTCTGGCTGGTCCAGGTTGTCGGGGAGGGCAAGATCTTCACCGTGGCCAAGCTGCGTGAGGCATTCCCGGATGTCGCGCAGATCGACCGTCGTATGCGCGGTCTGCGGGACTACGGGTGGGAGATTTCGACGGCGCGCGAGGACCCCGAGCTGCTTCCGCAGGAGCGTCGGTTCGTTACGCGAGGCAAGGATGTCTGGGTTCCGGGCCAGGCGAAGGGGCCGAGTCACAAGGCGAGCATCACCAACGCCCAGCGCGCGAAGGTGTTGCAGGCCGACGGGTATCTGTGCCGTACGTGTGGCATCGCGGCCGGCGAGGCGTATGACGACGGTGTGGCACAGGCGGTGCTCAACGTCGCCCGACGGCAGGTAACACTGGTGGACGGCCGCGTCACCCACCAGTTGGTGACCGAGTGCCAGCGGTGCCTGCGAGGCACTGTGGACCGGGACGTTCACTTGGCGGAGGTGCTCTCCCGGATTGATGCGCTGGCTCCCCTTGAGCGGAGCGTGCTGAGCAGTTGGGTGAACAACGACCAGCGCACGTACAGCTCGCTGGAGGTGTTGTGGGGCATGTTCCGGACCTTGCCGGAGGACTCCCGCGAAGCTGTGGCCGACGCGCTTGCCGGTACGGACGACTGAGACAGGACGGGAAAACGAAGATGCGTGAGTTTCCGGCTCCGCCGCGGGCGGCCGAATTCAGCGAGCTGATCAGCAAGAAGGTCGAGGAAGTCCAGACGTCTGGCGGTACCCGGGAGACCGTGAGCGTCGACTGGAACGGCCAGCAGGCGCATGTCGAAGTGATCGACTTGCCGCTCAACAGCCTCTTCTACAACCCCAGCACTCACCGGGTCCGGGCTCAGCGCAGCCACGACGCCGAGCGGGACGAGGCGTTGGACAAGGACCCTTGGAGCGCGGAGAGCCAGGACTACCTCGGGTTCCTGCTCAAGGCGGACCCTGAGAACACGGACTTGCGTGACAAGAACTTCGATGCCCTGAAGGACAGCCTTGACCAGTTCAAGCAGAACGATCCCGGACTGGTGACCCGGCACGGGGTGTTGGTCAACGGCAACACCCGGGCCGCCGCGCTGCGCGAACTCGGCGCGCAGTCGATGCGCGTCGGCGTGCTGCCGGCGTCGTTCACCTGGGCCGACATCAACGCTGTCGAGCTGTCTCTGCAGCTTCGCAAGGACCACCGGCGTGACTACTCTTACATCAACCGCCTCATCGCCATGGAGGAGCAGGCGGCGCTGGGTCGGACGCCGGAGCAGATCGCCAAGGACTTCCGCATCCAGGTGCGCACCTATCACCAGGAGCGGTGGATCCTCAGCACGATCCGCGAGCTGAACGAACGCAGCCGCACCGGCGGCGGCCGTGGACTGCGTCTGGTGGACTGGGAGGGCGCGCAGGAGCGGCTCAAAGAGCTGCACCGTCTGTACGTGAAGTTGGAAACGGTGGACCGGGACCAGGCTGAGGTCCTGAAGGAGCTGCGTCTGGCCGCGATCCTGCTCGACTTCTCCAAGACGGACGTCCGGCACATCAACGAGGACTTTCTGAAGGCGGGGTTCGAGCGACAGCTGCCCATGGGTGGTACGACGGCTGTGCAGCCGCAGACGGTGTCCATCCCCGGTCTGGGTTTGGAGGTGCCCGCTGCTTCCTCCGCCGTCGCCGAGGCCCGGGCGATGAACGACGAGATCCTCCGTACAGCTGCCGCGGTGAGGAGCGGCGGCTCTGACCTCGGTGACGAGCGTAAGGCCGCCGCGCAGGGTTTCCTGGACAGTACGGAGAAGGCGTTTGACGAGGCGATCGAGGCGGCGGGACGCAGCGCTCGGCTGCGTAAGCGCAAGCAGCTGGCCCCGGCCCGGCTTGCGGAAGCCAGCGCCAGCATCGACCAGTGCGTGAACGACCTGGTGCAGGCACGGACCTCGCGCAGCCTGGACGAGGAGGCGTTCGACGACGCTGTGGTCAAGCTGCGGGGCAGTCTGCTCAAGCTCGCGCAGCAGGCCGGCCGCGGACTGCCGCAACCGGGAGACGGTGTGGCCTGGTTGCTGGAAGCGGTCGCGGCGGAGGGCTCCCAGTGACCCACCCCGTCAGCGAGAAGTCGCTGCGTCTTGGATTCGACGCCACCCGGACCCGGGTCGTGCTGCGCACCACGGAATCGTTCCAGCAGGAACTCGTCCAGCTGGCCGCCCGCTTCCGTACTGGAGGCCAACTTGGCCCGCTGAGCGCCTCAGTCTCCCTGGACGAGTTGCTCGCAGATCTCGGCCTGCTCGGTACATGGTCAGATCCCACGGGCGTGGAGTGGGCGGACGACCTTCGAGACCTGGTATCCGGAGTGGTCCAGGATGCCCACACTGTGCAGCAGCGGCTCGCTGGGCGACAGACGGGTGGCGAAGTCGCCTCCGAAGATGTGCCCTTGCTTCTCGGCGATACCTGGAAGGGCGAACTCAGCGAGTTTCAGCGCCGGGACATCGCGAAGCTTCTGTCGCTCCAGCACGGCGCCAACTTCAGCGTGCCCGGTGCCGGAAAGACCCGCGTCGCACTTGCCGTGTACGCCGCTCAGAAGGCAGCCGGCCGGGTGAGACGCCTGCTGGTCGTGTGCCCTAAGTCCGCCTACGAGTCATGGCGTTATGAGACCGCCGAGTGCCTTGCCCATCCGCTGCGCATCAACGTCCTGGACGGGTCGCTGGATCAGTGGGCTGAGGTGCTGGTGGTGAACTACGAGCGGCTCGACCGGTCACTGTCCATGCTTGCTGGATGGCTCAAGTCGGGTCCCTCCATGATCATTCTGGACGAGGCGCACCGGATGAAACTGGGTGCCCGGGGGACCTACGGGGCAGCCTGTATGGCGCTCGGACCTCTGGCGGCGCGCCGGCTGATCCTGACCGGTACGCCGGCTCCGAACGGATCACGGGACTTGGAGAACCTTCTGGGTTTCGTCTGGCCCGGTCACGGCCAGCGCACCGTAGTCCAGGCGGTTGCTGGAGGCGACCTCGCGCACGCAAGCACGGTTCTTCGGCCGCTGTTCACTCGCACAACGAAACATGAACTCGGCTTGCCGCCAGTAAAGTTGGGTCTGCGCTTCGTTGACATGCCGCCGTTGCATGACGAGATTTACACGGCGATTGTGAGCGGCGAGGGCAGCGGTGCCGCGCGCGAGGACCTGAGTCGTCTTGGGAAGACGGCACTCCGCCTCCTCATGGCTGCCACGAGTCCCGCCCTGCTCCGGGACGGGGGCAGCCGTTACGAACCACTTGCGTATCAGCTGCCGCCGATGGAGATCCCCGAGGGAAGCTCGCTGTACTCGCTCATGCAGGACCTTCCCGACTACGAGCTTTCGCCCAAGTACAAGGAAGCAGTGGCGATCATCGCCGAGAACGCTGCCCAGGGGCGGAAGACGCTGGTCTGGACGACTTTTGTCAGGAGCCTCACCACGCTGCAACAGATGCTGGAGAAGTACAGTCCGGCCGTCGTTTACGGTGGTACACCTGATCGCGAGGAGCAGATCCGCCGGTTCAGGGAAGATCCCGGGTGCATGGTGCTCATCTCGAACCCGGCCACGCTGGGCGAGGGAATCAGCCTGCACCATGTTTGCCATGACGCTGTCTACGTGGACCGCGACTTCATGGCGGGGCGGTTCCTTCAGAGTCTGGACCGCATCCACCGTCTCGGGCTCGCGCCCGGCACTGAGACCCGAGTGACGGTCTTGGCGGTGCGGAACTCCGTCGACGAGGTCGTGGCCGCGAGTCTGGAACGGAAGCTGGAGTTCATGGGGCGCATCCTGGACGACCCCACCGTGCAGCAGCTCGCCGACCTTGAGGAGGAGCCTTCGGTGGCGGCTGGTCTTGCACCAGGTGACGTGGAGGCGCTGCTGAGTCACATGGGAGGGCGATAGATCTGGCTGTGTGCTGCGGGGCCGGCGGGGCTACCCTCTGCGGTGTGTCCCCCGAAGCCGAATGGGAGGCCCCGGAAGGTTCCTGGGCTTCCTCCGCAGCGCGACGTCGCAACATGCAGGCGATCCGTAGCCGTGACACGAAACCAGAGGTTCTGATCAGGCGGCTCGTGCATGCCTCAGGGCTGCGGTATCGGGTAGCTGCCCGTCCCCTTCCTGATCTTCGCCGGACGGCAGACCTGGTCTTCCGTCCGGCGAAGGTCGCAGTGTTCATCGACGGCTGCTACTGGCATGGCTGCCCTGCGCATTACGTTCCGCCGAAGACAAATTCCGGTTACTGGTCGGAAAAAGTCGTTCGCAATGTCAACAGGGACCGAGACACCGACGAAAGGCTGCGGGAAGCCGGCTGGCTCGTGCTCCGCTTCTGGGAGCACGAGCCGTCAGACGCCTGTGCCGACAAAATCGCCTTGGCGGTCCTGGCTAGACGTTCGGGCAGAACGAGTCGCGGCAACTGACATTTCCAACTGCTGCGGAGTTTCGCTGACCTGACTCGATCCTGCTGGCTCCATCTCGTAATCATTGGTGAGAGCTTCGCCGTATTCAGGAAGCAAGACCGCAGCGATAGCGCGCCCTACGGCCTCGGCTACCGGCGGCGGGAAGGCATTTCCTACCTGACGGTAACGGGCCGTCTTTTTTCCCTGGAATTTCCATTCTTCAGGGAATCCCTGGATAGCTGCTGCTTGAGCGACAGTGAGCATCGGTCCGGCAGGGCGAAAGAGGTCGCGCTCTGGGTCACAGCGCTCAGGGTCATTCGCGATACCCAGCCCGTTGACTCCGAGTTCCGCCCAGGCGTTCTTGGCGCGAGTGGGCCCCAAGTCAGCCCCACCATGCTTCCTGGAACCGCCTACAAGAGTTGGGGCGACAGTCTTGCCCGCAACAGCGGCCCGCGTGATCCGCCTCTTCCAGTCCTCGAAGACTGTCCTGCCGGACGGCTCGCCGGGCCTGGCCGCCTCGCCATTCACATTCCTATCCCAATACGCCTTGCAGCGTTCGAGCATGCTGTTCTCAAGCTTCTCGAAAGTGGTGACCTCGGCTCCCTTGATCCCAGTGGGCCACTGGAATCCCGCACTCCCCGGCCGCATTGCAGAACTGTGAATGGCAACCAGTATGGCGCGCGGCCGTAGTTGTGGCACCCCGAAGTGTTTCGCGTCTAGTCGTCGCCAGACCTTCCGCATGACTGCATCTTGAGCAATTGCCGACTGGTTTTTGTTGATATTAGGCACTACGTACCCGAGGTCGCGGAGTCTGTCCAGGATGGAATTCCTGTAATCGATAAAGACTTCCGGCGGTTCGAGAATTCCCCTGACATTCTCAATCATCACTGCTTTTGGCTGGAGAGCAGCGATGATGTCAAGTGCTGCAGGAAAGAGGTCGCGTTCATCGTCTGGGCCGAGACGATGTCCCGCCAAAGAGAAGGGCGGGCATGGTACGCCACCGGCGAGCAGGTCAAGCTTCCCCGGCTTAAGGTCCAGGTTTTTTCTTACTTCCGATGTCAGGAAATCTTTTACATCCATAGGGCGGATTTCATCAGCTTTATGCTGGTTCCAGCCTGGCCAACTGCCTACATTGGCCCGCAACGTGGCCACGGCGTGTGAGTCCCACTCCACGAGCGCGCGGTGATCGAAACCGGCGTTGTGGAGTCCGACGGCTTGCCCCCCAGCGCCTGCGCAGATCTCGATCGAGGTCAAGGGCGAGGCGAACCGCGGTCGCCTCTGGCCGCTGCGGGGCATGCCGCTCCTCCTAGAGGTGGTCGTTCAGGGAGAGGCGATGATCACGTACGAGCCCCTCGACATCAAGAGTCTCGCACTTTTGTTGAAGCACTGAGGCACCAGCCGCGAGGCGAGTGAACGCGAGGCTGGCACCTCCCGCTACTCACACGTGTCCGAGAGGGACGCACGCCTGGGCTCTGGCGGTCTTCATGGCCTCGGCCAGGCTCAGGGCGCCGATCAGACACGGCGGACCCAGGTGGGGGTGCTGGAGAACCGGGTGACCGGCGAGGACGGAGAGTGGGACCCGGCCCGCGTCATCACCACCTTGAACAGCTACGGCTGGGAGACCGATGACAAGCGGGCCCGTGCACTACTGCGGACGCTGACCGAGCAGGAGGTGCTGGAAAAGATTCCGAACCGAGGCGGACGCGCCGTTTATCAGCTAGTCAGCCCCCGGGACTGGCTGTACTGCCTGGACCCGGAGCGCGACACGATGGGGAACGGCCCCTCCACCCCAGCGCGGGTCGCGAGGCTGGCGCGCGAAGACTCCGGTCCTACCGAGTGGTGGCTCGGGAAGCCGCTGAAGCGAATGAGGGACGGCGACCGGCTGTGGATCTACTTCGGCGGGGTCGAAGGGAAGATCGCGGCGATGGCGCATGTGAAGTCGTCGCCGCGACCGGCGCCAAACGGTTCGCAAAAGCCGTACAGGTTCGACGCCGAACTGGACCTCAAGGCGACCACGGCTCTGTCCAAGTCGCCGGTACGGCTTGAGGAGATGGATCAGAGGCACCCGCAGGCATGCGGCGAGATGCGGGCGGCGGACGTAAAGCTGGCCGAAGCGCGTGCCAACCTCTGACCGCCCCTCCCGCTGGGCGCGCCTCTCATCGCCGCGCGTGCTCAGCTCTTGAGGGCTTGCCCGATCCGCTCGAAGTCCTCAGAGCTGAAGTTGCCCCGGCTGATCTGCACGCTCCGGTTCTGTTTCGGCGTCACCACATTCGGATACGACGCCAGCCCCGGCACGGCGATCTTCCAGGTGGCCGCGATGCGCCCGAGGACGATCACCGCGTCACGGGACATAGCGCGGCGCACCAGGTAGAAGGCGAAGGACTGGGAGGGCAGGGTGTACGGGATCGGCTGCCACGATTGCGAATGGTAGCCGTGGAACTGCACGGCAAGGATTTGCCGGGCGAGTTCCTCGTGACTGTGACCCTGCTTCGTCAGGCCCTTCAGGGTCCGGGACCACCACCGGAGTCCTGGATGGTCCTTGTCGGGGTGCGTCAGGAAGTGGTTCGGGGTCCCACCGGCGTTCGCGATGTGTTGCAGGGTTCGCTCGGTTGCGCCGGGCCGGGCGTAGGCGGCCGGGTCTGCGTCGCTGATGGCTGGGTTGGCCAGCAGTATGACCAGAGGCGCGTCGTGAAGGCCGGTGAACGGTTCCGGCGGGAGTGCCAGGTTGAGTCGGTACGGCGCTTGCGAGGGGCGGGCTTGAGTGTCAGCGAAGGCCTGCAAGTGCGGCAGGTCCTCGGGGACCGCGTACGGTGCGTTCTTGGTCGTGCGGGTCCACGGATTGAACACCTGATCCCCCACTATCCGCGTCGTCATCGCATGCAAGTTTATGAGCATGCTGAGAGCGACCGTTACCGTGCCGGCCAGCCATCGGCGCAGGGCCCTTCCCATCTTGATCGGGTGGCGAGCTTGAGAGCCAGGGCGGCACGGACAGCGGCTGTGATCCGGCTGGCGCTCCGGACCTTGCACGCTGGGCGCGAGGTGAACAGTGCCCCACTCGTGATCGTGAGTGCGGCGCCGTACCGATGACGGCGCCGTTCACGAGTGTGCGGTGGGGAGGATGCGGCGGCAGCCGGACGTTCCGGCGCCACAGCCGGGCCGGTGCCTACACGTGGGAGCTGATCACCCCGCGGGTGCTGAGCACGATGTACGAGTCGTTGGCGTCGAGGCCGGCGTCCTGCTCGTCGGCGTCCAGCGTGGCGACCACCGCGCCCTCGCCGTCGAGGATGTCCGCGCGGTAGTGCTGCTCGCCGAGCTTCGTGACCTCGGCCGTCCAGCCGCCCTCGAGCTCGTAGGTGCCCGGGCCGTAGTGCTCGCCGCCCATCCAGGAGTGGATCTCGCCGTCGACACCGAGGACGACGTACATGCCGTTGGCGTCGAGCCCGGCGTCGTGCTGGTCCGCTTCGAGCGTGGCCACCACCGAGCCGTCGCTGACGATCTCGGCGGTGTAGTGCAGGTCGCCGAGCTTGCTGATCCTGGCGGTGCTTCCGTCGGCCAGGGTCTCCGTGGCGGCCGTTGCTCCCGCCCGGATCTTCGCGCCGCCCGCACCACCGGCGTCGGTGGAGTGGGAGATGGAGACGGCATCCTTGGATGCCGGGCTGGCGGAGGCGTCGGTGCTCCCGCCCTGGAACGCGGTCAGGGAGAAGGCCGCGGCGGCGGTGAGGGCGGCCAGGCCGGCGAAACGTACGGTACGGCGAGTGGTCATGGGGAACCTCCTGCGGGTTGTCGAGATCGCGGCCGTGTGTTGTTCGTTGCGCCCTGGAAGAGGGCGCTCCGGCCGGCGCGGGTTCACCCGCGTTTGTCCGCATGCCGTAACAGAGGAACTGGCTGCCGGCGGCACGCTATCGCGCGCTGCCGCCCTTCCCGCCCCGCAACGACGACAGCACCAACCGCCCGTACCGCGTCGTCAGTACCCCCGCCGTGGCCGCCACCGACAGGGCCAGGGCTACGAGGAGGTGGGGCAGGGAGTCGTCGCCCAGGACCTGGAGGATGCCCAGGGCCGTACCCAGGGGGAGGCCGAGGACGGTCAGGACGCCGAGGGCGCCGCTGATCTGCTGGCTCTCCTGGGTCTGGACCAGGCGGCTGTAGTCGGCGGCCTCGGCGAGGATCTCGCTGAAGCGGGCCGGGAGGCGGTGCTGGTTCTGGAAGGCGAGGAGCAGCTCGTTCGCGGGGCCGTGGGCCGTGAGGTGCTGGCGCCAGTAGCCGCTGCGGAAGAGCGCGATGCTGCGTTCGAGGGCGGCGACGCGGCCTGCCAGGCGGCGGGGTGAGGTGAACACCTCCGACAGCTCGTCGGTGAGTTCGTCGATGTGGTCGCGCTGGAGGGCGCCCAGGAGAAGAGCGTCGAGGTAGATGGTGCGGGAGTGCAGCGCGCCGAAGCCGTAGAAGTCGCCGTCGCCGCTGTCGGGCCGGTGGCCGAGGAAGGCGGCGCCCTGCCGCAGGACCAGCGCGCTCCAGTCGGCGGAGATGCGTACGGCGTCCCGGACGTGGTCCGCGGCCGTCTCCGGGGCGAGCGGGAAGTCCTGCGGGTTGGAACGGGAAGCCAGCTGCCACAGCCAGTGGTCGGCGGTGGCGGGCAGCCGGCCCTCGGGGCCCTCGCGGAGGGCGGGGGTGTGCCGTTCGGTCGGGCTGAGGAACGCGATCGTGTACGGGCGGGCGAGGGCGAAGGGCGCGGTCGGGTCCTGGACGTCGGCGACACCGGCCAGGAGCACCGCCGGGTCGAACGGGCCGGTGAGTCCGGGCAGCGACTCGCCGGCGGTGGCCGGGTCTCAGGCGGCCAGGGTGCGCAGCACCGGGAGTATCGGTGTCTCGACGGTGAAGTGCATTACGGCCAAGGCGTGTTCGGGGTCGCGGGCGGTGGCCGCCCGGAGCAGCTCCACCCCCAGCAGACGTACCCCCTCGTGCTTGACGTCCAGTGGCTGATGCCAGCGGCAGGGCCGCCCGGGGGCGCCGTAGAGGGCGCGGGCCGAGGCCGGGGCGAAGTAGGTGGCGCGGGTCCGGGTGTCGGTACGACGGATGCCGAGCTCGAACGGGAAGGGACCCTCCGGCCAGGTGGGAGTACGGCGCAGCCGGGCGGGCAGGACGACGGTCAGCTCCTGGCGGGCTCCCGTGACGTCGTCGAGCAGCGGAGGGGTGCCGCCGGCCGTCACCGGTCGTACTCGGCGGGGTCGGGTGCCGGCGAGAAGGGTGGTGCGGACTCCGCCCCGTGGTCGTCGTACTCGGAGGCGGGTCCGTCGTCGTGTCCGCGAACTTCGCGCCGCTCCACGGCTGCCCCCACGTTGCTCACGTCATCGCCGTCCACAGTCGGGAGGAAGGCTATCGCGTCTGTCGCCGGTGGGCCGGTGAAAGTCGGCTGAAGCAACCCTTCCGGGGGCTGCGGTGGTCTTACCGGATGCCGTGCTCGTGATGACCGTCTGTCGGCTCGTGGTCATGGGCCGATCGGAAAGGGGTGTTCCATGCTCGATCCGAACTACTCGCTGGACGTTCCTCAGGGTTTCGACGATTCGGATGCCGAGACAGGGGTGCACCCCATAGCCAGGAAGCTGTTTCCGGCGGTGACCGCCGCGGACGCCTTCAGGAAGGCCCATGAGTGGCTCAGGGAGCAGGACGTGCGTCTGGCGGACGTGTCGTGGAGCCACATGGACGATGAGGACCAGCCCTACTGGCTGAGCGTCTACTTCACGTTCGAGCTGGACCCCGAAGAGCCCTGACGGCGCTGTGCGGTCCGGTGCCGGCCGGACGGTCAGAGCTGGGAGCCGCCGCCGTCCACCGCGAGTTCCGTGCCGGTGGTGAAGGTGGCGTCGAAGGCGAGGAAGGCGACCGCCCTCGCGATCTCGGCGGGGGTGCCCATACGGAGCATGGGGTTGTCCGCGGCCATCTGGGCCTTGGTCTGGGCGGCCACGTCCGCGGGCATCGTCTTCTCCAGGATCCCCGAGTCGATCGGGCCGGGGCTGACCGCGTTGACGCGGATCCCGCGGGGCAGGAGTTCGCGGGCCAGGCCGCGGGTCATCGAGCGCACCGCCGCCTTGCTGGCCGCGTAGGCGCTGAGCGCGGGCAGGCCCAGGACGTTCGCGACCGACGTCGTGAGGACCACGCCGCTGCCCTCGGCCAGGAGCGGCGCGAGCTTCTGCACCGTGAAGTACGGGCCCTTGGCGTTCACCGTCAGGACCTGGTCGAAGAGTTCCTCGGTCGTCGCCTCGAACGGGGCGAAGCCGTTGACGCCCGCGTTCGCGAACAGGGCGTCGACCGTGCCGAACTCGGCCTTCACGCGGTCGGCCAGGGCGTCGATCTCGGGGAGCGACGACGCGTCGCTGCGTACGGCGACGGCGTTCGGGCCGAGTTGTTCGCGGGCGGCGTCCAGGGCGGCCCGGTCGCGGCCGGTGATCAGGACGCGGGCGCCCTCGTCGACGAGCAGTTGGGCGGTGGCCAGGCCCAGGCCGCTGCTGCCTCCCGTGATGACGACGTTCTTCCCCTCGTACTTGGGCTGGTGCTTGAGGGCGGCGGGGGTGGTGGCGGTGGTAGCGGTGGTGGTGGGCATGGGGATCTCCTTCGGGTCGTTATTTTGTAATTCTGGGTACAGAATTTGGGTATGGGAAGGCTCGGGTGGGCGGGTCGGTCAGGTTAGAGCGAGTTGATCGTCGCGTCGATGATGTGGGTGAGGCGGTCCCGGGCTTCCGGGACGCGGCCCACGATGCGCATGCCCGCGACCGTGTTCGCCAGGAGGGCGGCCAGGGCGGCCGGGTCGCGGGTCGGTGAGATCTCGCCCGTGCGCTGCCCCTCCGCGATCAGGGTGCGGAAGGCGTCCTCCGTGATGTCCAGCATGCGGCGGGAGAGGTCGGCCACCTCCTTGTCGGTCCTCGCCAGTTCCGCCGTGGAGTTCATCGCCAGGCAGCCCCGGTGGTCCGGGTCGGCCAGGTCCATCTCGGCGATGGCCGTCAGGGCGGCGCGGACGCGCTCCTTGACGGGGCCGGGGCGGTCCAGGGTCTCCACCAGGGCGGCGGTCTGGGTGTCCCGGTAACGGCGCAGCGCCCGCAGGAAGAGCTCCCGCTTGCTGCCGAACGCGTTGTAGAGGCTGCCCTTGCCGATGGAGAGTGCGTCGACCAGGTCCTGGGGGGTCGTGGCGGCGTATCCCTTGCGCCAGAACACCTCCATCGCCTGGTCGACGGCGATTTCCGGGTCGAACTCCTTCGGTCTTGCCATGGCTCGACACTAACCGGTTATGTACCCCGAGGTCAAGAAATGGAGGAGAGAGAAGGAGACGATCGGGATCAGGAACCCGCGTTGTCCGCCAGGAACTTCGTCAGGCTGTCCAGCAGCATGGTGCTGCCCTGCTCCGCGCTGTCCCGCTCCTCCGCCGTGTCCGACGTCTGGCTGAGGGTGATCACGGTGTTGCCGGGGCCCTCCTCCGCCAGCTTTATGGTCAGCAGCGTCGGCTCCGGGCGGCCCGGCACGTCCATGCCGAGGGTCAGGGCGCTGTGCTCGACGACCTCGGTGTAGGAGCCGGTCAACGGGAACTCCGCGCCCTCGGGGGAGCGCATCGTGGCCTTCCAGGTGCCGCCCGGGCGGACGTCCATCTCCAGGGTGCCGGGGACCGAGTAGGTCCACTGGGCGTACTGGTCGGGGGTGGTCCAGGCCTGCCAGACCTGCGCCGGCGTGGCGTCTAAGGTGCGGGTCAGGGTGTACGAGTAGCCGTTCCCGGCCTCGGTGGTCTGCTCGGTGCTCATGTCGTCCTGTCTCTCTGCGGTGCTGTTCCGGCCCGACGCCTCGCGTGCTCGTCAACGGCCCGGAGGATCTTGCCACTTCAGACGTTACTGGGCGTCAGATCTCGCCGGTCACCGGGTCTCACCGATCACTGGGTCTCGCCGGTCACCGGGTCTCACCGGTCGGCGGGCTGCCGGTTCGTCAGGCGCCGTGGCACTCGCCGTACGGCCGCTGCGAGCCGCACCAGCACGCGGTCCCGGGCTGCGGCGGCCACGTCACCGCGAGTCCCCGGGCTGCGAGGGTCGTCGCGTACTGCGGGAGCAGCGTCGGGTCGGCCGGGGACGCGCCCTCCGACGCGGCGAAGGCCTCGTAGGACGGGACCGTGCCCGGGACGACGCCCAGGTTCGGGGTGCCGGACGAGGCCAGTTCGCGCAGGGCCGCCTCTATCGACGCCAAGTGGTCGTCGTAGGACGGGTACTCGGCGGACAGGGACGGGTACGCCTCGGTCAGCTCGGCCAGTTCGCCGGCCGGCCAGTGGAGCATCGCCACCGGGAAGGGGCGGGACAGGGCCTGCCGGTAGGCGCCCAACTCGGCGCGCAGGCGGGAGATCTCCGCCTCCAGGTCCGCCGGGTCGTCCGAACCCAGCGACCACACGCGCTTGGGGTCGTGCAGCTCGTCCAGCGAGACCGGCATCGAGTGCAGGGTGTCGGCCAGGGCGTCCCACTCGTCGTGCTCCAGGCCCAGCATGCGGCGGACGCGGTGGCGGCCGTAGAGCAGCGGGTGGGTCGGCTGCGGGGGCCGCGCCGCGTCCGCCACGAGCAGGCGGGCGCCCTCCGTGAACGTCTCGTGCGCCGCCTCCAGCTCGTCGTGGGACTCCAGCGCCTCGGCCACGATCACCCAGGGCGCAGGATCGCGCGGCGCCGCCATGCGGACGCCGTCGATGATCGCCCTGGCCTCCGCCTCGTGGTCGTACTCCCAGAGGTTGGACGCCTTCAGGGCCCGGACCAGGGACGGGTTGTCGAGGGGCGCGGAGGGCGTGTCGGAGGACAGCAGGCGGTCGTAGAGCCTGGTCGCGGCCGGACGGTCGCCGGACAGCTCCAAGTGGGCCGCGGCGCGCAGGAGCAGGGCCTCGGCGTCCTCGGGGTAGAGGCCGGCGGTCCGTTCCAGGCGGGCCGCTTCGGCGGCGTGGTCGACGTTCTCGGCGGGCGTGTCGGGGCGCATGGGGGACACGGTACTGCCGACGGGTGACGAAGGAGAGGTACCCGCAGGTCGGCCGCCGTACGACGGCCCCGCGCGGAGCGGCCGGCGGCCGGCTCCCGGCCGCGGTCGGGCTGCGGTCCAGTACGTGAACCGGGTCTTGCGGAGTGGAACCCGGCCTTGGACGATCGGACAGTCCTCCGAGGGCTGCGCACTGCCGCATCCAGGTCGCACCTCTTCGGGCGGGCCTCCCGCGAACGAGGAGTTGGGGATCATGAAGCTGCTGCGAGTCGGCACGGCCGGGTCGGAACGACCCGCGCTGCTCGACGCCGACGGGACTCTGCGCGACCTGTCGGGCGTCGTCACGGACATCGACGGGGACCTGCTCGCCGACGAGGCGGCGCTCGACCGGGTGCGGTCCGCCGCCGGCGCCGGTGAGCTGCCCGTTCTGGACGGGGGCGGGCTGCGCGTCGGGCCGCCGGTGGGCCGCATCGGCAAGATCGTGTGCATCGGGCTGAACTACCACGACCACGCCCGCGAGACCGGGGCCGAGCCGCCCGCCGAGCCCGTCGTCTTCTTCAAGGCGCCGGACACCGTGGTCGGGCCGCACGACACCGTGCTCGTGCCGCGCGGGTCCGTGAAGACCGACTGGGAGGTGGAGCTGGCCGTCGTCATCGGGCGTACGGCCCGCTACCTGGAGTCGGCCGAGGAGGGGCTCGCCTGCGTCGCCGGGTACGCGGTCGCGCACGACGTGTCCGAGCGGGAGTTCCAGAACGAGCGCGGCGGGACCTGGGACAAGGGCAAGAACTGCGAGACGTTCAACCCGCTGGGCCCCTGGCTGGTCACCGCCGACGAGGTGCCCGACCCGCAGCGGCTGCCGCTGCGGCTGTGGGTCAACGGCGAGCTGAGGCAGGACGGGACGACGGCGGAGCAGATCTTCCCCGTGGGGGAGGTCGTGCGCTACCTCAGCCGGTTCATGGTGCTGCGCCCCGGTGACGTCGTGAACACCGGGACGCCTGCGGGGGTGGCCATGGGGCAGCCCGAGCCGAAGCCCTATCTGCGGGCGGGGGACGTGGTCGAGCTGGAGGTGGCCGGGCTGGGGCGGCAGCGGCAGGAGCTGCGCAGCGCGTAGCGCTCCGCCGGGGCGCGGGGAGTTTGCGGTGGGTTGCCGACCGCCGCTCGGTTGTGGCTGGTCGCGCCCGCGCGGCGGAGCCGCACATGTCACAGCCCCGCGCCCCTTCCGGGGCGCTTCACTCACGCCAGCAGTGCGGCGAGCCTGCGCCAGGTCTCCCTCGGGAGGCGGGTCATGTCGTCCTCGACGACCTGGAGGGCCACGTGGTCGGCGCCCGCGTCCAGGAACGCGTCGATGCGGGCGCGGATCGCGGTGTCGTCGCCCCAGGCGAAGACCGCGTCGATCAGGCGGTCGCTGCCGCCGTCGGCCACGTCGGCGTCGGTGAAGCCGAGCTTGAGGAAGTTGTTCGTGTAGTTCGGCAGCCGCAGGTACATGGCCAGGTACGCGCGGGCCGTCGCCCTGGCGCGCGACGGGTCGGTGTCGAGGACGACCTTGAACTCCGGGGCCAGCAGCGGGTCGGCGCCGAGGCGCTCGCGGGCCTGCGCGGTGTGCTCCGGCGTGACGAGGTACGGGATCGCGCCCGCCGCCCGGTCCCGGGAGAGGTCCAGCATCTTCGGGCCGAGCGCGGCCAGCACCCGGTGCTCGGCCCGCAGGCCCGCCCGGTCCAGGTCGTCGAGGTGGGCGACCATCGTCGAGTACGGGCGGCGGTACCCCTTCACCGCCGGACCGTGGCTCACCCCGAGGCCCAGCACGAACCGGCCGGGGTGGGAGACCTCCAGCTCGGCGAAGCTCGCCGCGGTCTCGGCCGCCCCGTGCTCCCAGATGCTCTGGATGCTGGTGCCGACGACGAGCCGCGAGGTCGCCTCGATCAGCGGAGCGGCGTGCCGGGCGGAGCTGTTGCCGCCCAGCCACACGGCGCCGAACCCGAGCTGCTCCAGCTCGGCCGCCGCCTCGGCGCGTTCGGCGGCGCCCTCGGGGGCCTCCGCGCGCAGGGCGGCGTTCCAGATGCCGTACCGCCCGATCGATTCCTTCAGGGACGCCGTCGTCTCGTTCATCGGTTGCCGTTCCTCCGGTGAGCCTGGTGATCAGCCTGAGTCTGTGCCTGCCAACCACGGGTACCCACCGGGGATTCCCCGACCACGCCCCGGACGGCCGTACGGGTCAAGACGGCGAGAGCCTGCCGGACAGGCCCTGCTCGACCCCTACTCGCCCAGGAACCGCTCCAGCGCCGCCACCACCAGCCGGTGGTCCTCCAGCTGCGGCAGCCCGCTCACCGTCACCGCGCCGATCACGCCGACGTCCGCGACGGTGAGCGGGAAGGAGCCGCCGTGCGCCGCGTACGTGTCCGGGTCGAGCCGCGAGGACTCCTCGAAGGTCGTGCCCTTGGCCCGGAACCGGGCGCCGACCAGGTACGACGCCGAGCCGTACCGCTCCACCACCCGGCGCTTGCGGGCGATCCAGGCGTCGTTGTCGGGGGCCGAGCCGGGCAGGGCCGCGTGGAAGAGCTGCTGTCCGGCACGGTGGATGTCGATGGCGACCGGCGCCTCGCGCTCCCGGGCCAGCTCCACCAGGAGGGAGCCCAGCGCCCAGGCGTCGTCGTGGGTGAACCGGCGCAGGACCAGGCGGCGTTCCTGCTCCTCCAGCTCCGCCACGGTGGGTGTCGTCGGCTCGGTGCTCACAGGGCCACCACCACTCCGTCGCGGGCGGACCGCCGGGCCGCCTCCAGCACGTCCAGTGCGGCGGCCGCCTCCCGGGCGTCCACCGGGTTCGGGCCGCCCTCGCGCAGGGCCCGCGCCACCGCCGCGTAGTACGCGGGGTAGTCGCCCGCGACGGTCGCCTCGACGCGTCCGCCGCCGGTCGTCGGGGACTCACCGGAGCCGACCCGGCCCCAGAGCGACTGGTCCTCCTCGCCCCACCCGGCGCCGGGCCGCTTGCCCTCGCGCAGCGCCGCCTCCTGCGGGTCCAGGCCGTGTTTGACGTACCCGGCCCGCGAGCCCAGCACCCTAAAGCGCGGCCCGAGCTGGGCGGCGGTGGAGGAGACGTGGAGGTGGGAGCGGACGCCGTTCGCGTGCGTGAGCGCGAGGAACGTGTCGTCGTCCGCCTCCGCGCCCGCCCGCCGGACCACGGACTCGGCGTACACCTGCGTGACCGGGCCGAAGAGGACCAGGGCCTGGTCGACGACGTGGCTGCCGAGGTCGTACAGCAGGCCCCCGATCTCCGACGGGTCGCCGGACTCGCGCCAGCCGCCCTTCGGCTTCGGGCGCCACCGCTCGAAGCGGGACTCGAAACGCCACACGTCGCCCAGCGCGTCCTCGGCCAGGAGCCCCCGCAGGGTCAGGAAGTCGTTGTCCCAGCGGCGGTTCTGGAAGACGGAGAGCAGCAGACCGCGCTCCTCGGCCAGCGCCGCCAGCTCGCGCGCCTCGGCCGCCGTGCCCGCGACCGGCTTGTCCACGACGACCGGCAGCCCGGCCCGGAGGGCCCTGGTCGCGAGCGGCACGTGCGTCTTGTTCGGGGACGCGACGACGACGAGGTCCAGCTCGGCCGCGCGGTCGAACAGCTCGTCGGGGGTCGCGACGGTCCGCACGTCCGGGAACTCGGCGCGGGCCTGCTGCTGCCGCTCCGGGTTCGAGGTGACGACCGTGTCCAGGGCCAGGCCCTCGGCCGCGGCGATCAGGGGGGCGTGGAAGACGGAGCCCGCGAGTCCGTAGCCGACGAGGCCGACGCGCAGCGGGGGCCGATCGGAGGGAGTACCAGTCATACGTCCTATTTTCGCAGACCGGGTGGGGCGGCCCCGGCGACCGGCGCTCTCTCCGCCCCCTCACCCCGCCGCCCCGTCTGCGACCATCCCTGCGTCTGCGACCATCCCTGCGTGGACTATCCGAACGACCAGGCACCCGGCGCCCCCGTCCGCTCCGGGATCCCGGAGCACGGCCGTGTGCCGAAGTACTACGCCGTCAAGGCGCGCATCGACCGCCTCGTGGGCGAACTGGGGGAGGGGAGCGCCATCCCCACCGAGCGGGACCTCGCCGAGCGGTACGAGGTCGCCCGCGAGACCGTGCGGCAGGCCCTGCGCGAACTCGTCCTCGAGGGCAAGCTGCGCCGGCAGGGCCGCGGCACCGTGGTCGCGGGGCCCAAGCTGGCCCAGCCGCTCTCCCTGGCCAGCTACACCGAGGGCGTCCGGCGCCAGGGCCGTACCCCCGGGCGGGCCCTCGTCACCCTCGACCGGTTCCCCTGCCCCGACGACCGACGCCGACGCCATCGCGCTGACCAGGCTGATGGACGGCGTCGAGGTCTTCGAGCCCGACTGGGACGACATCGAGGAGAACCTCACGTCGTACGTCGACGACTGGAAGGAGGCGACGGGCAGCTGACCGCCTCCCCGGACGGCACGGGTCAGACGAGGTCCACCAGGTCCGCGATCGAGTCCACGACCTTCGTCGGACGGTACGGGTAGCGGTCGATGTCGGCGCGCGTCGTCAGCCCCGTCAGGACGAGGAAGGTCTCCATCCCGGCCTCCAGCCCGGCCAGTACGTCGGTGTCCATCCGGTCGCCGATCATGGCGCTGGACTCGGAGTGCGCGCCGATGACGTTCAGACCCGTCCGCATCATCAGCGGGTTCGGCTTGCCGACGAAGTACGGCTCCTTTCCCGTGGCCTTCGTGATCAGCGCGGCCACGGAACCCGTCGCGGGCAGCGCTCCCTCCGGTGAGGGCCCGGTGTTGTCCGGGTTGGTGGCGATGAACCGGGCGCCGTCGTTGATCAGGCGGATGGCCTTGGTCAGCGCCTCGAACGAATAGGTCCGGGTCTCTCCCAGGATCACGAAGTCGGGGTCGGCGTCCGTCATCACGTAGCCCGCGTCGTGCAGCGCCGTCGTCAGACCGGCCTCCCCGATGACGTAGGCGGTGCCGCCGGGGTGCTGGGTGTCCAGGAAGGACGCCGTGGCCAGGGCCGACGTCCAGATGTTCTCGACCGGCACTTCGAGGCCGATCCGGTTCAGCCGGGCGTGCAGGTCCCGGGCCGTGTAGATCGAGTTGTTGGTGAGGACCAGGAACGGCCGCCCCGAGTCGCGCAGCTTCTTGATGAAGGCGTCCGCACCCGGAACCGGGACACCCTCGTGCATCAGGACTCCGTCCATGTCGGTGAGCCACGATGCGATGGGCTTGCGCTCTGTCATGGGTCGGACTCCTGCCGTGCGTGGACCATGGAAGCTCCATGCTATGCAGTCATACGTTCGCACCGGTCGCCGTGCCGATCGCCCCGCGGCCGGTGCACGGCCCGTGACGGCCGCCGAAACCCGCAGGCCCGGGGCGTAACCCGTTCGGAGCAGGCCGGACCCCGTACCGGATGCAGGAGTGGGGCCGGCGGGGCAACCTCCAGACAACTGGAGGTACACGATGGGCTCAATGAAAGTCACTCTCTGCGCCGGAGCGGCGCTCGCCGCCGCCCTGTGCGCACCGGCCGCCCTCGCGGCGGACGGCGGCTCGGACGGCGGCGGGGTGTCCGTGTCGCCCGCCGCGCCCGCCCCCGGCACCGACGTCACGCTCCGCGTGCCCCACTGCACGGAGAAGACGGCCGTGGCCGTGTCGGCGGCGTTCGAGTCGGACGTCCGGCTCAGCCTGGCCGCCGAGGACGGCGCGCTCGTCGGCTCCAGCCGGGTCCGCTCCTCCGTCACGGCCGGCGCGTACGCCGTGCAGGTCACCTGCGGCGACCGGGCCCGCGAGGGGACCATCACCGTCGACGAGAAGCGCCGCGCCTCCGGCCGGCCGACCGCGCACGCCTCGCCGGTCGCCCCCGTCGACGCGGGCGGCGGCGGCACCGCGGCGCTCGCGGCCACCGGGCACGGGGAGCAGGCCCGCTCCGAGGCCCCCGGCGCGGCCCACACCGTGACCGGCCTGGTCCTCGCCGGTATCGCCGCCGTCGCCGTCGCGCTGCGCAGTGTCCGCAGCCGGAGCCGCGGGACGGACTGACCATGCCCGCACCGGACGTACAGGACGCCTCCGTACCGGACGCCTCCGAAGACGGAGGGGACGTGGGGGAGGGCCCCCGGCGCGGCGGCCTGCCCGGTGGGCGCCTGGTGACCGGCATCGCCTGGGCGGTGCTGCTCCTCGGGCTCTGGATGTGGGGCCGCGAGGGCACCGACGCGGGCGAGGGCGTGTCCCGGCCGGCCACCGGGGACATGGCCGCGGCCGGCCGGCCCCCCGACGTCCCCCTGCCTCCCGCCCACGCCCCGCTCGACGACGCCCTGCCGCAGCGCCTCGAGGTGCCCGCGCTCGGCATCGCGGCGCCGGTCGTGGAGCGCGGCCTCGACAACGGCGGCGCCATCGAACCGCCGCCCTTCGACCAGCCCGGCACCGTCGGCTGGTACGCGGCCGGCGTACGGCCCGGAGCGGCCGGCACCGCCCTCATGGTGGGCCACGTCGACACCGAGACCCGGCCCGCCGTCTTCTACGAGCTGAGCGCCCTGGAGCCCGGCGAGACCGTCCGCGTGACCCGCGACGACGCCCGGGCCGCGGAGTTCACCGTCGACGACGTCCAGGTCCTCCCCCGCGACGGCTTCGACGCCCAGCAGGCCTACGGGCCGCGCGACACGGGCCGTGCCGAACTCCGCCTGATCACCTGCGGCGGCACCTTCGACCGCACGACGAACAGCTACACGGCCAACGTCGTCGTCTCGGCGTACCTGACCGGAACCGGCTCCTAGCACACCTTCCGCCCTCCGGTCCGGGAACCGCGTGGGTGTCATCGGCGTATGTCACGATTGAGCCTTCGAACAGGGCACCCAGGGGGGTCGGATGTACGGCAGCAGGGCGGCCGCGAGCTCGTCCAGGAGGCGGGCGGCGTCGGCGGCGGTGCTGGGGGCGGCGGCGCTGCTGCTCGCGGGCTGCTCCTCGGCGGGGGGCGAGGACGGCAAGGAAGGGGACGCGGGCGCGGGGATCACCCAGCAGCCCGAGGGGAGCGACCCGTTCTGGGTCAACCCCGACGGCAGCGCGGCCCGGCAGGTCGCGTCCCTGGCCAAGTCGGGCAAGGACGACCAGGCCGAGCGGATCCGCAGGATCGCCGAGCAGCCGACCGGCGAGTGGATCAGCCCGGAGAACCCGGAGGAACAGGCGCGCGGCTTCACCGAGGCCGCCGACAAGGCCGGGCGCACCGCGCTGCTCGTCCTCTACAACATCCCGCACCGCGACTGCGGCCAGTACTCGGGCGGCGGCGCCGCCGACGGCAACGCCTACCGGTCCTTCGTCGACAGCGTCGCCAAGGGCATCGGCGACCGCTCCGCCACGGTCGTCCTGGAACCGGACGCGGTGCTCCACCTCGTCGACGGCTGCACGCCGGAGGAGTTCCACGAGGAGCGCTACGACCTGCTCAAGGGCGCGATCGCCAAGCTCACCGCGCTGAAGGACACCAAGGTCTACCTGGACGCGGGCAACGCGGGCTGGGGGCATCCCGACCAGATCTTCGAGCCGCTGAAGTGGGCCGGCGTCGAACAGGCCGACGGCTTCGCGGTCAACGTCTCGAACTTCTACACCACCGACGACTCCGTCGCCTACGGCAAGCAGCTCTCCGCCAAGGTGGGCGGCAAGCCCTTCGTCGTCGACACCAGCCGCAACGGCAACGGCCCCTACACGCAGGGCGCCCCGGACGAACGCTGGTGCAATCCTCCGGGGCGGGCCCTGGGCGAGACCCCGACGACGAAGACGGCGGACCCGCTCGTCGACGCCTACGTGTGGGTCAAGCGCCCGGGGGAGTCGGACGGCGAGTGCAAGGGCGGCCCGAAGGCGGGCGAGTGGTACCCGGAGTACGCCCTGGAGCTGGTGCAGGGGTAACTCACCCGCCCGCGAGGGGGCGCTACGGCACCCGGACCCACTCCGCCTTGCTCGGCGTCCCCTCGCCGTCGGTCACGAACATCATGTACCAGCCCGACTGGACCAGGTTCTTGTTCTCCGGCACCGTCACCGTCAACCGGTCGCCGTCCGCCGTGAAGTCCAGCGCGACGGACCGCTGGTCCACGTCGGTGACGTGCGTCGACGCGCTCGGCCGGATCAGCCGCACCTTCTTGACCGACCCGGCGGCCCGGGACGTGAACGTCCCCGAGTCGCCGCGCGCGATGGTCTGCGGTCCGCCCGACAGGTCGGGCCGCGAGTCGCGGTACAGGTACGGCGGCGTGTAGATCTCGATCCGCTGCTCGAACTCGCCCGGCTTGGTGTTGGCCTTGTCGGCGTAGAGCGAGTCGGAGCCGAAGAACATCAGCCGTCCGTCGGGCAGCAGGATCGAACCGGAGTGGTAGTTGCGGCCGACCAGCGGGTCGGCGACGCTCTCGAACTCGTTGGTGTCCGGGTGGTAGAGCCGGGCCTGGAGGATGTTGGAGTCGCCGCGGCCCCGGTAGTCCTCCGAGCCGCCGGAGACCAGCACGCTGTCGTCCGGCAGGACCGAGGCCTGCGGATAGCGGGTGCCCTTCTCCAGCGACGGCCCGTCGGTGAACTCCGGGTCGTCCGCCTTGAGGTCGACGATGCGGGTCTTCTCGCTGGACAGCTTGGACTCGCCGACCCCGCCGCCGCCGATCACCATGAACTTCTCGTCCTGCGCCGGCGGCAGCAGCACGGTGTTCGCCGTCTCCAGCATGTTCTTGTCGCTCATGCCGGGGACCTTGGTGAACTTGTTGGTCTCCACGTCCCAGACGCCCGGGTCGCGGCCCACGTCGTCCGGCCCGTAGCCCGCGTTGGCGCCCGAGTAGAAGACCTTGCCGTTCTGCATCAGGAACAGCGCCGGGTACGTCGGGAACTGGCGGACCTCGTCGGTGTAGGTCCACTTCTTGGTCTCGGGGTCGTAGACCTCGTTCTTGCCCGGCACCAGCTGGCCGATGTCGTCGAGGCCGGAGACGCTGAGGATCTTGCCGTCGCCCAGGGTGGTGAGCGTCGGGTACCAGCGGGCCTCGTGCATCGGGTCGACCTTGATGTACTTCTCGGCGACCGGGTCGAACTCGAAGGCGTCCCGGATGCCCTGGAAGTCCTTCTTGTCGAGCGCGAGCTTCTGTGCGATGCCGTAGGTGTTGCGGGCGTCGGCGCCCGACAGGCCCTGGACGCGGTAGTTGTCCTGCGTGCCGGTCTCGTACTCGGCGCCGGTCTTCTCCGCCTCGACGTAGATCCGCCCGAGGCCGGGGTCGTTGCGCACGAACTCGCCGGTCTGCGGGTCGAAGACCTTCTCGGCGCGCGGCACCAGGACCGGGTCCTTGGAGACGAAGGTCTTGCCGTTCTCCTTGCCGGTGAACCGGGTGCCCGCGGGCAGGGTGATCGGCTTGTCCGGGTTCTCGTTGTGGACGACCATCAGGCCGCCGGCCTTGGTGACGTCGCCCTTGAGCTTCTCGTACCGCTTGGTGCCGCCCGCGATCAGCAGGTTGCCGTTGGCGAGCTGGGTGTGGCCGGTGCAGAACAGGTCGGACGGCGTCGGCACCTTCTTGACCGTCCCCTTGACGGGGTCCCAGATCCGGGTGTCGTACTGCTTGGCGTCGGAGTTGTCCTGGTTGTTGCCCGACCCGGCGACCAGCAGCACCTTGCCGGTGCGCAGCAGCGCCGCGTGGATGGTGTTCAGCCGGTACTTCTCGGGGAACTCGACGACCTCCCACTTGCCGTTGGCGGCCTTGTACTCCGGCTGGTTGATCTTGTACTGGTGGTATTTCCCGGTCCCGAAGCGGTAGAGCCACGGCCCGTTCATCCCGGCCAGCGCTAGTACCACCACCGTACCTATCGCGAGGCGACGGGCGCGGCGGCGGCCGGCACGGTCTTTCATTCCTTACGTCCCCCAAGTCCACCAAGGGCGATCTGCATGGTCTGGTCGTCGCCCCCGTCGGGGGAGGCGGACCAGCTGGGCTTCCTCTGCTGCGGCGCGTGCGGCGCGTGCGGTGCCGGTGACGCGGGCGCCCGGTGGCGTCCGTGCGGCGCGTACGGCTGCGCGGGCGCGGCCGGCTGCGGCGGGACCCGGTCGGCGGGCTCCGCCGCCACGGCCGGCGGTTGCTTCTTCGCCTTCCGCAGCTCGTGCCGCCAGGCGAACATGGGCGACGCGGTGATCAGCAGCGCGAACGTCGCCCAGATGACCATCGCCGGGTGCGAGTGGCCCCAGACATAGCCGGCGGCGATCGAGCCGCCGAAGATCGCGATGAAGTACCAGTGGTACCGGAAGGTCCCGAACAGGGTGTCGGGGCTGGCCGAGTCGCCCTTCGGGGTCACCACGAACTTGCTCTTGCGGCGCAGTACGGAGTCGATGAGCGCCTTCGCGTACAGCGGCGCCGACAGCGCCGACATGATCATGCCGGCGACGCCGCCGGAGCCCTCCGGCTCGTGCGGGGAGACGTTGTGGCGGCGGTTCCAGACGTACAGGCCGATCTGGAGCGCGGAGGCGTTGCCGTAGAGCATCAGCCAGACCGCCGGGTCGATGTCCACGCCGGAGGCGCCCAGGCCCAGGAACAGGCAGCAACTCATGGCCGCCAGGATCCAGTTGAGGGCCGACATCGGGTAGAAGATGATCATCATCGTGTAGTTGAAGAGCTTGCTCGGCGGCAGCGAGTACCAGCCCTTCCAGTACTGCTTGAGGATCGTCTCGTACGTCCCGCGCGACCAGCGCATCTGCTGGGTGAAGAAGTCCGTCCAGGCGTTCGGGCCCTCGCCGACCGCCAGCACGTCCGGGGTGTAGACCGAGCGCCACTTGCGGCCCGTGGCCGGGTTCTTGGCGCGGTGGATCTCGAAGCCGGTCGCCATGTCCTCGGTGATCGAGTCGTACAGGCCGCCGATCTGCTTGAGCGCGCTGATGCGCACCGCGTTCGACGTGCCCACGAACATCGGGGCGCCGTAGCGGTTGCCCGCGCGCTGGATCAGGGCGTGGAAGAGGAACTGCTGCGACTCGGCGGCCTTGGTGATCGGGTTGTCGTAGTTGCCGTACACCTGCGGGCCGATGACGAAGCCGACGTCCGGGTCGCGGAAGAAACCGAGCATCCGCTCCAGGTAGTTGGGCAGCGGCACGTGGTCGGTGTCGACGGAGGCGAAGTAGTCGTAGTCGTCGCCGTGCGCGTCCAGCCAGGCGTTGTAGTTGCCGTGCTTGGTTTTGGCGCGGTGCGGGCCCTTCTCCCGGTTCCACTTGGCGACGCCCTTGCGGGAGAAGTGGTGCACGCCGAGGCGCGCGCAGACCTCCTTCACCTCCGGGTCGTCGCCCTCGTCGAGGAGCCAGACGTGCATCAGACCGCGGTGGCGGATCTTGACCGCCGCCTCCAGGGTCTTCGTCACCATCTCCAGCGGCTCCTTGCCGGGCACGAAGGAGGTGAGGAAGGCGACCCGGGTGCCGCTCTCGGGCACCACCGGGACCGGGTCGCGGGCGACCAGGGTGGCGTGCGCGTTCGACAGCACGTTCAGGCAGCGGAAGAGCTCGATCAGGCCGATCGCGACGAGCATCACGATGTCGAGCACGGGCAGCCAGTCGAAGGCCACGTAGTCGCGCTCGGTCCAGTGCGTGGGCTGCAGCAGCCACACCAGCAGCACCACCGAGAGGAGCGGGGCCGCGGCCAGCATCAGCGCGACCCGGAAGCGGTGGGGCTCCTGCGATATCAGCGAGCGGTACTGCACCTTGTACGGCTTGCCGGGGTCGGGCTGGGTGAGGGGGCCCGCGAGCCGGCTGTAGTGCTCGTAGTCGTACTTCGGCAGGGTCTTCTTTATCCGGCGGAACGAACCGGTGTTCCAGTTCCGGTGCCCGGGCAGCCTGAGCTGGGTCGTCTGGGACGGGTCCTGGTCCTGCCCGGCGCCCGTCGGCGTCGACGTCATGAGTCATCCCCCCACACGCGGATCATGCGTGTTTGGTCGCTTACTTCGCCGGCTCCGGCCCCCCTCGGCCATCACAGACGTAACAGTGGTGGGTGTCTGTCACCACAGCATCCACACCTTATATAGACATGGAAACGGCGACTCCCGGTTGCATGATGCTCCCTGCACCCTCCGGCCCGCACCCGGCCCCCCTTCAACCGGGCCAGGGTTCTACGGCGTTCGGCATGATCGCAAGACGTCCCGGCACCGGGCCGGATCCGGACACGCCGAAGGCCCCCCGTGTGATACGGAGGGCCTTCGACCGTCGGTGCGCCGCCAGGGACTCGAACCCCGGACCCGCTGATTAAGAGTCAGCTGCTCTAACCAACTGAGCTAGCGGCGCCTGCTGACCCGGACAACTCTACCCGACCCCGGCGCGTGCTCCGGACCGCCGCCGAGGGGGCGACCGGCACCCGTTACATCATTCGGACCGTCAACATGCGCGCCCGGGGGACAGTTGCCACACTGACCGACATGTACCGAGATGTGCCGCCGCGGACCTGCCCAGCGGGAGTGTGAGGGGAATCGCATGGAGAGCATGGAGACCCCCCTGTTCGAGGACGTCGACCCGGCGGGCGACTGCGACTGCCCCGGGTGCCGCCACTGGCGCCGCGTCCTGCCGCACGCCCCGGCCGGGCGCGGGCTCGCCCACCCGGCGGCGCACCGCGCGCTGATCGTGGCCACCGCCGCCGCGTCCGCGCTCGGTGCGGGTGCGGGTGCGGGTGCGTCCGCCGCGGTCCCGGCCGCCGTCCACGCCCCCGAGCGGCCCGGGGCCGAGCGGCACGCCCCCGGGCCCCAGGGCGCTCCGGCCGCCGACGGGCCCGGCACCCCGCAGGGCCCGCGGGCGCCGCTGCACGGGCAGGCCGCGCCGCCGGCGCCGCCCTCCGCCGGTACGAAGGCGGCCGCCCTCACCCGTACGGAGATCGTCGAGCGGGCGAAGACCTGGGTCGCCGCGAAGGTGCCGTACAGCGTCACCTCCTACTGGTCCGACGGCTACCGGCAGGACTGCTCGGGGTTCGTGTCGATGGCGTGGAAGCTGCCCGCCAACGAGTGGACCGGGAGCCTGGCGGGCCTCGCCGAGCGGATCACCAAGGAGGAGCTGCAGCCCGGCGACATCCTCCTGTTCCACAACGCGTCCGACCCCGAGAAGGGCTCCCACGTGGTGATCTTCGGCGGCTGGACGGACGCGGCGCACACCGTCTACACGGCGTACGAGCAGACCCCGCCGCACACCCGGAAGCGCGACACGCCCTACGCCTACTGGACCGACTCGGCCGCGTTCCTGCCGTACCGCTACACGGGCGTCACGGCCGGCAAGGCGGCGTCCCCCGCCGCCGGCGGCCCCGCCTCGCAGACAGTCGCCTCGCACGGGGTCGCCGGCTATCCCGGGCGGGCGATGTTCCGGCCGGGCGCGGAGAACCCGTACGTCACGCGGCTCGGCAGGCAGCTCGTGCGGAAGGGGTTCGGCACGCACTACACCAAGGGGCCGGGGCCGCGCTGGGGCGAGGCGGACCGGCGGGGCGTCGAGGCGTTCCAGCGCGCCCAGGGCTGGCGCGGCGGCGCGGCGGACGGCTACCCGGGCCCGGAGACCTGGCGGCGGCTCTTCTCCTGACGCCCGCCCCGAGACGACCACCCGTTCACGGCGCGTCTGGCGCGGAGGCTGGAGGACGCATGAGTACGACATCTTCGACGAACCCCGAGACCGTGGCACCGACGGTGGTCCCGGCCGCGGCACCGGTCATGGTCCCGGCCGCGGCACCGCCCGGGGTGCCGGCCGGAGCGGAGGCGGGGGCGCCGGCGGGGCTGCCGGCCGGTGCCGCGCCCGCGGCGGAGCCCGGTCACCGGTCCGCCGTGCGGCTCATCCACAACGAGGCCACCACCGAGATCCCCGTCCACCTGCTCTTCCGCGACGACCCCGACCCGGCCCCGGTGCCGCTGCGGCCCGCGGTCGTCGGCCGCCGGCAGGCCACCGGCGAGCAGCCCCGCGCCCGGCGCCCGGTCGCGGCACGCCCGCGCCCGGTGCCTCGGCTCGACCCGGAGCTGACGGAGCGTCCGGCCCGGGTGCTGCCCGGCGCCGCGGGGGCGGCGGCGGGACTGTGCGGAGCGGCCGGCTGCGTCCTCACCTCCTGGTGGGCCGGTCTCGTGCCGCCGCTCACGGCCCAGGCGCTGGGCCTGCCCGTGCACGCGGGCGCAGGGCTCGGGCCCGCGCAGTGGGCGGCGTACGCGGGCGCGGGGGCGCTCGGGCTGTTCGGGTTCGGCGGTCTTGCCCGGGGGCGGACCGGACGGGCCTGGGTGCTCGGACTCTTCGGCCGCTACCGCGGGACGGTGCGGCGCACCGGCCTGATGTGGGTCAACCCGCTGCTGCTGCGCCGCCGGGTCGACGTGCGGCTGCGGCACTGGCGCAGCGAGCCGATGCCCGCGGCCGACGGCAACGGGGTCGCGCTCAGGGCGGTGATGCTGGTGGTGTGGCGGGTGCGGGACACCGCGCGGGCGACGCTGGGCGTCGAGGACCACGAGACGTACCTGCGCGAGTGCGTCGAGGCGGCGCTGGCCCGGGTCCCGGTGGAGCCGCTCGGCACCGTCCGCAGCTCGGCCGACCTGGCCGGTGACACGCTGACCCGCCTGGTGGCGGCCGACGCGGCGCCGGTCGGCCTGGAGGTGTTCTCGGTGCGGCCGGTCCGGGTGGAGTACGCCCCGGAGGTGGCCGCCGCGATGCACCGGCGCCGGATCGCCGCGCTGGACGCCGCGCAGCGGGCCAGCGTGCTCACCTCGGTCGTGGACTCGGTGGAGGACACGGTGACCCGGCTGACGGTGCGCGGCCTGGTCGAGCTGGACGACTACGAGCGCAAGGTGCTGGTCAAGGACCTGACGGTGGCGTTCTGCGCGGGGCGCGGGGAGACGGGGGTCTGAGCGCTCCCGCCCGTCCCGCTTTTGGTATGGACATGTTCAATTGACGGCAATAATCTGACACTTGGTCTAGACCTACACGCTCAACCTGCACGGCTCACTGACCTTCCCCACACGTCACAGGGAGCAGCAGCATGCGCACCAGGACCAAGATCTACGCCGCCGCCCTCGGCATGGCGACCACCGGAGCCCTCGTCCTCTCCTCCGGCGGCGCCAGCGGCCACGGCTACACCGATCTGCCGGTCAGCCGGCAGAAGCTCTGCCAGAACGGCAGTGTCAGCAACTGCGGATCCATCCAGTGGGAGCCGCAGAGCGTCGAGGGGCCCAAGGGTTTCCCGGGCGGCGGTGCGGCCGACGGGCAGATCTGCTCGGGGAACAACACCCGGTTCGCCCAGCTCGACAGCCCGAAGACCCCGGGCGGCGGTGCGTGGCCGACCACCAGAGTCAGCGGCGGGCAGAGCTACACCTTCCGCTGGCAGTTCACCGTCAGCCACGCCACGACGGACTTCAAGTACTACGTGACCAAGCCGGGCTGGAACCAGAACCACAACCTGGCCCGGTCCGACCTCAACCTGACGCCGTTCCTGACGGTCCCCTACAACAACCAGCGCCCGCCGGGGACCCTCTCCCACAGCGGCGCGCTGCCGTCCGGTCTGAGCGGGCACCACGTGATCGTCGCGGTGTGGACGATCGCCGACACGGCCAACGCGTTCTACGCCTGCTCCGACGTCACGTTCTGAGCCGGGCGCCAAAGAACCCGGGCGTCAAAGAACCAGGGCACGAAGACCGCGGGCACGAAAAAAGCCCCTCGCTCCGGGCGAGGGGCTTCTTCGCTGTGCGCCGCCAGGGACTCGAACCCCGGACCCGCTGATTAAGAGTCAGCTGCTCTAACCAACTGAGCTAGCGGCGCATGACTCCCGCCGTCCGCTTCCGCGGTCGGCGACAACGAAAATACTACCCGGTCCGCGGGGGTGCTCCCGACCACGGCCCGGGGCGCCGCTCAGATCGCCAGCGACAGCAGGACCGGCGCCGCGTTCCGGTTCAGCTCCTCCGCCGCCTCGCGCAGCCGGTGCGCGTGCTCCACCGGGAGGGACAGGGCCAGGCAGCCCGCGGCGGAGCCGGCGGTGAGCGGGACGGCCGCGCAGACCGTGCCCACCGCGTACTCCTGGAGGTCCAGCACGGGCACGGTGGGCGGCTGGGACTCCAGCCGGGAGAGCAGCAGGCGGTCACTCGTGATCGTGCGCGAGGTCAGCCGGGCCATCTTGTGCCGGGCCAGGTGGTCGCGGCGCCCGGCGTGGTCCAGCTGGGTCAGCAGGCTCTTGCCGACCGCGGTGGCGTGCGCCGAGACCCGGAAGTCCACCCACTCGTTCACCCTGGGCGCGGCCGGGCTGTCGGCGTACTGGGTGACGCTGACCTCGCCGTCGACGTACCGGCTGATGTAGACGGCGGCGCCCACGGAGTCGCGCAGCCGGTCCAGGGTGCGCTGGAGGCGCTCGCGCAGCGCGGCCTCGCGGTCGTGCGCCGAACCCGGCCGGGCCAGGACGTCCCCGGTGACGTACGCCCCGTCGGCGGTCTGCTCGACGTATCCCTCGCGGCGCAGCATGCGCAGCAGGGGGAGGAGCCGTTTCCGGGCGATGCCCGAGTCGCGGGCGAGGTCGGTGCCGGTCACTCCGGAGGTGTGCCGCGCCACCGTCTCCAGGACGCGCAGGGCGTCCTGGGCCGAGTGGTGCGGCGCGGTCGGCTTGTGCTGCAGCGCCACGGTGGTCTCCTGCTGCGCTCGGTAGGCCCTGCCCCTGTCCCTGCCTGTGCCCCCGCTCCGGACAGCGGATCTGCGTGTCGGATCCCTTTCACGATAGCCGCCAAGCGGCCTTCCGCGAGGGGGTGTTGACGGGATTCCGGTTCGGTGTTCCGGGGCTGCCAGCTGCACCGCTGACCCTCTGGCATATGACAGCGGTCTGCCCCAACGCTCCGACCTCGGAGCATCGGGGCAGTGACACCGGGTGTCCGGAGACCCGCGCTACAGGATCGGACTCAGGATCGGACTACAGGACCGCGCTGAGGAACTCCCGCGTCCGGTCGTGCTCCGGCTCGCTGAAGATCTTCTCCGGCGGACCGGCCTCGATGACCCGGCCCGAGTCGAACATCAGGACCTGGTCCGAGATGTCCCGGGCGAAGTTCATCTCGTGGGTCACGCAGAGCATGGTGATGTCCGTGGTGCGCGCGATGTCCCGCAGCAGGTCCAGAACGCCCGCGACCAGCTCCGGGTCGAGCGCCGAGGTCACCTCGTCGAGGAGCAGCACCTTGGGCCGCATCGCCAGCGCCCGGGCGATCGCCACCCGCTGCTGCTGGCCGCCGGAGAGCTGGGCCGGATGCGCGTCGCACTTGTCGGCGAGGCCGACCATGTCGAGCAGCCCCTTGGCGCGCTCCACCGCCTCGTCCTTGGACAGGCCGAGCACGGTGACCGGCGCCTCGGTGATGTTGCGCAGCACCGTCATGTTCGGGAACAGGTTGAACTGCTGGAACACCATCCCGATCTGCTTGCGCGCCTCCCGCCGCTCCTTCTCGGTCGCCGGGAAGAGCTTCTGCCCGTCCACGGTGATCGTGCCCTCGTCGGGCTTGAGCAGCGTCATCAGCAGCCGCAGGATCGTCGTCTTGCCCGAGCCGGACGGCCCGATCAGGGTGACGTGCTTGCCGGCGTCCACGGCGAAGTCGAGGTTGTCGAGCACGGTGTTGGACCCGAACCGCTTGGTGACCTGCTCCAGCCGGATCAGCTCGCCGCCACCCTGCTCCGGGCTCTTCTCGGGGTTGGGAAGGGTTTCAGTGGACAAGGCGTCGCTCCAGGGCTCGCAGGGCAAGGGAGGCCAGGTAGGAAATGATGATGAAGGCCACACCGATCACCGTCAGGGGCTCGGTGAACTGGAAGTTCTGCTGCGAGAACAGGCGTGCCTCGCCGAGCATCTCCAGCACCGTGATCGCCATCAGCAGCGGCGTGTCCTTCAGCATGGAGATCACGTAGTTGCCGAGGGCGGGCACCACCCTGCGGATCGCCTGCGGCAGGATGACCGCCGTCCACGTCCGCCCGAGCGGCAGGTTCAGCGCCGTCGCGGCCTCCCACTGGCCGACCGGCACCCCCTCGATGCCGGCCCGGTAGACCTGCATCGTGTACGTCGAGTAGTGCAGGCCGATGGCGACCACACCGGTGGTGAGCGCCGAGAACGTGATGTTCCACTCGGGCAGCACGTAGAAGAGGAAGAACAGCTGCACCAGCAGCGGCGTGTTCCGGATGAACTCGGTGACCACGCCGACCGGCCAGGTCACCCAGCGGCTCGGCACCCGCATCAGCAGCGCCCACACCAGGCCGAGGCCGAAGGAGACCAGCGAGCCGAGGACCAGGATCTGCAGGGTGACCAGCAGACCGTCCCAGAAGTGCGGCATGAAGTCGGAGACCGCGCTCCAGTCCCAGTTCACGACACACCACTTCCCTCAGGCACGCGCACGGCCGCCGTCTTCTTCCGCGGGGCCTTGCCGACGCCCGCCTTCAGCTTCTTCTCCAGGCCGCGCATCACCCGCGTGAGCAGGAACGCGATCACGAAGTAGATCAGCAGGATGTACGTGTAGATCTCCGCGCTCTCCTGCAACGCCAGGCGCACCAGGTTGCCGCTGAACGCGAGGTCGCCCATGCCCATGATCGAGACCAGGGCGGTGCCCTTGAGCAGCTCGATCAGCAGGTTGGAGAAGGGCGGGATCATCTCCGGCACGGCCTGCGGCAGCATGATCAGCTTCATCCGCTGCCAGGGCGTGAAGCTGAGGGCGATGCCGCCCTCCTTCTGCGCCGGGTCCACCGCGGCGAGCGCGCCGCGCACGATCTCGGAGCCGTACGCCCCGTAGGTCAGACCCAGCGCCAGCGTGCCCGCCCACATCGGCACCAGCTGCCAGCCGAAGGCCGGCGGCAGCACGAAGAAGACCCAGAAGATCATCACCAGCGCGGAGGTGCCGCGGAACACCTCGGTGTAGAGGCCCGCGAGGAAGCGGACGATCCACAGCCGGTGGGTGCGTGCCACGCCGACCACGAAGGAGACGCCGGCCGCGAGGAGCGAGCTGAAGAAGAGCAGCTGGATCGTGACCCAGATGCCCTGGAGTACGAGTTCCCACAGTCCCGAGGTCATCCGCCGCAGAGCTCCTTCGCGGTCAGATCCGTCATCTCTTCCTCGGAGAAACCGAAGGGCCTGAGGATGCGCAGCAGCTCGCCGCTCTTCTTGAGCTTCTGCAGCTCGACGTTGAACGCGTCCCGCAGGTTGGTCTCGTCCGGGCGGAAGGCGAAGGCGCCGCCGTCGACATGGGGCTTGCCGCCGACGAGCGGTGCGAAGGGCTCGGTCGCCTCGGCCTTGCTGGACTTCTTCACCACTTCGCGGACGGTCAGTGCCGTGCCCGCGAAGACGTCCACGCGCCCGGCCTCGACGGCGTTGAGGCCGGCCACCTGGTCGGGGACGATCAGGATCTCGTCCTCCTTGTACCCGTGCTCCACCGCGTAGGCGATCTCGGCGTAGCCGGTGCCGGTCGCGAACTTGGCCTTCTTCTCGACGACGTCCCGGTAGTTGTGCAGCCCGAGCGGGTTGCCCTTGCGCACGATGTACGCGTCGAGCATCTGGTAGTCCGGGTCGGAGAAGATGACCTGCTGGCAGCGGTCGGCGTTGATGTACATCCCGGCCGCCACGACGTCGAACTGCTGCGACGCCAGCCCCGGCACGAGGGAGCCGAACTCCGTCGGCACCGGCTGCACCCGGTCCACTCCGAGCCGCTTGAAGATGACCTTCGCCAGCTCCGGTGCCTCGCCGGTCAGCTCGCCGTTCTTGTCGATGTACCCGAAGGGGACCTCGCCCGCGATGCCGAGCCGGGCCACACCCTGGGCCCGGATCCGGTCGAGCAGGTCACCCCCCTTCACGTCGGAGGCGGTGGCCACCCGCGAGCAGCCCGCCGCGCCCAGTGCACCGAGCGCCGCGACCCCCGCGAGCAGCGACCGGCGAGTGGGCCCGGCTGTGTGGGGCCTATGGTCGGATATCCCCAATGTAGGGGTTCTGTGTGGTGGAGCCATGGGCGCGCAGCTACCCGATGGGGCACGGGTTATGCCGATCTTTTTCAGTCCGAGACCTGGGCCGACACGGCACGGCGCTCTTGACCGGGGGGCCGCCGAACCACTGCCATGGAGGGTATGGCTGATCGCTACATCGAAGTCTCGCTGGTCAAGCGCGGAATCACCTGCACGGCCCAACTGCTCGACGACCGGGCCCCGATCACCTGCGCGGCCGTCTGGGACGCGCTCCCCCTCGGCGGCGACGTGTATCACGCCAAATACGCGCGCAACGAGATCTACGCCCTCTTCCCGCCCTTCGCGGCATCCGAACCACCGCTGGAGAATCCGACGGTAACGCCTATTCCGGGCGACCTGTGCTATTTCGCCTTCGCCGGTGCCGAGTTGGGCACCAAGGCGTACGGCTACGACCGCGAGGTCCGCCCCGGCACCACCCTCGTCGACCTCGCCCTCTTCTACGAGCGCAACAACCTGCTCCTCAACGCCGACGTCGGCTGGGTCCCGGGCACGGTCTGGGGCCAGATCACGGAGGGCCTCACCGTCATGGCCGAGGCCTGCAACGACCTGTGGCGCACGGGTGCGGAGGGAGAAACCCTCAGCTTCCGAAGGGCGTAACCCCGCCCGGCCGCCGCTGCGGGCAGTCGTGCCGCTGGGGCGGCACGGGTGGGCGCAGCGGCACCCCGCAAGCGCCGGGCCGCGCGACCCACCCCCGCCCCGCCCCCACCCCGGCGCACTACTCGGCGGACGCACACCGCCCCCACCTCACCCGCGCCGGTCACGCCCCGGCCGACGCCACCCCTGCCCCGTACAACGCATGCGCGGCCCGCAACACCAGATCATCCCGATGCCGGGCCGCGACGATCTGGAGCCCGACGGGCAACCCGTCCCCGTCGCTCCCGACAGGCACCGTCCCCGCCGGCTGCTGCGTGAGATTGAACGGATACGTGAACGGCGTCCACCCCGTCCACCTCCGGTACCCCGCCCCCTTCGGCACCTCCACCCCCGCCTCGAACGCCGTGATCGGCAGCGTCGGCGTCACCAGCAGGTCGTACTCCTGGTGGAAGACCCCCATCCGCCGCCCCAGCTCCATCCGGGCGTCCACCGCGGCCAGGTACTGCAGCGCCGAGTACCGGGCCCCGGCCCCCACGATCTCCCGCAGCCCGGGGTCGAGCAGCTCCCGCTGCGCCGCCCGCAGGTGCTGCACCACCCGCGCCGCCCCGCTGAACCACAGCGCGTGGAACGCCTCCACCGGGTCCGTGAAGTCGGGGTCGGTCTCCGTCACGTACGCGCCCAGTTCCGCCAGCCGCTCCACCGCCCGCCGTACCGCCCCGGCCACCGCGGGGCGCACCGCCACCTGCCCGCCGAGTGTGGGCGAGTACGCCACCCGCAGCCCGCGCACCCCGCCCGACAGGGCCTCGGTGTAGGACCCGGGCGCCGGGCCGAGCGCCGACCAGTCGCGGGCGTCCGGGGCACCGATCACGTCCAGCATCAGCGCCGCGTCCGCCGCGTCCCGGGTCATCGGGCCGACGTGCGCGAGTGTGCCGAAGGCGCTCGCGGGGTACAGCGGCACCCGGCCGTACGTCGGTTTCAGGCCGAAGATTCCGCAGAAGGACGCCGGGATGCGCACGCTGCCCCCGCCGTCCGTGCCCAGCGCCAGCGGCCCCGCGCCGAGCGCCACGGCCGCCGCCGCGCCCCCGCTGGAACCGCCCGCGGTACGGGACGGGTCGTGCGGGTTGCGGGTGACGCCGGAGAGCGGCGAGTCCGTCACGCCCTTCCAGCCGTACTCCGGCGTCGTCGTCTTGCCGACGAAGACCGCGCCGTGCTCGCGCAGCCGGGCGACGGACGGCGCGTCCTCCTCCCAGGGGCCGTCCGGCGAGACGGCCCGGGAGCCGCGCAGGGTGGGATGGCCGCGCGTCAGCAGGATGTCCTTGACCGTGACCGGTACGCCGTCCAGCAGTCCGCCCGGCTCCCCGCGACGCCACCGCTCCTCGGCCCGCGCGGCCTGGTCGAGCGCCTCCTCGCCGGTCAGCCGGACGAAGGCGTTCACCTCCGGCTGGATCCGCTCGGCGCGCGCCAGTGCCGCCCGGGTTGCTTCGACTGGGCTGAATGCGCCCTTGCGGTAGCCGTCGACGAGCTGTACAGCGGTCAGCTCAGTGAGGTCGGTCATGCAGCACCCTCCCGCGATCTCTGGTCCGTCGGTGTCCGGGTGCGCGGGCCCGCCGGTGCCGGAGCACGGTCCCGCGTCGGTGCCGGGGCCGTGGGGCGCGCGTCGGGGCCGTGCGGCCCGAGTCGGTGTCGGCGCCGGGCGCGCGGCCCGGGCCGGTCGGTATCGGTGCCGTGCGCCCGGCCCGGGTCGGTGTCGGTGCCGGGCGTGCGGCCGGTCAGTGGCCCGGTACGTAGCCGCGCTTCTTGTCGACCACGTTCTCCAGTGGTCCGCCGGCCGCCCAGCTCTCGAACAACTCCACGAACTGCGCGCCCAGTTCGTCCCGCCAGCCGATGGTGTCCCCGCTCATGTGCGGCGAGACGATCAGCTCCGGCACCCGCCACAGGTCACTGTCCGGCGCGAGCGGTTCGCTGTTCAGCACGTCCAGCGCGGCGCCCGCGATCCGGTGCCCGGTCAGCGCGTCGACGAGGTCGTCCTCGACGACCAGCTGCCCTCGCCCCACGTTCACGAACCGCGCGGAGGGCTGCATCAGACCGAACCGCCGGGCGTCGAACATGCCCCGGGTGTCGTCGGTGAGCGGTGCCGCGGCGACCACCCAGTCGGCCCCGGCGAGCAGCTGGTCCAGCTCCTCCGGTCCGTGCACGCCGGGGCGCGCGGTGCGGCCGACGAGCGCCGTGGTGATGCCGAGCGCCGTCAGGGTCTGCGCGACCGCCCGCCCGATCGGCCCCGAGCCGACCACGCAGGCACGGGTCCCGGCCACCCGCATCGACTCGCGGTGCCGCCAGGTCCGCTCGCCCTGCAGGCGCAGCGTCCGGGGCAGGTCCTTGGCCATCGCCAGGACGAGGGCGGCGACGTACTCGGCGATCGGCCGGTCGAAGACACCGCGCGCGTTGGTCACCACCGTGTCCGAGTCGGCCAGCTCCGGGCACATCAGGTGGTCCACCCCGGCGCTCGCCGTGTGCACCCAGCGCGGCCGGGGGCCCTTTCCGGGCCACGCCTCGCGGACCGCGTGCGAGGCGAAGTCCCACACGAGCAGCACGTCGGCCTCAGGCAGCCGGTCGGCCAGCGTCGTCCCGTCGGCGTGCTCGACGCGGGCCCGGCCGGTGAGCCGGCCCAGCCGGGGGAGGGGTTCGGCGTCCAGGACGAGGAGCGTGGGCGTGGTCATCGGCAGGCCTGTCTCCGTGCGGGAGGAACGGGGGGAGCAACTGCGGAAAAAGGGGGCGTTTCAGGAGTTGACGCGGAAGTTAACCGGCTGTTGACCTGGAGGTGACGCGGGCGGATTGACCACGCTCGCACCAGAACCTACCTTCGTCAACACGGCCGTGTGTAACGGTGCGTTGCCTTCTCGTTCCTCAGTGTGAGGCCGGTGCGTGCCATGGACATCTCCTTTCTCGGCGGACCCGCTCCGCAACGCGGGGTCGGCGTGGTCGCCCCGTTCGACTTCGCACTCGATCGCGAGCTGTGGCGATGGGTGCCCGACGAGGTCTCGCTGCACATGACGCGGACGCCCTTCGTCCCCGTCGAGGTCAGTCTGGACCTGGCCCGAATGGTCAGTGAGCACGAAACGCTCGGCGAGGCGGTGCGCACGCTCAACGCCATCGCCCCCGAGGTCGTCGCCTACGCCTGCACCTCGGGCAGCTTCGTGGGCGGCATCGCCGGTGAGCGGGCCATGTGCGAGGCCATGACCTGGGCGGGCGCGGTCCCGTCCGTGACCACCTCCGGCGCGCTCCTCGACGCGCTGGCCGAGCTGGGCGTACGCCGGGTCGCACTGGTGACGCCGTACACCGTCTCCGTGACCCGTGCGCTGGAGGCGTACGTCGCCGAGGCCGGCGTGACGATCTCCGGTTGCGCCTACATGGGGCTGACCCGGCACATCTGGAAGGTGCCGTACCGCGACGTCGCCGACATGGCCCGCCGGGCGGTGCCGGTCGAGGGCGCGGCGGACGCCCTGTTCATCTCCTGCACCAACCTCCCCACCTACGACGTCATCCCGCAGCTGGAGGCCGAGCTGCGGATCCCGGTGATCTCGGCCAACCAAGTGACGATGTGGGCGGCACTGCGCCGACTGGGTACCCCTGCGGTGGGGCCGTACCAGGCGCTGACCGATCCGTCCGCGCGCATCGGCCCCACGGTGCCGGGCCCGGTGGGTCCGGCGGTGGCGGGGCCGCTCGGTCCCGCGGTGGCGGACATGCCGGGCGTCGGTGACGGCCCCGACACGGAACAGCAGCAGGAAGGGTGGACATGACAGCGCTGGGATTCCTGTACCCGGGTCACTCCGGCGAGGACGACTATCCACGCATCGAGCAGCTGCTGGGCAGCGACATCCGGGTGGACCTGGTGCACACGGACATCGGCGAGGACGCCCACCGGGTGGACGCGCTGCTCGAGATGGGCTCGCCGCAGCGGCTCGCGGCCGGCGTGTCCGAGCTGCGGCTCGCCGGTGCGGACGCGGTGGTGTGGGCCTGCACCAGCGGCAGCTTCGTGCACGGCTGGGACGGCGCCCACGAACAGGTGCGCGCCCTGGCCCAGGCGGCGGGACTGCCGGCCTCGTCCACCTCCTTCGCCTTCGTCAACGCGGCGAAGGAGATCGGGGTGCGCCGGGTCTCCGTCGGGGCGACCTACCCGGACGACGTGGCCCGGCTCTTCGCGGACTTCCTCGGCGCCGCCGGCATCGAGGTCACCGACGTCGTCAGCTCGGGCATCATCACGGCCGCGGAGGTCGGCACCTGGACCGAGGCGGAGGTACTGGCGCTGGCTCGCGCCGCCGACCGCCCGGACGCGCAGGCGGTGCTCCTGCCGGACACGGCGCTGCACACGGTGGCCCACATCCCGGCCCTGGAGAAGGAGCTGGGCAAGCCGGTCCTCACCGCCAACCAGGTCACCATCTGGGAGGGCCTGCGCCTGGCCGACCGCCGGGTCAACGCACCGGAGCTGGGCGCGCTCTTCACCCGGGAGCCGGTGGTGCAGGCCTGACCCTGCCTTCTCCGGCGCGGATGCCCTGTGCAACGGAAGAACCCCGGTCCCGCTCTTCGCGGGGCCGGGGTTCTCGTCGAGCGCTGGGCAGGCCTTGCACCTGCATTTCCTCACGGGAAGTGAGGCGTCTTTCCTTGGACCACCAACGCACTGTCCGACGCGGGGGGTTGGGCCCCCGTGATCAGGCAAGATGATCGTACCGCAGTCGCGCCGGAGGTGCACATCGGTCGTGCGGGAGGTGTGCACCGGTAGCGCGGGAGGTGTGCATCGGCCGCCCGGCGCGCCGGTGGCAAGCGGCCGGGCGCGCGCGTCCACTGTTCATGTTCGTGGAGAGTGTCCACTGTCGTGAACGTATCAACGTTCTCCTGAACCCTTGTCAGCTCCCAGTGTGAACCCTATTCTCACGGCGAGAAAGCGCTTTCCCGTCATGTCCTGCCGATCTGTATTGTCATGATCACGACATGGTTCCTGTTCCGGCATGTGAAGGCGAAGGGGACACCGAGGATGAGACGACCAGTCGCCCTGCGACTCCAAGCGGCGCTCGGCACGCTGGCCCTCGCGGCCGCGACCGGCGTGGTGCTGTCGATGCCCGAGGCGGCGGCAGCGGCCGGCGGCGCCACCGGCTACGCGACCCAGAACGGCGGTACGACCGGCGGCGCGGGCGGGCAGACGGTCCGGGCCACCACCGGTACCGCGATCCACCAGGCCCTGTGCGGCCGCGCCAGCAGCAGCACCCCGATCACCATCGAGGTCGAGGGCACCATCAACCACGGCAACACCAGCAAGGTGTCCGGCGACAGCTGCAACACCGCCGCCGACAAGATCGAACTCAAGCAGATCAGCAACGTCACGCTCGTCGGCGTGGGCAACGGCGCCGTCTTCGACCAGCTGGGCATCCACATCCGGGAAGCCAGCAACATCGTCATCCAGAACGTGACGGTCCGGAACGTCAAGAAGTCCGGCTCGCCCACCTCCAACGGCGGCGACGCGATCGGCATGGAGAGCGACGTCCGCAACGTCTGGGTCGACCACACCACCCTGGAGGCCTCGGGCGGCGAGTCGGAGGGCTACGACGGCCTCTTCGACATGAAGGCCAACACCCAGTACGTCACCCTGTCCTACAGCACCCTGCGCAACTCGGGCCGCGGCGGGCTGATCGGGTCCAGCGAGAGCGACGTGTCGAACGGCTACGTCACCTTCCACCACAACCTGTACGAGAACATCGACTCCCGCGCACCCCTGCTGCGCGGCGGCACGGCCCACATGTACAACAACCACTACAAGGGCCTCAGCAAGTCCGGGATCAACTCCCGGGCCGGCGCCAAGGCCAAGGTCGACAGCAACTACTTCGAGGACTCCAAGGACGTCCTCGGCACCTTCTACACCGACGCGGCCGGGTCCTGGCAGGTCAGCGGCAACATCTACGACAACGTGACCTGGTCGCAGCCCGGCGAGGACAACAACCCGGCCGGTCCGGACCCGCAGTCCAACACCTCGGTCTCCATCCCGTACTCCTACCCCCTGGACGACGCCTCCTGCGTGCCGGACGTCGTGAGCGCCACCGCGGGCGCCAACAAGGGGCTGAAGGTCTCGGACGGCAGCTGCACCCCGCAGAACCCGGACCCGACCGACCCCACCGACCCGACGGACCCGACGGACCCGGACCCGACCGACCCGCCGACCGGGACCAACCTCTCCATCGGCGCCGGCTCCGACGGCTCCTCCAAGGCCGGCGGCACCAGCTACGGCGACGTGCGCGACGGCGACCTGGGCACCTACTGGTCGCCGGCCGGGACGACCGGCTCCGTCTCCGTGAAATGGTCCTCCGCCACCACGGTCTCGAAGATCAACATCAGGGAGGCGGCGGGCTCCGCGGGCACCATCGGCTCCTACCTCGTCCTCAACCACGACTCCGGTGCCGTCCTGGCCTCCGGCAGCGGCGTCGGGGTGATCGGCTTCCAGGCGGTCTCGCTGAAGAAGATCACTTTCGAGATCACCGGCGCCTCGGGCACCCCGAGGATCGCCGAGTTCGAGACGTACGCCGGCTAGCTGGCCGCTTGGTCCCGTCCCCGACCGTGAGGGACGGGGGCGGGGTGTGCCGGGGTCGTCCGACGCCCGGCACACCCTGCCCTCTTGCGCGGGCGCGGGACAATGGACGGTGGCCCACTCCGACGGAGTGCCCCCGTGCAGGCGGGGGAGGGCCGTCGTACGTACGAGGAGGAGAAGACATGGCGGAGCCCACGCCGCGTCGGAACGAACCGCGGCTATGCCCCGCGCCCCTGCTCTTCGAGCCGGCGGAGGCGGCCGCCGACCCCGAGCACTTCTTCGACCTCGAGTCGATCGACGACCCCCGGGCGCTGCTGGAACGGTCCACCGAGCTGACGCACGCCTTCCGCGCGGCGGCGGACCGGGCGATGGAGTTCCAGGCGATCGCGGCGGCTCAGCTGGCCGACCCGCGGCGCTTCGACCGGCTCACGGCGGCGGACATCGCCGAACGGGCCGAGTGGACCGAGGACTACGCCAAGAAGATGGTGGAGTTCGGCCGGGACCTGCTGCGCGGCGAACCGGCCGACTGAGGGGTCGATCAGACCGGGCGCATATGCCAGAAGGGTGGGCAAGATACTCCTGTCCCGGCCCTCCTGTCCCGGTTTCCCGCAACCCAGCGGAGTGGTTCCCTCACGCCGGGTAGATCTATGCAACATGAGCAGTCCACGCAACGCCACGCCGCACGTCACGCCCCACGCCTCGGACGTCACCTCGGACGGCGCCGCCTGGCTGGCCTCGGCGGGGGCGTATCCGCGCAGCACGCTCGCGTTCTGGGAGGAGCGTCCCGAGGCCCCGGTCGTGCTGCCCTGCGGTTCCGCCTTCGACGTCGTGAGCGCACCCGCGATCTTCGGGCGCCGGATGCTGGACCGGATGTGGATGGAGGGGCCCGGGTCGGGGCCGGTGGCGGAGTTCCGCGGCCGGATGCTGCTCTTCACCGCGCCGGGCACCGCCCAGCGGCTGCCGTCGCTCCTCGAATGGGAGGAGTGGAGCGCCCGCGGCCGGAACAGCGGCCGTACGGGCGAGGTGCCGCCGCTGCTGTGCCACGGCGCCGGGGACGCGGTGACCGTACCGGCGCCGGCGGGCGTCCCGGTCCGCTCGGGTTCGCGCTGGCTGGTGGCCCCGGACACCCGCCAGCCGTGGCTGCCGGGCCCGGAAATCCTGCTCTGGGCGGCGGTCCGGGCGGCCCGCGCGGCGGTGCGGATTTCGATTTTTCCTCCCGCCGACCAGGGTGCTAAGGTCTACGACGTCACCAGGCGCCGCTAGCTCAGTTGGTTAGAGCAGCTGACTCTTAATCAGCGGGTCCGGGGTTCGAGTCCCTGGCGGCGCACGATGGCGATGGCGAGGCATGTTCGCGGAGAGCGCGAACCGGTCTCGCCATCGTTGTTTTTGCGCGGCTTCGCCGCGCGGTGCGGGGGCTTCGCCACCCGCGGCCCCCCGGGTGGCGGGCGCCGTCGCTTTCCGGTGTCGGGTGGCCGGGTCCGTGGCGGCGCGTGATGGCGATGGGGAGGCGTGTTCGCGGAGAGCGCGAACCGGTCTCGCCATCGTTGTTTTTGCGCGGCTTCGCCGCGCGGTGCGGGGGCTTCGCCACCCGCGGCCCCCCGGGTGTCGGGCGCCGTCGCTTTCTGGCGTCGGGTGCCCGAGTCCGTGGCGGCGCGTGATGGCGATGGGGAGGCGTGTTCGCGGAATGCGCGAACCGGTCTCGCCATCGTTGTTTTTGCGCGGCTTCGCCGCGCGGTGCGGGGGCTTCGCCACCCGCGGCCCCCGAGGTGGGGCGCCGTCGGTCCAGAAGTGGCCGGCTCGGCGCGGTGGACTTGAGGGCGTACCGGGGTACTGAGGACTGGCCCGGAGACGGGCCGGATCAGCCGGGGGTGATCTGGACGGTCCACGCGCCCGACTCCGTGCGGCCCTCGACCGTCACGCGTACGCCGTCGCCCGGCACCGTGAAGCTCTCGCCCAGGGCCACCGGGGCGTCGGCGAGCGGCGGGTAGACGGAGTCCGCCCAGCAGGCCTCGGTGTCCGGGTGGGCGTCGATCACCTCGATCGGCCCGCCCCCGGAATCCGCCCCGCCGTGCACCCGGTACACCAGCACCCCGGCCCGGCACGCGGAGGCGTCGTTGCCGACCGGTGTCCGTACCTCGAAGGCGAGCACGCTGTCGGCGCCCGTGCGCACCACGGCCAGTTTCGTCCCCCGCCCGAGGCCGAAGGCCGGCGCCCCGGCGGCGTCGGCCACCTCCACGCCCGGCCCCGCCGCCAGCGGCTCCAGCGTCAGCCGGGTCGGCCCGCTGCCCCGTACGCACGTCACCTGCCGGGGCTCCAGCCAGCCCAGCTTCCACTTGTGCCAGCCGAAGAGGTCGGGGGCGAGTCCGAACTGGCTGCCCATCAGGTCCCAGTCCCCGACGTGCGTGTCCCAGTCGCCCTCGCCGTCGAGGGGCCGGTGGTACAGGTCGGGCAGGTCGAAGACGTGGCCCGTCTCGTGGGCCAGGACCAGCCGGTCCGGCGGATGGTTCTCGAAGACGGTCACGACCCGCCGGATGTCGGTGCCGTCGGCCCGCATCGGGGTGTTCAGGTTGACGACCTTCGTGGCGTCGGAGTCGACGCCGGGCGCGTCCGGGTCCGCGACGAAGTAGACGACGTCGTACCGCGAGAAGTCGACGTGCCGGTCGGCCGCGCGGAGCGCGTCGCGCAGATAGGCGGCCCGGTGCTCGGGACTCCAGTCCCGCCTTATGGCGTACGACGTCGACGGGCTCGGCATCCGGATCCAGTCCCGCAGCGGATGCGGGCGCAGCGTGAACGCGCCGTAGGAGGCGCGCCGGAAGAAGCTCCCGGTGGCGGGGAAGTGGTCGGCGGCGAGTTCGGCCGGGGCCGTCAGCGGCTGGGAGTCGGGGAAGGACAGGAACACCATCACCGCGTCCAGGCTGCGGGCGGGCCGCGGATAGGTGGCGTTCCAGGTGTCCAGACCCTCGGAGTGGTGCGCGTCGGTGCGCTGCAGCGCGCACGGCTGGGGGGAGAACGGCTCGGCGACCGAGGGGGCGGTGACCAGGGAGGTCGCGGCGAGCGCCGACATCGTGGTGCACACCGCCGCGGTGCTGCGCAGCCGGGACCGGGTGGCCCTCCCCTCCGCCCCGCGGCCCGCGCCGAGTGCCTCGAGGGCCTCCCGGGGGAGTCGCCTCAGGGGAAGCTGGCGCGGCACATCGACCTCCGGGGCGGTTGGCGGGACACCGCACCCAGCTTGTGCATGATTGTCGTACTGCGCCCTGTTCGCCTGCATCGGATGGGTGAGTCGCCCGAAATTCCGCGGGAGTTCTCTTGTCCGACCGCCCGGAGGCACTCACCCGCTGTCACAACTGGTCGGAGGCGTGAAGAACCCGGCCAGGTGTGGGCGGAAACGGTCTGGCGGTGGGGTTGGTCGGTCCCCCACACGGAAAGGCGGCTGGAAGGCCCCGGTGTCAGCCTCTATGATCGGCACACTTTCCTGCACGAACAGAGCACGAACAGAGATCGAGGCACTGCGGGAGCGAGCGGTGAGCGGAACCTCCGAAGGGCCGGCGCCCGCGGCAGACCTCGGCCGGTCGGCCATCACAGAGAGTGACGGAAGCCTGCCTCCTCGTGCGACGGACCCGCCGGGCACGTCGTACCCGGGTACGGGCGCGACCCGCACCGGTACCGGTGCGGCCCACACGGGTGCGGACAGGAGCGCGGGCGCCGCGGGTGCGGGCGTCGCGGCCTACCGCTCGGCGTTCGCCACCGCCCCCCTCGCCATGGCCGTCGTCGACGCCGAGGGCCTGGTCGTCAGCGCCAACGGCAGCCTCGGCACCCTGCTCGGCGCGGGCCCCGACACGCTGGCCGGCTGTGCGGCGGCCGACCTCGTGGACCTCGCCTCCGACGCCGGTACCTGGCACGCCTACCGCGAGGTGCTGCGCGGCCGGCAGCCCCGGCTGCGCTGCACCCGCCGGCTCAAGCGGGCCGACGGGCACTCCCTCTGGGCGCAGGTGACGGTCGAACCGCTGGACGACTCCGGGGACGGCGGCGGCCTGCTGCTCTCGGTCACCGACGTCAGCGCCCGGCGCGAGCTCCAGGCCCGGCTGCGCCACCTGCAGATGCACGACCCGGTGACCCGGCTGCCCAACCGCGCCCTGTTCTTCGAACGCCTGACGGGCGCCCTGGAGGCGGAGTCGTACGAGCACGGCGGCACCGGCCGGATCGGCCTGTGCTACCTGGACCTGGACGGCTTCAAGGCCGTCAACGACACCCACGGCCACCGCGTCGGCGACCGGCTCCTCGCCGCCGTCGCCGAACGGCTGACACGGTGCGCGGAGGAGGCCGCCGGCCCCCGGTCCGGCGTCCCGCTGGTGGCCCGGCTCGGCGGCGACGAGTTCGCCCTCCTCGTGGAGGACTCCACGGGCACCGACCAGCTCGCCGACCTGGCGCAGGCGGTCCTGACCGCGCTCCAGCCGCCCTTCGAGCTCCTCGACCGCCGCCTGTCGGTCACCGCCTCGGTCGGCGTCGTCGAGCGCCACACCGCCGACACCACGCCCACCGCCCTGATGCAGGCCGCCGACACCACCCTGTACTGGGCCAAGGCCGACGGCCGCGCCCGCTGGACGCTCTTCGACCCCGAGCGCAACGCCACCCGCATGACCCGCCAGGCCCTCGCGGCCACGCTGCGGCCCGCCATCGAGCGGGGCGAGTTCGCGCTGGAGTACCAGCCGCTGGTCGGCATGGAGGACGGCCGGGTGCGGGGCGTCGAGGCGCTCATCCGCTGGAATCATCCTCAGTTCGGCCTACTGGCGCCGAATCGGTTCATCGCACTGGCGGAGGAGGACGGCTCGATCGTTCCACTCGGCCGCTGGATCCTGCGCACGGCCTGCACGCAGGCCCGCCGCTGGCAGCAGGCCCACCCGGACGAGCCGCCGATCTTCGTCAGCGTCAACGTCGCCGTCCGCCAGGTCTGGGACTCCGACCTGGTGGCGGACGTGGCCCGCACCCTGGAGGAGACCGGCCTCGCCCCGCACCTGCTCCAGCTGGAGCTGACCGAGTCGGCGGTCATGGGCTCGGCGGGCCGCCCGCTGGAAGTCCTCAGGGCGCTCAGCGACATGGGCGTCCACATCGCCATCGACGACTTCGGCACCGGCTACTCGAACCTGGCCTACCTCAGCCGGCTGCCGGTCTCGGTCCTGAAACTCGACGGCGCGTTCGTCAGGGGCTTCCAGTACGACGCGGTCACCCCGGGGGCGGACGACGTGAAGGGGGCGTCGTCCCTGGCCAACCCGGCCGACGAGGTCATCGTCGAGGCGATGGTGCAGCTCGCCCACCGCCTCGGGCTGAGCGTCACCGCCGAGTGCGTGGAGACCCCCGACCAGGCGACCCGGTTGCGCCGCATCGGCTGCGACACCGGCCAGGGCTGGCTGTACTCCCGGCCGGTGGCGCCGGACCGCATCTCCGCGCTGCTCGGCCCCGCCGGTCCGGGCGGGGCCGGGATTCAGGCCGTCGGCAAGCCGTAGGCGTCGGCGATCAGCTCGTAGGAGCGCAGGCGCACGTCGCCGCCGTGGGCGTTGGCGGTGATCATCAGCTCGTCGGCGCCGGTGTGCTTCTGCAGGTCGTCGAGGCCGGTCCGCACCTCGTCGGCGGTGCCGTGGATGACGTTGGCGTTCCAGGACTGGACGAACTCCTCCTCCATCGGGCTGAAGTCGTACGCCTCGGCCTCCTCGGGCGCCGGTACGAGCCCGGGGCGCCCGGTGCGCAGCCGCACCATGTTCAGCGCGGCGGCGAGCACCTGCCGGCGGGCCTCCTTCTCGTCGTCGGTCGCGAGCGCGGAGACGCCGATGAGGGCGTACGGCGCGTCGAGGACGGCGGAGGGCCGGAAGGAGTCCCGGTACAGCTCCAGCGCCGGCACCGTGTTCTGCGCGGAGAAGTGGTGCGCGAAGGCGAAGGGCAGCCCGAGCGTGCCGGCGAGGCGCGCGCTGAACCCGGAGGACCCGAGCAGCCACACCGGCGGCCGGTGCGTGGACTGGACGCCGCCGGGCGAGGTGCCCTGCACGGGACCCGGCACGGCGTGGATACGGCTGTACGGGTGCCCGTCCGGGAAGTCGTCGTCCAGGAACCGGATCAGCTCGGCGAGCTGCTGGGGGAAGTCGTCGGCGCCCTCGTTCAGGCGGTCGGTGCGGCGCAGCGCGGCGGCGGTGGCCCCGTCGGTGCCGGGGGCGCGGCCCAGCCCCAGGTCGACCCGCCCCGGCGCCAGGGCCTCCAGCGTCCCGAACTGCTCCGCGATCACGAGCGGCGCGTGGTTCGGCAGCATGACGCCGCCGGACCCGAGCCGGACGCGCTCGGTGTGGGCCGCCAGGTGGGCCAGGATCACCGCGGGCGAGGAAGAGGCGACGCCGGGCATGGAGTGGTGCTCGGCGACCCAGTACCGGTGGAACCCGCGCGCCTCGGCGAGCCGGGCGATGTCCACGCCGGTCCGCAGTGCCTCGGTGGCGGTCCGGCCGGCCCCGACGGTCACCAGGTCCAGCACGGAGAGGGGTACGGGAGCGGTGCCGTGGGCGGTGCCCCGGATCTCCTCTGCGGCGTCTGCGGCCATGGTGGGGTGCCTCCTGATGATCGACTGATCGACCTGTACGGGTCATAGACGTACACGGGTCGCTGCGCGAGCTAACAGGAGGGGGCCTCCGGTTATTCCCGTGCGGGACGCGGGCGCGACCGCGTCAGGGCCGCGCCAGCCGCGCCGACCACGGATGCCCGGGCCGCGTGCGCTCCAGCCACCCGCGGAGGGCGTCGCGCCGGTCGCGGCCCAGCAGCGGCAGGACCCCGTCGAAGTCGGCCTGGTCCTTGGGCCGGGTCCCCTCGGCCTTGAACAGCAGTACCAGCTCCGGCGCCAGATAGGGGATGCCGTCCGCGGTCCGTTCGACGACCGCGTCGTACGGCAGCCGCAGGCCCGCGTCCCGCCGGAAGATCCACGTCCCGCCCTCGTGCGGCTCGCGGAAGACGTCGAACAGGAACTGTCCGCTCGCCGGATCCCGGAACCAGGTCTGGTGCGTGGCCCCGAGCGCCTCGGCATCCGCGTCCGCCCAGACCCGCCCCGAGCCCACCGCGTCGCACGCGTACTCGGGGAAGCGGTCCCGGATCTCCGCGAACGCCGCCGCGGGCACCGAGATCTCCAGGTCACCGTGCGCCCGCGACCGCCCGCCGCGGAACAGGTCCAGCGCCCACCCCGCCACGACGCACCAGGGCGCCCCGACCCCGGCCAGCCGCTCCGCCACCTGCTCCGGCGACCAGGCGTCGGCCCACCGGGCAACCAGTTCCGCCGAGCCGGGTACGGCGCCGCCGGGCGGCAGGGAATCGGTCATCGAGCGGCCCGTCACAAGGCCTGAAGGGCTCTGAGGAGGGCGGCGAACGCGGGGGCGGGGAAGGTGAGGACGGCGCGGCTGGGGATCTTGGAGTCGCGGACGGCTATGTGGGGGCGGTCGAGGGCGGCCTCCACGCAGGCGTTGCCGTCGCCGCTGCCGGAGTAGGAGGACTTCCGCCACTGAATGGGGGTGGACATGGTTTCCCTCACAGCTCCTTGGCCAGCTCGTGGATGAGGTCGCGAGACGCCTCCGGAGAGAGCGACTGGTCCCTCACCCTACGAAAGGGCCTTCGGAAGTGGGTCAGTTGAGCCGCGGAATCGAGGAAGACCGTGCCGTGCGGGGCGTCGCTGGTCCGGGCCTGTGCCGACACGTGGGGGTGGCAGCCGCTGGTGAGGGAAGGGAACCGCGGGAAGTACATCTGGTGCGAGCTGGGCGCCGCCGCCCCGGACCCCGCGAGCCGGACGGCCTGAGGGGCCGGTCAGCGCAGTACGCGGTGGCGGAGGTGGACGACGTTCGAGCCGAAGGTGCGGGTCTCGACGAGTTCCAGGTCGACCCGGCGCTCGTGCCGGGGAAAGAACGGGACGCCGCCGCCGACCAGTACCGGGAGGACCATGGCGCGGTACTCGTCGATCAGGTCCGACGCGGCGGCCTCCGCGGCGAGCGTCGCGCCGCCGATCGCGATCTCGCCCCCGCCGGGCTCCGCCCGCAACCGCTCGATCTCCGCTGCCAGGCCGCCCGAGGCGAGACGGGCGTTGCCCTCGACCGCCGACAGGGTCGTGGAGAACACCACCTTCGGGAGCGCCTTCCACAGCGCGGTCCACTCACGACCCGGCTCGTCCAGCGACGGGTCCTGGTCCGCCGTCTCCCAGTACAGCATCGTCTCGTACAGCCGCCGTCCCATCAGGTGGACGTCCGTCTGCCGCAGCTCGTCGGTGAAGTGGCGGAAGACCTCCTCGTCCGGCTCCGACCAGTCGAACGTGCCGTCCGGCCCGACGATGTAGCCGTCGAGGGAGACGTTCATGGAGTAGATCACCTTGCGCATCACAGGACCTCCCGGTGTCGGTTCGACCGTACGGCCGCCGGACGGCCGGCGCAGCGCCCGCGTCGATGTCAGTGGGTCCGTCTACGGTGACGGCGAGATCGGTTCCAGCACTCCGCGACTCCGCGAAGAGGAAGAGAGCCCGCCATGACGACCCTCCCCGACCGGCCCCGTACCGCACTGCTCGTCATCGACGTACAGAACGGCGTGCTCGCGGGCGCCCACGACCGCGACGGCGTGATCGCGAACATCGACACCCTCGTCGGGAAGGCCCGGGCGGCGGACGTGCCCGTGGTCTGGGTGCAGCACGCGGACGACGAACTCGTACCCGAGACCGAGGCCTGGCAGTACGTGCCCGAGCTGGTCCGCCGGGATGACGAACCGCTCGTGCACAAGAGCTACGGCGACTCCTTCGAGGACACCGCGCTGGAAGACGTGCTCGCCGAGCGCGGGGTGGGCCGGGTGGTCGTGACCGGCGCGCAGACCGACATGTGCGTCCGCTCGACCCTGCACGGTGCCTTCGTGCGCGGGTACGACGTGACGCTCGTCGGCGACGCGCACACGACGGAGGACCTGACGCAGTTCGGCGCACCGGCGCCGGCGCAGGTCGTCGCGCACACCAACCTCTACTGGCGATGGCAGGGTGCGCCCGGGCGCCGCGCGGAGACGGTCACCACGGAGGCGGTGAACTTCGCCCCCTAGTACTGCAACGGTCCCCCCGGTGGCTGGTGGCCAGGTTGGTCGGCGGTGTGGTTGTGGGCGGGTGAACTTGGAGCGGTAATGGTTGGAGCTGGGGGGAGGGGGCCGGCCACGCGGGCCTGACTCCGGTGCGGGGTGTCACATCGGGCGATGCTGCTCGGTCCTCGCTGTGTGACCACAGTGGTCACCGGGCGCGCCGGCCGGGCGCGCCCGGCCGGGAGAAGGGACCGTCAGGATGAGGACCGTTATCGTGTGCGCCTCCGTGGCGCACGGCAATACGCGCCGTGTCGCCGATGCCATGGCCGAGGAGCTGGGCGCGCGGGTCGTGGCCCCCGGGGAGGCCGACCGGGAGGATCTTGCCGCCGCCGATCTGGTGGGATTCGGCTCGGGCGTCTTCTACGGCAGGCTCCACCGCGGCCTGACCGGCTTCGCCGAGGCCCTGCCCGCGGGCCAGGGCCGGGGCAGCCGGGCGTTCGTGTTCGCGACGAGCGGCCTGCCGGAGTTCGGGGCGGTGCACTTCACCCGTCCCCTGGTGCGGCTCCTGGACGGCAGGGGGTACTCGGTGGCTGGGAGCTTCTCGTGCCGGGCCTTCGACACCTGGGGGCCGTTCCGGCTGGTGGGCGGGATCCACAAGAACCGCCCGGACGGAGCCGACCTGTCGGCAGCGCGTGCCTACGCCGGGCGGCTGCGGGCGCAAGCGCCGTCGCAGTACTAGCAGTACTAGCAGTACTAGTCGACCGGTGAGACCCGGATCAGGTTGCCGTCCGGGTCCGCGACGACGAAGGTGCGGCCGAAGACCTCGTCGTGCGGTTCCTCGACCACGGTGACGCCCTTGGCAGTCCACGCCTCGTAGCGCTCGTCGACGGCCGCCGAGGGGCCCGGGACCATCAGACCGACCTCCGAGGTGCGTGGTGTGTCCGGGGCGAGCCGGTCCGCCCGGCCGCTCCAGAGAGCGAAGAGCACGCCGGGGGCGACTTCGAAGGGGACGTAGCGCGGGGTGGTCACGACCGGTTCGATGTCGAACAGGTCGGAGTAGAAGGCGGTGGCGCGCTCGACGTCGGTGACGTAGACGAGGAAGAGGTTGGGTGCGGACATGGGGGCATCGGTCCTTCCGAGGGACGGGTGGGCCGGTTGGTTCCGGCTCGAGTGCCAGCCTTGCGTGAGAACCTGACATCGGTTGTCCGGTTCTGGTGAGGAAGCTGTCGTATGAGTCGGCCGCAGCGGTTGATCGAGCTACTCGCGGCTCTGCAGGCGCGTCGGCGGACCACTGGGGAGGAACTGGCCCGGGAGTTGGGAGTGTCGACGCGGACGGTGCTGCGCGATGTGCGGGCACTTGTCGACGCGGGCATTCCCGTCTTCACCGAGCGCGGTAAGTACGGCGGCATCAGCCTGCTCCCCGGTGACCAGGCCGACCTGTCGAAGCTGACGACCGGCGAGGCGGATCTGCTGCGCGCGGTCGGGCTCGACCTCGACCGCGCCCGGCAGCTCGGCGGCGAGGCCGCCGCCCGGTCGGCGTTGCGCAAGCTCACGCCGCGCAGGCGGCCGTCGCCCGTCCGGGACGATGCGCGGCTGGCACTGGCCGACGTGGTCGCGATCGACAACCGGCCCTGGTTCGAGGACGACGCGCCCCTGCCCGACGTCGCGGCTCTGGTCCGGGACCTGCGGACGGGGAGGCGGCTGCGGATCGGCTATCGGCGCAGTGGTGCCGCGGGCGGGCAGGAGGCCGTGGTCGATCCGTACGGGCTGGTGCAGCGGGGCGGGCGGTGGTACCTCGTGGCCGACCGCGACGGGCGGCCCCGCATGTTCGCGCTCGCCCGGCTGCAGCACTGGTCCGTGCTCGACGCAGACCGGCGGCTGCGGCCCGGCGCCGACCTCGCCGGTACGGCACGGGAGCTGGGCGAGGAACTGGAGGGCGCCGAGCGAGTCGTGGTCACGGCGCGTCTTGACGCGGGCAGTCTCGACCTCGCCCGGCGGATCCTGGGCGCCCGGCTCAGGACGGCGGGCGGCCGGGAGGACGACGGGCGTGTCGAAATCACCGTGTCGTACGGCCAACTCGACGGGGTACGGCAGTTGCTGCAGTTCGGCGATCACATCGAGGTCGTCGGACCGGAGGCGGCCCGCCGGCTGGTCCGGCGGCTGGCGGCCGGGATCGCCCGTACGCACTCGGCCCGTGGCGACGGAGCCGCCGAGTGACGGGTCATGCGATCGAGTGAGTGCGGAGCAGGCCGTGGCCTTGTTGGGCTGTTCCATGCGTGCGTTCCTACCGGGTCGCGGGAGGCACGGCGGGGGCCGTCGCCCCCGACGGCGTTTCGGAGCCGGGGGCGGCGCCTGGGCGCGCCCGGCGGCTCGGCGCCTCAGGCGGCGACCTGGGCCGCGAGCCGGGCGGCGGCGCTGCGGGGTTCGCGGCCGAGGAGTTCGGCCAGCAGGGGGCCGGTCTGCGCGAAGTAGCCGGCGCGGCCGGCCTGGTGCCAGGAGAGGAGGAGCCGGGCCGTCGGCTCCGGGACGCCGCTCGCGACCTGGTCGGCGACCCACTGCTCGTCGTCCACGACGACCCGCCTGACGGTACGGCCGGTGAGGTCGGAGGCGATCTTGGCGAGGTCGTCGAAGGTGACGGCGTCCGGCGCGGCGAGGGTGACGGGGCCGTCGATGGCTCGGTCACCGGTGAGGAGGGCGGCGGTGGCCTCCGCGATGTCGTCGCGATCGGTGTACGGTACGGGGCCGTCCTCGGGCTGGACGATCTCACCCGTCGGCCGCCAGTGGCCGAGCACCTGGTCGAGGGGGCCGTAGGCGCCGTTGCGCAGTGCGGTCCAGGCGGTCCCGGACGCGGCGAGGATCGCTTCGGTGGCGATGTGGAACTCCGACGGCAGGTACGGGTTGCCCGGGACGGCGCCCTGCTGGCTGGTGTACACGATCCGCCGGGCGCCGGCCCCGACGGCGGCCTCTACGGCGTTGCGGTGCAGGCCGACCATGTCGGCAGCCGGGTCGTTGCCGGACACCACCAGCACCTGCTCGGCGTCGGCGAACGACTCGCGCAGCGCGGCCGGCTCCTCGTAGGAGCCCTGCCGTACCCGGACACCACGGTCGGCGAGATGGCGCGCCTTCGCGGGGTCGCGGACGCTGACGGCGATCCGGTCGGCGGGCACGCGGGTGAGGAGGTGCTCGACGGTGGCACCGCCGAGCCCGCCGGTGGCGCCGGTGACGACGATCATGGCATGGCCTTTCCGTAAGTTGACCACATGGGTCAGTTTCGCTCTCGACTGTGACCGTAGGTAAAGTGACCCTGCTAGTCAAGTTAAAGGGCGACAGCGTGAGAGGGAGCTGGATGATGGCCGGTACAGCCGGAGCGGCGTCCGCGGAGCCTCGGCTGCGCGCCGACGCCAAACGCAATGCCGAGCAGATCCGCAGGGCTGCGATCGGCGCCTTCCAGGGCCGCGGCCTGTCCGTGCCGCTGGAGGAGGTCGCCAGGGCGGCGGGGGTGAGCAAGGCCACGATCTTCAACCGGTTCGGCGGCCGGATCGGACTCATCGAGGCCGTCATCTCCGAGGTCGTCGCCACGGAGATCCACGCCATCATCGACCGCACCCGCGCCGTCGACGACGTATGGGAACGGCTGGCGTACTACGTCACCGCGATCCGCGACCTGCAGTACCGTCAGCCGGCCACCGTCGACACCATGCTGCAGACCTACCCCGACGCGCAGACCCTCATGGAGATCTGCCGGGTCGGGGGCGAGGCCAACGAGGAACTCGTCGCAGCGGGCCGGGCCTCCGGCGCGCTGCGGCCGGAGTTCACGGCCGAGGACCTCCACGCGCTGCTCCACGACAGCGCGCTCGTCCTCAAACACGGGACCCGCCCGCGGCGGGAGGAGTACGACCGCCGCACCGCCTACCTGCTCGACGGCATGCGGGCGCAGGAGACTCCCTGACGGCCCGCCGTGGCTGCCCGGGTGGACGCCGGGGGTCGGTCAGGGCTGCCAGGTGACGCGGTGCTATGTCAGGGGTGCCAGGCCACCCGGTGCTCCGCGAGATGTGCCAGTACCGCGTGGTTGGCCTCCCAGCCGTCCGGGCTGTGCTCATTGGCCGCCTGCGGCGGCGTGCCGGACTCCGTCCGGCGGGTGGGGGCGTGGCAGTCGGGGCCCTCCGGGCGGGCGGCGGTGGGGTCGGTCAGGGGTGCCAGGCCACCCGGTGCTCCGCGAGGTGCGCCAGTACCGCGTGGTTGGCCTCCCAGCCGTCCGGGCTGTGCTCATTGGCCGCCTGCGGCGGCGTGCCGGACTCCGTCCCCCAGCTGGACCGGTTCCGTGGACGGGTAGTCGTCCAGGAGGGCGTCCACCCCCTCGCGGCAGACCACGATGCACGCGTGGCGGTGCCGGGAGGCGAGGACGCACAGGCGGCCGGTCTCCAGGTGGAAGGCGGTGGCGTCGGGGCGGCCGGAGAGCGGGTGGAGGACGACCGTGACGTCGTACTCCCGGCCCTGGAGCCGGTTCGCCGTGTCCACCGTCACGTCGCTCACGCCGAGGTCGGCCAGCGCCGCGCGGACCGCCGCCGCCTGGTCGCGGTGGGCCGTGCCGACGGCGATGCGGGCGGCGGTCAGGGGAGTGGGGGACGGCGAGCGTTCGGAGGTGGTCGTGCCCTCGCGGTCCAGGAGGCGCCGGACCACCGCCGCCACCGCCCCCACCGCCTCCGGGTCGGTGCGCGGGGTGTGCCGGGCGGGCAGCTCCAGCAGGCCCCAGCCCGAGGCAGCGGCCTCGTCGAGCACCTGGTCGGGGCCCGAGCCGTCCGACGGCGCCGCGAAGGCCAGGGCCCGGTCGCCGTGGTCCGTGCCGCTGCGGAACGGCGTGTACGGATAGAACGCGTCCGAGACCAGGCGCGCCGCCGACGCCGGGAGACGCCAGGAGACCGGGAGGCGGTGCTGGGGGAGGTCGGGGTTGTGGGCGAGGAGGGTCGTCACGGCGGAGGACGACGGGTCGTAGGCCAGGCCCGCCCACTGCTCGCCGCCCACCGTCGCGAACGGGTCCAGCTGGCCCGGGTCGCCCACGAACAGCGCGCGCTCGAAGAGCCCGGCGACCGCGAGGAGCGAGTCCGAGCGCATCTGGTACGCCTCGTCGACGATCGCGTGCCGCCACGGCTCGTCCACCCTCACGTGCGCCCACTTCGCCGCCGTGGACAGCACCACCGTCTGCGCGGCGAGATCGCCGGCCTTCGCCGACTTGCGTACGTTCGCCAGCGCGTCGAGCGCCTTGTCGTACGGGTCCGTGTCGCTGCTGTGCAGGCGGCCCACCGGGAGGTCCGGGTTCTTCTCGGCCAGGCGCAGGACCAGGTCGTCCACCTGGGCGTTGGTCTGCGCGACCACCATCAGGGGCCGGCCTGCCTCCGCCAGCTCCAGTGCCGCCCGCACCACGAGCGTGGACTTCCCGGCGCCGGGCGGGGAGTCCACGACGACGCCGCGCTCCGTGCCGTGCAGCGTGTCGTGGAGGATCGCAGCGGTGGCGCGGGCCGCCTCGGCACCCGGGTCGAAGGTCGCCGGCGCCGGGGCAGCGGGTGCGTCGGTCGCGGCGACGGTCTCGGCGGTCACAGGACGTCCTCCTCGGTCTGCGCGTCGGCGGCCTCCGCCGCGGCGGCCGTCTCACCGGGCGGGCCGCCGTGCGTCCACGGCGTCTGCTCCGGGTCGGGCAGCTTCGCGCCGCCCCGCTGCTCGTGCTCGAAGAGGGTGAAGCAGAGCAGATCGCCCTTCTCCGGCACCGACCCGGGCTCCGGCTCCTTGCCGCGGCCCATCTTGTCCGTGATCCGCAGGAGCACTGTTCCGTCGTCGGGGTCGCCGTCCGGGGACGAGAGCGCCGGGCCGACGTACTCGGCCGTCTGCGGTTTGCCGTTCAGCGCGCGGTAGACCTTCGCGCGCTCGGCCAGGTGCGGGCGGTCGTCCGTGCGGACGGTGACCAGCGGGCGGGGGCTGGGGCGCCTGCTCTCGCTGTACGCCATCACCACGTCGACCACCTCACCGGCGAACGCCTCCCCGGACAGCCGCCGCCCGGCCATCACCAGCGGATCGTCCAGCGCCTCCTGCGCCTCCAGGCGGGCCTGCTCGCGCTCGCGCGTCGCCAGCTTGTTCGCCGCCGTCACCGCGTCGTCGCGGCGCGGCTGCGGGGGCTCGCCCGCCAGGATGCGGTCGCGGTGCGAGGTGAACGACCAGCGGTCGCGGGTCCAGCGCTCGTCGACATGCGCCCCGGCGGGCAGTGCGCGCAGCAGGTCCAGGCCCCGCCACACCGCGTCCCAGGTGGGGCGCGTGCGGCTCTCGACCAGGGCGCGGATCTCCCGCTCGGCGGCGGTGAGCGCGCCGAGCCGGTCGTCGGCCTCCAGGCCGTCCTCGGCGGCGGCCAGCGCGGTGCGGGCCCGGTCGTAGCGCTCGATGGCGGGAGCGAGCAGCTTGTTGTCGAAGGCCGGGTCGGTCGCCGGGCCCGCGGGCGGGCAGAGCAGCTGGCCGGCGGCGTCGCGGGCCAGCTCCGCGCGGCGCGCGGCCTGCGCGCCGGTCGGCGCCCCGCCGCCCGGACCGTCGTCCCGGTACCCCTCGTCCCCATGCCCGCCGTCCGGGGCGATCCACGCCAGCAGGGCGCCCAGGTGCTGGTCCTCCAGCGTGGACTGCCCGCTCGCCCAGTGGCGGCCCAGCAGGTCGGTCATGGCCAGGAGGAGGGACGAGCCGGGGACCCGGGCCCGCTCGCCGTAATGGGTCAGCCAGCGGCCGAGCAGCGGCACCCGCGGGGGCGCGGGATGCGGCGTCTCCGGGTCCTGTTCCGCCGTACGCCGAAAGCGCATGGAGCGGCCCAGCAGCCGGACGAAGTCGATGCCGGCACGGCTCGGCACGACCAGCTGCGCGGCGTCCGCGCACAGGTCGACCTCGACCTTGACCCGCTTGCCCGTCTCCGGGTCGGTCTCGCTGCGCTCGGCGGCCTCGACGCTGTCGGCGTACGCCTCGACGTGCGGCAGCACGATGCCGGCCAGCTCGGCCAGGAACGCGAAGCGCAGATCGCGGTCGCGGGGCTGCGGCACGGCCAGCAGGTGCGGCGCGTCGCGGTCGGTGCCCACCAGCGCGCCGAGCGGCGCACCGGCCTCACCGGCGGTGATCAGCGGCACGAAGACCAGCGGGCGGTCGGACAGGTGCCGGTGCCGGACGGTGGCGGCGGGCTGGGCATGTCCCGAGCGGACGGCCTCCAGGCGGGCGAGCGTGGTGATCAGCGACATCCGGGCCGCACCTCGCTGACTCCGGTGGCACCGGTACGGGCCCCTTCGGCGGCACCGGTACGGGCCCCTTCGGCGGTTCCGGCGAGGGTGGTCCCGGCGCCCGTCGTGGCCATGGCCTCCGTGCGCAGGCGGGCCGCCCTGCGGAGCGCGGCCACCGCCGGGTCGTCCGGGTCGCCGTACTCCCCACGGGCCGCGGCCAGTACGTCCTCGACCGTCGACAGCCCGCCCAGCTCCGCCCGGACCGGGCGGCCCAGGCTGGTCACGGCCCCGTCCGCCAGGGACCGGGCGCGGCAGTGGAAGGCCAGCTCGCAGGCGGACAGGCACTCCGGCGCGTACGTCGCCGGGACCGCCTCGACCGCCGCCGTCAGCTCCTCAGCCGGCAGTCCCGGCGAGAAGCAGACGCCCTCCGGGAGCGCGTCGGCGATGTCCTCGACGCGGGTCAGCCGGGCCAGCTGGCGGTCGGTGACCGCGCGCTGCTTGCGCACGTCGACGGCGGACGCGGTCGGCAGGTTGGAGAAGTCCTTCGGGCAGACGAGCAGAACCCGGTGGCGCACGCGCGGGGCGGGGTCAAGGCGGGCGGCCACCCGCTCCAGGGCCAGCACGTAGACCGCGGCCTGCCGCGCGGCGGCACCGACCTTCGCCGCGTCGGCGGAACCGTCCAGCATCGGGAAGGACTTGATCTCGACGACCGTCCAGCTGCCGTCCGGATGCACCACCACGGCGTCCGGTTCCAGGAAGGCGGGGGAACCGGCGACGTCCAGGGCGAGCATCGGATGGTCGAGCAGCGTCCAGGTGCCGGGGGCGCCGGCGGCCTCGCGCAGGGCCAGCGCCGTCCGGGCCGTGCGGCCCTCGGGGCCGGTCGCGGACAGGTCGGGCACCCGGGCGTCGGCGGGCGGCTCGGCACCCCGGTCCAGCTTCTCGTGCACCAGCCGCAGCAGCTCGGCACCGCCGTCCGCCTTGACCCGTGCCTCGAAGGCGTTGCCCCGTACGAGGGCGAACTGCGACTGCCCGAAGGCCGACGGCGAGCCCAGCGCGGACGCGAGCGCCGCCTTGTCCACCCCGGCGCCGTCGAGGATCGCGCGGCGGCGGCAGCCGGGGTTGGCGGCGAGGGCGGCCAGGGCGCGGGCGTCCAGCGCCTTGGCCGGTACGTCGGGACCGCGCAGCTCAGCGAGCCGGTGCCGGAGTCTCGTCCCCCGCGTCCGAGGGGGCGGGGTCCGGCTCGTCTCCTGGACCGAACCGCTGCTCTCGCTGCCGTGGGAATCGCTCACCCGTGGAAGTCTGGCATCTGCCACTGACAATCGGGGAACCCGCGCCGCCCGGGGCGGACGTGGCAGCGGTGGCGACGGTGGCCGGGGCGGCACCGGCGGCCGGTGCGAAACGGGCCACGAGCCGCGCCCGGGCCCGGTCCGCGACCCGCATCACGTACGGCGTCAGCAGCAGCCCGGCGCCCATCACGGCGGCTCCGGCGACCGCGTCGAGGAAGTAGTGGTTGGCCGTGCCCATCACCACGATCGTGGTGACCAGCGGGTAGACGACGGCGGCCACCTTCGTCGTGCGCGTGCCGCCGTACCGCCACAGCATCACCCCGCACCACAGTGCCCAGCCCACGTGCAGGCTCGGCATCGCCGCGTACTGGTTGGTCATCCCGCCCATGCCGCGCGGCGCGCTCGCCTCGCCGCCCCACCAGCCATACGAGCTGTACTGGGCCATCGTGTCGACGAAGCCGTGACCGGCGTCCAGCAGCCGGGGCGGGCAGGTCGGCAGGAGCGTGAAGCCGATGAGGCCGATGAACGTGGACGTCATCAGCCAGGTCCGGGCGGCCCGGTAGTGCACCGCGCGGGAGCGGAAGATCCAGATCAGGAGAGCCGGGGTGACCAGGTAGTGCAGCGACGCGTACCAGAAGTCCGCCGGCACGCCGATCCAGGGCTCGCTGGTGAACAGGCGGTTGAGCGGGTGCTCGGCGTTGAGGAAGAGGGCCTTCTCGATGTCCAGGATGGCCAGGCCGTGGTCGACCGCGTCGGAGACGTCGCCCCGCACCAGCAGCCGCCCGGCGGAGTAGCAGGCGTACACGAGGAGGATGAGCGGCAGCTCGGTCCACCAGCGCAGCCGAGTCTTCGGGGCCGCCTCGGTGCCCGGTGTCTCGGTGTGCGGCAATCCGATCGCCCTCCCCCTTCTCGTTGCTCGTTGACTCGCGCGCCTGTACGGACACGGGCGAGCCACTCTACGGCCTCCCCGCCTCCGCTCCGCGAAGCGCCCTCGGACCGGATAGACGCCGGCCGCGCCCCCCGGGTTGCCCGCACGGACGGTACGGAATGATGGAGGCGTCCCCTCAGACATATCTCCCGGAAAGGCCTCTTCATGGCACCGCGCATCCTGCTGGCCCGGCACGGACAGACGGAGTGGTCGCTGTCCGGCAGACACACCGGCAGGACCGACGTACCGCTCCTGGAGGAGGGCCGGCGCGGCGCCAAGCTGCTCGGCGAGCGGCTGCACCGCGCGCCGCTGGACGGCCTCGACGGCGTCGAGGTGCGGACCAGCCCGCTGGTGCGGGCCGCCGAGACCTGCGAGCTGGCGGGCTTCGGCGAGCGCGCCCGCGCGTGGGACACGCTGATGGAGTGGGACTACGGGGCGTACGAGGGCATGACGCCGGACCAGATCCAGGCCGTCCGGCCCGGGTGGCTGATCTGGCGGGACGGTGTGCCGGAGGGGGAGGGCGTGGCGGACGTCACCGCGCGCGCGGACGAGGTGGTCGCGTGGGCGCGGGAGGCGGAGCGGGACGTGCTCGTCTTCGCCCACGGGCACATTCTGCGGGCGATCGGGGCGCGGTGGCTGGGGCTGCCGGTGTCGTTCGGGGCGCGGATCCGGCTGAACCCGACGTCGCTGTCCGTGCTGGGGTGGGCGTACGGGGAGCCGGCGGTGGAGAGCTGGAACGATGTGGGGCATCTGGTGGGGTGACGGGGCGGTGCCCTGGCGGGGGCGGGTTTCGGGGTGCCCCGGG
>NZ_JOFH01000019.1 GCF_000721235.1 Streptomyces olivaceus
CTGGACCCGACGCATGATCGAGATCCGCAAGCAGAACCCCGCCTTCGGCCTCGGCACCTACACCGAACTGCCCTCCTCCAACCCCGCCGTCCTCGCCTTCCTGCGCGAGGCCCCCGCGAACGGGGAAGGAGCGGACGACCTGGTCCTGTGCGTGAACAACTTCTCCCGGTTCGCGCAGCCCACCGAGCTGGATCTCAGCGCCTTCGGCGGACGGCACCCGGTCGAGCTGTTCGGCGGGGTCCGCTTCCCGCCGGTCGGCGACCTGCCGTACCTGCTGACCCTCGGCGGTCACGGCTTCTACTGGTTCCGGCTGCGCAAGGACGCCCCTTAGTCCCTGTAGTCCCTGTCCCCGCCCGCAGTGCGGTTTCCGCCGCGCCGCCCGGGGCACGCATCAGTAACCACCCCGACCTCTCCGGGGAAAGGACGCGACGCCATGCCGGAAGCCGTCATACGCACCGTCCCGAGCCCGCCGGGCCTCCTCGCCTCACTCGATCCGCTGCTGCGTCAGTGGCTGCCGCGCCAGCGCTGGTTCGCGGGCAAGGGGCGTCCCGTCACCGGCTTCTCGCTGGTCGCCGCGACCGAGCTGCTTCCGGCCGGCTCCCGCCTGGGCCTGCACCACGTCCTGGTCCGCACCCGGCAGCAGTCCGCCCCGGCGCCGGGCGCGCCGGAGGAGCCCGGCGACTGCTACCAGCTCCTCATAGGCACGCGCGAGGCGCTGCCGCCCCGGCTGGCGCCCGCGCTGATCGGACATCTGACCGAGGGCCCGGATGCCGGACGCACCGCCTATGACGCCCTGTACGACACCCGGCCCGCCGAGGTGCTTCTGGAGGCGCTGCGCACCGGGGCCAGGATCGGCGGGCTCCGCTTCGAGCGGGACCCGGAGCAGGAGATACCCGCCGGTCTGGAGCCTCGGCTGCTGACCGCCGAGCAGTCCAACTCCTCCGTCGTGTACGGAGATACGTTCATCCTCAAGCTGCTGCGGCGGGCCGTGCCCGGCGTCAACCCCGACCTGGAGCTGCCGCTCGCGCTGGCCCGCGAGGGCTGCCCCCGCGTACCGGCGCCGGCCGGCTGGCTGACGGCCGACCTGGACGACCGCACCTGGGTGCTGGGCGTGCTCCAGCCGTACGTGCGGGACGCGGCCGACGGCTGGGAGCTGGCGCTGCGCGAGCCGGCCGGGGGTGAGGACTTCACCGCCGAGGCGCGGGCGCTCGGCCGGGCCACCGCCGAGGTGCACACCGCGCTGGCCCGCGCGCTGCCGACGGTCACCCTCGGCCAGGGTGCGGTGCGGCGGCTCGCCGACGGCATGGCCGAACGGCTGGCACAGGCCGCGCGGGCCGTACCGCTGCTCGGTCCGTACGCGCCCGCGCTGAGTACGGCGTTCACCGCGCTGGCGGACCTGGCCGCCGAGGGCCGCACCTGGACCGCCCAGCGGATCCACGGGGACCTGCACCTCGGCCAGTGCCTGCGTTCCCCCGGCGGCGAGTGGTCGCTGATCGACTTCGAGGGGGAGCCCGCGAAGCCGCTGGCCGAGCGGCGGCTGCCGCAGCCGCCGGTGCGGGACGTCGCCGGGATGCTGCGGTCCTTCGACTACGCGGAGCACTCGGCCGACGCCCCGGTGCCCGGCTGGGCCGCGGCCTGCCGGGCGGCGTACTGCGCCGGGTACGCGGAGGCGGGCGGCCACGACCCGCGCACGGACCCGGTGCTGCTGCGCGCCTACGAGACGGACAAGGCGGTCTACGAGGTGCTGTACGAGGCCCGGCACCGCCCCGACTGGCTCCCGGTGCCCCTCGCCGCCGTGCGCCGCCTCAGCGCGCCCGAACCCGAACCGGCATGACCTCCCCGTCCGGTCCCCCGTCGCCCAGGAGGCTCCGCCCGTGACCCCCCGCCCCTCGTCCAGCGGTTCCGAACCGAAGAAGAAGGCCGCGAAGAAGACCACGAAGACGCCCAAGAACACGGCCAAGAACACGGCCAAGAACACGACCCGGAAGTCGGCCGCGGGAACGGCCGCGAAAACGACCCCGAAGCAGAGCCCCGCGGCGAAGAACCCCGCGGCGAGGACGGCCGGGGCGCCCCCGAGGGAGCCGGCGCAGGAGGCCGCGCCCGGAAGAGGCCCCGCAGCCTCCCCCGAGGTCGCGGTCGCGGCCTCCTCCCCCTCCCTGGACGCCGCCGACCGGGAGCGCCTGCTCGCCGGCGCCCACCACGACCCGCACTCCGTGCTCGGCGCCCACCGCGTGCCCGGCGGGGTCGCCTTCCGGGCCTTCCGGCCGTACGCCCTGGCGGTGAGCGTCCGCTCCGGCGACCTGCGCATCGAGCTGCACGACGACGGCGACGGCTTCTTCTCCGGGCTCGTACCGCTGCGCGAGGTGCCGTCGCACCGGCTCCTGGTGACGTACGACGGGTCGGTACAGGAGGTCGAGGACCCGTACCGCTTCCTGCCCGCGCTGGGCGACCTGGACCTGCACCTGATCGCCGAGGGGCGGCACGAGCAGCTCTGGCAGGCGCTCGGCGCGCACCCGACGGTCCACGGGGGCGTCGCGGGCACCCGGTTCGCGGTGTGGGCGCCGAACGCGCGCGGCGTCCGGGTGGCCGGCGGCTTCAACTTCTGGGACGGCACCGGTCACCCGATGCGCTCCCTCGGCTCGACCGGCGTGTGGGAGCTGTTCCTGCCCGGTGTCGGCGCGGGCGAGCTGTACAAGTTCGAGATCACCCGGCCCGACGGCTCCCGCACCTTCCGCGCGGACCCGCTGGCCCGCCGCACGGAGGTCCCGCCGGCCACCTCCTCCGTCGTCCACGTCTCGGAGTACACGTGGGGGGACGCCGAGTGGCTGGCCCGCCGCGCGGACCGGCCCGCGCACGAGGCCCCGCTGTCGGTGTACGAGGTCCACCTGCCCTCCTGGCGGCCGGGGCTGACCTACCGCGAACTGGCTGAGCAGCTCCCCGCCTACGTGGCCGACCTGGGCTTCACGCACGTCGAGCTGATGCCGGTCGCCGAGCACCCCTTCGGCGGCTCGTGGGGCTACCAGGTCACCGGCTTCTACGCGCCCACGGCCCGGCTCGGCGACCCGGACGACTTCAGGTACCTGGTGGACCGGCTGCACCGGGCCGGCATCGGCGTCCTGATGGACTGGGTGCCGGCGCACTTCCCGCGCGACGACTGGGCGCTGGCCGAGTTCGACGGGCGCCCGCTGTACGAGCACTCCGACCCGCAGCGGGCCGCGCACCCGGACTGGGGGACGCTGGAGTTCGACTTCGGGCGCCGCGAGGTGCGCAACTTCCTGGTCGCCAACGCCGTGTACTGGTGCGAGGAGTTCCACATCGACGGGCTGCGCGTCGACGCGGTCGCCTCCATGCTCTACCTGGACTACTCGCGCGAGGCGGGCCAGTGGACGCCGAACGAGCGCGGCGGCCGGGAGAACCTGGACGCGGTGGCCTTCCTCCAGGAGATGAACGCGACCGTCTACCGCCGGGTGCCCGGCGTCGTCACCGTGGCCGAGGAGTCCACGGCCTGGGACGGGGTCACGCGGGCCACGCACCACGAGGGCCCGAGCGGGTTCGGCGGGCTCGGCTTCGGGCTGAAGTGGAACATGGGCTGGATGCACGACTCGCTGGAGTACATGAGCCACGAGCCGGTGCACCGCCGGTACCACCACGGGGAGATGACCTTCTCCATGGTGTACGCGTACAGCGAGAACTACGTGCTGCCGATCTCCCACGACGAGGTGGTGCACGGCAAGAAGTCCCTGGTGTCGAAGATGCCCGGCGACTGGTGGCAGCAGCGCGCGAACGAACGCGCCTACCTCGCCTTCATGTGGGCCCACCCCGGCAAGCAACTCCTCTTCATGGGGCAGGAGTTCGCGCAGGGCGCCGAGTGGTCGGACCTGAACGGCGTCTACCGGGACACACCGGCGCTGTGGCAGCGCGACACCCACCCCTCGGGTTTCTCCTGGGTCGTGGGGGACGCCGCCGAGGACAACGTGCTCGCGTTCCTCCGCCTGGACGCCGACGGCACGCCGCTGCTCGCGGTGTCGAACTTCGCCCCGGTCGTCCGCTCCGACTACCGCCTCGGCGTCCCCGCCGACGTCCCCGCCTGGCACGAGGTCCTCAACACCGACGCCGCCCGCTACGGCGGCGGCGACGCGGGGAACCCGGACCCGGTCAAGCCGGAGCCCCAGGGGTGGCACGGCCGCCCGGCGAGCATCCGACTGACCCTGCCGCCCCTGGCCACGGTGTGGCTGCGCCCGGCCTGAGACGGCAGGGTGCGGCTCCCACTCAGTCCTCTCAGTCCTGTCGAAGCCCCCTCGGCAGCGGCTCGGTGTGCAGGATGCCGAGGTGCTGGGTGGCGCGGGTGAGGGCCACGTAGAGGTCGCTGGTGCCGTAGCGGCCGGGCTCGACGACCAGGACGGAGTCGAACTCCAGGCCCTTGGACTGACGCGGGTCCAGGAGGACCACGCGGTGGGTCAGGTCCGGCTCGGCGTCCGCGCTCACGCCGTCCAGGCGGGCCGCGAGCGCCCGGTGGAGTTCGCGCGGGGCGATGACCGCGAGGCGGCCCTCGTCCGGGGTCAGTTCGCGGGCGGCCACGGCGACGGCGGCCGGGAGGTCGCCGGTGGCGCGGATCCAGGGGCGTACGCCGGTGGACCGTACCGAACTCGGCGGGGCGAAGTCCGGGTCGTCGGCGCGGACGACGGACGCCGCCAGGTCCATGATCTCGGCCGGGGTGCGGTAGTTGACCCCGAGGCGGGTGTGCTCCCAGCGGTCCTCGACGTAGGGGGCGAGGATCTTCGACCAGGAGCCGACGCCGGCCGCCTCCGCGGTCTGGGCCGGGTCGCCGACCAGGGTCATCGAGCGGGTCGGGCAGCGCCGCATCAGCAGCCGCCACGCCATCGGGGACAGCTCCTGCGCCTCGTCCACGATGATGTGCCCGAAGGCCCAGGTGCGGTCGGCCGCGGCGCGTTCGGCGGCGCTGCGGTGGTCGTCCTCCTCCTGGCGTTCGGCGAAACGCTCGGCGTCGATGATGTCGTGGGCGAGCAGGACCTCGGATTCCTCCTCGTCCTTGTCCTCGAACTCGTAGGTCCGCGACGCGTACGACACGTCGAGGACGCCCTGTGCGTAGGCGATCTGCTCCTCCCGCTCGCGTTCCGCCCGGGAGCGGGCGACCCGGTCGTCCACGCCGAGCAGTTCGGCCGCCTCGTCCAGCAGTGGCACGTCGGCGACGGTCCAGCGCCGGGTGACCGGGCGGCGGACGGCGGCGGCGTCCCGGGCCGGCAGGAAGGCCTCGGGGGCGGCCAGGAAGCCGGCGACCAGGCGCTGCGGGGTGAGCCGGGGCCAGAGCTGGTCGATCGCCGCCCAGACCTCGGGGTTCTCGGCGAGTTCGTCGCGGATCTGGGTGATGTCGCTGGGGTCGAGGAGGTTGCCGCCGTCGTAGGGGTCGGTGCCGATGCGCTCGGCGACCATGTCGGTGAGGGTGTTGAGGATGTGGCCCTCGAAGTGCTCGCGGGCCGCGTTGTGCGGCAGCTTCGCGGCGCGGGTGCGCTCCCGGGCGACGTTGACCAGGTCGTCGTCCAGCATGAGGACGTCGCGGTCGTGCTCGATCGCGATCACCGGGTCGGGCAGCGTCTGCCGGTCGCGGACCACCTCGGCGAGCACGTCGGCCATGTCGGCGCGGCCCTTCACGGCCGCCGCCGCGGGCAGGTCCGCCGCCGTGGCCCGCACGCCGGGGAACAGCTCGGCGACGGTGGACAGCAGCACACCGGTCTCGCCGAGCGAGGGCAGCACCTCGCCGATGTAGCCGAGGAAGGCCGGGTTGGGGCCGACGATGAGGACGGCGCGCTTGGCGAGCAGCTCGCGGTGCTCGTAGAGGAGGTAGGCGGCGCGGTGCAGCGCGACGGCGGTCTTGCCGGTGCCGGGACCGCCCTCGACGACCAGCACACCGCGGTGCGGGGCGCGGATGATGCGGTCCTGGTCGGCCTGGATGGTCTGCACGATGTCGCCCATGCGGCCGGTGCGCGCGGAGTTCAGCGCGGCCAGCAGCACGGCGTCGCCCGACGGGTCCTCGTGACCGGTGCGGGTCTCGTCGCCGAGGTCGAGGATCTCGTCGTGCAGCGCGGTGACCCGGCGGCCGTCGCTGGTGATGTGCCGGCGGCGGCGCAGACCCATCGGGGTGTGGCCGGTCGCCAGGTAGAAGGGGCGGGCCACGTCGGCCCGCCAGTCGATGAGGACCGGGGTGCGTTCCGGGTCGTCCGCGCGCAGCCCGATCCGGCCGATGTGGTGGCCGTCCCCGGAGGCCAGGTCGATCCGGCCGAAGCAGAGGGAGCCGTCCACCGCGTTGAGCGCGGCGAGCAGTCCCGAGCGCTCGGCGACCAGGATGTCCCGCTCCAGCTTGGCCTGCTGCGGGGTGCTCCCCTGGGCGAGCGCGTCCGTCACCGCCACCTCGGCGTCGCCGCGCAGCGCGTCCACGCGCGCGTACAGCCCGTCGACGAATTCCTGCTCGTGTCGCAATTCATCGTCCGGCAATTCGGTGTTTGACAATTCCACTCCCGCCCGGATATACTGTGCTCACTGCACTTCTTTGTGACTGCCTCTGTTTGAAGTCACGAATCACCGAATATACGCAGAGAAATCCCCCGAGCGCAATTGCTCGGGGGATTTCTTGTGTCCCGCGCCGGTTCCGCGCGGGTCAGACGACGTCGGCCAGCTCCGCGAGGAGCCGCCGCTTCGCCATGGCGCCCACCATCGACTTCACCGGCTCACCGTCGCGGAACACCATGAACGTCGGCATCGACAGCACCTTGTAGGCGTTGGTCGTGGCCGGGTTCCGGTCGACGTTCAGCTGCACCACCCGGAACCGGTCGGCCTCCTCCTGGGCGAGGGCGCCGAGCACCGGCACCATCTGCCGGCACGGCGGGCACCAGTCCGCGGTGAACTCCACAAGGACGGGCAGTTCGCTGCCGAGGACCTCGGTGCCGAAATCCGCGTCCGTGACCTCCGCCACCCCTTCGACCGTCGTCATGCGTCTCCTCCGAATTCACATTTCGGCTCCGGACCCCCCGGAACCGCCGCCTCGGCCCGCGCCAGCTGCGCACCCACCTGCGTCCGCACCGACGAGAGCTGCTCGATCAGCGCGTCCAGCTCCGCCAGCTTGCGCCGGTAGACCCCGAGCGAGGCCGGGCAGGAGTCGCCCTCGGGATGCCCGGCGCGCAGGCACTCCACGAAGGGGCGGGTCTCCTCCAGGTCGAACCCGAAGTCCTGCAGCGTCATGATCTGCCGCAGCAGCTTCAGGTCGCCGTCGTCGTAGGTCCGGTACCCGTTGCCGGCGCGCCGCGCGGGCAGCAGGCCCCGTGACTCGTAGTACCGCAGCGTCCGCGTCGTGGTCCCGGCCCGTGCGGCCAGCTCGCCGATTCGCATACCGACGAAGGTAAGCCTTGACGCGGGCGTCAAGGCAAGACGGCAGAGCAGGACGAGACGGCGAGGCGGGACGCACGAGAAACCCCGCGCCACGAGCGCGGGGTTTCTCGGTGACCGGGCGGCTGAGCAACGGGGGGAGCACCTCAGCCGCCCGGCGTGCGGGGGGGAACCCGGGAACGTCAGGTCTTCGCCAGTTCCTTCTCGCCGCCCGCCTCGGGGAGTTCCCCGGAGTCGGCGTCGGTGTCGTCGGCACCGTGGTGGTCGTCCAGCAGGGTCTTCTCGTCGAACGGCGCCCGGCCCGCGAGCACCTCGTTGACCCGGTCCTTGTCGATCTCCTTGGTCCAGGTGCCGATCAGGACGGTGGCCACGGCGTTGCCGCCGAAGTTGGTCAGGGCGCGGGCCTCGCTCATGAAGCGGTCGATGCCGACGATCAGGCCGATGCCGTCCACGAGGGCGGGCTTGTGCGACTGGAGGCCGCCGGCCAGCGTGGCCAGACCGGCGCCCGAGACACCGGCGGCGCCCTTGGAGGCGACCAGCAGGAAGAGCAGCAGCGGGATCTGCTCACCGATCGACATCGGCGTACCCATGGCGTCCGAGATGAACAGCGAGGCCATGGTCATGTAGATCATGGTGCCGTCGAGGTTGAACGAGTAGCCGGTCGGGACCGTGATGCCGACCACCGGCTTGCTGACGCCCAGGTGCTCCATCTTCGCGATCAGACGCGGCAGCGCCGACTCCGAGGAGGAGGTGGACAGGATCAGCAGGAACTCGCGGCCCAGGTACTTGAAGAGCGAGAAGACGCTGACGCCGGCGATGACGCGCAGCAGCGTGCCCAGCACCAGGATGAGGAAGAGGACGCAGGTCACGTAGAAGCCGAGCATCAGCACGGCCAGGCTCTTAAGCGCTTCGAGGCCGGCCGAGCCGGTGACGGCGGCGATGGCACCGAAGGCGCCGATCGGCGCGGCCCACATGATCATCGCGAGGACGCGGAAGACCAGCCGCTGGATGTGCTCGATGCCGCGCAGGACGGGCTGCCCGGCGTTGCCCATGGCCTGCAGGGCGAAGCCGGCCAGCAGGGCGATCAGCAGGGTCTGCAGGACCTCGCCCTCGGTGAACGCCGAGACCATCGTCGTCGGGATGATGCCGAGCAGGAACTCGGTGGTGCCCTTGGCCTCGGCGTCGACCTGCGCCTGGCCGGTGTCCTTGACGGCGTCGGTGACCGCGAGGCCCGTGCCCGGGTCGAGGATGTTGCCGACGATCAGGCCGATGGCGAGCGCCACCAGGGACATCACGAAGAAGTAGACCAGGGCGATACCGCCGACGGCGCCGACCTTGGCGGCCTTGCGGACCGATCCGATGCCCAGCACGATCGTGCAGAAGATGATCGGCGAGATCATCATCTTGATCAGGTTCACGAAGCCTTCGCCCAGCGGCTTCAGCTCGGTCGCGAAATCCGGTGCGAGCAGGCCGACCGCGATACCGAGGACGACCGCGATGATCACCGCGATGTAGAGATAGTGCGTGCGATCGCGCTTGACCTTGGGTGCGGCAGGTGCCGTAGCGGCGTTGCTGGTCACGGCGGCCCTCCTTGACGACGTCGTCGGCATCACCGGCGTGCGGCTCACGTCCGGGGTGTTTATCAGGGGATGGGGTGACTATCTCGCGGCGTGTGAGCGCGGTCACCCTTGCGTTCATTTAGTTCACAATCCAGCCAGGGGGGAGACTGGCGGCATGCGCCTCCCCCTCCCGAGACCCCGGAGCCTCGCCGGGCAGCTCTTCGCCATGCAGGCCGTCCTGATAGCGGTCGTCGTGGTGGGATACGCGCTGTTCAGCTACATCAGCGACCGCGGGCAGGCCCAGGCGGCCGCCGGGCGTCAGGCCAGGGCGGTTGCGCTGGCGATCGCCGACTCGCCGTCGGTGGCGGAGGCGGTCCGCACCCCGGACCCGTCGGCGCTGCTGCAGCCGTACGCGGTCCGGGTCATGCAGGACACGGACGTGGACTTCGTGACGATCATGAACCCGCGGGGCATCCGCTGGACCCATCCCGACCCGAAGCAAATCGGCCATCCCTTCCAGGGGCACATCGACCGCGCGCAGCGGGGCGGCACCTTCACGGAGACCTACACGGGCACGCTCGGGCCCTCGGTGCGGGCGGTGACGCCGATCAAGGACGGCGAGCGGGTGGTCGGTCTGGTGAGCGCCGGGATCAAGGTGGAGGAGATCAGCAAGCGGGCCCGGGAGCAGCTGGCGGCGCTGACGGGGGTGGCGGCCGGGGCGCTGCTGCTCGGCGCGGTCGGCACGTACGTGATCAACGCGCGGCTGCGCCGGCACACGCACGGGATGAACGCGGACGAACTGAGCCGGATGCACGACTACCATCAGGCGGCGCTGCACGCGGTGCGCGAGGGGCTGCTGATGCTGGACGGGCAGTACCGGGTCGCGCTGATCAACGACGGTGGACGGGAGCTGCTCGGGGTGACCGGTGACGTGGTGGGCGCCTCGGTCGCGGAACTGGGTCTGCCGTCGCAGCTGACGGGGGCGCTGCTGGCGTCGGAGCCGCGGGTGGACGAGGTGCACCTGGCGGCGGAGCGGGTGCTGGTGGTGAACACCTCGCCGGTCTCCGGCGGTGAGCGGCGCGGCACGGTGGTGACGCTGCGGGACGTGACCGAACTGCAGTCGCTGACGGGCGAGCTGAACTCCGAGCGGGGTTTCTCGCAGGCGCTGCGCTCGCAGGCGCACGAGGCGGCGAACCGGCTGCACACGGTGGTCTCGCTGATCGAGCTGGGACGCGCGGAGGAGGCCGTGGACTTCGCCACGGCGGAACTGGAACTGGCGCAGGCGCTCACCGACCAGGTGGTGGCGGCGGTGGGCGAGCCGGTGCTGGCGGCGCTGCTGCTCGGCAAGACGGCGCAGGCCAACGAGCGGGGAGTGGAGCTGGTGGTGTCGCAGGAGAGCCGGCTGGACGACGGACTGCTGCCGCCGTCGCTGCCCGCCCGGGACCTGGTGACGATCCTGGGCAACCTGGTGGACAACGCGGTGGACGCGGCCCAGGGCGCGGTGCCGTCCCGGGTGGCGGTGGCGGCGTACACGGAGCGGGTGGGCACGGGGAAGGCGAGCGCGGAGGCGGCGGGCGCCGAGGCAGCGGGCGCGAAGACGGCGGGCGCCGAGGCGGAGGGGGCGGGTACGCAGGCGGCGGGCGCCGAAACGCTGGGCGCGCAGGGGGCGGTGGGTGGTTCGGGAACGGCCGAGGGAGGCCGCTCCGAGCTGGTGCTGCGGGTGTCGGACACCGGTGCCGGGGTCGACCCCGCCCACGCGGACCTGGTCTTCGAGCGGGGCTACTCGACGAAGCCGGCCGACGAGGGCGGGCGCGGCCTGGGCCTCGCCCTGGTGCGGCAGGCGGTGCGGCGCCACGGCGGCACCCTGAGCGTGACGGACGCGGAGGGCGGCGGCGCCCGCTTCGAGGCTCGGCTGCCGCTGGGCAGCGCCGGTGCCGACCCGGCGACGCCGACCACGCCGACCGCCCCGACCGGCGGACCGCAAGACGGGGGTGCCGCGTGAGCGCCGCCGCACAGCCCATCCGGGTCCTGGTCGTCGAGGACGACCCGGTCGCCGCCGACGCGCACGTGCTCTACGTCGGCCGGGTGCCGGGGTTCACGGCCGTCGGCAAGGCGCACACCGGCGCGGAGGCCCGGCGGCTGCTGGACCGCACGCCGGTGGACCTGCTCCTGCTCGACCTGCACCTGCCGGACGTGCACGGGTTGCAGCTGGCACGCTCGCTGCGGGCGGCGGGGCACCACACCGACGTGATAGCGGTGACGTCGGCGCGGGACCTGGCCGTGGTGCGCGAGGGCGTGTCGCTGGGCGTCGTGCAGTACGTGCTGAAGCCGTTCACCTTCGCCACCCTGCGCGACCGCCTGGTGCGCTACGCCGAGTTCCGGGGCGCCGCGGGCGAGGCGAGCGGCCAGGACGAGGTGGACCGCGCCCTGGCGGCCCTGCGCGCCCCGGGCCCGGCCGCCCTGCCGAAGGGCCTGAGCGGCCCGACCCTCGAACGGGTCACCGCCACCCTGCGCGGCTCGCAGGAGGGCCTCACGGCGGCCGGGGTGGCCGAGGCGGTGGGCATCTCGCGCATCACGGCCCGCCGCTACCTGGAGCACCTGGTGAACGCGGGCCGGGCGGGCCGGAGCCCGCAGTACGGCCAGGTGGGGCGGCCGGAACTGGTGTACCGGTGGGCGCGGAAGCCCGAACGGGACCGGTGAGAGCGGGCCGCTCACCGCGCCCGCGCCGCGGTGATGAACACAGGTTGTCCACCGCACGCTCATTGACCTGAACAGACCGCCCCTCTTACGTTCACCGAGCAGCCGTCCCGGCCACAGTGTCGTGCCCGTAGGAGGTCGTGCCCGTGCGTCCCGCCATCAGGTTCACCGCCCTGTTCACCATCACCGCGCTCGCCTCCACCGCACTCGCCGGCTGCGGCAGCGGCTCCGGCAGCGATCCGGACACGGTGAAGGTCTCCTTCAAGCAGTCGACGGACAACTCCGTCAAGGTGATGGACACCTACCTCGCCGACATCAAGAGGCAGTTCGAGAAGGCCAACCCGGGGAAGAAGGTCGAACTCGTCCCCATCAAGGCGCCGGACGCGGAGTACTACACCAAGCTCCAGCAGATGCTCCGCTCCCCCAAGACCGCCCCGGACGTGGTCTACGAGGACACCTTCCTCATCAACTCCGACATCACCAGCGGGTACCTGAAGCCGCTCGACGACTACCTCGCGCAGTGGAAGGACTGGGACCAGTTCATCGACACGGCGAAGTCCGCCGTCGAGGGCGAGGACGGCAAGACGTACGGCGTGCCGGACGGCACGGACACCCGCGGGCTGTGGTTCAGCAAGGACGTGTTCGCCAAGGCCGGCCTGCCCGCCGACTGGCAGCCGAAGACCTGGGCCGAGGTCCTCGACGCCGCCCGCACCATCAAGGAGAAGGTCCCCGGCGTCACGCCGCTCAACGTCTACACGGGCAAGCCCGCCGGTGAGATGGCCGCCATGCAGGGCTTCGAGATGCTGCTGTACGGCACGGGCGACGGGTCCGCGGACCCGCTGTACGACAAGAGCGGCAAGAAGTGGATCACGGCGGGGCAGGGGTTCGAGGACTCCCTCGCCTTCGTGGAGAGCGTGTACAAGGAGAAGCTCGGCCCGGAGGTCTCCGACGCGCTCGACCCCAACTTCTCCACCAAGATCCGCGGAGAGCTGCTCCCGCAGGGCAAGCTCGGCATCGCGCTCGACGGCTCCTGGCTGCCGCAGGACTGGCTGGAGGGCAGCGGACACGAGTGGCCCGAGTGGCCGAAGGAGCTGGGGCTCGCGGCCATGCCCACGCAGAACGGGCAGGCGCCGGGCCGGGTGAGCATGTCCGGCGGCTGGGCCTGGTCCGTGCCGGCCAAGGCGGGCAACCCGGACCTGGCCTTCGAGTTCGTCAAGACGATGCAGTCCAAGGCGAACGCCCAGAAGTGGTACATCGCCAACTCCGGCATCTCGGTCCGCGACGACGTCGCCAAGGACCCCTCGTACGTCTCCGCGCAGCCCGGCATCAAGTTCTTCACCGACCTCGTCGCCGACACCCACTTCCGGCCCGCCTACCCGGCGTACCCGAAGGTGTCCGTCGCGATCCAGGAGGCGATGGAGGGCGTGACGACCGGCGACACGTCGGTCGCGGAGGCCGCGAGCGGCTACGACGAGGCGCTCAAGGACGCCACCGACAACCAGGTGACCTCCAAGTGACCGCGACCACCCCGCCGCCGCAGGCGGAGCCGGAGGTCCGCAAGGCCCCGCCGCCCCCGGACTCCGGCGCCCATCCCGGCACCGCACGCCGCTCCCTCCTGCGCGCCCTGCCCGTCTCCCCCGCCGTCGTCCTGCTGCTGCTCTTCCTGGCCGGCCCGATCGTCTACTGCGTGGTCATCGCCTTCACCGACCTGCAGCTCACCGGTCAGGCCGAGGAGTCCTTCGTCGGCTTCGACAACTTCACCCGGGCCTTCAGGGACGAGGCGTTCCTCAACGCCGTATGGCTGACCCTGGTGTTCACGGTGCTGTCGTCGCTGATCGGGCAGAACACCCTGGGCCTCGCGCTGGCCTCGCTGATGCAGCGCGCCTCGAAACCGGTCCGCACGCTCACCGGTGGCATCGTTGTCACGGCCTGGGTGCTGCCCGAGGTCGTGGCGGGCTTCCTGCTCTACGCCTTCTTCCGCCGCGAGGGCACCCTGAACGCCGTTCTGGACTGGCTCCATCTGCCGTCCCAGAACTGGCTGTTCACGCTGCCGATCCTGGCGGTGTCCTTCGCCAACGTGTGGCGGGGCACGGCCTTCTCGATGCTGGTGTACTCGGCCGCGCTGAACGAGATCCCCAAGGAGGTCACCGAGGCCGCCGAGGTGGACGGCGCGAGCGGCTGGCGCCGCATGTGGCACGTCACGCTGCCGATGATCCGGCGCTCCATCGGCACCAACCTGATGCTCAACACCCTCCAGACCCTCTCGGTCTTCGGACTGATCTGGGTGATGACGCGGGGCGGTCCGAGCGGCAAGAGCCAGACGCTGCCGCTGTTCATGTACGAACAGGCCTTCCAGAACAGCCTGATCGGCTACGGCACGGCGGTGGCCCTGCTGCTGTTGCTGATCGGTTCGCTGTTCTCGGTCGTGTATCTGCGCCTGCTGCGCACGGAGGTCTGACATGGCGGACACGCTCACGCCCCGAACACCCGGGACCTCCGGACCGTCCGGGACGTCCCGGACGTCCACCGCACCCCGCCGCACCACCCCTGCCTCCCGGCGCAACCGGCGCCGGGCCGCCGCCGACGCCGGGCTGCTCGTGGTGGCCGCGGCCTTCGTGCTCCCGCTGGCCTGGGTCGTGCTGTCCGCCCTGGACCCGCACGCGAGCCTGCGCGTGAAGGTCCCCGACGGGCTGACGCTGGACAACTTCGACGCGATCCTCACCCCCGAGATCACCTTCACCCCGCTGCTCAACAGCCTGATCCTGTGCGGCGGCGCGACGCTGCTGACGGTGGTGTGCGCGGCGCTCGCGGCGTACCCGCTCTCCCGTTTCCGCTCCCGTCTGAACCGCCCGTTCCTGCTGACCGTCCTCTTCGCGACCAGCCTCCCCATCACGGCGATCATGGTGCCGGTCTACGCGCTGTTCGTGCGCGTGAACATGATCGACACCATGCAGGGGACGATCTTCTTCTTCGCCGCCTCGCAACTGCCCTTCGCAATCTGGCTGATGAAGAACTTCATGGACGGCGTGCCCAAGGAGCTGGAGGAGGCGGCGTGGACGGACGGCGCGTCGTCGTTCCAGTCGCTGCTGCGGATCGTGCTGCCGCTGATGGGCCCCGGAGTGGCGGTGGTGACGGTGTTCTCGTTCGTGATGATGTGGGGGAACTTCTTCGTCCCCTTCATGCTGCTGCTCTCCCCGGACCAGATGCCCGCCTCCGTCAGCATCAACGACTTCTTCGGCAACCGGGGCATGGTGGCGTACGGGCAGCTGGCGGCGTTCTCGATCGTCTACTCGACGCCGGTCGTGCTGCTGTACGTGCTGATCTCGCGGCGGCTCGGCGGCGGGTTCGCGCTGGGCGGCGCCGTGAAGGGGTGAGCACGAGGCCGGCCCCCTCCCCTCACCCGCCCTCCGTATGTTCCTACAACACGTATCGCTGGCCGAACAGTCCGTAGCCAGCGGCGTCCCGTACCCCTACGGTGTGGCGCGTGCGCCGACCCTCACCAGGCCCGAGCCAGTCGGGTCCCCCGTTCAACGCCCTCGCCGCGCGCCGGCTGCGCGCCGCCCTCAACATGCGGCCCGAACACGTCGCCCACGGCATCCAGGTCTCGTACGGGCTGCCGTACGTCACCCCGGACCTCGTCGCCGCCTGGGAGCGGGGGACGGTCTCGCCCCGGGGCCCGGAGCTGACGGCGCTCGCCGGGATGCTGTGGTGCTCGCCGGGCGAGCTGATCGGCCGGCCGCAGTCGCTGCGCGAGCACCGGGTGGCCCGCGGCCTGGCGCCGGAGGACGTCGCGCGGGCCGTGGGGCTGGGGCTCGCCGCCTACCAGCGGATGGAGGAGGCGGACGACTGGCACGGCACCGACCGCCAGTCCGCGCTGCTGGCCGACGCGCTCGGCCTGACGATGCCCGACTTCGTGGTCGTCATGGGCCGGGAGGAGAAGCTCGCCGACCTGCTGACCAGCGCCGTGACCACCCGCTGGCAGGGCTGTGTGCGCCCGATCGCCAAGCTGGCCCCGCTGGACCGGCGCGTCCTGGAGAACGTTCTGCAGGTGCTGCACCAGGACTACCAGGGCCGCATGAGCAGCACCCTCGGCTGGGGCGGCGGCACCGCCGACTCCGCCGCCGGCGGCCGCGACTTCCTGGACCGGATCGTGGAGCACTTCTGGTCGGCGGTGGAGAAACACCCGTAGGCGCCGCACGGACGGTCACACAACCGGGGCTAGAAGACCGACTCCGCCTCGTCCATGCGGTCCTTGGGGACCGTCTTCAGCTCGGTGACGGCCTCCGCCAGCGGCACCATCACGACGTCGGTGCCGCGCAGCGCGGTCATCCGGCCGAAGTCGCCCCGGTGCGCGGCCTCCACCGCGTGCCAGCCGAAGCGGGTGGCGAGCACCCTGTCGTACGCGGTCGGCACGCCGCCGCGCTGGACGTGGCCGAGGATGACCGGCTTGGCCTCCTTGCCGAGCCGGCGCTCCAGCTCGTAGGCGAGGGCGGTGCCGATGCCCTGGAAGCGCTCGTGGCCGAACTTGTCTATGGCGCCCTTGCCGTAGTCCATGGAGCCCTGGGCGGGGTGGGCGCCCTCGGCGACGCAGACGACGGCGAACTTCTTGCCGCGGGCGAACCGCTCCTCGACCATCTTGACCAGGTCGGCCGGGTCGAAGGGGCGCTCGGGCAGGCAGATGCCGTGGGCGCCGGCGGCCATGCCGGACTCCAGGGCGATCCAGCCGGCGTGCCGGCCCATGACCTCGACGACCATGACGCGCTGGTGGGACTCGGCGGTGGTCTTGAGGCGGTCCATCGCCTCGGTGGCCACGCCGACGGCGGTGTCGAAGCCGAAGGTGCGGTCGGTGGAGGAGATGTCGTTGTCGATCGTCTTCGGCACACCGACCACCGGCAGCCCAGCGTCGGACAGCATCCGGGCCGCCGTGAGGGTGCCCTCGCCGCCGATCGGGATCAGCGCGTCGATGCCGAAGTTCTGGATCATGTCCGAGGCGTTCTCGCAGGCCTCGCGGAGCCGGTCGCGCTCCAGGCGGGAGGAGCCCAGGATGGTGCCGCCGCGGGCGAGGATGCCGCTGACCGCGTTGAGGTCGAGGGTGCGGTAGCGGCCGTCCAGCAGGCCCGCGTAGCCGTCCTCGAAGCCGATGACCTCGTCGCCGTAGTTGTCGACCGCTCGGTGCACGACCGACCGGATCACTGCGTTCAGGCCGGGGCAGTCGCCGCCTGCGGTGAGAACTCCGATACGCATCGTGCTGTGTCTCCTGCTCGCTGTGGGCACCTGTGAGCCGGTCCAATTGTTCCATGGCCCGCGGGGCGGTGGTCCACGGTGCCGGAGAGAGGCCGGTGAGCATCCGGTGCTGACGGGCGCCTTATCCATCGCCGAAGGTATTGTCAAGAGGGTTCCGCTCACCCCGGCGGGCGATCCCCGTGCACGGGACGGCCGCCACTGGACGCACACGGAACAGCCGCCACCCGACGAAACGGAGAGCACGCGTGACGCGCAGCGTGTACGTGACCGGCATCGACCGCGGCGACGGCCGCCAGGTCGTCGAACTGGGGGTGATGGAACTCCTCACCCGGCAGGTCGACCGGGTCGGCGTCTTCCGCCCCCTGGTGCACGACGGGCCCGACCGGCTGTTCGAGCTGCTGCGCTCCCGCTACCGGCTCGCGCAGGACCCCTCGACGGTCTACGGCATGGACTACCAGCAGGCCTCCGCGCTCCAGGCCGAAGAGGGCACGGACGAACTGGTGTCCGCGCTGGTCGGCCGTTTCCACCTGGTCGCCCGCGACTACGACGTGGTGCTCGTCCTGGGCACCGACTACGCAGACACCCAGTTCCCGGACGAGCTGTCGCTGAACGCGCGGCTCGCCAACGAGTTCGGCGCCTCGGTCGTCCCCGTCGTGGGCGGCCGCAAGCAGACCGCGGAGTCCGTGCTCGCCGAGACCGTCAACGCCTTCCGCGCCTACGACACCCTGGGCTGCGACGTCCTGGCCATGGTGACCAACCGGGTCGCCCGCGAGGACCGGGACGTGATCGCCGAGCGGCTGACCGACCGCCTTCCGGTGCCGTGCTGGGTGGTGCCGGACGAGCCCGCCCTGTCCGCGCCGACCGTCTCCCAGATCGCGCACGCCCTGGACGCCGAGGTGGTCTTGGGCGACGACTCCGGGCTGGCCCGCGACGCGCTGGACTTCGTGTTCGGCGGGGCCATGCTGCCCAACCTGCTGGCCGCCCTGACCCCGGGCTGCCTGGTGATCACGCCGGGCGACCGCGCCGACCTGGTGGTCGGCTCGCTGGCCGCGCACAGCGCCGGCACCCCGCCGATAGCCGGCGTCCTGCTGACCCTGGACGAGGTGCCCGGCGAGGGCGTCCTCACCCTGGCCGCCCGCCTCGCCCCGGGCACGCCGGTGCTCTCGGTGACCGGCAACAGCTTCCCCACCGCCGAGCGGCTGTTCTCCCTGGAGGGCAAGCTGGGCGCGGCCACTCCGCGCAAGGCGGAGACCGCCCTCGGCCTGTTCGAGCGGCACGTCGACACCGCCGGGCTGAGCCGGCGGGTCTCCGCGCCGAGCAGCGACCGCGTCACGCCGATGATGTTCGAGCACACGCTGCTCGAACAGGCCCGCTCCGACCTGCGCCGGGTCGTCCTGCCGGAGGGCACCGAGGAGCGGGTGCTGCACGCGGCGGAGGTGCTGCTGCGCCGGGGCGTGTGCGAGCTGACGCTGCTCGGCCCGGCCGAGCAGATCCGCAAGAAGGCCGCCGACCTGGGCATCGACCTCGCCGGCGCCGAGCTGATCGACCCGGCCACCAGCGAGCTGCGGGACTCCTTCGCGGAGAAGTACGCCGAGCTGCGGGCCCACAAGGGCGTGACGGCGGAACTGGCGTACGACGTGGTCAGCGACGTGAACTACTTCGGCACGCTGATGGTGCAGGAGGGGTTCGCCGACGGCATGGTGTCGGGGTCCGTGCACTCGACGGCGGCGACCATCCGGCCGGCCTTCGAGATCATCAAGACGAAGCCGGACGCGGCGATCGTCTCGTCCGTCTTCTTCATGTGCCTGGCCGACAAGGTCCTGGTCTACGGCGACTGCGCGGTCAACCCCGACCCGGACGCCGAGCAGCTCGCCGACATCGCGACCCAGTCGGCGGCGACGGCGGCGCGGTTCGGGGTGGACCCGCGGATCGCGATGCTGTCGTACTCCACCGGCACGTCCGGCTCGGGCGCGGACGTCGACAAGGTGCGCGAGGCGACGGAGCTGGTGCGGGCGCGCCGCCCGGACCTCAGGATCGAGGGGCCGATCCAGTACGACGCCGCGGTCGAGCCGTCGGTGGCCGCGACCAAGCTGCCCGGCTCGGCGGTCGCGGGGCAGGCCAGTGTGCTGGTCTTCCCCGACCTGAACACCGGCAACAACACGTACAAGGCCGTGCAGCGCTCGGCCGGCGCCGTCGCGGTCGGCCCGGTGCTCCAGGGACTGCGCAAGCCGGTCAACGACCTGTCCCGGGGCGCGCTCGTCCAGGACATCGTCAACACCGTCGCCATCACGGCGATCCAGGCCCAGCAGTCCCCGGCCGGGCAGCCCCCGACCGGGCAGTCCCCCACCGAGAAGGCGTCCGACCTGTGAACGGCACCCGTGTCCTCGTCCTCAACTCCGGCTCCTCGTCGGTGAAGTACCAGCTGATCGACATGCACGGCGGCGACCGGCTCGCGGTGGGCCTGGTCGAGCGGATCGGTGAGGAGACCTCGCGGCTGAAGCACACGCCGGCGGGCGGCGGGAGCCGCGAGTGGTCCGGGCCGGTCGCCGACCACGACGCCGCGCTGAAGGCGGTCGCGGCCGAGCTGGCCGGGGACGGCCTCGGCCTGGACTCGCCCGAGCTGGCAGCGATCGGCCACCGCGTGGTGCACGGCGGCCGGCGGTTCACGGAGCCGACCGTGGTCGACGACGCCGTACTCGCCGAGATCGAGCGGCTCATCCCGGTCGCCCCGCTGCACAACCCGGCCAACCTGACCGGCATCCGCACCGCGCAGCAGCTGCGCCCGGACCTGCCGCAGGTCGCCGTCTTCGACACGGCCTTCCACACGACGATGCCGGAGTCCGCGGCCCGCTACGCGATCGACGTGGAGACCGCCGACGCGCACCGCGTCAGGCGCTACGGCTTCCATGGCACCTCGCACGCGTACGTCTCGCGCGAGACGGCGCGGCTCCTCGGCCGGGCGCCCGAGGACGTGAACGTGATCGTGCTGCACCTCGGCAACGGGGCCTCGGCCTCGGCGGTGCGCGGCGGCCGGTGCGTGGACACCTCCATGGGGCTGACGCCCTTGGAGGGGCTCGTGATGGGTACGCGCTCGGGAGACATGGACCCGGCCGTCATCTTCCATTTGATGCGTGTTGGTGAAATGTCCGCCGACGAGATCGACACTCTCCTCAACAAGAGGAGCGGTCTGATCGGGCTGTGCGGCGACAACGACATGCGGGAGATCCGCCGCCGGGTGGACGCCGGGGACGAGCGGGCGCGGCTGGCGTTCGACATCTACATTCACCGGCTGAAGAAGTACATCGGCGCCTATTCCGCCGTTCTCGGCCGCGTGGACGCGGTGGCCTTCACGGCCGGGGTCGGGGAGAACTCGGCGCCGGTGCGCGAGGCGGCCGTGGCGGGCCTGGAGGGGTTCGGCCTGGCGGTGGACGGAGAGCTGAACGCCGTACGCGGGGACGGGGCCCGGCTGATCTCGCCCGCACACGCGCGGGTGGCGGTGGCGGTGGTGCCGACGGACGAGGAAATGGAGATCGCGACACAGACCTACGCGCTGGTAAACGATTCGGGGAATCTCACCTGAGCGGCATCCCGCCCTTTTGTACTTTCCACTGGCCGGAATATTCCGCGCCGAAACAAACCGATAGGATCGCCCCATGCGCCGTTCCAAAATCGTCTGTACTCTCGGCCCCGCGGTCGACTCCCACGAGAAGCTCGTCTCGCTGATCGAGGCCGGCATGAACGTGGCCCGCTTCAACTTCAGCCACGGCAGCCACGCCGAGCACCAGGGGCGTTACGACCGGGTGCGGGCCGCCGCCAAGGAGACCGGCCGGGCCATCGGGGTCCTCGCCGACCTGCAGGGCCCGAAGATCCGTCTGGAGACCTTCGCGGAGGGCCCCGTCGAGCTGGTGCGCGGTGACGAGTTCACCATCACCACCGAGGACGTCCCGGGCGACCGGACGATCTGCGGCACGACGTACAAGGGCCTGCCCGGCGACGTCACCAAGGGCGACCAGGTGCTCATCAACGACGGCAACGTCGAGCTGAAGGTCACCGAGGTCGAGGGCCCGCGGGTGCGCACGATCGTCATCGAGGGCGGCGTCATCTCCGACCACAAGGGCATCAACCTGCCCGGCGCCGCGGTCAACGTCCCCGCGCTGTCCGAGAAGGACGTCGAGGACCTCCGTTTCGCCCTCCGCATGGGCTGCGACATGGTCGCCCTCTCCTTCGTCCGGGACGCCAAGGACGTCGACGACGTGCACCGCGTGATGGACGAGGAGGGCCGCCGCGTCCCCGTCGTCGCCAAGGTGGAGAAGCCGCAGGCGGTGGAGAACATGGAGGGCGTCGTCGCGGCCTTCGACGCCGTCATGGTCGCCCGCGGCGACCTGGCCGTCGAGTATCCGCTCGAGAAGGTCCCCATGGTGCAGAAGCGCCTGATCGAGCTGTGCCGGCGCAACGCCAAGCCGGTGATCGTGGCGACCCAGATGATGGAGTCGATGATCACCAACTCCCGTCCGACCCGCGCCGAGGCCTCCGACGTGGCCAACGCGATCCTGGACGGCGCGGACGCGGTCATGCTGTCGGCGGAGTCGTCCGTGGGCGCGTACCCGGTCGAGACCGTCAAGACGATGTCGAAGATCGTCACCGCCGCCGAGGGCGAGCTGCTCTCCAAGGGCCTGCAGCCGCTGGTGCCGGGCAAGAAGCCGCGCACGCAGGGCGGTTCGGTGGCCCGCGCGGCGGCCGAGATCGCCGACTTCCTGGGCGGCAAGGGCCTGGTGGCCTTCACGCAGTCCGGCGACACCGCCCGCCGTCTGTCCCGCTACCGCGCGGCGCAGCCGATCCTGGCCTTCACCACCGACGAGTCGACCCGCAACCAGCTGGCGCTCAGCTGGGGCGTGGAGTCGCACGTGGTGCCGTTCGTGAACAGCACCGACGAGATGGTCGACCTGGTGGACCAGGAGACGATGCGCCTGGGCCGGTTCAGCGACGGCGACGTCGTCGTGATCACCGCCGGTTCGCCCCCCGGCGTGCCCGGCACCACCAACATGGTCCGCGTCCACCACCTGGGCGAGACCCGGCGCGGCTGACGGCCGCTTCCCGGACGGGCCTTGTCCTGTACGGCGCTGAGGGCGCCCCCTGGTGCAGGGGGCGCCCTCAGCGCCGTTCCCGGTCTCCCGGCCGCTTCGCCGGTCCGGTCTCAGTCGGTGATGTACTGGTGCAGCCCGGGGATGTGGAGCGTCCCGCCGAACTGACCGGCCTGTACGACCTTCACCTTGGTGAAGTAGATCAGCGGGATGTCCAGCGGCGGCGGGTTCTCCGGGTCGAAGGTGATCGGGATGAGCCCGAGCAGGTTGCCCGAGATGCTCTCGGTGTAGAACACGGTGTCGCCGTCGCGGATGGTGGACGTCGACCCCTCGGCCGCCTGGACGTGGTACGTCTTGCCGGCCTGCTTGTCCTTCACCGTCTGGTGCAGGTCGCCGATGTCGGTGCCGTTCGAGATGACGTACTTCAGCACCTTCTTGGTGGTGCCGTTGGCGGTCTTCACCTCGACGATGCCCTTGTAGGAGGCGCCCTTCAGCGTCAGCGAGCTGGCGTCGAGGTACCAGGGGTCGTCGGGCAGCGGCACCTTGTTGTCGACGCCGCCCTCGTCGTCGGTGGCGACCGGGCAGTCGTCCGCGTCGGTGCTCCCGGAGGCGCTGGGGGTGGGTGAGGGGGTGGCCTCGTCCTCCGCGTCCTCCTTGGCCTTCTCGGCGTCCTCCTTGGCCTTCTCGGCGGCTTCCTTCGCCGCCTCGGCCGCCTTGTCCACCGTCTCCTTGGTGTCCTCGGCCGCCTTCGACGCGGCGTCGGTCGCGCCCTCGACGGTGTCCTTCGCGGTGCCGGCGACCTTGTCGGTGGTCTCCTTCACGGCGTCGGACGCGTCGTCGCCGGCGCCCTGGGACGCCGAGGGGGTGGGCGTGGGACTCGCGCTCTCCTCGGCCTTCTTGCCGCCGGTGAAGATGCCTTCGAGGGCGTCGCCGATGCCTTCGAGCAGGCCGCCCTTCTCCGACTCGGAGGGGGACGGCTCCGCGGCGTCCTGACCGGACGTCTCCTGGCTCTCGGACTCGGAGGGGCTCGGAGTGGGCCCCGACCCGCCGTCCGCGCCGCTCTCGCCGCCCTTGTCGCCGGTGTCGCCCTTGTCGTCGGAACCTGAATCCGACGAAGAGGACTCGTCCTTGTCGGCGCCGGAGGCCGAGTCGCCGGGCTCCTTGCCGTCGTTCTCGCCCTTGCCGTCCTGGTCCGCCTCGTCGGTCGCCGACGGCGACGGGGACTCGGACGGGTCCTTCTCGGCGTCCTCCAGGGCCGCCACGCAGTCCTTGTACTCGTCGGCCGTCAGGCTGTTGGAGGTCGGCGGCGCCGCGTCGTTGCCGTCGGCGAGGGCCAGCGTCGGGGTGAACCCCATCCCCATGAGGACGGCCGTGGGCATCGCCGCGATGGCTATCGCCTTGCCGGCCGGCATGTGGAACCTGGTGAACAACGGCTTCTTGGGTGCCGCGTGGCGCGGCCCGGTTCTCACACGGGAGGACTCCACGTCAGCCCCGCGGGTCACCTCGTCAGCCGGCACTGTGCCTCCCGTTCGCCCCGTTGGCCGGGCTCGTTCCTGACAGATCGTTCGCCCGCAGCCCCGCGTAGGCCTGTGCGGGGCTTCCGTCGTCCATCCCGCTCCGCGGCTTCGGCACCGCCCCGTCGGCCCCCCGCGTGCCGGGCTCCGGGAAGCCGGGGAACGCGGTGTCGTCGGCCTGGGTGCCGGGAGTGGCACCCTCGGGCGTGTCGTCGGTCGCCCTGCCCCCCGCCGGCGGCTCGGCCTGCGGCGGCTCGCCCGGCACCCAGGACACGGCCATCGCGCCGCCGACCAGCGCGAGCAGGAAGCCGATCAGGAAACCGCCGAGGTTGGACACGGGGATGGACACCAGCGCCAGCAGGATCGCCGCCACACCCGCGAAGACCCGGACGTGCTTCTGGTACCACAGGCTGACGCCCAGGACGACCAGCAGCACGCCGATGATCAGGGATCCGGCGCCCGCGGTGGTGGCCATCGCCAGCGTCAGGTGACCGATCTGGAGGTTCGCGTACGGGAAGTAGGCGATGGGAAGGCCACCGAGCGCGATGAACAGGCCGGCCCAGAACGGCCGCCCGCCTCGCCAGGCACGGAACTGCAGCCGCCGGCGGGTGAACTGGCCGGCTGCGGCAGGGGTCTCGGCGCTCATGGAAAACAGCTCCCTGGTACGGCTTTGCTGTGGTGGAGACGGGGGCCGCGTGCCACGACGCGGCCGGAGAGTGGGCGGGCGGGGGCGCCGTGGCTCCCCCGCCCTTCAGGGAGTGCTTAGTAGCACTCCTTGACACCCTTGGACAGCGACATCTTCAGACCGCTGAGCTTGAAGGTTCCGGCGGTGGTGGCCCACGCCGTCTGCTTCACGCCGGTCAGCGTGGCCGTGTCGGCCTGCTGGGCGAACCCGTTGGGGTTGGTGGTGTCGCCCTTCTTGATGCCGGGACCCTTGTTGGCGTCCTTCGCCGCCACACCGATGTCGATGTTGCGGAACGTGGCATCGGCCTGCAGGTCCTCGATGTCGATGTACAGGTTCTCTGCCTCGACCGGCTTGTCACCGCCACCGGCCTTCAGGGTGAGGCTGACGGAACCGATCAGCGGGATGTCCGGGGTGACCACGGACTGGCACAGGTTCTTGATCGTCGCGGACTTGAACGCCGAGACCGCGACGGGGTGAGCCGCCTTCTCGCCGCTCAGCGTGTAGCCCTGGTCGACCGCCCCGTACTGGGAGAAGCCCTTGCCGTCGAGCTGGTCGGCCGTCACCTTGAACGACTGCCCCGACACGCTGAACGACGCCGCGAGAGCGCCCTGCGCGAGCGCGACACCTATCGCGGCCGTCGCGGCGACGCTGGGCACCATGACCACAGCGAACCGCTTCCATCTGGTCCCGCCACGCACCTGGGACTCCATATTTCCTCCTTCTCGGACGTACATCTCCTGCCCTCGGCCGAGCCTCCGGTTCGGCGGCACGGCTGGCAGGGATGGGAGAAGTGCTACGTCCTCGGGAAGGAGAGCGCCCGTACTCGGAGGCACCTGCAACGCGCCCGAATCACCGGCGTTCACCCCCGAGCGACAACCACTGGTCGCGCCTGACACGCATCACGCACAACCCTGCTGGGCAGGCTTCGCCGGTTGGACGAAGACCCCCCTGCCCAAGGGCCGGCTCCACTGCCGCCGACCCTGCTCGGTGGGGACCCAGGAGCACCCGCGACCCGACTGGCTTTCGGGGTACGGGAATGGACCGAGCGTCGCCGATCGTGGTGCATTCTCGCCGTCGACACAAGGGGGTTCGTTACTGGCTAGTAACGGCCGGATAACCGGAGGGCGACACACCGGCCCCGGACGGCGACGCTGGGTGTGCCCCGAGGCCGGAACAAAACCATTGAACAATGGACAGAGCCCAACAGATCGACGCACTGCCCTTACTGGCAGTAACAGCGGCCGCGATTGCCAAGTTTTGGCAAAGCACGGCCGCAGTGACGTCCCGTCGACAGCTCCTTCACACGGGCCACACCCGAACGAACGGCCGACGGCCGGCCGCAGTTCCGGCGTACCCGGACCCGTCTAGAACAGCGCGCGGGCGAGCGCCCTGCGCGCCGCGGCCACCCGCGGATCGTCCGCGCCGACCACCTCGAACAGCTCCAGCAGCCGCACGCGTACGGCGTTGCGCTCGTCGCCGGCCGTGACGCGGACCGCGTCGACGAGGCGCCCGAAGGCGTCCTCCACGTGACCGCCCACCAGGTCCAGGTCGGCCGCGGCGATCTGCGCCTGGGCGTCGGCCGGCTTGTCGGCCGCCTCCTGCCGGACCCGCTGCGGGTCGGCGTCCTGTACCCGCTGGAGCAACTCGGCCTGGGCGAGACCCAGTTTGGCCTCGGTGTTGCCCGGCTCCTCGGCCAGCACGCCCTTGTACGCCTGGACGGCGCCGTCGAGGTCGCCCGCGTCCAGGGCCCGCACGGCGGTCTCGAGCGCCGCGTCGTGCGGCGAGACCGGGCGCTCCGGGGCGGCGGGCCGGGCGGCGCCCGGCTCGGCCTCGGGGTCGACGGTGAGACCGATCAGGCCGAAACGCTCCTCGCCGACCTGCACCAGCTGGTCCAGGGTCTGGCGGATCTGCGCCTCGCCCGCGGCCCCCTGGAAGAGCGGCAGCGCCTGCCCGGCGACGACCGCGAAGACCGCGGGGATGCCCTGGATACCGAACTGCTGCATCAGCGCCTGGTTGGCGTCGACATCGATCTTGGCGAGCAGGAAGCGCCCGTTGTACTCGACGGCCAGCCGCTCCAGGACCGGGCTCAACTGCTTGCAGGGCTCGCACCACTCGGCCCAGAAGTCGATGACGACCGGGACCTCGGTGGACCGCTGCAGGACATCGCTCTCGAAGCCGGCCTCGTCGACGTCGATGACGAGGTCGGCCGGGGAGACGGCGTCCGCGCCGCCAGTCCTGGCCGCCTCGGCGCGCGCCTGCTCCGCCTTCGTCTTGGCCTCCTGGGCCGCCTTCACCGCGCCGAGGTCGACGACCCCGCTCATGGACATGTTCCGTGGCTGCATGGGCCTATCCTCCCCCGTACTGCGCGCGCGTGTGAAAAGCGGGTCGAAAGCCCGCCCGGACGTGTGCTGTTGGGCGCCGGGTCCCCACCCCGCGCCGGTGGTCGTCGCTGGGGCACGGGCGCACCCGTGCTTTCGCTACGCCTCGTAGCGTAATACCGGGAGGGTGCGGCGGAACAGCCCTCCCCGGTGATCTCCCTCACGGCCACACACAACCCGCCGGTTATGGTCGGGGCATGCAGAGCAGCACCCCCGCCGGCCGTGCCGGGCGCCCGCGCAGCGCCGCGGCGGACACCGCCATCCTCGCCGCGACGCGGGCGGCGCTGGTCGACCTGGGCTGGTCCAAGCTCACCCTGGGCGACGTCGCGACACGGGCCGGGGTCGCCAAGACGACGCTCTACCGTCGCTGGGCGGGCAAGAACGAGCTGGTCGTGGACGCGGTGGCGGAGCTCTTCGACGAGCTCGAACTGCCCGACAGCGGCTCGCTGGCCGCCGACATCGAGGGCGTGGTGCTGCAGTTCGCGACGATCCTGGCCCGCCCGGAGGCCGCGAGCGGCCTGATGGCGGTGGTCGCCGAGTCCACCCGCGACGCCGCGCTGCGCGAGCGCATCCGCACATCGATCGTGGAGCGGCAGAAGCGCCTGGTCCTGGAGGGCAGGGCCCGCGCCGAGGCCAGGGGCGAACTGCCGCCCGAGCCGGACGCCGGCCAGGCCGGGCGCACCGTGGACCTGATCTTCGACCTGGTGGCGGGCGCGGTGGTGCACCGCACCCTGGTCAGCGCCGGGGCCGCGGACGAGGAGTGGGTGCGCGACCTGTCCCGGGTCCTGCTGACGGGCCTGGCGGGCACGGCGGTCGCGGCCCCTGCGGCGCCGGTTCAAGGCCCCGGTTCAAGGCCCCGGAGACCGGTCGGCCCCCGCGACCCGGCGCCCGGTCGCGCCCGGCTCAGCGCAAAGGCTCATCGCCCGGCTCAGCGCACGGCTCAGCGACCGGCTCAGCGCACGGTGAGGACCAGCTTCCCCGTCGTACGGCCGGTCTCGCCCTGGGCATGCGCCCGGGCGCCCTCGGCGAGCGGGAAGGTGCCGGAGACGTGGGCGCGCAGCCTGCCCCGTTCGGCGAGGGAGGCGATGGCGCTCATCCCGGCGTGGTCGTGCTCGACCAGCAGGCCGACGGCACGGGCGTCCGCCTTCTCGGCCGCGGCCCGGGTCTCCGCGTCCACCGGCAGCAGGGACACGACGACACCGCCGGGCCGCAGTACGTCCGCGGAGCGCAGGGCGGTGTCGCCGCCGACGGCGTCGAGGACGACGTCGTAGCGCTCGCCGGTGTCCGTGAAGTCCTGGGTGCGGTAGTCCACGCAGGCGTCCGCGCCCAGCTCGCGCAGGAAGGCGTGCTTGGCGGCGCTCGCCGTGCCGGTGACGTGGGCGCCGCGCTCCTTGGCGATCTGCACGGCGAGGTGGCCGACGCCGCCGGCCGCGGCGTGCACCAGCACCCGCTGCCCGGCCCGCAGGTCCGCCGTGTCGACGAGGGCCTGCCAGGCGGTGAGCGCGGCCAGCGGCAGCGCGCCGGCCTGCACATGGTCGATCCCGGCGGGCTTGGCGGCGAAGGCACGGGCCGGGCCGGTGACGTACTCGGCGTGGGCCCCGGCCCCGTACGGGTAGGGGAGCATGCCGAAGACCTCGTCGCCCGGCCGGAAGAGGGTGACGCCGAAGCCGGCCTCCACCACGGTGCCGGAGACGTCCCAGCCGAGGGTGAACGGCGGGGGCGGCAGGAAGAGCTTCTGCGCGCGGTGCTTGAAGTCCGTGGGATTGAGCCCGGCCGCGTGCACGGCGACGAGGATCTCGCCGGGGCCCGGCGCGGGCCGCGGCAGCTCGGTCGGCTCCAGCACCTCGGGGCCGCCGAGCACCGTCTGGCGCAGGGCGAGCATCACGGGGGCGGCGGGGGCGGCGGGGGTGTCCGTAGTGGTCATGCCCCGATCCTCGCCGCCGGGCGCACCCCGCGACGACGGCAAGAAGGTCATCCTCCGATACATTCGTGCCATGCTCACCGACACCGCCGCCCGCACGGCCGAACTGGAGCGCCGGATGCGCCCCGTCCCGCGCCCCGGCGCCCACCGGGTCGTCGTCCTCGCCCTGGACGGCGTCTACCCCTTCGAACTGGGCATCCCGCACCGCGTCCTGGGCTCCGCCGAGGGCCGCTACGAGGTGCGGTCCGCGAGCGTGGACGGGCGCCCCGTGCGCACCGACTCGGACCTGACCGTCACCCCCGGGCACGGCCCCGAGGTGCTGGCCGAGGCGGACACCGTGGTCATTCCGCCGTACGCGGTCACCGCCGCGTCCGCCGCGGCCGCGGACCCGCGGGCCCTCGCCGCCCTGGCCCGCGTACGGCCCGGCACCCGCCTGGTCTCCATCTGCACCGGCGCCTTCCTGCTGGCCGCCGCGGGTCTCCTGGACGGGCGCCGGGCCACCACCCACTGGGCGCTCGCCGACCACTTCCGGGAGCTGTTCCCGCAGGTCGAACTGGACGCCGGGGTGCTCTTCGTCGACCACGGCGACGTGCTGACCTCGGCGGGCGCGGCGAGCGGTGTCGACGTCTGCCTGCACCTGGTGCGCGAGGACCACGGCAGTGAGGTGGCCAACCAGGTCGCCCGCTGCTGCGTCGTGCCGCCGTACCGGGACGGCGGGCAGGCGCAGTACATCGAGCAGCCGCTGCCGCCCGCGAGCACGACCGGCACCGGCCCGACCCGTGACTGGGCGCTGGGGCGGCTGGGGCAGCCCCTGTCGCTGGACGAGATGGCCGCGCACGCGGCGATGAGCACCCGGACCTTCGCCCGGCGCTTCCGGGAGGAGACCGGCCTGAGTCCCGGCCGCTGGCTGACCCGGCAGCGGCTGCGGCGGGCGCAGCACCTGCTGGAGTCCAGCGACCTCCCGGTGGAGCGGGTCGCCCACGAGGTCGGCTTCGCCACGGCCACCTCGCTGCGGCGGCACCTGGCGGCCCAGGCGGGGGTCGCCCCGTCGGCGTACCGCCGCACCTTCCGCGCCTCGGTGTGAGGCCGCGGGCCGGCCCCTGGGTCCGGCTCGGCGGTCCGGCCCTCGAATCCGGCCGGGCGGTCCGGTACCGCACCGGGCCGGACGAGCCGGTCACCGTGTCCGGCCGGGTCGGGCGGTCCTGTGTCCGGCCGGGCAGGCCGATGCCCCTGTCCGGCCGGGTGGGCTGCGTGGGCCGCGTGGGCCCGTCAGAACCCGGCCGGCTCGGTGTACACCCCCCACTCGTCGCGCAGCACCCCGCAGATCTCGCCCAGCGTCGCCTCCGCCCGCACCGCGTCCAGCATCGGGCCGATCATGTTGCCGCCTGAGCGGGCCGCGGCGAGCATGCCGTCCAGGGCACCGCGCACGGCCGCGTCGTCGCGGGCGGCCTTGCGCTCACCCAGGACCCGCACCTGCTCGCGCTCGACCTCGTGGCTGACCCGCAGGATCTCCAGGTCGCCGGTGACGGAGCCGGTGTGGACGTTGACGCCGACCACCTTCTTGTCGTCCTTCTCCAGGGCCTGCTGGTAGCGGAAGGCGGACTCGGCGATCTCACCGGTGAACCAGCCGTCCTCTATCCCGCGCAGGATGCCCGAGGTGATCGGACCGATGGGGTGCTGCCCGTCGGGGTGGGCCCGCAGCCCCCGCTCCTTGATCCGGTCGAAGATCTTCTCGGCGTCGGCCTCGATCCGGTCCGTCAGCTGCTCGATGAACCAGGAACCGCCCAGCGGGTCGGCGACGTTGGCGACGCCGGTCTCCTCCATCAGCACCTGCTGGGTGCGCAGGGCGATCTCGGCGGCCTGCTCGCTGGGCAGGGCGAGGGTCTCGTCGAGCGCGTTGGTGTGCAGCGAGTTGGTCCCGCCTAGCACGGCCGCCAGCGCCTCCACGGCGGTGCGCACGACGTTGTTGTACGGCTGCTGCGCGGTGAGCGAGACACCGGCGGTCTGGGTGTGGAACCGCAGCCACTGCGCCTTGTCGGTCTGCGCCCCGTACACGTCGCGCATCCACCGGGCCCAGATCCGGCGCGCCGCGCGGAACTTGGCGATCTCCTCGAAGAAGTCGAGGTGCGCGTCGAAGAAGAAGGAGAGACCCGGCGCGAAGACGTCCACGTCGAGGCCGCGGCTGAGGCCCAGCTCCACGTACCCGAAGCCGTCGGCGAGCGTGTACGCCAGCTCCTGCGCGGCCGTCGCCCCGGCCTCGCGGATGTGGTACCCGGAGACCGACAGCGGCTTGTAGGCGGGAATGCCGGCCGCGCAGTACTCCATGAGGTCGCCGATGAGGCGCAGGTGCGGCTCGGGCTGGAAGAGCCACTCCTTCTGGGCGATGTACTCCTTGAAGATGTCGGTCTGCAGCGTGCCGTTGAGCACGCCCGCGTCGACGCCCTGCCGCTCCGCGGCGACCAGGTACATGCAGAACACGGGCACGGCGGGCCCGCTGATCGTCATGGAGGTGGTCACGTCCCCGAGCGGGATGTCCCTGAACAGCACCTCCATGTCGGCGGCCGAGTCGATGGCCACGCCGCAGTGCCCGACCTCGCCCAGCGCGCGCGGGTCGTCGGAGTCGCGGCCCATCAGCGTCGGCATGTCGAAGGCGACCGAGAGCCCGCCGCCGCCGTTGCGGAGGATCATCTTGTAGCGCTCGTTGGTCTGCTCGGCGTTGCCGAACCCGGCGAACTGCCGGATCGTCCACGTCCGCCCCCGGTACCCGGTCGGATGCAGACCGCGGGTGAAGGGGTACTCCCCCGGCCAGCCGATCCGCTCGAAGCCCTCGTACTCGTCCCCGGGCCGGGGCCCGTACACCGGCTCCACGGGATCGCCGGAGAGCGTGGTGAAGTCCGCGTCGCGCTTGCGTGCCGCGTCGTACCGGGCCTGCCAGCGAAGGCGGCCCTCCTCTATGGCATGAGCGTCCATACCCTCAATTTACTAGGACGTCCAAGTAAATGTCGATGGGGTACCGCCGTGCGGGTGTCCGCACGGCGGGGGGACAGCGGGGGGGGACGGCCGGTGAGGGGCCGGTCACGCCTCGGCGGGGGCGGGCGCCTCGGCGCCGGCGACCTTCGCCTCCAGCTCCTGGCTGATCCGTCGTTCCACGAAGAAGGCGGCCGTCGGAACGGTCCCGGCGAGCAGCACCCACAGCTGCTTCTTCACCGGCCACTTCGCCTTGGAGCCCAGGTCGAAGGCGACGACGAGGTAGATCACGTACAGCCAGCCGTGCGCGATGCTGACGACCTGGGTGAAGTCGGCGGCGCCGCCCAGATCCAGCACGTACTTGGCGATCATGCCAAGGCACAGCGCGATCAGCAGCACACCGGTGACGTACGCCATGACCCGGTAGCGGGTCAGCACGCTTCGTTTCATGGCCACGAGCGTAACGGCACGCCTCGCGCGATCTTCGAGCGGGTCGGCGGACCACCCGGCCGGCTCACTCCTCCTCGAAGTCCCCCGCGGCTACCCGCAGCGGCCTGAGCATCGCGAAGATCTCGCCGCACTCCTCGGCGTCGTACGCGCCCAGGCCGAAGTCCATCGCCATCAGGTCGCGGGTGGCCTCCTCGACGACCTGGCGGCCCTTGTCGGTGATGGTGGCGAGCGTGCCGCGGCCGTCGTTGGGGTTGGGGCGCTTGTCGACCAGGCCGGAGCGCACCAGGCGGTCGACCGTGTTCGTCACCGAGGTCGGGTGCACCATGAGGCGCTCGCCGATCTTGGACATCGGCAGTTCGCCCGACTTGGAGAAGGTGAGCAGCACCAGGGCCTCGTACCGCGCGAAGGTCAGCCCGTACGGCTTGACCACCGCGTCGACCCCGGCCAGCAAAATCTGCTGCGCCCGCATGATCGAGGTGATCGCGGCCATGGACGGCACGCCGCCCCAGCGCTGCTTCCAGTGTTCGTCGGCGCGGGCGATCGGGTCGAAGGAGAGACTGAGGGGCTTGGACACGGCAACAGACCTTACCGGCCGGTCATATGCCGGTCAGCCCCGTCTCGCCTTTCGATACCACCGCTGGCCGCGGTCAGTCCGCGAGGTGGCGCTCCACCGTCTCGACCTTGGAGGTGAGACCGTCCGTCACGCCGGGGCGGATGTCCGCCTTGAGGACCAGGGACACGCGCGGCGCCGTGGCCTCGACGGCGGCGACCGCGCGGCGGACCACGTCCATGACCTCGTCCCACTCGCCCTCGATCGACGTGAACATGGCGTCCGTACGGTGGGGCAGCCCGGACTCGCGGACCACGCGGACGGCGTCGGCGACGTACTCCCCCACGTCCTCGCCGACGCCGAGCGGCGTCACGGAGAAGGCGACGATCATGCGCCCACGACCCCTTCCTGGCGGGCGCGGGTGGCGATGACCGCGTCCTCGGCCTCGCGCTTGAGCCTGCGGTCGGCGAAGAAGCCGCCGGTCGGGAGCACCGAGAGGACGAAGTAGAGGGCGGCGGTCTTCAGCGGCCACTTGGCGCGGTTCCAGGCGTCCGCCCAGAAGACCACGTACAGCACGAAGAGGACGCCGTGGATCATGCCCATGGCCGGCACCGCGTTGAAGTCGGTGGTCCGCTTCAGGACGGAGCAGACCAGCAGGAGGAGGAACGAGATCGCCTCGGGGGCCGAGACCAGGCGGAGGCGGCGGAGGGCACTGGCGGTCTTGAGGTCCACGGGTCACCTTCGGTGGAGGGGGGTCGGTGGGAGAGGGATCGGGAGCGCGAAGGGGGCACGCCCCCGCCGCGCTCTTTGTGAACGCACGCACAAGCGCGCGACCATTGTGGCAAACCGTGCGACGCGCCCGGGCGAGGGGGTCGGCAAGGGCCTCGGCGCCACCCCTAGGGGTGGGAATCGGGGTGCGTCTCCACCCGTGGGACCTGTCGGTCCACCCGGCCGGGGGGCTACCTTCGCATTTGTGGCGATGTTCCGACTTCAAGAGAGCAAGGTGCTCGCCGTCGACATGACCGGGGACGCCGTGAAGGCGAAGAACGGCTCGATGGTCGCGTACGACGGGGAGATGGCCTTCAAGAAGCTGAGCGGCGGCGGTGAGGGCCTCCGGGGGATGGTGACCCGGCGGATCACCGGCGAGCAGATGACGGTGATGGAGGTGAAGGGGCACGGGACCTGCTGGTTCGCGGACCGGGCCTCGGAGATCAATCTGGTGGGTCTCCAGGGCGACAAGCTGTACGTCGAGTCGAGCAACTTCCTGGCGGCCGACGCCGGGCTGCGCACCGGCACCAGCTTCACCGGGACGCGCGGCGCCTCACAGGGCAACGGGCTGTTCACCACGACCGTCGAGGGGCACGGGCAGGTCGCGATCATGTCGGACGGTCCGGCGGTCGTGCTGCGGGTCAGCGCGCAGTACCCGCTGACGGTCGACCCGGGGGCGTACGTCGCGCACCAGGGGAACCTGCGGCAGTCCTTCCAGTCGGGCGTGACCTTCCGCACGCTCTTCGGGGAGGGCGGCGGGGAGGCCTTCCAGATCCGCTTCGAGGGCGACGGGCTGGTGTACGTGCAGCCGAGCGAGCGGAACACGATCGCGGGGGATGTGTGAGATGGCGTTCGAGGAGATCAACTCGAAGATGGTGCGGGCGTTCGTCTCGCCCGGTCAGCGCCTGTTCAGCCAGCGCGGCGCCATGCTCGCCTACCAGGGGGACGTGTCCTTCACCCCGAACGTGACCGGCGGCCGGGGCGGGGTCGTGCCGATGATCGGGCGCCGGGTGGCCAACGAGGACACGCCGCTGATGACCGTCGAGGGCAGCGGCACGGTGTTCTTCGGGCACGGCGGCCACCACGTACAGGTGATCAACCTTTCGGGTGACACCTTGTACGTGGAGGCGGACCGCCTCCTCGCCTTCGAGGGCACCCTGGAGCAGAGCACGGTGTTCCTCGGCTCGCAGGGCGGGGTGATGGGCATGGTGCGCGGCCAGGTGAGCGGGCAGGGGCTGTTCACCACGTCCCTCAGGGGCCACGGCTCGGTGGCGGTGATGGCCCACGGCGGCGTCTTCGAGGTGCCGATCACCCCGCAGCGACCGGTGCGCGTCGACCCGCAGGCGTACGTCGCCCACCACGGGGACGTACGCAACAAGCTGTCCACGGCGCTGGGCTGGCGGGACATGGTGGGACGCGGCTCGGGCGAGGCGTTCCAGCTGGAGCTGAGCGGCAGCGGCACGGTGTTCGTCCAGGCGTCGGAGGAGAAGCTGTGAGCACGGTCCACCACGATCCGGTGACGCTGCCGGCCGACGACAACGTCAACGCGTACACCTTCTGTGTAGAGCTCAAGGGGAGCCAGTGGTTCCTGCAGAAGGGGAAGATGATCGCCTACTACGGGACGATCGACTTCAACGGTGTCGGGCACGGGCGGCTGGACCATCTGACGCGCACGTCGTTCCATTCGCCTCTGCACGCGAGCGACTGGGTCGTGGCCGAGGGATCGGGCAAGATGCTCCTCGCCGACCGGGCCTTCGACGTGAACTCGTACGACCTCGAAGACGGCAATCTGACCATTCGCTCGGGCAACCTGCTCGCTTTTCAGCCAAGTCTCGCGCTCAAGCAGTCGATCGTGCCGGGCTTCCTGACCCTGCTCGGAACCGGAAAGTTCGTGGCCGCGTCCAACGGCCCGGTGGTGTTCATGGAACCCCCGATCCGGGTCGACCCGCAGGCCCTGGTCGGCTGGGCCGACTGCCCCTCGCCGTGCCATCACTACGACCACGGGTACATGACCGGCCTGCTGGGCGGTCTACGTGCGATGACGGGGCTCGGCGGGGCCTCCGGGGAGGAGCACCAGTTCGAGTTCGCGGGGGCGGGGACGGTGCTGCTGCAGTCGAGCGAGGCGCTGCTGGCGGAGCAGGCCGTGGGAGCGCCTCCGCAGCAGGCGGGAGTGCCCGGCGGCGGCGCGTCCGGAGGGCAGGGTGGCCGGTCGGGGGCACCGGGGCTTCCCGGACAGCTGGGGGACCTCCAGCGCCGCTTCGGGCTGTGAGCGGTAATCTGCGGAGTGTGACATCGAACGCGTGCGCACCGTCACCGTCACGGAAGACCCCGTCACTAGTTCGCCTTTCAACATTTTAGGTAGACTTCATTCATGGAGACCGAGACGGCCACTCGCTGGCTTACCGACACGGAGCAGTGTGCTTGGCGCACCCACCTGGAGGTCAACAAGCTGTTGACGCACCAGCTGGAGAAGGACCTGCAGCCGTTCGGCCTGACAATGAACGACTACGAGATCCTGGTGAACCTCTCCGAGTCGGAGGACGACCGGATGCGGATGAGCGACCTGGCCACGGCCACGATGCAGTCCAAGAGCCGCCTCTCACACCAGATCACCCGCATGGAGAACGCGAACCTGGTCCGCCGGGAGAACTGCGAGTCCGACCGCCGCGGGCTCTACGCCGTCCTCACCGAGCACGGCATGGCGACGATGCGGAAGGTCGCCCCGCACCACGTGGCCTCCGTCCGCCGGCACTTCATCGACCTGCTGGCCCCGGAGACCCTGACGGAGCTGGACAAGGCGCTCAGGCCCATCGCGGAGCACCTGCGCGGGCAGCGGGGCCGGGGCTGAGGCGAGGCGCCCCGGCGGCCGCCGTCCTCACGTTCTCCTAGGCACCCGGCAGGCGGAGTTCGAACAGGGCGCCGCCCGCCGGGGTGTCCCGCACCGTGAGCGTGCCGCCGTGCCGCACAGCGACGTCACGGGCGATGGCCAGGCCCAGACCGGCCCCGCCGTCGTCGCGGCTGCGGGCGGCGTCGAGCCGTACGAACCGCTCGAAGATCCGCTCCCGGTCGGCGGCCGGCACTCCCTCGCCGTCGTCGGCCACGGCGACCACGGCCGTCTGCCCGCCCCCGCCGGCCCCGTGCCGCCGCACGGACACCTCCACCGCCGAACGGGCGTGCCGCTGGGCGTTGTCCAGCAGATTGGCCAGCACCCGTTCCAGCTGCCCCCGGGACCCGGCCACCGTCACGTCCTCCTCGGCCCGCACCCGCACCCCGCGGCGCCCCTCGGCCGCCTCCCGCGCGAGCGCCGCGAGGTCGACCCGGGCGTCCGCGGGCCGCTCCCCCGCGTCGAGCCGCGCGAGCAGCAGCAGGTCGGCGGCGAGCCGCTGCAGCCGTACGGTGTCCTCCACCGCGCCGCCCAGGTCCAGCAGTTCGGGGTGGGCGGCGGCCACCTCCAGCTGGGTGCGCAGCGAGGCGATCGGACTGCGCAGCTCGTGCGAGGCGTCGGCGACGAACCGGCGCTGCCGCTCCACCGAGGACTCCAGCGCGGTCAGCGTCTCGTTGGTGGTCGAGGCGAGCCTGGCCACCTCGTCGTGCGTGTCCGGCACCGGGACGCGGCGGGCCAGGTCCTCGCTGGCGGTGATCGCGGCCATCTCGCGCCGGATGCCCTCCACCGGACGCAGCGCACGCCGGGTGACCAGCCAGGTCACCCAGGCGACGACCGCGAGCAGCACCGGGAAGCCGATCAGCATCACGGTCAGCGCGGTGTTGACGGCGCCGTGTTCGGCGGAGAGCGGGGCGCCCGCGTAGACGGTGAGCCGGCCGCGGTCCTCGGTCTCCACGGGGACGGCGGCGAAACGGTAGTCCTCCGTGTCGCCGTCGATGGTCGCCGAGCCGTCGCTGACGGTCGTCCGGGCGCCGATCTCACCGGGTTCGAGGGACTCGCCGTGGTCATCGTCGTCGTCGGCGGCGTCGTCATCTTCGTCGTCCCCGCCGTCCCGGGCGGTGGCGGCCGGCTGCGGCTTCACCGCGTCCACGCCGGTGCCGCTGATCCGCTCCAGGTCCTCACTGGCGGCGACCAGCCTCCCCTCCTCGTCGACGACCTGCACCGGCCGGTCGTCGACGTCCAGCGGCAGATCGTCGTACGGCTTCGCGAAGGCCAGCCCGGTCGCGACCTCCCGCGCGGAGCGCTCCGCCTGGGTGCCGGCCTCGCCCAGCAGGTTGGAGCGCAGGGACAGCAGGACCGCCGTACCGGCCGCGACGAGGGCGACGGCGACCACGAGGGTCGCCGCGAGCGTGGCGCGGGCCCGCACCGAGGCGAAGGGGCGGCTCACCGCCCGGACTCCAGCCGGTACCCGGCGCCGCGCACGGTGCGGATGAGCTCGGCCCGCAGCTTGCGCCGGAGGGTGCTGACGTAGACCTCGACGATGTTGGGGTCGCCGTCGTAGGCGAAGTCCCAGACGTGCTCCAGGATCTGCGCCTTGGAGACGACCTGTCCGGCCCGGACGACGAGCTGTTCCAGGACCGCGAACTCCTTCGCCGTGAGGGTGATCTCGTCCTCGCCGAGGAACACCCGGCGGGCGGCGGTGTCCACCTTGAGATCGCCGTGGACGTGCACGGGCGAGGCGCCGGCGCCCTGGCCCCGCCGCCGCAGCAGGGCCTTCACGCGGGCGACGAGGACGACGTACGAGAAGGGCTTGGTGAGGTAGTCGTCGGCGCCGGTGTCCAGGCCCTCGGCCTCGTCGTACTCGCCGTCCTTGGCGGTGAGCATCAGGATCGGCACGTCGTGCCCGGCGGCGCGCAGGGCGGCGCAGACGCGGTAGCCGTTGAGGCCGGGCAGCATGATGTCGAGGATCACGAGGTCGTACACGCCCTCGCCGGCCCGGTGCAGGCCCTCCAGGCCGTCGTGGACGACGTCCACGGCGTAGCCCTCGGCGGTGAGGCCCTTGGCGAGCGACACGGCCAGACGCTTCTCGTCCTCCACGATCAACAGGCGCATGCCTAAAGAGTCGCAAAGCCGAGCTGAAGATCCCTTCAGGCGGCTTCAGCGTGGCCTCAGCGTCGGTCCGTGACAGTGAAGTCACCGAAAACCGCTGGACTCAGGACGACTCGGAGGAAAACGCATGAGGCGCAACATCGTGATCGCCGCCGTCACCGCCGCCGCACTGATCGGAGGCGGTACGGCGACCGCGCTGGCGACGGCGGAGGACGACGGGAGGGGTACGGCACCCCGGGCGGACGTGAGCGTGTCCGACGACGGCGGCGTACGGGACGAGGCCGACGGTCGTGACGGCGACCGGCGCAACGGCCCCGGTGCCTCCGCCGCGAAGGTGACCGCGGCCGAGGCCATCGCCGCCGCGCTGCGCGACACGCCGGGCACGGCCGTCTCCGCCGAGCTGGACGACGCGGACGACGGGGACCGGGACGGGGACGGGGACGACGACGACCGCGACGACCGCCGCGAGCGCGCCGCCTGGGAGGTCGACGTCCTCTCCGGCGACGGCACCTGGCACAGCGTCCGGGTCGACCCCGCCTCCGGCAAGGTCCTGGGCTCGCACGCCGACGCCGACGCCGACGCCGAGGAGGAGGACGACGACGCCGCCGAGGCGCGGGCCGCGCTCAAGGGCACCTCCGTCACCGCCGCCGAGGCGGCACAGGCCGCGGCGGGCAAGGGCACGGTGACGTCCGTGGACCTGGACGACGACGGCGACGACGGTGGCGACGGTGCGGACCGTTCCAAGGCCGCCTGGGAGGTCGAGACCCGCGCCTCCGGCCAGGGCGAGCGGGACTGGCGGGTGGACCTGAAGACCGGCGAGGTCACGGCCGACCGGGACGACGACGGCTCCCACGCGGACGACGCCGACGACCGCGACGGCTCCGGTTCCGCCGACGCCGACGACTCCGACGACGACTGACCGGTCCCGTCCGGGCCCGGGGGCGGGCCGGCGTCAGCCGTTCGTCAGGCCCGCCACCAGTTCGTCCGCCGCGCGGTAGGGATCGAGTTCGCCCGCCACGATGCGCTCCGCCAGGGCGCCGAGGCGGCGGTCGCCGTGCAGGTCGCCGATGCGCTCGCGCAGGGTGGTGACGGCGATGGTCTCGACCTCGCGGGCGGCGCGGGCGCGTCGTCGTTCGGCGAGCACGTCCCGTTCCGCCATCCACGCGCGGTGCTTCTCCAGCGCCTCGACGACCTCCTCGACGCCCTCGCCGCGCGCGGCGACCGTCTTGACGATGGGCGGGCGCCAGTCGCCGGCGGCACGGGCCTCGCCGAGGCCCAGCATGTGGTTGAGTTCGCGGGCGGTCGCGTCGGCGCCGTCCCGGTCGGCCTTGTTGACCACGTAGACGTCGCCGATCTCCAGGATCCCGGCCTTGGCCGCCTGGATGCCGTCGCCCATGCCGGGGGCGAGGAGAACGACGGAGGTGTCGGCCTGGGAGGCGATCTCGACCTCCGACTGGCCGACGCCCACCGTCTCGACGAGGACCACGTCGCAGCCGGCCGCGTCCAGGACGCGGATCGCCTGCGGCGCGGCCCAGGCGAGGCCGCCGAGGTGGCCGCGGGTCGCCATCGAGCGGATGTAGACGCCGGGGTCGGAGGCGTGCTCCGACATCCGCACGCGGTCGCCGAGCAGGGCGCCGCCGGAGAAGGGGGAGGACGGGTCGACGGCGAGGACGCCGACCCGCTTGCCCTGCTTGCGGTACGTCGTCACCAGCGCCGAGGTGGACGTCGACTTGCCGACGCCCGGCGAGCCGGTCAGACCGACGACGTAGGCACCGCCGGTGAGCGGGGCGAGGACCTCCATGACCTCCCGGAGCTGCGGAGACGCCCCTTCCACCAGGGAGATCAGCCGGGCCACGGCCCGCGGCCGGCCTTCCCTGGCCTGGGCCACCAGTGAGGAGACGTCCTGCATCACAGCTCCGTTCAGCGATCCGTTCGGTGCGAAGTCGTCATTCTGGGGCTCAGGCGCCCGGCACGTGCAGGATCAGCGCGTCGCCCTGGCCGCCGCCGCCGCACAGCGCCGCCGCGCCGACGCCGCCGCCGCGCCGCTTGAGCTCCAGCGCGAGGTGGAGCACCAGGCGGGCGCCGGACATGCCGATGGGGTGTCCCAGGGCGATGGCACCACCGTTGACGTTCACCTTTTCGGTGGATACGCCGAGGTCCTTCATTGACTGGACGGCGACGGCCGCGAAGGCCTCGTTGATCTCGACGAGGTCGAGGTCGCCGACCGTCAGGCCCTCCTTCTTCAGGGCGTGCTGGATGGCATGCGAAGGCTGCGACTGCAAAGAGTTGTCCGGCCCGGCGACGTTGCCGTGGGCGCCGATCTCCGCGATCCACTCCAGGCCCAGCTCCTCGGCCTTCGCCCTGCTCATGACCACCACGGCCGCGGCGCCGTCGGAGATCTGGGAGGCGGAGCCCGCGGTGATCGTGCCGTCCTTGGCGAAGGCCGGCCGCAGCTTGGCGAGGGACTCGGCGGTGGTGTCGCCCCGGATGCCCTCGTCCTGGCTGAACAGCACCGGGTCGCCCTTGCGCTGCGGGATCTCGACCGGGGTGATCTCGGCCTCGAAGAGACCGTTCTTCTGGGCGGCGGCGGCGCGCTGGTGGGAGAGGGCGGCGATCTCGTCCTGCTCGGGGCGGGTGATGCCGAGCCGCGTGTTGTGCTTCTCGGTCGACTCGCCCATGGCGACGTTCTCGAAGGAGTCGGTCAGACCGTCGTGCGCCATGGCGTCGATCATCTCGACCGCGCCGTACTTGTAGCCCTCGCGGGACTTCGGCAGCAGATGCGGGGCGTTGGTCATGGACTCCTGGCCGCCGGCGACGATCACGTCGAATTCACCCGCGCGAATGAGCTGGTCGGCGAGCGCGACGGCGTCGAGGCCGGAGAGGCAGACCTTGTTGACCGTGAGCGCCGGGACGTTCATGGGGATGCCGGCCTTGACGGCGGCCTGGCGGGCGGGGATCTGCCCGGCGCCGGCCTGGAGCACCTGGCCCATGATCACGTACTGGACCTGGTCGCCGCCGATCCCCGCGCGGTCGAGGGCGGCCTTGATCGCGAAGCCGCCGAGGTCGGCGCCGGAGAAGGACTTCAGGGAGCCGAGCAGCCGACCCATCGGGGTGCGGGCGCCCGCGACGACGACGGAGGTCGTGCCGTTCCCACGAGAGGCACGAGAGGTTCGGGAGGTTCCTGATGCTGCTGCGGAAGACATGGGCTGCGATCCCCTTTTCCGGCCCGCACAGGCCGAGGAAGTGAACGAGGGTTTACTCGAATGTACTGAGCGGTATCCCGCCCGTCACCGGGCTGTCGGTGTGATGGCGCGCACGTTGCGTAACCACCTCCGGAGCGCTGCACTGAGTCCATGCTGACGCGAATCGACCACATCGGAATCGCCTGCCACGATCTCGACGCGACCGTCGAGTTCTACCGCGCCACCTACGGATTCGAGGTGACCCACACCGAGGTCAACGAGGAGCAGGGGGTCCGCGAGGCCATGCTCAGGATCAACGGTACGTCGGACGGGGGCGCCTCCTACCTGCAGCTCCTGGAGCCCGTCCGCGAGGACTCGGCGGTCGGCAAGTGGCTCGCCAAGAACGGGGAGGGCGTCCACCACATCGCCTTCGGCACGGCGGACGTGGACGCGGACGCCGCGGACATCCGCGAGAAGGGCGTACGCGTTCTGTACGACGAGCCCCGACGCGGTTCCATGGGGTCGCGGATCACCTTCCTGCACCCCAAGGACTGCCATGGCGTACTGACAGAACTCGTCACATCGGCGGCCGTTGAGTCACCTGAGCACTGACTCCCGTACATAGGGGCCGGTAGGGTTGGGCGCGGTCGCCGCTCAGTCCAGGGTGACCCGGTCCTGTCGTCGGCGACGGCGGGATCGCCGGGGTCGTGTTTCGGGGGGCGGGCGACGGGGCAGCAGCACGAGCCCCGCCGTTGATCTGACACCATTCCCCGGGGGCCCCGTTCCGCGGACGGACGGAGCTCGTTCGGGAAGATTTGCGACCAGGGGACGGATGGGACCGCGCAGTGCGGGGCTACGAGAGCCAGGAGCGAGAGCCGGCGGCTGACGTCGACCACCTCTCTCGGTTCGAGGCCGAGATGAAGCGGCTGAAGACCGAGCGGGAAAAGGCGATCCAGCACGCCGAGGACCTCGGCTACCAGGTCGAGGTGCTGCGCGCCAAGCTGCACGAGGCGCGGCGCACCATCATGTCCCGGCCCGCCTTCGACGGCGGTGACCTGGGGTACCAGGCCGAGCAGTTGCTGCGCAACGCGCAGACGCAGGCCGACCAGCTGCGGGCCGACGCCGAGCGGGAGCTGAGCCAGGCCCGGGCGCAGACCCAGCGCATCCTCCAGGAGCACGCGGAGCACTCCGCCCGGCTCCAGGCCGAGCTGCACCAGGAGGCGGTGACCCGCCGCCAGCAGCTGGACCAGGAGCTGGCCGAGCGCCGGCAGACCGTCGAGTCGCACGTCAACGAGAACGTGTCGTGGGCGGAGCAGCTGCGTGCCCGCACCGAGCAGCAGGCCCGCCGTCTGCTCGACGAGTCCCGCGCCGAGGCCGAGCAGGCCCTGACAGCGGCCCGTGCGGAGGCCGAGCGGCTGACCTCCGAGGCCCGTCAGCGGCTGCGCGACGACGCCGAGAGCGCCCGCGCGGAGGCCGAGCAGCTCCTGCGCCGCGCCCGTACCGACGCGGAGCGGCTGCTGAACGCCGCCTCCACCCAGGCGCAGGAGGCCACCGACCACGCGGAGCAGCTGCGCAGCTCCACCGCCGACGAGTCGGAGTCGGCCCGCCGCCAGTCCCAGGAGCTGAGCCGGGCCGCCGAGCAGCGGATGTCCGAGGCCGAGGAGTCGCTGCGCAAGGCGCAGACCGAGGCCGAGAAGGTGGTCGCCGAGGCCGAGGAGGCCGCGGCCAAGGCACTGTCGAGCGCCGAGGCGACCAACGAGCAGCGCACCCGTACCGCCAAGGAGCAGGTCGCCCGGCTGGTCGGCGAGGCCACCAAGGACGCCGAGAACACCAGGTCCGAGGCCGAGCAGGTGGTCGCGGACGCCCGTACCGAGGCCGAGCGGATCGTCGCCGAGGCCGCGGAGAAGGCCCGTACGATCACGGCCGAGGAGTCGGCCACCCAGCTGTCCAAGGCCGCCAAGACCGCCGAGGACGTACTGAACAAGGCGTCGGAGGACGCCAGGCGGACGACCAGGGCGGCCACCGAGGAGGCCGAGCGAATCCGCACCGAGGCCGAGGCCGAGGCGGACCGGCTGCGCGGCGAGGCGCACGACATCGCCGAGCAGCTCAAGGGCGCGGCGAAGGACGACACCAAGGAGTACCGCGCCAAGACGGTCGAGCTGCAGGAGGAGGCGCGCCGGCTGCGCGGCGAGGCCGAGCAGCTGCGGGCGGACGCGGTCGCCGAGGGCGAGAAGATCCGCGCGGAGGCCCGCAAGGAGGCCGTGGCGCAGATCGAGGAGGCGGCGAAGTCCGCCGAGGAGCTGCTCGCCAAGGCCAAGGCGGACGCGGACGAGCTGAGGCAGACCGCGACGTCGGACAGCGAGAAGGTCCGCACCGAGGCCATCGAGCGGGCGACGACCCTGCGCCGGCAGGCCGAGGAGACCCTGGAGCGCACCCGCGCGGAGGCCGAGCGGCACCGCGCGGAGGCCGCCGAGCGCGCCGAGGAGCTCCAGGCGGAGGCCGAGCGGGCCGCCCGCGAGCTGCGCGAGGAGACCGAGCGCGCCGTCGAGGCCCGGCGGGAGGAGGCCGCCGAGGACCTGACGCGGCTGCACACCGAGGCCGAGGAGCGCCGCACGGCCGCCGAGGAGGCGCTGACCGAGGCCCGCGAGGAGGGCGAGCGGATCCGGCGCGAGGCCGCCGAGGAGAGCGAGCGGCTGCGCACCGAGGCCGCGGAGCGGATCCGTACGCTCCAGCAGCAGGCCGAGACGGAGGCCGAGCGGCTGCGCACCGAGGCCGCCGCCGACGCGTCCGCCTCCCGCGCGGAGGGCGAGTCCGTCGCGGTGCGGCTGCGTTCGGAGGCCTCCAGCGAGGCGGAGCGGCTGAAGTCGGAGGCGCAGGAGAGCGCCGACCGGGTGCGGGCGGAGGCGCAGACCGCTGCCGAGCGCATCGCCGCGGAGGCGTCCGAGGCGCTGGCCGCCGCCCAGGAGGAGTCCGCCCGGCGCCGCCGTGAGGCGGAGGAGCTGCTCGGTTCCGCCCGGCAGGAGGCCGACCAGGAGCGGGAGCGGGCCCGCGAGCAGAGCGAGGAGCTGCTGGCCTCGGCGCGCAACCGCGTGGAGGAGGCGCAGGCCGAGGCGGTCCGGCTGGTCGAGGAGGCCGACCGGCGCGCCACCGAGATGGTGTCGGCCGCGGAGCAGCACGCGACCCAGGTGCGGGAGTCGGTCGCCGGGCTGCACGAGCAGGCCCAGGAGGAGATCACCGGGCTGCGCAGCGCCGCCGAGCACGTGGCCGAGCGCACCCGGCGCGAGGCCGAGGAGGAGGCGGACCGGGTCCGCGCCGACGCCTACGCGGAGCGGGAGCGGGCCAGCGAGGACGCCGGGCGCCTGAGGCACGAGGCGCAGGAGGAGTCGGAGGCCGCCAAGACGCTGGCCGAGCGGACGGTGTCCGAGGCCATCACGGAGGCCGACCGGATCCGCGCGGACGTCTCCGAGCACGCGCAGCGGGTGCGTACGGAGGCCTCCGACGCCATCGCGGAGGCCGAGCAGGCCGCCTCGCGCACCCGGGCGGACGCCCGTGAGGACGCCAACCGCATGCGGTCCGACGCGGCGACGCAGGCGGACACCCTGATCACCGAGGCGCGTTCCGAGGCGGAGCGGCTCACCACCGAGACGGTGACGGAGACCGACCGGCTGCGCACGGAGACGGTCGCGGAGGCGGAGCGGGTCCGCACCGAGGCGGCGGACGAGGCCGCGCGGGTGCGGGCCGAGGCGCAGACGGAGGCCGACCGGCTGACGACGGAGACGGTCGCCGAGGCCGACCGGGTCCGGGCCGAGGCGGGCGCGCGGGCCGAGCAGATGGTCTCGGAGGCCACCGGCGAGGCGGAGCGGCTGCGGGCCGAGGCCGCGGACACCGTCGGCTCCGCCCAGCAGCACGCGGAGCGGATCCGCATCGAGGCCGAGCGGGTGCGGACCGAGGCGGCGAACGAGGCCGAGCGGGTCACCGCGGCCGCCCGCGAGGAGGCCGAGCACACCCTCGACGAGGCCCGCAAGGACGCCAACAAACGTCGCTCGGAGGCGGCCGAGCAGGTCGACACGCTCATCACGGAGACCACCGCCGAGGCCGACAAGCTGCTCACCGAGGCGCAGCAGCAGGCGCAGAAGACCACCGCGGACGCCGAGTCGCAGGCCGACACGATGGTCGGCGCGGCCCGTACGGAGGCCGACCGGATCGTCTCGGAGGCGACGGTCGAGGGCAACACCCGGGTGGAGAAGGCCCGTACGGACGCGGACGAGCTGCTGGTCGGCGCGCGCAGGGACGCGACGGCCATCAGGGAGCGCGCGGAGGAGCTGCGCGAGCGGCTCACCTCCGAGATCGAGGAACTGCACGAGCGGGCCCGCCGCGAGGCCGCCGAGACGATGAAGTCGGCCGGCGACCGCTGCGACGCGCTGATCAAGGCCGCCGAGGAGCAGCTGGCCAAGGCGGGGGCGAAGGCCAAGGAGCTGGTGTCGGAGGCCAACTCCGAGGCCGGCAAGGTGCGGATCGCCGCCGTGAAGAAGGCCGAGGGGCTGCTGAAGGAGGCCGAGCAGAAGAAGGCCACCCTGGTCCGCGAGGCCGAGGAGCTGAAGGCCGAGGCGGTCGAGGAGGCCCGGCGCACGGTCGACGAGGGCAAGCGCGAGCTGGAGGTCCTGGTGCGGCGCCGCGAGGACATCAACGCGGAGATCTCGCGGGTGCAGGACGTGCTGGAGGCGCTGGAGTCCTTCGAGGCGCCGGGGGGCGCCAAGGACAACGGGGTGAAGGCCGGAGCGACGGTGGGCGCCCCACGTTCGGGTGGCAAGTCGTCAGACAGCTAGCGTTCGGGGCGGGTTCGGTGTCTCCTGGAGATCTTTGGCCGAGTTCCGTCCGGACCCTTGACCAAGACTTTGGCAAGCCGTCCGCGGCTCAGCCACTCAAAAGAGGTGTCATTCTCCGTATCAAACGTGCATCCGCTCGATGACACACCGCATTGGCGCCTAGGATTCCCTCTATCACCTCACCCGGTCTCTTTCGACAGGAACCCCATGAGCGACACTTCCCCCTACGGCTTCGAGCTTGTGCGGCGTGGGTACGACCGCGCTCAGGTGGACGAACGCATCTCCAAGCTCGTCTCCGACCGTGACAGCGCTCTGTCCCGCATCACCGCTCTGGAAAAGCGCATCGAGGAGCTCCACCTCGAGACTCAGAACGCCCAGGCCCAGGTCAACGACGCCGAGCCGTCGTACGCCGGTCTCGGTGCCCGGGTCGAGAAGATCCTGCGGCTCGCCGAGGAAGAGGCGAAGGACCTGCGCGAGGAGGCCCGGCGCGCGGCCGAGCAGCACCGGGAGCTGGCCGAGTCCTCGGCCCAGCAGGTGCGCAACGACGCGGAGTCGTACGCCGCCGAGCGCAAGGCCAAGGCCGAGGACGAGGGCGTCCGGATCGTCGAGAAGGCCAAGGGCGACGCGTCCCAGCTGCGCTCCGAGGCGCAGAAGGACGCGCAGTCCAAGCGCGACGAGGCCGACGCGCTCTTCGAGGAGACCCGCGCCAAGGCCGCGCAGGCCGCCGCGGACTTCGAGACGAACCTCGCCAAGCGCCGCGAGCAGTCCGAGCGCGACCTGGCCTCGCGTCAGGCCAAGGCGGAGAAGCGGCTCGCGGAGATCGAGCACCGCGCGGAGCAGCTGCGCCTGGAGGCGGAGAAGCTGCGCACGGACGCCGAGCGCCGTGCCCGCCAGACCGTCGAGACGGCGCAGCGCCAGTCCGAGGACATCGTGGCCGACGCCAACGCCAAGGCCGACCGGATCCGTTCGGAGTCGGAGCGCGAGCTGGCCGCCCTCACCAACCGCCGCGACTCCATCAACGCGCAGCTGACCAACGTGCGCGAGATGCTGGCGTCCCTCACGGGCGCCGCGGTGGCCGCCGGTTCGCCGGCCGAGGACGAGTCGGCCTCCCGCGGGGTGCCGGCCCAGCAGTCCCGCTGACGCGGCGTTCGGCCGCCGAACCGGTACCCAAGGGTCACGGAGGGCAAGTAGGGACAAGTACGAACAAGGGCGAGGCCTTCTGCCACTGGGGTGGCAGTGGGCCTCGTCCCGTTCTAGCGTGGGCGCCATGATCGAGCTCGAGGGGCTGACCAAGCGGTACGGCGAGAAGGTGGCGGTCAACAATCTGTCTTTCACCGTCCGACCCGGCATCATCACGGGCTTCCTGGGCCCGAACGGTGCCGGCAAGTCGACGACCATGCGGATGGTGCTGGGCCTGGACCGGCCCACCTCCGGCGACGTGCGGATCGACGGCAAGCACTACGACCAGCTCAAGGACCCGCTGACGTACATCGGCGCGCTCCTGGAGGCCAAGGCCTGGCACGGCGGGCGCAGTGCCTACAACCACCTGCTGTGCCTGGCGCAGAGCAACGGCATCCCGGCGAGCCGGGTGCGCGAGGTCCTGGACACGGTGGGGCTCACGGCGGTCGCCCGGAAGAAGACCAAGGGCTTCTCTCTGGGCATGGGCCAGCGGCTCGGCATCGCCGGCGCGCTGCTCGGCGACCCGCGGATGCTGATGTTCGACGAGCCGGTCAACGGGCTGGACCCCGAGGGCATCCACTGGATCCGCAATCTGATGAAGACGCTGGCCGCCCAGGGCCGTACGGTCTTCGTCTCCTCCCACCTGATGAGCGAGATGGCGCTGACCGCCGACCACCTGGTCGTCATCGGTCAGGGACGGCTGCTGGCGGACACCTCGATGGCCGAGTTCATCGCGGAGAACTCGCGCAGCTACGTCCGGATCCGCACCCCGCAGCGCGAGCAGCTGCTCGACGCGCTGCAGGGCGCCGGCATCAAGGTCGCCGAGCCGGGCGCCGAGGCGCTCGAGGTGGACGGCGACATCGCGCAGGCCGTCGGCGAGCTGGCGGCACGCCACCAGATCGTGCTGCACGAGCTGAGTCCGCAGCGGGCCTCGCTGGAGGAGGCGTTCATGCAGCTGACCGCGGAGTCGGTGGAGTACCACGCGCACGACGGACAGCCGCCCGGAGCGGCGCCGGGGCAGCAGCAGCCGGGGCAGCCTCCGCAGCAGCCGTGGGGCAGCGACTGGAAGAGGGGTTGAGCATGGCGGCGGCACAGGTCGTCCGGTCCGAGTGGACCAAGATCCGATCGGTCGCGTCCACGGTGTGGACGCTGGGCCTCGCGGTGGTCGTCACCATCGCCCTCGGCATGCTGATCTCGGCGCTGTCGAAGAGCCAGTTCGACGACATGAGCCGGGAGGACCGCTTCACGTTCGACCCGACCTTCATCAGCTTCGCGGGCACGAGCCTCGGCCAGCTGGCGATGATCGTGTTCGGCGTGCTGGTCGTGGGCAACGAGTACAGCTCCGGCATGATCCGCAACTCGCTGGCGGCCGTACCGCGGCGCGGGGCCTTCCTGGCGGGCAAGATCATGGTGGCCACGGCCCTCGCCCTGGTCGTCTCCATGATCACCAGCTTCGCCGCCTTCTTCCTCGGGCAGGCGATGCTGGGCGACCTCAAGGCGTCCATCGGCGACCCCGGCGTGCTGCGCGCGGTGATCGGCGGCGGCCTCTACATGACCCTCATCGCGATGTTCTCGATGGGCGTGGCGGCGATGCTGCGCTCGCCGATGCTGTCGCTGGGCATCCTGATGCCGTTCTTCTTCCTGATCTCCAACATCCTGGGCAGTGTCCCGGCGACCGAGAAGGTGGGCCGGTTCCTGCCCGACCAGGCCGGCAGCAGGATCATGCAGGTGGTCACGCCCCTCGACGACGACGTGCCGTACGGGCCGTGGGGCGGCCTCGGCATCATGGCGCTGTGGGTGGTCGCGGCGCTGGTCGGCGGGTACGCCGTCCTGAAGAGGCGGGACGCCTAAGAAGGCGGGACGCCTGGAAGAGGCAGGCCCGGGAGAGCACGCCGGGAAAGGTTCCGGGAAGGTTCCGGGCACGTCCGGGGAGCGTCGGATTTTGCCCGGGCTTGAACGGAACCGTCGGGGCCTGGATATCCTCCTAACCCTTACGGGGGCGTGTGCCCTGCTGTCCTGAACCTTCCGATGGGTGCGGAGCATGATCGAAGCAGTCGGCCTGACCAAGCGCTACGGCGACAAGACCGCTGTGTACAACCTGTCCTTCCAGGTACGGCCCGGTGCCGTCACCGGCTTCCTCGGGCCCAACGGCTCGGGCAAGTCGACGACGATGCGCATGATCCTGGGCCTGGACAACCCCACTGCGGGGCACGTGACGATCGGCGGCCACCCGTACCGCAGGCTCCCGAACGCCGCGCGCCACGTCGGGGCGCTGCTCGACGCCAAGGCGGTGCACGGCGGCCGGTCCGCCCGCAACCATCTGCTGAGCCTCGCCCAGCTGTCCGGCATCCCGGCCCGGCGGGTGGACGAGGTGCTCGGCGTGGTCGGGCTCCAGGACGTGGCCAGGCGGCGTTCCAAGGGCTTCTCGCTCGGCATGGGCCAGCGGCTCGGCATCGCCGCCGCCCTGCTCGGCGACCCCCAGGTCCTCCTCTTCGACGAGCCCGTCAACGGCCTCGACCCCGAGGGCATCCACTGGGTGCGCAACCTGATGAAGGCGCTCGCCGCCGAGGGGCGCACGGTGTTCGTCTCCTCGCACCTGATGAGCGAGATGGCGCTGACCGCCGACCACCTGATCGTCATCGGCCGCGGCCAGCTGCTCTCCGACATGAGCGTGAAGGACTTCATCTCGGCCAACTCCGCCGACTTCGCGCGCGTGCGGACGCCGGACACCGAGCCGCAGCTGCGCGAGAAGCTGACCTCCGCGCTGACCGAGGTGGGCGGCAACGTGCTGCCCGAGCAGGACGGCGCGCTCCGCGTGACGGGCCTCCCGCTCCCCCGGATCAGCGACATCGCGCACGACACGGGCGTTCGGCTGTGGGAGCTGTCGCCGCACCAGGCCTCGCTGGAGGAGGCGTACATGCGGATGACGCAGGGCGCCGTCGACTACCGGTCGACCGACGACCGGAAGGCCGGGCTCCAGCAGCCGCTGCCGCCGGGCGCGCAGCCGCCGATGCCGGTACCCGGCCAGGGCCAGCCCGACTGGTACGCCCCGCCGCCGCCCCAGCAGGGCGGCCGGCCGTTCGCCGCGCCGCAGGGCGCGCCGGGCCAGGCGCCGGCGGGGCCGTACGGCGCCCAGGCGGCGCCGGGAGCCGGGCCGGGCGGACAGCAGGCGGCCAACCCGTACGCGGCCCAGCAGCCGCCGGCGGCTCCCGGGGCCCCGCAGCCGCCTGAGGCGCCCGCTGCGGCCCCCGCGCAGCCTTCCGGGGCTCCCGCTCCCCTGCCCGCCTCCGCGCCCGTCACCGACCCGACCAAGCCCGAGGACGCCCGATGAGCACGCCCCAGCACCCGATGCCGCAGGCCGCCCCCGAGTGGCAGGGGGCGTCCGGTTCGCCGTACCCGACCTACACGTCGCCCATCCCGGTGGTGCGCACGAACCTCGTGCACGCGATCGCCTCCGAGTGGACGAAGATCAAGTCGGTGCGCTCGACGATCTGGACGCTCGGCGTGTTCGTGCTGCTGGTCGTCGGGATCGGGCTGCTGACCGCCGGTGTGGTGGCGAGCTCGTCCTCCGACCTGGCCGGTGAGAGCCCGCTGAGCCTCGGCTTCTTCGGTCTGCTCCTCGGCAGCATGTGCGTCATCACGCTCGGCGTGCTGACCACGGCCACGGAGTACGGCACGGGCATGATCCGCACGACGATGACCGCCTGCCCGAGCCGCGGCCGGGTGCTCGCGGCGAAGGCGATCGTGTTCTTCCTGGTGGCGTTCGTGGTGACCCTGGTCTCCTCGACGCTGGTCGCCCTGGCCCAGGTGACCATGCTGGAGGGCAACGGCGCGGCGAACCCCACCGGCGAGGAGTGGCTGAAGGCCACCGTCGGCGTGTCGCTCTACATCGCGCTGCTCGGGCTGCTGTCGCTGGCCGTGGGTTCGGTCATCCGGCACTCGGCGGGCGCCATCACCATCATGATCGGCGTCCTGCTCGCCCCGCTGGTGATGGCCCTGTTCATGTTCTCCGACTCGCTGCGGCGAGTGCAGGAAGCCCTGTTCGAGTACTCGATCCCGAACCAGATGAGCATCTTCTACGCCAACTCGCTCTCCGACTCCGGGCCGTCGGGCTGGGACCCGCTGTGGATCGCGCTCGGCGTGGCGGCGGCCGTGTTCGCCGGCGCCTTCGCCCTGCTGGAGCGGCGGGACGTCTGACCGGGCCGCTCAGAACCTCGGCGCGTTACGGGACCGCTGCACCCGCGTGGTGCGGCGGTCCTTCGCGCTCCAGCACGACTTGTGCCAGTGCCTGCGGTCGTCGACGCCCGCGTGCGCCTGCCAGGCCACCACGTGCGGGACGCCGTCCGGGATCAACTGGTCGCAGCCGGGGCAGCGGTACGACTTCCCCTGGGCGCTCGCGCCCGCCACGTGCCGTACGTTCCAGTCCTCTCCCCGCCAGCTCTCCGACGACTGCAGGCCGCCGTAGCGGCCGGCGCCGTCGGCCTCGGCGCTCCGGCCGGACGGACCGGCTCCCTTGGGTCGGTTGCGACGCGGGGACACGGGACACCTCACGGAGCTATACAGGAAGCAGGGCGCATCCAGCCTACGCGGCACGGACAGCCGGGTGCGCGTACGCCGCCAACTACCGCAACTCGCCCGCGCGAGGTCCCCGGCGGGACCGGCACACCCTCCCACAACGGTCGATTCTGCAGACAATCCGCAAATTCCTCCGTCCGGCCGTGTCCTCGGCACGTGTCAGGCGGTTATGCCCTGCGGGGGAGCTCCTTGTCGGGGCCGAGGAAGCAGGGAAAGGCAATGCGCGTAGGTAGTTTCGTGTTGGGAGCCCAGTTCCCGGGCCAGGGCCAGGGGGAGGCGCTGCACCGCGCGGTCCGCTCGGCCGAGGTCGCCGAGGAGGCCGGGCTCGACACGGTCTGGCTGGCCGAGCACCACTTCGTGCCGTACGGGACGTGTCCCTCGGCGGTGACGCTGGCCGCGCTGCTGCTGGGCCGCACCCGGCGCATCCGGGTCGGCACCGCGGTCAGCGTCCTCCCCACCGTCCACCCCGTGGCGCTCGGCGAGCAGGCCGCGCTGCTGCACGTCACGAGCGGCGGCCGGTTCACGCTGGGCGTGGGCCGGGGCGGGCCGTGGGTGGACCTGGAGGTGTTCGGCGCGGGCCTCGCGGCGTACGAGTCGGGTTTCCCGGAGTCGCTCGACCTGCTGGTGCGCTGGCTGCGCGAACCGGCCGTCGGCGCCTCGGGCGACCGCTTCCGGTTCCGCGAGGTGCCCGTGGTTCCGCGCCCCTCGGAGTCCCTGTCGGAGGAGCCCGGCCCGGAGGTCGTCGTCGCCTGCACCTCCCCGGCCAGTGTGCGGACGGCGGCCGAGCGGGGGCTGGCGATGCTGCTCGGCATGCACGTCGGCGACGAGGAGAAGGCGGAGATGGTCGCCCTGTGGCGGCGCCACGCCCGCGCGGCGGGACACCCGGCGGACCGGGTCCGCGGCGCCGCGCACGTCTCGGCCGGCGTCTGCCAGATCGCCGACCACCGCACGGACGCGGCGGAGACCCTGCTGAAGGCGATGCCGGGCTGGCTGCGGCAGGGTCTGGGCGCCCACGTCACGGTGGACGCCCGGGAGCGGCGGATGCGCGATCCGCACGCCTACACCGAACTGCTCTGCGGGCTGCACCCGGTGGGCCCTCCCCGGCTCTGCGCCGACCGCCTCGCGGCGACCGCCGAGCGGACCGGCGTCTCGCGTTTCGCCCTGCTCGTCGAGGGGTCCGGAGACCTCGCGGCGACCGAGGAGAACGTACGGCGGCTCGGAACCGAGGTGCTCCCCCAACTCCGCTGAGGCGCCGGGCGGGAGGCGGTGGGCGGGAGCCCGCCGCCCCGGCACGGGCCCGGTACGGGGCGGAGCTTGCCGCTCCGGTGGCACCGCACCTCCCGCGTGCGGAGCGGCAAGCGGACGACCCGGAAGGCCTCAGCAGTCGCGCAGTTCGGGCGACTGGTTCAAGATCTGGCTGCGCACCGAGGTGAAGCGGGTCAGCTTCTCGTCGACGGAGGAATCCAACGGGAACACCGCCACCCGGTGGCAGTTCTGGAAGGCCAGCCGCACCCCGAAGTGGCGCTGCAGTGCACCGCGTATGGCGTCACTCGCGAGGGCGCGCAGCAGCTGGCCGCGCGCCTGCTCGTCCGGCGGGGGCGTCTGGTTGTCGGCGAAGGCTCCGCCGTCGACCTTCAGCTGTGCCACCAGGGAGCTGACCATCTCCCATGCGTAGGGCAGGGAGGTCCGGACGCAGTCGACGAAGGTTGCTTCGTCGACCTCGCCTCGCTCGGCCTGTTCGAGTAGGGCCGGTGAGACGTCGAGCGACATGGGTTCTCCTCTCGCACCCCCGATCAACGGGGGTTGCCGGACAGTTGAAGAGAGTGCGCGATGGTGAACACGCTGCGTACACAGTTCGCGACCTCCCGTTCAATACCGTAAGCAACCGATCGTGACCGCACCAGGAGAATGCCGAGATGGGCCCCTTCGGGTACGCACACAATCGGCCAGTGGGCAAGGTGGGGCCAAGGGGAGAAGTGGGACAGTCCGCGGGGCACCGGCACGCGGCCGCGTCGCACCGGGCGCACGGGCGAATCGCGTCGGGCCGGGAGCGTCGAGTAGCGTTGCCGACCATGCGTCTCGTCATTGCCCGTTGCTCCGTCGACTATGCCGGGCGGCTCACGGCCCACCTCCCCTCGGCCCCCCGGCTGATCCTGGTCAAGGCCGACGGCAGCGTCTCGATCCACGCCGACGACCGGGCCTACAAGCCCCTCAACTGGATGTCGCCGCCCTGCACGCTGAAGGAGGGCGCGGGCGACGAGGAGGGTGTCTGGACCGTCGTCAACAAGGCGGGCGAGAAGCTCATCATCACGATGGAGGAGGTCCTGCACGACTCCTCGCACGAACTGGGCGTCGACCCGGGCCTGATCAAGGACGGCGTGGAAGCGCACCTCCAGGAGCTGCTCGCCGACCGCATCGACACGCTGGGCGAGGGCTACACGCTCATCCGCCGCGAGTACATGACCGCCATCGGGCCCGTCGACATCCTGTGCCGGGACGCCGAGGGCGCAACGGTCGCGGTCGAGATCAAACGGCGCGGCGAAATCGACGGTGTGGAGCAGCTCACGCGTTACCTGGAGCTGCTGAACCGCGATCCCCATCTCGCCCCGGTGCGCGGCGTCTTCGCCGCCCAGGAGATCAAGCCGCAGGCCCGGGTGCTGGCCACGGACCGCGGCATCGGCTGCCACGTCATGGACTACGACGCCCTGCGGGGCATCGAGGACGACAAGCTGCGGCTGTTCTGAGCGAGCCGCCCGTCGACGACGGGAGACAGACGGGAGGGCCGGGTCCGGCACGCGGACCCGGCCCCTTTTGCGTCGTGCGTCGTGCGGTGTTCGTTGTTGGTCGTGCGCCGGCGCTGCTCGTCGTGCGTCGCCCGGTGCCGGGCGCCCGGCGGGGTCCGCCCGGCGTCCGGTGGGGTCAGACGATCTGCTCCGTCGCGGGCCCGGAACCGGTCGGCGTGCCCGCTCCCGCGCTGCTCTGCGAGGCGGTGGGCGTGACGGTGCCGCTGGCGCTGTTGGAGACGGGCGGGTCGTCGGGGGACGGCGGCGGTTCCTCCGTCTCCGATTCGGTGGGGCTCGGGTCGGGCGAGTCCGGCGGAGTGGTCGGGTCGTCCGGTTCGCTCTCCGTCGGGTCCGGCGGCGTCGGCTTCGTCGGCGGGGAACTCGGCGACTTGCTCGGCTCGTTCGGCGAGCCGGGGTCGTCGGGGCTCTCCTCGTCGTCGCCGGGGCTGCCGGTGTCGCTGGGCCCGTCCGAGGGCTGCCCGGACTCCGTGGGCGTCGGGGCGCCCGACGTGCTGGGCGCCCCGGTGTCGGAGGGGCTGCCGGAGGAGTCCTGGTCCTGCCCGTCGTCGGAGGGCCGGTCGGCGCCGAGGTCGCCGTCGTCGATGCCCTGGCTGGCGGACGGGTTGACGCCGACCTCGTTGGAGGGGTCGCCCGCGCCGCCCTCGGACGTGGCGCCGAGGGTCACGACCGTGCCGAGCACGGCGACGAGCAGGGCGCCCGCTCCGGCCGCCACCAGATTGCGGCGGGCGAAGCCCTTGATGCCGCTGCCGACCGTGGCGGACGGCTCGTCGGGCTCCGCGCGGCTGGTGACCAGGGTCGGGGACTGCGGAGGCGGCTGGAGCGGCGGGAAGGGCGCGGGAATGCCCACGGCCGGCGTCACCTCGTGGCGCGCCTCGGGCACCTGCTCCCCCGCCGTCGGACCGAGGCCGGCGCCGGCGGCACCGGGCCCGGCGGCGCCCGCGGCACCGAACGCGGCGGCGCCGCTGCCCAGGCCCGGAGTGTCACCGGTGCGGTCGGCGACCAGCGCGAGGGCACGGCGGCCGGCGACGGCGCCCCGCTTGTCGGACAGCGCGCCGCGCAGCCCGATGGAGGCCTCCAGCTCGGCGCGGGCCCGGTCGAGGTGGTCCTCGCACAGCGCGAGGACGCCGAGCTCGTGGTGGAAGTACGCCTGCTCCGCGACGTCGCCGGAGAGCCGGGAGGCCTCGGTGCCGGAGCGCAGCGCCCGTTCCCACGCGCTCCAGTGCAGCCCGGAGGCGAAGGCGGGCGCGGCGGCGCGGGCCAGCTGGACGGCGGGGCTCTCCTCGTCGTCGGCGGTCCGGGTCGTCGCCGGGACCAGCGGCGCGAGGGCGGCGAGCACGGCGTCGGCCTCGGCGCAGACCCTCTCCGGGCCGACCGAGGGGTGTCCGGCCCACCAGGAGTAGTGCTGGGCGGCGGACAGGGCCCGCGCCGGTGCCTCGTCGGCGTACCCGGCGCTCTCCAGCTGGGTGAGCACGCCGGCCGCCAGCCGGTAGCGGGAGCCGACCGGCGAGATCAGCGCGCAGTCGGCCAGCTCGCCGAGGGCGGCGTCCGCGTGGGTGTCGCCGACCAGGGCGGGCAGGTGCGCCTGGTGCGGCACCTCGCCGCCGAGCGCGACGGCGAGCTCCAGCGTGGCGCGGGCCGAGGAGCTGAGCCGGGAGGCGAGCAGCGGGGCGGGCGCGGCGGCCTCGCCGAGGGACGGCAGGGGCACCTCGTCGGCCTCGGTGGCCTCGGCGGACTCGTAGGGCGTGTCGTCGGCGGGGCGGGTGCCCGCGAAGACGCCGAACTCGTCGACCGCGTCGGCACCGGCGCGCAGCCGGTCGCGGCGGCGCAACAGGGCGCCGGCCTGCACGAAGCGCAGCGGCAGGCCCTCGGACTCGAACCAGAGGTCGCCCGCCCAGTTGGCCTCCTCCTCGGTGAGGGTGCGGCCGGCGGCGCGCTCCAGCAGCTCCACGCCGTCCGAGCGGTCCAGGCCGGTGAGGAAGACCTCCTCGACGGCCGAGTCGGCGGAGGGCGCGGGCACGTCCGGGGTCGCACCGAGGACGAAGGCGCACTCGGGGGTGGCGTCGAGGAGTTCGTCGAGGGCGGCGCCGCCGAACTCGACGTCGTCAAGGACGACGACGGCGCCCACCTCGCGCAGGTGCGCGAGCAGTTCCTGGCGGCCCGGGCGGTGCAGGGGCGCGCGGTGGACGGCGTAGAAGATGTCGTGGAGCAGGTCGTCGGCGGTGCGGTGGAAGCCGCTCAGGCGCACGACGCCGTCGGGCGCGAGGCCGGCGCAGTCCTCGGCGACGAGGTCGAGGAGGCTGGTGCGGCCGGATCCCGCGGGGCCGGTGAGCCGGACGGAGCGGCCGCGGGCGAGCAGCCGCACCAGGCGTTCGCGCTCGTCCTCGCGGGCCAGCAGGCCCAGGACCGTGCGGACCGGTCCGGGCGGGACCGGCGGCCTCGCGGCGCGCTCCGCCTCGGCGCGCTCGGCGGCAGTGAGCTTCTCGGGCCGGGCGGGCCGTTCGGCGGGCGGGCAGACCTCGATCTCGCTGCCGTCGACGGGGTTGACGGTGAGCAGGTAGTCGCCGGAGACGAGCTGCACCGTGCGGGCCAGCGCGGGCGCGGGCTGGCCGAAGTCGGGTGTGAGGGAGTCCCTGGGCGAGCGCGGGCGCGGCGCCTGGTGGTCGCCGTCTTGGCCGTACTCCTCAGGTCCCCGGTTGTTCGGGTCCATTGGTTCAAGCCCCCCAAAAGCGTCGTGTGCAGGGCCCCGGGCGGAGCCACCCTCCCGGCCTTGCCGCACACCGCGCTGTCGCTTCTGGTCCGGGCCCGCCGGTGGGTTGCAAAAGGGCGGGCAGCCAGACCCTAAACCTTCGCCCAGTATCTCCGACAGTCCGGGGTGGCGGCCCGTCCGAGACGTCACGTTCTCGTGAGGATTGCGCGTGTCGGGCGTGTGTCGGGCCTTTGCCGGAACCGTTCACCTGCCGATCAGGTCCGGTCACCCGCTTATGAAGGTCGGTCGTCTGCGCCTCATGGACCGCGCGGCCTCACACCCGGGGCAGGGACTCCACGCCGATGCCGCCCTCGATGGCCAGGATCCGGTGCAGCCGGGTGGCCACCAGCAGGCGCTGCATCTGGGGCGGTACCCCGCGCAGCACCAGGCGCCGGCCGCAGCGGCCGGCCCGCCGGTGGGCCCCCATGATCACGCCGAGTCCGGTGGCGTCCCAGGAGTCCAGTTCGGACAGGTCCAGGACCAGGTCGCCGACTCCGTCGTCGACGGCCGAGTGCAGGACCGTACGGGCGTCCGCCGCGCTGCGGACGTCGAGGCGGCCCCCGACGACCAGCTCGACGTAGTCGCCCCTGATGTGCATATGCGCTCCCCGGCGTGCGTCTTTTCTCTGTCGTCTCTGCGGTTGCGTTCTGCGCGTTGTGGTCTCTCGGCGATATCAGGTGTTGCACCCTCTGACTGGCCGAAACGACCGGAGGTTGCCGCCTGTAAGCGAACCGATACCGAAATTCACCCCGGCGTGTGACGTGTGCCGGGGCTGACGTGACCTCAGTGCTTGTAGAAGCCCTGCCCGCTCTTGCGGCCGATGTCACCGGCGTCCACCATCCGGCGCATCAGTTCCGGCGGGGCGAACTTCTCGTCCTGGGACTCGGTGTAGATGTTGTCCGCGGCGTGCAGCAGGATGTCGACGCCCGTCAGGTCGGCGGTGGCCAGCGGCCCCATGGCGTGGCCGAAGCCCAGCTGGCAGGCGAGGTCGATGTCCTCGGCGGTGGCGACGCCCGACTCGTAGAGCTTCGCGGCCTCGACGACGAGGGCGGAGATGAGCCGGGTGGTCACGAAGCCGGCGACGTCGCGGTTGACGACGACGCACGTCTTGCCGGTGGACTCGGCGAACTCCCGCGCGGTGGCGAGGGTTTCGTCGCTGGTCTTGTGGCCGCGCACCAGCTCGCACAGCCGCATCATCGGAACCGGCGAGAAAAAGTGGGTGCCCACGACCCGCTCGGGGCGCTGCGTCACGGCCGCGATCTTGGTGATGGGGATGGCGGAGGTGTTGGACGCGAGGATCGCCCCGTCCTTCACCAGCTTGTCGAGGGCACGGAAGATCTCGTGCTTGACCTCGAGCTTCTCGAAGACGGCCTCGACGACCACGTCCGCGTCGGCGGCTCCGTCCAGGTCGGTGGTCGCGGTGATGCGCGCGAGGGCGGCCCCGGCGTCGTCGGCGTCGAGCTTGCCCTTCGCGACGAACTTGTCGTAGGAGGCCCTGATGCCGTCGGTCCCGCGCCGCAGCGCCTCGTCGGTGACGTCCCGCAGGACGACGTCCCAGCCCGCCTGTGCGGCGACCTGGGCGATGCCGGACCCCATGAGGCCGGCTCCGATGACGGCGAGCTTGCGTGCCACTGTGCGACTCCCCTGAAATACGCGCTGATTGTCGTCTGGGCCGGAGGTTAGCGGGAGTGAGAGGCTGTGTGACCGCTTAGTAACGCGCGTCACGTCTCACATGACGGACATCACACCGTGGAGCGCCATTCGGGTGTCACCCGGCTCCCCGTACGGCGTAGTTGAGGACTTTCCCGCTCAACAGATCCTCCATCTCGTCGAGGAGCAGCATCACCTCGCGGGACACTTCGGACGGCTCCCCACCGTCGACCATGCGCTGCCCGATGGCCGCGAGAACCGTTCGTGCGGCCAAGCGTGTCGCCCTCGGCCTCACCGCACTGGCCGTGCGCGCGGGCACACGCGTGTTCCGTGGCGCCGGAGCCTGACTACGCTGGTCCGATGGTCAATCTGACGCGCATCTACACCCGCACCGGCGACCAGGGCACCACCGCCCTCGGTGACATGAGCCGGGTCCCCAAGACCGACCTGAGGATCTCCGCGTACGCCGACGCCAACGAGGCCAACGCGGTGCTCGGCACGGCGATCGCGCTGGGCGGTCTCGACGAGGAGGTCGTCAAGGTCCTCGTGCGCGTCCAGAACGACCTGTTCGACGTGGGCGCGGACCTGTCCACGCCCGTGGTGGAGAACCCCGAGTATCCGCCGCTGCGGGTGGAGCAGTTCTACGTCGACAAGCTGGAGGCGGACTGCGACCGCTACCTGGCCGAGGTGGAGAAGCTCCGCTCCTTCATCCTGCCCGGGGGCACGCCCGGCGCGGCCCTGCTGCACCAGGCGTGCACGGTGGTCCGCCGGGCCGAGCGCTCCACGTGGGCGGCGCTGGAGGCGCACGGCGAGTCGATGAACCCGCTGACGGCGACCTACCTGAACCGCCTCTCCGACCTGCTCTTCATCCTGGCGCGCGTCGCCAACAAGGAGGTCGGCGACGTGCTGTGGGTACCGGGCGGGGAGCGCTAGGCACTCCGCCGGGTGTGCCGGGCGGCGGTGCCGTCGTTCGTCTGCGGCTCCTTCGTGGCCGGGCGCGCGGTTCCCGGTGCCTTTTCGAACCGCGCGCCTTCGAGGTGCGTTCCCGTCGGCGACTGAGCGAAGGTGCCGGCTCCCGGCCCCGGTGCGCCCTGCGGGGCCTTTTTCGGCCAGAGCAGGTACGTGAGGGCGATCACGCCGTGGATGGCGGCGACCCGCAGGGCCGTCCACTGGAAGGACCGCAGCGACGAGACGTCGCCCCCGTCGCCGATGTACCAGACCGCGCCCTGGAGCAGGGCCCCCGCCACGGCCGCGGCGAGCAGCGTGCGCAGCCACAGGGCTCCCTCGTGCCGGGCGCGGGGCATGCCGTACCGCGGGGGTTTGGCGGGCGGCGGGCCGCCGGCCAGCCGGTGGGCGGCGTGGCCGTCGAGCCAGCGGATCGTGTAGTGGCCGTAGGCGACCGTGTACCCGAGGTAGAGCGCCGCGAGGCCGTGCTCCCAGCCCGGCTCGGCGCCGTTCTTCAGATCCCACGCCGTCACGGCGAACAGCACCAGCTCCAGCACCGGCTCGCACAGCAGCAGGACCACACTGGTGCGCCGCCACCTCAGCAGGTAGCGGGCGCCGAGACCGAGGGCGAGGAGCACCCAGAAACCGACCTCGCAGGCGATGATCAACGCGACGACCACGACGCACTCCTTTCGTTCACCCTTCCAGGCTCCCGCCCGGATCCGCTGCGTTCGTCGTCGCGGGTGACGAACCTCCGGTACATCGAAAGATGCAGTACGGGACCGTTCCGCGGGACCAGGCGGGCGGGGCGCGGGCCGTGTTGGATGGTGCTATGGCTCCACGACTCCCCCGCCCGCACCGGTTCGACGTCTGCGTCGCCGTCGGCGGGCTGCTCGGCGGGCTGCTGCTGTGGGGCATCGGGCTGGGCGTGCGGCCCGCCGACGAGCCGGTCGTGCTGTTCGACGGCCGCTGGCCCCTGCTGGCCCCGCTCGTCGTCATGGCCGGCTGCGAACTGCTGCGCCGGGACGCGCCGCGCACCGGCCTCCTCGTGGGCACCGCGGCGCTGATCGCGGACACGCTGACCCGGGGCAGCCTGGTCACGGTGATCATGTACACCGACGTGATGTACGCCGCCGTGCTGTACGGCCCGCCCGCCTCCGCCCGGCGCATCCCGCGGATCACCGGGCTGCTCACGGTGGCCGGGACCGTGGTGCCGTTCGCCCTGTGGCGGACGCCCGAGGCGCTGCTGATCGGTGTGGCCGTCGGGATCGTCTCCTTCGCGCCCGCCTCCACCGGCCTGATCGTGCGCAACCACCGCGAGGCCGCCGACGCCGCCCTGCTGCGGGCCGAGCAGACCGCGCTGCTCGCCGAGAAGGACCGGGTCCAGGCGGTGACGGCGGAGCGCTCCCGGATGGCCCGCGAGCTGCACGACCTGGTCGCGGGCCACCTCTCCGCGATCGCCGTCCACTCCACGGCCGCGCTCTCCCTGGACGACGCGGCGACCACCCGGCAGGCGCTCGGCGTGATCCGCGAGAACAGCGTGGCGGGACTGGCCGAGATGCGACGCCTGATCGGCATCCTGCGGGACGAGAGCGGCGGGGACACCGGGCCCGCCGCCGCGCCCACCCTCGACGGGCTCGACGCGCTGGTCGACGGCGCCCGTGCCAACGGACTCGACGTCACGCTGGACGCGGCGCCCGGCGAGAACCTGCCCGCGCCGGTCGAGCTGGCCGCGTACCGGATCGTGCAGGAGTCGCTCACCAACGCGCTCAAGCACGCCTCGAAGGGCCCGGTCCACGTCCGGCTCGCCCGGCACGCGGGTGCCCTGCGGGTGCACGTGACCAGCCCGTACGGCGCCAAAGACACCCCGCGCGCCCCCGGTTCCGGGGCCGGCCTGGTCGGCATGCGGGAGCGGGCCGCCCTGCTGCACGGCACGTTCGAGGCGGGGGCGGTGGCGGACCCCGACGCGGCGGGCGACACGATCTGGGCCGTGTGCGCCACCCTGCCCCTGACCGAAGGAGACCTCGCATGATCCGTGTCCTCGTCGCCGAGGACCAGTCCGCCGTCCGCGCGGGCCTGGTGCTGATCCTGGGCAGCGCGCCGGACATCGAGGTGGCCGGGGAGGCGGCGGACGGCGAGCAGGCGGTGGCCCTCGCCCGCGAACTGCGGCCGGACCTCGTGCTGATGGACGTGCAGATGCCCCGCCTGGACGGTGTGTCGGCGACCCGGGCGGTGGTCGGGGAAGGGCTCGCCGACGTGCTGGTGCTGACCACCTTCGACCTGGACGAGTACGTCTTCGGGGCGCTGCGGGCGGGGGCCGCCGGGTTCCTGCTGAAGAACACGGACGCCAAGGACCTGATCGCGGCGGTGCGCACGGTGGCGTCCGGCGAGGGCATCGTGGCCCCGGCCGTCACCCGGCGGCTGATCGCCGAGTTCGCCGCGAAGCCCGTCCGCGAGCCGGCCGCCGATCCGTCGGTGCTGCGGGACCTGACCCGGCGCGAGCGCGAGGTGCTGTCGTGTCTCGGCGAAGGGCTGTCGAACGCCGCGGTCGCCGAGCGCCTGGACATGGCGGAGGCCACGGTGAAGACACACGTCAGCAGGCTGCTGGGCAAGCTCGGGCTGCGCAGCCGGGTGCAAGCGGCGGTGCTGGCGCAGGAGTTGGGCGTCTGAGAGGGACCGCGCTCCCATGTGCGCGAGCACTGGTCCAGACCTATTGACCTAAGGTCCAGACCTTTCTATTCTCGCGGCACTGCGGGCCGATGGCTCGGTCGGCCCGCGCCGACAACCACATAAGGAGGCGCAGCATGCGCTTCAGACACAGAGCCGCGGCACTTCTCGCGACCCTGACGCTCCCCCTGGCCGGTCTCGTCGGCCTCGCGGGTGAGGCCCAGGCGGCCGAGAGTGCCACGGCCACCTTCGCCAAGACCCAGGACTGGGGAACGGGCTTCGGCGGCAACTGGACGGTGAAGAACACCGGCACCACCACCCTCAACTCCTGGACCGTCGAGTGGGACTTCCCCTCCGGTACCAAGGTCACCTCCGCCTGGGACGCCACCGTCACCAACTCCGGTGACCACTGGACCGCCAAGAACGTCGGCTGGAACGGGACGCTCGCCCCCGGCGCCTCGGTCTCCTTCGGCTTCAACGGCAGCGGCCCCGGCTCCCCCTCCAACTGCAAGCTCAACGGCGGCGGCTGCGACGGCACCTCGGTCCCCGGCGACGCCGCCCCCTCCGCGCCCGGCACCCCCACCGCCTCCGGCATCACCGACACCTCGGTGAAGCTGTCCTGGTCGGCGGCGACCGACGACAAGGGCGTCAAGAACTACGACGTCCTGCGCGACGGCGCCAGGATCGCCACCGTCACCGGCACCACCCACACCGACACGGGCCTCAGCAAGGGCACCGACTACTCGTACACGGTCCAGGCCCGCGACACCGCCGACCAGACCGGCCCCGTCAGCGACGCGGTCAAGGTCCGCACCACCGGCGACGGCGGGGGCGAGCCCGGCCCGAGCGGCAAGGTCAACCTCGGCTACTTCACCGAGTGGGGCGTCTACGGGCGCAACTACCACGTCAAGAACCTGGTCACCTCGGGCTCCGCCTCGAAGATCACGCACATCAACTACGCGTTCGGCAACGTCAAGAACGGTCAGTGCACCGTCGACGACACCTTCGCCGCGTACGAGAAGTCGTACACCGCCGACCAGTCCGTCAGCGGCGCCGCCGACACCTGGGACCAGCCGCTGCGCGGCAACTTCAACCAGCTGCGCCAGCTCAAGGCCAAGTACCCGAACATCAAGATCCTGTACTCCTTCGGCGGCTGGACCTACTCGGGCGGCTTCGGGCAGGCGGCGCAGAACCCGGCCGCGTTCGCCAAGTCCTGCAAGGCCGTCGTGGAGGACCCGCGCTGGGCCGACGTCTTCGACGGCATCGACATCGACTGGGAGTACCCGAACGCCTGCGGCCTGACCTGCGACTCCTCCGGTGCCGCGGCCTTCAAAAACCTCTCGCAGGCGCTGCGCAGCGAGTTCGGCCAGGACTACCTCGTCACCGCCGCCATCACCGGCGACGGCTCCTCCGGCGGCAAGCTCGACGCGGCCGACTACGGCGGCGCCGCCCAGTACCTCGACTGGTACAACGTGATGACGTACGACTACTTCGGCGCCTTCGACGCGGACGGCCCGACCGCCCCGCACTCCCCGCTGACCTCGTACTCCGGCATCCCGGCCGCCGGTTTCAACTCCGCGGACGCGATCGCCAAGCTCAAGGCCAAGGGCGTCCCGTCCGCCAAGCTGCTGCTCGGCATCGGCTTCTACGGCCGCGGCTGGACCGGCGTGACCCAGTCCGCACCCGGCGGCTCGGCGACCGGCGCGGCCCCCGGCACCTACGAGGCCGGCATCGAGGACTACAAGGTGCTCAAGAACTCCTGCCCGGTCACCGGCACCGTCGCGGGCACGGCGTACGCGCACTGCGGCAACCAGTGGTGGTCCTACGACACCCCGTCGACCATCGCGTCCAAGTTGACCTGGGCCAAGAACCAGGGCCTCGGCGGCGCCTTCTTCTGGGAGTTCAGCGGCGACACCTCGAACGGCGAGCTGGTGAACGCCATCAACAGCGGCCTGAAGTAAGCGGCCGCTAGCAGCAAGTTCTAGGCAACATTGACGCGCTGACCGGGCGGGGCTGCCTCCAGCCACGCGAGGAATCCGGTCAGCGCGTCGTCGCTCATCGCCAGTTCGAGCCGTGAGCCCCGGTGCAGACAGGTCAGGACCACGGCGTCGGAGAGCAACGCCAGTTCCTCCTCGCCGTCCGGGAGCCGGCGGCCGGCCACCTCGATCGCCGAGCGCTCCAGCACGCGGCGCGGCCGGGGGGAGTACGAGAAGACGCGGTACCACTCGACCCGGTCACCGCTGTAGCGGGCCACCCCGTAGGACCAGCCCTTGCCGCCGCTGTCGGCCTCCTTGGGGGCGTCCCACCGCAGGGAGCAGTCGAAGGTGCCGCCCGACCGCTGGATCAGCCGGCGGCGCAGACCGAAGACGAAGAGCCCGATCACCACCAGGGCGACAACGATTCCGCACACAGTCAGAGCGAGGGCCATCGACACCGACCTCCTCGTCTCCTAGGTAACGGAACGGAAAAACCACCCGGATCTGCCTCAGCCGCGGCCGGGTCCGGATGGCTCCGGTCCCAGCCGCGGCTGAGTGACGTCACAGGAGGACGCTATCGCACTGTGCTGTGGATCAGCGTCCCGCCGCCGCGCGCAGTCGGACGTCCGCGCGGCGCTCGGCGTGGGCGTCGCCCTCCGCCTTGGCACGCTCGAGCTCCCGCTCCGCCTGCTGGACGTCGATCTCGTCCGACAGCTCGGCGATCTCGGCCAGCAGCGACAGCTTGTTGTCGGCGAACGAGATGAAACCGCCGTGCACGGCGGCGACGACCGTCCCACCGTCACTCGTACGAATGGTCACCGGGCCCGACTCCAGCACACCGAGCAGCGGCTGGTGACCGGGCATGACGCCGATGTCGCCGGACGTGGTGCGCGCGACGACCAGAGTGGCCTCGCCGGACCAGACCTCTCGGTCGGCCGCGACCAGCGCGACGTGCAGATCAGCAGCCAAGGTGGCTCCTCGGGTCACCACCCGGCCGGAGAGCCGGGTGTTGGTTACAAGTCTAAGGTGCGTGCCGGAGGGGACGGGACGTGCCCGCCCCCTCCGGTGTGAGCCGTGGGCTCACCGTGAGCCGCGGCTCAGGAGACGCCCAGCTCCTTGGCGTTGTTCTTCAGGTCCTCGATGCCACCGCACAGGAAGAACGCCTGCTCCGGGAAGTGGTCGTACTCGCCGTCGCAGATCGCGTTGAAGGCCGCGATCGACTCGTCCAGCGGGACGTCCGACCCGTCGACGCCGGTGAACTGCTTGGCGACGTGGGTGTTCTGGGACAGGAAGCGCTCCACGCGACGGGCGCGGTGGACGACGAGCTTGTCCTCTTCGCCCAGCTCGTCGATACCGAGGATCGCGATGATGTCCTGCAGGTCCTTGTACTTCTGCAGGATGTTCTTCACCCGCATCGCGGTCCGGTAGTGGTCCGCCGCGATGTACCGCGGGTCGAGGATGCGGGACGTCGAGTCCAGCGGGTCCACGGCCGGGTAGATGCCCTTCTCGGAGATCGGACGGGAGAGCACCGTCGTCGCGTCGAGGTGGGCGAAGGTGGTGGCCGGGGCCGGGTCGGTCAGGTCGTCCGCGGGGACGTAGATCGCCTGCATCGAGGTGATCGAGTGACCGCGGGTCGAGGTGATGCGCTCCTGGAGGAGGCCCATCTCGTCGGCCAGGTTCGGCTGGTAGCCCACCGCGGAGGGCATGCGGCCGAGCAGGGTCGACACCTCGGAACCGGCCTGCGTGAAGCGGAAGATGTTGTCGATGAAGAACAGCACGTCCTGCTTCTGGACGTCGCGGAAGTACTCGGCCATGGTCAGGCCGGCCAGCGCGACGCGCAGACGGGTGCCCGGCGGCTCGTCCATCTGACCGAAGACCAGGGCGGTCTTGTCGATGACGCCGGACTCGCTCATCTCGTCGATGAGGTCGTTGCCCTCACGGGTGCGCTCGCCGACACCGGCGAACACCGAGACACCGTCGTGGTTGTTGGCGACGCGGTAGATCATCTCCTGGATGAGCACCGTCTTGCCGACGCCGGCACCGCCGAACAGGCCGATCTTGCCGCCCTTGACGTACGGGGTCAGCAGGTCGATGACCTTGACGCCGGTCTCGAACATCTCGGTCTTCGACTCGAGCTCGTCGAAGTTCGGCGCCTTGCGGTGGATCGGCCAGCGCTCGCCGTCGTAGGTCTCGTCGACGTTGAGGACCTCGCCGAGGGTGTTGAACACCTTGCCCTTGGTGAAGTCGCCGACGGGGACGGAGATGGCCGTGCCCGTGTCGGTCACCGGGGCCTGGCGGACCAGGCCGTCGGTGGGCTGCATGGAGATGGTGCGGACCAGGCCGTCACCGAGGTGCTGGGCGACCTCGAGGGTCAGCGTCTTGAGCTCACCCTCCTTGGCCGGGTCGGCCACCTCGACGTGCAGCGCGTTGTAGATGTCCGGCATCGCGTCGACGGGGAACTCCACGTCGACGACCGGGCCGATGACCCGGGCGACGCGGCCCGTGGCCGTCGCGGTCTCAACAGTGGTGGTCATTAGTTGTCACTCCCCGCGTTCGCGTCGGCCAGGGCACTGGCGCCACCGACGATCTCGCTGATTTCCTGGGTGATTTCGGCCTGGCGGGCCGCGTTGGCAAGACGGGAGAGCGTGTTGATCAGCTCGCCCGCGTTGTCGGTGGCCGACTTCATCGCGCGCCGCGTGGCGGCGTGCTTGGAGGCGGCCGACTGAAGCAGCGCGTTGTAGATGCGGCTCTCGACGTAGCGCGGCAGCAGGGCGTCGAGGACGTCCTCCGCCGACGGCTCGAAGTCGTACAGCGGAAGGATCTCGTCCTTCGCGCCCGACTCTTCGGCCACGTCTTCGAGGCTCAGCGGCAGCAGTCGGGAGTCGACCGCCGTCTGCGTCATCATCGAGATGAACTCGGTGTAGACGATGTGGAGTTCGTCCACGCCGCCGTCCGCCGTGTCCTTCTCGATCGCCTCGATCAGCGGCGCCGCGACCTGCTTGGCGTCCGCGTACGAGGGCTCGTCGGTGAAGCCCGCGAACGACTCCACGACCTTGCGCTCGCGGAAGTTGTAGTGGGCCAGACCGCGCCGGCCGACGATGTACGTGTCGACCTGCCGGCCCTCGCGCTCGAGGCGCTCGGTCAGCTGCTCCGCCGCCCTGATGGCGTTGGAGTTGAAGGCGCCGGCCAGACCGCGGTCGCTCGAGATGAGCAGGACCGCGGCGCGGGCCGGGTTCTCGGCCTCCGTGGTGAGCGGGTGCTTCGTGTTCGACCCGGTACCGACCGCCGTGACCGCGCGGGTGAGCTCCCGCGCGTACGGCGTGGAGGCCGCCACCTTGCGCTGCGCCTTGACGACGCGCGAGGCGGCGATCATCTCCATCGCCTTGGTGATCTTCTTGGTCGCGGTGACGGATCGGATGCGACGCTTGTAGACCCGGAGCTGGGCTCCCATGAGTCAGGTCCCTTCCTTACGTCACTTGGCGGCGGACGGGGCGTCCTCGCCGAGCAGCCTGCCGTCCGAGGTCTCGAACTGCTTCTTGAACGCGGCGACGGCGTCGGCGACGGCCTGCAGGGTGTCGTCGGACATCTTGCCGCCCTCCTTGATGGAGGTCATGAGGCCCTGCTCCTGGCGGTGCAGGTACTCGAGGAGCTCCTTCTCGAACCGGCGGACGTCGACGACCGGCACCTCGTCCATCTTGCCGGTGGTGCCGGCCCAGACGGAGACGACCTGGTTCTCGGTGGCCATCGGCTGGTACTGGTCCTGCTTCAGCAGCTCGACCAGGCGCTGACCGCGCTCCAGCTGCGCCTTCGACGCGGCGTCCAGGTCGGAGCCGAAGGCCGCGAACGCCTCCATCTCACGGAACTGGGCGAGGTCCAGGCGCAGTCGGCCGGAGACCTGCTTCATGGCCTTGTGCTGGGCGGAGCCACCGACGCGGGAGACCGAGATACCGACGTTCAGGGCCGGACGCTGGCCGGCGTTGAACAGGTCGGACTCCAGGAAGCACTGGCCGTCGGTGATGGAGATGACGTTGGTCGGGATGAACGCCGAGACGTCGTTGGCCTTGGTCTCGACGATCGGCAGACCCGTCATCGAACCGGCGCCCTCGGCGTCGGAGAGCTTGGCGCAGCGCTCCAGCAGACGGGAGTGCAGGTAGAAGACGTCGCCCGGGTAGGCCTCGCGGCCCGGCGGGCGGCGCAGCAGCAGCGACACGGCGCGGTAGGCGTCGGCCTGCTTCGACAGGTCGTCGAAGATGATCAGGACGTGCTTGCCCTCGTACATCCACTGCTGGCCGATGGCCGAGCCGGTGTACGGCGCCAGGTACTTGAAGCCGGCCGGGTCGGACGCGGGGGCGGCCACGATGGTCGTGTACTCCAGCGCGCCGTTCTCCTCCAGCGCGCCGCGCACGGACGCGATGGTGGAGCCCTTCTGGCCGATGGCGACGTAGATGCAGCGGACCTGCTTGTTCGGGTCGCCGGTGCGCCAGTTGTCGCGCTGGTTGATGATCGTGTCGACGGCCAGGGCGGTCTTGCCGGTCTGGCGGTCGCCGATGATCAGCTGACGCTGGCCGCGGCCGATCGGGGTCATGGCGTCGACGGCCTTGTAGCCCGTCTCCATCGGCTCGTGCACCGACTTGCGCTGCATGACCGTGGGGGCCTGCAGTTCGAGGGCACGGCGGCCCTCGGTCTCGATCTCGCCGAGGCCGTCGATCGGGTTGCCGAGGGGGTCGACGACGCGGCCGAGGTAGCCCTCGCCCACGGCGACCGACAGGACCTCGCCGGTACGGCTGACCGGCTGGCCCTCCTCGATGCCGCTGAACTCACCGAGGACGATGGCACCGATCTCTCGCTCCTCGAGGTTGAGGGCGAGGCCGAGGGTGCCGTCCTCGAACTTCAGCAGCTCGTTGGCCATGGCCGAGGGAAGACCCTCGACCCTCGCGATGCCGTCGCCGGCCACGGTGACCGTACCGACCTCCTCGCGCGAGGCCGCGTCCGGCTTGTACGACTGGACGAAGTTCTCCAGCGCGTCCCGGATCTCCTCCGGCCGGATCGTGAGCTCCGCCATCTGAGTTCCCTGCTCTCCTTGTTGGGCCCGAAGTTTCACTTGGGGGGTATTCCACGTTTCGGGACTCCCCCCAGTAAGAGGTGAATCCTCTGTACGGCCCAACCAGGGCCGTCGTAAGTACGTACTGCTTGCTGTGCTGTTGTCGCTGCTGTTGTCGCGCGGGGAGTCAGCTCGCCAGGCGGCGGCCGGCGTCCTCCAGGCGGTCCGCGATGGAGCCGTTGATGACCTCGTCACCGACCTGCACCCGGATCCCTCCGACGACCTCGGGGTCGACGTCGAGGTTGAGGTGCATCGGACGGCCGTAGACCTTCGTCAGGGCGGCACCGAGGCGCTGCTTCTGCGGGTCGCTGAGCGGCACCGCGGAGGTGACGACCGCGACCATCCGGTCCCGCCGGTCGGCGGCGAGCCTGGACAGGGATTCGAGTCCCGACTCCAGGCTACGTCCCCGCGGCGCGGTGACAAGGCGCGTCACCAGCTGCTCGGTGGTCCGCTCCGCACGGCCGCCGAGCAGGCTGCGCAGCAGCTCGCCCTTGGCCGCCTCGGTGGCCGACCGGCTGGTCAGCGCGGCGCGCAGCTCGGTGTTCGAGGAGACGATCCGGCCGAACCGGAACAGCTCGTCCTCGACGTTGTCGAGCCGGCCCCGCTTCTGCGCGGCGGTGAGATCGGCGGTGTTCGCCAGCTCCTCCAGCGCGTCCACCAGGTCGCGCGACTGCGACCAGCGGCTGCGCACCAGGCCGGCCACCACGTCGGCGACGGTGCCGCTGACCTGGGTGCCGAGGAGGCGCTTGGCGAGCTCGGCCTTGGCCTCGCCGGACTGCGCCGGGTCGGTGAGGACCCGACGCAGCGACACCTCGCGGTGGAGCAGCGCGGTGACGGCGGCCAGCTCGCCGGCGAGCGAGCCGGCGTCGACAGACGTGGAGTCCGTCAGCGCGTCGAGACGCTCGCGTGCGGCGGCAAGAGCCTCGCGGCTCGCTCCGTGCATCCCACTCATCGGGCTGCCTCTGCGGTCGCGGCCTTGTCGTCCAGCTCGTCCAGGAAGCGGTCGACGACGCGGCTCTGGCGGGCGTGGTCCTCGAGGGACTCGCCGACCAGCTTGCCGGCCAGCTCCGTGGCGAGCTTGCCGACGTCCTGCCGCAGCGCGGACGCGGCGGCCTTGCGGTCGGCCTGGAGCTGGGCGTGACCGGCGGCGATGATCTCCTCACGCTGCCGCTGGCCTTCCGCGCGCATCTCGGCGATGAGCGTGGCGCCCTGCTCCTGCGCCTCCTGGCGCAGGCGCGCGGCCTCGTGACGGGCCTCGGCGAGCTGGGCCTTGTACTGCTCGAGGACGCTCTGGGCCTCGGTCTGCGCGGCCTCGGCCTTCTCGATACCGCCCTCGATGGCCTCGCGGCGCTCTTCCAGAACCTTGTTGATGTTCGGGAGGAGCTTCTTGGCGAGGAAGCCGAAGACGATGACGAAGGCGATCAGGCCGATGACGAGCTCGGGGATCGGCGGAATGAGGGGATTTTCCATCTCCTCGGCCGCGATCTGGAGCATCGGGCTCATGGGTTTGCCTTTCGTCTAGTCGGCGGGAAGTGGTCCGCGATCACACGCCGTAGACGAACGGCATGACCAGACCGATCAGGGCGAGCGCCTCACAGAAGGCGAAGCCGAGGATCTGGTTGGCGCGGATCAGGCCGGCCGCCTCGGGCTGACGGGCGAGGGCCTGGGTGCCGTTACCGAAGATGATGCCGACGCCGACACCGGGGCCGATGGCAGCGAGGCCGTAACCGATGGAGCCGAGCGAGCCGGAAACAGCGGCAAGGGTCTGGGACATGCCAGTTCTTCCTTTTCTTTACGGACCGGTGGGGGTTGGCCACCGGACGAATACGGGAGGTGCGGGGCGCGCTTGCTCAGTGGTGCTCGGCCATGGCGCCCTGGATGTAGGTGCACGTCAGCAGGACGAACACGTAGGCCTGCAGAGCCTGGATGAACAGCTCGAAGGCCGTCATCACCACGGTCATGATGAACGAGACGCCCGCGTAGGCGATGCCGACGCCGTTCAGCAGGTACCAGCTGGCGATGGTGAAGAGCAGCAGCAGCGTGTGGCCGGCGAACATGTTGGCGAAGAGCCGCACCGCGTGCGTGAAGGGCCGGACGAGCAGGTTCGAGAAGAACTCGATGACCATGGCCAGCGGCAGCACGGCGCCCAGCGACTTGTCGTAGCCGGTGACGTTCTTGAAGAAGCCGACGAAGCCCTGCCGCTTGAACGTCAGCACGACCCAGAGGATGTACACGATGAGAGCCAGCACCGCCGGGTAGGCGATGATCGACGTCACCGGGAACTGGGCGACCGGGATGATCGACCAGAGGTTCATCATCCAGATGAAGAAGAAGAGCGAGACGACCAGCGGGACGTACTTCTCGCCTTCCTTCTTGCCGATGGTCTCGTAGACAACGCCTCGACGGATGAAGTCGTAACCGGTCTCGGCGACCAACTGCAGCTTGCCCGGCACGACCTTCGGCTTGCGGAAGGCCGCCCAGAAGAAGCCGACGATGACGATGGAACCGAGCAGGGCCAGCAGCATCGGCTTGTTGAAGTACAGGTTGCTGTCCGCGTCGCCCCAGAGGGGCTCGAACAGGAACGAATGCAGGCCGGGAGCCGGGAAGCCACAGCCGTCGAAGATGTGGCAGTCGGTCTCGAAGGCGAGCACCTGCGTCGGGTCAGCACTCACCGCGGGCTCCTTCAGCGTGGCGCATGGATACGGCAACCTCGTTGTGTCGGCGCGGCGCGGGGCCGCTGTTCGGCACGGGACTGGTGTTACGGATATGGGGGCGGCTGTGGGGCATCTCGCCTCGCGATTCGGCAGGCGTCAGCTCGGATGCCCGCGCCCGCGATGCCGCAGTTGGCACCGGACGATAGCAGGAGTTCACACGCCCCTTTATCCCGGCCCTACCCCTCACGACGAGTGGCCCGTCTTTTCGGACTTTTCGCCGGTCGGTTCGGGTTCGACGTAGAGAATCTTGGCCTTCATGTGCGCCCGCGTCTGCGCGGCGATCCACGCGAGCGTGACGACGACCAAAGTGATCGCGAAGGACCGGGGGTTGAACAGCGTCGTGTTCTTGAACACGGCGAGGAAGACGAACAGCAGCAGGATCTGCGCCGCGTAGAGCATCAGGCCCATCGCCTGGAAAAGGTGCGGAAGCGATGTGGCGGTGCGCTGCAGGACATAGAGACCGATCCCCATGAAAAGCATCGCCACCAGCGTCGCGACGACGGCACCCAACGCCCCCTTGCCGCCCGCGACCACGGCACTGATCACGGCGGCGACGGCGCCGACGGCGGCCGTGGGCACGGCTGCCTGAAGCAGGATCCGGGCGTCATTGGACGGCATGGCGGCAACTCCGCTTTCACACACAGGGGGTAGGTGTCGTCATGGACGAGCGTAGTCCCGGGCCGAGTGAGGTCCTCACGCCAAGAGACCGTCGCAGTACGGTCTTTCAGCGGCCCCCGGGATACTCGTGAACCGTATCACAAACTATTTGATGAGACCTTTACCTGTGGGTGTGCTGGCTGTCACACATGAGAGTGACACTGCGCGCCTGAGCAATTACTGCACCCACTTGTCTGGTATTAGGGGCATTCGTTCCCCCACGAGTTGGCAATGCTCTAGTCAGATTCTTACCTTGTGCGCGAACGGGATCCGACGGCGGTCGCCCCGTTGACGCCCGAGACGCCCGCGGCCACCGGGACCCGCTCCTCGGCGTCCTCGTCCACCGCCGGCGCGCCCGTGGCCGCCTCCGGTGCGGCCACCCCGGCCGTCCCGCGGCGCCGCCGGTAGCGCGGCGGCACGAACCGCTCGGCCCAGCGCGGGGCGCGCGGCGTGAAGCGCGGCAGCAGGAGGAGCACCAGGCCGATGGCGCTGAGGGCGACCACGCCGAGGACGATCCACATGGACGCGGCGTTCACGGAGTAGCCGAGCGCGCCGAAGGCGATCAGCGCCGAGAAGAAGTACATGATCAGCACCGCGCGGCTGTGCGAGTGCCCGATCTCGAGGAGCCGGTGGTGCAGGTGCCCCCGGTCCGCGGCGAACGGCGACTGGCCCCGCCAGGTGCGCCGGACGATCGCGAGGATCAGGTCGGCGGCCGGGATGGCGATGATGGTCAGCGGCATCACCAGCGGGATGTAGACGGGCACCATCTGGTGGACCGCGTTGCGCTCGGAGCCGGTGAACAGGTTCATCAGGTCCGGGTCGACCTGCCCGGTGACGGAGATGGCGCCGGCCGCGAGGACGAGGCCGATCAGCATCGAGCCGGAGTCGCCCATGAAGATCCTGGCGGGGTGCATGTTGTGCGGCAGGAAGCCCAGGCACATGCCCATCAGGATGGCGGCGAACAGCGAGGCGGGCGCCGCCGCCTCGATGCCGTACGAGTACCAGATCCGGTAGGCGTACATGAAGAACGCCGCCGCCGCGATGCACACCATGCCGGCCGCGAGGCCGTCCAGGCCGTCCACGAAGTTGACCGCGTTGATGGTGATGACGACCAGCGCCACCGTCAGCAGGGTGCCCTGCCACTGGGTGAGCGCCACCGTGCCGACGCCCGGCAGCGGGATCCACAGGATGGTCAGGCCCTGCACCACCATCACGCCGGCGGCGATCATCTGGCCGCCCAGCTTGATCAGGGCGTCGATCTCGAACTTGTCGTCCAGGACGCCGATCAGCCAGATCAGGGCGGCGCCGGAGAGCAGCGCGCGGGGCTCGTTCGACTTCTCGAAGACCTCACTGAGGTTGGTGAGGTGGTCGGCGACGAGCAGGCCCGCGCACAACCCGAAGAACATGGCGATACCGCCGAGTCGCGGAGTGGGTTCCCGGTGCACGTCACGTGCCCGGATCTCCGGCATCGCTCCGGCCACGATCGCGAACTTCCGTACCGGCCCTGTCAGCAGATACGTCACCGCGGCCGTGATGCAGAGCGTCAGCAGGTATTCACGCACAGGCTTCCCCACAGGTCTCGCTGGCCATCCTCAGCCCCACACCCTAGCGATGCGCGCATATGGTTGAGGACTTCCGGGTAGCGACGATGGTTGCACGTGTGGCTGTGCACCTGTGCACGCCTACCCCGTCTCAGTCCGGATAGGGCGGAAATTCCGCGACCAGCGAGCGTACGTCGTCCCGCGCCGAGGCCGGTTCGGTGGTGCCCCGCAGCACGCCGGCGAGCAGCGCGGCCACCGCCTCCATCTCCCGCTGTCCCATGCCCTGCGTGGTGACGGCGGCGGTGCCCAGGCGCAGCCCGCGGGCATCGGCGTGCGGCAGCGCGCAGCAGTCGAGGACGATCCCGGCGGCGGCCAGCCGGCCCCGCGCGGTCCGGCCGTCGACGCCGAGCGGGGCGGGGTCGGCGGTGATCAGGTGGGTGTCGGTACCGCCGGTGGTCACCACGAGACCGTCGTCCGCGAGCCGCGCGGCCAGGGTGCGGGCGTTGGCGACCACCTGGCGGGCGTACGCGGCGAAGGACGGGGCCGACGCCTCTTTGAAGGCGACGGCCTTGGCGGCGACGGTGTGCATCTGGGCCCCGCCCTGCGTGAACGGGAACACGGCCCGGTCCACCCGCTCGGCCAGTTCGCTCCCGCACAGCACCATGCCGCCGCGCGGGCCGCGCAGCACCTTGTGCGTGGTGGCGCAGACGATGTCCGCGTACGGCACCGGGCTGGGCGCCGCTCCCCCGGCGACCAGGCCGATCGGGTGGGCCGCGTCCGCGACGAGGTAGGCGCCCACCTCGTCGGCGACCTCGCGGAAGAAGGCGTAGTCGAGGTGGCGCGGGTAGGCGATGGAGCCGCAGACGATCGCCTTGGGCCGGCGGGCGCGGGCCAGGGCGCGCACCTGGTCGTGGTCGACGAGGCCGGTCTCCGCGTCGACGCCGTAGCCGACGAAGTCGAACCAGCGGCCGGAGAAGTTGGCGGGCGAGCCGTGGGTGAGGTGTCCGCCGTGGGGCAGGCCGAGGGCGAGCACGGTGTCGCCGGGGCGCAGCAGGGCCGCGTAGGCGGCCAGCACGGCGGCGGAGCCGGAGTGGGGCTGCACGTTGGCGTGCTCGGCGCCGAAGAGGTCCTGGGCCCGTTCCACGGCGAGCCGCTCGGCGACGTCCACGATCTCGCAGCCGCCGTGGTGGCGGGCGCCGGGGTAGCCCTCGGCGTACTTGTTGGCCAGCGGGGAGCCGAGGGCGGCGAGGACGGCCGGGGACGTGAAGTTCTCGGCGGCGATCAGCTGGAGGGTCGTCGACTGCCGGCGGCGTTCGGCGAAGAGGATCTCGGCCAGCTCGGGGTCCTGACGGCTCAGGACATCGGCATCGGCCTCTAGGACGTCGTGGGTGACCGACATGGTGCGCTCCGGGCGTGCGTCGACGGTGACGTACGTCCAATGTAGGCCGCGCGGACCGGTGCCGCCCGGCCGCGCCGTGGGCCGTCGCCCCGCCCCGCCGTGGGCAGTCGTCCCGCAGGGCGGGACGGGTGGGCACGGCCCCGGACGCCGGGCGCCGACCCGGCCGACCCCCACCACGACGCCGAGCACCGTCCGAGGCTCCGGGCGCCGGACGCAGGGCCCCCGCGGCGCCGCCCCGCCCCTACGCCCGCGCCGGGACTCCCGTCAGGGCCGTCACGACCGGGTCCAGCGCCTGGTGTATCTCGTCGCCCACCGAGCGGAAGAAGGGCAGCGGAGCACCGTACGGGTCGTAGACCTCGTCGGCGTCGACGGTGGGCGCCAGGAGCCAGCCGCGCAGCGCGGCGGCGGCGCGGACCAGGGCGCGGGCGCGGGTGACCAGGCCGTCCTCCAGGGGCGGCAGCGTCGCCGGGTCGATGGCGTTCACCAGGCGGGTGAACTCCTTGAGCGTGAAGGTGCGCAGGCCCGCCGAGTGGCCCATGGAGATGACCTGCGCCCGGTGGTCCCGCGTCGCGGTGAGCACCAGGTCGGCGCGGATCACGTGCTCGTCGAGCAGCTCGCGCCCGGTGAAGCCGGCCGGGTCGGCGCCGTAGTCCGCGAGGACCGTCTCGGCGTTCGTCTCCATGGGGGCGCCCTCGTGGCCCCAGGTGCCCGCGCTCTCCACGATCAGGCCGCCGCCCAGCACGCCGAGCCGCTCCGACACGAAATGCCGGGTCAGCCGCTCGGTGATCGGCGAGCGGCAGACGTTGCCGGTGCTGACGTGGAGGATGCGGAAGCTGTCGCGCGGAAGTCCGACGAACGTCGTCGTGATCTCCGCGGCACGTTCCCCGTTGCCTATGCCACGCCCCGTCCCAGGGGCCGTCAATTCGCCACCTCGAGGTCGGGTACTACCTTCCGCAGCTCCTCCGCCGACAGGGCGCCCGCGCGCAGCAGCACGGGCACCTCGCGGGTGACGTCGACGATGGACGACGGGACGTTGGCGGGGGTGGGGCCGCCGTCGAGGTAGACGGAGACGGAGTCGCCGAGCATCTGCTGGGCGGCGTCGCAGTCCTCGGGCGCCGGGTGCCCGGTCAGGTTGGCGGAGGAGACGGCCATGGGGCCGACCTCGGTGAGCAGCTCGATGGCGACCGGGTGCAGCGGCATGCGCACGGCGACGGTGCCGCGGGTCTCGCCGAGGTCCCACTGGAGCGACGGCTGGTGCTTGGCGACCAGCGTCAGCGCGCCGGGCCAGAAGGCGTCGACGAGTTCCCAGGCCATCTCGGAGAAGTCGGTGACCAGGCCGTGCAGGGTGTTCGGCGAGCCGATGAGCACCGGCGAGGGCATGCTGCGGCCGCGCCCCTTGGCCTCCAGGAGGTCGCCGACGGCCTCCGCGGTGAAGGCGTCGGCGCCGATGCCGTACACGGTGTCCGTCGGCAGTACCACGAGCTCGCCACGGCGGACGGCGGACGCGGCCTCGCGCAGACCGGTCACACGGTCGGTCGCGTCGTTGGTGTCGTATCGCCGTGCCATTTAGCGGGCCTCCTCGTACACGTACTGCGGGGTGGGAGTCGTCGGGGCGGTCACGGCAGCGCCTTGCGGGCGGTCGCGAACCTGGGGCGGTTGTTGAGGTCGGGGTGGTCGGCCGCGTCGGCCCAGCCCCGCTCGTCGGCGAAGATCCACGGCACCTGGCCGCCCTGGGTGTCGGCGTGCTCGACGACGACCACGCCGCCGGGGCGCAGCAGGCGGTGCGCGGTGCGCTCCAGGCCGCGGATCAGGTCGAGGCCGTCCTCGCCGGAGAACAGGGCGAGCTGCGGATCGTGGTCGCGGGCCTCGGGGGCGACGTACTCCCATTCGGTGAGCGGGATGTACGGCGGGTTGGAGACGACCAGGTCGACCTGCCCGTCGAGGTCGGGGAAGGCCGTCAGGGCGTCTCCCTGGCGCAGGTCGACCCTGGACCCCTCCATGTTCTTCCGCGTCCACACCAGGGCGTCCTCGGACAGCTCCACGGCGTGCACGCGCGAGCGGGGCACCTCCTGGGCCAGCGCCAGCGCGATGGCGCCCGAGCCGCTGCACAGGTCGACGATGCAGGGCTCGACGACGTCCATGGCGCGCACGGCGTCTATGGCCCAGCCGACGACCGACTCGGTCTCGGGGCGGGGCACGAACACGCCGGGGCCGACCTGGAGCTCCAGGTAGCGGAAGTAGGCGCGGCCGGTGATGTGCTGGAGCGGCTCGCGCGCCTCGCGGCGGGCGACGACCTCCCAGTACCGGGCGTCGAAGTCCGCGTCCGGCACGGCGTGCAACTCGCCCCGCTTGACGCCGTGCAGGTGCGCGGCGAGCTCCTCCGCGTCGGTGCGCGGCGAGGGCACGCCGGCGTCGGCCAGCCGCTGGGCGGCCTGGGCCACCTCCGCGAGCAGCAGGTTCACGCTGGTCCTCCGGGGCTGAGCGGTTCGTCCGGTACGGGCGAGGGGTGCGGCTGGTCGGATCGTGCAGGCGCGGCCTGCCCGGTCGTACGGGTGCGGCCGCGGCGCCTACGCGGCGGCGAGCTTGGCGGCCGAGTCCGCGTCGACGCAGGCCTGGATCACCGAGTCGAGGTCGCCGTCCAGGACCTGGTCCAGGTTGTACGCCTTGAAGCCGACGCGGTGGTCGGAGATGCGGTTCTCCGGGAAGTTGTACGTGCGGATCTTCTCGGAGCGGTCGACGGTGCGGACCTGGCTGCGCCGGGCGTCCGCGGCCTCCTTCTCCGCCTCCTCCTGTGCCGCCGCGAGCAGCCTGGAGCGCAGGATACGCATCGCCTGCTCCTTGTTCTGCAACTGGCTCTTCTCGTTCTGGCAGGAGGCGACGACTCCGGTGGGGATGTGCGTGATGCGCACGGCGGAGTCGGTCGTGTTGACGGACTGGCCGCCGGGCCCGGAGGAGCGGTAGACGTCGATGCGCAGGTCGTTGGGGTTGATCTCGACGTCGATCTCCTCGGCCTCGGGCGTGACGAGCACGCCGGCCGCGGAAGTGTGGATCCGGCCCTGGGACTCGGTCGCGGGCACGCGCTGCACGCGGTGCACGCCGCCCTCGTACTTGAGCCGCGCCCAGACGCCGTGCCCCGGCTCGGTGGCGCCCTGGCCGCCCTTGGTCTTCACGGCGACCTGGACGTCCTTGTAGCCGCCCAGCTCGGACTCGGTGGAGTCGATGATCTCGGTCTTCCAGCCGACGCGCTCGGCGTACCGCAGGTACATGCGCAGCAGGTCCCCGGCGAACAGGGCCGACTCGTCGCCGCCGGCGCCCGCCTTGATCTCGAGGATGACGTCCTTGTCGTCGCTGGGGTCGCGCGGCACGAGCAGCATGCGGAGCTTCTCGGTGAGCTCGTCGCGCTGCTTGTCCAGCTCCTTGACCTCGGCGGCGAAGTCGGGGTCGTCGGCGGCCAGTTCGCGCGCGGTGCCGATGTCGTCGCCCGTCTGCTTCCAGGAGCGGAACGTGGCGACGATCGGGGTCAGCTCGGCGTACCGCTTGTTCAGCCTGCGCGCGTTCGCCTGGTCGGCGAAGACCGACGGGTCGGCGAGCTTCTTCTCCAGGTCGGCGTGCTCGGCGACGAGTTCCTCGACGGCCTCGAACATCTTGGGCTCCTGCTTACTGCTTGGAAGGGGAAGGCGGGCGACCAAAAACGCCGGTCCCGGCGCTCCCCGGGGAGGGGATGCGGCCGTGGACCGGCGGTTGGGGGCTCGCTACTTCTTGGAGCCGGCGGCAGCCTTGCCGAAGCGGGCCTCGAAGCGGGCCACGCGGCCACCGGTGTCGAGGATCTTCTGCTTGCCCGTGTAGAACGGGTGGCACTCGGAGCAGACCTCGGCCCGGACGGTGCCGGACTCGATGGTGCTGCGGGTGGTGAACGACGCGCCACAGGTGCAGCTGACCTGCGTCTCGACGTACTCGGGGTGGATGTCGCGCTTCAAGGTGTCTCCTACTGTTCCGGGAGGGCGCCGGGTCGCAGCCGCGGGATGCGGGAGCGTGAACCGGAGCCGACGTACCAGTCTGCCAGGACTGGGGCCACCCTCCAAAACCGGGGGCGGCCGCGATCTATTCCGCCGCCCGCTGCCCGCTGCCGACGACGCCCTCGGCCCCGCCGGTGGCGTTGCCCTCGGTGGCGCTCGCGGGGATCGGCCGGTCGTTCCGCAGGGCCGTCCACACCTGGCCGGCCTTGGCCTTCTCGACCAGTACGCGGTTGGCGTCGGCGGGGTCGTAGGTCACCGGCATGGTGACCATGTGCATGCCGTCCGGGCCGATGCCCTTGAGGCCGCTCGCGAAGGACATCAGGGAGTTCACCGAGCCGAGGTCGGAGTCGGTGGTCACCGTCTTGGTGGCGGTGTCGGCGATGTCGTACAGCTTCTTCGGGTTGCCGAGCAGGCCGATGTCCCGGACCTGCTCGGCCAGGGACTTGACGAAGGCCTGCTGGAGCTGGATCCGGCCGAGGTCGGAGCCGTCGCCGACGCCGTGCCGGGTGCGGACCAGGCCGAGGGCCTGCTCGCCGTCGAGCCGGTGGGTGCCGGCCGTGAGGTCGAGGTGGCTGTCGGGGTCGTTGATGTCCTCGGTGGTGGTGACCTTGACGCCGCCGAGGTCGTCGACGAGGTTCTGGAAGCCGCTGAAGTCGACCTCCAGGTAGTGGTCCATGCGCAGGCCGCTCATCGACTCGACGGTCTTCACCGCGCAGGCGCCGCCGCCGGTGGAGTAGGCGGAGTTGAACATCACGCCCCGTGCGGCGGGGTGGTCGCCGCCGTCGGGGTCGGTGCAGTCGGGGCGGTCGACGAGGGTGTCGCGCGGGATGGAGACCACGCTGGCCTTCTTGTGGCCCTCGTAAACGTGCACGACCATCGCGGTGTCCGAGCGGGCGGTGCCGTCGTCGGTGCCGCCGCCGAGGTCCTTGTTGCCGCCGGAGCGGGTGTCGGAGCCGAGGACCAGGATGTTCTCGGAGCCGTTGTCGGCCTTCTCGGGCCGGTCGGCGCCGAGCGCCTGGTCGATGTCGACGCTCGTGAGGTTGCCGTTGAGCTTGAAGTACAGGACTCCGGCACCGCTGCCGCCCAGGACCACGATGCCGGCGGCGCTCCAGGCCGCGACGAGCAGGGCCTTGCGGCGGCCCGTTCGGGGCCTGCGGCGGCGGCCCCTGCCCCGGCGTCCCGGTCCGGTGGCGCCGGCCTGTCCGGGGTCGGGTATCGCGGGTTCCGGCGTGCTCTCGGCGGACATGGGCTCCTCGGTGTTCGTCCGGTTCGGTTACCCCCTGCGGTCGGGGCGGGTCGGTCGGCTCCGGCGGTTTTCCACCGGTACCTCACCATCGTCCCTCCGTGACGGAGACGGCGGAACTCGGGCCAGGGTTGCACAACGGGACGTGTCCGATACGTACGACAGCGGTCACCCTCCGTGGCGGCCGAGGGCGCCATCGGGGCGGCCACCTGGGGTTTCGGCCGACCGGGTGGGAGCCGGCGCACCCGTCGGCGAGTGCGGCGGCTGTGGCGCAGATCGCGCCGCACGGGCCGCCCGCGCACAGAGAGCACGGCCGCACAGGGCCGCCCGCGCACAGGGAGCACACAGGACCGCCCCGTCACGGTGCGCGACGGGGCGGTCCTGGTGGTGCGGTCCCTGCGGTGGGTGGTGCGGGCGAAGACGTCAGTCGCCGTTGCCGGGCGTCGGGGTCGTCTTCTGGATCTGCATCAGGAACTCGACGTTCGACTTGGTCTGCTTCATCTTGTCGAGGAGCAGTTCGATCGCCTGCTGCTGGTCGAGGGCGTGCAGCACCCGGCGCAGCTTCCAGGTGACGGCCAGCTCCTCGCTGCCGAGCAGGATCTCCTCCTTGCGGGTACCGGACGCGTCGACGTCCACCGCGGGGAAGATGCGCTTGTCGGCGAGCTTCCGGTCGAGCTTGAGCTCGGCGTTGCCGGTGCCCTTGAACTCCTCGAAGATGACCTCGTCCATGCGGGACCCGGTGTCCACCAGGGCGGTGGCGAGGATGGTCAGCGAACCGCCGTCCTCGATGTTGCGGGCCGCGCCGAAGAACCGCTTCGGCGGGTACAGGGCCGTCGAGTCGACACCACCGGACAGGATGCGGCCGGAGGCCGGGGCGGCGAGGTTGTACGCACGGCCCAGACGCGTGATCGAGTCGAGCAGTACGACGACGTCGTGACCCAGCTCCACCAGGCGCTTGGCGCGCTCGATGGCCAGCTCGGCGACCGTGGTGTGGTCCTCGGCCGGGCGGTCGAAGGTCGAGGAGATGACCTCGCCCTTGACCGAGCGCTGCATGTCGGTGACCTCTTCCGGACGCTCGTCGACCAGGACGACCATCAGGTGGCACTCGGGGTTGTTGTGCGTGATCGCGTTGGCGATCGCCTGCATGATCATGGTCTTGCCGGTCTTCGGCGGGGCCACGATCAGACCGCGCTGGCCCTTACCGATCGGCGCGACGAGGTCGATGATGCGGGTGGTGAGGACGCCGGGGTCCGTCTCCAGGCGGAGGCGGTCCTGCGGGTAGAGCGGCGTCAGCTTGTTGAACTCCGGGCGTCCGCGCCCCGATTCGGGCGCCATGCCGTTCTGCGAGTCCAGGCGGACCAGCGCGTTGAACTTCTCGCGCCGCTCGCCCTCCTTGGGCTGGCGCACGGCACCGGTGAGGTGGTCGCCCTTGCGCAGGCCGTTCTTGCGGACCTGGGCGAGGGAGACGTACACGTCGTTGGGTCCGGGCAGGTAGCCGGAGGTCCGGATGAACGCGTAGTTGTCGAGGATGTCGAGGATGCCGGCGACCGGGATGAGGACGTCGTCCTCGTTGATCTGCGGCTCCTGGATCTCGTCGCGGCCGCGACGGCCCCGGCGGTCCCGGTAGCGGCCCCGGCGTCCGCGACGACCACTGCCGTCGTCGTCGTAGCCGTCGTCGTGCTGCTGACGGTCCTGGCGGCCGCCGCCCTGCTGCTGGCGCTGACCGCCGCCGCCCTGGTTCTGCTGGTCGTCGCCCTTGCCCCGGCGGTCGCGGTCGCGACCACGGTCGCCCCGGTCACCGCGGTCGCCCCGGTCACCCCGGTCCCGGCGGTCGCGGCGGCGGCCCTCGCCGCCGTCGCCGTCGGAGCGGCCGTCGCCCTGGCCCTGCTGCTGGCCGCCCTGCGACTGGGGCTGCTGCTGGGCCGACGCGGCGGCCTTCTGCTCGCCGCGGGTCTCGACGGCCACCGTGTCGGTGGCGGGGCTGCCCGCGCCCGCGGTGGCGCGGCGGCGACGGCGCTCGGTGGGGGCGTCGTCACCGGCACCGGCCTGCGCGTCGGCGGGGACCTTGGCGGACGGCTGCCCGGGGATGTCGATCTGCTGCTGGGCGGCGGACTGGTCGGCGTCCGCCGTGTCCGCCTTCTTCTCGGCCTTGCCGCCCTTCTCCGCCCGCTCGGCCTTCTCGGCGGAGGCGTCGTCGCCCGTACGGGAACGGGAGGTGCTGCGGCGCTTCGGCTTGGTCTCGCCGGCGTCCGCGGCGGGGGCGGCCTTGGCGGAGGCGCCCCCCGCGGCCTGCGCCTCCTTGATGACCTCGATCAGCTGGCTCTTGCGCATCCGCGCGGTGCCCCTGATGCCGAGGCCGGATGCGACCTGCTGCAGCTCGGCCAGCACCATGCCCTCGAGGCCGGTACCGCGGCGCCGCCGGGAGCCGGCACCGGTGGCAGGCGCGGAGGCGTCCGTGGCGGGCGCGGCAGCGGTCTCCTCGACACGTGCGCCCATCAGATCGGTGGTGTCGCTCACGAAGGGTCCTTCCCTGGAGCGGACGTCGGCCTGTCTGGCTCGGCGACCGGTTGTGCTGTCCGGCTTCGGTTCTTGCTGTGCGAACCGTGCCGGGGCGGTGGTCCGCCTGAACGGCGGAAGGGATATCTGGTGATGGCGCGCCCCCTGGCCGTGGCACCCTGTGTCCGTGTCACGCGGCGTGGTCGCACCGGTTCCGGAGCGTGCCCGTCGGGCCGCTCAGTGTCCGTGCAGGCCGTGCAGATCACGTACGGCATCCACTACACAATGCGGCTTGGGGGGCTCCCGGAAGGATGTCTGTCCCGGACGGGGACACGAGGCACCTCGCCATGGTGGGGTCGGGTGCAGACTTGAGGTTAACACTACCGGATCCAACAAACATTCCCCCTCTCGAAATCCGGCAACCCTGCGCGTTTCAAATGTCGCTGGAGGTCGCCAGGGGCAGCACGCTCGCGCCCTGCTGGTCCAGGCTCAGCCGGTTGGCCGCCCATTCCGCTCCGGCCAGCGCCTCGACCTTGTCGGCCGTGTCGGCGTCGGCCAGTGCCATCACCGTGGGTCCGGCACCCGAGATCACCGCGGGGATGCCGTCGCCGCGCAGCCTCTCCACCAGTGCCGCACTCTCCGGCATGGCCGGTGCGCGGTACTCCTGGTGCAGGCGGTCCTCGGTGGCCGGCAGCAGCAGCTCGGGGCGCCTGGTGAGGGCCTCGACGAGCAGCGCGGCACGGCCCGCGTTGGCGGCGGCGTCGACGTGCGGGACGTGCCGCGGGAGCAGTCCGCGCGCGGTCTCGGTCAGTACCGGTTTTCCGGGCACGAAAACCACCGGAACGATGGAATCGACGGGGTCCATCCTGATCGCCCGCGCGGCGCCGGAGTCCATCCAGGACAGGGTGAACCCGCCCAGCAGGCAGGCCGCGACGTTGTCGGGGTGGCCCTCGATCTCGGTGGCGAGGTCGAGCAGCGCGGCGTCGTCGAGGCGGGCCTCGCCGCCTATGGTCACCGCGCGCGCGGCGACGATGCCGGCGCAGATGGCGGCGGAGGACGAGCCGAGGCCGCGGCCGTGCGGAATGCGGTTGGCGCAGACGATCTCCAGGCCGCGCGGCTGCCCGCCCAGCAAGTCGAAGGCGGTGCGCAGGGAGCGGACGAGGAGGTGTTTCTCGTCGCGCGGGAGGGTCTCGCTGCCCTCGCCCGCGATGTCGACGTGCAGTCCGGAGTCGGCCACTCGGACGACCACGTCGTCGTACAGCCCCAGCGCGAGGCCGAGGGCGTCGAAGCCCGGGCCGAGGTTGGCGCTGGTGGCGGGGACGCGCACCCTGACGGCGGCGGCGCGGAACGCTGGACCGGCCATCGCTCGATGACTCTCCTTGAGCTGCGGTGACTGTCGAACTGTGTATCTGTCGGAGCTGTCGGGGCGGTTGGAACTGTCGGGATGGAACTGTCGAGCCCGGCGTACGTGTCGGACCCGTCGCACGACATTCGACGACGCACGACGCACACGGCCCTGGGTTCGCCGCTGCCTGCCCAACGGTCGACCGCTGCCGGCTGCTGCCGGCCCGCGTGTGCGGCCGCCTTCCGACCGCGGAGACGGCGCGGCACCGCTGCATATGCGGCAGGCGGGTTCGGTACAGCCTATCGAAGGAAGGTTCTGCGGCGACACAGGGCGCACAGGAGGCGCACGATGCGTGTCGTAAGCCCCCCCGTGCACCCCCCGCAGGTGAGATGCCCGGCCGAGCGTCGCTTACGCCCCCGTACGCTGGGCGCGTTCCACGACGCCGCTGCCGCTGCCGCCGCCGCTCAGACCAGGCCGAGCCGCTCGGCGGCCGTCGCCGCGTCGACCGGCACGGTGACCGGCTGCGGGGCGCCGGCGACGGCCCAGTCCGGGTCCTTGAGCCCGTTGCCGGTGACGGTGCACACGATGCGCTGGCCCGGGTCCACCTTGCCCTGCTCGGCCGCCTTCAGCAGACCGGCCACCGACGCGGCGGACGCGGGCTCCACGAAGACGCCCTCCTGAGAGGCCAACAGCCGGTAGGCGCGCAGGATCTCACGGTCCGTCACCTCGTCGATGGCGCCGCCGGACTCGTCGCGGGCGGCGAGCGCGAAGTTCCACGAGGCGGGGTTGCCGATCCGGATGGCGGTGGCGACGGTCGACGGGTCCTTGACGACCTCGCCGCGCACGATCGGGGCGCTGCCGGAGGCCTGGAATCCCCACATCCGCGGCTTCCTGGTGCTGACCCCGTCGTCGGCGTACTCCCGGTACCCCTTCCAGTACGCGGTGATGTTGCCCGCGTTGCCGACCGGGAGGACGTGGATGTCGGGTGCGTCCCCGAGCATGTCCACGATCTCGAAGGCGGCCGTCTTCTGCCCCTCGATCCGCACCGGGTTGACCGAATTGACCAGCGCCACGGGGTAGTTGTCGCTGAGCGCGCGGGCGAGGGTGAGGCAGTCGTCGAAGTTGCCGTCGACCTGGAGGATCTTCGCGCCGTGCACGAGGGCCTGGCCCATCTTGCCGAGCGCGATCTTGCCCTGCGGCACGAGCACCGCGGACACCATGCCCGCGCGCACGCCGTACGCGGCCGCGGAGGCGGAGGTGTTCCCGGTGGACGCGCAGATGACAGCCTGCGCGCCCTCCTCCTTGGCCTTGCTGATGGCCATGGTCATGCCGCGGTCCTTGAAGGACCCGGTCGGGTTCGCCCCCTCGACCTTGAGGTGGACCTCGCAGCCGGTGCGCTCGGAGAGCACCTGCGCGGGCACGAGCGGGGTGCCGCCCTCACGGAGCGTCACGACGGGCGTGCTGTCGGAGACGGGCAGCCGGTCCCGGTACTCCTCGATGATTCCGCGCCACTGGTGGGTCATTGCTGGTTACTCTCCTTCAACCCGCATAATGCTGGCGACACCCCGCACGGTGTCGAGCTTGCGCAGCGCCTCGACGGTACCGCCGAGGGCGGCGTCGGACGCGCGGTGGGTGACGACGACGAGGGATGCCTCGCCGTCCTTGCCGGACTGCCGCACGGTGTCGATGGAGACACCGTGCTCCGCGAACACGGTCGCGACCTGGGCGAGCACGCCCGGTTTGTCGGCCACGTCGAGGCTGATGTGGTACCGCGTGACGACCTCGCCCATCGGCGAGACGGGCAGGGCGGCGTAGGCGGACTCACCGGGCCCGGTCGCGCCGCCGAGCCGGTTGCGGCACACGGCCACGAGGTCGCCGAGGACGGCGGACGCGGTCGGCGAACCGCCGGCGCCGGGCCCGTAGAACATGAGCTGTCCGGCGGCCTCGGACTCGACGAAGACGGCGTTGTAGGCCTCGCGCACGTTGGCCAGCGGATGGCTGAGCGGAATCATCGCCGGATGCACCCGCGCGGTGACCGACGCCCCGTCCGCGGCCCGCTCGCAGATCGCCAGCAGCTTGATGGTGCAGCCCATCCGCCTGGCGGAGGCGAAGTCGGCGGCGGTGACCTCGGTCATGCCCTCGCGGTGCACGTCGTCGAGGCGCACGCGCGTGTGGAAGGCGATCCCGGCGAGGATGGCGGCCTTGGCGGCGGCGTCGAACCCCTCGACGTCGGCGGTCGGGTCGGCCTCGGCGTACCCGAGGGCGGTCGCCTCGTCCAGCGCCTCCTGGTACCCGGCCCCCGTCGTGTCCATCGCGTCGAGGATGAAGTTGGTCGTCCCGTTGACGATCCCGAGCACCCGGTTGACCTTGTCGCCGGCGAGCGACTCGCGCAGCGGCCGGATCAGCGGGATGGCACCGGCGACGGCGGCCTCGTAGTACAGGTCCCGGCCGTGCTCGTCGGCCGCGGCGTGCAGGGCGGCGCCGTCCTGGGCGATGAGCGCCTTGTTGGCGGAGACGACGGAGGCACCGTGCGCGAAGGCGGTGGTGATGAGCGTACGGGCGGGCTCGATCCCCCCGATGACCTCCACCACCACGTCGATGTCGCCGCGCTTGACCAGGGCGGTGGCGTCGGTGGTCACGAGGGCGGGGTCGATGCCCTCCCGCACCTTGTCGGGCCGCCGCACGGCGACCCCCGCGAGCTCCACCGGGGCCCCGATGCGGGCGGCGAGGTCGGCCGCGTGCGTCGTCATGATGCGCGCCACCTCTGAGCCGACCACTCCACAGCCCAGCAGCGCCACCTTCAGCGGACGCGTACGCATCATCCGACCTCGTTTCCTCTACCGTCTACGGTTCGACCAGTCTCATGCACCGGACGCGAATTCCTACCATTAGTCCGCATCATGAGACGTACATTTCATTTTCACCGCCCCCGGCGACGGGAGGATCTCCCGCCGCCGCCCCCTCGGCGTCTCACTCGACTTCCCACCCGTTCTCACCCGACTTCTCATCCGACATCGAGCCGGAGCAGATCCTCCTCGGTCTCCCGCCGCACGATGACCCGCGCCGCACCGTCCCGTACGGCGACGACGGGCGGCCGCATCGCGTGGTTGTAGTTGCTGGCCATGGAACGGCAGTAGGCCCCGGTCGCCGGTACGGTGATCAGGTCCCCCGGTGCCAGGTCACCCGGCAGGAAGGCGTCCTTGACCACGATGTCCCCGCTCTCGCAGTGCTTGCCGACGACGCGCACGAGCATCGGCTCGGCGTCGGAGGTGCGGGAGGCGAGGGCGACGCTGTACTCGGCGTCGTAGAGCGCGGTCCGGATGTTGTCGGACATCCCCCCGTCCACGGAGACGTACGTCCGCAGCCCCTCCAGCGGCTTCACGGTCCCCACCTCGTACAACGTGAACGCGGTCGGCCCGACGATGGCCCGCCCCGGCTCCACACTGATCCGCGGCGTACGCAGCCGCGCGCCCTCGCACTCCCGCGTCACGATCTCGCTCAACGCCTTGGCGATCTCGTGCGGCTCACGGGGGTCGTCGTCGCTGGTGTAGGCGATCCCGAGCCCGCCCCCCAGGTCGATCTCGGCGAGCTCGACCCCGTGCTCGTCGCGGACGTCCTTGAGCAGCCCCACCACGCGGTGCGCGGCGACCTCGAACCCGGACATGTCGAAGATCTGCGACCCGATGTGCGAGTGGATCCCGATCACGTCGAGCCCGTCGAGCTGCAACGCCCTCCGCACAGCCTCCGCGGCCTGTCCGCCGGCCAGCGGAATCCCGAACTTCTGATCCTCGTGAGCGGTGGCGATGAACTCATGGGTGTGCGCCTCGACCCCGACCGTGATCCTGATCTGCACGGGCTGCCGCTTGCCCAGCGACTCGGCGATGTGAGCGACCCGGACGATCTCCTGGAAGGAATCGAGCACGATCCGCCCGACCCCGGCCCGCACGGCGCGCTCGATCTCCTCCGGCGACTTGTTGTTGCCGTGGAAGGCGATCCGCTCGGCCGGCATCCCGGCGGACAGCGCGGTGGCGAGCTCACCCCCGGAACACACATCCAGGTTGAGCCCTTCCTCATCCAGCCACCGCACAACGGCCCGCGACAGAAACGCCTTGCCCGCATAGAAAACATCGGCGTCGGTCCCGAAGGCGGTCCGCCAGGCCCGCGCACGGTCCCGGAAGTCGGCCTCGTCGAGGATGTAGGCGGGCGTCCCGTACTCCTCGGCGAGCTGCGTGACGGCGATCCCGCCCACGGTGACGACGCCGTCGGCGTCCCGCCCGACGGTGTGGGCCCAGACCTTCGGGTCGAGGGCGTTCAGGTCGTCCGCCGGGGCGGTGTAGTGACCCTCGGGCAGGACATCGGCGTGCCGGGGCCCGGCGGGGTGTGCGGAACGGCTCATAGCTCTTCGTGCTCTCTCAGATGTGGTCGGGTGCGTCGATGCCGAGCAGGGACAGGCCGCCGGCCAGCACCGCCCCGACGGCTTCGGCGAGAGCCAGCCGGGCACGGTGGGCGGCCGAGGGTTTCTCCCCACCGCGCGGCAGCACGCCGGGCAGCAGGGGCAGCGCGGCATCGGCCACGGCGACGAGATGCCGGGCGAGCCGGTCCGGGGCACGGTGCTCGGCGGCGGCGGCGAGAACGCGGGGGTGGTCGGCGAGGGCGGCGAGGGTGGCGGGGGGAACACGCTCGGCGCCTTCCAGGGGCCCGGGATCAGCCACAAACCCGAGATCAGCGGCATTCCGCCCCAGGGCCCGGGTCCGGGCGTGCACGTACCGCACCCGGAACAGCGGATTGACCTCCCGCTGCACGAGCCCCTCCGCCCCACCCCGGACCCGGTCGTGCCCGGCGGGTCGCAGCAACGCCCAGCGCCCGGCATCACGCCCGAGGGCGAGAAGGGAGTCGGGGTCGGCCACGGGCACGGGCCGCACATTCACGGACACCTCGGCGGACGCACTCCCGCCACCATCGACCCGCACCCCGAGGACGTCGGTCCAGCGGGGCTCGACCCCTTCGGCACTGGTCCGCACGGTCACGCCCTGCGCCCGCAGCAACCGCCCGACGACCTCACCCACGACGACGGCCCGCACCTCACGCGCACAGTGCAGCCGCACGACGGCCCCGCCGGCCCTCTCGACATGCCCGTACCGCCCCCCGGCCCGCAGCACCTCGGCAACGAGTCCGGCACCGACGGCCCCGCCACCCCCCTCATCAAGACTGATGTTGATGAACCCGGGCCCGGTAAGAACAACGTCGGCGATCCCGCCCACCCCGACAAGACGACGCCGCAACACCTCGGCCACCCGCAGCGGCGTCTGCCCGGCCGGCCGAGCCAGCTGAAGGGCAACATTGGTGGCGTAGTCACCACACCCCCCGGGCCCGGGGAGCGTCACCACGGCCCGCTCCGGTACGGCCACACTCAGCTCCCCCGCGTCGACAGCGCGACGCACCGCGTGCAACACGGTGCGGGAGAGCTCTACGGGGGTCACGGGTCAAGCGTATGGGAGGAGGGGGCGGGGAAGGCGACCCGGTTTCCGGGAGTCCCGCGATATGGACGCCACGGCTGGGACCACCCTCAGGTCACGCCTGAGCGGGCGACTCACTCTCCCCCGCCCGCCCGAGCACATGCGCCGCCCCGAACCCCGACGAACCGGCGCCCACTCCCCTCGCCTTCCGCTCGACCAACTGCCGCACGAGGACGATCAGCTCGGCGGGCTCGAAAGGCTTGGACAGAAAGGCATCGGCTCCGGCGGCAAGCCCGGCCTCGACCTCGTACGGCGTGGATGCGCTGACGATCGCGATCGGCAGGTCCCGGGTACGCGGATCGGCACGCAGCCGGGCAACGGCTCCGAGCCCGTCCAGCCGGGGCATGACCACGTCCATCGTCACGGCGTCGGGCCGCACCTGATGGACGACTTCCAGACACTCGGCACCATCGCCCGCGGTCACGACCTCGAAGCCCTCCAGCTCGAGATTGACCCTGATCAGCTGCCGGATGACCTTGTTGTCGTCCACAACAAGAACTCGGCCAGACGCCCTAGGCACAACTCGAGAGTAGGTCGCCCCCGGCCGCCGCGTCCGGGTTTTCCCCACTTCCACCCCGTGCGGGGGACAACGCCCGTCGGGACCGGGCCGCCGACCCGCCAAAACCCGTACCTGACCACCCCGGGCAAGCTGGTAGTGTTCTACCCGTCGCCGCGAGCAACACCGACCGCGACCGACACGCCCCCGTAGCTCAGGGGATAGAGCAACGGCCTCCGGAGCCGTGTGCGCAGGTTCGAATCCTGCCGGGGGCACCTTGGATTAGGTGCCCAAAGACCCCGTCACCAGCGGAAACGCTGAGGCCGGGGTCTTCGCGTATGTGCAGGCGTATGCCGCTCGGAGCGGGCGTATGTCGGGGTCTGTGGACGAGGCGTGGACGGGATCTTGGAGCGTCGCCGCAGGTGAGCCCTGGAGACTGCGAGCACTCGTAGGCGAAAGCGGCCCTCCACCCGGCGGGCGCCAAAGGGTCCGCGTGCCGTCGACGGGCAATGGTAAGTGCACCCGCAGCAACCAACTCAAGGGAGAAAGCCGGGAGCACCAGCAGTCTGACAAAACGCCGATCTAGCTGGTTTGCGGCGTTACACTCCGTGCGTTGGCGACGAGCCACGGACCATGGGGAGGGGAAATGAGCGCGAGCGGGACCCGCACTTGTTCTTGGTGCGGCGAGGCGGGGCACGACAAGAGGACGTGCGATGTCTCTCACAACGCTGGGAAGTGCAGCGTGTGCAACTACCACGGGCACGACAAGCGCAACTGCCCGAACAAGTGAGGAAGCAGCAGCACAGGTAGGGCGGGGAGCGAACAAGGCCCCAGACGATAAGTCTGGGGCCTCAGTGTTGGGGCAGGACGCCTCACTCGTACTCGCGCAACAGGTCCTCGATTCGCCGGTTGGCGACGTCCTGCCGTCCGTCGAGGCACTTGGCGTAGCGGGTCAGCAGGACCTCGACGCTGTTGCCGGCGCGCTCGGCCACCTCGGTCGGATCGACACCGGCGTTGAGCCACGTCGACAGCGCCGAGTGCCGGAGGTCGTACGGCCTACTCGCGAGCGGCGAGGCCGCGACGGCCGGCGGAAGCGCGAGGAGCCGGGCCTCCTGCCACACGCGGTAGTAGGTCGAGGACGGGACGACCGAGCCCTTCTCGCTGAAGAACAGCCGCCCGTCGTCCGCCGTGCCGAAGGTGGCCAGGTGCTCGCGGAGCACGGCGACGAGGTGGGGCGGGATGGGCACCCGCCTGACGTCCTCGGTCGGCCGGTTCTTCAGCCCGCGGTCGTCATGGGTCTCCCCCGAGTCGGTCCACTGCTTGCCGACGGACGGACGTGTCCGGTGGAGCAGCGCCGAGCCCCAGCCTTGCCCGGGAAGGTTCAGGTCCGTCTCGACGAGGCCGACCGCTTCCGCCGGCCGGAGACCACCGAAGTACATGGCGGCGAACAGACCCACGAGGCGACGACCACGGGCACGCCGGTACCCGCCCACGTAGGAAACCGCCGCCAGCAGGTTTCGTGCTTGCTCCGGGTTGGCGACGACCCGCGGATCGACCTGGTTGGACACCTTTGGCTTCTGCCAGCGGACAGCCGTGATCGGGTTCTCCCGCAGCTCCCCCAGATCGACGGCGTAATTCGCGGCGTTGACGAGCGTCCGACGCTTGCGCCGCACCGTCTCGGCCGCTGCCGCCGTGCCGTCGAGCTTGAGCTTCAGCGAGTCGAGGACCGCGCGAGCCGTGGCCGGTTCTGCGAGATCGGCGAGCGGCCGGGACGCCTTGGACACCCAGTGGAGAACGTTCCGCACGTCGTCCGGGACTTCCCGGTCATCCGGCCCCGGCAGCACGAAGGCCCAGTTGCGCAGTGCTCTGCGGATCACCTCGTCGGACGGCCGTCCAGCACGCTCGTCGAGGAGTTCGAGCGTCACGCTGGTGAGGGCTTCGTTGATCCCGTCCCGTGTGTTGGGGGCGGCATGGGGCCACTTCATGGCGAGGTACCTGAGAGCGAAGGCGTACCACGACACGGCCGACTTCTTCTCTTCCATCGAGGCCGGAAGGCCCGACTCCGTGTCGAACTCCTCGCCGTCCCGCATCGCGCGCATGAGCTTCGTGCGGTAGTGGTCGGCGAGCGCCTTGGTCCGGAAGGACTCCGAGAAGACGTTGCCCGCAACAGACCAGCGGACTCCATATGAGGGCGTCTTGGTGTCCCGCTTACGAACGCTCCAGACCTTCACATCGAGAGACTTCACGCCGCCGCCTCCAACTGCCGGAGCCACGTTGTGAAGTCACTCCGCCACACCCGGAGCTCCCCATTGGGCAACTTGAACGCAGCGGGGCCCTGGCCCAATTCGCGCCAGCGGTAGAAGGTGCGCCGGGACACCCCACCCAGCTCGGCAAGGATCTGCGGAACGGTCATGAGTTCGTCGCGTCGGCGGTCCATGTCGGTTCTCCTTCCGTTCCGGGAGCGGGTTCGAGGGTGGCGGCGAGCCAGCTTTCAGCACCGGAGAGGCCGGTTCCGGCGAAGACCCAGTGCGCGAGGACGAGAGTCGTTTCCTGGGCGGTGTCGACGGCCGGAGCGGCTTGGGCGCGGCGCCATTCGGCGCGGGCGTCGCGGAGGGCGCCGAGGGTGGTCGAGTAGCGGCGGGACTTGGTGGAGAAGTGGCCGCGGAAGCCGAGCATGTGGGCCCAGGCCCGCAGGCGGAGGTCTGCCAGCTCGGTGCGTGCGCCCAGGGTCCAGGCGGTGCGGATCATGCGCCGGGCGTGGTCGGTGATCCTCGCTTGTGCCAGCTCGGCGAGGAAGCGAATCGGCCGGTCGAGGGTGCCGGTCGCCGTCTCGGCGCCTTTGGTGGCGTACTTGGCGACGTACGCCGCTACGGCCCGCTCGGTCAGGTCCTGGCCGTCGCCGAAGTCGGCAGAGCGGATCGTACGGACGTCGAGCTGTCGGCCGAAGACGAAGGTGTGCGGCCGGCCGTCGACCTCCGGGCCGTCGACGCGAGCGGCAGCGGCGGCAGCGCGGATGGCGTCGGTCAGTAGCTCGGCCGTCGCCCAGGCCGGGGGCGCGGTCTCGCCGCCTTCCGGGCCGTCGAGGCGGATGACCGCGTGGAAGTGGACGGCGCCACGCTTCTGGTATTCGGCCACCTTGGCGAAGGAGACCTGGGCATGGTCGCGGAAGGCCCGCTGGGTGAGGCCGGCTCGCTTGGCGAATTCCCGGCGGAGGTAGATCGAGAAGCGTTGCCAGAGGGCCCCGGCGTGCGCGTTCCACAGCACGGCCGCTTCGTAGTCGTACGTGTCCGGGTCGAGGGGCGTGCCCAGGGCCGGGTCCTGGCCGTCGTGGCGGATGCCGCAGCGGCAGGGGCGATCGCCGGAGGGGCGGTTGTGGACCGGGCCGAAGCCGGGGGCGGTGAAGGTGGCGAAGACGCGCGGGTGGGTGGCGACCCGTTCGGGGGTGCCCTTGCCGCCGCGGAGTCCGGCGGTGATCAGGTGGTAGGTGTCGCGGCGGTAGGTCTCGGCGCAGGCCGCGCACCGGGTGGCGCGGCGGTTGTTGCAGCGGACGAGGAGCTGGCCGGCCGGGAGGGCGGAGGAGTCCAGGTGGTGCAGGACGCGGCCGATCTCCCCGGTGGTCCGGTCCACCGCGTATTCGGTGCGGTGGCCGTCGAGGCGTACCGGGCGGGTGCAGCCGCCCAGGCCGGACAGTTGGCGGCCCAGCTCGGGCAGGGTGCCGAGGGAGGCCAGCATGGAGAGTTCCGCCAGCGGAGGCGGAGTCTGCCGGGTGATGATGGGAGTTCCTTTCGGCTGTCGTGACGGTTCGGAAGGGACGGCCCCGGGGCGGCGGGATGCTTGGCGGCTTGTTGCCGCCCCGGTGGCCGGTCAGCGCTTGTGTGCGCCGTTGACGAGCGAGCGCAGGACCACGGCGGCGATGGCCACGGAAACGGCCGAGACGGCGACCGCCGCCAGGAGCGCGGTGAGCACGATCCCGACGACGACCACGGCGCCGACCGCGCCGGCACCGATGCCCACGTACGGGGCGACCGGACGACCGGCCGAGGCAACCGGAGCTTGCGTCTGCTGATGCGTGACGGCCGTTGTCGGCAGGGTCGGGACGTCGGGCAGCTTGGGACGGAACACGGCGGATCTCCTTGTCACTCGTGGGTGCCGTTGACGACGTCGACCCCGGAACGGGTGCCGGATTCGATGGCGGGGGCGAGGAAGGTGTGCGAGAGCCAGAAGCCGAAAAGCGCGATCACGACGGCGACCCAGAGCCGGACGCCGAGAAACTTGATCGCGGCCCAGGCGATGACACCGAGGACGAAGACGAGCGGCAGCGAGACGGTCACGGAAGCTCCTTCAGCGGACGGCGCAGCGGTGAGTACGGGCGGCCAGCTCGGCGGCGGCGCGGCTGTCGTAGTCGGTGGCGAAGCCGCAGCGGGGAGCCGTGCAGGCGGCGGTGTGCTTCTCGCGGCCCCGGTCGTCGTAGTAGGTGGCGACCTGCACGGGGCCGATGCGGACGACGCGGCGGAAGCGGCGGTTGGCGGTCATCAGGGGGTCTCCTTGAGGTCTTGGCCGGTGAAGTCGGTGACGTGCTCGGCCAGCCAGCGCAAGATCTCGTCGCCCTCGTAGCTGTCGGCGGCGAGGATCACGGGCTCGGCGATGAGCACGGCTTCGGTGAGGCGGTTCTGTCGGGTCAGCTCGGCGGCACGCTTCAGCGCGCGGAGCGTGGACGGGCGCACGGGGGAAAGTCCTCCGGGTCAGGTCAGGTGGGTGGAGATGGCTTGGGCCAGCGGCAGCGGGACGCCGAGCCGGGAGCGAAGGGTCGAGGTGTCGATGGGCGTTCCGGTGCGGGCGCGGTGCTCGTCGGCGACCTTGCGTGCGAGCGTGACGAGCGCCGGCGGGACCGGGGGCGTGGAGGGTGGAGCCGGCTCCGGCTCCGCAGCGGGCAACTCAGGTGCAGAGGAGCGCGCTTCGGACGCGATGGGTTCCGGGGCCGACTCGCGCTGCTCCGTCGAGGCGTCCGCGGTTGCTCCGTGGGCGAGCAGCGTTCCGCCCAGGAAGGCGATCGCGGGCCATCCGGCGACGAGGATGCGCAGCCAGTCCGGCACGTCGTCGAGGTCGAGGAGTCCGGCCGTGGCGACGTTGGCGCCGAGCGAGGCGGTCAGGGCGACGAGGAACCAGCACCACCCGGCCGTTTTCGCCTCACCGGAGCGCAGCCGCCGCCAGGCTGCGACCAACAGCAGGTCGACGGAGACCGGGTAGGCCCAGGCCTTCCAGCCGTCCTGTCCGGCGGCCAGCGCCAGGTCATGCAGGTGGGCGAAAGACAGCGCGGCGGCAATCAGCGCTTGGACGAGTACGGCGTCGATGCGGACGGACAGGGCACGCACGGCGCAGCTCCTTCCGGTTCCAGGCATGGAGGGGGTAGGGACGTGGCACGGGACGGCCGTGCCGGCCGTGGGCGGGTGCGCTTACTCGATGACCGGGCGGGCCGTGGCTACGGGCCCGTACGCCTCTACCGGCATCGGCTGGACGTACGGCCGGAGGGGGTGGAGCGCCGGTACGTCTGGGGCGAGGTGAGCCGTCGCGCGGCAGGTGGCCGCGGCGTCGGCGAGGGAGAGGTAGGGGGTGCGGATGCGGGACCAGCCGCCGGAGGTGTCGCCGACGACGGCCAGGCCGGGCAGCTCGGGGGCGATGGCGCAGGCCGCGAGGACCGCCTCAGGGGCGATGTCGCCGAGTGCCATCTTGGCCGAGGCTTCGTCGTTCACGCGGTGGCAGACGCGGCCGGTGAGCTGAGCGCGGAGCATGGTCGCGCCCTTGCCCAGTTCGGCGCCGAAGCGCTGGCCGCAGACTTCGAGGTAGATGCCGGCGGCCCGGCCGAGTTGGGCGAGCCGGATGAGGTGGGTGACCATCTCGTCCCTCCGTTCCTCCTCCTTCCGCGTGGCGACGAGGAAGAGTTCGGCCACCTCGTCGACGAAGAGCACGATCGGGGCCGGGCGTTCGTCCTCCGGCAGTCCCCAGAGGTCCGAGGTGATTAGCTCTTCTGGGGTGCCGGGCGCGATGCCCTGCCGGGCCTTGATCAGGTCGTATCGGTCCTCCATTTCCTTCATGAGCGCGGGAAGCAGCTCGGCCGCCTGGTCCGGGTCGGTCGCCAGGGCGGAGAGCCGGGGTGCGAAGGGCGCCAGCTCGACCCCGCGCTTGCAGTCGATGCCGACCAGGGCCACCGGCTGGGCGGCGAGCCCGGTCAGCAGGTTCCGCAGGTACATGGACTTGCCCGAGAGCGTTGCGCCGAGCACCAGTTCATGCGGCACGGCCTGGTAGTCCCGTACGAACGCGGTCGCGTCCTCTCGTAACGCCACCGGGATCCGAAGCGAGCCGCCGTCGAGCCGACGGGGCATCCGCACCTTCCGCAGCACGTCGAAGCCGACGAGCCGCAGTTCGACGACGCCCGGCTTGACGTCCCGCACGTGGACGGCGTGGACGCCCCAGGCGTGCCGGAGGCGTTCGGCGGAGGCCGCCACGTCCGCCGGCTCCTGGCCCGGGGCCAGCCGCAGCCGTATGCGCAGGCCGGTCGTGGTGGGACGGATGACGCCCCGGCGAGGAGGCACCGGCCGGACCTCACGGCGGGTGGTCGCCCGGACAGCCAGTGCCCGCCACCGGGACGGCTCGACGGTCAGGCCGCAAGCGTCCATGGTCGAGGAGTACGAGGCCAACAGCCGGGCCACCGAGAGCGGCAGCCCGACCGTGGACCAGTACGCCGCCGGGTGGGCGTGCCGGGCGTAGGCGGCGCCGCCTATCGCGGCGAGCGAACCGCCCAGCTCGGCCCACGTCACCAGATCCGTCATGGCGGTCAGCCTGCCTGTGCCATCGAGAAGGCGCCCGGAGCGACGGCGGTCGCCCGGTAGGCGATGCCGTGCCGCTCCCGGCCGTTGAAGACGCTCTGCCAAGGTCGTGCCACCAGCCCCGGGAGCGAGACCGGAGCACCGACCGTCAGGCCCTCGGTCACGCCGCTCTCCGGGACGGTGACCTGGATCAGTGACGACTCGCCCTCGTCGATGTAGACGACGCCGACGGTCATCAGCGCCTCACCGGTCATCGCGTCCTTGGCGATTTCACCGGTCTGCCGGTCGCGCACCTTCGGCGCCGGAGCTTCGGTGAGCAGGATCGTGGCGGTCGAGGCGTCAACGCGGATCACACGCACAGGGATTGCTCCTTCTGAGAGTTGATCAACTCGCCAACCTGACAAGTTGACTTAGCAAGTTCGAAGCTAAGGATGCCAGGTTGACTTGTCAAGCTGCTGTCGCGGGGCTTCGCTCCCGGACGGGGCTCAGCTCAGACGGTAGGTGTCTTCGAGTTCCTGCCGGTCAGCGGGCAGGAGCACGTCAGCGACCTGCAAGGACCGGCCGGAGGCGTCACAGGCGACGACCAGGACACTCAGCACGGGCATACCGTCCGGCAGATCCAGCAGTTCGGCTTCACTCGCTTCGGGCAGCCGGGCCGACACACGCTCGACCACGTGGTCGAAGCGGACCTTCTTCCGCGTTTCGAGGTGTTCGCGAACACTCCCGCTCAGAGGCTCGTCGGTCCCCAGCTCAGTACCCTCGACCAGGCCGGCGGGGAAGTACGACGAGACCAGCTCGACAGCTTCACCGTCCTCCTCGACCAGGAAGCGACGCATGAGAACCTCGGTCTGCTTCGGCAGGCCGAGCGCCGAGGCGACCCGAGCCGGGACAGGTACACGCCCGACTTCGATCAGCCGCCCCGCACCCTGCGTCTCATCGCGCTCCAGCGCCTCACGCCCCCGCCGGTCCTTCTGCTCGACGACTTCCGGTCGACCGCGGACGATCGTGCCGTACCCCTGCCGCGACTCGAGCCAGCCGTCCCGCTTCAGCAGCTCCAGCGCCCGGACGACGGTCGGGCGGGACATCCCGAAGGCCTGCACCAGCTGGTTCTCACTTGGTACGCGGGTGCCGGGCGCGTATGTGCCGTCCTCGATGCGCTGCTGAAGCGTCTGCGCGAGGCGCACGTACTTCGGTGGCTCCACTTCATACGCCATGAACGCCGCCTGTCGGGATTGGCCAAGTCAACTGGTCAACCAGCCTAGCGACACTTTCACAGTGACAGTAGGAGAGGCGAGCTATCCCGTCACACCGGCCAGGCATCAGCGACCACGAAGGAGACGACCGTTCCGCCGAGGTGGCTGGGCCCGGAGCGCCAGGAATCCGCGATGGAGTCGACCAGGAGCAGCCCCCGTCCGTGAGCGTCGTTTGCCTCCGGATGCCTCAGCCGCACGTTCGCCGGGAACCCCGGGTTGTGCACGTCGACGCGGAGCGAGGTTCCCTCGCGGTACCACTCGACCCGCACCAACCACGGGTTATCCGACTTCCCATAGCAGATGGCGTTGGTCACCAGTTCCGAGATCATCAGCGTGCAGTCGTCGATCGAGCAGGCCGGGTTGTACGGGGCGATGAACTTCCGGAACCAGCGCCGCGCACGAGACACGGACTCAGGCTCCGGATGCAAGGTCATCGCTCCGAGCCGCGGCGAGTCCTCACAGGGGTGGCGGTCGATCGTGTAGGCCATGCGTGCTCACTCCTTGCCGCTGCCGTCGCAGTCGAGGCAGCGCCGCTTCGACGTGGCACGGTCGCGGTCGTTGGCCGTGGAGAGCGCCAGCGCCGTTCGGGAGCCGACGCGCTTCCATCCACGCCCCCGACACCCCCGGCAAGCTAACCGCGCGCCCTGTACCGGCCGCCGACTCGTCACGTCGTGCCCCCTTCTCCTCAAGTGGCCTTAGCCACTTTCTGGATAGTGGCATTGGCCACTTGAGGTGTGCAAGCGGTTCGCCGGAACTGGCGAGTCGTCGTCAGGTGAGCGGGTAGCCCTGCTCGAACGCCCAGCGGTGCGGCGGGTAGGTGGCTTCGGCGAACTCCAGGGGACGGTCCTGGAGGTCGAAGACGACGTGATGGACGATGAGGACCGCGGACCCCGGCTCCAACCGCAGGTCGTCCGCCTCCTCATCCGTGGCAGCACGAGCGCACATCCGGTCTTCCGCGTAACTGCCTTGACGCCCCGTCATTCGCTCGACGTACATGAGCGTGCCTTCCTGGATCCGCTCGGGGTCCAAGAGCTTGGGTGCCCGCTGGCCGACATCCGCAGCGAACCACGAAGTGGACAGGTTGATCGGGCCGTCCTGGTTGTTCGTCACCCGCCGGCGGTGCACGGCTCGGCGATCCTTCACCAGTCCCAGCGCCTCGACAACGTAGTCCGGAGCCTCCAGCCACCCGGTCGAGGTGATCACCGCGTACTCTCCGGGCGTGTAGATCTTCCCGGTCTGCCGTGCGCGTCCGTACAACTCGCGTGCGCGCCGGTTCACTTGGAGGCTGCGCACGTACGTCCCCGAGCCCTGACGCTTCTCGACCAGGCCCTGATGACTCAGCGCCTCCAACGACCGCGCAGCCGTGGGCCGGGACACCTTCCAGTCCGCGGCGAGCTGCCGTTCCGAAGGAACCTCGTCCCCCGGTCGCAGGTCACCCCGAAGGATCTGGTCACGGATGTAGTGGGCGATCTGGAGATACTTCGGCTGGGCCTCTTCGATCTGCGGCATCTCCCCTCCCTTCCTCGTCCAAGTGGCTATGGCCTTTGGCCACTATAGGGTGAATGGCCAACCCGTGAACCCGTACTCTGAGCGCATGACGCGGTTGATCGTCGCAGCAGGAGGAGGGGGCGACGCAGTCGCCGCCGCCATGCTTCACGCCGCCCTATACGGCGACGAGGACCGGGCGGTGATCCTCACGTACGCGTGGGACCGCCTCCTGATCGACCCCCTCCCGGGACCACGGGGAGCCGACAGCTTCACGGGACTCGAACCCGTCACTCAGTCCGTCTGGTCGGTGCCGGCCGAGGCCCAGCCGATCGCCCCGGCGGGCTCCGCACTCCCCCGACTCGCGACGGAGCTCCCGCACACACTGGCTCTGCTCGACCCGCACCACGGCGCCGAGGGCATCACTCGCCAGCTCGAAGAGCTGGTGTCCCACCTGGCGCCGGCATCGATCGATCTGCTCGATGTCGGCGGCGACATCCTCGCCCAGGGCGACGAACCCACCCTCAAGAGCCCCCTCGCCGACGCCCTCACCCTCGCCGCCTGCTGCCAGGTCAACGCCCCGATCCGGCTCCTGGTCGCAGGCCCCGGGCTGGACGGCGAGATCCCCGCCGACGACCTGCGCCCTCTGCTCGGCACCCTCGTCCACACCTTCACCGCCGAGGACGTGGAGACGATCGGCAGCATCCTGGAATGGCACCCCTCAGAGGCCACCGCCATGCTCGCCGCAACCGCCCGAGGAGCCCGCGGCATCTGCGAGGTGCGCGACGCCGGCCTCCCCGTCCCCCTCACCGACGAGGGGCCCACAGTTCACGAAGTCGACCTGGACGACGCGATCAGCCGCAACAGCCTGGCCCGCGCCATCATGACGACCGCCGCCCTGGACGAGGCCGAGGCATACAGCCGCGAAATCTGCGGCTTCTCGGAAATCGATTACGAGCGCAACAAGGCAGCATGGCTCACTGAGCGGCCACCGACGAAGCTGGACCCGGACGACACCCTGTCTCGGCTCGACCAGTTCCAGAGCGAGGCCCGAGCCCGCGGAGCCACCCACACGACGTTCCGCCACATCACCGAGGCCCTGAACCTCAGCGGTTCTCACAGGGACGCCCTGCGCCAACTGCTCATCAGTAGCTGCCCGAAGCAGTACGCAGCTCCCTTGTGGCGCATCCCAACCGACGACTGAGTTACAACCTTCTTCACGGGTTCAAGGCCCGCGCACGGCGCGGGCGCGCGCCGCCTCTGCGGCGCGGCCTGCCTCCTGTCTCCGCCCCGGCTGGCCGCGCCCGGCGGCGCGCTCGGCGGCTGCGGGCAGAAGTGGGAGACACCCTCTGTGGCTGGGGCGGTCGGCTCCACGGCTTTAGGCAGCCACTTTGGGGCGAGCCTCTAAGATCATGGCCCCAACGTCGTACTTTACCGGGCAGGTCCACAGACTGCCCGACTCGCCATCAGCTTACGGGGCCATGATCACTCGCCCCAAAGCAGCTCCAGCCCAAAGCCGCTCCGCCGACCTTGCGGTACACCTACACCGGGCTGATCGCGCCCGAGACGAACCAATTGACCAGAGTCAATGCAAGGACCACGGCGCTCTCTGCTTCCGCTTGAGAGACGTGCAAGGGGGCTTGGATGTCAGGGTCGACGTGCCGGGTGTACTCGTTCGTCCAAAGAATCTGCATCATCCCAAGGAGAACAGTCTTGGGATCTGCCGCTGAGTCGACCTTGAAAGTGAAGTTCCACTTATCAGGCTTATCTCGGAATGCTGTGATCATTTTACCGAGAGTCGGGATGGAGTCTTTTGGTGAGATAACCGGCGCGGCGGCGGCCTCCACCGCCCGAACCGCATATCGGTAGGCGGCTGAAGGGTCCCTCGTCATCGAGAAGGCGTGCTTCCAAGCGTCAGCAAGCAGCCTGCCGGCACGTGCATCGAGAGTTCCCGTTGTCTCTGCGGCGAGCTGCACCGTGGCATCGATGCGCTCGACGAGTCCCGGCTTGCCCGATACGAGGCCAACTCGCCAGGCTGAGGCGGCTTCCTCAAGCGACCGCTCCAACTCCTCGCAGTGGTAGTGCTCAGGTGGTAGATCCGACAGCATCAGGTCCACGGCGCCGAGGAATGATTCGTCGTCTTTATAGAGGGTGCCTCGCAAGTGATGAAGGAGGGCTTGCCTGTCGGAAATTGTGGCTTCGCCGCCGGTCCATCCGGATGAAATCCTCAGAACGCGTTCGACTCTACGCATCTTCTCGGCGTTTGGTGCAGAGTAGGAGCCGCTCCGGTTGTTGCCATACGTGCTGTGAAGCTGCCCAGAGAGCCAACTCCACAAGGACTCGCGGAGCCAGGAAGGGACTCCGTCCGTGAGTCGCACAAATTCCTGGTGTGCAGCCTCACTGCGACGAGCCGAAAAAGGCCGCCACTCATCTTCTTTTTGGTTCATCGGGTCCCCCGATCTTGCCACCGGCATCGCCATACACCATACCCGCGCCGATGGTTCGGTCGCTGAGGTATTCCTGTCAGCAGGCCCATCACCCCCGGAAACCTTGGAGCAGCAGTATCGAGCAGTCCTTAGCAGCAGCGTCGTCTACGGAGTGGTCGGAGGTACCAGATCGAACTTGCGCGGGTAGATGCACAAGCGCCCTCCCGGGCCGTCCTCGGGCCGTGGAGGGGCGCTCAGCGTTGACCAACGTCGACAGCTACCGACAGCTCAGCAGCAGGTCAGGACATTGATCGATTAGGCGGCCGCAGGTTACGGCCGTCGGTGATCAGTTGTGGCTGTAGAGAATGGTCGCAGCGGTCACACGTCCGCGGACTCCATCGGTGCCCGAGGGCCTGGCAAACCGGGTTCTCCATCGTTAGCTTGCTCCAGCACCAGGAGGCGAAGTTCCGCCGGGGTGGGCCACGGCGCGCTGCGGTGGATCATGCGGTGGCAGTTCGAGCAGATCAGAGCCAGGTCCGCCAGCTTTGTAGTGCCCTCTCCAGCCACGTGGAGCGGCACTACGTGGTGACACTCGATGTAACCGTCACCGCGCTTGCCGTACACCTTGGCGAAGTCGAATCCGCAGGCTTCGCAAGACAGGGCGCCACCCCGCTTGAGTACCGATTCGATCTTCTTCCTGCGGAGACCCTTATTGCGTTCGCGCGTGCGATGGCGCCGGTAGAGAGCACGTCCCTCGGGTACGCTGACGTCGTCATCGAAGCTTCCATCATCAGACTGCGCTACAGGTTGCAGATCACCGGACCGCAGTCCCTCACGAAGTAGCTCAGCGGCACGCGCCATCTCGGCCGGTCGGTCCAGGAAGTCACGGAGTACCTCGCGGTCCAGCTGTCCGCCGTTGGTCGGATCACCGTCGTAGTCGGGGTGGAAGCTGGCGATGTTGACAGTCTTGAGCGCCGCGCCGTTGCGGTTGCGGTACTCGGCCGCCCGCTGCTCCGGTGGGTAAGCAGCCAAGAGCTGTAGGAGGTCGGACAGTTCCGCGATCCGGGGGTCCGAGGATGGGAGCGCTCGCCACCCGTTCTTGGCGACGACATCGCACGCGAGGATCAGCTCGTCCCTGGTCCACTTCGGGCTACGAGATACTCCCACCTGAAAGCCTTCGCGCTTGAGCCAGCCAACTGCGGGTCCCACACCGGCGCTCAGCTCACCCCAAGTCAAGGGCCTACCCTGAGAGTGCTTGTGGGCCACCGCTGCCACGGCCTTGGAGTCATACTCCTTGCCGTCGTGCAGGATCGGGAACTTCCGGCCCGGCTTGAAGTCGTAGAGGTCGAGGAACGCCTCCGCCCCCAGTTCGTCGTACTCCTGCAGAGTCTTCAGGATGTCGTCACGCGAGATGGCCCCTTTTTCCATGGGCGGAGCTTAAAGGGCAGGTGTGACAACAGACGTGGCAGTCGGCGCCTCCATGCCAACCGAGCGGCAGTGCAGGGACTGGGTGAACGTCAGCCTCGCGTCAGATTGAGGCACCCACACGGGCGCGGTCTCCCCACCTCCCAGAGGGCATCTACGGCTCGTACGTCACCCGAGCGGGGCTGACGACGAACAACCGATGTCACCAGCGCGAGTGTGTTGCATTTGCGCAACGTGCAATCTCCTTGAGGTTGTCGGAGCGTGGGTGAGATTGTTCATCGTGTGACCGGATCAAGGGACAGCCTGCTCGGGGCAGCGTTGCGCGAAGCACGCAAACGTGGGCGCATCACTCAGCGTGACGCGGTCGAGGGGTGCGGGATCTCGTATTCGACGCTTTCCCGGATCGAGAACGGTGTGCTACCAGTCCGGTCACTCCAAGTTGCATTGGCGGTCGCCCGCAACGTTGGGCTGGAGGAGGGGGAGGTTTTGCGTCTGGCTGGGCCGCTAGCGTCGGCCGGCTCGGCCGAACTCGCTGACCCCAGTATCCGCCGTGTTCTGCGAGACGGCCGACTGAACCCAGATGCGTTGTCGGCACTCCGCGTGACGCATCTGAGGCTGCTCTCGTCAGAATTTTCAGCCGATCTGGGGAGCGCGAGGCCCGTAGACGTGCGGCTCGCTGCCAAGAAGGCAGGTCTCACCCTCGTTCCGAGTAACGGTACGGAGGCCCGCTTCGCCCGCCAAGGCCAGTGCTACGAGTTCCCTCGGGGCAATGACAGTGCCCCGATGGGACAGCGGCTCTGGGGTGCGCATGGCATCGCCCATCGACTCATCGCCGCCGAGAGCGGGACCATACCGGAGTGCCAGGTGAGAGAAGTCGGCTCGGTGGCTGAGAGGGAGGCGACCTATGTAGCGTCCCGCATCCTCGTACCTCAAGCCCTGCTGGCCGCTGACTTGCGGCAAAGGCCACTGCCGCAGGATCCCACCGAATTTACAGCCGCCTTGGAGCGGGTCGCCTCCCGGTTCCGGGTCCCTACCCAGTGGGCTTCAGCACGTGTGGCCGAAGACAAGATCGGAGAACTTCACTGGTGACAGGTAATCAGGCACGTCCGTGGGGAGACGACTCCCCCAGCCCGCTGGCGGCTATCCGCCAGATGCGCGCCGATGCCCAAGGCGCCGTCGTAGCTCTCGGTAGCCAGACTGACTCGCAGGCAGCAGCTTACGTCCCCAGCGCAGTCGACGACGCGATCACGGAACTGGCCTCTCAAACCGTTCCGCCGCATGCCATCTTCATCACTGGTAGCGCAGGGGGAGGCAAAAGCGGAGCAGCGGAGTTCCAACGGCAGGCTCACGCCGAAAAGTTCAGCGTCATAGTGGAGGACGCCACGCATGCCGATAGCCCCGGCGAGGACCAGGCCGACAGCCTTGCGCGCAGACTCGCCGACCTTGCCGACGATGCAGACCAACGCCCCAGCGCACCGATCCTTGTCGCAGCAAACATCGGGATGCTCATCCAACTTGCTCCGCTGTGGAAAGAACGCGGGTTCCAGTTCACCGCTCTCGTCCATGCGCTGTTCACGCGCCTGGGCCTGCCAGTGGAAGACGCGGTCGGACAACCGCTGCTCCCATTGCAGGTCGAGGTGCTGAACCTGGACCACCGCCCTACCGCAGGAGAGGGGACCCTGCTGCCGGAGATGCTCAAGCGGCTGGCACCGGGCGACGGCACGGCTCTGTTCGATGCCAGGAGATGCGGCACCTGTCCGGCCATCTCACACTGCCCCGCCCACACGAATGCGGTCCTGCTGTCGACAGTAGCCGTCAGCGCGTTCGACACGGTGGCACGCCGCGCGGCCGTCGAACGCGGGCGGAGCGACACCCCTCGGGCGCTATGGGATCTGGTAAGCCGGACTGTCCTGCGACCGGAGCTGTACGACAGTTTCGTTGACCCCTGTGAGGCAAGTCTGCAGGCTCACCAGAAGGACGATGCCACTTTCGTGCTTAGAGGCCTGCTTCCGGTGACCGCGTTCGCTGGTGGAGGCGAGGTAGGGCCCCGCATCGCCGCACAGTCGCCGGCACTGGCTCCGACACGCGAGGCATACGAGGCTTTCGCAGACTCCGGTTTGCTCCCGATCCAGGACGCGCGACCGGTAGAGCGTCTGGTGGAGGCCGTAGAGAGAGCCGGGATCGACACACCGGCCCTGCGGACCGCAGCCGAGGCCCTCAAGGCGGGGTCCACCAGTCCGGACGCAACCCAGGAACGCGCCTGGCGTGACCTGGTGGCGGCCACAGTCATCGGATCGCGCTACTTCCTGGACGAGCTTCCGGACACTCAGTTCGATGAGGAGGAGCGGTTTCTCCGTGCGCTCAGTGCCTACGAACGCTGGCAGGCAGCAAAGCGCGACAATCATGGGGATACAGCACTCGAAGAGGACGTCGAACAGCACGTCAGCGCCATGGTTGACGAGCTCGCCGGCGGCTTCGCTGCCCTGTTCGGCGCTCAGGCCTCAGGGGGCACCTACCTACCCGTCCACATCTACGACGCCCGGGAGCCAACGCGGGTGTTCGTGCAGTTCAGACTCACTCTGGCCGAAGCGGTGCCTGTCCTCGACAAGCCATCGTCGACAAACCCGACCGGAACGCGCCACGTCGGCTACAGACCGATGGCTGTATCCCTCCGCATTGAACAAGGGCGAGACGGCCGACCGGACGCCCAGCTGGCTGTTGACCTCCCCTCCTACCGCATCCTCAGCGCTGCCACCCGGGGAGTGGCCAGCAGTGGGGACGCCGAACGTGTCTACGCCCTGCGGAGGGCGGCAGCAACGCTCGCACGGCTCGCAGAAGACCGAGAGTACGTGCACATGCTTGTGGACGACCCGACATCCGGATGCCGCTTCGTCATCGAGCCCCGGACGGGCTTCAGCGGAAAGCTCACTCTCAACGCCAGGATGGTGAACGAATGACCGGCCCTGCCGCGAGCCTGCAGGACACGCTGAACACAGTCGCGGCCTCACGGAACGCAACGATCAGCCTGCTGGCTGACGGCCGGACGCTGCGGGCAACGTACGCCGGTCGGCAGTCCGAGCTCGCGCTTCCGATCGACGGAACCGACCTCGACCGCCTTGCCCACATTCCCAGCGCTCTTCCCTCCCGTGCGCGCGGTGACGTACGGGAGAAGACCCTCTACAACATCCTGCAGGACATGTCCGACAACTCGGGCAACCGCGTAAACGACGAGAATCTCCGCGAGAAGCTCGCCGACCTCCTGCAGGTCGACCAGGGCCACCGGCAGGTCTTGGCCGCCGTCACCGAGAGGCAGTACTGGATCCACCCCACCTCAGCCTCGAATAGCCCGCGCAGCTTCCTCGCGCCGTTCCACAGTGAGCTCCCCACCGCCTTCGACTATGCGGGCCGCTACAAGTCGTTTCGCGGCAATCTGCTGCTCTTTCTGTGCTGGGACGGCAGCGGCTTCGACACCGCGCTGGCCGACGAGATCGCCAAGTTCCTGGGAAGCGAAGACGGCCTCAGCCCACTGGACCGGGTTTTCCTGAATGCCGCCCGCACGGCGGCTAGCTCGCAGGAGCTAGCACCTGTGTCCTCGAGGCGACTCCTCGAACGGTACGGTGAAGCGCTGCGGAACGACCTCGCGCCCGGCGCATTCGATCAAGAGAGCCTGGACCGCATCCGCCGGGACCTGCTGGCAGTAGTCAAGCTCCAACTGCCCCGCCACGACAAGGCACACGCGCTGATCGCAGTGTTCAGCCTCCACATCGCCCTCTACTACTACCGGCTCGCATTCCGCCTGGGGACGGGGCTGGATTGCGCGGCAGCGGTCCTCGATGGCAAGGAGCTGCCTGAGCGCCCTAGATTTGAAGGGCGAATCCTTTTCCGCGTCGGTAGCGCAGGTGACCGGCCGGTTCGGGCCTCCGACGCCTGCGCCCAAGCCTGGCGGCATCTCGATGAGCATCACCTACTGGCCCTACCAGCCAACATGGTCTCCGCAAATCTGGTTCACCAGGTAGCGCAGGTCAGCGGATCAGACTGTGGCCCCGTACCCGACCCGTACGCCTGCGCACAGGCTCTGGCCGGCGATCCGGTTGGCCGGGTCTTGGCGGACCTGCTGTGTGCTGCCGCAGCCGTGATGCTCCGGAAGGACAGCACGGAAGTTGTCCCATCGGATCCGGGCATCGGAGTCTACGCCCTTCGAGAGGCCGTCCTGGCCTCATTCCGGAGCCGGGGCAATGCCTTGAAGCAACGGGGCCGCGACATTGTGAACACGTTCGTCGGCGGCTTCAGCGGCGAGTTGAAACGCAACCGCGGCCGAGTGCGTTTCTTCGAGCTGGACGAACAGGTCATCTTCCTCCTCGTCAAGCTGCTGCTCGATAACTCCGGCCGGAACCAGCTGGCTTTCCGCCAGGAATTCCTACCGGGTCTCCGCGAGTACGGCCTTGCGCCTCAGGACGCGGCGGAGGAAGAACTTCTCTCCCAGGCCCTGGGCCGTCTGGGACTGCTCGAACGCTACAGCGATGCCGGGGAGGCACTGTATGTCCGCCACATCCTCTGACTCAGGCCGCCGGCACTACACCACACTTGTGGCTGCCGCCCTCAAGCAGGCGGCAGCACAGCCCCAGCGTGCAGGCCGCCGCCTGATGCTGCGCGGTCTGCACGGATTGGCCCCCGCTGACCTCCTGCCCGCACTCCTGGCCTCCGAGACCGTTACCGTGACGGTCTACCCTGAAGGCCTCAGCGGGCAGTCCCGTGATATCACCGCGACCAGGCTGGCCAACGGCACCCTGCTCATCCCGTACCTGGTCAACTCGGATACCTCGACGCCGACGGGACCCAACACCGGAGGCGAAGGCTTCGCCGCCGCTTTGCGCACCCATTTCCTTGCTGGAGCAACCGAGCCCCGCGTCCTGCTCATCCTCGACCACCAACCCCCTGAGACAGTCCTGTCCACGACCGAGGACGCCGCCCTGCTCCCCGAACTGGAGTGGACCCAGCTTGCCCGGCAGGCCGCGGTGCAGGAGACACCGTCCCTGTCTGCATTCGTTGCAGCCGTCGTCGAGGACTACCTCGACCGGTGCGTCACGAGCGCCCAGATCAACTGGCAGGACGCTGAGCGGCTCCGGGGTTGGGTGACGGACAACAAGGACAAGCCCGAAACACACGCAGGCCTGGCACTTCCACTGCTCGGTTTCTACATCGCCGACAGCAAACCCACCCCGCGGCGCCTGGCCAAATCCGCTGACTGGCGGCGGGACCTTGACGACTGGATCGCATCCCCTTCCGAGGACCTGGCGCGCCGGCTCCTCCTGAAGCGAATCCCGGCCGAAGGAGCCGCCAAGGTCCTGCAGTCACGCAGCCTCCGCGGCATGGACTACACGGGATTCACGCTGGACGACCTCGCCCGCAGCGCCACTGGCGCCGCACTGGACCTGGACGCTGTCCACCCCGTCAGCGGGCCGCGGCTTGTCCTGAAGGGCCAACAGAGTCTGGCCATCTGGATGCCTGCCAGCGGTGGGACACTGCAATTCAACCTCATCCGGCTTCTCGGACGAGGAGAGAGCGTGCGCGTGCGGTGGCAGCACGACAGCTACGCCACCCTTAAGACTCAGGGCCGCGGCGCGCTCCTCAACGTGGCGCCGCCAAGCGCTGCCCAATGGCGCTTCGGCGCCGTTGAACTGAACTCGCCCGATGGCCCGGTTCAAAGCTTCCGTCTGGCACTGTTCTTCAGTGACGCAGACATCGCAGGGTTTGAGCGCGGGCTCGACGTCGACCCTGACGTCGGGGGGTTCATCTGCGCGGACCAGCCGCAGCTCGACGCCTGGCGCGCTGACGGCAAGGAACTCGGCACGGCCAAGATCATCACCCCTGCTACGGACAACAGCGACAACGATGGTCCGCAACTGGTCACAGGCCTGCTGCAAGGATCACCCGTCGGGCCCGTCCCGGTGGTGCCTCGCAGCGCCACAGAAACTGACGAGGAGGAAGACGCCTCTGGCCCCGGTTCCGACTTGCTCGACGCCAAGGGAAGTCGCGCCGACAACGACGAGGCCGACCACGAGGACCTGCACGGCGACGAAGATACCGGGCCAGAACCGGACCCTCTGCTGAATCGGCCTGCCCTCGGCAGGGGCGAATCCCTGCCCACCAACGGACAGCAGCTCACGCTCGCCCACGCCATGCTCGCTTTCCGCCAATCCGACTGGCCGGCGAACGCCAACATCCCTGAGACAACCGCATCCGGACAACAGAAGAAGATCACCGCCAGATACGGTGCACAGCGTGTCGAGGTGCAGCCCAGGATCGGCAAGACCAGCCTCCTCGGACCCGAGAGTCTGATCCTTCAGCACCCTGAGGGAGCTGCCTTCCGCGTCAGCAGCACGGGTGCCGAAGTCCTCCAGCAGCTGCCACAGCCCGAAGCCTCGTGGGCAAAGGAGCTCAAGGCATTCGCCGATGCCAGACGCCGGTTCTTCGAAATTGCCGCCGCCGTCGGCAGCGTCTTTGCTCTGGACCCGCGATCCCCTGAGGCATCTGCCTACACCAGCACCTACCGCGCCCTGCTCGAAGCGTTGCCCCGCAGCGGTGCCTCCCGCACTGAGTACGAGCGGCTCCTGCTCATCGACACCACTGAAGTCATCGGGACCCCGGACTTGTTCGTGGCGCCCACCAATCCGCTGAGCATTGCCTTCTACGCGGGCCTCACCACGCGCTTCGCCGAACTCGTTGGTGCAGGTGCGGAAGACTTGGACAAGGCCGACCTCAGCGCGTTTTCACCGCAGCACCTGCTGCCCCTGATCATGGCGGACGGCAGCTGGCACGAAGGCGTGCCCTGCCCCCATGCCTTCTTGTGGAGACGCTACCGACCGCTGGACGGGAGCACGCCGGGAGCGCTTGAACGCAACAGCTCGTTCATTGCCGGCCGCATCGCCTTCTTCCTGGATGTTCACCCGGGCATGAGCAATCCCGACGCCACTGTTGCCGTCACCTTCGCCAACCCCGGCATCGAGCCAGTCCTGGACGCGATGCGCGAGTTCTACCGCAAGGACCTGACACGCCAGGCGTATACGCGCCCCAAGCTCCGCGTGACCCTTGACGGGGACGCAGACGGGATCCGGCACGGCGTCTCATCGCTGGTCGCCTCGGCCGCCTCCGATCCTCTGGACCGACTGGTATGCACTCGCTCGGTCATCCGCCACCGCCCCGCTGACGAGCAGGACTTCTCCCACCTGTCCTTCCTATTCCGGAGCCCCGGCGAACGCAAGGTACGGCCGGTCGGCCTGCAACGGAGAGCGGGTACCACCTTCGCCCGTGCGCTCGCATGTGCACCCGGACGAGTTTTGATTCCCGACGCCGATCCGGTTTTCGCCACCGGAGTCTTCGCTCCTCAGCCGGACCAAGGCTCATCCGATCTGGAAGCCATCCAGTATCGATGCCTGGAGCTGGTCGGCGGGCAGGGTGGGGAAAATCTCGCCGCTGACCAGACCCGCATGGTCACTGTCCGCACCTCCGACAAGGCCCTGTCGGAGTGGTACGGCAAGTCGGCGTGGGTAATACACCTAGACCGGTTGGTTGGCCTCGAAGCGTTCACTCTCGCAAGTGCACGGCGACGCACCGTCCTGGAATACGAGGAACGGGCAGATCCCGACTCATCCGGCTACGACGGCATCACGGGCACGGAGTACGTCGGCCCGTACGTCGCAGCACTCAACCGAGCCCTCGACGGAATTGCTGCGCCTGATCCACAGCAGGCTCAGTCGCTGATGGCCCTGCTGGAAAGCGTCTCTGGCAGGTGGGCCCTGCAGATCGTCCAGCGCCCCCAGAACAAAGTACTCGAGCGCGCCGGAACAGCGTGTGCCATCCGCTACGCCCAGGGAGTGGAGGGCGCACTCGACCCTCTACCCGGGCTGCGGGCCATCGTCTCACTTGAAGAACTCGTCCCCTCTTTTCCACAGGCCGGAGTCCCACACAGGCTGGCTGCGACCCGCAAAAAGCACGGCGCGATGTGTGACGACCTGCTCCTGGTCAGCTTGCTTCCCCGTGATAACAGGCCGCCGCTGGTACAGATGAGCGTCGCTGAGATCAAGTTCTGGAGCGAAGCACCCAACTACAGTGACGCCGCCGCGCAGGTCGAAGAGAGCATCAAATGGCTGGCCGACCGGTTCCAAACCCCCGGCCCGCTGAAGGACCTCCGGGGCCGGGAACTTGCCGAGCTCATCCGCTCCGCCACTGCCCGCAATACCGCCTTCGGACTCACCGAAGCAACACGGGGAGACGCTGAAGACCTCCTACAGCAAGTAGCACAAGGCAACTATGAACTGGCCTTCGGCCACTGGCGCAGCGGCTCCTATCGACGGGGCATGGTGGTGTCCGTCGAACGGAACGCCCCCGGCACCGTTGAACTGCACCAACTCAACGGCCCAGAAGGACCGGTCGACGTAGTCAGCGTACGCAGTACGGCTGTGCGAAGCGCACTGCGCGGAGACCCGGTTGCGGCCCCTGCGAGCTGGCACCGACTCACACCGGTTCCCCCACAGGACACTGGCACGCCAGCCGGCTTCGATCCGAAACCGGTAGCGCCCTCCGGCCTGGATCTACTGCCGAACGGGCATGACAGCCAGGCCAAGCCTGGGAAGAAAGCAGATCCAACCGTGACCGAGGAGGACAGGGAAGAAGTAGTGTCCGTGGCTCAGCGTTTGGACAGCGCATTCGCTAAATACGGGCTGGCTGTCGAACCGTTCGGTCCGGAACTCGCCCACCAAGGCCCGAGCGTGATTCGCTTCCGTACCCGCACCCTGGGTAAACTGTCCATCAGCGACATCGAACGGCGTGCCAGGGACATCAGCCGCGAGGTCGCCACCACAGGTGAGATCGCCGTCGGCCATGAACCGGGCTACGTAACGATCGACGTCCCAAGACAGCACCGCCAGCCAGTACTTCTGGGCGAGGTGCTTCACGAACTCGACAAGCCCGCAAAGCCCGGAGCTCTGTCCTTCATCGCCGGCATCGCCCCGAGCGGAACCGCGCACATTGCCGATCTGTCCCGGCTTCCCCACCTGCTCGTCGCCGGCGCCACTGGCTCGGGCAAATCAGTATTCCTCAGAGGATTGCTGGTTGAGCTACTTCGGTCACGTACCCCGGAACAGCTCGAGCTGATCATCATCGACCCCAAGAGGCTCGACTTCGCTCCGTTCGCCAAGGCCTCGCATTTGCGCAACTCCCAGATCATCAGCGATGCCGACATCGCTCTGGAAACACTGCGGAACGTCTTGGAAAGCGAACTCGAGCGCCGGCAGCCCATCCTAGAGGAAGCGGGCGTCAGCTCAGCATCTGAGTTCTACGAATCCGGAGGAACGCTAGAAGAGCTGCCCCAGCTAGTGATCCTCGTCGACGAGTTCGCGGATCTCATCCTGTCCGGCAGCGACCGCAAAGCTTTCAGCGAGCTCATCCAGCGCTACGCCCAGCTCACGCGCGCATACGGGATCTTCCTCGTGCTCGCCACCCAGCGGCCCAGCGTCGACGTCATTACTGGAAGTATCAAGGCGAACCTCAGCGCGCGGATGGCCTTCTCTCTGCCCAGCCATCGGGACTCCATGACTGTCCTGGACCAGGGCGGAGCAGAAAACCTCCTCGGGGACGGTGACCTGCTCTTCTACCGCAACGGAAAGGTGGAGCGACTTCAGGCCCCATTCGCAAAGCCAGCCGATGTGAGGGCAGTCCTGGACTAAATCGTCGTTGCCTACGCGCGTGCCGACCCCTGGGTCGGCACGCGCCAGCTTCTGGTGATCAGCCAGCCGATGGCCACTGGCTCGATCTCGCCCTGCGGGAGTAAGGCTCCGCCCCAAAAATGCACGTGCTGACGCGCAGCCAAGCGCGGCGGGCAGCTCTGGAGCCGGCCAGCAGAGCAAATCCCTCGTCTACCGGAAGGTGCTCAGGGGACAGATCGCTACTGAGCACAGGGCGAAGAAGCGGGCGCGGAAGGCTGCTCCGGCCACGGTTGCGCAGGAGCCGACCATCCTGGTTGCCCGTGATGATGTTGAGTACGCCAAGAAGGCGGCAGCAAAGGCCGAGAGTGCGGCTGTCGACCGCGGGCATCAGCTTGCCAACTAGCTGTGAACCCGGGGTCGCCGTGCTCCCACGGGTCCCCGCGCCCCGCCTCTGCAGCGGCAGGACGGCTGTACGAGCCAGGGAATCCGGACGAACTCGGGGCTGCGTCTGCATCCGGAGGCGCGTAGAGACGTCGCCGATGGGCTCGGAGAACAGTGCCAGCCAGCAAGGCTAAGCGTATGGCGGATCGCAGGTTGGGCTGTGAAGCGGAACGTGGACCATCCGTGGACTGGTGGCCCGAGCCCGAGCAGGTGCAGGGGTGTGATCTGCACATATGTGAGGTACGTCAGCGGCCTCCGGAGCCGTGTGCGCAGGTTCGAATCCTGCCGGGGGCACCTTGTATTGGGTGCCCAAAGACCCCGCCACCAGCGCGTTCGCTGGAGTCGGGGTCTTCGCGTATGTGCAGGCGGATGCCGCCGGAAGCAGCCGTTTGCCACTGATCACGTCGTAACGGCGTGTTGATCTTGGAGGGCTCCGCAGTAGATCAGCGAGGTTCCGAGGGGCCTCAACGTATCTCTGTGGACTATGCGTGGACGGACGGAAGCCCCGGAGTGATCCGGGGCTTCCGTCCGTCGATCCTGCCTCTGCGCGAAGGCACCCTGAACGGCACCTTCCCCGCCAGCCAACCCTTACCTTCGAGGGGGCGTTGGCGAAGCAGTTCGGCGTGACACGCCCCACGGTTCACCAACGCCTGCCTGAGCGAAGTCCGAGCATCGGGTCCCGTCGAGGCCATCAAGGGCCGCGGCACCTTCGCCCACTCCCCACACACAGTCGCCCCAGCCACACGCGCCCGCGGCGTACGCCGGCCTTCGGACGGCAGCCACATCAAGGCAGACGGCGTCCGCTGAACAGACGCCGAACCGCCGGTAGCCACCCGCACCGACACTCCCCTGGCCCTACCGGACCTACTTCGCACCCCGCCGGACGAGTCGATACTCACGTACGACCCACTGCGAACCAGTACGGGGAGGAGACCCCACCGCCAGCGCCGGAGCTCTACACCCCGCTCTCAGGCCAGGGCCACGAGCTCCACTTCACGGAGTACATCCGCGTACATCCGCACCCGCCTGCCTCTACCCGACCAGGCTCAGGCGCCACGACCGGCCGACGGGGTCCCGGTGCTCCACGTCATCCACGTGACCCTCACCGAGGCGGCCAAGCCCCTCACCCTGGAGGAGTTCCACCTTCCGGGAGTTGGAGCTGTCGTTCCGGCTGTAGCACGAGCTGGGTGGCTCAGACTTTCTCTACGTCATCAAGGCGGCTCACTCCGCTCCCCGCGCGCGGCCCGGCTCCCGGCCGAGCCTGCGCTCCTGCCTCCGCCCCGCTCCAGCCCGGCCGGGGCCCGCGTCGAGCAAGACCAGAGGGCCCTCGACTCAGGGTTGTTCAAGCAACTTAATCTCGCCCCTCACCCATTCCACGAGGAAATCAACCTGTGCAGTAGATAGAATACTCAAGTCTTCACGCAATCGATCAACAGGATACCGCCCCTCTTTCGCCCGCAAGATGTTCCGATAAAAGAATCCTCGCTTTCTTTGCGGAAACTTCTTCCTCGCTCCGATGATTTCCCACATGAAGTCATCAGCCAGAATCAAGTTGACAATCCGCAGGAACAGTTCGTCGCCATCATCAGAGATATATTCCTCCTCGTCATGGACCCAGCGATGGGAGCCCAGACGGTTTCGCCATGGCCTGGGCGCGCTGAGAACGGTAGGGATTACCTTGTCCGAGGTATCAATAGATAGCCCGGCAAGATTCACCCACGTACGAAAATCCCGGTACGCAAAGTAGGTGAAGAGGTTCTGATCACCCGGAATCCCTGGCGGCCTGTCAATGCTATCAAAGAGGAAACGAATGCCATGCCATGACAGGCCCGAATCAATGTCAAGCTTTCCATGCTTGTACAGAAAAGCGGCAAACCAGGGGCTTTTTCGACTCGCAGTTTCGAGTCGTTCAAGGAACATTTCTACGGTTTTTTGATCTTCATGAACCCAATATTCTGTGATAGCCCTACTGGGGTGCTGCCCCAAGGTAACAGCGAACGCAAGGGCCGACTCGCTTTGGGAAGAGGCCGCAATCTTCCTAACTTGATCGACCACTAAGTGTCGCATCTCGGCAGCACAGGACAAAAGCCCCTTAGCGGATTCAATGAAAGAGAAGTGTACGCCTTCTGCCGTCTCCACCTCTACGCACCGCATATAGAATGAGATGATTGCCCGCAATGTAGTAGGAGGCAGGTCCATGAATTCGACGGAACGGGCACAAAAGCTCGCGATTGCTCGCCGAGCAGCGGCATCAGCGTTACCCTCGGCCATTTCAATCAGACTTAGTATGGCCTCATTAGATCCATCAAGCAGTCGTTCGTCGAGTGTTTGAATGGCAAGCTGTGAAACAACGTCCCATTCTTGATTCTGCAGCTTCGGATACAAAGTGGATGTCAACAAATCAACATCACCGCACTCCCGAACCAATTGCCGAGCTGCAAAATATTCCAAGAATGTGCGGTGCGTGAAGGCGTACAGCTCGTTTCCGGCAGCATCGGCGCCAACGTCCGTCAAAACCCAAGCACGACCACGGCAATATTTGACGAAACTACGAGCCGCGTCTTGAGCCGCATCAAAATCCTCATAGTGCCGGCCGTGCAGATGCTGTGTGGTGAATTGAACTAGTCGTTTTTCCGTCACGCCAGATGCACTGTCCGAGCTCTTCAGCATTTGCAATGCCAGCGCGAACATGGCGAATTGGATTCCGCGCTCAAACGGCTTCTCGACAGAGATCCCTCTAGATGAGTCCCAGCGCTCGAATAGGAACTCAGAGCAGCGTCGATAGAGTTCAGGACGGTTGCGAGGTATGAATCCAGCACCCCTGTAAAGGGCACACATCAATCCCAGCATGAGTGGATTTTCGCTGAGTTCATGCGCATGAGTGAGTTCGTCCAAGAAGTCAGTAGCGAGCCTGGACTTTTCTTGTTGACTCCCTGACCGCATTGCCTGGAACCACTTGTTAACGTAGGAAATTTTTTGCTCATACGAAAAACCCCCGAGTCTAAGGGTTTCGAAAATCTCCTCGTCCAAGGGTGCTTGATCGTAGCCTACCTTGCGCGAAGTGACCATGATAGGAGCGCTCGGGTAGGCGGTACAGAAAGCCTCCACGGCGCTTACCATGTCCTGCCGTAACGAGGTTTCTGTCAGTTCATCGAGACCGTCGAAAATGACTGCGGCTCGACCATTGAGGAGCAGGTAATCAACGCAATCTTTAGGCGGAGGCGTGGAGTAGACGGCTGAGCAGATTCTTTCGATATATTCGACTACGGAAATCTTGTCACGCTTGAAGTGCACACCAAAATCTCGGACGATGACTTTAAAAGGCACCTTAGATGCAGAACCTGGCCACCGCCCTCGAGCCAAATCGACACAGAGCTTGGACGCAAGAGTGGACTTCCCGCCGCCCGGATCACCAAGAACAGCAACTCTCGGATAGTTGGGGAGAATATCTTTAGGCGCAAGGTTTGAGCCGTCTAAGCGATCTTCCTCACCTTCTACTTCGAGGGTAGATTGTACATAGATTCTGTCGATTGGGATTCGCCGTCCTGCGTCCATCTGCGGTGGACGCACCTTGCTATCAATGAGCGAGACTTGCCGACTGAAATCCTTACAGAATTCGTCATACTCGTATAGGTCTTCAACCCGGGACAGAATATCTGAATTTCTGACGGCCGCTGACGCTTGGGCAGCAGCCAATTTAGCAGACACCAGGGAGAAACCCTTGGCATGACCTACCTCATTCAGCGTGGCAAAAATCGCACCCTGAAGGTCCTCGAAGAGAGCTATTGATACCAGGTCAAGGGTCTCGTCTGGCACCGTCCTATATAGCCGAAGAGATTCACGCAAAGCAGTACGAAGGGGTGGCACCATAGCTTTCCTGTTCGCAGCAATAGCAACGGAAAGCTGCAGTGCAACCTGCTCAAACTCGTTCGAACACACAAAATGTGCAATCTTCTCACGGATTGCGGGTGACAGGTCTTCTACTCTGTCGATAGCTTCGACTCGACAAGTACCGGCCGCCGCTCTCACCGATTTGCGAGAAGCAATGCGGTTCTTTACGCCACGCGCTCCGTGTTTAACAGCACTACCAGCAAGACTTCCAACTACTGAACCCACTGCTCTGCTCAATGCGGTTGAGATTGGATCCAACGGTTCCCCCATTGACTTAGTACTCGTCTCGCGAAACGCAAGTGTACGCCCGATGCCCCCCAGGCGAAGCAAGTTCCCTCAGTCTCTGGAGACGACTGTTTTGACCATGGCCGATAACCGATCCCAGCCTCGTAAGGAGCCCTCGATCAAGGGCCAGACACAGCGGGGAGTCAGGTGAAACCAGTCAAGTTCTCGGAAAACAGAAGCAGCTATTCGCGCAGGTCAGCGCGGGGACGAGTCGCAAGTGATCGCAGCTTCTCATGCTGAGGGCTCACGCGCTGTCGTCACGGGGCACGCCGTCGCGGCTTGCTCTGGTCGACGAGCACAACCCAACAGGGTGGCTGAGGGCCAAGGTGGGTACAGCGAAGCACACACGCGCCTGGTCGATCGGCCCACCCACCGTCGCGGCTGGCTGTCGGTGGCTGAGGTTCACACGGACTGCATGCAAGGCGAACGCCGTCACTCGGGGAGAGGTCTCACTCACCTCTGCCACACTCCGCGCATGGGGCGCTGTGCTGGAGTGACACGACGAGGGCAGGCATGCCGGAACAGGGCAGGGCGGAACGGTTTCTGCCATATGCATGGGGGCGGGCACCGTGGCCGAACACCCAGGCTTCGCGCCCCGTCTCCACGCCGCGCACACTCACATCCGCAGCCCAGTTCTGCACGACGGCCGCGGCGAAGAAGTTGGTTGTGGCGGCTGTGGTGGTTCCTCGTGAGCTGGTTCGAGTGGTTGCGCGGCAGCGGCCAAGGCCGGCGGAGTCCTGAGGGATGACGTCTACCCAGCAGGTTGGCTGGGCCGTCCCTGCGCCGTCCGAGGGCGCTCAACAGTGGCCGACAACAACCAATGACGACCGCCACGGTCGAGTCGTCGGCTACTCGCCACGGCAGTTCCGCGAGCAGGCCCGCCGCGACAGCGTAGCCCTCGCAGCGCACTAGCGGCGCATACGCGACGGCTGCCAGGCCCCTCAAAGCAAGAGCTCGTCCACGGCGACCTGCGAGATCCCAAGCGGGCCGCCCTGCCGATCGGCGGCGTGGTCGTACCGGCGCTGGTTTTCGGTGTGTTCGGGCAGGAAGTCGGCGACGGTTGTGGGGATGGCGTCGAGGCCGGCTGGCTGTTTCGCTCCGAGGCACCGGCGCCGGGACGTGGTGTGTGACGGGGGTGGGTCAGGTCTGGTGGGGGGCGAAGAGCATGACCCAGTGGTCGTTCTCGGGGTCGTGGAGCATTTCGCTGTCGAAGGTGAGCGGACCCTCTGTCGGGTGGTTGACGTGTTTCATCGCGGAACTCCAGGTCCCGATCTCCCCCTTCCGCCAGTGGCGTTCGAACTCGGGGTTTTGTGTCGAGAGTTCGCGGAACAGGGAGCGGAGATACTCGTCCTCCGGGTAGTGGCTGAGTGCTTTGCGGAGTTCGGCGGTGGCCACCCGGGCCAGTTGTTCGGCTCCTTCGTTCCCGAGTACGTTGTCGAGTCCCGTCGCGGTGAAGGCCTGGTGGGCGATGTTGCGGCCGTAGGGTCCGTCGTCGAAGAGGGGACCGAACAGGCCCGCGGCGGCGGTGTTGAAGGCGAGCATGTCGAGCCGGCCGTCGTGGATGGTGACCGGCATGACGTCGTTCAGGCCGTCGAGTAGCTGCTGGAGGCCGGGGCGGATCTCGGTGGCGGATGCTCGCGATGGCGGGGGACGCTCGCCGGCGAGGCGAAAGAGGTGTTCTCGTTCGGCGTTCGAGAGCCGGAACGCTCGGGCCAGTGCGGTGAGGACCTCCCGCGACGGGCGGACGGCGCGGCCCTGTTCCAGACGGGTGTAGTACTCGACCGAGATGTTCGCGATGTCGGCGAGTTCCTGGCGCCGCAGACCCGGGACACGCCGGTGGGACAGAGGGGAGGCTCCGGGCCGGTCCCGGGGCGCCATCTGGGAGCGGTGGTGACGCAGGTACTCGCCCAGACCTGACCGCTCATCTCCCTGCATGGATTCATTGTCCCCTCCCCGTGGGGCGAACTCCCGGTCGGAGTGTAGCCCTGCGGGTACCAGGCTCGCGGCGATCTCCCTGACTGTCGGAGGCCGCGTCAGGGTCGGTGGTGACGCAGAACGCGGACGTCGACGCGGGTCGACGACACCGCCGGCACCACCTGACCGCAGCCCAGGAGACTCCCCATGACCACAGCCAACCGATCGCTGATCATGACCGGCGCCACCCGAGGGATCGGATGGGAGGCTGCGCGGGACGTTCTCAGACGCCGCCCCGACACCCACCTGGTCGTTCTCGGACGGGCCTCCTCCGCCTCCGGAATACTGACAGGCCTGCGGGAGATCTCCCCGCACGTCTCACACGTCGACATCGATCTGGCGAGCAAGGCCAGCGTCGCCGCCGCCGGCGCACGCCTGGAAGACCTTCTCGACTCCGGCGCCCTGCCTCCGCTGTGGGGCCTCGTCTTCAACGCGGGTGTCCACCTGTCCAACGCCTTGGAGGCCACGGTCGACGGCTACGAGCGGACCTTCGCCGTGAATGTCATGTCCACCCACCAGCTCCTGCGGCAGCTCCACCCCCACCTTCGCCCACCGGCCCGCATCGTCGTCACGGTCAGCGACGCCCACTTCGGCGACCTCCGACACACCGGCGGAACCATGCCCTCGCCCCGATGGGCCATCCCGGACATCTCCCGCCCCGGAGCGTACAACCGCTCCGGTAACGTCCGAGCCGGCCGCCGTGCCTACGTCACCAGCAAACTCGGCGGTATATACCTGGTCCACGAGTGGTCCCGCCGCCTGCCCGAAGGCGTCGACATCCTCGCCTACAACCCCAGCCTCGTCATCGGAACCGGACTCGCCCGAGAAACCGGCGGCGCGTTCCCCTTCCTCATGCGGAGAATTGTCCCGGTACTGGCGGCCACACCTCTGGTGGACACCCCCGCCCCCGCGGGCAGGAAACTCGCCGACACCATCCTCGGCGCCACCCCCGCCCCGACCGGTGCCTACATCCACCGAACCAAAGCCATGCCGTCTTCCACCGAGTCCTACAACCCCGACCGCGAACACGCCCTCTGGAACTGGCTGGAACAACTCCCACGGGAACAGCCCCCAGGAACAACCGACTGACCGTCGGGAAAGCATGATGATCTTGGCGCCAGCGGCAGGTCCCGCGAAGGTGGCTGGGGCTACGCGAGTTCCTTACGCATCAATGTGCACATGGTTTCGTAGCGGCGTAGTGATCCGTCAGGCGCTTGCTCATCCCACGCGTCCGGCTGACGGCCGTACGCGACGTATCCCAGTCGTTCGTAGAGTGCACGTGCCCGGGGATTGCTTTCCTCCACACCCAGCTCGGCCTGCCGCAGACCGCGTCTCCTGATCCGCAGTTCTGCGGCTTCGACAAGGAACGTGCCGATCCCACACGATTGCAATGCGGGGTGGACCGCCAGCTGCCACAAGGTGCCGACTCCCTCCTTGACCTGGTAGTCGACGCCGCCCTTCGCCACAGGGATGTTCGTTGTGGCGCAGACCGCAAGGTAGTCGATCTCACCGATCCGGGCACGTACCAACTGCTCGGCGACGCCGACCAGGTGATGGTCCGATCCTGCCCATCCGCACGACGCCAGGTCCGCATGGACCAGGTCACGGACTGACAGCTTCAACACAACGTCGACCATCTCAGAACCTCCAGCGAGCCAGCATCCACGCCGATCAACGGGCACGCAAAGCCGTTTCCTCGTCCCGCGCTCTCGGCACGCGGAGGCCACCGCCCCTCAGCCAGTCCGACGCTCCCGCCCTTTCTCGCCGCCTCCAGGTGTTCGCGGCACAGCTCCGACGCGTCGATCGGCCCCTAAAAGGATCAACCTTAGGGTGGGTGCCATGTCTGTGAACATACGCATCGAATTGGACGTCAGCGGTCTTTCCTCTCGCGAGCAGGCCGGCAAGGTGCGGCAAGCGGTGCAGGACGTGGTCGACGTCGAGGGGCTTCAGCACGAAGTGACGGTGTCGACGTGGGAACGCGACGGCACGTTCATGGTGTTGGGGCGGACGGGCCGTTTCCCGGTCATCATCTCGGGCGTCTCGCGTTGGGAGCCGGCTTTTCAAGCGCGGGTCGAGGCTGCCGTGGAGCGGGTGACGGCGACGGCGAGGGTGCGGCTGTTCTGCGCCGACGTCGACCTGGAGCGTGCCATGGAAGAGGGCACGCTCTGAAGAGGCCGATGCGATGCTGACGGCTCTGCGGTGCGCCGACGAGGCTCCTGCAGTACCGCCAGGTTCAGGCTCTCTGCCGGAGAGGGAGGCCCGCGATCACGGAGGTTCCGCGGCTGGGGCGGGCGCGGACCGTCCAGGCGGCGGCGAGGTTGTCGACGAGGAGCAGGCCTCGGCCGCCCTCTGCGTCCGCTCCCGGGTGTGCCAGTGCGGGTTTGCCTGTGCCGGAGTCGGAGACGGCTAGCCAGTAGTGGCCGTCGGCCGGCCAGAGGACGAGTTCGATGAGGCTGTCGTCCGTCGGACAGGTGCCGTGGCGGATGGCGTTGGTGACCAGTTCGGACGTGAGTAGGCGGAGGTCGTCGCCGAGGTGGGGGCGGAGGGCGCCTGGCAGGGATTCGGCGACGATGTGCCGGGCCCGGCTCACCGAGGCTGGGTGGGCCGGCAAGTGCCAGTGGAGGGGTACGTGGGGGATTTCGGGCATGGCGAACTCCGTTGTCGTGGTGAGGGGTTCGGGGTCGCCGGTGGCCTGCCGCCCTGGTCGCGGGCGCGCCCGGCCCAGGGCAGGCGGGCATGCTCGCGCGGTGCGCTTCCGGCGTTGCGGTGTGTAGCGTGCGCGATACTCACGGTAGAGCAACGGGGGTACATGTGCTACCAAGCTCTGAGAATCGTTGGAACGAACCTTGCTTCGCGGCAGACTGGGCCCGCGCACAACAGGAGGGGACACATGCCGCCGAGGAGCCATCCGACCGCACGTCAGCAACGTCTGGGGGCAGAGCTTCGCAAGCTGCGTGAAGAGGCAGGGTTGTCCACCGAACAGGCTGCCGCCCTGCTGGAAACGAAGCGGACGGTGATCACCAGCACCGAAGCGGGGCGCCACGGTGTCAGCCCCGAGCGTGTCCGGCGGATCGCCTTCCGGTACGAGTGCACGGACCAGGCTTTGGTGGACGCGTTGGTCTCCATGTGCGGGGACCGCACAACCGGTTGGTGGGAGGAGTACCGCGACGTCCTGCCCGCGACGTTCCTGGACATCGCCGAACTGGAGTGGCACGCCGAGGGCCTGCGCGTGAGCACGATGACGCACATGCCGGGGCAGTTCCAGACCGACGCCTACGCACGCGCCCTCTTCCAAGCCGCCATCCCGGCACTGCCCGCCGAGGAGTTCGAGGCCAGAGTCGCCCACCGTGTACAGAGACACCAGGTGATCGATCGGCCAGGGGCCCCGGCGTACGCGCTGATCATCCACGAAGCCGCTCTGCGGATCGAAGTCGGCGGGCGCTCGGTGCTGCGGAGCCAGCTCGGTCACCTCATGGCGGCGGCGGACCGCGACAACGTGACAGTCCAGGCCATCCCCTTCTCGGCGGGAGCGTTTCCCGGTTCCGGCCAGTCGATCCTGTACGCCTCCGGCCGGGTGCCCGCTCTTGACACCGTTCAGCTTGATCGCAGCACGGCGGGAGAATTCCTCTACTCGGGCGCCCACTTGTGCAAGTACCGCCTGCAACTCGACGAGATGCAGCGGATCGCACTCCGGCCCAAAGAGACCGTCGATCTCATGCACAGCATTTCTCAGAGCCTCTAGGAGACCTGACCATGTCTGGAATCAGCTGGGAAGCCCCCTTCTGCCAGGACGCGAGCAACTGCTTCCGCCTCGGCACCGACGCCGACGGCAACGGGTACATAGCCGTGAGTGGGGAGGAGGATCGGTACCTCACCGACTCGCTCGAAGCCCTGCGGACCCTCATTACCGATATCAAGGCCGGTAAAGCCGACCACCTGCTGTAGCACCTCCTTGCTCGCCGCGCAGGTCAGGACAGCGCCGGTACGTGTTCGGTGCCGATGACGCGGAGGGCGTCCAGGGCGGAGGCCTCCCGCGTGCCGGGGGCGGCGGAGTAGACGATCATCGACTGGTCGGTGTCGGGGAGCACCAGCGTGTCGCAGTCCAGTGCGAGGCGCCCCACCTCGGGGTGGTCGATCGTCTTGCGCATCGACTGGCGCACGGTCGAGCGTCCTTCCTCCCACGCCGTCCGGAAACGGTCGCTGCCCGTGGTCAGCTCGTGGATCAGCAGGCCGAGTTCCGGGTCGTCCGGGTAGCGCGAGAGCGCGGTGCGGAGCAGGCCGACCGCCTGCTGCGTCCACGTCGTCTCTTCCTCCGGGGTGAAGGCCACGCGGGCGCAGCCGGTGCCGAGGAGCCGCTGCCAGACGATGTTGCGCCGGCCTGCGGGCCACCGGCTCAGGTCGCCGAGGAGTGCGCGGGCCATCGGGTTCTGTGCCAGGACGTCGCCTTTGGCCGACAGCACCACCGCGGGGAGGTCGGCGAGCCGCTGGAGCAGTCGCAGCACGCTCGGCCGTATCGACATCTCGATCTCCGTGCGGAGCGGTGGTGCGCTGCCCGCGAGGCGGAAGACCTGGTCGCGTTCGTCGGGCTCCAGGCGCAGGGCCCGGGTCAGGGCGGTGAGTACTTGGGGCGAGGGGCGCGGTCCGCGGGCCTGTTCCAGGCGGACGACGTACTCGACGCTCACCCCGGCGAGCAGGGCGACCTCCTCGCGGCGGAGTCCGGTGACCCGCCGTCTGGGACCGGCTGTCAGGCCGACTTCTCCGGGTGCGAGGCGGGCCCGGGCCGCCTTGAGCACGCGGCCGAGTTCGAGGCGATCCATACGGTCATTGTCGCGCCGTCGGCGCCGGGGATCCTGGTACGGGCACTACTACCCACGGGCGTACCTGGATCGCGCTCCGCCACCGGTTCATCGTGGCGGCATGAGGGAGACGGGCGGAGCTCCCGAGGCTGCCAGTGGGTCCTGCGCCCCCTCGGCCTTGCCGGACGACGCCCACACCCCCGTGCTGCGCCACACGAGGAAGTAGGGGACATGACCACGATCTTGATCACCGGCGGCCACTCGGGGATCGGTCTCGCCGCGGCGCGCACGCTCGCCGCACAGCACATCGACCTCGTGCTGGCGGGGCGCAGTCCGGAACGGATGCGGGAGGTCGCGGACGAGTTGGGCGCGACCTACGGAGTGACCGTGACCACGTTGCCGCTCGACATCTCCTCCCTCGCCTCGGTCCGGGCCGGAGCGGAGGAGTTCCGGAGGGCGGCGGAGAACGGCGGGGTCGGCTCGCTGAACGCGATCCTCTGCAACGCGGGCGGCCGGTTCGAGGGCGAGGTCTCCTACAGCCCCGACGGGTACGAGACGACCTTCGCCACCAACTGCCTCGGGCACTTCCTGCTCGTCGAACTCCTGCTTCCGTGCCTGGCCGAGCGGGGACGGGTGGTGTACACCGCCAGCGGTACCCACGACCCGGACACGATGGACGGAAGGGCGGTCGGCGCCGCCGTCGAGCCGGATGCCGTCGCGCTGGCCAACGACGGCAGGCGCGGAGGCAAGGCGCTGTCCGCCGGCCGGCGCTACTCCACGTCGAAGCTGTGCGTCGTGATGTACGCCTACGAGTTGGACCGCCGGCTCCGCCGGGCCGGCAGCTCGGTCGCCTCGATCGCCTTCGACCCGGGCTCCGTGCCCGAGACCGGCTTCCTCCGCGGTATGCCGGGGCCCGTCCGGTGGTTGTCGACCAGCGCCGTCGTGAAGTGGGTGTTCAAGCGGGTGGGCATCGTCACGTCCGACGCCGGGTTCTCCGGTGCGTCCTTGGCGGCGCTCGCGGCCGGTCCCGAGCACGCGGGGCACTCGGGAACGTACTTCCAGGCGCAGGACGGAACCCTCTCCGCGGTGCGGTCGGCGCGCGTCTCCTACGACGAACAGCGCGCCGCGAAGCTGTGGGACGACTCCCGGCAACTCGTGGGCCTGACCGCCGAGGAGGAGGCTTTGCGGTTTGCATAGCGGGCCTCCCCCGCCCCCCCCCCGGCGGCCGAGCGCTACGAGCAGGTACTGGCCGCGTCGGCGCCGTACTGAGCGGAGAGTGGGCCGCGTTCTACGAAGGGGGGTCGGCCTGCGCCAGGATGCGCCGGGCCTGGTGGAGGCGGGGCAGGTCCATGATCTCGCCGTCCAGGCGGATCGCGCCGCCGTTCGAGGTGCGGGCCGCCTCCAGTGCCCGGCGGGCCCAGGCCAGCTCGGCCTCCGTGGGGAGGAAGGCGCGGTGGATGCCGGGGAGCTGGCGGGGGTGGAGGGCGAGTTTGCCGCCGAAGCCCAGGTCGCGGCTGCGGCGGGCCTCGCGCTCGGTGAGTTCCTCGTCGTCCAGGGCGAGGGTGACGCCGTCGACGGGGGCGGCGAGTCCGGCGGCCCGGGAGGCGTTGACGAGCGTGCTGCGGGCGTAGAGCAGCTCGTCCTCGGCGGGTGGGCGCGGGGTGGCCGCGATGTCGTGGGCGTAGTCCACGCTGCCGAAGACGAGCCGGACCACGCCTTCGCAGTCGGCGGTGGCGTCCGCGTCGCGGATGCCGCGTGCGGATTCGATCAGGGGGAGCAGGGCCGTCCCGGGTGGCAGGGACGCGGCCGTGACCTCGGTCGTGTTCGCGTCGGCCTTGGGGAGGAGTACGGCGGTGGGGGCGCGGTTCGACGCGTGGGCGGCGGTCAGGGCTGCCAGGTCCGCCTCGTACCAGTCGGTGCCGGGGGCGTTGATGCGCAGGGCGGCGGCCGGCAGGCCCGGCCAGGCGAAGGCGGACGCGCGGGCCGTCGCCTTGTCGTCGGGGCCGACCGCGTCCTCCAGGTCGACGACGACCAGGTCGGCGGCGCTGGCGGCGGCCTTCTCGTAGCGGTCGGGGCGGGAGCCCGGGACGAAGAGGATGCTGCGCGCCGTGGTCACGGGGGCCGTGGTCACGGGGGAGGTCGGGTCCGTCACTGGGTGCTCCTCTTGGGTGTGGCCGCGCCGGGGGCGGCCGGTGGGTCGTCCGCGCCGATGTCGTCCAGGGCCCTGTTCGTCGTGCGTTCGCCGAGGACGACCAGGACCAGGCCCATCAGGAGCGCCATCACCGCCAGGTAGACGAAGACGGTCGTGAAGCCGAACGCGGTGTAGATCCAGCTGACGGTGACGCCGCCGATCACGCCCGCGAGGCGGCCGAAGCCGGTGGCGATACCGGCGCCGAGGCCGCGCAGCGGGGTGGGGAAGACCTCGGGGATGTAGGTGTACTGCACGGCCACGCCGCACTGGAGCAGCATCGTGGCGAGGAAGCCGGTGAGGACCAGCGCCGCTCCCCCGTCCACCACGCCGAAGGCCAGCAGGAGGACGGCGACCAGGGACTCGATGGCCAGGAGCAGCATGCGGCGGTCGAAGCGGTCGATGAAGGGCATCGCGAGGAGGGCGCCGGGGACGGCGGCCGCCGCGAGCCACGAGGTGACGTTGAGGCTCTCGGACTGGGTGTAGCCGTTCTCCACGAGGAGGGTGGGGAGCCAGGAGTTGAAGCCGTAGAAGCACAGGATGAGGAAGATCGAGACGAGGGACGTGGCGATCAGCCTGCGGCGGTTGCGGCCGGTGAGGAGGTCGGCGAGGCGGGCGCGCGGGACGGGCGCGGTCTCCAGGGGCGGGGGCAGCTCCGTGCCGGTGCGGGCCACGGCCTCCTTCTCCAGGCGTTCGACGAGGGCGAGCGCCTCGTCCTCGCGCCCGTGGGCGACGTGCCAGCGGACGGACTCCGGGAGGATGCGGGCGGCGACGAAGACGCCGAGGATGCCGAGGGCGCCGACGACGAAGACCCAGCGCCAGCTCTCCGTGCTGAGCGGGATGACCAGGCGGGACACCCATGCGGCGACGGGTACGCCGACGAAGCCGAGGACCAGGATCCAGGACTGGTAGCGGCCGCGCAGCGCACGCGGATACATCTCGCTGACCCAGACCAGGAGCACGCCGGTCATCGCCTGGAGGCCGACGCCGGTGAGGAAGCGGGTGACGCCCATCTGCCAGGCGTTGAAGGAGAGGGCGGAGAGGAGGGAGAAGGTCGAGTAGAAGACGACCGCGCCGAGCAGGACCTTGCGGCGGCCGAAGCGGTCGGAGAGGCGGCCGCCCAGGATGGCGCCGAGGAACATGCCGGCGAAGCCGATGGACGTGACGACGCCGACCGCGTCGAGCGAGAGGCCCCACTGCTCCCGCAGCCGGGGGGCGACGTAGGCGAAGGTGTTCAGGTCGATCAGGTCGAAGCTGAAGAGGAAGCCGAGCAGTACGGCCCACCTGCGGTGGGACCGGGTCGCCACGGGGATGCGGTCCAGCCGGGCGGTCGCCGACGCGGTGGGTGCGGCCCCGGATCGTGGCTCGCCGTTGGTTGTCGTTGTCATGGTGTCTGCCTCGCACGGTCGTTGGCGGCTCGTGGCGGCTGGAGCCGGAACGGCTCGTCTCCGCGCGGCGCGTCGCAGGGCCGGCGGGAGGGCGTGGCAAGCGCCCTGGCGTCGGCGGCGTACGGCTTGCATCCCGCGGGCGGTGTGCCGCGGGTCACGACTGCCGGAACACTAAAGGTCGAACATTTCCGTGGGCAATACCCGTGCAGCAGACAGTTGGGAAGAGGGCCTACGCCGGTGCCGTCCGTCGGTGCTGTTCGCCGACGCCGCCCGTCGGTGCTAGCCGTCCTCGCCCCGGCCCGCGTCGACCTGGGTGACGTCGATGCGCGTGTACGTGTCGCGCAGGGCGGCCAGGTGCAGGCGCATCGCGCGGCTCGCGGCGTCGGCGCGGCCGGCCCGTACGTGTTCGAGGATCTCGGCGTGCTCGTCGGCGACGGTGCGCCAGAAGGACGCGTCGGCGCGTTCCCGCAGGAAGCGCTCGCGCAGCACCGTGAAGACCGGCTTGGTGATCATGTCGAGGAGCGGGTTGTCGGCGGCCCGCAGCAGGAGCACGTGGAAGTTGCTGTTGGCGCTCCACCGGGCGCCCTCGGGGGTGTCCTCGCCACCCACCAGCACGATCGAGGAGGCCAGGCGCTCCAGGTCGGCCTCGCTGCGGCGACGGGCGGCGAGGCCGGCGGCCGGGACCTCCAGCATGGCGCGCACCTCCAGGAGCTGCGAGACCGAGACCCTGCCCCGGCTGAGCAGGCCGAGCGAGGCGCTCAGGTACTCGGAGACGTCCTCCGGGGAGGGTTCGGCGACGAAGGTGCCGCCCTTCACGCCACGGGTGGTGGTCAGCAGTTTCTGGGAGGCGAGCACCCGCAGGGCCTCGCGGAGGGTGCCGCGGCTGATCTCCATCCGGGCGGTCAGCTCGCCCTCGGACGGCAACCGTTCGCCGGGCAGCAGCTCACCGCTGAGGATCATGTCGCGCAGGATCTCGGCGACCCGTTCGTAACCGAGCTGGGGGCGTCCACTTGGCTGCATGCCCTGCACGCTACCGGGCGGCGGGCGCGCCGGACCCCGCGGACGGGTGGCGGAAGTGGGGTGGGCCTCTTGACGCGCTAAATGTTTGACATTTAGCGTCCCCGGCATAACCGCCTCCGCTCACAAGCCGGAGGCGCCGCCCGTTCGCGGCGGAGGCGCCGCACCTCTCGCGGCGGTGGCGCCGCCCGTTCGCGGCGGAGGTCGACAAGGAGCTGGGACATGAGCATCAAGCCCGGATGGCAGGGCCGGTACTACGAGGACTTCACCGTCGGGGACGTCTACCAGCACCCCCTGGGGCGCACCGTGAACGAGACCGACAACACCTGGTTCACGCTGCTGACGATGAACACCAACCAGGCGCACTTCAACGAACAGGTCGGTGCCGGCTCCGAGTTCGGCAAGCCGCTGGTCGTCTCCACGCTCACGCTGGCCATCGCGGTCGGCCAGAGCGTCATCGACGTCACCCAGAACGCCTTCGCCAACCTCGGCCTGGACGACGTGAAGTTCACCCACCCCGTCTTCGCCGGGGACACGCTCTGGACGGAGTCGGTGGTGCTCGCCAAGCGCGAGTCCGGCTCCCGGCCGACGGCCGGCATCGTCACCGTGCACTCGCGGACGCTGAACCAGCACGGCGAGGAGGTGCTGAGCTTCAAGCGCTCCTTCTTCGTCCACAAGCACGGCGCGGCCGGTGCCGAGTCGCGCTTCCCCGTGGGCAAGAAGCCGCTGCCCGTACCGGCTCAGGCGGCGGAGGCGGCCGCCGGCGAGGGGAGCGGGGCGTGAAGCCGCTGGAGGACGTCCGGATCGTCTCGCTGGAGCAGTACGGCGCCGGTCCCTTCGGCTCGCTGCACCTGGCGGCGCTGGGCGCCGAGATCATCAAGATCGAGGACCCGCGTTCGGACGGCGACGTCGGCCGCTACGTACCGCCCTTCAACGAGGGCCGGGACTCGCTCTTCTTCGAGTCCTTCAACCGCAACAAGTCCTCCGTCGTGCTCGACATCCGCAGCCCCGCCGGGCGCGAGGTCTTCGAGGACCTGGTGCGCTCCGCCGACGCCGTCTACTCCAACCTGCGCGGCGACGTCCCCGCCAAGCTGGGCATCCGCTACGAGGACCTGGCCGGCATCAACCCGGCGATCGTCTGCTGCTCCCTGACCGGCTTCGGCATGGACGGACCGCGCAGCAGGCAGCCCGGCTACGACTACGTGCTCCAGGCGCTGGCGGGCTGGATGTCGGTCACCGGCGAGCCCGGCGGGCCGCCGCAGAAGTCCGGCCTCTCCCTCGTCGACTACAGCGGCGGCATGGTCGCGGCCCTCGCCCTGACCGCCGGCGTGCACGCGGCCCGCCGCGACGGCGTGGGCATGGACTGCGACGTGAGCCTGTACGACACCGCGATCGGCATGCTCACCTACGTCGGCACCTGGCAGATGAACGAGGGCTGGGAACCGCAGCGCACCTCGCACTCGGCGCACCCCTCGCTGGTGCCGTTCCAGGCGTTCGAGGCGAAGGACGGCTGGCTGGTGATCGGCTGCGCCAAGGAGAAGTTCTGGCAGCGGCTGACCGAGGTCATCGGCCGCCCCGAACTGGCCGCCGACCCGCGCTTCGCCACCTTCACCGACCGCGGCGTGCACAAGGACGAGCTGATCCCGCTCCTGGAGGAGGTGCTGCTGACTCGGACGGTGGCCGAGTGGCTGGAGCCGATGCAGGCCGCGTCCGTCCCCTGCGCCCCGATCAACGAGGTGCACGAGGCGCTCACCGACCCGCACACCCTGGCCCGCGGCATGGTGGTGCACACCGACCACCCGCGCTACGGGCGGATGGCATCGGTCGCCTCGCCGGTCCGGGTCGGTACGCCGCTGGCCCCCGACGAGCACCGCAGGGCCCCGCTCTACGGCGAGCACACCGAGTCCGTCCTGCGCTCCCTCGGTTACGACGACGCCCGCATCGCCGACGCCCGCGGGCGCGGCGCGTTCGGGGACTAGGCCCCCTGTGGCCGCAGTCCCCTGTGGTCGCAGCTCCGTCTCCCCCCCACTCCCTCCACCTCCAGCCTTCCCACCCGCACGCACCCCCGGAGAGCGCCGTGGACTTCCAGCTCAGCCCCGAACAGCAGATGTACCGCCAGACCCTGCGCGACTTCGTCGAGCGGGAGATCGTCCCGGTCGCCCGGGAGTACGAGCACGCCGGCCGGTACCCCACCGAGATCGTCAGGACGATGAAGGACCTGGGCCTCTTCGGCCTGGTCATCCCCGAGGAGTACGGCGGGCTCGGCGCCGACACCGTGTCGTTCGCGCTGACCTTCGAGGAGATCTCGCGGGGCTGGATGGGCGTGGCCGGCATCCTCGGCAGCCACTCGGTCTCCTGCTGGATGATCAACCGGCACGGCACGGAGGAGCAGAAGCGCGCCCTGCTGCCGAAGCTGGCCACGGGTGAGCTGCGGACCGGCGTCGCGCTGACCGAGCCCGGCGCCGGCACCGACCTCCAGGGCATCCGCACCACCGCCCGGCGCGACGGCGACCACTACGTCGTCAACGGCGCCAAGATGTGGATCACCAACGCGCGGTACGCCAACCCGCTGCCCGTCCTGGTCAAGACCGACCCCACCACCACCCCGGCGCACAAGGGCATGTCGGTGCTGCTCGTGGACACCGACTCGCCCGGCTTCGAGGTGACCAAGGACATCGGCAAGCTCGGCTACAAGGGCACGGAGTCCTGCGAGGTCGTGCTGACCGACGTACGCGTCCCGGTCTCCGCGCTGCTGGGCGGCGTGGAGGGGCGGGGGCTCCAGCAGGCGCTGTCGTCGCTGGAGACCGGCCGCATCAACATCGCGTCGCGCTCGGTGGGCGTGGCGCAGCGGGCGTACGACGAGGCGCTGTCGTACGCCCGGGAGCGGGAGGCGTTCAAGCAGCCGATCGGCGACTTCCAGGCGGTGCAGCTGCGGCTCGCGGAGATCGCCACCCAGTTGCAGGCGGCGCGGCTGCTGACGTACTGGGCGGCCTCGCAGATGGACGCGGGGCGGCGGATGGACACCGAGTCGGGGATGGCGAAGATCTTCGCGTCCGAGACGGCGATCCGCTGTGCCACCGACTCGATGCGCATCCACGGCGGGTACGGCTACTCCACGGAGTTCGAGATCGAACGCCTGTACCGGGACGCGCCGTTGATGGCGATCGGCGAGGGCACCAACGACGTCCTGCGTACCGTGGTGGCCAAGTCGCTGCTGGCGGGAAAGGCGGTGGTCGCGTGACGGCCCGGGAGCAGCAGATCGGGCTGGCTCAGCGCGTGGGCCGGTTCGCCGCGGGGCTGACCCTGGCGGACATCCCGGAGGAGGTGGCGGAGCGGGCCCGGCATCTGATCCTCGACGCGGTGGGGCTGGCGTTCGTCTCGGCCGACCGGGACTTCGCCGAAGCGGCGGCGGCGGCCCTCGGCCCGGACTCGCCGACGGGCTCGGCGGGCGCCGGGGACTCCCCCGTACTGGGCCGGCCGGAGCGGCTGGAGGCGCGGGACGCCGCCGTGCTCAACGGCGTCCTCGTGCACGGCCTCGACTTCGACGACACCCACATCGCCGCCGTCACCCACGTCACCGCGAGCGCCCTGCCCGCCGCGCTGGCCGCCGCCGTGCGGGCCGGCCGGGGCGGCGACGAGCTGCTCGCCGCGTACGTGCTCGGCGTCGAGGTGGCCGCGCGGGTCGGTCTGGGCGGTGCCGGGCACTTCCACGACAGCGGCTACCACCCCACGGCGGTGGCGGGCGCGTTCGGCGCGGCCACCGTCGCCGCCAAGCTGGGCGGGCTCGACGCGGACGGCATCGCCACCGCGCAGGGCATCGTCGGCTCGATGGCGGCGGGGCTGCTGGAGTTCCTGGAGGACGGGTCGTGGACGAAGCGCCTGCACCCGGGGTGGGCGGCGATGTCCGGGCTGACGGCGGCCTCCTTCGCGCGCGCCGGCTGGTCCGGGCCGCCCGCGGTGTACGAGGGCCGCTTCGGCCTGTACAGCACCCACCTGCAGACCGCCGAACGCCGGGCGCGGCCCGAGGCGGTGGCCGAAGGACTGGGCGAGGTGTGGGAGCTGGCCCGCACGGCGGTGAAGCCGTACGCCTCCTGCCACTTCACCCACCCGTTCGTCGACGCCGCGCTGCTCCTGCGGCGCGAGGGCGCCGACCCGGCCCGGATCACCCGCGTGACGGCGGGCATCCACCCGGTGCCGGGCAAGGTGATCGCCGAGCCGCTCGACGCCAAGCGCACGCCGGTCAGCGAGTACGACGCGAAGTTCAGCCTGCCGTTCACGGTGGCGGCGGCGTTCGTGCGGGACCGCTTCGGGCTCGCCGAGCTGAGCACGGAGGCCCGGCAGGACGCGGACATCCTCGCGCTGGCCCGCCTGGTCGAGGTCACCGACGATCCGGAGAGCGCCTTCCCGGGCGCCTACTCCGGTGTGCTGACCGTGGAGTTGGACGACGGCCGGGTCCTCACCCACCGCGAGCAGGTCAACCGCGGCCACGACACCCGGCCGCTCACCAACGCCGACGTCGTCGCCAAGTTCCGGGAGAACATGGCCGCGTGCGCGGACGCCGACGACGCGGTGACGGCACAGGTGGAGTCGGCGGTGCTGGGGCTGGGCAAGGGCGGTGACCACTCCCCGACCGCGCGGCAGTTCGCCGAGGCGTGCTCCTCGGCTCCGCGCTGACGGCACCCGTCGCGTCGTACTGCGCCGGCACCGCGGAGGTCGACCGGCACGGATGTGGGTCCCCACCTCGGTGCGTGTGGGGACCCACTGGTGTTTCCGTGAGGTCAGTCGCGCTCGGCGCCCGACGGGAGCTTGCGGAGCTTCATGGTCGAGGCGTCGTCGGCGCCGAAGCCGTAGTCGAGGAGCTTCGCCGCGTCCTCGTAGCGTTCCGCGCTGTTCATCACGGCGCCGGTGACGGTCTTGCCGTCCCGCTCGGCCGCGAAGACCAGGCACGGGCCGGCCTGAGTCGTCGTGCCGGTCTTGACGCCGATGGCGCCGTCGTAGGAGCCGAGGAGCTGGTTGGTGTTGTACCAGGTGTAGTAGCGGGTGTTGCCGTTGGCCGCCGGGGCCTCGGCCTCGTACGTCTGCGTCTTGACAACGTTGGCGAAGGTCTGGTTCTTCATCGAGTGCAGGGCCAGAGTCGCCAGGTCGCGGGCCGAGCTGGTGTCGTCCCCGATGCCGTCGAACGTCTCGAACGTCGAGTTGTCGAGGCCGAGTTCCTTCGCCTCGGCGTTCATGTCGCCGACGAAGTCCTGCACGCGCTCCGCCCTGGTCGCGCCCTCTCCGAAGGTGTCGACGAGGGCGTAGGCGGCGTCGGCGCCCGAGGGCAGGAGGGCCGCGTGGAGGAGCTGCTCCACCGTCAGCTTGTCGCCGGTCTGGAGATCGGCGGTGCTGGCGCCGTTGTCGGTGACGTAGTCGCGGTAGGCCTGGTCGACGGTGATCTGGCGGTCCAGGTCGAGGTCGGGCTGGTCGAGCACGACGGTCGCGGTCATGATCTTCGCGGTGCTGGCCGTGAAGGCGTCCGAGTCCTCGCTCTTGCCGAACAGCGTCTCGCCGTTCCCGTCCAGCAGCACCGCGCTCTTGGCGGCCACTTCGGGCGCGGGGGCCGCGGCGGGGGCGGCCGAGGCGGCAACCGGGCTCGCGGCCAGCAGGGCTCCGCCGACGACGGCGACAACGGCGGCTCTTCTGGGCTGAGTTGCGACAGCCATATAGGCAACTCCGTATCTGGGATTGTGAGGGGACGGCGGCGCTCGACATGCCGTCGGCGCCTCGGCGCCGGGCCGTCGCGCCACCTGTCGGCACTGGATCTGCCGATCATGGTGAGCGTAGCCTCCCCTTCCGGTCCGGACACAGGCGCCTCTACCCCGGAGCCGCCGAAGTAGCCGTGGGACGACATGACTTGGGCCCGCGTCCACGATGATGCGGGCGGGCCCGTGTCCGTCAGGTGCGTGCCGGTGCTCCCGTCAGGTGCGTGCCAGTACCGTCCCCACGACCTGGCGCAGCATCGCCTCGGGGTCGGGGGCCGGGCCCGGGGAGCGCCAGGCCACGAAGCCGTCGGGGCGGACCAGGACCGCGCCGTCGCGGGAGACGCCGTGGGCCTTGGCCCAGTCGGTCTCCTCGTCGTCCGGGACGAGGTCGGCCTCCGGAGTCGCGCCGACGCGGTACGACGTCAGCGGCACCCGCAGGTCGGCCGCCAGGCGGGCCGCCGCCTCGTGCCAGCCGGTGGGCCGGCCCGCGTCGCTGAGCAGGACGAGGGAGTCCTCGTAGAGGTCCAGGGTGGAGACCCGGGTGTCGCCCCGGCGCAGCCAGAGGTGGGGGGACCTGCTGCCGGGGGCTCCGGTGAGGTCGAGGCCCTCCGGGACCACCGGGGTCGCCGGGTCGGCGCCGACCACGGCGCCCTGGGGGTAGCGGTAGCCGAGGGCGACGTTGAGGATGCCGCGCTGCGGGCCGCCGCCGGGGCCGTTCGTGCCGGGTGCCTCTCCGGGGGCGCCGGCCGGCTTTCCGCGCGGGGCGCCGCCTCCCGCGCCCGGCGGCGGGGCGAAGCCCGGGTGGCTGTGTTCGACCGAGCGGTGGGCCGCGCGGGCGCTGGTGGCCTCCGCGACCGGGCGGCGTTCCGCGTCGTACGTGTCGAGGAGCGCCTCCCCCGCCCAGCCCTCCAGGACCGCGGCCAGTTTCCAGGCGAGGTTGTGGGCGTCCTGGATGCCGGTGTTGGAGCCGAAGGCGCCGGTCGGGGACATCTCGTGGGCCGAGTCGCCGGCCAGCAGGACGCGGCCGGAGCGGTAGCTGCGGGCCACGCGCTGGGCGGCGTGCCAGGGCGCCTTGCCGGTGATCTCGACGTCGAGGTCCGGGTCGCCGACGGCGCGGCGGATGTGGGCGGCGCAGCGCTCGTCGGTGAAGTCCTCCACCGTTTCGCCCTGTTCGGGGTGCCAGGGGGCGTGGAAGACCCAGTTCTCGCGGTTGTCGACGGGCAGGAGGGCGCCGTCGGCGTTCTCGTCGGTCAGGTAGCAGACGATGAAGCGGCGCTCGCCCACGACGTCGGCGAGGCGGCGGCTGCGGAAGGTGACGCTGACGTTGTGGAAGAGGTCGCCGGGGCCGCTCTGCCCGATGCCGAGCTGCTCGCGGACGGGGCTGCGGGGGCCGTCGGCGGCGACCAGGTAGTCCGCACGGATGGTGGTGTGCTCGCCGGTCTCCCGGCTCTTCACGATCGCCGTGACGCCGTCGGCACCGGCCTCGAACGACAGCAGTTCGGTGCCGAAGCGCAGGTCGCCGCCGAGGGCCGTGGCGTGGGTGAGGAGTTCGGGTTCGAGGTCGTTCTGGCTGCACAGGCACCAGGAGCTGGGGCTGAAGCGGGCCAGTCCGCCGCCGGGGTCGATCTGCTTGAACAGCCACTCGCCCGCGTCCCCGACCAGGGTCGGCGTCTGCAGGATGCCGTGGTTGCCGGCCAGGGTGGCGGCGGCCCGGCGGATGTCCGGCTCGGTGCCGGCCACCCGGAAGATCTCCATCGTGCGGACGTTGTTGCCGCGTCCGCGGGGGTGGATGGAGGTGCCGGCGTGGCGTTCCACCAGGGTGTGCCGGACGCCGAGCCGCCCCAGGAACACCGAGGTCGACAGGCCCACCAGGGACCCTCCGACGACGAGGACCGGGACGCGGTGGACGCCGGGGGCCGTCCCGCCGGACCGGTCGGCTCTTTCGTTCATGGCTGTTCGTCCTCCGTTGCGACAGACATACGTGGCTGTACGTGGCTGTACGTGGCTTTCCCATCCCTCGGCGGGTGTGCGCCGGGGCCCTCATGCATGCCCCGTACGGCCCCGCCGGGCCCGCCGGGGCCGAGGCTTCACCCGCTTAACCCTCCTGGTTCGCGGACCTCGCCGACACGGCCCACGATCGTCGTAATGCGACCGTCGCACCCGCGCCGGCCCGGCGCGCGCCGCGGCGATCGCCCCAGTCCACGAGGAAGTTCCCCTGAGAAGAGGTGGGCCGGATGACGGTCTCTCCCGTCGTGACGGCGGATGCCCTGACCACGGACGCGACCGGCACCCGTGCGGCGCCGGCGCCGGCCGGCGTGGCGACCGACGCGGGCGGCGTGTCGATATCCGCGTTCGACGGATCCCGGGTGCGGGTCGTGCTGATGCTGGACGTCCACGACGGCATGCAGCAGGAGTTCCTGGACGCCTACGAGCGCATCCGCGACCGGGTCGCCGCCGTGCCGGGACACGTCAGCGACCAGCTGTGCCAGTCCCTGGAGAACCCCACCCAGTGGCTGCTGACCAGCGAGTGGGAGAGCGCGGCGCCCTTCCTGGCCTGGGTCAACAGCGACGAGCACCTGGACACCGTCGAGCCGCTGCAGGACTGCGTCCGCGACACCCGCTCCCTGCGCTACAGCGTGCTGCGGGAGACCGACGGCGAGCAGCCCGCGCCCGGTGAGCCGCGCTCCGCGCCCCGCGTCGGCGGCAACGTCGTACGGCACGCCCTGACCTTCACCGTACGGCCCGGCAGCGAGCCCGAGGTCGCCCGGCTGCTGTCGGAGTACGCGGCGCCCGACGCCCGGGTGGACGGAGCCACGCGGCTGCTGCGCACCTCGCTCTTCCTGCACGGCAACCGGGTCGTGCGCGCCGTGGAGGTGCGGGGCGACCTGCAGACCGCGCTGCGCCACGTCGCCCGGCAGCCGGGGGTGCGGGCCGTCGAGGAGGCACTGGACCCGTACGTGGAGCAGGAGCGGGACCTCCGCGATCCGCGCTCGGCCCGGCGCTTCTTCACCCGGGCCGCCATGCCGGCCGTCCACCACGTCGCCGCCGACCGCACGCCCGGCGCCCAGCGCGCCGACCGGCCCGTGCGGCGGCTGGGGCTGTTCTACCCGGTCCGCTCCGGCGCCGGACCCGAGCTGGCGCGGCTGCTGGCCCGCCAGGACGCGTCGGCCCTGCGGACGCCGGACGGTCCGGTGCGGGCCGCCACCGTCTTCCACCGCGACGACCTCGTCGTACGCCTCGTCGACGTGGACGGGGACCCCGAGGACGCGCCCGCCCTCGTGCTGGGGCTGGACGGCGACGGCGCCGTCCGGGCCGAGCGGCTCCTCGACACCGCGGCCGTCGGGATCGACGGTCCGCCGACCGGAGCCGGCGCCCTGTCCCGGCTGCTCGGCGCGGCGCGCATGACGCCCCTGACCGACCGGAGTTCGGCCGGTTCCTGAGCCCCGCGGCCCGCCGTACGGCCCACCGGGCGGCCCCGCGTACGGACCACCGGCCCGCGACCGGCCGGGCCCGACGGCGTGCCCGCCGGTCCGCGCGCCCCCCTCCTCACCACCGCCCGCCGCCATCCACCGCCCTCCCCCCGCGCCGAACCGCCGTCGCGGCGGAGACCTCCGCGCCCTCCTCACGCCCACCACCGCCGGGTCCACCAGCGGCTTCATGGGCGTGGCCATCGTGCAGCCCGGCGACCGCATCGCCGAGCACTACCACCCGTACTCCGAGGAGTTCGTGTACGTCACCGAGGGCGCCCTGGAGGTGGACCTCGACGGCGTGCCGCACGCGCTCGGCGTCGGGCAGGGGCTGCTGATCCCGCAGGACATGCGCCACCGCTTCCGCAACGCGGGCGACGTCGAGGCGCGGCTCGTCTTCCACCTGGGTCCGCTGGCTCCGCGCCCCGAGCTGGGCCACGTCGACACGGAGGACGCGCAGGGCAACGCACTGCCGCACGAGGGGGCACCCGGCGGGGCGCACGCGGGCCGTGCCGGGCGGGGTGCCGGGCACGAGCGGCCCGCCGCCGCGCCCGAGGTGGTGTCATGACCCGGCGACGGGTCGCCGTCACGGGCATAGGCGTCGTCGCCCCGGGCGGGATCGGCGTGCCCCAGTTCTGGGGCCTGCTGTCCGACGGCCGTACGGCGACGCGCCGCATATCCCTGTTCGACCCGGCGGGGCTGCGCTCGCAGATCGCCGCCGAGTGCGACTTCGAGGCGTCCGAGCACGGTCTCGGCCTCGCCACCGCCCAGCGCAGCGACCGGTACGTGCAGTTCGCGCTCGTCGCCGCCGCGGAGGCGGTCCGGGACGCGCACCTCGACCTGGGCCGCGAGGACCCGTGGCGGGCCGGTGCCACGCTGGGCACGGCGGTCGGCGGCACCACCCGTCTCGAGCACGACTACGTCCTGGTCAGCGAGGGCGGCTCGCGCTGGGACGTCGACGCCCGGCGGTCCCAGCCGCACCTGGAGCGGGCGTTCACCCCCGCCACCCTCTCCTCCGCCGTGGCCGAGGAGTTCGGGGTGCGCGGGCCGGTGCAGACGGTCTCCACCGGCTGCACGTCCGGTCTCGACGCGGTGGGGTACGCCTACCACGCGGTCGCCGAGGGCCGTGTCGACGTGTGCCTGGCGGGCGCGGCGGACTCGCCGATCTCGCCGATCACCATGGCCTGCTTCGACGCCATCAAGGCGACCTCGCCGAACAACGACGACCCGGCGCACGCCTCCCGGCCCTTCGACGCCGACCGCAACGGCTTCGTCATGGGCGAGGGCGCGGCGGTGCTGGTCCTGGAGGACCTGGAGCACGCCCGGGCCCGCGGCGCGGACGTGTACTGCGAGATCTCCGGCTACGCGACCTTCGGCAACGCGTACCACATGACCGGGCTCACCAAGGAGGGCCTGGAGATGGCGCGGGCCATCGACACGGCGCTGGACATGGCCCGGCTGGACGGCTCCGCGATCGACTACGTCAACGCGCACGGCTCCGGCACCCAGCAGAACGACCGGCACGAGACCGCGGCCGTCAAGCGCTCGCTGGGCGAGCACGCCTACGCGACGCCGATGAGCTCCATCAAGTCCATGGTCGGCCACTCGCTCGGCGCGATCGGCTCGATCGAACTGGCCGCCTGTGTACTGGCGATGGCCCACCAGGTGGTGCCGCCGACGGCCAACTACACGACCCCCGACCCCGAGTGCGACCTCGACTACGTGCCGCGGGAGGCACGGGAGCGGACGCTGCGGCACGTGCTTTCGGTGGGCAGCGGCTTCGGCGGCTTCCAGTCGGCGGTCGTGCTGAGCGGTTCCGGTTCGGAAGGAGCGGCACGATGAGCGCACGGCAGCGGACCGGCGGACGGCAGGGGACGGCCGGCGCGGACCGGCGCGCGGTCGTCACCGGGCTCGGCGTGGTCTCCCCGCACGGCGTCGGGGTCGAGGCGCACTGGAAGGCGACCGCCGACGGCGCCAGCAGCCTCGGGCCCGTGACCCGGGAGGGCTGCGAGGGCATGCCGCTGAGGGTGGCGGGCGAGGTACGCGGCTTCGACGCGGCCGAGACGGTCGAGGAGCGCTATCTCGTCCAGACCGACCGGTTCACCCACTTCGCGCTGTCCGCGGCCGAGTTCGCGCTGGCCGACGCCCGGTTCGGGCGGGCGGACGTCACGTCGCCGTACTCGGTCGGCGTGGTCACGGCGGCCGGTTCGGGCGGCGGCGAGTTCGGGCAGCGGGAGCTGCAGAACCTGTGGGGCCAGGGGTCGCGGTACGTCGGCCCGTACCAGTCGATCGCCTGGTTCTACGCGGCCAGCACCGGCCAGGTCTCCATCCGCAACGACTTCAAGGGTCCCTGCGGGGTGGTGGCCGCCGACGAGGCGGGCGGCCTGGACGCCCTGGCGCACGCCGCGCTGGCCGTGCGGGGCGGCACGGACACCGTGGTCTGCGGGGCGACGGAGGCACCGCTCGCCCCGTACTCGATCGTCTGCCAGCTGGGTTACCCCGAGCTGAGCCGGGCCGGTGAACCCGACCGCGCCTACCGCCCGTTCACCGAAACGGCCTGCGGGTTCGCGCCGGCCGAGGGCGGTGCCGTGCTGGTCGTCGAGGAGGAGCGGGCGGCCCTGGAACGCGGTGCGGACGTGCGGGCGACGGTGGCCGGGCACGCGGCGACCTTCACCGGGCCCGGCCGCTGGGCCGAGTCCCGCGAGGGGCTGGCCCGCGCGATCGCGGGCGCGCTGGCCGAGGCGGGCTGCCGGCCCGAGGAGGTCGACGTGGTCTTCGCGGACGCCCTGGGGGTCCCGGAGGCCGACCGGGCCGAGGCCCTGGCGCTGGCCGACGCGCTCGGGGCGCACGCCCGGCGGGTGCCGGTCACCGCGCCCAAGACCGGTACCGGGCGGGCCTACTGCGCCGCGCCGGTGCTGGACGTGGCGACCGCCGTGCTCGCCATGGAGCACGGGCTGATACCGCCCACTCCGCACGTGTCCGAGGTGTGCCACGACCTGGACGTGGTGACCGGGCGGGCCCGTCCCGCCGAGCCGCGTACGGCGCTCGTGCTGGGCCGCGGGCTCATGGGCTCGAACTCGGCGCTCGTCCTGCGGCAGGGCGGCACCTCGCCGTCGTGAACCGAGGAACGGGCGGGCGCCGTGCGCGGACGCCCGCCGTCAAGTGAAGGAGGACAACCCCATGACCGACCAACTGGACCACCAGGTGACCGTCGAGGACCTGTCGGCGCTGATGAAGCGCACGGCCGGCGTCCACGTCGACCCGGTCACCCTCAGGCAGCAGTCCGGCGACGGCTTCGACACCTTCGGCCTGGACTCGCTCGGCCTGCTCGGCATCGTGGCCGAGCTGGAGAAGCGGTACGGCCTGGGTCTGCCGGAGCAGGCCGAGCGCTGCACGACACCCGCGGACTTCCTCGCGCTGGTCAACGGCGCCCTCAAGACAGGAGTGTGAGATGGCAGGGCACACCGACAACGAGATCACCATCGCCGCGCCGATGGAGCTGGTCTGGGACATGACCAACGACATCGAGAAGTGGCCGGGGCTGTTCAGCGAGTACGCCTCCGTCGAGGTGATGGAGCGTGACGGCGACAAGGTCACCTTCCGGCTCACCATGCACCCGGACGCCGACGGCAAGGTGTGGAGCTGGGTCTCCGAGCGCGTCGCCGACCCGGTGACCCGCACGGTGCGCGCCCAGCGGGTCGAGACCGGTCCCTTCCAGTACATGAACATCGTCTGGGAGTACTCGGAGGCCGCCGGGGGCACCGTCATGCGCTGGACGCAGGACTTCGCGATGAAGCCGGACGCGCCCGTGGACGACGCCTGGATGACGGACAACATCAACCGCAACTCGCGCACGCAGATGGCCCTGATCCGGGACCGGATCGAGCAGGCGGCGGGCGAGCGGCGCACCGCGTCGGTGCTCGCCGACTGAGACCGACCGACACCGACCCACACCGACCGACACCGACCGACACCGGCGAAGGGCATCACCCCATGCACCACACACTGATCGTCGCCCGGATGGCACCCGGCGCGGCACCGGACATCGCGAAGGTGTTCGCGGAGTCCGACCGCGGCGAGCTGCCGCACCTGGTCGGCGTCAACCGGCGCAGCCTCTTCGAGTTCGGTGACGGCGTGTACCTGCACCTCATCGAGAGCGACGAGGACCCGGCCCCCGCCATCGGGAAGCTGGCCGGGCACCCGGAGTTCCGCGGGGTCAGCGAGCGTCTGGAGCCGTACGTGTCGGCGTACGATCCGGCGACCTGGCGCGGTCCGAAGGACGCGATGGCGCGTTGCTTCTACCGCTGGGAGCGGGCCTCCGCCGGCTGACGGCACGCCGTCCCCACCGCGCGTCGGGGCCGTCCGGTTCCGGCCGGGCGGCCCCGACGCAGACGTTCCGGACGGCGGAAGGGTTGTACGCGGGGACCGAATACGCGCGTGACAAGGGACACGTGAGGCGCTGTGAACCAATTCGCACGTCCGTCCTCTTGGATCCTGTGGGGCCACCAGCACACGGCAGCCCGCCGTGCGCGCCCCGCAGACCAGCAGAGAGGACGGACACGTGGGCCGATCCCCCGCCCGCCGGACCGGCCGGAGCGGCGCGCCCGACGGTTCCGGGCGCAGCCACCGCGGCAGCCGGAGCAGACGCAGACCCGGCCCCGGACGCCGCCGCGGGCCCGCCCGCGCACTCCTGGCCTGCCTCGCCCTCGGAGCCGTCGTGCTCACCGCGGGCGCCGCGGTCGCGTACTGGCACGAGACCCGGCCGCCGGCGACGGACGACCAGGTGGCCGACGTCGCCGACGCCCTGGACGCCGCCGGGCCCTCGGCGGGCGGCACCCCCTCCCCTTCCGCGTCGCCGTCCGCGCGGTCCTCTCCGTCCTCTTCCCCGTCCGCGTCCCCCTCGGCCTCCGCCGTCGCCATTCCGGCGACCGGCCCCGGCACCTTCGTCACCGCCCGGGCCGACGGCACGACCGTGGGCAGCGGCAGCCGCGTGCGCCGGTACAAGGTGCTGGTCGAGGAGGGCCTCGACGTGCGGCCGAGCGCCGCCGCGGCCGAGATAGCCGACGTGCTCGCCGACCGGCGCGGCTGGACCCGGGACGGGGCGAACTCCTTCCGGCTGGTGAGCGGCGGCTCGTACGACTTCGTGGTGAAGATCGCCACGCCGGGCACCGTCGACGAGATATGCGGTGCCGCGGGGCTGCTCACCCGGGGCGAGGTGAACTGCAGCGTCGGCACGGACGTCGTGGTGAACCTCAAGCGCTGGGTGCTGGGTTCGCCCGAGTTCGACGGGCCGATCCACGAGTACCGCGCCCTGATCGTCAACCACGAGATCGGCCACCGCATCGGGCACGGCCACGAGACCTGCCCCGGCGACGGCCGGCCCGCTCCGGCGATGATGCAGCAGATCAAGGGGCTCAAGGGGTGCGTGGCCAACGCCTGGCCCTACGACGCGGACGGCGACTACCTGGGCGGGCCGTCCGTCCCCTGAGCCGGGCAGCGGCGGCGTTCGGCGGACGGTTCGCGGGACAGCCCCCGGCACGGCGGGTGATGATCGGACCATGACCACCACATCGAGTTTCGACCCCGGGGTCCTGCTGGCGGAGAGCCGCCTCGGCGTCCTGGCGACGATCAAGGCGGACGGCCGCCCGCAGCTCTCCCCGGTGACACCGGCCTACGACCCGGAGTCCGGCGTCCTCCGCGTCTCGACCCGCGAGGGGCTGGCCAAGACCGCCAACCTGCGCCGGGATCCGCGGGCCGCGCTGGAGGTGACCGCCCCGGACGGCAGGTCCTGGGCCACCGCCGAGGGCACCGCCCACCCTCACCGGTCCCGGCACCGACCCGCACGGGCCGGAGGTGGAGGCGCTGGTGGAGTACTACCGGGCCGCCGCCGGTGAGCACCCGGACTGGGACGAGTACCGCGCGACGATGGTCGCCGACCGCCGGGTGCTGCTCACCATCACGGTCGAGCGCGTGTACGGCGCCGTCATCGGCTGAACGCGGAACCTGCGGGCGGTCCGGTCCGGTCCGGTCTGATCTGGTTCGGTTCGGGTTCGGGTTCGGGTTCGGTCAAGTCCGGTCCCCGTGCGCAGGTTCCCGCTCCGACGGCGGTCCGGTCCGGCCCGTTCGCAAGTTCCCGTCCCCGGCGGTGATAGATCCGCCCGCCGTTTCCGTACCTCCGGGCGAACGCGTACGCGCACGCGTGACGAGCGCGCGTACGAAGCCGAGTCGCGAGCCTTTCGCCGTCGCCCCTGGAGGCACCATGCGCCTGTCCCGCAGCAGGGTCGGAGTCGTCGTCCTGTTCGGTGCGATGACCCTGACCCTCACCGCGCTGGCCTTCCCGGCCGTGCTCGGTCTGGACAAGCCCGACGGCAACCAGAACCGGATCGTGGCGAGCACCAAGTACGGGCCGCTCACGGAGGCCGACCGGGACTTCGTGGTCAAGGTCCGCGCCGCCGGGCTGTGGGAGTACCCGCTGGGCGAGAGCGTGCTGGAGCGCGGCACCACCAAGGAGATGAAGACGGCCGGCGAGCATCTGATCGTCGGGCACGCCGGGTTGGACGCGATGTGCCGCGAGATCTCCCCCGAGCTGGGCATCACCCTGCCGAACCGGGCCTCGCCGCAGCAGGAGGGCTTCGTGACGACGGTGAACGCCAAGAGCGGCAAGGAGTTCGACTCCTCGGCCGTCAACATCATGCGGGTGACCCACGGGCAGATCTTCCCGGCCATCGCCAAGATCCGGGCCTCCACCAAGAACACCCTCGTGCGGCAGCTGGCCGACCTCGCCAACGACACCGTCCTGGACCACATCACCGTGCTGGAGAAGACCGGGTTGGTCGAGTACGACCAGGTCACCTTCAAGCAGACCGGCCCGGCGAAACTGCCGAAGGAGAAGGTCACCCCGCCCCCGCCGCAGCCCGGCGAGCAGGTGCTGGTGCTCAAGGGCCGCCCCGACCTGAACGTCGACACCGCCGCCCCGACGCCCACTCCGTCCCCGGCGGCGCCCTGAGGTCGCGGGGTCCGGCCCGCGGGTTCAGGGAACGCGCCGACGCTCCTGTGCGTCTAACGGGTTGGCGGGAGCGAGGGGTGAGGGGCGGCCCGGCGATGCTTTTTCACACCGTGCCGTGATCCGGCCCGCCACCCGGACCGTCCGGGACCGAACGAGAGAGAAGAGCGGGACCATGACCGCTTCCGGACCGGGCAGCGGCGGCACACCGGACGAACCGGGTGGGCCGGGCGGTACGCCGCCGGTGCCGGACCACGTCTGGCGGATGTTCCTGGAGGACAGCGAAGGCGCCATCCGCGCCTCCGCGCCCAGGGAACCGTCCGCACGGGAACGGAGACCGGGCTGGCAGCCCGCACAGCCGCCGCGGCCGCCACGGCCACCGGCCGAACCGGCGGGCGCCGTCGGCGAGATGTGGCGGGCGGAGGACCCCTGGCCGGGTCCGGCCTGGCGCGAGTTGGACGGCCGCGCCCGGCTCCGGCGGGCCGGCCGGGTGCTCGGCGCGGCCGCCGCCCTCGCGCTCGCGCTGACCGCGTGGTCGCAGCTGTCCGCCGAGGAGGTCGCCCCGGGCGGCGAACCGGCCGCCACGATCGGGCAGCGCCTGGAGGAGAGCCCGCCGGTGCCGACCCTGGCCTCGCTCGCGCCCGAGGAGCCCGGCACGGCGACCCCGGCCGTCTTCGAACCCGGGCCGTCGGCCGTACCCCGCATGTCCGCCTCCCCCTGGACGGGGGACTGAGCACACACCGGGCCGGGACGGCGCCACGTCAGGCGCTGCGCTTGCGGGACGGCGCCTTCTTGGCCGTGCTCCTGGCCGCGGCGCTCCTGGTCGCCGTCTTCGTGGTCGCCGCGCCCTTCGCCGTCGTGCTCTTCGTCGTGCTCTTCGTCGCCGTACCCCTGCCCGCGGTCTTCTTCGCGGGCTCCTTGGCCGCCGCTTTCTCCCCCGCTTTCTCCCCCGCCTTCTTCCCTGCCGTCTTCCCTGCCGCCGTCCGCCCTGCCGTCTTCTTCGCCGCCGTCTTCTTCGCCGCGGCCGACGTCGACTTCTTGCCGCCGGTCTCCTTGGGCGTCTGCCGGGACGGCGTCCCGCGCTCCCGCAGGGACCGCACCTCGGCCTCCTCCGCGGGCGCGTCCTCCTCACCGCCCCGGGACTCCCGGGCCGCCCGTACGCTGCTCTCCAGCGCGGCCATCAGGTCGAGGACCTTCCCGGGCGCGGCCTCCTCGCGGGCCTCCGGGGGCGTCTCACCGGCGGACTTGGCGGCGATGACCTCTTCGAGCGCCTCCCGGTACTCGTCGTGCAGGTCGGCCAGGTCGATCTCGCCGAGCGTGTCCATGAGGGCGTCGGCGAGGTCCAGCTCCTGGTCGCGCACGGTGACTCCGGCGTCGGGGGCGACGCCCTCAGGGGCGCGCACCTCGTCCGGCCACAGCAGGCCGTGCATCGCGATGGCGTCGCCCACCACCCGGAGCATGCCGAGCCGTTCCCGGCCGCGCAGCGCGAACTTGGCGATGGCGACCCGGTTGCTGCGCTTGAGCGCCTCGCGCAGCAGCGTGTACGGCTTGGCGGCGGGGGCGCCACTGGCCGCGAGGTAGTACGCGGCGCCCATCTGGAGCGGGTCGATGCGCTCCTCGGGCACGAAGGCCACGATCTCGATCGTCCGTGCCGTCGGGATCGGCAGGTGGGACAGGTCCTCGTCGGTGATCGGGACCATCGAGCCGTCGGCGTCCTCGTAGGCCTTGCCGATCTCGGCCTGGGTGACCTCGCGGTCCTCCAGCTCGCACACCTTGCGGTAGCGGATCCGGCCGCCGTCCTCCGTGTGGATCTGGCGGAAGGAGACCGCGTGGCTCTCGGTGGCGTTCACCAGCTTGATCGGGATGCTTACCAGGCCGAAGGAGATGGCGCCGTTCCAGATGGATCGCACGTGCAGCACCTTTCCGGGATCCTGGGCGTTTTGTCCGTGTTTCGTGAGACTCTCATGGTATGGCGCCTATCACTGAGGTGGAGGGGCGGCGGGTGGCCCTCAGCAATCTGGAGAAGGTGCTGTATCCGGCGACCGGCTTCACCAAGGCCGAGCTGCTGCACTACTACGCGACGACCGCGCAGGTGCTGCTGCCGCATCTGCGGGACCGTGCGGTCTCCTTCCTGCGGTATCCGGACGGCCCCGACGGCCAGGTCTTCTTCGCCAAGAACGTGCCGCCGGGTACGCCCGACTGGGTCACCACGGCCGAGGTGCCCCGCTCGGAGGGCCCGGCCCGGATGGTGCTGGTGCAGGACCTGGCGAGCCTGATGTGGGCGGCGAACCTGGTGACCGAGTTCCACACGCACCAGTGGACCGCGGACGACCCCGGCGAGGCCGACCGCCTGGTGTTCGACCTGGACCCCGGCCCGCCCGCGACCGTCGTCCAGTGCTGCGAGGTCGCGCTGTGGCTGCGGGAGCGGCTGGCGGCGGACGGGGTCGAGGCGTACGCCAAGACGTCCGGGGCCAAGGGCCTGCATCTCCTGGCGGGGGTGCGGGGAGCGCCCTCGGAGCAGGTGTCCGACTACGCGAAGGCGCTGGCCGTGGAGGCGGAGCGGGAGCTGCCGAAGCTGGTCGTGCACCGGATGACGCGCAGTCTGCGGCCCGGGAAGGTGTTCGTGGACTGGAGCCAGAACGCGGCCCGCAAGACCACGGCCGCCCCCTACACCGTGCGGGCCCGCGCCGTCCCGGCAGTGTCCACCCCGGTGACCTGGGACGAGGTGGCCGGGTGCCGGCGGGCGGAGCAGTTCGTGTTCCGGGCCGGGGACGTCGGACCCCGCGTGCAGGACTACGGCGACCTGCTGGCGCCGCTGCTCGAACGGCGCCGGGCGGCGGCGCTGCCGTGACGCCGGGCCGGGGTCAGAGGCGGGCCCAGGTGGCGCGGTCGCGGGCCGTCGCGTGCAGGGCCTCGACGTCGGCCGGTTTGAGGGTGCCGCCGAGCCGGGCCAGGTCGGGCAGCTCCCGGTCGGTGAGTACGCGCACGGAGCGGGGCGGGGCGTCGAGGGACACGCGGGCCGGTCGGACCAGGACGAGGACGGCGCGGACCTCGGCCGTCAGGGCGTAGGAGGCCCGGTCGGCGTCGGCGCGGACCCGGCGCAGCAGGGGGCGCGGGGTACGGCGGCCCAGCGCGACCCCGGGGTCGGCGACGCGCACCCGCTGCCCGCGGGCGGGCAGTACGTGGAGGGCGAAGAGGCCGCCGGGGCCGATCAGCAGGTGGTGGACGCGGTCGCCGCCGGGCAGCGGCACGGAGTGCAGGGTGTGCCAGCCGGCTCCGTCGAACCGGTCGAGGGCGTCCCCCACCGTCTGTTCGGCGGCCAGCGCACGCCGGCGCGGGTCGGGGCGCAGCCGGTGTGCCGGTCCGGGCTCGCGGTCCAGGGCGACGAGGAGCGTCTCGCCGGGCCGGTTGGGGGCCAGGTCGTCGTCCGGGTGGAGGGAGAGGCGGGCCAGCTCGGCCGGGGTCGGGACCGGGGGCGGGCCGACGGTGACCGGGCCGGTGACGAAGGGGCCGAGGGCCTGCAGGACCTCGTCGCGGCGGTCGTCGCTCAGCAGGTTGACGCGGGCCGCCTCCCGGTCGTACCAGGCGACGTTCCCGCCGTCCGGGAGACAGACGTAGATCCGTTCCCGGCCGTGGCGCCGGCTCGGCACGACGCGCAGTCCGTCCATGCCCCTCACCCCCCCCTTCCATGGGACCAGGCGGGGTGCTGCGGGGGCAAGAACGCGGTTACCTTTGGGAGGAGTTGGACACACCCTGGGCAGGCAGGACTGGGGAGGCTCCGTTGCGCCGTGGAATAGTTCCGGAAGTGCCTGCCCCGAGCCGCCCGTGGGACGAGATCGTGCCGGGGCTGTGGATGGGCGGGCACGAGTTCCGGCGGCCGGGGGGGGTCGGCCGGAGTTCGCCGTGGTGGGCGACGAGTTCGATCTGGTGCAGACGCTGCTGCGGCTTCCCGGGTACGGGCCGGACGAGGGGGTCGAGCACCATGTGTGGCCGGTTCCCGACGGCCCGTTGGACGGTACGCAGCTCGCCGGGGTGATCCGGCTCGCGCAGGCCGCGGGCGAGGCACTGGACGCGGGCCGCACGGTACTCGCCCGCTGCTACCACGGGTACAACCGGTCCGGCCTGGTCGTCGCGCACACGCTGATGCGCCGGGGCGCCGACGCCGACGAGGCGGTCCGGCTGATCCGGGCCCGGCGCTCGCCGTGGGCGCTGCACAACGAGTTGTTCGTGGCCTACCTGCGGGCCGGTCTGCCCACCGCGCGGCTCCTTGAGGACCTGGCCGAGTAGCCCTGCGCGCCGGGGCCCGCGCAAAATGGCCTTCCGTACGAGGAGAAGTAGTTCCGCCCGGACCACCGAGCCCCAGGAGTGCAGTGCTCCCGAGCCGCCGTGGGCGTCCCGCCCGCGTTACCGCCTTCGCCGCGCTGCTCCTGGTGACCGCGGCGGCCGGTGCGCTGGCCGGCTGCGGTGACACGGGCGGACTGCGTGACGCGGGCGCCACGGCGGCCGCGCGCAGCCCTGCCCGGCTCTGGCCCGGCCTGCCGCCGGCGTCGAGCCCGGCGTACGACATCGGCGAGGTGGAGCACGCCCGGGTGGAGGGCGTCGCCGTGCCCGGCGGCGACATCCGCGGTGTGGACCCGGTGGCCGCGGTGCGGGCCGAGATCGCCGCGCACCCGGACGACTACGCGGGCACGGGAGCCCGGTACCACGAGACGTCCGCACGGATGGCGGACTGCGGAACGGACGACCCGGAGGACACCGGGGACACCGAGGACACGGAGGACACCGAGGACACGGCGCGCGACGGGTGCCCGGTGCTGCGGCCGTACTACCGCGACCTCACCGGTGACGGGCGGCCCGAGATGACGCTGGGCTTCCGGCTGCTGCCCGGCAGACTGACCGCGGTGCGCGTCTACACCGTCGAGAAGGACCGGCTCGTGCGGGTGATGTCGTACGACGACGCCGTGAGCGCGGTGGAGCTGGCGGGGCGGGCGGTGGTCGTCCGCTCGCCCTCGGAGGTCGCGGGGTACGAGTACCGGCTCCAGTGGACCTGGGACGCCGACCAGCGGGCGATGCTGCTGACCAGCGACGAGATGCTGCGCGCCGACGGCGGCGGGGACGGGGACGGCGATGGCGACGGGCACACCGGGCGCCCGTCGCCGTCGGCCTCACCGTCACCGTCACCGTCGGCATCCTCGCCGTCGGGGGATGCCCCGTGAGGCTCGCCCTCCCCCGGTGGGCCGGTCCGCTCGCGGTGCGGGCGGCCGTGTTCATCGCGGTGATGTGCTGTGCGCTCGCCGCGCTGCTCGGCGTCCTGGTGCACGTGTCGGTGACCGACCAGACCGTGGGCGAGGCCCGTGACACGGCACTGGCCCGGCTGGCCGAGGCGACGGCGTCGTACGAGGCCGGGGACCCGCTGCGGCGCGGCGCCGACGTCGATCCGCCGGGACTGCCCGGGCGCCTGCGCGAGCTGGCCGTGTCGGGCCGGCGCGGCACGATGGCCGCCGACTACGAGGGGCGCCCCACGATGTGGGCGGCGGGCCCCGCGGACGGCGGACGGGCGCTGGCGGTGCGCGTCGACCGCACCCAGGGCGAGCGCACCATCGAGGGCCTGGACGGCGCGATCGTGTGGTCGTCGGGGCTGGCGATCGGGGCGACGCTGCTGGTCGGCGCGTTCGCCGTGACGCGGGTGACGCGGCGGCTGCACGCGACGGCGCGGGTGGCGCGGCGGATCAGCGCGGGCGACCTCGACGCCCGGGTCGGTGATCCGCGCGCGCAGCATCCGACGCGCCCGCAGGACGAGGTGGCGTCGGTCGCCTCGGCGCTGGACTCGATGGCGTCGTCGCTGCAGGGCAAGCTGCTCGCGGAGCAGCGGTTCACCGCGGACGTGGCGCACGAGCTGCGCACCCCGCTCACCGGCCTGCACGCGGCGGCCGAGCTGCTGCCGCCGGGCCGCCCGACGGAGCTGGTGCGGGACCGGGTGGCGGCGCTGCGCACGCTCACCGAGGACCTGCTGGAGATCTCCCGGCTCGACAGCGGGCGGGAGCGGCTGGAGCTGGACGCGGAGCCGCTGGGCGAGCTGGCCCGGCGGGTGGTCCGGGGCTCGGGCACCGGTACGCGGGTCGACGTCGTGCGGGACGCCCGGGTGGAGACCGACCGGCGGCGCCTTGAGCGGGTGCTGGGCAACCTGGTCGCGAACGCCCACCGGCACGGACGGGCGCCGGTGGTGCTGACCGTGGACGGGCCGGTGATCACCGTACGGGACCACGGGGACGGCTATCCGGGCTATCTGCTGGCGCACGGGCCGCAGCGGTTCCGTACCGAGAGCGGGGCCAAGGGGCATGGGCTCGGGCTGACGATCGCGCTGGGGCAGGCGGAGGTGCTCGGCGCGCGGCTGGAGTTCGCCGACCCGCCGGACGGCGGGGCGCTGGCGACGCTGACGCTGCCCCGGCAGCCCTGAGTCCCTGGGGCGGGGCTCTGGTCGGCGGGCCCGTTCTCCGATGGCCCAGCGTGGGCGGCGGTCCGCGCCGGGCGCTCCTAGTGTGGCGCTTGGTCACCTCATGCGGCGATCAGCCACCTCGGCACAGGTTTCCCACGTTCGCTCCCCGGGAGGTACTCCCATGCCCCAGCTGTCCGCACCGGTCTCGCGCTCGTCCCTGGTCCGCGGCCTCGCCGCCGTCCTCGCGGCCGGCGCGCTCGCCACCGCCGGCGCCGCCGCCCCGGCCGCCGCGCACGACGGCCGGGGCGGCGCCCCGGGCCCCGCACCGGCCGTCACCGGCACCATCACCGGCACCGGCACCGGCACCGACGGCGCGCACGGCGGTGACGGCCGCCAGGAGCAGGGCCGTTACCGGGGTGTCGTCACGGCGGAGCGGCTGGCCCTGCGCACCTCGCCGGCCCGCGGCTCGGACGTCATCCGGTACGCCCGCCGGGGCGAGGTCGTCTCCATCTACTGCAAGACGCCCGGTGACACGGTGAAGGGCAACCCGCTGTGGTACCTCCTCACGGACGGCACCTGGGCCTGGGGCGCGGCCCGCTACATCGACAACGTCGGCCCCGCGCCGCGCTGGTGCTGATCCGGACGACGCACAGTTCATCCCAAGTGGGTAAGTTCCGGACATGACCAAGGCCGGAACCGGACCCGGACCGGGACTCACCGTGGCACACGCGGACACGCCCGCTCCCGCCGCCCGGCTCCCCCGGCGCCGGGGCGTCGAACTCGCGCTCATCCTCATGGCCGTCCTGCTGTCGGTCTTCGGCTACTGCAACGTCGGCCTGGCCCAGCACGACGCCCTCCCGCCCGGCGCCGCCGGTTACGGCGCCGGGCTCGGCGTGCTCGCGCTCCTCGCCCATCTGGCGGTGCGGCTGCGCGCCCCCTACGCCGATCCGCTGCTGCTGCCGATCGGCGTGCTGCTCAACGGCCTCGGCCTGGTGCTGATCTACCGGCTCGACCTGGAGGCGCCGGGCGACCGGGCGGCCCCGACCCAGCTGGTGTGGTCGACGCTGGGCGTGGGTCTGTTCATCGTGGTCGTCCTGCTCCTGCGCGACCACCGGGTCCTGCAGCGCTACGCCTACGTCTGCGTCGCCGCCGCGCTCGCCCTGCTGACCGTGCCGATCTTCTTCCCGGCGGTGAACGGCGCCCGCATCTGGATCCGGATCGAGGGCTTCTCCATCCAGCCCGGGGAGTTCGCGAAGGTGCTGCTCGCGGTGTTCTTCGCCGCGTACCTGGCCGCCAACCGCAGCGCGCTGGCGTACGCGGGCCGCCGGGTGTGGCGGCTCCAGCTGCCCACCGGCCGGGTCCTCGGGCCGATCGTGGCGGTGTGGCTGGTGAGCGTCGGCGTGCTGGTCCTGGAGCGGGACCTCGGCACCTCGCTCCTCTTCTTCGGCCTGTTCGTGGTCCTGCTCTACGTCGCCACCGGCCGCACCGGCTGGATCGCCGTCGGCCTGGTGCTGGCCTCGCTGGGCGCGGTGGCCGTGGGCTGGCTTGAGCCGCACGTGCACAGCCGGGTGGAGGACTGGCTGCACCCCTTCGCGTCCATCGAGGCGGGCGACGGCCCGGGGCAGCTGGCCCAGTCCCTGTTCGCCTTCGCGGCGGGCGGGGTCACCGGCACGGGCCTCGGCCTCGGGCACTCCGTGCTGGTCGGTTTCGCCGTCAAGTCGGACTTCATCCTGGCGACGGCCGGGGAGGAGCTGGGCTTCCTCGGGCTGACGGCCGTCTTCCTGCTGTACGGGCTGCTGGTGGAGCGGGGCTACCGGGCGGGCCTGGCCGCCCGCGACCCGTTCGGCCGGCTGCTCGCGGTCGGCCTGTCCTCGATCGTGGCGCTCCAGGTGTTCGTCATCGCGGGCGGGGTGACCGGGCTGATCCCGCTGACCGGGATGGCGATGCCCTTCCTCGCCCAGGGCGGCTCCTCGGTCGTCACCAACTGGGCGATCGTGGCGCTGCTGATCCGGGTCAGCCACGCGGCCCGGCGCGGGACGCCCGCGTGACCCGGCACATCCGGCACGCGGCCGTCTTCTGCGCCCTGCTCCTGGTCGCCCTGGTGGTCAACGCGGCCCGCGTGCAGATCGTCCAGAAAGCGGAGTACGACGGCAACCCGGCCAACCGCCGCCCCGACATCGCCCGCTACCAGCAGCCGCGCGGCGACATCCTGGTCGGCGGCGAGGCGGTGACCGGCTCCCGGGACACCGGCGAGCACCTGCGCTTCGAACGGACCTATGCGAACGGGCCGATGTACGCCCCCGTCACGGGCTTCGCCTCGCAGGCGTACGGGACGACGCTCCTGGAGCACGCCGAGGACGGCCTGCTGTCCGGCGCCGATCCGGTGCTGGCGCCGCTGCCGCTGTGGAACGACGTGACGGGGGCGCACAACCCGGGCGGCGACGTCGTGACGACGATCGACGGTGCCGCGCAGCGGGCGGCGTTCGAGGGGCTCGGCGGGCGCAAGGGCGCGGTGGCCGCGATCGAGCCGGCCACGGGCCGTGTCCTCGCCCTCGCCTCCACCCCCTCCTACGACCCCCAGCTGCTGTCCGGCAACAGCGCCGCCTCGACCCGCACCTGGAAACGGCTGAACGACGACCCGGACCGGCCGATGCTCAACCGGGCGGTGAGCCGGACCTATCCGCCGGGCTCCACCTTCAAGGTCGTCACCGCGGCGGCGGCGCTGGACGCGGGCCTGGTCCGCGACCTGGACGCGCCCACCCGGTCCCCGGACCCGTACACCCTGCCCGGCACGCGCACGAAGCTCACCAACGAGGCCGACGGCTGCCGGAACGCCTCGCTGCGGGAGGCGTTCGAGTGGTCCTGCAACACGGTGTTCGCCAAGCTCGGCGCGGACGTGGGCGTGGCGGACATGACGGCCATGGCGGAGGCGTTCGGCTTCAACGACGACGGGCTGCGCGTCCCCTTCCCCGTCGCGCGGAGCACCTTCGACACCGCGGTGGACCGGGCGCAGCTCGGGCTGGCGTCGATCGGGCAGTACAACACGCGGGCGACCCCGCTGCAGATGGCGACCGTGGCGGCGGCGGTGGCGAACGGCGGCCAGGCGCGCTCCCCGTACCTGGTGGAGCGGACGCTGCGGGCGGGCGGCAGCCTGGTGGCGGCGGCCGGTTCGCGCTCCTCCCACGAGGTGATGCGCCCCTCGACGGCGGCGCTGCTGAAGGAGCTGATGACCGGCGTGGTGGAGAAGGGCACCGGCGCGGAGGCCGCGATCCCGGGCGCCACCGTCGGCGGCAAGACCGGCACCGCCCAGCACGGCGTCGGCAACTCGGGCACGCCGTACGCCTGGTTCGTCTCCTGGGCGCGGGGCGACGGCGACCTGGAGCCGAAGGTCGCGGTCGCGGTGGTCGTCGAGGGCTCGGCGGCCGACCGGGAGGGCATCAGCGGCGGCGGCCTGGCGGCACCGATCGCCCGGGGGGTGATGGAGGCGGTGCTCGGAGGGTGAGCCGGGGAGAGCCTCAGCGGCGGGGTTCGAGGGTCGAGAGGTCGATGTCGACCGGGAAGGGCACGGTCAGCTTGAGGCGGTCGTGGAAGATGCCGGTGGGCGCATAGGTCCGGGTCGCCGGGTCGAGTGCGTAGGTGTGGACGACGGGAAGCGCGTCCTCCTCCTCGACCCGCCAGAGGTGCACGATGCCCGCGGCCGCGTACTTGCGGGGCTTGGCGTCGCGGTCCCGTTCCGCCGAGTCCTCGGCGACCACCTCGGCGACCAGGCACACATCGTCGGGCAGGAGGCGGGTCCCTTTCGGCCCCAGGTCGGCACCGGCCCAGGCCACCATCGGGCTCCAGCCGGTTCCGCCTGTCGAGCGTCAGGGAGAAGGAGCGGTGGACGTCGAACGCGTGCGGTGCCTGCTCGGCCAACGCCCGCTCCAACAGGCCGGCGGTGAGCGAGTGGTACACCGTCTGCGCGCTCGCGAAGACAAGACTCGCGTACAGCAGTTCGGTGCGCCGAGGCAGGTTGGGGTGCTCGTCGAGGTCGTCGGAGATCCAGCCGCCGTCCGGTGGACGAGCCCACTCGTAGTCGTCGTCCAACCCGTAGTCACGCTCGGAAGTCGCTGTCATGGGCCGGAGTCTCGCCGACACCCTGCACACCTCCGGGGCGTACGGCGCGCCGCCCTCTCATCGGGTGACGTCTCCGCCAGGGCGTTGACCTCGTCCATCTTTACTCGCGGTCAACAAGTTCCGTCCAGGGGATTGACGAGCTTGCTGACAGGCAGTCTCATAAGACGGAGCAGCTTGAGTAACCGCGGGTAACACGAACCGTTCGACGAGGTGGGTACAGCCATGACGACCCTGACGGAAGCCGACGCGCTCGATGGCCTGCGCGACGCGCTCGGCCTGCTCAAGGACCGGGAGCAGGTGGCCGAACGGCTGCTCGTGTCCTCCGCCAAGCACTCCTTCGACCCGGACAAGGAGCTGGACTGGGACGCGCCGTTCGAGGACGGCAAGTGGTTCTGGCCGCCGGAGCTGGTGTCGCTGTACGACACGCCGATGTGGAAGCGGATGAGCGAGGAGCAGCGCATCGTGCTCTCCCAGCACGAGGCCGCCGCGCTCGCCTCGCTCGGCATCTGGTTCGAGCTGATCCTCATGCAGCTGCTGGTGCGGCACATCTACGACAAGTCGGCGACGAGCGCGCACGTGCGCTACGCGCTGACCGAGATCGAGGACGAGTGCCGGCACTCCAAGATGTTCGCCCGGCTGATATCGCGCGGCGAGACCCCGTGGTACCCGGTGAGCCCCGTCCACCAGCACCTCGGCCGCCTGTTCAAGACCATCTCCACCACGCCCGGCTCCTTCACCGCCACCCTGCTCGGCGAGGAGGTCCTGGACTGGATGCAGCGGCTGACCTTCCCCGACGAGCGGGTCCAGCCGCTGATCCGGGGCGTCACGCGCATCCACGTCGTGGAGGAGGCCCGCCACGTGCGCTACGCCCGTGAGGAGCTGCGCCGCCAGATGGTGACGGCCCCGAAGTGGTCGCAGGAGTTCACCCGGATCACCTCCGGCGAGTTCGCCCGTGTCTTCTCCGTCGCCTTCGTCAACCCGGAGGTGTACACGAACATCGGCCTCGACAAGCGCGAGGCCCTGGCGCAGGTCAAGGCCAGCGGCCACCGCAAGGAGATCATGCAGACCGGCGCGAAGCGCCTCACCGACTTCCTCGACGACATCGGTGTGCTGCGCGGCGTCGGACGGCAGCTGTGGAGGTCGTCGGGGCTGCTGGCGTAGCCCGGCCGGTCCGGCCCGCCGGCGTGGGTGGGCGCGCAGGGGTGCGGGTTACGCTGCGACTCATGACCCCGCAGGCCTCCACCCCCGCCTACCGCCGCCTCAGCGTCGAGGAGCGCCGCGTCCAGTTGCTCGACGCGGCCCTCTCCCTCTTCGCGCACCGGCAGCCGGAGGAGGTCTCCCTCGACGACGTGGCGGAGCGGGCCGGGGTCTCGCGGCCCCTGGTGTACCGCTACTTCCCCGGTGGCAAGCAGCAGCTGTACGAGGCCGCGCTCAGGTCGGCCGCCGACGAACTGCGGCTCTGCTTCGACGAGCCCCGCGAGGGTCCGCTGCTGGCGAGGCTGGCCCGTGCCCTGGACCGCTACCTCGCCTTCGTCGACCAGCACGACACCGGCTTCAGCGCCCTGCTGCGCGGCGGCAGCGTGGTCGAGACCTCGCAGACCACGGGCATCGTGGACGGGGTGCGCCGGGCCGCCGCCGACCACATCATGCGCCACCTGGACGTGGCCGAGGCGGGCCCCCGGCTGCGGATGACCGTCCGGATGTGGATCACGGCGGTGGAGGCGTCCTCGCTGATCTGGCTCGACGAGGCCAAGCAGCCGCCCGTCGACGAGCTGCGGGACTGGCTGGTGGAGCAGTTCCTCGCCGTGCTGACGGTCACCGCGCGGCGCGATCCGCAGACCGCGGCGCTGGTCGAGGAGCTGGCGGCGGACCTCTGACACCCTGCGCCGATCGCGGACACTGGTGCCGTGAAGAGCGAAGACACCCCCTTCGAGGGCGGCCCCATGGACGGGCGGGTGCTGCCCGTCCTGGTCGGCATGACCGGGCACCCGCCGAAGACGTACCGCATCCCCGTACCGGCCCCGGACGGCGGACCGCCCACCGTGCTGGTGTACCGGCGCGTGCCCCGGAACGCCGGGCACGGGATCGGGTTCGCCCGCTGGAAGTACGCCTGGGACCCGGCGGGCGGGAAGGGCGCCGGCCGGAAGTGGCCCTGGTCGAGGCCGGACCCCGCGAGGCCCGCCGATCCAGACGCCACGCCGGGTGGCAAACCGGACGACGCCGACGGGTGACCCCGTTGCGCCGAACCGCGCACACTCGGCGCGCGGGACCGGAGAGAGCGCCACATGCTCGCGGTGCGGAGCGGACGAGCCGCCCCGCGACGGAGGTGACGGCATGTCAGGAAGGCTTCTGCGTCTGGTGTGCACGGCGGCGGTGGCGGCCGGGATCGTCCTCGCGCCCGTGTCCGCCGCGGCCGAACCCGAGCCCGGCGCGACCGGAACAGGGACCGCGACCGGGACCGGGGCGGCCGAGCCCGGCGAGGCTGGGGCCGGCGAGGCCGGGACAGGGACGGCCGGGACCGGGGTGGAGGCCGGCGGCGGTGAACGGTCCATTTCCGGGCTGCTGACGGACCTTCAGCGGCTGTACCGGGAGGCGGAGGAGGCCACCGAGACCTACAACGCCACCGAGGAACGGCTGGCGGCGCAGCGCGCCGAGGTGCGGCGGCTGGACGCCGAACTGGCCCGCAGCCGCGGCACCCTGCGCGACAGCCGCGGCGCGGCGGGACGGCTGGCCCGGCAGCAGTACCAGAACAGCAGCAACCTCTCCCCCTACCTGCGCCTGCTCCTGGCCCGCGACCCGCAGCACGCGCTCGACCAGGGGCACGTGATCGGCCGGCTGTCCCGCGAACGGGCCGAGACGGTCGGCCGCCTTGCCGGCGACGCGAAGAAGGCCGCCGAGCTGTCCGAGCGCGCCCGCAGGGCACTGGTGTCGCAGCGCGCCCTCGCCGAGCGCCGCGAGCGGGAACGGGACGGCGTGCGCGAACGCCTCGGCGCCGTCGAGGAACTGCTCGCCGCCCTCACCCCCGCGGAACTGGCGGCGCTGGCGGAGTTCGAGCAGGACGGCATCGACGAGGCACAGGACCGGTTCCTCGACTCCGGCGCACTCGGCGACGACGGCAAGCCGTCCGCGGAGGGCGAGGGGGCGGTGCGCTTCGCGGTGGAACAGCTCGGCAAGCCGTACGAGTGGGGCGCCGAGGGCCCGGCGTCGTACGACTGCTCGGGGCTGACCTCCGTGGCCTGGGAGCGGGCCGGGACGCCGATCCCGCGGACCAGCCAGGAGCAGTGGGCGCGCCTGGAGCACGTGCCGCTCGGCGAACTCCGCCCCGGCGACCTGGTCGTGTACTTCCCCGAGGCCACCCATGTGGCGATGTACCTCGGCGACGGACTGGTCGTCCAGGCGCCGCGCCCCGGCGCCGACGTCAAGGTGTCGCCGATCGCGGCCAACCCGGTCCTGGGCGCCGTACGCCCCGACCCCGGCGGGGAGCCGGTACGGCGGTACACCCCGCCGAGGCTTCCGGAGGGGGCGGCGCAGGGGCCGGACACGGGGTACGCCGCCGCTTACGCTCCTGCCGCGCCCGAGACCTCCATCAGGTAGCCCTCGGTCTTCGCCGGGTCGTAGAAGAAGTTCTCGAAGTCGGACGGGTCGTTGAAGCCGTTGGCGACGCGGTCGGCGACGGGCTGCAGCTCCGTCGCCGCGCCGAACAGGTTGAGGATGTGCTCCGGCGGCGGGGCGAGCATGGTGTTCGTCCACTTGGTGACGTGCTGTGCCGTCTCCCAGTAGCGGTCGAAGGTCTGCTGCATCCAGGCCTCGTCGAACTCCTGCTCCCCGCGCTCCACGATGGACGCGAGGTAGGAGGCGGCGCACTTGGAGGCGGAGTTGGAGCCCTGGCCGGTGATCGGGTCGTTGGCGACGACCACGTCGGCCACGCCGAGGACGAGTCCGCCGCCGGGGAGGCGGCCGACCGGGTTGCGGACGGTGGGGGCGTAGCGGCCGGCCAGGGTGCCGCCGGCGTCGGTCAGTTCGACCTTGGTGGCCCGCGCGTACTCCCAGGGGACGAACTTCTCCATGAGTTCCAGGGTCAGGGAGAGGTGTTCCGCCGGGTCCTTGACGTCCTTGAAGACGTCGAGCGGGCCGCCGGGTATGCCCTCCAGGAACAGGATGTCGGCGCGGCCCGAGGTGGTGAACGTCGGCATGACGAACAGCTCGCCGACACCGGGCACCAGGTTGCAGCGCACGGCCTCCGTGTCGGGGTGCTCCGGGCGCGGTCCCATCCCGTGGACGTAGGCGACGGCGAGGGCGCGCTGCGGCTCGCTGTACGGAGAGCGCGAGGCGTCGCGGCCGAACATCCGGACCAGCTCGCCCTTGCCCGCCGAGACGAGGACGAGGTCGTAGGCGCGGGAGAAGTAGTCCAGGTCGCCGACGGCCGCACCGTGGATGACCAGCTGGCCGCCGCGCTGTGCGAAGGTCTCCATCCAGCCTGCCATCTTCACCCGCTGGTCGACCGACTGCGCGAAGCCGTCGAAGCGGCCCAGCCAGTCGATGGCGCGCTGCGTGGGGCCCGGGTCGAAGGAGCCGGGGGCCGCCACCGAGACACCGAGCCCCTCGATCTTCGGGGCCTGGGACTCCCAGAAGTTCAGCTGGAGATCACGCTCGTGCTGGAGTGCGGTGTGGAACATGCACTGCGTCGACATGACCCGGCCGGTGCGGATCTCGTCGGCGGTCCGGTTGGACATCAGGGTGACCTCGTAGCCGTGCGACTGCAGGCCGAGGGCGAGCTGGAGACCGGACTGGCCGGCTCCGACGACGAGTATCTTCCGCATGCGGTTTCCGTCTCCTACTCGGGTACTCGGGGTTCCTCTACTCGGGTGTTTCGTCGAGCGCGTGGCCCACGAGGGACAACAGGGTCTCGATGGCCGAGATCCGGCGGCGCGCGTCCATGATCATGACAGGTATGTGCGCCGGGATCGTCAGAGCCTCCCGCACGTCCTCCGCCTCGAACAGCTCGCTGCCGTCGAAGTGGTTGACCGCGACGACGTACGGCAGCCCGCAGCTCTCGAAGTAGTCCAGCGCCGGCCAGCAGTCCTTCAGGCGCCGGGTGTCGGCCAGTACGACGGCGCCGATCGCGCCGCGCACCAGGTCGTCCCACATGAACCAGAACCGCTGCTGCCCCGGGGTGCCGAACAGGTACAGCACCAGGTCGTCGTCGAGCGTGAGGCGGCCGAAGTCCATGGCCACGGTGGTGGTGAGCTTGCCCGGGGTGGCGGCGAGGTCGTCGGTCTCCTCGCTCGCCTCGGTCATCAGCGCCTCGGTCTGCAGGGGCGTGATCTCCGAGACGGCGGTGACCAGCGTGGTCTTGCCGACACCGAATCCGCCCGCGACGACGATCTTCGTGGCGACCGGCGCGCGGGTGGGATCCGTCTGCCAGGGCTGCACGGGCCCGTCGGTGTCGACGAGCGGGGGGACGCCGAACGCGGCGGCGTCAGAGACGACGGAGCCCACTGAGCACCCTTTCGAGCAGAGCGCGGTCCGGGCGGCCCGTGCCATGGCCGGTCCCGGTGCCGTACACACGGATCTTTCCCTGGTCCGCCAGGTCGCTGAGGAGCACCCGGACCACGCCGAGCGGCATCTTCAGCAGCGCGGCGATCTCGGCCACCGTACGCATGCGGCGGCACAGTTCGACGATGGCCCGCATCTCCGGCATCACGCGGGAGGTGAGTGAACCATTCGTCAGTTCCTTGCGTTCTTCGGCGGCTTCGAGCGCCGCGGTGCCCGCGGTGGCGCCGACGAACGTCTCGACGAGCAGGACGTGGCCGAAGCGGGTCCGGCCGCCGGTGAGCGAGTAGGGGCGTACGCGGGCGGGTTTGCGGTCGGCGCCGCGCACGGGGAGGTTGCCCCGGCCGTTCCTCCCGGCCTTCCCGGGACTGCTGCTCATCGGGCGCTCCCCGCCGGCTCGGGCGACTCGGACGGGTCGGGCTCCAGCGACTGCCGCAGCTCGCTGCGGAGTTCGGGGGTCAGGACGTGACCGGCGCGACCGACGAAGAGCGCCATATGGTACGCGACGACGCTCATGTCGCAGTCCGCGGCGCCGTGCACGCCGAGCAGCGAACCGTCGCTGATCGACATCACGAAGAGGCTGCCCTCGTCCATGGTGACCATCGTGTGCTTCACGGCGCCGTGGTCCATCAGCCGGGCGGCACCGACGGTCAGGCTGCCGACGCCGGAGACGACGGTGGCGAGGTCGGCGGCGGAGCCGCGCGGACTCTTGCGGGGTGTGTCCCGGACCTGCCGGGCCTCCTCGTTGCGACCGGGGTCGGAGGAGAGGAGCAGGAGCCCGTCGGAGGAGACCACCGCGACCGACTCGATGCCCGGCACCTCCTCGACGAGGTTGGTCAGCAGCCAGTGCAGGTTGCGGGCTTCCATACTCAGTCCGACGGTACTGGGAGCGGTCAACTGCTTGCCTCCTCGACAGTGCCCCCCGTGGATTCTTCGGTGTCCGCCGCGGTCGCCGGCGTCCCCTTCCGCCCGGCGCCGTCGGCGATCTCCGCCTCGACGTCGCGGCGGCCGGCCTCGGCCCCGCGGCGGAACCCGCCCAGACGCCGGCGGAGCGCGTCGGCGTCGACGGAGCCCGCCGTGCGCGGCCGCTGGTCCGGCTCGGGCGTGGTGAGCCTCGGGGTCCGCTTGGGCAGCCCCTTGTCGGTGACGGGTTCGGTGCCGTCGGTGGTCTCGGTGTCCCCGGCGTCACCGACGTCCCCGCCATGGTCCGCGCCTTCGTCCGGGGTGCGGTCGTGGGCGTCGGGGCCGATGGCGTACGGATCGGCGGAGCGGGGGGCGGGGATCCGCGCCTCGGCGGGCTTCGGTTCCGGTTCCGGTTCCTGTTCCTGTTCCTGTGTGCTCTCCTCGTCCGCCGCCGGGGGCAGCAGGAGCGCCATCGTGGTGTCGTCAGGGAGGTCACGGGCGCCCGCGACCGGCTCCGCCGCGTCGGCATCCGTCTCCGGCTCCGTGTGCTGCGCCTGCCCGGCCTCGGGCGTGTCGGGCGACGCCTCGTCCGGGGCGGTGTCGGGGGCCGGGGCTGCCTCCGGTTCGGGGCGCGGTTCCTCGTCCGCAGCGGGCTCGGCGGGCCCGGCGGCCTCTCCGTCCGCGTCGGCCGGCTCCGCCCCTGCCCCTGCCTCTGCCCCTGCCTCTGCCTCTGCCTCTGCCTCTGCCTCTGCCTGCCGTACCGCCTCCTCGGCCGAGGCCACCAGCGGGTCGGCACTCGGCTGCGCGGTCTTCCCCGCGACGTCCGCCTTCCCCGCCTCTTCCGCCTTCTCCGCACGCCCCTGGAGGACGTTGGAGTTGGCTTCCGCGTCCGCGCCCGGCAGGGAGAAGGCGCCGGTGCCGTCGGCGGGCGGCACGGTGGGGGCCAGCGCGGCCGGCGGGGCCTCGGCGAGCAGCGGGCTCGGGAGGACGACGACGACGGCGACACCGCCCTGCTTCTGCTCCCGCAGCCGCACGCGTGCCCCGTGCCGGTGGGCGAGCCGGGCGACGACGTAGAGGCCGAGCCCGAGACCGTCCTCGCCCTCCTGGTCGTACGGCGCGTCCGGGTCGAACTCGGTGAGGCGGGCGTTGAGCCGCTGGAGGCGTTCGGTGGCCATGCCGATGCCCTCGTCCTGGACGGAGAGCATCACCTCGCCGTTCTCCAGGAGCCAGCCGGAGATCTCGACGGGCAGGTCCGGCGGCGAGAAGGAGGTGGCGTTCTCCATCAGCTCGGCGAGCAGGTGGGACAGGTCGTCGGCGGCGAACCCGGCCACGTGCGCGTGCGGCGGCAGCGCGGCGATGCGCACCCGCTCGTACCGCTCGATCTCGCTGACGGCGGCCCGCACGACGTCGACCAGCGGCACCGGTGAGGTGCTGTGCTGGATGTGCTCGGTGCCGGCGAGGACCAGGAGGTTCTCGCTGTGCCGGCGCATGACCGTGGCGAAGTGGTCGAGCTTGAACAGGGTGGCGAGGCGGTCCGGGTCCTGCTCGCGCTCCTCCAGGCCCTCGATGACGGCGAGTTGCCGTTCGACCAGGCCGAGGGTGCGCAGGGCGAGGTTGACGAAGGTGGAACCGATGCTCGTGCGCACCGTCTCCAGCTGGGCTGCGGACTCGGCGAGTTCGGCGCGCAGTTCTTCGCGGGCGTCGGCCATCTTCTGCCGCTGGCCGACGAGGTGCTTGCGGTCGGACTCCAGGGTGTTGACCCGCCCGGCGAGCGTGGCGGCGTGCGTGTGCAGGGCGTTGACGGAGCGGACGACCTGGGCGAACTCGTCGTTGCGCCCGGTGAAGGCCACCGGCTCCTCGCTCGCCGGGTCCTCGGCCTCCGCGAGCCGGGCCGAGCCGCGGCGCAGTACCGACAGCGGGCGGGTGAGGGTGCGGGCCAGGGCGGTGGCGATGCCCAGGGCGAGCAGGATCAGGGCGCCGAGGGCGGCGATCCGGATCTCCAGCGCGGTGACGTCGTTGTCGCGCAGCTGCTCCAGGGAGGTGACGCGCTTCTCGTAGAGGGCGGACTCGGCGCCGCGCATCGCGTCGACGCGGGCGGAGAGCGCGGCGTCCAGCTTCTTGGCGCTGGTGGCGAGGTCGTCGTCGGAGAGCGCGGGTTCGTCGGTGAGGGCGGCGAGGTACTTCTCGGCGGAGTTGACGTCCGGTCCGGCGACCGTGGCGTCGAAGCTGTCCCGCGCCTCCTTGGGCGCGCCCTCGCGGAAGTCGGCGAGTCCCGCGTCGGAGCGTACGCGGGCCTGCTGGGCGGCGGCGGAGAGCGCGTCGCGCTGTTCCGCGTCGGCGTCCGAGGAGGTGGTCGTCTCGGTGGGCAGGCCGGTGACCGGGTCGATGACGCTTCCGGTGCTGCTCGGCACCGCGAGCGCCGCGAGCAGCAGGCCCCGGGTGGCGGCGGCCTGCTGGACGGCGGTGTCCAGTTCGGCGAGGGCGTACGCGCCGGCGCCCGCGCGGGGCGGCATCTGCTCGGCCAGCTCCTCGGCCAGGGCGTGCAGTTCGGTGATCGCCTCGGAGTAGGCCTCGTGCGCTTCGAGGGCGGTGCTCTTGCCGGTGAGGGCGGCCCGGCGCAGGGCGGCCACGGCGTCCAGGTCCTCGCGCAGCCCGGCGGGGGTGTCGGTGTCGGCCCGCAGTTCCTCGACCTGCCGGTCGACGCGGGCGCTGCGCTGCTCGGAGGGCGCCTTGGACTCGGGGCGCCCGGCCGCGATGTAGGGGGTGACCTCGTCGCGCTCGTCCGCGAGGGAGTGGGCGAGGGTCAGCGCGCCCTGGGTGCGCTCGGCGAGCGTGACCAGGTCCTGCGAGTCGTGCAGCTGCCCGGAGGCGGTCACCACGGACGGGGCGCCGGCCGCGGCGACGGCGGCGGCCACCACCGCGACGGCCACGATCAGGCGGTTGCGTACGTGGGTGGGACGGCCCTTGCCCACGGCAGCCTCCTGCGGTGGAGGGGTGGAGGTGCCGGGGGTCCGCTCCGCGCTCCCCGTGGGGGCCGTCTGCTTGCCTGTGCGACGAGGCCGCGTCTTCTGCACCGGTGCTCGCATTCCTGACTCGTGATACCCGTGGGCCCGGGTGGCGCTCCGTCAACTGGCCGGTCGGCGCACGCACCCTCCGCCGAGCTCCGGTCCGTTTCCCGGGCGCCGGCGGCGTGCCGGGCGGGGAGACGGCGTGAGCGGGGCAGGCCCCCACCGGTTCCCGACCCTTGCAGTGCCGGGGGGTGGTGAGCGTGCATGAATCCACCCCGCCACCCGAAGGAGTGAACCCCGGAGGGTAGTTGGGGAGCAAGTTCCCCTGGCTCGTGCCAAGTGGTCGCGCGGCGTGCCGGTTGGACGTTCGCGACGGGCGGTGGCACTATGTGCCGCCACGTGCCGCCGGAGCATGGCCTTCTGCCCCGTATCCGCCTTCTGACCTGCGTCGGCGGGTTGTTGACGCAGAAGCCGGCAGCCGTTCGCGGACGCGTTGAACGGGTCGTGCAGACTGGCCGGATGCGCACGGAACTCGTCTCGGAACCAGGTCTCGCCGAGCACCCCAACGAGGACTTCGCGAGCGTCGGGCTACCGGCCTCCGGACAGGGTGGGTCGCTCGTCGTACTCGACGGCGTGACACCGCCACGGACGGCGACGGGTTGTCTGCATTCCGTTCCCTGGTACACGGCACGCCTCGGCGGCGCACTGGCCGAACTGACCGTCTCCCTGCCCGAGGTTCCCCTCTCCGAGGCCCTGTCGCGCGCCATCGCGCGTACCTCGGCCGTGCACGCGGAAACCTGTGACCTTTCTCACCCGCGCACGCCGCAGGCGACCGTCGTCCTCGCCCGCTGGTCCCCCGCCTCGGTCGAGTACCTGGTCCTGTCCGACTCGACGCTGCTGGTGGAGGCGGTGGACGGCACGGTCTCGGCCGTCCTGGACGACCGGCTGGCCCGCCTGCCCCGTTCGGCCCTCGCGACGGACGCGATGATCGACGCCGACCTCCGCAACAAGGAGGGCGGCTTCTTCACGGCCGCGGCGGACCCGGCGGTGGCGGAGCGCGCGGTGACCGGGGTGCTGCCGCGCGACGGGGTGCGCACGCTGGCGGCGCTGACGGACGGGGCCGCACGGTGGGTGGAGAAGTTCCGGGAGGGCGACTGGGGGGACTGCCTGGCGCTGGTGCGCAAGCAGGGTGCGCAGGCCCTGGTGGACCGCGTACGGGAGTTGGAGCGCGCGGACGCGGCGGGCGACCGGAGGTTCCTGGGCCGCAGCAAGACGCACGACGACGCGACGGCGGTCTACGCGGAGCTGTGAGCCGGGCACACCGCCCGGCGCTCCCTGCTCCTCCGTGCCCCTGCCTCTCCGTCCGCCACTCCCCCGTCCTCCGCTCCCCGCCCCCTGCGCCTCCGCCCCCTTACTTCTCCATCCCCCGGTTCAGCTCGTGCAGGAGCCGGGCCAGTTCCGTGACCTCGCGGGGGTCCCAGTCGGCGAGCCGGCGGGAGTAGCGGGCGCGGCGGGCCTCGCGCACCCGGCCGACGCGTTCCTGGCCCTCCGGCGTGAGGGTGACCAGCCAGGCGCGGCCGTCCGCGGGGTCGGGTTCGCGGGCGACCAGGCCGAGTTCCTCCAGGGCGCGCAGCTGGCGGGACATCGTCGCCTTGCCTACGCCGATGAAGGCGGCGAGGTCGGTGGCGCGCTGCCCGCCGCACTCGCCGAGCCGGACCAGCAGGCCGTACGCGGACGACTCCAGGTCGGGGTGGACCTCGCGGGCCATCTCGCCCTGGTTGGCGCGGGCCCGGCGCAGCAGGACCGTCAACTCCCGTTCGAGCGCCAGGAACCCCGGCTGGTTCACACCATGGCCGGACAGGTGGGATTCGACTCCGCGACCGCCGCCGTTCCCGTCTTCGTGCACGTCAGCCCCTGCCTCGATTTTCCGGTCCTGAAAGTTTCCGCCACGGCCCGCCGTCGCCGCAGCTCGGCAAGTATTTCGCAGGCTTAGACCAACGGCGGCTTCCGGCCCCTCTTCCCACCCTCCGTTCTACGTGCGTAGCGTCTTCACCGGACCCCCTGCCGGCAGGCGCACGCCGGCCACGGGTCCTCTCCGCTCGCGCATCCCCCACCGGGCACCACCGAGTCATCGGAGGGCACGCCATGCTCGTGCACAGATCCGGATCGGCCCGCGTACGGCGCTTCGCCGTCACCGGGATCCTGCTCGCCGCGTTCTCGCTCGTGTTCACCCTTCCCGCCGAGGCGTCGCCGGCCGCCAGCGTGCCGCCGCGCGGCTCCGCCCACCTGGGCATGGGCGTCGCGGCCCACGACGGCGTACACGGCACCCCCGCCCAAAGCCGCGCGGTCCAGACGGAGGGGGTGGACGTCTCCAGCCACCAGGGCGACGTCCCCTGGCCGACCCTGTGGAGCAGCGGGGTCAAGTGGGCCTACGCCAAGGCCACCGAGGGGACGTACTACACCAACCCGTACTTCGCCCAGCAGTACAACGGCTCGTACAACGTCGGCATGATCCGCGGCGCGTACCACTTCGCCACCCCGGACACGACAAGCGGCGCCGCCCAGGCCGACCACTTCGTCGACCACGGCGGCGGCTGGTCCAGGGACGGCAGGACGCTGCCAGGCGTGCTCGACATCGAGTGGAACCCGTACGGAGCCACCTGCTACGGCAGGACGCAGAGCCAGATGGTCACCTGGATCCGCGACTTCCTGAACACGTACAAGGCCCGCACCGGCCGCGACGCGGTGATCTACACGGCGACCAACTGGTGGACCCAGTGCACCGGCGACTACGCCGGCTTCGCCGCCGCCAACCCGCTGTGGATCGCCCGGTACGCGTCCTCGGTGGGCACACTGCCGGCCGGATGGGGCTTCCACACGATGTGGCAGTACACGTCGTCCGGGCCGACCGTGGGGGACCACGACAGGTTCAACGGTGCACTCGACCGGGTGGTCGCGCTGGCCAACGGCTGACGGCCCCCGGGCGTATCCGGACGCGGCGAAGGCCCGGACTCCGCGCGGAGTCCGGGCCTTCCCCTTCACCTACTCACCTTCATCTCTCTTCATGCGTCCGGCCGCGTCCGTCACGCCGCGACCGGAACCTCCGGCTGAGCACCGTTCGTCGCCGGTGCCAGCGCCAGTTCCAGGACCTGGCGGACGTCGTTCACGGCGTGGACGTCGAGCCGGTCCAGTACCTCCGCCGGGACGTCGTCCAGGTCGGGCTCGTTGCGCTTGGGGATGATCACCGTGGTGATCCCCGCCCGGTGCGCGGCGAGCAGCTTCTGCTTGACGCCGCCGATCGGGAGCACGCGCCCGGTCAGCGAGACCTCGCCGGTCATCGCCACGTCGGTGCGGACCAGCCGGCCCGACAGGAGCGAGGCGAGGGCCGTGGTCATGGTGACGCCGGCGCTCGGGCCGTCCTTGGGGACCGCGCCCGCCGGGAAGTGGATGTGGGCTCCCCGGTCCTTGAGGTCGCCGACCGGCAGTTCCAGCTCGGCCCCGTGGCTGCGCAGGAAGCTCAGCGCGATCTGCGCCGACTCCTTCATCACGTCGCCCAGCTGACCGGTGAGGGTCAGTCCCGCCGCGCCCGTCTCCGGGTCGGCCAGCGACGCCTCGACGTACAGGACGTCGCCGCCCGCGCCGGTGACCGCGAGGCCGGTGGCCACGCCCGGCACCGAGGTGCGCCGCTCGGCCGGGTCCTGCGCGGACTCGGGCACGTGGTGCGGCCGGCCGATCAGAGCGCGCAGGTCGGCGTCGGTGACGGTGAACGGCAGTTCCCGCTCGCCCAGCTCGTGCTGGGCCGCCACCTTGCGCAGCAGCCGCGCGATGGACCGCTCCAGGGTGCGCACGCCCGCCTCACGGGTGTACTCGCCGGCCAGCTTGCGCAGCGCGCTCTCGTCGACGGTGACCTCGCCGGCGTCCAGTCCGGCCCGCTCCAGCTGGCGCGGGAGCAGGTGGTCACGGGCGATGACGACCTTCTCGTCCTCGGTGTAGCCGTCGAGGCGGACCAGCTCCATGCGGTCGAGCAGGGCCTCGGGGATGGCCTCCAGGACGTTGGCGGTGGCGAGGAAGACCACGTCGGACAGGTCGAGTTCGACCTCCAGGTAGTGGTCACGGAAGGTGTGGTTCTGCGCCGGGTCGAGGACTTCGAGGAGGGCGGCGGCCGGGTCGCCCCGGAAGTCCGAGCCCACCTTGTCGATCTCGTCGAGCAGGACGACCGGGTTCATCGACCCCGCCTCCTTGATCGCCCGCACGATCCGGCCGGGCAGCGCGCCGACGTACGTACGGCGGTGGCCGCGGATCTCGGCCTCGTCGCGGACGCCGCCGAGGGCGACGCGGACGAACTTGCGGCCCATCGCGTGGGCGACGGACTCGCCGAGCGAGGTCTTGCCGACGCCGGGCGGGCCGACCAGGGCCAGTACGGCACCGCCGCGCCGGCCGCCGACGACGCCGAGGCCCCGGTCGCCGCGCCGCTTGCGCACGGCCAGGTACTCCGTGATGCGCTCCTTCACGTCCTGAAGGCCCGCGTGCTCGGCGTCGAGCACGCCCTGGGCGCCCTGGATGTCGTACGCGTCCTCGGTGCGCTCGCTCCACGGCATCTCCAGGACCGTGTCGAGCCAGGTGCGGATCCAGGAGCCCTCGGGCGACTGGTCGGAGGAGCGCTCCAGCTTGTCGACCTCCTTGAGCGCGGCCTCGCGGACCTTCTCCGGCAGGTCGGCGGCCTCGACCCGGGCGCGGTAGTCGTCGGACTCCTCACCCTCCTGTTCGCCGTTGATCTCGCGCAGTTCCTTGCGCACGGCTTCGAGCTGGCGGCGCAGCAGGAACTCCCGCTGCTGCTTGTCGACGCCCTCCTGGACGTCCTTGGCGATGGTCTCGGCGACGTCCTGCTCGGCGAGGTGGTCGCGCAGCTGCTGCGTGGCGAGCTTCAGACGGGCGACCGGGTCGGTGGTCTCCAGGAGTTCGACCTTCTGCTCGGTGGTGAGGAAGGGCGAGTAGCCGGAGTTGTCGGCGAGCGCGGACACGTCGTCGATGGCCTGGACCCGGTCGACGACCTGCCAGGCACCGCGCTTGCGCAGCCACGCGGTGGCCAGGGCCTTGTACTCGGTCACCAGCTCGGAGACCTGGCCGGGCAGCGGCTCCGGCAGGGTCTCGTCGACGCGGGTGCCCTCGACCCAGAGCGCGGCGCCGGGGCCGGTGGTGCCGGCGCCGATGCGCACCCGGCCCCGGCCGCGGATCAGGGCGCCCGGGTCGCCGTCGGCCAGGCGGCCGACCTGCTCGACGGTGCCGAGCACGCCGGTGGCGGCGTGGTTGCCGTCGATGCGCGGGACGAGGAGGACGCGGGGCTTGCCGGGTTCGGACCGGGCAGCGGCCTGGGCGGCCTCCACCGCGGCCCGTACCTCGGCGTCGCTCAGGTCCAGGGGGACGACCATGCCGGGCAGGACCACTTCGTCGTCGAGCGGCAGCACGGGCAGGGTGAGCGGTGTGAAGGCGGCGGACTCAGCAGCCATGATCTCCCCTTCGGCAGTCAAGTTGAGTTACATCGACTCAATGAAAGAGAGTCCGTGATTGTTCCCCACGGGGTGTTCGCTGTGAGCGATCAAGCGCGGCCGCCGCCTCCCCGGTGACAGCACCCCCGGACCGGCCGGCATTCCGCCACCAGGACGGGTGCCAGGATGAGCCCGGACGGGTGCCAGGGTGAGCCAGGACGGGTGCCAGGATGGGCCGATGCCCCTCACCACCCACGACTCCCCCGACGCCCCCGAGGTGCTGGACCGCCGCGAGGGTCCGTACGGCGAGGTCGTCCTGCGCCGGCACGGGACGCTGCTGCAGATCATCGCGAACGGGTGCTTCCTGATGGACACCTCCGACGGGCGTTCCGAGCGGCGCCTGGTCGACGCGGCGGCCGGCGCGCTGACGGCGGCCGGGAAGAACACCGGGCCCGGCGGGCGCACCGCGCCGCATCTGCTCATCGGCGGACTCGGCGTCGGTTTCTCCCTCGTCCACGCCGCCGCCGACCCGCGCTGGGGCCGGATCGCGGTCGTCGAGCGCGAGCCCGCCATCATCGACTGGCACCTCGCCGGGCCGCTGGCCGCGCTCTCCGCCGAGGCGCTGGCCGATCCGCGCGCCGAGATCGTCCGGGCGGACCTGGTCGAGTACGTCCGTGAGACTTCCGACACGTACGACGCCCTGTGCCTGGACATCGACAACGGCCCCGGCTGGACCGTCACCGAGGGCAACGGCGGGCTCTACGCACCGTCCGGACTGGCGGACTGCGCGCGGCTGTTGAGGCCCGGCGGGGTGCTCGCCGTATGGTCGGCACAGCCCTCTCCGGATTTCGAAGAAACCTTGCGTAATGCCGGTTTCCAACACGTGCGTACCGAAGAGATCCCCGTTGCCCGGGGCGTTCCGGACGTCGTGCATCTCGGCGTCGGTCCTGGATAGCAATGGCGTGGGGACTGCCCGTACGCTGCTGCTCTGACGCGGATCATTCAAGCGTCAATCGCAGTCATGGAATCACCCCACTGATTCCGGAAAGCACACCTCAGGGGCGGGCGATGGAGCAGACACAGACCTCCCACAACGGCTCGGCGACGGCCACCCAGGGCGCGCAGCGCCGGGTGCTGGTGGTCGAGGACGACCAGACGATCGTGGACGCCATCGCGACCCGTCTGCGCGCCGAAGGGTTCCTGGTGCAGACGGCGGGCGACGGTCCGGCCGCCGTCGACACGGCCGAGGCCTGGCAGCCCGACCTGCTGATCCTCGACATCATGCTGCCCGGCTTCGACGGCCTGGAGGTCTGCCGTCGCGTGCAGGCCCAGCGGCCGGTGCCGGTGATGATGCTGACCGCGCGCGACGACGAGACCGACATGCTGGTCGGCCTGGGCGTCGGCGCCGACGACTACATGACCAAGCCGTTCTCGATGCGTGAACTGGCCGCACGGGTGCACGTGCTGCTGCGCCGGGTGGAGCGGGCGGTCGTGGCCGCCTCGACGCCGCGCAGCGGCATCCTGCGCCTCGGCGAGCTGGAGATCGACCACGCGCAGCGCCGGGTGCGGGTGCGCAGCGAGGACGTCCACCTCACCCCCACCGAGTTCGACCTGCTGGTCTGCCTCGCGAACACGCCGCGCGCGGTGCTCTCCCGCGAGCAGCTGCTGGCCGAGGTGTGGGACTGGGCGGACGCCTCCGGCACCCGGACCGTGGACAGCCACATCAAGGCGCTGCGGCGGAAGATCGGCGCCGAGCGCATCCGTACCGTGCACGGCGTGGGCTACGCGCTGGAGACGCCGAACCCGTGAGCGCAGGACGGGAGCCCGCCCGGAGGAACCCCGCCCCACGGAGCGCCGGGGATCCCTGGGGCGGCGTACGCCCGTTCTCGATCAAGACCAAGCTGGGCGCGCTGGTCGTCACGTCGGTGCTGATCACCACCGGCCTGTCGGTGGTCGCGGTGAACACGAAGACGGAGCTGCGCTTCATCACGGTGTTCTCCATGATCGCCACGCTGCTGATCACGCAGTTCGTGGCGCACTCGCTGACCGCGCCGCTGGACGAGATGAACGCCGTCGCCCGGTCCATCTCGCACGGCGACTACACGCGCCGGGTGCGCGAGAACCGCCGTGACGAGCTGGGCGACCTGGCCGTCACCATCAACCGCATGGCCGACGACCTGGAGGCCCAGGACCTGCAGCGCAAGGAGCTGGTGGCGAACGTCTCGCACGAGCTGCGCACCCCGATCGCGGGCCTGCGGGCGGTGCTGGAGAACATCGTCGACGGCGTCACCGAGGCCGACCCGGAGACCATGCGCACCGCGCTCGGGCAGACCGAGCGGCTCGGCCGGCTGGTGGAGACGCTCCTCGACCTCTCCCGCCTGGACAACGGCGTCATACCGCTGCGCAAACGGCGCTTCGAGGTGTGGCCGTACCTGTCGGGCGTGCTGAAGGAGGCCAACATGGTGGCCTCCGCACGCGCGGGCATCGCCTCGGGCTCGGGCAGCCACACCCGCACCGACGTGCACCTGGCGCTGGACGTCTTCCCGCCGGAGCTGACGGCGCACGCCGACCCGGAGCGGATCCACCAGGTCGTCTCCAACCTCATCGACAACGCCGTCAAGCACAGCCCGCCGCACGGCCGGGTGACGGTCCGGGCGCGCCGCGGCGAACTGCCGGAATCGCTTGAGCTGGAGGTGCTCGACGAGGGGCCCGGCATCCCGCGGTCGGAGTGGCGCCGGGTGTTCGAGCGGTTCAACCGGGGTTCGGTGTCCCGGCCGCACGGTCCGGGCAGCGACGGCGGCACCGGTCTCGGCCTGGCGATCGCGCGCTGGGCAGTGGATCTGCACGGCGGCCGGATCGGGGTGGCCGAATCCGAGCGCGGCTGCCGGATCGTCATCACCCTTCCGGGGCTTCCGTCGACGTCCGGTTGACGTAGGGTTCACAGCGGAGGGTAAAGATCCACGGCGTTCGCGCTGGCGGACACGTGTGAGCAGGTAAAGGACCGCGGCGCCGGGGCGCCGGGTCCGGGTCTCCCGATCCCGCACGCAACAGAACCTCGCTTGTTTCCCGCCATTTCCAGCGCCGAAACGCGGTCTGTGATGTGACTTACGCGACGATGAACGGGCCCGGCCTGACCTTCCCGGTCAGGTAGGCGTAGCCTTGATTCCCGCTGTCCACCATCTTGTGAAGCGGAAGAGGGCGGTTCTCGCCGTGTCGCCACAGTCCCCCAGTAACTCGAGCATCTCGACCGACACCGACCAAGCGAACACCGCGGGCAAGAACCCCGCGGCCGCCTTCGGTGCCAATGAGTGGCTCGTCGACGAGATCTATCAGCAGTACCTCCAGGACCCGAACTCCGTGGACCGAGCCTGGTGGGACTTCTTCGCCGACTACAAGCCAGGAGCGCCCGCGGCCCAGACCGCCGCCCCGGCCGCCCCCGGTGCCGCGACCACGGACTCCGGCAGCGCGCAGCCGGCCGCGCCCGCCCCGCAGGCGCAGGCCGCCGCCCCGGCCGCGGCGCAGCCCGCCGCCCCCGCGAAGCCGGCCGCCCAGGCCCCCGCGGCTCCGGCCGCGAAGCCCGCCGCCGCGCCGGCCCCGGCCAAGCCCGCCGCCCAGGCGAAGGCCGCGGCGCCCGCCAAGGACGCCGCCGCCGCGCCCGAGGGCCCGGAGACGGTCACCCTGCGCGGCCCGGCCGCCGCGGTCGTGAAGAACATGAACGCCTCGCTGGAGCTGCCCACGGCCACGTCCGTGCGCGCGGTCCCGGTGAAGCTGCTGTTCGACAACCGCATCGTCATCAACAACCACCTCAAGCGCGCCCGGGGCGGGAAGATCTCCTTCACGCACCTGATCGGCTACGCGATGGTGCAGGCCATCAAGGCCATGCCGTCGATGAACCACTCGTTCGGCGAGAAGGACGGCAAGCCGACCCTGGTCAAGCCGGCCCACGTCAACCTCGGCCTCGCCATCGACCTGGTCAAGCCCAACGGCGACCGCCAGCTGGTCGTCGCGGCGATCAAGAAGGCCGAGACGCTGAACTTCTTCGAGTTCTGGCAGGCCTACGAGGACATCGTCCGTCGCGCCCGCGACAACAAGCTGACGATGGACGACTTCACCGGCGTCACCGTCTCGCTGACCAACCCCGGCGGCCTCGGCACCGTCCACTCCGTGCCGCGCCTGATGCCCGGCCAGTCGGTCATCATGGGCGTCGGCTCCATGGACTACCCGGCGGAGTTCCAGGGCACCAGCCAGGACACCCTGAACAAGCTCGGCATCTCGAAGGTCATGACGCTCACGTCGACCTACGACCACCGGGTCATCCAGGGCGCCGCCTCCGGCGAGTTCCTGCGCCAGGTCGCCAACCTGCTGCTCGGCGAGAGCGGGTTCTACGACGAGATCTTCAAGGCGCTGCGCATCCCCTACGAGCCGGTCCGCTGGCTCAAGGACATCGACGCCTCGCACGACGACGACGTCACCAAGGCCGCCCGCGTCTTCGAGCTGATCCACTCCTACCGGGTCCGCGGCCACGTCATGGCCGACACCGACCCGCTGGAGTACCAGCAGCGCAAGCACCCCGACCTCGACGTCAACGAGCACGGCCTCACCCTGTGGGACCTGGAGCGCGAGTTCGCGGTCGGCGGCTTCGCCGGCAAGTCCCTGATGAAGCTGCGCGACATCCTCGGCGTGCTGCGCGACTCGTACTGCCGCACCACCGGCATCGAGTTCATGCACATCCAGGACCCGAAGCAGCGCAAGTGGATCCAGGACCGCATCGAGCGCCCGCACACCAAGCCGGAGCGCGAGGAGCAGCTGCGCATCCTGCGCCGGCTGAACGCGGCGGAGGCCTTCGAAACCTTCCTGCAGACCAAGTACGTCGGGCAGAAGCGGTTCTCCCTGGAGGGCGGCGAGTCCGTCATCCCGCTGCTCGACGCGGTCATCGACTCGGCGGCCGAGTCCCGCCTGGACGAGGTCGTCGTCGGCATGGCCCACCGCGGCCGGCTGAACGTGCTGGCCAACGTGGTCGGCAAGTCGTACGCGCAGATCTTCCGCGAGTTCGAGGGCAACCTCGACCCGAAGTCGATGCACGGCTCCGGCGACGTGAAGTACCACCTGGGCGCCGAGGGCACCTTCACCGGCCTGGACGGCGAGCAGATCGCCGTCTCGCTGGTCGCCAACCCCTCGCACCTGGAGGCGGTCGACCCGATCCTGGAGGGCGTCTCGCGCGCCAAGCAGGACATCATCAACAAGGGCGGCACGGACTTCACCGTCCTGCCGGTGGCGATCCACGGCGACGCGGCCTTCGCGGGCCAGGGCGTGGTGGCCGAGACCCTGAACATGTCGCAGCTGCGCGGCTACCGCACCGGCGGCACGGTCCACGTCGTCATCAACAACCAGGTCGGCTTCACCGCCGCCCCGGAGTCCTCGCGCTCCTCCATGTACGCCACCGACGTGGCCCGCATGATCGAGGCCCCGATCTTCCACGTGAACGGCGACGACCCGGAGGCCTGCGTCCGCGTGGCGCGGCTCGCCTTCGAGTTCCGCCAGGCGTTCAACAAGGACGTGGTGATCGACCTCCTGTGCTACCGCCGCCGCGGGCACAACGAGACCGACAACCCGGCCTTCACCCAGCCGCTGATGTACGACCTGATCGACAAGAAGCGCTCGGTGCGCAAGCTCTACACCGAGTCCCTGATCGGTCGCGGCGACATCACCCTGGAAGAGGCCGAGCAGGCCCTGCAGGACTACCAGGGCCAGCTGGAGAAGGTCTTCACCGAGGTCCGCGAGGCCGCCTCCCAGCCGGCCGCGTCCGAGCCCTCGGACCCGCAGGCCGAGTTCCCGGTGGCCGTGAACACCGCGATCACCGCCGAGACCGTCAAGCGGATCGCCGAGTCCCAGGTCAACATCCCCGACCACATCACCGTGCACCCGCGGCTGCTGCCGCAGCTGCAGCGCCGCGCGGCGATGGTCGAGGACGGCACGATCGACTGGGGCATGGGCGAGACCCTCGCCGTCGGTTCCCTCCTCCTGGACGGCGTGCCGGTCCGGCTCACCGGCCAGGACTCGCAGCGCGGCACCTTCGGCCAGCGCCACGCGGTCGTCATCGACCGTGAGACGGGCGACGAGTTCACGCCGCTGCTGTACCTCTCCGAGGACCAGTCCCGCTACAACGTCTACAACTCCCTCCTCTCCGAGTACGCGGTGATGGGCTTCGAGTACGGCTACTCGCTGGCCCGCCCGGACGCGCTGGTGATGTGGGAGGCGCAGTTCGGCGACTTCGTCAACGGCGCCCAGACGGTCGTGGACGAGTTCATCTCGTCGGCCGAGCAGAAGTGGAACCAGACCAGCGGCGTGACGCTGCTGCTCCCGCACGGCTACGAGGGCCAGGGCCCGGACCACTCCTCGGCCCGCCCGGAGCGGTTCCTGCAGCTGTGCGCGCAGAACAACATGACGGTCGCGATGCCGACCCTGCCGTCGAACTACTTCCACCTCCTGCGGTGGCAGGTGCACAACCCGCACCACAAGCCGCTGGTCGTCTTCACCCCGAAGTCGATGCTGCGCCTGAAGGCCGCGGCCTCGAAGGCGGAGGAGTTCACGACGGGCCAGTTCCGCCCGGTCATCGGCGACGACTCGGTCGACCCGGCCGCCGTCAAGAAGGTCGTCTTCACCGCCGGCAAGGTCTACTACGACCTGGACGCCGAGCGGAAGAAGCGCGGTCTGACGGACACGGCCATCATCCGCATCGAGCGCCTGTACCCGCTGCCGGGTGCCGAGCTCCAGGCGGAGATCGCCAAGTACCCGAACGCCGAGAAGTACCTGTGGGCCCAGGAGGAGCCGGCGAACCAGGGTGCCTGGCCGTTCATCGCGCTCAACCTGATCGACCACCTGGACCTGGCGGTCGGCGCGGACGTCCCGCACGGCGAGCGCCTGCGCCGCATCTCACGCCCGCACGGCTCGTCCCCGGCGGTCGGCTCCGCCAAGCGCCACCAGGCCGAGCAGGAGCAGCTGGTGCGCGAGGTCTTCGAGGCCTGACCGACCCGTACCACCGCGACGCCGAGGGGCCCGGCACCGGAGAGATTCCGGTGCCGGGCCCCTCGGCGTGGCAGGCGGGCGGAGCGGCCGTCAGACCGTCTGCGGCTCGAAGTCCCAGTACGGGCGGTTGCGGGAGCGGGCCGAGACGGTATGGGTGTGCTTGCTGCCCAGCGTCGCGTCGAGGTCGGAGAGCGCCTCCTGCTCGACCTTCTCCGCCTGCCGGCGGTCCCGCAGGCCGCGCAGGTCCGCCGCGTGCGCGATACGGGTGGAGAGCGTGAGCGGATGCGTGCGCCCGAGCGTCTCGATGGCCGCCGTCACCGTCTCCCGGCTGAGTTCGGCGGCGCCCTCGGTGTCACCCACCAGGTTCCGCAGCGCGGAAGCGTTCAGGGCGCAGCCGAGCGTCCAGGGATGGCTCTCGCCGACGGCCCGCTTCATCCCGGCCAGTGCCTGTTCGACGAGGACGTGGCCGTGCTCGCGTTCGCCGACGTTGCGCAGGATGAGGGCCTGGTTGGCGCGGGCCCCGGCGATGAACGGGTGCCCCTCGTCGAGCATCATCTCGTAGCGTGCGACGACGGCCTCGCTGAGTTCGCGCGCCTGGTCGATGTCCCCGTGCTCGCGGGCGTAGCAGCTCTGGCCCGTCGCGAAGATCAGGGTGAGCGGGTGCGTCTCGCCCAGCACCCGCTCACCACGCTCCAGGACACTGGTCAGCATCGGCCCCGGCTCCTCACCACGAGGGGCGCGCTCGCCGAGGCGGTACCGGCACAGGGCCAGGTTGTACTCGGCCTTGAGGGTCTGCGGATTGTCCGCGCCCATCACGATGCGGTTCTCGCGGACGTTCTTCGTCTGGAGGGACTCGGCGTCGGCGTAGCGGCCCAGCAGACGCAGATCGATGGCGTACGTGATCTCGGAGCTGAGTGCCCACGGATGGCGGGCGCGCAGCAGCTGACGGCGCTCCTCCATGGTGCGCCGGTCGGTTTCCAGCGCCTCCTCGTAGCGGCCGAGCAGGCGCAGGGAGACGCCGAGATTGTTCTGGGCGTTGAGGGTCCGGGAGTCCTGGAGGCCGAGGAGGTCGCGGTAGGCCACCAGGACCCACTGCGAGAGTTCCAGGGCCTCGTCGTAGCGGGCGAGGCCCCGCAGGTCGCCGCCCAGGCCCGCGGCCGCCCTGAGGTGGTCCAGGTCCTGTGGCCCGCGTTCCTCCCGGAGGTGGTCGACCGCCTCCCGGCTGAGGGCCTCGGTCCTGGCGTAGTCGCCCACGGCGCGCAGCAGATTGGTGTAGTGGTAGTTGAGTTCCCAGATCCGCGGGTGGGTCGGGCCGAGGATCCTGCGCCAGGTGTCGAGGGCGCGCCCGCCGAGCTTGATGCCTGCCCGGTACTCGCCGGAGAAGTACATGTAGCGCAGGCAGTTGAAGACCAGGCGCTGGACCTGCCCGTCCGTGCTGTTGAGGACGTCCGCGTACTTCAGGTGCGGCACGATCTCGGCGTAGCCCGGCCACAGCTGGGTGTCGGTCGGCCGGCGCGGGTCCGCCGCCGCGAGGGCACGCCGTACGACCTCGATGAACTCGCCGCGGTCGGGGTCCGGCATGTCCTTGTGGACGATCTGGTGGACCATGCGGTGCAGGTACAGCGACTCCCCGGCGGAAACGGTCTCGTCGACGGACGCCTCGTGGGACTCCAGGCGGACCACCGAGTAGGCGCGCAGCTGGTTGACCGCCTTGTTCCACAGCAGCGGGTCGTTGAGCAGCCCGGCGAGCTGCTCGGGCAGTTCGTCGCCGGGCATCTCCTTGAGCAGGCGTACGGGGATGAACCCCGGTGCGAAGAAGGTGCACAGCCGCAGGAGGGCGACGGACTCCGGGACGGTCTCGCGGAGTTTGTTCAGCAGTATCGACCAGGCGGTCTGGAAGGCCAGCGGGAAGTCCGCCGACACCTTCACCACGTCGCTGTCGATGCCGCCCTCCAACAGAGCGATGTACTGCTCCACCGACAGGTCGGAGTCGTTCAGCCAGCCCGCCGTCTGGTCGAGCAGCAGCGGCAGGTCGCCCAGCGCCTCCGCCAGCTGGTCGGCGTCCGCCTCCGTCAGCCGGGGCGCGCGGCGGCGGATGAACGCCACCGACTCGTCGCGCGGGTAGATGTGGACTTCGAGCAGCTTGCTGTTGTGCTCGCTCCACTCCGGGTTCCGCGACGTGACGAGGACGTGTCCGGGGCCGGTCGGCAGCAGGTCCCAGATCTGGTCCGGCTCGTCCGCCCCGTCCAGGATCAGCAGCCACCTCGAATACGGCTCCCCGCGGCGCAGCGCGTCACGCACCGCGCGCAGCCGCTCGCCGTACTCCTGGCCGGTGCGCAGCTCCAGTTTGGGCGCCAGCTCGGCCAGTTGGCGACGGTAGGTGACGCGGTTCTCCGCGTTGACCCACCAGACCACGTCGTACTCCGAGCCGAACCGGTGCGCGTACTCGGCAGCGAACTGGGTCTTCCCCACTCCGGACATGCCGTGCAGTGTCACCACACCGGCGCCGGGCTCGGCACCCTGGAGCAGTTGGTAGGCCTCGTTGAACAGCGGCTCCCGGCCGGTGAAGCGCGTGTTGCGGCGCGGCACCACACCCCACACGTCCGGCATCGCCGCCGGGAACCGGGGCCCGCGGCGCGACTCCGCCGTCGTCTGGGGCAGCGGCTCGGTCGGCAGGTCGAGCCGGTCGAGCAGGCGCCGCTCGGCCTCCTCGGCGCCCATGTTGGTCAGGGCGACCGGCGCCAGCACGGCCGCCGCCGACGGAACCGTGGCCGTGGTGACGGAGACGGCGGCGAACCGGGACGGGTCGGGGGCGACGATCTCGCGCAGGGCCGCGTTCCACTCCTCGTGGGTGCGGGGGCCGAGCTGGAAATACCACTCACTGACCACGATGAGGACCCGGCCCTCGGCAAGCGTCAGGTCGCGCAGCAGGTCCACCAGCGGCACGTCCGCCGGGGAGTCCCAGCGCAGCGGCACCACCCGCACGCCGCGCCGCTCCAGCCGGTCGGCGATCCAGGCGGACCAGGCCCGGTTGAACCCCGCGAAGTGGATCGTGACCGTCTGCCTGGCGGTCCCCCTCCCGGTCGCCTCGACCGGCTTACGAGCTCCAGACATGCAGTGGCCTCCAGCGCGTAGTACCACAAAATCCTAGGACCTTGGAGCGTCACGCGTAAGTCCGCCGACCGACGGCAACACACCCTGTCCCGGCGATCTTTCCGTACCCGGCCGCCGCGTGCGGGCATCCTCACTCATTCGGCGGCGGGAGCGCGGAGGCGTGCCTGCGGGTCCACAGTGCGCGCGCGGATTGCACGTACGCCTGCGCGCGTGCGGTGTGGCCCCTGGGCGCGGAGGGCTCGGCCATCCGTTCGTGGCAGGCGGTCATCTCGTCGACGAAGCGGCGGCCTCGCACGGTGAGGTCGGGCGAGCCGACGAGGGCGGGCAGGGCTGCCTGGACCTGAGCGCGGTAGCGCGCGTGCTGGGCCCACGCCCGGTCTCGGTCGCAGGACGCGGTGCGCAGCGCCCTGCGCTGGAAGTAGGCGGCCAGCGCGAGATGGGCGTACGTGCCCTGGAGCAGGCCGTCGTAGGGCCTGGGGTCGGGGCGCCAGGGCGCGAAGTACCGTGCCTCGGGTCCGGCCCGGTGCAGCGTCACCAGGTCGCTCAGGGCCGTGAGTTTGGCGTGCTGCAGCTCGTGGACGAGGGTCGCGGCCAGGGCCGGGGCGTCGGGCGGCGTGCTGCTGAGGAGGGCGCCGAACGCCTCGCGGCGGGTGGCACTGCCACTGCCCCGTCCGGCACCGGCGCTCGACGGTGTTCGCAGGGGGATCAGGCAGCGCAGGAGCGTGGCCGCTTCGGCGAGGCGCTGCGCACCTCCCGAACGCAGGGCCCCGGCCATTCCGGACCAGACCTGCAACCACCGCTTGTACTCCGCGTCGTCCAGGGCCAGTGGTGTGCGCAAGTTGCCGTGGCGTGAGTCGCCGGGCGGCTCGCGGTACGGGTCTAGGTCGTCGAACGGCAGGTGCGGTGCGCCCGGCACGAGTGGGGGGAGCGCGTGTGCGGGGGTCCAGGCCAGGGCCCCGGACCAGGCGCCGAATCCGCTCTCCAGGTGGACTGTCACATCGGGAGCGTCCGTCTGGCGCAGCACCAGCCGCCCCGCGGTGCACGTGACGTCGACGGGCACGTCCCCGGGCCGCACCGTGTGCAGGGCGCCGAGGGAGGGGAGGACGAGAATCCCGGCGCGGGCCGTCAGCCGGGTGATGAACGGGACGCCCGAAGCGGCGGCGCCGACCGCGGCTACGGCACCGAAGTGGGCGAGGTCGCGCCGCAACCTGCGGGCCCGTTCCCCACTCGCCTGCCCCGGCCGGGCGTCGAGGCCCCGCAGGCAGGAGCGTGCCCAGGGGCCGGTCAGCGGGTGGAAGAGTCGGGCACGGACGGGGTTGCCCGGCATCGCCGCGGCGGCAGGGTCGGTGGTCGGGACGGCGACGGCAGGGGGGCGGGGGGCTCCGTACCGGTCTACGTGGCGGATCTGCGCACCGGACGGTGCGACGACCCGGCTCCCCGCACGGTCGAGGTCGCCCGGCCGGCGTTCCGCCGTCCGCGCGCCCACCGCCGCAGCCCGGTCCGCCTCGGTCAGCAGCGCCCAGTCGGCGCGCAGCCGCGCCTTCTGCCCCGGGGTGCAGACGGACGGGTCGGCTGCCTCGGCCGCATCGAGCACGGCCCGCAGCAGGAGCAGTCGCCGCGTGTCCTGGTCCCTCGTGAGGAGCGCCAGGGTGTCGGGGCCGCCCTCGGTCCGGGCGAGTTCGAGCAGGGCCCTGTCCGAGACCACCGGAAACATCACGCGGCACCCCCTCGGGGCGAGGACGGTCCAGGTACGGCGGCCGCTGCCAGCCGTGCGGCCACGTGCCGGATGAAGCGCTGGAGGTCGGCGCAGTACACGGAAGGGTTCTGGAAACCGTGCCCGGCGCGGTAGCGGTGCGCGTAGTGCCCGCCGCCGCAGACCCGCAGCAGCGGGCAGGCGCGGCACTGCTCCGCGAGCGACTCCGCTCCGGCCTGCCGGGCGGCGACGCCCGGGTGCCGCAGTGCCTCGTCGAAGGTGTTGCCGAACACGTCGAGGCCGGTCCGGGCGGCGCCGGGGTACGCCGACTTGAGGGAGTCGACCTGCTCGATCGACCCGTCGGTCTCCACGACGACCGCGCCGAAGGGAGCGAGCCCCAGCGCCTCGGTGGCGGCGGGCAGGCCCAGCAGGAGGGCCAGGCACTCTTCGAAGAGCCGTACCCGGGTTTCGCGCTGTCCGGCCGCCCACCAGCGGTCGAAGACCGCGCACAGCCAGTCGCCGTAGCGGACGCCGCTCAGTCCGGGTGGGCGCACGGACCAGTTTCCGTGTGGCAGCAGCAGGTCCAGTACGGGCGGGCGCAGGGCGAGGAGCGACTCGTACGTCTCGACCGGGTCCAGCGCCGGGTCGACGACGGCGAGGACGCCCGCGTACGACGCCGGGAAGCGATCGGCGACCAGGCGGGCCCCGCGTGCCGCCGCGGGCCAGGACGGGCGGCCCGCGTGGTCCACGCGACGCCGGTTGTGGGCGGCGGTGCCGCCGTCGAGGCTGATGCCGACCCGGATGCCGCCGTCGGCCAGTACGGCGAGGCGTTCCGGGGTGAGCAGGGTGGCGTTGGTCTGCACGGTGGCGTGGACCTGAGAGCCTGCCGGGACGCGCTCACGGACCCGGGCGACGAACGCGGCGAGCGTGCTGGCGCCCGCGAGCAGGGGTTCGCCGCCGTGCAGCACGAGGGCCAGGTCGCGCAGGGCGTGCCGGGTGGCGTGCTCGGCGATGCGGACGGCGGTGGCGTCGAGGACGGCGGCCGGAGTGGCGGCGGGGCGGTCGCGCCAGCCGCTGTCGGGGCCCTCGTACAGGTAGCAGTAGGTGCAGGCGAGGTTGCAGCGGCTGTGCACCTTCACGATGAACTGCTTGAAGGGCGTGGGACGTCCGGAATCGGCCGCTCGCTCCGGGACTGCGGCAGCCGGATCGGTGGTGATCTGTCCCGACACTCCAGCCCCCCATGCCGTACGGCCGTGCCGCGCCGTCACGGGCCCGTACCCCGGCCCCCTGCCACACCGAGCGGCATGCCCGGCGAGGCGCCGGTCCGAAACTTGGCTCTACAACAGTTGTCCTATTCACGCATCTCGGCGCGTCAGGATGACCGTAAGCACCCTCCTGCGCTCGGAAGAATGGCGCGATCCCTACGACACGACCTCGCTTCCGTCCCGAAAGGCGGTCAACGCGGAAGGTGTTAGAAGGAGTTGTCGAAGTCCCACAGTGTCTCGCTCGGCTCCGCGGCCCGCGCCCGCAGCTCCCCCAGCACCTCCCGCAGCACCGGATGCTCGATGGTCCCCAGCTCCGCCAGGTCCAGCTCCAGCAGGTCCGGCAGCGGTTGTTCGTCGCCCGGCGGTGCCGGTGCCGCGCCGGTCCCGTTCCGTATGCCCATCCCCGTTCCTCTCCCGTGCCGCTCCGCCCCGTGGGCGGGGCGCCGGTCTCACGTCTGCGCCCCTACCGGTCCCCTTCCAGGTCGGCGAGCCGCTGGGCCGTCTGCTGTGCGGTGGGCTCGCCCGTGACCAGGCGGTCGTCCGGCAGCCGTGCCCACTCCGCCCGTGCCGCCCGGTAGGCGTCGTGGGCCGCACGGGGACGGGCCGCCGCCTCGAAGGTCATACCCCGCCAGTGGTGTGCCTGCGCGGCGAGTTGGACCGCGTCGTGGCGCCTGCGCTGTGTTTCGGCCTCCTCCTCCGCCCGGCGCGCCGACTCGGCGGCCGCCCGGAAGGCGTCGACCGCCACGTCCAGGCGGGTCGCGCGGCTCAGGCTCTGGAACGCCTCGAACTGGGCCTGCCCGAGCTCCAGCCGGCAGTGCGCCGCGAGCAGCGGGTCCCTCGCGTCCGCCGCCGCCAGCCCGAAGAGGTGAGCGGCCTCCCTGAGGTCGATCCGGTCGCCGCGCGCCTGGTACCGGAGCATGAGCCCCCGTCCGAGAAGCAGCAGCCGGTGGGAGACCTGCCGGCTCCCCGCCGGGGTCTCCATCCGGCAGTCCCGCAGCACCCGGATCGCCCGGGACAGCAGCTCCTGGCGCCCCCGGCCGTCCTCCAGCGCCGCGAGCCGGAGCAGCACCGTTCCCCACTCCGCGAGTACGTCGGCGTGCGCGGGCGCGTCCCTCGGCATCCAGCGCGCCGCCTGGGCGAAACGGTCGGCGGCCCCGTGGAGTTCGGGCGGTTCCCCCGACTCGGCGTAGCGGGCGACGGCCACGCGCCCGGCGCGCACCAGCAGCGCCGCGCGCTGTGTCTGCTCCCGCACCCGTCCGAGCGCCTCGTCGGTCCGCACCTGGGCCTCGTCGAGCGGGCCGCCCGCCCGCAACAGCGCGTCGACCAGGTCCGTCAGGATCCGGACCCGGACGCGGACGGACCCCGCGGTGTCCGGAGGGCGACCGGACTCCAGCGCACGGCGCAACGACTGCGCCGACTGCTCCGCGTACAGCCGGACCTGGTCCGGATCCGCCGTGACCTCCGACAGCCGCAGGAGCGTACGGCCGTGGGCCAGCAGGAGTTCGGAGGGGCGCTCGGGACGGTCGGGCCAGGTGTCGGCGAACGCCTCCAGCATGCCGACGGCGCCCTGCAGCAGGGCGCTGTCGCCGCCCAGGCGCCACTGGGTCTCCAGGGAGCCGACCCGGTCCAGCGTGAGGCGCAGCGCCTCCTCCTCGTCCAGGCCGGGCGCCGCGCAGGCCACCGCGTACTCGCGGTCGGCGCGGCGCAGGAGTTCCAAGGCACCGGAGCGGTCTCCGCGCCGCCGGGCATCGGTGGCGGCGGCGTGCAGGACGCGTGCGAGGACCGCGCGTTCCCTCAGGCCGTGCGGGTGGGCCGCGGCCCGTTCGGCGGCCCGCTCGGCCTCGTGCAGCAGCGCGGCGCCGCCCTGCACCTCCCACAGCCGCAGGGTGCAGCGCGCGTACTCGCCCCACAGCTCGGGGTCGGCGCCGGCCGGCCGTTCGTGCTCGGTGGCTCCGCGCAGCAACTGCACGGCGTCGATGACGTCCTGGACCATGCCCTCGGTGTCGAACCGGGCGAGCAGCGTGCGGGCCCGGACCACCGCCTGGTGCGTCGGGCGGTCCGCGGCCGGCCTCGGGTCGGTCCGGCTGTCGTACGTCGCGAACTGCTCGGGCAGCGGCATGAACCGTTCCAGGATCCGGGCCGCGATCTCGGCGAAGGGCTGCGGCACGGGGTCGGCTCCGCCGTTGCCGCCGTTGCCGCCATTTCCGTTACGGCTGCCGTTGTCGCCCTTGGCGGCACGGCCCCCGTTGTCGGCATCGCCGTCGCCGTCGCTGCCGTCACCGCCGTCGCTGCCGTCACCGCCGTCGCTGCCGTCACCGCCGTCGCTGCCGTTGTCGCCGGGGCGGTCCGCGCCGGTGCCCGTGCCGTGCGGGCGGGCGGGCCCGGGGCCTCCGTCGCCGAGCTGGGCCAGGGCGAGGGCGGGGAAGTTGGGCCCGCCCTTGCCGAAGTGCTGCTCGATGTACTCCGAGCAGTGTTTGAGGACCAGCATGGCCTCGTCCCGCCCGAGCCGGGACAGCAGTGCCTCGCGCACGTCCGGTTCGATGTCGTACCACTGGGCGCCGTCGCCGCCGTGGTCCCCCCGGGCCCGGGAAACCAGGCCGCCGACCAGCACCTCGGCGAGTTCGGACGGGCCGGAGCCGGGCAGCATGGTCCGCTGCACCAGCTGCATCACCGGCAGGCAGAGCGGCGTCGCCGCGAGGTAGACGGCGAGGCGCGCGGCGGCCGGGGAGGCTGCGGCGCTGAACCGGCTGACCCGCTCCAACGGCGTCCGGCGGCGGTCCGGGCGGGCCGTCGGGCCGGCCGGCTGGTCGGCGCGCACCCAGCCCACGGCGCCCGGGACCGGACCGGCACCGGACAGCAGCCGCGCCCAGGATCCGAGGGCCACGGCCTCGGGCGGCAGCACGGGGACGGCCAGCGCGCCCCTGCGAGCCTCGGCGGGCGTGCCTGAGGTGGTACGGAGCCGCAGCACGGCGCCGCCGCCCAGGGTGTCGCCGCGCGACAGGCCGCCGAAGGTGACGGGGAACCGGGTGCGGTTCCACATGCGCTGCGGCAGCGGCTGGAGCACGGCGACGGGTCCCTGCCGGGTCAGGTGGTGGAGCAGCCGGTGGGCGTGGCCGCTGTGCCACAGTGGGCCGGCGCAGTCGCTGACCAGGACGACGATGCGGCGTCCGGTCGGATCGCTGAGCCGGTCGGCGGAGTGCAGCGGCGCGCCGCGCGCGTCGGGGCTGCGGCTGACGGCGGGGCCGCCGTCCGGCCCCTGGTGCAGGTGACTGACCTGGATGTCCGAGAAGGCACCCAGCTGGCCGAAGATCTGGGCCAGTTCGTCGAACAGGCGACCCCACACGTGCATCGAGGAGGACGTGTCCAGCACCAGTTGCAGCCGGGCGTCGCGGCGGGTCACGCTCCGGTGGACGGGCAGGATCAGTCCGCCGGCCCGGGCGCTCACCTCGGCGGTCGCGACCTCGTCGAGCTCGGCCCGCAGGGGCGGTGCGGGGCTGCGGTAGCCCTGCAACGGACGTAATGCGCGCTGGAGTTCAAGTGGCGCGGGCAGCACGGGGGCGGCGGGCACCCCCACCGGCAGCGCACGGGCCCGGCCCGCCCCGCGCACTCCGCGCCCCCCTCGCCCGTGCCGGCCCTCCTGCTCCTCCTGCCCGTCCCGGTCGTCCCGCCCGTCCCGTCGGGCGCCGGGCGGCATCGGATAGAGGGCGACGCGCCGGGCGGCCGGATCGCCGGACGGCTCCGGCTCGTGCACGGATCGCCCGGTCTCCTCCGGCGGCGGCACCAGGGGCAGGCCGGACGGCCGGGACCCCGGCCGAGCGGCGGGACCGGCCGTCACGGGCGGGCCGCCGTCCGCGGCGTCGGCGGGCCGGGTCCACCGGGCCAGCCACAGGGCGTCGCACAGCTGCTCGGCGTCCGGGTCCAGGCCGGCTCCGCGCAGCCGGAGGACGAGTTCGGCGAGCGGGTCGCCGCCGGGCAGGGCGGTGTGCCCGGCCCCGCCCCCGTCGTCACCGGCGGCCGAAGGACCGTGCCGCGCCGTCGCGTCGGGCATCAGCGCGTCACCTCGGGCGGTCGAGCCGCTGGATGAGCAGGTCGGCCAGGCGGTCGCGGCCGGGCGTGGCGGCCGCGTCGGTGAGGTAGATCGCGTTGAGCAGCTGGTCCGCCGCCAGCAGTTCGCTGCGGGACCGCTCCAGGAACCGGGTGACGAGGTCGTCGCCGGCCCGGGCCGCCTCGTCGCCCAGGTGGGCCCGTACGAAGGTGGCGAGCCGGTTGTGATCGGGGCGGCCGAGCTCCAGGTGGATGCAGCGCCGCATCAGCGGAGCCGGGAAGTCGCGTTCGCCGTTGCTGGTGAGGACCACGAAGGGGAAGGCCCGGCAGCGCACGCGGCCGTCGCGCACCGGCACCTTCACGCCGTCCGCGGTGAGCACCTCGGCCTCCCCGTCGGGCAGCCGGTCGGCGACGCGCTCCAGTTCGGGGATGGCGAACTCGCCTTCCTCCAGCACGTTCAGCAGGTCGTTGGGCAGGTCGATGTCGCTTTTGTCCAGCTCGTCGATGAGCAGCACCCGCGGCGTGTCGGAGGGCAGCAGGGCGGTGCCGAGCGGGCCGAGCCTGATGTAGCTGCCGATGCCCTCGACCGCGCCCGGAGTCCCGGCCGACGCCCCGAATCCGCCCTGCGCGGCGATCTGCACGTCCTGCAGCCGGGCGATGGCGTCGTAGTGGTAGAGGCCGTCCTGGAGCGCGGAGCGGCTGACGATGGACCAGCGCAGTACGTTGCCCAGGCCCAGTTCGTACGCCACCGAGTGGGCCAGGGTGCTCTTGCCCGCACCGGGGCTGCCGGTGACGAGGAGCGGCCGGCGCAGGTACAGGGCGGCGTTGATCATCTCGAGTTCCTCGGCGCCCGGCCGGTGCAGTTCGGCCAGGTGTCGGTGGGAACCGAGCCTGCGGTCCTCGGAACCGTCGCCTGCGCCCGCCTCGTCCCGGCTGGTGAAGTCCCGCCAGGGGGGCGGGCCGGGCAGCCGGTCGATGCCGTCGTGGGGTTCACCCGCGCCCCGGTAGATGAGCCACTCGCTGGATTCGGTCATGATCCGGTCCTCGTCGTCACTCGTCTGCGGGGCCCTGCCGTCGCCACGCGACCCGGCGTCCGCCCCGAGGGGCGGCGCGCGGGCGCAGGTGACGGCGACGCCCTCGGGCGGCTGTGCGAGCGTCCCTCACGGTATCGATCCTCAACGGGCCTGGTAAGAGACTTATCGGCAACGGCCCCTGCCGCAGGGCCGATTCTCGTGCGGCACGGCGACGAGCAGGGTGAGAGGCGGGGTGCCGGGCGGGGCGACGGCCAGAGCGACGGGCGCGTCCCTGCGGGTCCGGTGGGGAGCCGGCGAAGACGCGGGCGGACCGCAGTCAAGGGGCCTCCACCGGGTCGCCCGTACCGGGCAGAGGTTGGTGTGGATTGTCATACATTAGGGCTATTCCGTCGGCCCAGAAGGTCTCCGGCCGTCCCGAGCGGAGCCGGGCGCGCAGATCACGCACGGCCTCCGGCAGACGGTGCGCGTTCGCCGGTCCCCCTATCTCGTCGAGCGTGCCGCGGTGGAACTCGCCGCAGACCGCGTCCGGCAGTCCGCGCCGCCGGCGCCACAGGGCCACGCCGAAGCCGCCGCGTACGAGACTCGCGAACGCCGCCGCGTCGTCGCCGCGTCGGTGGCTGTCGAAACGGCACAGCACCGGGACCGTGCCGTGCGCCAGACCGCGCAGTTCCTCCACGGGCGGCACCGGTTTGCGCAGCCCGTCGTCGCAGTCGAGGACGGTGGCCGTCACCGGATGCGCGTGCAGCCAGCGCCAACGGGCCCTGCGCTCCTCGTCGAGGTCCATCCGGTAGTCACCGTCGGGTGCCGCCCCGGGATGCCCGCCGCCCGCGCCGACCGCGGTGCCCGCGCCGGACGAGCCGTTCACGCTGCTGTCATTGTTCTCGCCGTCGTGCGCGTCGCTGCCGTCGGCCCTGCCGTGCCCGTCGTGCCCGTCGTTTCTGCCGTCGCCGACGTAGCCGCCGTAGCCGTAGCCGTCGTCCCCGTCGTCGTCGGTCAACTGGTCGCGGTCGGAGCAGCGCAGGACGACCGGGCGCTGGGTGCCGAGCGGCTCGTCCTCCGGGCCGAGCCGCCAGTCGTCCACTTCGAGCGCCAGCAGCGAGTGCTCCGTCGCGACTTGCAGGACCGCCGGCCGTCCCGGTGTGTCGCACTGGCGGAACGCCTCTTTGAGCGGTGCCGCCATGACCGTGGCGAGTTCGGCCAGCGGCGCGCGCCGGACCTCCCTGAGGCGTTCGGTGCCGCCGCCGTCCCGCACGACGAAGACCGACCAGTCGCAGCGGTCCGGCTCCCAGCCCCGCCGCACGATCTCGACCAGGACGGAGGACTGCGCCGCCCTCGTCGTCGGCTGCGGGGGGCCGGCCGGCACCGGGCGGCGAGCCTCCATCCTGTTGATCCGCCGCTCGACGAGGGCGCTCCGGCGGCCGGGACCGAGCCGCTGGGCGGCCTGCCACACCCCTGCCCACAGGGCACCCTCGGCGGCCGGCGTACTGGCCGCGATGAACGGGCGCTCGGCGGTCATGACGTGCACCGCGTAGTCGAGCACCAGGTAGAGGGCGCCGTCGTCGCGCGCGCACTCGTACAGGGCGCCGAGCCCGTCGCGCCACCCGCGCGGAGCGGGCAGCGGCAGCGGGGTCTCGAAGTCCGGCAGGGAACCGAGGAGGTCCAGCAGGGAACTTGTGCTGGCCGGCGGTGGCAGGTCCGCGAGGCGGCCGAGCAGCTGGACGCGTTCGTCCGGGCTCAGGGTGCGTCCGGGCCGGGCCCCGAGTTGGCTCTGCACGTCGGCCCAGGTGTTCCTGCGCGCGCTGGGATGGCGCTGCCGGTCCCGGTGGTAGCGGTCGTGGGCGTGGACGACCGTCTGGTACAGGTCGTCGTGCTCGGTCGTCAGCTCCCCGGAGGGCACGGGCAGCGTCCGCAGCTGCTCGAGTCCGGTGGAGGTGCCGCCGCGCGCGTGGTCGGAGCGCGCCTTCAGTACGCCGATCACCTCACCGCGCTCCGGATCGATCACGGGGCCGCCGGAGACGCCGTCCGGCAGGTCGTTGTCCCCCAACCGCATCTGGACGTCCGTGGTCCAGCCGCCGATGGTGCCCTCCACCGTGAGGGTGCCGTCCAGCATCCGCAGGTGCCCGTCGACCACCGTCCAGCCCGCGTAGAGGACCTTGCCCTCGCCGTAGTAGGCCGCCGGGCGCTCCGAGAGGTACACGCACTCGTGGTCGACCGGTTCGCTCAGCCGCACCAGCGCGAGGTCGGGGGCCGGCCAGGCGCCGGGCACGGAGCCGACACCCTCGGGGAGCGCAGCCGCCACGTGGCCGGGGACCGCGGACATGCCGCTTCCCGGCGCGGACTCGTACATCACCACGACCTCGTCCCCCTCCCCTCCGCATGCCACGTGTGCGCAGGTCAGAACCCAGCTCGGGGCCACGAAGTAGCCGCTGCCGAGGAACGTCCCTGGCTCGTCCAGGGCATACCCGGCGTCCGGCCGATGAATGCGCACGGTCGCCGCCATGACGAGTCCACGCAGCGCACGGCGAGCCGCGTCGTGGGCGCCCGATGCGCCGGGGGCGCGCCCGTCCGTCATACCGCGCCTCCGGAACCGGCACCGCCTGTCCCGCCGTGCCCCGGAGCGCGGGCGGACGCACCCGCGCGGGGCTCGGAAGGCCCTCCACCGCCCGCGGCGCCCGGACCGGCGGCGTCGGGGCCGGCCCCGCCCGGCTCCGGCCCGCCGGGGGCAGGCGTGTTCGGACCTGAAGACTCATCCGCGTCCGGCACGTTCGGATCCGATGGGCTGGGGTCCGGCGCGTTCGGATCCGGCGCGTTCGGATCCGGCGCGTTCGGATCCGGCGCGTTCGGGTCCGGTGGGCCGCCGTTCCAGGTGAGGGTGACGGTGATGCCGGCCTTGGTCTCGCCGTCGGCGAGGAGGCCGACGACCTTGCCCGCCTTCGCGGTCAGCTCGATGCCGAACTGGACGCTGACCTCGTCCGGCCGCACCGCGCGCAACGGCTCGGCGAGCGACCGCGCGACACCGGTCACGAGCGAGTGCAGACTCTCCACGCCCGCCTCGACCCGCTCGGCGAAACCGGTGTCGCTGAACGACAGCTGCCCGCGCGGCGCCGGCAGCTCCGCCGCGCCGGAGATCCGGGCCCACACCGGCGTCCCGTCCGGCAGCACGACGCGCGCGACGCGCGTCACTTCCTGTCCCATGGGATTCCCCCGTCCCCGCGCCCCCTCGACGACCCCAGGAGACGCACTCGGCTGCACGCCTATCCTTGTCCTGTCTTCTCCCCACCTGACGGAAAGACCTCAACTCTCCATCCCGCAGGCACAGGGTTCTTCCCGCACGGGGGGCTCCCAACCCTGCAAAGACCCGACGGAGCACGATCCATGTACTTCACCGACCGCGGCATCGAGGAGCTGGAGAAGCGGCGCGGCGAGGAGGAAGTCACCTTCGAGTGGCTCGCCGAGCAGCTGCGCACGTTCGTCGACCTGAACCCGGACTTCGAGGTACCGGTGGAGCGCCTGGCGACGTGGCTGGCGCGGCTGGACGACGAGGACGAGGACGAGTAGTCCGCCGGTCGCACCGAGGTACGCCGTCGGCTGTCCCGGCGCGCCGCCGCCGGGGCCGGTCACGGACGCCGTGTCAGCCCGTACGCCAGTCCCACCGCACCGTGCGCCACCAGCAGCGCCCCCGCCGCGGCCCAGCCCCCGCCGCGCCGCCGCAGCCCCCACGCGGTGAGCGGCAGGCCCGCCGCCACCTGCGCCAGGGCCAGGGCGCGGGCACCCGGGCCGCCCACCCAGGGCATCCAGGCGGCGAGGCGGCCGTCACCGGCGGTCGGGCGACGGCCCGCGGCAGCGGTCCGCGCGGCACCCGGCACGGCACCGGCGGCCTCCCCCAGCCGGTCGGCCGACGCGCCCGGGTCGAGCCCGTCCGGAAGGGTGACACCCGCGCGCGTGAGTACGGCGAGCAGCCCGCGCAGCCTGGCGCGGGCGTCGGCCCCCGGATCGGGGCGCGTCAGGCGGTCCAGCGCCTGAACGTCCAGGACCGGGTCCAGACCGAGCCGGGCGGCGAAGGTGCGCGTCGCCTCGTCCTCACCGGCCGGGGTACCGTCGGCGAGCCACACATAGCCGACCGGGCGGCGGAAACCGGACGCGAGGGTGTACCCGGACCGGTCGGCGTCCCACCACAGGGCGAGCACGGGCCACGGGGCTCCGACGGCGAGCGCCGCGGCCCAACCGGTGACCACGCGGTCGACCGGTTCGCCGCCGTACCGCCAGGGCCCGCCCTCCGGGACCAGGACGCTCCACTCGCCACCGGCCGCGACCAGGGCCATGCGCTCACCGAGCAGCGGTGCGACGGCGGCGACGGAGTCCGGTTCGGCGCGGCACAGCAGCAGGGCGCCGGAAGCGGCACCGGAAGCAGCGGCGGGGACGGGGGCACGGGTCGACATATCCACAAAGTAGAGCGATTCCGCCCTCCCGGCCGATCGTTGATCAGCAGAACGGGTGTCTTGACTTTCCGTGCGCGCGATATATCGTGAATTACGGAGGACGCGATATGGCGCGTTCGGTCGAGGAGGTCTGCACCATGTCCGAGTGGTCCGTCGCTGAGCCCGAGAAACTCACCTTCGACGAGTCCGTGAGCGAGCTCCACGTACGCATAGTCAACGGAACGGTGAACGTCGTGGGCACGGACGAGGGTCCCGCCCGCCTGGAGGTGTCCGAGATCGAGGGGCCACCCCTGGTCGTGACCCACCGGGACGGCGCGCTCACCGTGGCCTACGAGGACCTTCCCTGGAAGGGCTTCCTCAAGTGGCTCGACCGCAAGGGCTGGCGCCGCAGCGCGGTGGTCACGCTGGCCGTGCCGACCGGCACCCGTGTGGAGGTGGGCGTGGTCGGCGCGGCGGCCGTGGTCTCCGGTCTTGAGGGGCGCACCGAGGTGAAGGGCGTCTCTGGGGACACCACACTCGTGAGCCTCGCGGGACCGGTCCGCGCCGACACCGTCTCCGGGAACCTGGAGGCCCAGGCCCTCACCGGCGACCTGCGCTTCAACTCCGTCTCCGGCGACCTGACGGTGGTGGAGGCGGGCTCCTCGGTGCGGGCCGACTCGGTGAGCGGATCGATGATCGTCGACCTGGACCCGGCGGGTGGACCGACGGACATCAGCCTGACCAGCGTCTCGGGCGAGATCGCCATCCGGCTTCCCCAGCCGGCCGACGCCCGGGTGGAGGCCAACACGGCCAGCGGCTCGGTCTCCAGCGCCTTCGAGGACCTGCGGGTGGGCGGCCAGTGGGGCACCAAACGGATCACCGGGCGGCTCGGCGCGGGCAACGGCCGGCTGAAGGCCACGACGGTCTCCGGCTCCATCGCCCTGCTGCGCCGTCCGGCGGCCGAGGACTCACCGTGGGAGCGGGAGTCACGGAACACCGGCCCGGGGGACGACGGGCACGAGGACTCGGGGGACAATTCCGCTTCCGTCCCGGAGGACGGCGCCGCCGCCGCCGCTTCCGACGGCACGACCGACAAGAAGGTGCTCTGACATGCCCCCCGTCTTCGCCCACGGCCGCCTCCGCCTCTACCTCCTCAAGCTCCTGGACGAGGCCCCCCGCCACGGCTACGAGGTGATCCGCCTCCTCGAAGAACGCTTCCAGGGGCTGTACGCGCCCTCGGCGGGCACGGTCTATCCGCGCCTGGCCAAGCTGGAGGCCGAGGGCCTGGTCACCCACACGAGCGAGGGCGGCCGCAAGGTGTACGCCATCACGGACGCCGGCCGCGCTGAGCTGTCCGACCGCAGCGGCGAGCTGGCCGACCTGGAGCTGGAGATCCGGGAGTCGGTCGCCGAGCTGGCCGCCGAGATCCGGGCCGACGTGCGGGGCGCGGCCGGGGACCTGCGGCGCGAGATGCGGGCCGCCGCCAGCGCCGCCCGCCTCGACACCGGCAGCGGTTCCGGTTCCGGTGCGCACGAGGAGGGCGGCGGATTCGCCGGTGCCCACGAGAGCGACGACAAGGAGGCCTGGCGGGTCGCGAAGGAGGAGATGCGCCGGGTCAAGCAGGAGTGGAAGGAGCAGGCCCGCCGGGCCAAGGACGAGAGCCGCCGCGCCCGCGAGGAGGCCCAGCGCGCCCGGCGCCAGGCCAAGGAGGCCCAGGAGCGGGCCCGGGCACAGGCCCAGGAGGAGGTGCAGCGCATCGCCCAGCGGGTCCAGGACCAGGTGCAGGACCACTTCTCGCGCGGTGACTGGCCGACGGGACTGCGCGAGGGCCTGAGCGAACTGGCGAGGGAGGTCGGGGACTTCGGCAAGGACTTCGGGAAGGACCTCGGCAAGGACTGGGGCTTCGGCCGCACCGGCAACGGTGGGACCACCGCGCGCCCCGAGCACTCGCCCCGCTCCGAGCACTCCCGTTCCGAGCACTCCCCCGCGCCGGAGTACTCCGTCACACCGGAGGACTTCCCCGCTCGGTACGCCCCGGACTGGGCGCATGAGGACGCGTCGGAGTCCACCGGTGACCCGGCGCGCGACCTGGACCGGCTGCTCGACCGCTTCCGGGACGACATCCGCGACGCCGCCCGGGACCACGGCGTCACGTCCGATCAGCTCCGCGACGCCCGCCGCCACCTGTCCGCGGCCGCCGCGCACATCGGCGCGGCACTGCGGGCGCCCAAGCCCTGACCCCGGCACCTCACGTACGGCGCTCCGGGTCACCGGGCGGGGTGCCGCACGGCACCGGGTGCACCGGAGGTCAGGCGCACGCCGCCTCGCCCGTGCCCTCGCCCAGCACACGGGTCAGCGACTCGTGCGTCACGCCGTGGTCGGCCAGCACCTCGGCCGGCCCGCCCGGGTCGAGGGTCAGGGCAAGGAGGAGGTGCTCGTCCCCGATGCGCCGGTCACACCGGGCGACGGCGATCCGCAGCGCCTTCTCCAGGACCCCCTTGGCGCCCCGGCTGAAGCCGCGCCGCCCCGACCACCGGCGCCCACCCCGGCGGTCGCCGGACATGGCTCCGACGCCGTGCGCCTCCTCCACCCGGGCGACGACGTCCAGGACGTCGATGCCCAGGCCGGCGAGGGCGTCGGTCTCGGCCCGCGACAGACCGGCACGGCGCCGCGCGTCCGCCAGGTCCCGTCGCACCGCGTCCCGGCGTCCGCCGAGCCCCAGCGCGGCCAGCGCAAAGGAGCCCCGGGTGCCCTCCCCGTCCAGCAGGGCGAGCAGCAGATGCTCGGCGTCGACCAGATGCGCCTGCGCCTCCTCGGCGTGCTCGACAGCTCCCAGCACCACCGCTCGGGCGTCCTTCGTGAATCGCTCGAACATCAACGCCTCCCGTATTTCTTGTGCACGGCCTGCCTGCTGACTCCCAGTTCCGTGGCGATCTCCTGCCACGACCACCCCTGATGGCGCGCACTGCGCACCTGCACCGCCTCCAACTGCTCCAGCAGCCTGCGCAGTGCGGCGACGGCCCGCAGCCCGACCCGGGGATCACGGTCACCCGCACGCGTGGCGAGATCCGTTGCTTCGCTCATACCGTCAACTTAGGTTGACAGCCCCCAACTGTCAACCTCAATTGACGCCAGGCCCGCGGCACAACGAACGGCGGGCCCGGCCGACCGGACCCGCCGTTCGCGAGAGGACATGCAGGACGATGTGTCAGAGGTTCAGGAGTTGGTGAGCACGATCTTGCCGAACTGCCCCCCGGACGCCATCAGCTCGAAGCCCTCGCGGGCCCGGTCCATCGGGAGCACCTCGTCGACGACGGGACGCACCCCGGTGGCGGCACAGAAGGACAGCAGGTCCTCCAGTTCGTCCTTGGTGCCCATGGTGGAGCCGACGACCTTGAGCTCCAGGAAGAAGATCCGGGTCAGCTCGGCGTGCGAGGGCCGGTCGCCGCTGGTGGCGCCGGAGATGACCAGGGTGCCGCCCGGCCGCAGCGACTTGATGGAGTGCGACCAGGTGGCCGCGCCCACCGTCTCGATCACCGCGTCGACCCGCTGCGGCAGCCGGGCGCCCGTCTCGACCGCCTCCACGGCGCCGAGCTCCAGGGCCCTCCTGCGCTTGGCCTCGTCCCGGCTGGTGGCGAAGACCCGCAGCCCGGCCGCCTTGCCGAGCACGATCGCGGCCGTGGCAACCCCGCCGCCAGCGCCCTGCACCAGCACCGAGTCACCGGGACGCACCCCGGCGTTGGTGAAGAGCATCCGGTACGCCGTCAGCCAGGCCGTCGGCAGACACGCGGCCTCCTCGAAGGAGAGCCCCTGCGGCTTGGGCAGGATGTTCCAGGTCGGCACGGCGACCTGCTCGGCGAACGTCCCCTGGTAGCGCTCGGTGAGGATGGAGCGGGGCTCCCGGGGGCCGACCCCGTGGCCGGTCTGGCCGATCACGGAGTGCAGGACGACCTCGTTGCCGTCCGCGTCGACGCCGGCCGCGTCGCAGCCGAGGATCATCGGCAGCCGGTCCTCCGGCAGGCCGACGCCGCGCAGGGACCACAGGTCGTGGTGGTTGAGGGAGGCGGCCCTGACATCCACCACACTCCAGCCGGACCGTGCCTCGGGAGCCGGACGCTCCCCCAACTCCAGGCCGGTCAGCGGCTGATCGCGGTCGATACGGGCGGCGTACACAGCGAACATGCCCCGACCATAGATCCCCCGTCCCCCAACCGAAACCACTCACCCCTGTGACACACCCCCTCTTGCCAGCACCCCCCGCTGCGGGCAGTCGGGCCGCTGGGGCGGCACGGATGGGCGGTGGGCACCCCGCAAGCGCCGGGCCGCGCACCCACCCCCGACCCCGCTCGCCCCCCAACGGCAAACGACCCCGCCCCACACCAGGGACGAGGCCGCTCACCACACCGCACATCACACCGTCACCGGCGCGCGACACCTTCCGCCCGGGCCGCCGCCGCCACCGCGGCCGTGACCGCCGGCGCCACCCGCTCGTCGAACGGCGACGGGATGACGTAGTCCGCGGCGAGATCGTCCCCCACCACGGAGGCCAGCGCCTCGGCCGCCGCCAGCTTCATGCCCTCGGTGATCCGGGACGCCCGCACCTGCAGCGCCCCCGCGAAGATCCCCGGGAACGCCAGCACGTTGTTGATCTGGTTCGGGAAGTCCGAACGCCCCGTCGCGACGACCGCCGCGTACTTGTGGGCGACCTCCGGGTGCACCTCGGGATTCGGGTTGGCCATCGCGAAGACGAACGCGCCCTCCGCCATCGAGGCGACCGCCGGCTCCGGCACCGTACCGCCGGAGACGCCGATGAAGACGTCGGCACCCGAGAGCGCCGCCTCCAGCGGGCCGGACAGCCCGGCCTTGTTGGTGAAGCCGGCCACTTCCTGCTTCACGGGGGTGAGGTCGTCCCGGTCGGCCGAGACGACACCCTTGCGGTCGGCGACCGCGACGTCCCCGATACCGGCCTCGACCAGCATCCTCGCGATGGCGACCCCGGCCGCGCCCGCGCCCGAGATCACCGCGCGCAGCTCACCGAGCGTCCGCCCGCTCAGCCGCGCCGCGTTCCGCAGCGCCGCCAGCGTCACGACCGCCGTGCCGTGCTGGTCGTCGTGGAAGACCGGGATGTCCAGTCGCTCCTGGAGCTTGCGCTCGATCTCGAAGCACCGCGGCGCCGAGATGTCCTCCAGGTTGACGCCGCCGAAGGACGGGGCGAGGCGGACCACGGTCTCGACGATCTCGTCGGCGTCCGTGCAGTCCAGGGCGATCGGGACGGCGTCCACACCGCCGAACTGCTTGAAGAGGATCGCCTTCCCCTCCATCACCGGGAGGGAGGCCTCGGGGCCGATGTCCCCGAGGCCCAGCACGGCCGTGCCGTCCGTCACGACCGCGACGACCGAGGACTTCCAGGTGTAGTCGTGGACGAGGTCGGGCTGCTCGGCGATCGCGCTGCACACTTTCGCGACGCCGGGCGTGTACGCCAGGGACAGGTCTTCCTTGTCGCGGACCGGCACGGTGGCCTGCACGGCCATCTTGCCGCCGCGGTGCAGCGCGAACGCGGGGTCGAAGGAGTCGAGCGGCTCCGTGCCCGACTCCTGCTCCGCACCGGCGTCGTTGTCGCTGCGAGGATTGACGATCTCCGCTGCCACTTTGTCTTACCCCTTAAGAGTTCATGGATTGAGGGTTTGTCCACTCCTGGTGAGGAATGGGCGGGCACCGCGCGGGAAGATGGCCGTCTGGGCCACGAGGCCCCCGCGCGACGGGCGCGCCGCACACGCGCCCTGAGCCCCTGATGAGGGGTGTAAAGAACCTTCTTACCCGACCGACGCCCCCGCCGACGAGTCGTACCGTCGCAAGCTCACATGGCGGACCCTCGGCTCCGCATGTCGGTGACATGACTCATAGCCGGGGATCCGGACAACTTCTCGGCATCCCTTGACAGGGCCGGAACAGGCGTCGCGGAGGGCCGCCCCCACCCGTGATCCATGTTTGGATAACGAGAAATTCCGCAGATCTTTCGGCTGGAGGGGCAGATTCCCGTAAAGGTTCGGTCGTGATGTACCGACCTGATGCGGTTCGGGAGGTGACCCGTTATCCGATTTTGACATGACGGCCCCCCTGAGTGGCCGAGTCCGAATGGCAAGATGCCGTAATCGCACGAGGTCGCGGCACTCGAAGACGTGTGCTCTCGTCGACCCACGGCACCGGCCGGACCCCCGGCCGGCGTCCCGTCCCATCGGCAACTCCATTCATCCGCCGGAGGAACCACCATGACCGCACGCTCCACCCGTCGTACGACCGCCGCGCACTCCAGGACAGCAGCGGTCGGTGCGATCGCGGTCGCAGGCGCTCTGCTGCTCACCGGATGCGGCGACCAGACCGAGAAGAGCGACTCCGGCGACAGCCAGTCCTCGAGCGGCGCGCCACTGGCCGACAAGCTGCCCAAGTCGCTGCGCGACAAGGGCACGGTCAAGGTCGGCTCCGACATCGCGTACGCCCCGGTCGAGTTCAAGGACGACTCGGGCAGGACGGTCGGCATCGACCCGGACCTCGCGGATGCCCTGGGCAAGCAGCTCGGGGTGAAGTTCGAGTTCGAGAACGGCACCTTCGACACGCTGATCACCGGCCTGCGCTCCAAGCGGTACGACATCGCCATGTCCGCGATGACCGACACCAAGAACCGCCAGGAGGGCATCGACGCCGACACCGGCAAGAAGGTCGGCCAGGGCGTCGACTTCGTCGACTACTTCACCGCCGGTGTCTCGATCTACACCAAGAAGGGCGACGACCAGGGCATCAAGACCTGGTCCGACCTGTGCGGCAAGAAGCTCGTGCTGCAGCGCGGCACGGTCTCCGAGGACCTCGCCAAGGCCGAGAACGAGAAGTGTCCGGCCGGCAAGAAGATCTCCATGGAGGCCTTCGACAACGACCAGCAGGCCCAGACCCGGCTGCGCGCGGGCGGCGCCAACGCCGGCTCCTCCGACTTCCCGGTCGCGGCGTACGCGGTGAAGACCTCCGGCGGCGGCAAGGACTTCGAGCTCGTCGGCGAGCAGGTCGAGGCCGCGCCGTACGGCATCGCGGTCGCCAAGGACAACACGCAGCTGCGGGACGCCCTGCAGGCGGCGCTGGACGCGGTGATCGCGAACGGCGAGTACAAGAAGATCATGGACAAGTGGGGCGTGGCGGAAGGCGCCGTCACCAAGGCAGCCGTCAACGGCGGCAAGTGACCGTGCGGCGGGCGCTGAAAGGCAACATCCGTGACTGTTGACATCGACAAGACGGCGGGCGGCCCGGCCGGCACCCCGCCGCCCGGACCCGGGGCGGAGGCCATCAAGGCCATCCCGGTCCGGCACTACGGGCGCTACGTCTCCGCGGCCGTCGCGATCGCGCTGCTGGCGGCGGTCGTGTTCGCGTTCTCCCAGGGCAAGATCAACTGGGGCGCGATCCCGGACTACTTCTTCGACGACCGCGTCCTGACCGGCATGGGCAAGACCCTCCTGATCACGGTGCTGGCCATGCTGATCGGCGTCGTCGGCGGCATCGTGCTCGCCGTGATGCGGCTGTCGAAGAACCCGGTGACCTCGTCCATCTCGTGGTTCTACATCTGGTTCTTCCGCGGCACACCGGTCCTGGTGCAGCTGGTCGTCTGGTTCAACCTCGGCCTGGTCTTCGAGTACATCAACCTCGGGCCGTTCTACCGCGACGAGTGGTCGGACTTCATGACGCCGTTCCTGACGGCGCTGCTCGGCCTCGGCCTGAACGAGGCCGCGTACATGGCCGAGATCTGCCGTGCAGGCCTGCTCGCGGTGGACGAGGGGCAGACCGAGGCGGCGCACGCGCTCGGCATGAGCCAGGCGAAGACGCTGCGCCGGATCGTGGTCCCGCAGGCGATGCGCGTGATCGTGCCGCCGACGGGCAACGAGGTCATCAACATGCTGAAGACGACCTCTCTGGTGTCGGTCGTCCAGTACGCCGAGTTGTTCCGGGTCGCCCAGGACATCGGCCAGACCTCGGGCGCCCCGGCCGAGATGCTGTTCCTCGCGGCCGCCTGGTACCTGCTGCTGACCTCGGTCTTCAGCATCGGCCAGTACTACCTGGAGCGGCACTACGCCCGCGGCTCCAGCCGACAGCTGCCGCCGACGCCGTGGCAGAAGGTGAAGACGAACATGTTCGCCCTCGGCCGCCCGAAGGGAGGCACGGCATGACCGGGAAGCTCAGCAGGACGGAGACCGCCCCCGTGCGGGACTCGGCCGTCCCCATGGTCAAGGCGGAGGGCGTCCACAAGTCCTTCGGCCCGGTGGAGGTCCTCAAGGGCATCGACCTGGAGGTGCGCCAGGGCGAGGTCTTCTGCCTCATCGGCCCCTCCGGCTCCGGCAAGTCCACCTTCCTCAGATGTATCAACCACCTCGAAAAGATCAACGCCGGGCGTCTGTACGTCGACGGCGAGCTGGTCGGCTACCGCCAGAAGGGTGACAAGCTCTACGAGCTGAAGGACAGCGAGGTCGCCCTCAAGCGCCGTGACATCGGCATGGTCTTCCAACGCTTCAACCTGTTCCCGCACATGACGGCGCTGGAGAACGTCATGGAGGCGCCGGTCCAGGTCAAGGGCGTGAGCAAGGCGCAGGCCAGGGAGCGTGCCCGCGGTCTCCTGGAGCGGGTCGGCCTCGGCGACAAGGCGGGCAACTACCCCTCGCAGCTCTCCGGCGGCCAGCAGCAGCGCGTCGCCATCGCGCGGGCCCTGGCCATGGAGCCGAAGCTGATGCTGTTCGACGAGCCGACCTCGGCCCTGGACCCGGAGCTGGTCGGCGACGTACTCGACGTCATGCGCGACCTCGCCGAGTCCGGCATGACCATGGTCGTCGTCACCCACGAGATGGGCTTCGCCCGCGAGGTCGGCGACAGCCTGGTCTTCATGGACGACGGCGTGGTGGTCGAGTCGGGCAACCCGCGCGACGTCCTGACCGACCCGCAGCACGAACGGACCAAGGCGTTCCTGTCCAAGGTCCTCTGAGACGGCATCCGCAGGGGCGGTACGGACTTCCCGTACCGCCCCTGCCCGCTGTTCCGCCGCCCCCTCACCGCCGGATCCTCACCGTCCCGTCCCCCGCGCCGGGGGCTCACTTCACGGCGAGCAGCAGCGTGTCCGAGGGCGAGCACCAGACCGGCCGCGCCTCGCCGAAGCCCTTCTCGCGCAGTACCCGCGCGTGCCACGCCGCCGAGGGCATGTCGCCGTCCGCGTGCTCGCCGTAGATCTCGAAGCGACGGGCGGTGGGCCCGGCGAGCACCGGGTCCTTGGCGGCCAGCTGCCACCACTCGGACCAGTCGAGCGCGCCCCCGTCCTTGGCCGCGTCCATCTGCGCGTGCCGCTGCGCGCGTTCGGCCGCGTTGATCCGGGGCGTCGTGTCGTCGATCATGTGGTCCGCGTTCATGAAGACACCGCCGTCGCGGACGAGTCCCGCGACCCGGCCGTAGAGATCCGCGAGGGGTTCGGCGTGCAGCCAGTGCAGGGCCGTGGCGGTCAGGACGGCGTCGTAGGCGTCGTACGGCAGCCTGGCCGGCCAGTCGGGGTCCTTGAGGTCGGCGGTGACGAGGCCGACCCGCTCGTCGCCCGCGAAGGTGCCCTCGGCGATCGCGAGGAGCGCCGGGTCGAGGTCCACGCCGGTGCTGGTGGCGTCCGGGAACCGGTCGAGCAGCCGGGCCGTGATGGTGCCGGTGCCACAGGCCAGGTCGAGCACGCGGGGCGCGGGGCCGACCAGTGCGCCGACCATGTCGAGCATGATCCGGAACCGTTCCTCGCGGTCCGGCATGTACCACTCCTGCTGCCGGTCCCAGCTCCGCTGCCAGGCCTGCCAGTCGGTGCCGTCCGTGGCGTTGGTGGTGATCTCCGCGTCCGTCATCAAGCCCCTCCGTACTGCATGACGTAATACCCTGGAAGCACGATCAGCTCTTACCTGACCGCAGGCACGACCCTAAAGCCCCTCCGTAAGGACTACAAGTGGAACTGGCCTATTACTCGGATTACGCCGTGCGTCTCGTCAACACCGAGGAACCGTCGCGGGGACAGGACTCCCTGACCTCGGTGGAGGCCGTCCGCGAGCTGTTCGGCGCCAACCAGTCGGCGGCCCGCCGCGCCACCGACTCGGACGTGACCCGGTTCCGCTCGGTGCGGGGCCGGCTGCGCGCGGTCTTCGAGGCGGCCGACGGGGGCGACGAGACCCTCGCCGTGGACCTGCTGAACTCCCTGCTCCTGGAGTTCCCGGTGAGCCCGCAGATCTCCGGCCACGACCACCGCGACGACGACGGCAGCCCGCTGTGGCACATGCACCTGGCCGACCACCCCTCCAACGCGACCGCCGGTTTCGCGGCGATCGCGGCGATGGGCCTGGCCTTCCACCTGACGGAGTACGGCGTGAACCGGCTGGGACTGTGCGAGGCGCCCCCCTGCCGCAACGCCTACCTGGACACCTCGACCAACCGTTCCCGGCGCTACTGCTCCGACCGCTGCGCCACCCGCGCCAACGTGGCGGCCTACCGCGCCCGCAAGCGCCTGGAGGCGGACCGGTCCGCCAGTACCGGCCGGAGTGCCGACAGCGCCCAGCGGACCACGGTGAACGGCGAGCGCTGACCGGCTCGCGGCCGGTACCGCAACCGCACCTTCCCGAGCACGAGCTCCTCGGGAACGACCCCGTAGTCGGTGCTGTCGCCCCCCGCGAAGGCGTTGTCCCCGAGCACCCACCAGCCGCCCCGGCGCCGCTCGGCGGCCCGCTTGACCACGAGCAGGTCCTGCTGGAAGGGGTGCCGCAGCACGACCACGTCTCCCGGCCTGACCCGCGCCCCCCAGTGCACCAGCAGTACGTCCCCGTGGTGCAGCGTGGGCACCATCGACGGACCGGTCACCTCGGCCGGTCCGAAGGGCAGCGCCCCTCTCGCGCGCTCGGTCTCCTGCGACAGCTGCTCCGGCATCACCCGGCACCTCCCCGGTCTTTCCTCCACCAGTCTCAGTCTCACCCCGGACTTTTGTCCTAAGCCCACGGGGGCACCCGCGAAATCGCGCCTCCCAGGGAGTAATGTCCCCCCTGAGAAGACGATCACGAGGAAGGAACGCTTCATGCTTTCCCGCCTGTTTGCCCCCAAGGTCACGGTCAGCGCCCACTGCGACCTGCCCTGCGGCGTGTACGACCCGGCCCAGGCCCGCATCGAGGCGGAGTCGGTGAAGGCCGTCCAGGAAAAGATGGCCGGCAACGACGACCCGCACTTCCAGACGCGCGCCACGGTCATCAAGGAGCAGCGCGCCGAGCTCGCGAAGCACCACGTCTCCGTGCTGTGGAGCGACTACTTCAAGCCCCCGCACTTCGAGAAGTACCCGGAGCTGCACCAGCTGGTCAACGACACCCTGAAGGCCCTGTCGGCCGCCAAGGGCTCGAAGGACCCGGCGACCGGCCAGAAGGCCCTGGACTACATCGCCCGGATCGACGAGATCTTCTGGGAGACCAAGAAGGCCTGATCTTCGGTCATGCCGCTCGGTCCGGTCCTTTTCCGGTCGTCCGGTCGACTGTCCCGCACCCGGCCCGCAGGCCGCCGAACACGGCGTCCACAGCGGTCCGGGTGCGGTCTTTTACCCGCCTCACGTGCACCCGCCCCTCCGACCCCGGCCACGATCCGCACGCCCTTCACCACACCGACCTCGTTCTGCGCAGGCCGGTCCAGGCGCAGCAGGTGGCGATGGCGGCCGCGAGGGCCGCTGCCACGGGGGCGGACGGGGCCGCGTGCAGCAGCGCGGTGCCGAGCACGACTGTCACCAGTCCGTCGAACTGCCACGCCACGACCAGGAGCCCGGAGAGGTCGCCGAACGGGGTCATGACCGGGAGCAGGAGGGAGAGCGGGAGGTTCGACTTCATCTCGCGGAGGAACCTGGCGCCGAGGACCAGCACGATCGTGGCGGCGGCGAGCAGTGCCGTGTCCGCCGGGTGGGCGTCGTACTGGGGCCACCGGGTCGCCGCAGCGGCTCCGCCGCCCAGCAGGGTGCCGGCCGTCACGGCGGCGGCGGGCCAGGCAAGCCCCCGGGCGAGCGTCCCGCGCCACCGCCCGCCGAACAGCGGGGGGAGTGTCAGCTCGTCGCGCAGCCCGCGCCAGGTCTCGCCCACTCGTCCCGAGCCCAGGTAGACGCAGCACGCTCCGGCCGCCCACAGCGGCAGGGCGGGGCCGCCGGCCGTCCCGGCCGCCAGCAGGGCGCCGCCGGCCAGCAGGAGCAGCGCGGCCGCACTGGTGCGGCCGGGAGTGCGCAGGGCCCGCACGGCGCCCTGGGCGAGGTGGCCGCGCAGGCGGCCGTCGGGGCGGAACAGGGCCGAGGTGAAACCGCGCGGCTCCGGCCGGTACAGGTCGAGCGCGTGGTGGAGGGTGCCCGTGAGTACGTACGTCTGAGCCTGGGAAGCTCGTGACGACTCGCGGGCGAGGCGGGCCAGGTCCACCGTGCGGAGGGAGCGGAAGGCTACCCGGGCCAGGATCACCGCAGTGGTCGCCGCGGCGACCGCGACCAGCCAGAGGCCACCCGTGCCGGCGTCCGGGATCCGGTGGCCCGTCAGCGTCACGAGGAGGGCCGTGGCGCCCGCGGCCGAAGCGAGAACGAGATTGTCCCGAGGCGTCCGCACCTGGCCCCACAGCCACGCCACCGCGCCGAGGGCGCCGGCACCGGCCGCGACGGCGACCGCCTGTGGCACGGTGCCGAGGTCGTCGAACAGGTCGGTCGTGAGGTACGCCGCCGCACAGGAGGCGAGCAGCAGCGCGGTGCCCGCGTACCTCAGCCGGCGGCGGGCGGCCCCGCCGAGGTAGGCCGTCGGGGGCAGGTCAGTGGACGTGAACACGTGCAGCACGAAGGGCTGGAGCACCAGCGGGCCCCAGAACCGGCCCGCGAGCTGCGCGCTCCAGCACAGCGTCACCGTGAAGGCGCAGGACACGGACGTCGCGGCGCCCGGCGCGGACAGGGAGAAGAGCGCGGGGCTCGTGCCCGCCGCGTGCAGGGCGGGCGCCAGGAAGAAGGCGCCGAACAGGACCACGAGGTAGGCCGTGTACGCGCGGCTGCCCGCCGAGGTGCGGTCGCCGCGCCGGCTGTACCGGTGCCACACCGCGCGGACGCGGTCCCCGGCGTAGGCTTCGGCGGCTGTCACGGCGGCCTGTCCCGTCACCCGAGCTCCACGCGGCCGTCGCACGCGGCCACGAGAGCCGGGTCGTGGGTGGCGACCAGGAACGCGGTACCCGCCTCCGCCCGCTCGGCGAGGAGGCCGGCCACCAGATCGACGCGGTGCCGGTCGAGGTGCCGCTCGGGCTCGTCGAGCAGTACCACGTCGGCGGGCCGGACCAGGGTCAGCGCGAGGCTGAAGAGCTGGGACTGCCCGGACGAGACCTGGTGGGGGAACCGCTCGCCCAGTGCGGACAGACCCAGCCGCTCGACGACCCGTCCGGTGCCTTCGGCGGCGGCCGTGGAGTTGCCGTACCAGGAGGCGGCGACGAGGGCCACCTGTTCGCGCAGCGTCATGTCGCGGGCGACGGGCACCGGTTCGACCAGCGAGGCCATCAGCCGCCGGTGGCGGGGGTCGGTCATGGCCACCGGTTCGCCCCGCACGGAGACCGAGCCGGCCGTCAGGCTGCGGGTGCCCGCGAAGGCACGCAGGAGGGTGGTCTTGCCCGTGCCGTTGCCGCCCGTGACGCACCAGCGCTCGCCCGGCCCGACCTCGAACGTCGTGGGGGCCAGCAGCGTCGTGTCGGCCAGCTCGACCGCCGCGCCGTCGGCCGCGAGTACAGGCACCACGCGCGTCAGCGCTTCCTGTCGTAGGTCCGCACCACGACGCCGTTGCCGAAGGTCCGCACGTCCCGCGTGACGAACTCGGAGACGGCGAACGCGGAGCCGAACATCGGCATCCCGGTGCCCAGCACGATCGGGTAGGTCTTGATGACCAACTCGTCGATCTCGTCGACCAGTTCACCGGCGACGGCCGAACCGCCGCACAGGTAGACGTCGTACGCGCCCTCCTCCGCCTTCAGCGCCCGGACCCGGCCGGCCAGGTCGGTCGAGACGATCTCGACGTTCGGGTCGGGCGACTCGGCGAGCGTGCGCGAGGCGACGTATTCGCGCAGATGGGCGTAGGGGCTGGTGATGCCCTCCTTGAGTGCCAGGTCGTAGCTGCCCCGGCCCTGGACGATCGTGTCGAACCGCTTGTTGGGCAGGTCGTCGATCCCCAGGTGGCGGCGGCCGTGAGTCGGCAGGGTCTCCGGGTACTCCGACTTCAGGAACCCGAAGTACTCCTCGTCGACGAAGCGGGTCATGAACGACGCGTCGCCGTCCGGACCGCCGATGAAGCCGTCGATCGAGCAGGCGACGAAATATGTGAGTCTGCGCAAAACCAGCAACCCTTCCCCCGGTCGGCCGGCCAGGACCTCACCCGACCTGGCCCGACCCATCTGACCACTACGCGCACAGTACGGAACGCGTAGGGATACGGACAGTCGATTACCGGGTCCGGGGCTCTCGCCACATCGGCCACATCCGGGGGCCGTCGGGGAGGTCGAGGGCCCGGCCGGTGAACTCGAAGCCGAGGCGTTCGTACAGCACCTTGCTACGGGCGCTGCTCGCCTCCAGGTAGGCGGGCAGACCCTCGCGGTCGCAGCGGTCGAGGACCGTCCCGATCAACGCGGTGCCGAGCCCCTCTCCCTGCCGGCCCGGGGCCACGCCGATCATCCACAGGTACGCGTGGGCCCGCCCGGCGGGATGGATGTCCTCCGTCAGCCGGGCTATCAGTTCGACGCGTTCGTTCTCCGGGTCGACGGCCTCGCGGACCCGGGCGGGGACGTCCCCGGCGCCCGGGTCCCCGGCGTCCACGTCCCCCTCCGCGGGGAAGGGCAGCCACAGCGCGCAGGCCGAGGCGTCCTCGGTGAGATCGATGCGCCCGTCGGCGAACACCGCGTCGGCGAAGGCGGCCATCAGCAGGTGGTGGGTGCGGCGGCGGTACTCCACGCCGGGGAAGACCCAGCTGCTCACCGGATCGTCCTGGAACGCCTCGTCAAGGAGCCGGACGACCCGCTCCCGGTCGTCCTCCCCCGCCGTCCGGATCACCACACTCATGCCCCGCCCGCCCCTTCGCCCAACGTCGCCCGTACGTAAGGCGGTTGAGCCTAACCGGTGGCGTCCTCACCGGCGGGGTCCGCGCAGGGAGACAGGAGAGCAGAGGGCGGGCCCCGCACACCGTGAGGTGGTGCGGGGCCCGCCGGCCGGAGCCGTCGGCGGTGCGGCCGTACGTCGGTCAGGTGCCGTACGGCCCTCTACGGACTCCGGTGTCCTGCGGCCCGGACCGGGCGATCGAGGTCGTCCCGGTCCGGCGGAGCGGACGGGACGGCCGTCAGGTGCTGCGACGGGTCACGAACTCGGCCAGCGCGAGCAGGCCGCCCGCCGCCTCCGGATCGGGCACGGCGCGGGCCAGTTCCTGCATCGCCCCCGCCATCCGGTCGGCGGCCCGGGCCTGCGCCCAGTCACGGCCTCCGGCCCGCTCCACCACGAGGGCGGTGCGGTCCAGGTCCTCCTTGCCCTCCTCGTACGGCGCCGCGTACAACTCGGCCAGCTCCGCGGCGGCCGGGGTGCCGGAGTTGAGGGCGGCGACCACCGGCAGGGACTTCTTGCGGGCGGCCAGGTCCGCACCGGCCGGCTTCCCGGTCTGCCGGGGGTCGCCCCATATGCCGATCACGTCGTCGATGAGCTGGAAGGCGAGCCCGGCCTCGCGGCCGAAGGCGTCCAGGGCGTCCACGTGCGCCGCATCCGCGCCGGCGTACAGCCCGCCGAGGGCGCAGGCGCAGCCCAGCAGGGCTCCCGTCTTGGCCTCGGCCATGACGAGGGTCTCGTCGAGCGTGACCTCGCCCGGAGCGCGCCGTTCCATCGAGGTGTCCGTGTGCTGGCCCTCGCACAGCTCCATGACGCAGTCGGCGAGCCGGACCGCCGCCGCCGCGGACGCCGGGTGCGGGTCGGCGGCGAGCAGCCGCAGGGCCAGTGCCTGCAGGGCGTCCCCGACGAGGATCGCGTCGGCGTCACCGAACACGGTCCAGGCGGTCGGCCGGTGACGGCGGGTGGTGTCCCGGTCCATCACGTCGTCGTGCAGCAGCGTGAAGTTGTGGACCAGCTCCACCGCCGCCGCGGCCCGGCCGGCCGCCGCCCGGGCCGCGGGACCACCGAGCGCGGCCGCCGCGGTGAGGACGAGCGCGGGGCGGATCGCCTTGCCCGCGTTGCCGGCGGCGGGTGTGCCGTCCGCGTGCTGCCAGCCGAAGTGGTAGAGCGCGACCCGGCGCATCCCGGCGGGCAACGACGCGATGGCGGAACGCAGTTCGGGATCCACGGACGCCCGCGACTCCCGCAGGAGCGCCTCCGCCTCGTAGCCGCCCTCGACCGCCACCGGCTCTCCGTCCCGCCGTGCGCCGATGGGCCACTGCCTGTCCGGCGTTCCCGTGGGACGACACGTCGCGGTGGCGCCGCGCCGAGCCTCCGTCATGGACTCACCCTCCCCCTCGGCCCGTCCGTACCCCCGGGGTGTACCCGCCCTGCCGGGCGGGGACACGGCGTGGGGGAAACCGATGTCACTGCCAGCGGCCGATCTCGACGTTCTCCAGGACTCCGAGCGCGTCCGGTACGAGGACGGCTGCCGAGTAGTAGGCCGTGACCAGGTACTTGATGACGGCCTGCTCGTTGATGCCCATGAAGCGCACCGACAGGCTCGGCTCGATCTCGTCCGGGACGCCGGTGGCCCGCAGACCGATCACGCCCTGGTCCTGCTCACCGGTACGCATCGCGATGATCGAGGACGTCCGCGCCTCGGTGACCGGAATCTTGTTGCACGGGTAGATGGGCACCCCCCGCCAGGTGGGGATGCGGTTGCCCGCGACGTCGATCGTCTCCGGTACGAGCCCGCGCCGGTTCAGCTCACGGCCGATCGCCGCGATGGCCCGCGGGTGGGCGAGGAGCAGCTTGGTGCCCCGTCGGCGGCTCAGCAGCTCGTCCAGGTCGTCCGGGCCGGGCGCACCGGCGTGCGGCTGGATCCGCTGGTCGTACTCGCAGTTGTGGAGCAGGCCGAACTCGCGGTTGTTGATGAGCTCGTGCTCCTGGCGCTCCTTCAGCGCCTCCACGGTCAGCCGGATCTGCTGCTCCGTCTGGTTCATCGGCTTGTTGTAGAGGTCGGCCACGCGCGAGTGGATACGCAGCACGGTCTGGGCGACGCTCAGTTCGTACTCACGGGGCCGTGCCTCGTAGTCGACGAAGGTGTGCGCGATGTCCGGCTCGCCGGTGTGACCGGCGGAGAGGTCGATCGCCTTCTCGCCCTGCTTGTTGGTGTTCTGCTCCGGCTGCGAGCGCCGCTCGTCCAACTGCGCGCGCAGGGAGTCCGACCGCTCCGCGACCTGCTCCACCTCGGTGCGCGGCAGTACGAGCACCGTGCAGGCGGTGACCGTACGGGCGGTGTACTCCCAGATGGGGTCCTCGTCCAGCAGTGCCTGGTCACCGAAATAGGCGCCGTCGGCGAGGACACCGAGCACCGCGTCGTCGCCGTAGGGGCCGGTACCGATCTTCTCGACCTTGCCGTGGGCCAGCAGGTAGACCTCGTCGGCGCGGCCGCCGAACGAGGCGATCACCTCGCCGGGGCCGAACTCCCGCTGCTCGCAGCGCTGCGCGAGCTCCGAGAGGACCTCGTCGTCCTCGTACGAACGCAGGGCCGGCAGCTCGCCCAGCTCCGCGGGGACTACCTCGACGCGGTCGCCGGTCTTCACAAAGGTCACGCGGCCGTCCCCGACGGCGAAGGTCAGACGCCGGTTCACCCGGTACGTGCCGCCTTGAATGTCCACCCAGGGGAGCGAGCGCAGCAGCCAGCGCGAGCTGATCTCCTGCATCTGAGGAACGGACTTGGTGGTGGTGGCCAGGTTCCGCGCGGCCGCCGTGCCGAGGCTCTGCTGCGGCCTGGTCTGCTCGATGCGGACCTCTTCGCCTACCGACATAAGGAATTGCCCTCCCAGTCATGCCGGGCGAACGCGCCCGGCATCGATGTGCAGGGACCAGCCTTCCTCACGGAGCGTGCCGGTGCTATTACACGAACGAGGGGGAATGGATCTCGGACGACCGGGGCAGGTATGAGGGCTTGTTCGCGGCCTCGGCGGTCTTGTCCGGGGCTGGTCAACGCCGTTGGCCGGAACGAAGTTGTCCGAATCGGCTCGCACACGGGCCGAACAAGTAATAGAAACGGCTCCGCTCCGGTACAAGCACCGTACGAGGCGGTCGCACCGGGCGGCTGTCGCACTGAGTTACGAAGGAGCCGGCCATGGCCCCACCCATGTCCGCGAGCAGTTTTCTCGAAGCCCTGAAGAAGGAGGGCCTCACCGTCGTCGAAGTCGGCGACTGGCAGGACCACAACCGCAACGACAAGGGCGACTGGGGTCCCGTGCACGGCGTGATGATCCACCACACGGTCACCAGCGGCAGCGAGCGGACGGTGGACATCTGCCGCAAGGGCCACGCGAACCTGCCGGGTCCGCTGTGCCACGGGGTGATCACCAAGGACGGCAAGGTCCACCTGGTCGGGTACGGCAGGGCCAACCACGCCGGCCTCGGTGACGACGACGTCCTGCGCGCGGTGATCGCGGAGAAGGGGCTGCCCGGGGACAACGAGACGAACACCGACGGCAACCGGCACTTCTACGGCTTCGAGTGCGAGAACCTGGGCGACGGCGACGATCCCTGGCCGGACGAGCAACTGGAGGCGATCGAGCGGGCCGCCGCGGCCGTCTGCCGCCACCACGGCTGGAACGAGCGGTCCGTCGTCGGCCACCTCGAATGGCAGCCGGGCAAGGTGGACCCGCGGGGGTTCACGATGGACTCGATGCGGGAGCGGGTCCGCGACCGGTTGAAGTGACGTGCCGCCCCGGGTGACCGGCCCGCACCGCCGGGCGGCCCGCACCACCCGCCGGGCCGCACCACCCTCGCGGGGGGGGGGCCGCGCCACCCGCGCGGGGGCCGCACCACCCGACGGGCGGCGCCGCCCGGGCGGCCCGCGCTGTCCGGCGGTTCGCGCGACAATGGCGGGGTGACCGGCACCGACACCTCCGACCCCGCCGCCCTGGCGCCGCGCCTGCCGTCGCCCTCGCAGGAGGTCGTCGACGACCGGTTCGAGCGGCACGGTGTCCGACTGCTGCTGAAGCGCGACGACCTGATCCACCCGGAACTCGTCGGCAACAAGTGGCGCAAGCTCGCGCCGAACCTCGCCGCGGCGGACGGGCGGGCCGTCGTCACCTTCGGCGGCGCCTACTCCAACCACCTGCGCGCCACGGCCGCCGCCGGCCGGCTGCTCGGACTGTCCACGGTGGGTGTCGTGCGCGGCCAGGAGCTGGCCGGCCTGCCGCTCAACCCCTCCCTGGCCCGGTGCGCCGCCGACGGCATGCGGCTCCACTTCGTCGACCGCGCGGTCTACCGGCGCAAGACCGAAGCCGAGACGCTGGCGGCGCTCCTGCGCGCGGTGGACGCCGAGGGCGCGTTCGTCGTCCCGGAGGGCGGCAGCAACGCGGCGGCCGTCCGCGGGTGCCGGGCCCTGGGCGAGGAACTGGCCGGAGAGGCGGACGTGGTCGCCGTCGCCTGCGGCACCGGCGGCACGCTCGCCGGGCTGGCGGCCGGGCTGCCCCGAGGGCGGCGCGCACTGGGCGTTCCCGTACTCAGGGGCGGATTCCTGGACGGCGACATACGGCGGCTCCAGGACCGCGCGTTCGGCGGGCCGCGCGGCGCGTGGAGCCTCGACGACCGCTTCCACCACGGCGGCTACGCCCGTACGACGCCGGAGCTGGACTCCTTCGCCGCGGACTTCGAGGCACGGCACGGCCTTCCCGTGGAACGCGTCTACGTCGCCAAGATGCTGTACGCCCTCAGCGCCCTCGCCCGGGAGGGCGCCTTCCCGCGCGGGACCACCCTGGCGGCGGTCGTCACCGGCCGCCCCTTCCCCGGGGCGCCGCCCTGAGCGGGACCGTGCCGCCGGACCCGCCCCCACCACGCCCGCCGTGCCCACCACGCCCGCCCTGCCGCGCTCACGTCGTTTCCCGGTACGCCGCCGCCTCCTCCAGGTCCAGCCGCCGCAGCAGGGTCCGCAGCATCTCGTCGTCGATGTAGCGGCCGTCCCGCAGCCGCACGAACACCTCGCGCTCGGCGCCGATCATCTCCCTGGACAGCCGCCGGTAGGTGTCGTCGACGGTCTCCCCGGTGGCGGAGTTGACCTGGCCGAGCCGTTCCCACACCGCGTTGCGGCGGCGCTCCAGGACCGTGCGGAGGCGGTCGGCGAGCGGGCCCGGCAGGGTGTTGCGCTCGTCGGCGAGCAGGTCGTCCAGGCGCTGCTCGGCGGCCCGGGAGGCCTGTGCCTGGGCGTTGGCCTCCGCCAGTGTCTCGGCCTGCACGTCGTGCCCGGGGAACTTCAGCAGGCGGATCAGCGGCGGCAGGCTGACGCCCTGGACGACCAGCGTGCCGATGACGGTGGTGAACGTGAGGAAGAGGACGAGGTTGCGCTCGGGGAAGGGCTCGCCGCCGTGCACGGTGAGCGGAATGGAGAAGGCGATGGCCAGCGAGACCACGCCGCGCATCCCGGCCCAGCCGATCACGAACGGCCCCTTCCAGGAGAGGTCGCCCTCGCGCGCGCGGACGCGTGCCGACAGCCGGGGCAGGAAGGTCGCCGGGTACACCCACGCGAACCTCGCCACCGCGACCACGAGGAAGACGGCGAGGGCGTACCGGGCGGCGTCGGCGACCGCGTAGTCCCCGAGCCCCTTGAGGACGACGGGCAACTGCAGCCCGATGAGGGCGAAGACGGCCGACTCCAGGACGAAGGCGACCATCTTCCACACCGCCTCCTCCTGGAGCCGGGTGGCGAAATCGACCTCCCACGCGCGGTGGCCCAGATGGAGCGCCACGACGACCACCGCGAGGACCCCGGAGGCGTGCACCTGCTCGGCGACGGCGTACGCGGCGAACGGGATCAGCAGGGAGAGCGTGTTCTGCAGCAGCGCCTCCGTCAGGTGGGTGCGCAGCCAGTGCAGCGGCACCATCAGGACCAGGCCGACACCGACGCCGCCCACCGCCGCGATCAGGAACTCGCCGATCCCGCCGGCCCAGGTCGCGCCCTCGCCGACCGCCGCGGCCAGCGCCACCTTGAAGGCGGTGATGGCGGTGGCGTCGTTCACCAGGGACTCGCCCTGGAGGATCGTGGTGATCCGGGAGGGCAGCCCCACGCGGCGGGCGACCGCGGTGGCCGCGACGGCGTCCGGGGGCGCCACGACCGCGCCGAGCACCAGGGCCGCGGTCAGCGGCAGGCCCGGCACGATCAGGTACGCGGCGCAGCCCACGACGAACGTGGCGAAGAGGACGTAGCCCACGGACAGCAGCGCCACGGGCCGCACCTGGGCCCGCAGGTCCAGGTAGGAGCTGTCGGAGGCCGCCGTGTAGAGCAACGGGGGCAGCAGGAGGGGCAGAACGATGTGCGGGTCGAGGGTGTAGTCGGGCACACCGGGGACGTAGCTCACCGCCAGCCCCACCGCGACGAGCAGCAGCGGCCCCGGTACCGGTACCCGCCGCCCCGCCGCGGCGACCGCGGCGCTGCCCGCCACCAGCAACAGCAGCGGCATCACGTGCATCGTCCTCGCCCGCCCTCTTTTTCCGCGCGGTGGTCCGCACGCCCGTCGTAACCTGGCAATCATGAAACAGTGCACGCACGCCGACGCGCTGCCGCACCCGGAACCGGAACCGCGCGGCGAGACCTGCCCGGAGTGTCTGGCCGAGGGCACGGACCCGGTGCAGCTGAGACTGTGCCTCGACTGCGGTCACGTCGGCTGCTGCGACTCCTCCCCCGGGCAGCATGCGACGGCGCACCACAAGGAGACGGGCCATCCGGTGATGCGCACCTTCGAACCCGGGGAAAGCTGGCGCTGGTGCTTCGTCGACCATGTCCTCGTGTGAGTCCCCGCGGGACCTCGTCCCGGGACGGTTCGACCGTCTGACGTCTGGGTACGTCAACCCGGCGCGCGCTCTTCCGATTTGGGCCCGCCCAACCCCTAGCCACTGTGCGTGTTCGTGTGTTTACCATGAGTGACAGCAAGGGGTTGGGGTTGCGGGACAGGAAAGTTCGGAGCGCGATAACGTCACCGCTGAACCACGTATCGCGTTACCCCCGAGGGGCGACCCTCGGCCCTTTGACGCTTGTACCACCTTGGAGGTGAGGGTGTCCCAGATCGCAGGCGAGCCCGGGACCCAGGACTTCGTGGAAGTCCGGCTGCCGGCCGCGGGTGCCTACCTGTCGGTGCTGCGTACGGCGACGGCCGGCCTCGCAGCCCGCTTGGACTTCACCCTCGACGAGATCGAGGATCTGCGTATCGCAGTCGACGAGGCCTGCGCGATCCTGCTTCAGCAGGCCGTGCCGGGCTCGGTGCTCAGCTGCGTCTTCCGCCTTGTCGACGACTCGCTCGAGGTCACCGTCTCGGCGCCGACCACGGACGGCCACGCCCCCTCGCGGGACACCTTCGCGTGGACGGTGCTGTCCGCCCTCGCGGGCAAGGTCTCCTCCGCCGTGGACGAGGACAAGACCGTTTCGATCAGCCTCTACAAACAGCGCGGCGCGGGACCCGGGCCGGCGTGACGAACGGGGACGGGCCGGTGCGGGACGAAGAGCGCGGCACACGGGAGCTGTCGGCCGGGGGCGCACGTTCTGAGGGCGAGGCCCGGCGTACGGCGGACGGCATCGACGGCATCCCCGAGCAGGCCCGACCGCATCCGGTGGACGAGACCTCGCCCGAGGCCGTTCCGCCGGGCGAAGGGCAGCGGGCCGGGGACACCCCGGCCCGCCCCGGCCCGGCGGAGGCGGGAGCTCGGGAAAGGGCGACGGGCGGGACGATGAGCGAGCACGAGCGACACTCCGAAGACGGCGTGCCCGGTGCACGGGGCGCGCAGGGCACGCGGCACGACCCGCAGGACCGCAGCGGAGCGCGTCTGCTGTTCACCGAGTTGCGCACCCTGGCGAAGGACAGCCCCGAGTACGCGGAGCTGCGCAACCGGCTGGTCCGCATGCACCTGCCCCTCGTGGAGCACCTCGCGCGCCGTTTCCGCAACCGCGGCGAGCCCCTGGACGACCTCACCCAGGTCGCCACCATCGGACTCATCAAGTCGGTCGACCGCTTCGACCCGGACCGCGGGGTGGAGTTCTCGACGTACGCGACTCCCACGGTCGTCGGCGAGATCAAGCGGCACTTCCGGGACAAGGGCTGGGCGGTGCGGGTCCCGCGCAGGCTGCAGGAGCTGCGGCTGGCCCTGACGACCGCGACGGCGGAGCTCTCGCAGCTGCACGGGCGCTCCCCCACCGTCCACGAGCTCGCCCAGAAGCTGTCGATCTCCGAGGAGGAGGTCCTGGAGGGCCTGGAGTCGGCCAACGCCTACTCCACCCTGTCCCTGGACGTCCCGGACACCGACGACGAGTCCCCGGCGGTGGCGGACACGCTCGGCGCCGAGGACGAGGCGCTGGAGGGGGTCGAGTACCGCGAGTCCCTCAAGCCGCTCCTGGAGGACCTGCCGCCGCGGGAGAAGCGGATCCTGCTGCTGCGCTTCTTCGGGAACATGACCCAGTCCCAGATCGCGCAGGAGGTCGGGATCTCGCAGATGCACGTGTCACGGCTGCTCGCCCGCACGCTGGCGCAGCTGCGGGAGAAGCTGCTGGTCGAGGAGTAGCCGCCGGACGCCGCTCGTGGTCGCGCCGCAGACCACCGGGGCAGCGGTCGGCCCGGTTACTTCCCGGCGTCCCCCGACGGCCGGCCGGAGTTGCCCGGCCCCCGGATGCCGAGGGCGAGGGTGGTCGTGGGATTGACGAGCAGCACAAGACCGGTGACGGCCGCCGCACCGAGCACGACGCCCGCCGGGACGGCCAGGCCGTCGGCCCGCAGCATGTTGTAGGCCACGGGCAGCGCCATGAGCTGCGTGATGACGGCCGGCCCCCGGCTCCAGCCCTTCATGGCCAGCAGTCCGCGAGCGGCGAGCAGCGGCAGCAGCGCGAGGACGATCAGGGTCACGCCGCCGGTGAGCGCCGAGGTCCGGTCGTCGGGGTGGCCGGTGAGACCCCCCACGAGCATCCAGGCGCCGCCCACGACGAGCGCCGCCCCCTCGAACGCGGCCAGCGCGGCCGCGGCGGTCAGCCGGCCGGGACGGGGCTCCGCGTCGTCGGCGGCTTCGGGGGCTGGGGTCTGCTCACTACTCACCCCTGCAGGGTAGCCCTCGGGGCACGGGCGGCCGCGGCGGTGTCGGACCTATCACGCGCGCCGGGGGTGCGTGGGGTTCTTCACCTCGGTCTGGGCCGAGTACCACCCAGTAGGTACCCTGCAGACCATGCGTGCACTTCTCGTGGTCAATCCGGCGGCAACCACCACGAGCGCGCGCACGCGCGACGTGCTGATCCATGCTCTCGCCAGCGAGATGAAGCTGGAGGCGGTCACCACCGAGTACCGCGGCCACGCCCGGGACCTCGGCAGACAGGCCGCGCAGAGCGACGACATCGAGCTGGTGGTGGCCCTCGGCGGCGACGGCACGGTGAACGAGGTCGTCAACGGCCTGCTGCACGGCGGCCCCGACCCGGACCACCTGCCCGGCCTCGCGGTGGTCCCCGGTGGATCCACCAACGTGTTCGCCCGCGCCCTCGGTTTGCCCAACCACGCGGTGGAGGCCACCGGCGCCCTGCTGGACGCGCTGCGCGAGGGGCGCGAGCGGACGGTCGGCCTGGGGCTCGCCTCGGGCACGCCGGGCACGGAGGACGAGGCGGTCCCGGAGCGCTGGTTCACCTTCAACGCCGGGCTGGGCTTCGACGCCGGCGTCGTCGGCCGCGTCGAGCAGCACCGCGAGCGGGGCAAGAAGTCGACCCACGCCCTCTACGTCCGCCAGGTGATGCGCGCGCTGGTCGGGGAGCCGCACCGCCGCCACGGGACGATCACCCTGGAGCGGGAGGGCGCGGACCCGGTCACCGACCTGGTGCTGTCCATAGTCTCGAACACGTGCCCCTGGACGTTCCTCGGCAACCGTCCGATCTACGCGTCCCCCGAGGCGTCGTTCGACACCGCCCTGGACGTGTTCGGTCTCAGCCGGCTCTCGGCGGGCGCGGTCGCCCGGTATGGCACGCAGTTGCTCACTTCGTCCCCCGAGCGCGGACCGCGCGGACGGCATGCCGTCTCCCTGCACGATCTGACGGGCTTCACCTTGCATTCGAAGGTGCCTCTCCCCCTTCAGATGGACGGTGACCACCTCGGGCTGCGGACCAGCGTGACGTTCACAGGCGTACGCCGTGCACTGCGTGTGATTGTGTGAGCAGAAGCGGCGAAAGTCCTTTCACTCGAACGTTTAGGCCAGGGTCCACCCCATGGAAGTACGGCTGTGACCTAGTCGACACCGAAGAATCAAAAAAAACTTTCCGGAAGGGGTTGTATCCGCCGCCGAGGTTTGCGAGTCTCTTCTTGGCGATCGGGACGGCCCGCAGAACCAGCCTCCACAGATCACCGGAACCCCTCTTCAAACCACAGGACCACGCCAGGGAACCTGGCTGTAGGCCCTTCCCTTGTTGAGGGATTCGTGAAAGCGTTCACATTCACAAGCAATCCGCACGTAATACCAAGGAGAGGTAGCAGCCATGGACTGGCGTCACCGCGCCGTTTGCCGCGAGGAAGACCCCGAGCTCTTCTTCCCCATCGGCAACACCGGTCCCGCGCTGCTGCAGATCGAGGAAGCCAAGGCCGTCTGCCGTCGCTGCCCTGTCATGGAGCAGTGCCTGCAGTGGGCGCTCGAGTCCGGTCAGGACTCCGGCGTCTGGGGTGGTCTCAGCGAGGACGAGCGTCGCGCGATGAAGCGCCGTGCCGCCCGCAACCGGGCTCGTCAGGCATCCGCCTGACCAGCCGCCCCTACTGACAGCCTCAGCTTGGCGGCGTGTACAGCGCGTACACATCCCCCGCCCCCGAGCCGCAGCGCGCAGTACCCCCCGATGAGCATCGGGACGATGCATCGCACGAGCACTGGCCTCGGACCTTCACCGGTCCGGGGCTTTTTGCTGCCCCGGACCGGTGCTTCGCGACTACTTCTCCGTGGGCACCGGAATGTCCAGGATCACGCGCGTGCCGCGGTCGGGGGCCGGGACCATGTCGAAGGTGCCGCCCAACTCGCCCTCCACCAGGGTGCGTACGATCTGCAGCCCGAGGTTCCCCGAGCGGTGCGGGTCGAAGTCCTGGGGCAGGCCGACGCCGTCGTCCTGGACGGTGACCAGCAGCCGGGCCTCCTTCGTCGTGCCGCCGCGGACCGCGGAGACCTCCACCGTGCCGGTGTCGCTGTCGCGGAAACCGTGTTCCAGCGCGTTCTGCAGGACCTCGGTCAGCACCATGGACAGCGGGGTGGCGACCTCGGCGTCGAGGATGCCGAAGCGGCCGGTGCGCCGGCCCGTGACCCGGCCCGGCGAGATCTCCGCCACCATCGCCAGCACGCGGTCGGCGATCTCGTCGAACTCCACGCGCTCGTCCAGGTTCTGGGAGAGCGTCTCGTGCACGATCGCGATCGAACCGACCCTGCGCACGGCCTCCTCCAGCGCCTCGCGGCCCCGGTCGGACTCGATGCGCCGGGCCTGGAGGCGCAGCAGGGCCGCCACGGTCTGCAGGTTGTTCTTCACCCGGTGGTGGATCTCCCGGATGGTGGCGTCCTTGGTGATCAACTCGCGCTCGCGGCGTCGCAGTTCCGTGACGTCCCGCAGGAGCACCAGCGAACCGATGCGCGTGCCCTTGGGCTTGAGGGGAATGGCGCGGAACTGGATCACCCCGTCGTGCGCCTCGATCTCGAACTCGCGCGGCGCCCAGCCGCTGGCCACCTTGGCGAGCGCCTCGTCCACCGGGCCGCGGGACGGGGCGAGTTCGGCGGTGGTGCGGCCGAGGTGGTGGCCGACCAGGTCGGCGGCCAGGCCCATGCGGTGGTAGGCCGACAGGGCGTTCGGGGAGGCGTACTGCACGATGCCGTCCCCGTCGACCCGGATCAGGCCGTCGCCGACGCGGGGCGAGGCGTCCATGTCGAGCTGCTGGTTCTCGAACGGGAAGGCGCCGGCCGCGATCATCTGTGCGAGGTCGGAGGCGCTCTGGAGGTACGTCAGCTCCAGGCGGCTCGGTGTCCGCACGGTGAGCAGGTTGGTGTTGCGGGCGATGACGCCCAGGACGCGTCCCTGGCGGCGTACGGGAATGGACTCCACGCGGACCGGGACCTCTTCGCGCCACTCGGGGTCGCCCTCGCGCACGATGCGGCCCTCGTCCAGCGCGGCGTCCAGCATGGGGCGCCGGCCGCGCGGGACCAGGTGGCCGACCATGTCGTCCTGGTACGAGGTGGGGCCGGTGTTCGGCCGCATCTGGGCGACGGAGACGTACCGCGTGCCGTCCCGGGTGGGGACCCACAGGACCAGGTCGGCGAAGGAGAGGTCGGAGAGGAGCTGCCACTCCGAGACCAGCAGGTGGAGCCACTCGAGAGCGGAGTCGTCGAGCGCTGTGTGCTGGCGTACGAGTTCGTTCATGGACGGCACGGGGCTGAGCGTACCTGGCGGTACGGACGACGATCGAAACCAGCCACGTGCCACTGCTCCCCCGCCCGGAGACGCCCCGACACACCTCAACACGCCCCGACGCGCTGCGACACGCCAAGGACCACCGGAGGCACCCGCGGGCCGCGGCGCCTGGGAGGGACCCTCAGCCCTCCCGGCACCGCAGCCCGGAGCAACATCGGCCGTGGGGTGTGCGGTCCCGTTCGGCCGAAGGGTGAGGAGCCGGGGCAGTCAGGGCAGAGAGCTCCGGTTCCTCGGTCCGCCCTCCTGTGCGGGGAAGGCGGAAGTCCGGCGGCCACCTCGCGCGAGCGACCCGCCGAGTGCCCTGGCGCCCATTCTGGACTAGACCACTAAGCGTGTCCATGCGGTGGACCGTGTTTGTTGAGCCTAGCCCGTCCGGCCCCGCCCGCGGGGCCGGACGGCGAGCCGTCACCGGTCCCGGTGACGGCGTTCGCCAGTGCCGTGAGCCCGTCCGCCGGCCGCCGGCCGCCCGCGCGCGCCCGGCCTTTCCCCGCGACCGCGGGACCCCGCTCTGTTAGATTGGTCTAAACCACATAACCGCCACACAGTCAGTCCCGGACCCCGGACGGGTCCTCTCTTCGAAACGGCAGGCCAGCGTGGAAGTTGTCATCGTTCCCGATGCCAGGGCGGGCGGCGAACTCATAGCCGAGGCCATGGCGCAGTTGCTCCGGCGCAAGCCCGGCGCCCTGCTCGGGGTGGCCACCGGCTCGACGCCGCTGCCGGTGTACGAGGCGCTGGCGGCCAAGGTGCGCTCGGGCGCCGTGGACACCGCGCGGGCGCGGATCGCCCAGCTCGACGAGTACGTGGGGCTTCCCGCGGAGCACCCGGAGTCCTACCGCTCGGTGCTGCGGCGCGAGGTGCTCGAACCGCTGGGCATCGGCATGGACGCGTTCATGGGCCCGGACGGCACGGCGGAGGACATCCAGGCGGCGTGCCAGGCCTACGACGAGGCGCTGGGCGGGACCGGCGGGGTGGACCTCCAGCTCCTCGGCATCGGCACCGACGGGCACATCGGCTTCAACGAGCCCTGCTCCTCGCTCGCCTCGCGGACCCGGATCAAGACGCTCACGGAGCAGACCCGCGTGGACAACGCGCGCTTCTTCGACGGTGACATCGAGCAGGTGCCGCACCACGTGATCACGCAGGGCATCGGCACCATCCTGGAGGCCCGGCACGTGGTGCTGCTCGCCACCGGGGAGGGCAAGGCGGACGCGGTCGCCGCGAGCGTCGAGGGCCCCGTCGCGGCCGTGTGCCCGGCCTCCGCGCTGCAACTGCACCCGCACGCCACGGTCGTCGTCGACGACGCCGCGGCCGCCAAGCTGAAGCTCGCCGACTACTTCCGGCACACCTACGCCCAGAAGCCGGACTGGCAGGGCATCTGACCCGTCCCGCACGCACGCGCAGGCGCCGGCCCCCGTGACGGGGACCGGCGCCTGCGCCGTTCCGGGGCCAGACACCAGACACCAGGCGCCAGGCGCCAGGCATCAGGCATCAGGCATCAGGCACGAGGACGGGTGACGGGGACGGGTGACGGGTCCCTCAGCGGCCCGTGCCCACGACCGCCTCCGCCGCCGCGAGGCCGCAGACGCGGGCCGCGCCGTGCGTGGCGAGGTGCAGGGCGCCGCGGGGTTCGGCGCGCGGCACGCCCATCTCGACGACGACCGTGTCGGGGCGGGCCGCGAGCAGCGTGTCGAGGGCCGCCGCCATCCAGGGGTGACGGTGCTCGTCGCGGACCACGGCGACGACGCGGCGCCCGTCCGCCGCGGCCAGCGCCTCGGCCCCGGCGTCGGGACCGTTGAAGCTGTCCGTCTCCGTGCCCGGCAGCAGGCGGCGGAGTTCGGCGGCGACACCCCAGGGCGTCTCGTCGCCGACCGCGATGTTGGCGACGGGGGTGAAGGCGGCGACGTAGGGCGCCCCGGTGAGCGGGGTGAAGTCCGCGGCGGCGGTGACGCGCAGGGCGCGGCGGGCGGCCCGCAGGCCCACGTCGCCGTCGGCGGTGTCCTCGGGCCGGGCGCCCGGCCGGTTCGCCGTCGTCCAGCGGGACAGGGACCGGACGCGTTCCGCCGCGTCGGCCAGCCGCTCCTCGGGCAGCTCGCCCGAGCGGACGGCCTCCACCAGGGCGTCGCTCAGCCGCCGCACGGTGTCCTCGTCGGACAGGCCGCCGCCCACGCAGATCGCGTCGGCGCCGGCCGCAATGGCCAGCGCGGTGCCGCGTTCGATGCCGTAGGTGCCCGCGATGGCCCGCATCTCGATGCCGTCGGTGACGATGAGGCCGTCGTAGCCCAGTTCGCCGCGGAGCAGCTCGGTGAGGATGCGGCGGGACAGCGTCGCCGGGCGGTCCGGGTCCAGGGCGGGGACCAGGATGTGGGCGCTCATCACCGCGCGGCTGCCGGCGGCGACGGCCGCGCGGAACGGGACCAGGTCGCGTGCCGCGAGGACGTCGGCGTCCACGTCGATGAGCGGCACGGCGTGGTGGGAGTCGATGCCGGTGTCGCCGTGGCCCGGGAAGTGCTTGGTGCAGGTGGCCACGCCGGCGGACTGCATGCCGGTGACGTAGGCGGCGGTGTGCCGGGCGACCAGGTCGGTGTCGGCGCCGAAGGCGCGTACGCCGATGACCGGGTTGTCCGGGTTGGAGTTCACGTCGGCGGACGGGGCCCAGTTGAAGTTGACGCCGCTGTCCGCGAGCCGGCGGCCCAGCGCGGCGGCGACCTCCCGGGTGAGGCCCACGTCGTCCACGGCGCCGAGGGCGTGGTTGCCGGGGAAGGAGGAGCCGGTGCGCACTTCGAGGCGGGTGACGTCGCCGCCCTCCTCGTCGATGGCGACCAGCACGTCCTCGCGTTCGGCGCGCAGCTGTGCGGTGAGGGCCGCGACCTGCTCGGGCGAGGTGACGTTGCGTCCGAACAGGGCGACGGACGCCAGGCCCTCGCCGAGGCGGCGCAACAGCCAGTCGGGGGCGGTGGTGCCGGCGAAGCCGGGCTGCAGGACGGTGAGGGCGTCGCGGGTGAGGGCGTCGGTGGCCCTGGCGAGGGTCGTCATCGGTGCGTCATCCCTTCACTGCGCCGGCGGTCAGGCCGCTGACGGCCTTGCGCTGCAGGAAGACGAAGAGAACGAGGATCGGGATGGCGAAGAGGGACGAGGCGGCCATGGTGGCGCCCCAGTCGTCGCCGAACTGGGTCTGGAAGCTGGACAGCCACAGCGGCAGCGTCTGGGCCTCGGCGTCCTTGTTGAGCACCAGGACCAGGGCGAACTCGTTCCAGGCGGTGATGAAGCCGAACAGCGAGGTGGACATCAGGCCCGGCGCGAGCAGCGGCAGGATGACGCGGCGGAACGCCTCGGCGCGGGTGCAGCCGTCGACCATCGCCGACTCCTCCAGCTCCTTCGGCACGGCGGCGACGAAGCCGCGCAGCGTCAGGATGGTGAAGGGGAGGATCATCATCATGTAGAAGAGCGTCAGCGGCACCAGGCTGTTCAGCATCGACGCGTCCCGCACGATCATGTACATCGCGATGATCATGACTTCCCAGGGCGCCATCTGGGCCAGCATGAAGCCGATGATGAAGCCGCGCCGCCCCTTGAACCGCATCCGCGCCAGGGCGAAGGACCCGGCCAGCGCGATGACCAGGGAGAACACCACGGCGAGGATGGTGACGGTCAGCGAGTTGGTGACGTAGGTCCAGAAGTGGTCGACGTCGGTCGCGGTCCTGAAGTGCTCGAAGGTGATGTTGGTCGGGATCCAGACCGGGTCCTCCGAGAGGATGTCGCCGGTCGGCTTGAGGGCCGTGGCGAACATCCAGTACACGGGGAAGACGAAGCCGATGAACAGGACGACGGCCGTGGCGTTGGGCCACAGGCGGCCGAAGAGCGAGCGCTTCACAGCTCGTCCTCCTCTTGCTTGAGCACGATCCTGAGGTAGTACGCGGTCAGGCCGATCAGGAGCAGGATGGTCAGGGCGGCGATGGCCGCGCCCATGCCGTAGTGCTGGTTCCCGACGCCCTCGACGTAGGCGTAGACGGGCAGGATCTCGGTGAGCCGGTCCGGGCCGCCCTCGTTGATGAGGTAGACCTGCACGAAGGCCTTGAAGACCCAGATGATCTCCAGGAACGTCGTGGCGTAGAGGAAGGGCCGCAGGAACGGCATGGTGACCGTGGTGAAGCTCCGCCAGGCGCCGGCACCGTCGAGCGACGCGGCCTCGTAGAGCTCCTTGGAGATGGTGGTGGTCGCCGCGTAGAGGTTGATGGCGACGAACGGGATGGACATCCACACGATCAGCAGGGTGACGACGAAGAACGTCGACATCTGGCTGCTGGTCCAGCTGTAGTCGGCCATGGAGTGCCAGCCGAGCTTGTCCAGGACCCAGTTGACGACGCCGAAGCGCTGGGCGAACAGCCACTTGTAGACGGTGGTGGCGGCCACGATCGGCATGGCCCAGGCCAGCACCAGGCCGAACAGCAGGGTGAAGCGCATCCGCTTGCCGAGGCGGGCCAGCAGCAGGCCGACCAGGGTGCCCAGGAGCATGATCAGGACGACGTTGACCGCCGTGAACAGGATCGAGCGGAGGGTGACCCGCCAGAAGTCCTCGCTGCCGAGGGTCTCCTTGTAGTTGTCGACCCCGTTCCACTCGGTCACATGCTGGATCAGCTGCCCCATGTTGAGGTTCTGGAAGGACAGCAGGATGTCCTTCAGCAGCGGCCAGCCGAGCAGCAGCACGGTGGCGGCGCAGGCGGGCAGCAGCAGCAGGTACGGGGCGAGCGCGCCGGCACGTGCCGCGGCTCTCGTTCTCGGCCTGCCGGTACCGCCGCCGTCCGCCTTGCGGACGTCGGCCGGGCCGGAGGGCGGCCGTTCGGTCTGCACGGTCATGCTCGCGTTCTCTCTTCTCGACCTGTGTACGTCGACCCGCGTGCGGTGGCCGGGGCGGGAGCCGTGGTGATCCGGCTCCCGCCCCGGCCGATCCGGTCCTACTGCTCCTGCGCCAGGCGCTTGTTGAACTCGCCCTCGACCTGCTTGGCCGCGTCGGCCGGGGACTTCCCCTTGAGCACGGCGGTCAGGTAGGTCTTGATCGGGTTGGGCGCGTTCTCGACCGCGGCCCACTCCGGGATCAGCGGCGTGGTGCCACCGCCCGCGACGGCCGGCGCGGCGGCCTCGGCGGCGGCGTTGCCCTTGAGGTTGGTCTGCAGCGCGTCCTTGTTGGGGATGACGCCGTTGGCCTTGGCCAGCGCACCCTCGTTCTGGTCGGACAGCGCGATCTTCAGGAACTCCTTGGCGAGGTCCTGGTTCTTGCTGCCCGCGGCGACGGCGAGGTTGGAGCCGCCGAGGAAGACGCCCTCGGGCTTGTCGGCGCTCGGACCCGGGATGGTGAAGTAGCCGATGTCCTTCTCGATGGCCGGGTTGGCCTCGATCGCGATGCCGGTCTCCCAGCCCATGCCGATGAACGCGCCGGTCTTGCCCTTGGCGAAGACCTCACCCTGCTGCGGGGTGGCCTCGTCCTTGTCCTTGGGCGCCTGGGAGAGGGCCTGGAACTTCTTGTAGGTCTCCGTCGCGGCGGCGATCTTCGGGTCGCCGAGGTTGGAGACGTACTTGTCGCCGTCCTTCTTGACCAGTTCGGCGCCCTCGCCGATGGCCAGGCCGACGAAGTGGTACCAGTTCTGCCCCGGCAGGTAGATCGGCTCGGCGTCGGTCTTCTCACCGACGGTCTTGAGGGCGTCGTAGAACTCGTCGCGGGTCTTGGGGAGTTCCTTGATGCCCGCGTCGGCCCAGATCTTCTTGTTGTAGACGACCACACGGTTGGCGACGAACCACGGGGCCGCGTACTGCTTGCCGTCGAACACGGAGGACTCGTTGATGGACTCGGTCCAGTCCGCGCCGACCGAGCTCTTCAGATCGGCCAGTTCGGCGAGGCCGCCGGTCTTGGCGTAGGCCGGCGTCTGGGTGTTGCCGATCTCGAAGACGTCCGGCGGGTTCTCCTCGGACAGGGCGGTGGTCAGCTTCTGCTGGATGCCGTTCCACTGCTGGACCTCGAACTTGACCTTGGCCTTGGTCTTGGTCTCGAACTCCTTGGCGACGGCCGCCTGCCAGTCGTCCGGCGAGGAGCCGTCCATCACCCACACGGTGAGCGTTTCGCCGGCGTAACCGTCGGCCCCGGTCTTCTTGCCGTCGTCGCTGTCGCCGCCGCATGCCGCGATCGAGACCATCATGCCCGCGATACCGATCGCGGCTATCAGCTTGCGCTTCACGCCACCCTCCTCAGGGATGCCACAAAACCCCCCTGCCTCCCCGCGGTTGCTCGTCGACGCGGACCGCCCATGGGGCCGGGACCTGGACCAATGGTGTAGACCAGTACGGGGAGCTTGGCCCAGACCATTAGGGCTGTCAAGGGTGTTCAAACCCAGCCTCGCCGTCCGTGATGCGACCGAGATATGCAGGGACCCTTCATTGCGCGGGGCCCGGATCGGGCACCCGCGGACCGGGTGTACCACGCCCGCCGGGCGCCGCGCGGACACGGCCGCGGACGCACGTACCAGCCGTACCCGGCACACCACCCCGCCACCCGTCGGAACGCCCCTCCCGAACCCGCCGGGGAGCGCGACCGGAACCCGCCGGGGAACACCTCCGGCACTCCGCCCGCCGCTGCTGTGGACTAGACCAAGGGTGGCCCCGGAGGTATACAGAAGGGATCACGGAGCGTGCGGGGCTATCCCGGCACGGAGCCGTGCCACGATGTGAGCCGTGGCCGACAGGGATAGCGGTCGCTTCGGCATCCGGAGCCGGGAAGGCAGAGCATGAGCACCGACGTCAGCAGTGCGGAGAACGAGGGTGGGGCGACCGTCCGTACCGCGCGCGTGCCCAAGTACTACCGTCTGAAGAAGCATCTGCTCGACATGACCCGGACCCAGACCCCGGGCACACCGGTCCCGCCGGAGCGCACGCTGGCCGCCGAGTTCGACACCTCGCGCACGACGGTGCGCCAGGCCCTGCAGGAGCTGGTCGTCGAGGGCCGGCTGGAGCGCATCCAGGGCAAGGGCACCTTCGTCGCCAAGCCCAAGGTGTCGCAGGCGCTGCAACTCACCTCGTACACCGAGGACATGCGGGCCCAGGGCCTCGAACCCACCTCGCAGCTGCTGGACATCGGCTACATCACCGCCGACGACCGGCTCGCCGGGCTGCTGGACATCACGGCCGGCGGACGGGTGCTGCGCATCGAGCGGCTGCGCATGGCCAACGGGGAGCCGATGGCCATCGAGACCACGCACCTCAGCGCGAAGCGCTTCCCGGCGCTGCGCCGGTCCCTGGTGAAGTACACGTCCCTCTACACCGCGCTGGCCGAGGTGTACGACGTCCATCTCGCCGAGGCCGAGGAGACCATCGAGACCTCCCTGGCCACCCCGCGCGAGGCCGGCCTGCTCGGCACCGACGTGGGCCTGCCCATGCTGATGCTCTCCCGGCACTCGCAGGACGGGTCCGGCCAGCCGGTGGAGTGGGTCCGCTCGGTCTACCGCGGCGACCGCTACAAGTTCGTGGCCCGGCTGAAGCGCCCGCAGGACTAGGTGTACTGACTCGTGAGGTTGGGGACGCGGCTGGCGGGTGGTTGCCCTTTCAGCGCGGTGTGTCCGCGGTGGTGATTGTAGGTATGCAGCCATTGCGG